>NZ_CP059732.1:5955625-7192500 GCF_014117325.1 Spirosoma foliorum | reverse complement strand
CTGGGTCAGACTTGCGTCCATTGCCCAATATTCCCTACTGCTGCCTCCCGTAGGAGTTGGGTCCGTATCTCAGTACCCATGTGGGGGCCAATCCTCTCAGAACCCCTACTGATCATCGCCTTGGTGAGCCGTTACCCCGCCAACTAGCTAATCAGACGCAAGCCCCTCTCATACCCATAAATGTTTACCAATCTTACCAGGTGATAAAACTGGACCGTGCGGGTTTACCCCAGCTTTCGCCGGGCTATCCCCCAGTATGAGGCAGGTTGCTTACGCGTTACGCACCCGTTTGCCACTGGCCTTGCGACCCGTTCGACTTGCATGTATTAGGCCTGCCGCTAGCGTTCATCCTGAGCCAGGATCAAACTCTCCATCGTAAATAATTGTGAGACCAACCGAAGTTAATCTCGATGTTTATAGCCTTATAAGTGCTAACCTATTAATGTCAATACGTCAAAGAACTGTTTCTCTTTCGAGATGGTGGCCAACCGTTGTTGGCCTTCCTTATATTTGGGAGTGCAAAGGTACGACACTCAATCTTTCTTGTCAAGTAAAAGTTGAAAAATATTTTTAACAACTTTTTTCAAATCCCATTTCTAAACTCTTGATAAAAAGGCGCTTATCTTTAAAATACTCGCCCTTTCTTCTGATTTTGGAGTGCAAAATTATGCTTTTATATTTCTTTACGCAAGCTTTATTTCAAACTTTTTTTAAAAAATTATTCAGGTTGTAGGAATGGGTAGCCATAATTTTTGGGAGAAACATACGTCTCTTTAATTGTTCTGGCTGAAACCCAGCGATATAGGTTCAAAGCAGAGCCTGCTTTATCATTAGTACCCGATGCTCTCGCCCCACCAAAAGGTTGTTGCCCAACTACTGCTCCCGTGGGTTTGTCATTAATATAAAAGTTACCAGCAGCATTTTGGAGCTTATGGGTTACTTCCTCTATTATATATCGATCCTCTGCGAAAATAGAGCCTGTTAGGGCATAAGGAGAGGTTGTATTAACCGTTTCAATCATCTTATCGAATTCAGACGGCTCATAAACATATATAGATAATATAGGACCAAAAATCTCCTCACACATTGTCCGGTAAGTTGGATCACTTACTTTCAACACCGTTGGTTCAATAAAGTAGCCTTTTGAACCGTCGTAGTTACCACCTGCCACAACTATTACTTGGGCGCTTTTTTTAGCCTCGTCTATATATGCCGTGATTTTTTTAAAAGCTCGTTCGTCGATAACAGCATTAATAAAATTGGTAAAATCCTCGGTTCCACCCATTTTTATCTCAGCTAAGAATTCCTTCATTTTTGCTTCAACCGCTGGCCAAAGCGTTGAAGGAAGGTATGCGCGGGAGGCCGCTGAACATTTTTGTCCCTGATATTCAAATGCACCACGTACTAATCCTGTAGCTACCTCGTCGGCATGGGCCGATTCATGAACCAATACAAAGTCTTTTCCACCGGTTTCACCTACAATACGTGGATAACTTTTGTATTTGTGGATATTGGCTCCAATTGTGCCCCAAATTTGTTGAAAAACTCCTGTACTCCCTGTAAAATGAATACCAGCAAAGTCGGCATGGTTAAAAATAATGTCGCCAGCCACCGGTCCATCGACAAAAATCAAATTAATCACTCCCTTAGGTAAACCAGCTTCATTCAGCACATCCATAATTACTTTAGCTGAAAGAGCTTGCGTGTACGCCGGTTTCCAAACGACTGTGTTGCCCATTAAAGCTGCAGAAGTAGGTAGGTTACCAGCAATAGCGGTAAAATTGAATGGCGTCAATGCAAAAACAAAGCCTTCAAGCGGGCGATATTCCAACCGATTCCACACTCCAGGGGAGGAATTAGGCTGTTGATGGTATATCTCTGTTGCATAATGCACATTGAATCGAAGGAAATCTATTAATTCACAAGCTGAATCAATTTCGGCCTGATATGCATTTTTCGACTGTCCGAGCATTGTTGCAGCGTTAATTCGTGCTCGATAGGGGCCTGCAAGCAGATCGGCGGCTTTTAAGAAAATACTGGCCCGATGTTCCCAGGATAAACCAGCCCAGGCTTCTTTTGCGGAGAGTGCAGCTTCTATTGCTTTCTTAACGTGTTGGGCATCGCCTTCATAAAAATAACCTAATGTATGTTGGTGATCATGGGGCGGAGCTACGCGAAGTTTACGTTCAGTTCTAACTTCTTTTCCACCAATATGCATTGGGATATCCGTTTCGTTGGCACGGAAATCAGCTAATGCTGCTTTAACTGCTTCGCGTTCAGGAGAGCCAGGTCGGTATTCTCTGACCGGCTCATTTGCCGGTGTGGGGGCATTAAAAAATCCGAAGGACATAATGAAGTGTATGTTTTTACAAATTTACGTATTGCCTAACTTATCCACTAATCAACAATAGTTTTCCACATTTAACGGGTAATTTTCGATTCATTGGGCTGATTTACCGTACTTTGCAGCCTTATTTCGACTTTTTGCTTATGCGTTTTTACAGTACAAATAATCCAGAAATAACCGTAACAACTGAGCAAGCCCTTTTTCATAGCATGCCAGCTGATAAGGGTTTATACATGCCCACTCCCCTACCTCATTTAGGCACTCAATTTTTTGATGATATTTCTGGGCAATCGTTAGCAGAAATCGGTTTTGAGATCAGTAAAGCGCTGTTTGGCGATGAGATTAGTAAAGCGGATTTGGAAGAGTTAACCCATCGGGCATTTCCGTTTGATACTCCTGTTGTTAATCTGGAAGCAGGTAGAATGGCTGTTTTGGAGTTATTTCACGGCCCTTCGTTAGCCTTTAAAGATGTTGGTGCACGTTACATGGCGGCCTTAATGTCTTATTACTCGAAGCGTAGTGATAAAGAAATTAATATTCTGGTAGCCACTTCTGGTGATACAGGTGGTGCAGTTGCTATGGGATTTCACAATGTTCATGGAGTTCGGGTTTCTATTCTTTACCCAAGCGGCCGTGTTAGCGATTTGCAAGAAAAACAATTGACCACACTTGGTGGAAACGTTCAGGCATTTGAAGTTGACGGCTCTTTCGACGATTGTCAGGCTATAGTCAAACAAGCTTTTGTTGATGCTGAATTAAACGCTCAGCTTTCGCTTTCTTCAGCGAATTCGATCAATATCTTTCGGTTGATTCCTCAAGGCTTTTACTACGTTCGAGCTTATGGTCAGGTTCGGAATCATCAAAAACCTATCGTTTTTTCAACACCCAGTGGAAATTTTGGTAATCTGAGCGCCGGAGTCATGGTTCAACAAATGGGTTTGCCTGTTGATCATTTCGTTGCGGCAACTAACCTCAATCATGTTGTTCCCGACTACTTAACAACTGGAACTTACATACCCAAAGAATCTGTGGCAACTATTTCAAATGCCATGGATGTCGGTAGTCCAAGTAATTTCGTTCGTCTTTCCCATTTATATGGAGATAATTTTAATCAGTTTAAAGCCAATGTTTCAGGCTATTTCTATGATGATGATGCAACACGGGCTGGAATGCAGAAAATTTATGCGAAATATGGCTATATAGCTTGCCCTCATACTGCCATAGGTATTATGGGCGCACAAGATTTTCTAGTTGAATCGAAACAGAATAGCATTGGTATTGCACTAGCCACGGCTCATCCATCGAAATTTAAACCACTTGTTGAAGAAGTACTGAATTTAACTGTTGATGTGCCCGAGCGACTAGCCAAGTTAGCCGATCGTCCTAAACATAGTATTTTTATTCCGGCTCAATACGAGGCTTTTAAAGAATCTTTGCTTCAAACAGTAGCCTAACCAGTTATCCACAAAAAAGCCAGCAATTTGTGGATTGCTGGCTTTTTTGTGGATAATAAATCTCAAAGTCAATTTACGGTATCACCCCGTAAAGCCCGGTATCGCTTACGAGCTTCAGCCCCATATATGCTTCCTGGATATTTGGTAAGTACCTTCTGATAGGCCTCCATGGCAGTTGCTTTATCTTTCAAGCGCTCATCATAGATTTTACCCTGGGTGAATAAAGCATCATCGCCCAGAATGTCATTAGGATACTTATTAACAATTAGTTTCAGATCCTCAAGCGCTTCAGCATTTTTTCCTTGCTTCATGTATGTATTTGCCCGAAGCCAGAGTACTTCATCGGCAATGCTGTGATCGCTATACTTTGTCAACATTTTATTGAGGTTATCCACAGCCTCATCTGTTTTGTTCTGTAGAAGAAGCAATTCCGTATCAGCATACCAGCGCATAGCAGCTTCTGTACTGTCCATACCTGTGTTATCCACAATTAATAAACTAAGCTGTTCAGCATCATTAGCAATTTCACGAGATGTAGCTAATTTAAGTACATCTAACAAATCCTTCGCCACCGAGAAATTGCCTTTGTAATAGTGAAGCTTGGCATTTTTAAGCTTTGCCTCGTAACCCAATAGCTCTTCTTTTTGAGACTTTTCCACTTGAGAATACAACAATGTGGATTCCCAGGGCTCGCCTTTCAGCAGATAAATGTCGCCCTTGTCAAGTTTACAACGATCTACGAAATTTTTATCGGCCTTCCCTAAATCAATTGCCAAATCCAACACTGTTAACGCAGTGTCTTTGCTATCAAGATAGTTCCCATAGAGGTTGGCTGTACTTCTGAGAGCTTCCAGTGTTTTGGTATTGGTACCGATTTCCTGTAGCATACGCTGATAATCGGAAATCAATTTTCTAATTTCAAGCTTATCAATTGGGTATGTATTCTTAACCTGTTCCTCACGAGCACTGATAACTAACCGACGAGCAAACGGATAAAGCTGACCTTGTGGATAAGTTGTTGTTACATATTCAAATGCATCCGCAGCTGCTTTATATTCTTTATTGTTCATTGCCAACATGCCTAAATCATAGACACGACTGCCATTTAGCTTCATTCGCTTATCAGTAGCTTTCTCCTGCAACAATGCCCGGCTAAACTTTTGCTTTTGTACGAAATACCAAATCAGCAGTTCATTATATGCCAACTCATTTGGCTCTTGCTGAATTTTGGTATAAAGTGCCTTTTCCACAAGCGGTTCATCTTTTGTGTTGATAAACCCTTGTAGAGCTGCCAGAACCGTTTCTTTTTTATCTGTCTGCTTACTGGTCGTGATAATTTCGTCGATTGCTTTCTCAGTCTGGCCAGTCGCCCGATAGAGGGCCATTAAATCTTCGCTATACGACGTTGGATCTTTGCTGACCTCTCGTGCCGTTTCAAGCGTTTTAACAGCCCAGCGCGTTTCACCGACTTCATTAAAGGCCGTTGCCAGCTTTTCCAGTTTCGTAATCGACGATTTACTTGATTGTAAAGCCGCCGTGTACTGAGTTTGCGATTGTGTTGTATCACCTTGTTGTGTGGCTAGTTGCCCACTCAACAATTCATAGTACGATCGATTAGCTTCATCACTGCGCTGCTGCTTTCGTAAATACTTGACTGCTTCCTCGGCTTTATTTGTTTTTTGGAGGCTTGTGATATACCGTGTCAGTCGTGTCCACGTCACGTCTGTTTTCAACAGCTTGGCATATTCGTTAGCGGCCTTTTCAAACTCGCCAGCTTTGTAATATTCTTCGGCCAGCGTTGTCCCCCCTTGGCCATACACCAACCCGGCTGACAACAGCCATAGCAACGTAACAATGACTTTTGACCTTATTAACATTATATAAAAAAGCTTTTTAAAAGAAACGTTATTATACTCATTAGTCATGTGGAAATGTGAATAAATAAGTTGTCCACGAGACTAATTAACTATTGTGGACAAAAAGTGCCTGTTATCCACGGACTAACTTTTGCTTATCCACACTTAATTTACTCATTTTTAAATAAATAACATTTTTTCCACATTTTGTGTGTTAAGTATTTGTGGATTTGTGCATAAGATTTGTGCACAGTTTTAAGTGGGGAAAGTTTGTGGAATTGATTGTGATATGTAGGGCTTTCTCCACATCGTGGACCCTTTTTCTTTCCATTGTGGATTACTATTGATTCAATCCACATCACAATCAATCCTTGTAAACACGTTTTCCACGCCTACTGTTTAGTTATACACAGGCTTATTCACACTAAAATTTCACTTTTTTAATTTAGAATAGACCTTTACCTTACAATGAAAAAATAAGCCTAACTATGACCTTTTGCTGGCAATTATTATGCCCTAACGAAAGGATAAGCTGGCTTACTTATAAATTATAACCTTTATTGAGCTTTCTGGAACAGATAAATTAAGCTAGACGAATTACCGGTTCGATTAGCTGCATTATTAGATGATAGTCCTACTCGTATACTTTTCAGATAATCTGTTTTTCCACTTTGGTAGCGAGTGCTCAACATCGCGATGTAAAACGCATCGAATACCATGGGTTTCTGATCAACTAAGGCAAAGCCATGTTTTTGAAAAAGTGGCTTTATCGTTGTTGGCGTAAAATGGTAGAGGTGACGAGGAACATCATAGGCTGCCCAATACTCTTTAAAATAATGAGCATCATAGGAATCAGAATTAGGTACAGCAATTAGTAGCGTGCCTTTATTTGCTAATAGTTGATGTAGTTGAGGAATGATTTCATTGACATTTGGAATATGCTCAAGTACATGCCAAAGAGAAATAATGTCAAACGGCCCCTCCCCTACTAGGGCATTTAAGTTAGGTTTGATTTCGACTTGTAATTTTTTCTGAGCAATGGCGCGAGCATCCGTATCGGGTTCCATACCCATTACTTCCCAACCGGCAATTTTACAATTTTCGAGGAAAGCTCCTGTTCCGCAACCGACGTCTAGAAGCCGACCTTTTCCTCCATTCAATTTATTAATCAAGTTGAGTTTAGAACGCAATGTATAATTACGAACGACACGGTATGCGGTATTGACCAGGCCTTTCCCTTCGTCATTATGAGATACATAATCCTCCGATTTATAATACTGACCAATTGAATTGGCATCTGGCCGAGGATTGGTTAATCGAAAATTGCACGTATTACATTCCTGTATAGCGAATTTTTGTTGGCTAACTAAATAGTCGTTACAGACTAAGAATGGCTTAAATTGATTGTCGCCACAAACTGGGCATTCTGTTATCGTTTCCAAATTCGCGATCAAAATTGTAGGGATACAAAAAGGTTCTGATCATAAAATCGTTTCGATTATATAACCAGAACCCACTTTTCTAACGGCCCATATAGACCAATAAAATCGAAACATCGGATGGGCTCACACCGCTAATTCGGGAGGCTTGGCCGATGGTTGCTGGACGTAAGCGCTTCAACTTTTCTTTTCCTTCAAACGAAAGTGCTTTGAGTCGATCATAATCAAAAGCGGGATTGATCGATAGATTTTCCCATTTATCTAGCTTGTCCGCATTTTGTTTTTCTCGATTCAAATAGTCTTCGTATTTAATTTCTATAACGGTTTGCTCGATGATCTCCTCCCCTACCCCAGGCATATTAGGAACTAGTTTCAACAACTCTTTTACATCTTCCTGATCTATTTCAGGGCGTTTCAGTAAGGTATAGAAGCTGCTTTTTTCACGTAGTACCGCACTATTTTTAGAGGTTAACCAATCGTTTATTTCTTCTGGCTTTACTCTTGTGGCCCGTATAGCTTCGGTTAATTCTGCCAGGCCATCGCGTTTTACAAGCATACTATCATACCGTTCCTGAGAGGCTAAACCGATGGCATATCCTTTTTCTGTTAGTCTTAAATCCGCATTGTCCTGGCGCAACAAAGTACGGTACTCAGCTCTTGAGGTAAACATACGGTAAGGCTCTTCTGTACCTTTTGTAATCAGATCATCAATCAATACACCTATATATCCCTCTGAACGTTTGATCGTAAATTCGGCCTCTTCGTGCGCATTTCGATGCGCGTTGATGCCTGCCATCAGCCCTTGACAAGCTGCTTCTTCATAACCTGTTGTACCATTTATTTGCCCTGCAAAAAAGAGATTTTGTACTAAGTGTGTCTCTAGAGTGGGCTTTAATTGGGTCGGGGGAAAGAAATCATACTCAACGGCATAGCCTGGTCGGAACATACGTACGTTCTCAAATCCTTCGATTTTCCGCAAGGCGTTATACTGGACAGTCTCTGGAAGGGACGTTGAAAATCCATTTACATACACTTCAACAGTATCCCATCCCTCTGGTTCCACGAAAATTTGATGCCGATCTTTATCTGCAAATCGATTAATTTTATCTTCAACGGATGGACAATAGCGAGGACCTAATCCTTTAATTCGACCCGTAAACATGGGTGATTTTTCGAAACCTGTTTTCAGCTCATCGTGTACTGCCTGATTGGTATAGGTAATCCAGCAGCTCCGTTGTTTGCTTAGTTTCGGTGTATTTGTATAGGAAAACTTTCCTGGATTTTCGTCTCCAAGTTGCTCTTCCATTTTGTTATAATCTAGACTCCGGCCATCCACTCGTGGAGGTGTACCGGTTTTCATTCGACCAGCTTCAAAGCCTAAACTTATCAATTGTTCTGTTAAGCCTGTTGCAGACCGTTCCGCCGTTCGCCCTCCTCCAAACACTTTTTCCCCAATAAACATCTTGCCGTTTAAAAACGTACCGTTTGTCAAGACTACCGATTTGGCTGAAAATTCTACACCTAAGCTCGTTTTTACCCCAACTGCTCTTCCATCTTTTGCAATAACTTCATTGACAGTATCCTGCCAGAAATCAATGTTTTTGTTTCCTTCCAATGCTTTTCTCCATTCCCAAGCAAATAAATTTCGATCACTCTGGCATCGTGGACTCCACATGGCTGGCCCTTTCGAACGATTGAGCATGCGAAATTGAATCATGCTTTTATCGCTGATAATTCCTGATAATCCACCCAGTGCATCAACTTCTCGAACAATTTGTCCTTTGGCTACGCCACCCATTGCTGGGTTACAGGACATTTGTGCGATTGTTTGCATGTTCATTGTGATCAGTAATACTCGGGAACCCATCGTCGCAGCTGCACTTGCCGCTTCACATCCCGCATGACCTGCACCAACAACAATGACGTCGTAAGAAGAATACATTTTTAGTGATTTTTGAAAAATGTTTCACGTGGAAACTTTTCACAAAATTGTGGAAAGTTGCTGAAAAGATAAAACGTGATTGAAATCTGATGAAAAGGCAACAAAAAACCGCTGACCTTCGTGCCAAGTCAGCGGTTTTAATTGAAAGCGAAATTTACTTACTTACTTTCTGTAAATACTGATTCGCTTCTTTTTTGTAGAAAAGATTATAATTGGGAGTAACAGAGCGAAGCACTTCAACTTGCTTCGTTTTCTGCTGTAAGTTGGTCGAATCAAAGAAAGAAGGCGTACTACGTTTTATTGATTTAGCTGTTTCAGCCTGCCGCTTAGGATCTTCCTCTTGTTGCTTAAGTGCTTTTTCTGATTCCAACAGGCGAGTTAGAATTTCATTCTGACGATTGATTAAGTTAGGGTTTACACGTTTGTTGACCAAATCAGTTTCAGATTCATCCATTTTATCCAATAAATCCTTTACCTGTTTTTCCTGTTGCTTACCAGCTTCAGTTCCTTTCGCGTTTTCTTCCAGTTTTTTAAGCATTTGGCGAATCATAGCTTGTTCAGCCGCCATTTGGGATAGCTCTTCAGATAACCCTCTACCTGTTTTACCTCCTTTCTGAAGTTGCTGCATTTTCGCATTAAGTTGTTTTTGCATCTCCCCCATACCACTAGGATTCTGGCCTTTTTTGCCGCCTTTGCCTTTTCCTGGCATTGCCATGGCATTCATCTGTTGCTGCATATTCTTCAACACATCACTAAGCATCAAAGCGAGATTATTGATTGAGGTCATTGCAAACTGTTGCTTTGATGAAGCCATACTTAAACGACGATCACGTAATTGTTGAACGCTTTCATCCATATAAGACTTCATGTTAGTTAGCTCACGAGTAACAAATGATTGAATCTGTACAACACGGCTGGCGAGGGCATTTAAGCTATCTTCAATAATTTTGGCATCATCCTGAAGCTTTAGTTGCTCCTGTGAAAGTTTGGTGACGCGAGGATCTTGAAGGCTCATGCCGCGGAAATCCTTCATCACTTTCTCCTGGCCAAATGAAAGTGTAATCAGATTATCGAGGATGTTACGCAAATCATCCATATTTTCCTGCATCTCTTCCATCTCAGATGATTGCATAGATTCTTTCATGGCTTTACTCATAGCGCGCATAGATTTAGCCGACTTTTTCTGTTTTGAAGCCGCCTGCTTTCCCTGGTCGCTCTTCATATTTTTCATGGCTTCTTCCATGTCCTTCTCAATCTCTTTCTGCTCTTCTTCAGAAGATTCAGGCTTATTTAAATCATCTTTTTCTGCCTGTTTCTGAAGCTCATCTAGCTGATTCTTAGTGTTTTTGAAGTCTTCCTGCGATTTTTCCTGCTGCTTTTGTTGGTCTTGAGAAGTCTCATTTTTCTTGGCATTTTCTTCTGCCTGTTTTTCTAAATTCTCTGCTTGTTTTTCAAGATTCTCAGCAATGTTATTAACCTTTTGTTCCAGTTGCATTTGTTTGAAAAGCTTAAGAGCACGGTCTAAATCACGCTCCATGTTCTTTTCTTTGCGGCTCAATTTGTCAAGCATATCCGATGCTTTTTCATCTTGTTTACGCTCCAGAAGCTGTTTAAGTTGCTCATACAATTGCTTCGATTCAGGGTCAAGCAGTTCATTGAATAGCTTCTTTAGCTGCTCCATTTTGTCTTGCATTGCCTGATTTTTTTCAGAAAATCGTTGTTGAGTATCGTTCGTTTTTTGGAATTGTTCCTGTAATTTCTGGATTTCCTTTAATAAATCTTCCCGCTTTTGGAGGACGTCCTGAAGCTGCTTTTTGTCCTGAAAATCAGAGGATTTCTTCGTTCGCATGCGATCTTCCATCTGATTTAATTCCTTCTTGATCTCTTGCGTTTTGCTCAGAGCATTGTCAATTTGCTGCTCGGTTTTTTCGGCAGACTTATCAACCTGTTTCTGAATTTCGGCGTTTGAGGGTACGACAAAATTTAATTGATTTGAGCGACTCGATTTGGGGCCATTAACCCCATCGTTATCCCACACCTGTACGTAATACTCAAGCTTATCTTCTTGCCCAAGCTTTAGGCTATCTAGTGACCAGTTATAGACAAAATTCTGGGAAGTGGTCGAACGATTGACTGGAATGTCTTTACTATAAAGAGATGACTCTTTCCCATTTCGATTGATTTTGTAATTAAGCCGTAGCTTGGAGAATCCGTAATCATCAGAAACAAGTCCCGAAAGAGCTATATAATTATACGTAACCGTATCTTGAATTCGATCAACTGAAATTTGCGGAAATCGATCAGGGATTACTTGGATGTTATATTGTATTGTCGACGGTGTATTAATTTGTCCGTTTTTCAGCGATACAGTGTATATCGCGTTCTGCATTAACCGACGATTCAGCACAAACATATTATCTTCGATTAAACGAGCTGCTAACGGTTTTAAATCTGTATTAAAGCGCAGTGATAATGAATCGGTATGATCAGCAGCAAACTCCCAATTCACTACCGTTCCTTGCGGAACCAGTAGGTTACCAACGTTAGAAAGTTGCTCAGAAGGTTTGTTCAGGTAAGCTGGATAGTTGAGTTTAACATTGAATGAAAGTACGGCAGGCCGATCGATAAGCGCTACTTTGTAGCCCTCAGAATTAAATCCAGCGGCTTCAAGATGAAAATCTAGATCGCGTTGTAGGTTATCAAAATTGTATGAAAATTGATCACCTGTTTGCTCCAATTTAAAGCGTGTTCCATTTGCCACAACATATACAGCTTGTGGAATGGCATCTCCAGTTAGTTTTACCTTAAGCGGGAAATCTTCATTTCTAAAGGCTTTAAGCGATTTGTTTTGGATAACAAATTTGAAGGGAGCTTCTTCTGCAAACTCTTTATTATAATTAACAAGTCGAGTAGACGATTTTGTAAAAAACGTTGGATTCACGACCAGAATTAACAGGATGAGCGCAAGCGGAGGTATGGCGTATTTAAGAAATTGACGATTTCGACTAATCTGAATCGCATTCGAGAAACGGTTTATTAACAACTGCTGTGATCTCTGATTTAGACTAGCCTGAAGCAAATCACTTTGATCTGATGAGATACGCTGAAGTTGAAGTGTATTCAAGAGCTTATCCCCTACTTCGGGAAAAAACGTTCCAATTTGTCGGGCGGCCTCATCATTTGACAAAGGTTTATTTAGCCCATACAAGCTCATTAATGGGCGAACAATGAACAAATACAAACCAACCAGAATTGTCAGCAAAAACCCAAAAAATAAGGCTCCACGACCGACTGAATTGAACTTGCCAATAAATTCTGCTGTGTTAATGAACAAATAACCACTACCCAGCAGGGCAACAAAAAATAAACTTCCTTTTACCAACTGGTTTTGGAAGTAGCGTTTTTTGTATTCGTCTATGCGTTGTAAAAGTGTTGTGTAAGCAGTTGAAGATTGCATAGGAATTCAGGTTGAGTAATTAAACGAATAGAGTCTCGAAATACTGAATAACGTGTTGTTTTAAAAAGGTTTCCTGTATTAACAGGTCTCCATGCGGAATCGGTTTAGTCAGCGTCCACCGTGGCCAACCATCTTTATCTTTTCCTTCAAATGCGTAATACCCCGATTGGCTTAATACCCGGCACACGGCAATGTGCATTAGGTCTTGTTTCGCTTCTTTAGAGAAACGTTTGGGGCCAGTACCTAACTCTTGCACACCAATTAAAAATAGAACGGCATTTAGATCGGCAGGACGTTTTCCTACCAGCGATTGCAACTGGTCAAGTAACTCATCCCACGATATATCTATACTTTTTGCTTCCACAGTATCTCTTCAATTATTCTTCTCTCTAAATTACAACGTTTTATAGTACAAACGAATACAATCTATGTTTCGGTTTATACAGTCATTTGTAGCTGATTTTACGGATCTGCTTTTTCCTTCTCTCTGCTTAGGCTGTAAAGAGTCGTTAGGTGCAAATGAGCCTATATTATGTACGGCTTGTCGAATTAATTTGCCAGAAACGAGACAGCATATTGAGCCTTACGATCAAAATCTCCTCAATAAGTTTGCCGGAAAAGTGCCTGTTCATTTTTTAGCTTCTTATCTGCATTTTACAAAGGGTGGAATCGTACAAAATTTAATCCATAGCTTTAAATACAAAGGCCAAAAAGAAGCTGCTAAAGAACTGGCAAACTGGTACGGTCAGCAATTAAAAACAGACAGCAAATATCTACAAGGTATAGACGTACTAGTTGGCGTTCCGTTGCATAAGAGTCGTTTTCGGAAACGAGGTTATAATCAGGCTGATTGGATTGCGGAAGGATTATCTGATGCACTTGAAATCCCTATGAGAACAGACGTATTAATTCGCAAGACTTTTAAAGCATCGCAAACGCACAAAAATCGCTTGGAACGATGGGAAAATGTCAGTACAGTATTTGCTGTTGTGAAGCCTGAAGCTATCAAAGATAAAAGCGTTATTATCGTTGATGACGTATTAACTACCGGTGCAACAATTGAAGCGTGTGCCGTTGAATTGGTCAAAGCAGGGTGTAAATCAGTAAGCGTATTAACTCTTGCGGTAGCTGATCGATAATCTCTAGGCCATAAAGAAAGAGGGCACCCATATTGGATGCCCTCTTTCTTTAGAAAACAATAGCGTCTTATTTATTCCGACCAACGCCGATCATAGCGCAACGGAAACCAATCATTGCCGTGGCTGAATCCTGATCCAGGAATCGGCGGGTACCAGGCGATAACCAGTAAGCAACGTCGTTCCACGACCCGCCTTTATAAACACGTAGTTTATCGTCGATTAATGATTGTTTATTTTTGCTGTCGTAATTCTTTGAATCATCAACATAACCATTCCGACGAACAGGATTCAAATCACTAACGTCCTGATAGGAAAGTGGTCGATAAACGTCCATCACCCACTCATTTACGTTACCAGCCATGTTATAAAGACCAAAATCGTTAGCAGGATAGGCGTAGATTTCTGCCGTGATAATAGCTCCGTCATTTGAGCGTCCGGCGATACCAGCGTAGTCACCACGACCACGTTTGAAGTTTGCTAGCATTTGACCTTGTTTGCGACCTTTCTTAGGATTCCGAACCGACGAGCCATCCCAGGGATAAATCCGCTGATTGATTTGGTTCTCGTCCATGTATTGTGTCCCAATCAGGGCTTTGGCTGCGTATTCCCATTCAGCTTCGGTTGGTAGTCGATAATCTGGTAAAATTGTACCGCTTTCCAGACTAGGTCGTGCAGGGGCAGCTGTAGTAGCTTCGGCTAAAGCGGCATCATCTGCTTTTTTAGATTTCCGTTTTAAAGAGAAACCTCCTCCTTTTTTCTTAGTCGCACCACCTTTGGCCAGTTCATTATTCACAGCATTAGACCGCCAGGTAGCATAGTCTGTAGCCTGCACCCACGATACACCTACTACCGGATAATATCGGAATGCAGGATAACGAAGATACTGAGTAACATAAGAGTCGTTAAAAGACAATGGATTCGACCAAACCGTTGTATCTGGTAAAGCTGCTTTTACCACTTCCTCTGATGAATCACGCTGAATGGCATTCAGGTATTCAAGGTAGTGAACGTTGGCCATTTCGGTTTCATCCATATAGAACGATTGAATCGAAACAGTGCGCTCTTTATTGTCACGCGAGTTCATCACGTCTTCTTCAAGGGCACCCATTGTGAACCGGCCACCTTCAATAAAAACAAGGTTTGGACCTGCTTTCTGTCCCGCGAATTTTTTAACCTGAAAGCCATCTTTCTGGTTGTAAGCAATACCCGTCGCCGTACTCTTGTTACCGGGCTGCACACTGGTCGGGTGCTTGGGCTTACAGGATGCCAGGGCTGCTGTTGCCAGTAGCACATAAGCCGCTCGTTGCAGGTGATACTTTTGAATCATTGCTCTATTTTGTGTAAAACGTAGGTACAAAAATCGTAATTAATTTGTCATCGACTCCAATATTTCATCCAATTGCTCAACGGAATACACATCTATATGTGTAATAATGGGCCTTCCCTTCGATTCTTTTAATGAGCATTTGGCTGGGTTTCGCTTGAGATACTCAATTACCTTGCCAAATTGGTCCGATTTGAAGAAGTCGTCGTTCCCGTTAGAAACGAAGTATCCTTTCAGGATATTATTCTTAAGCGTCAGTTTTTCAAGGTATAACTGCTCAGCTTTCCAGCGAACATTGACCATTTTAATAAGGTTTTCGACTTCTTCTGGTAAAGGTCCGAATCTGTCGATCACTTCCTGACGAAATGCCTGCAATTCTTCCTTGTTTTGAAGGCTATCCAGGCGAGTATATAACGCCAAACGTTCCGATATATTTGAGACGTATCTCTCAGGAATAACAACCTGCAAATCAGTCTCAATAACGGTATCTGGTAAAGATAATTTCAGATCGCCGGGTTTGGTTTCAAACAGGTCTTTAAATTCGTTTTCACGCAATTCCTGAACGGCTTCGTCGAGTACTTTATGGTACATTTCAAAACCCAGGTCATTGACGAAGCCGCTTTGCTCGGCACCGAGTAGATTTCCTGCTCCCCGGATATCTAAATCGCGCATGGCAATTTTAAACCCTTCGCCCAAATCTGAAAAGTCCTCCAGCGTCTGGAGCCGTTTGCGTGCATCGGCCGTCATTACTGAAGGTGGGGGCGTTAATAAATAACAGAAGGCTTTCCGATTCGATCGCCCTACCCTACCGCGCATTTGGTGCAAATCTGAAAGTCCGAAATAGTGAGCATTGTTAATCAAAATAGTGTTCGCATTTGGAATATCCAGACCTGATTCGATAATGTTAGTAGACATTAATACATCGTACTCACCTTCGATAAATCGAGTCATAATCCGCTCCAACCGATCTCCCTCCATTTGTCCGTGTGCCACGCCAACGCGCGCTTCCGGAACTAGGCGCATAATTAAGTTGCCAATGGATTCAATATCACTGACACGGTTATGTACAAAAAAGACCTGCCCTCCGCGACGGATTTCGTAACTAACTGCATCTCTGATCGTTACTTCATTGTACGGGTGTACTTCGGTCGTAACAGGTTGCCGATTGGGAGGTGGCGTGGCAATCACGGAAAGATCACGAGCACCCATCAATGAGAAATGGAGTGTTCGGGGAATCGGTGTGGCTGTGAGCGTCAAAACGTCTACTTCTACACGCATTTCCTTTAATCGATCTTTGGTCTTTACGCCAAATTTTTGCTCTTCATCAATGATTAAAAGGCCTAAGTCTTTGAATTTGATGTCTTTATTGACAATTCGGTGCGTGCCGATCAGAATGCCAATTTCGCCAGATGATACACCTTTCAGAATCTCTTTTGTTTGGGCTGCTGTTCGGAATCGGTTGATGTAGTCGATTTTAACTGGGAAATCGGCCATACGCTCGCTGAACGTTTTGAAGTGCTGCATGGCCAGAATTGTCGTTGGCACTAGCACCGCGACCTGCTTGTTATCAGTTACAGCCTTAAAGGCTGCCCGAATCGCTATTTCAGTTTTCCCAAACCCTACATCGCCACAAACCAGTCGGTCCATGGGGTGCGGCTTTTCCATATCGTCTTTTACATCGTTGGTCGCTTTGGCCTGATCAGGGGTGTCTTCGTAAAGGAATGACGATTCAAGTTCAACTTGGAGAAAACTATCTCGACTGTAGGCGTAACCGGGAGCTGTTCTTCGCTTGGCGTATAACGCAATCAATTCTCGGGCAATGTCTTTAACCTGCTTTCGAATTCGCGATTTTTTCTGCTCCCATTCCTGCGTACCAAGTTTACTCATGGTTGGAGGCCCGCCTTCTCTACCGCTATATTTAGCGATTTTATGTAGGCTATGAATGCTTACTAAAAGAATGTCATTGTCTCTGTAAATCAGACGTATAGCCTCCTGTTCATTACCTGCGTGGTCTACTTTTTCCAACCCTGCAAACCGCCCAATACCATAGTCAATGTGTGTAACGTAATCGCCTGGTTGTAAGGTTTTTAGCTCTCTAAGCGTCAATGCTTTTGACTTCGAGAACTTGTCCTGAACACGATATTTATAATAACGATCAAAAATCTGGTGATCGGTGAAACAGGCAATTTTTAAGGCCTCGTCAATAAAACCTTCCCGTAATCCGATGTTTAGCGGCTGGAATTTTACAAACGGATCTAATTCTTCGAATATCGTTCGAAGTCGATCAAGTTGTTTGAAGGATTCAGCAGTAATAATATTAGTGAAGCCTTTTGACTGGTTTTCTCCTAGTGTATCAGCCAACCGTTTAAAATCTTTATTGAACGAAGGCTGAGGCTTGGAGTTATACTGTTGTTTCCCATCTGTTTTGAAATAAAACTTGCGCCCAAACTCAACTGTCCGGTATCGTTTCAGCTCATTCAAAAACGTTCGACGGGTTTCAAATAAACTGCCTGGGTCCGAAACCACTTGAATCCCACCACTATTCGCTACAACCGATGTGAAACTCTGTTCGGCATTTTCGTAGCATTTTTCGATAATCTCAAGGGTAAACTCGACGTCTTTTGCCCAAATGGTTGTCGACTCGGGGAGAAAATCAAAAAACGGTTCGCGAGTTTCCTGGACAAGTTTAGTCTGGATGTTGGGAATGATGTTGATAAACTCAACCGGGTCTGTGGATAACTGCGATTCTGGATTGAATTTTCGAATGCTTTCGACTTCGTCATCGAACAAATCGATTCGAAATGGAAACTCACTTGCGAAAGAGAATACGTCTATAATTCCACCACGAACTGAGAACTGGCCTGCTTCATAGACGAAATCGGTTTTCTCAAATTCATAAGTTTGAAGCAGTTCTGCCACGAAATGCGTGTCCAGCTTCTCTCCTACCCGAATCGTTAATGTATTTGCTTGTAGCGACCGTTTGTTAATAACTTTTTCGGATAATGCTTCCGGATAGGTAACCATCAGCAGCCCATCTTTTGGTGCCGGATTGAGTTTGTTCAACACCTCAGCCCGCATCAATACATTTGCATTCTCGACTTCTTCGTATTGATAAGGCTTTTTATACGACATCGGGAAAAACAAAATTTCCTGGCCAAGCAAGTTTTGCAAATCGTTGAAGAAGTACGAGGCCTCGTCGCGGTCTGTTAAGATATAGAGGTGATTACCGCCCACCGATTTAAAGATCGACGATGCCAACACTGCATCCAGACTACCTGCCAAACCTTTGATCTGTAGCCGTTGAGGTTCGTTGGCCACTGGCTTACGGGTGAATGGTTCGGCCAGCAATTTTATAAAACTATCGTCGGCATATAAGCCGAGCAATTCATCTGGTTTCAAGCGTTAGTCAGGTTGTTTGTCAAACACGAAAAGCCGCTGGAAGGACATTCCGGCGGCACAGAAGAGTAACAGTAGGTTTTGGAAATTTGTTGCGTCAACCGCTTATTTCAATTCGGATAGGAATGCATATTCAATGCTTTCCTTGTCTAATAATTTACGAATGCGCTCGCTGTCTTCAAAAACAATCACGATCTCTTTTTGCTCAATTTCTTCTTCGTCATCTACCCATTTCCAATCTTCAGCGGTGGCATCAAGTATGCTCAACAGGCTGCCCATTTTGGCGGGGTCGCGTTCTTTGCTAATTAACTCGTTCGTGTTGGTGAAGTACAAAACAATTCGTTCGTCTTCGAGCCATTGCAGGTCATTCAGCGAATCATTCAGTGCTTCGAGCGTAAAACCAAAATTTGGAATTTCTAGTAGTTCAGCAATCTCCTCGTAAAACTGGCGCAATGTTTGTATACCCTTTCCATCAATATGGGCAATGAAATCGTTGGCATATCGGGCTTCCAGTTCACGTTCTGATCGGCTGATTAGAATGTTGGGATTCATGGGTTTTTTCTGAAAATTGGATAAACAAACGGACAAAAAAAAAAGTTCCACGTGAAACTGATTATCAATCAGTTATATTCGTATGTAACCAGTTAAACCCTGGTTACTTAAGTGTTTTTGGGTGTAAAACGCTTACAAAGGTACGCCCTTTAGACATGAAAAAACCCTCCGATTTAGAGGGTTTTTTCGTTCTTATTAATTCAATGAAAAGAGAGGAATCCGGGCAGCAACCATATTATGAAACATCAATTCTGTAATCATTGGTGTCATGTACTTGATAAGCGGAAACTCCGAAATCGATTCCATTACTTCTAGTTCTGAATCGGCTTTAAAAATACACCAGAGCTTTTGGCGGTCGACCGAAAGAGAATACGACAGTAAAAATCCCTTTTCCATTAATTCCTCCACTTTGAGCCGTTGGGCAGGAATCCGGTTCTCGAAACCTTCATCCATAACAGCTGGAAGGTCAAATTCAACCATGTATTGGCTCATAGGCATTGCTGTTAAATCGAAGCCAGAGTTTATTGGGCTCCGGCTACTAGCAAATTAACAACGTTTAGCTCATCTTCGTTAATTGAGTGCGGAAAATTTGGATACAATTTCGCCGTAACGTTTGCGCCCATCTGTCGAAACACTGTCTCAGATTCCAGAACTCGCTCTTTTGGAATGTGCGGATCAATATCACTACAGCCTAAAAAAATAGGTGTATTGGTCAATGAACCTTCATAAGAACGAACAAGGTTAGGTGGCCCAATTAAGCCACCGCTTAAGCCAAACACACCACCATACTCAGTCGCATTACGAGCGACAAACTCCAACGTGAGACAAGCGCCCTGGGAGAAACCAAGCCAATAAATTTGCGGCAGTTTGAAATTAAAGTCCGATTGCAGACGGGCCCGCAGACTTGCCAGAACTTCTAACGCCGATGATAAGTATGGTTCGTTTTCTTCAAGTGGTCGTAGAAAAGAATGAGGATACCAGGTGTTTCCCTGCGCTTCAGGAGCAATAAAGGCAAAGTCTTTATCATCGATGTACTCGGCAAGTGACAATATATCCCTAGCCGATCCACCCCGGCCATGAACCATAATCATTACTTTGGAAGAAGCCTCCAAAGGCTTCCCCGCTGTACGAATATTGTTAGGATTGTGTATCATAATAAGTTGGTTAATATATGGTATTCGGTTTACAGTGCTGACGCACAACCTACCGTAAACCGAATACCATAAACCCTTTATTTAACTACTATTTCAGGCAATTCCGCTTCGATTTTAGCCCGACGAGGTTCGTACTGCGGAGGCAATTTCAAGGCAGTTCCTAATTCAGCAACAGGCTCATCGACAGCAAATCCTGGAGGATTGGTAGCTACTTCAAACAGGATTCCACCGGGTTCGCGGAAATAAATGCTGTTGAAATAATTCCGATCCTGAACGGGTGTCACATGATAACCTGCTTCAGCCAGTTGATGTTGAATGATCAATTGGGTTTCATCAGTATCGGTCGAAAAGGCGACGTGGTGTACAGAACCAGCCCCTTGCAGCGCATGCACATCCTTAGGCGAGTGTAAGACATCGACAAAATTACCAGGACCACCATTACCAGCTTTGAACCGGAAACGACCTTCCTCCTCTCCTACCAGTGTATGCTGCATAACCTCCGTTAAGAGTTTAACAGTTTTGTCTGGGTTAATCTCATTCAGCGTTACCGTATGAAAACCGCGTACAGCAAACTCCGCTGGAATCCGACCGTTGTCCCAACCCGGACGTTGATCATCATCGTTGAAAACAAGTTCAATACCCATACCATCGAAATCTTCAAATCGAACATAGGTTTCCGAAAACCGTTTGTAAGGGCCAGCGTAGGGAATGTTACGCTCATGCAACCTGTCCATCCAGAAACGAAGTGACGAAGTTGGTGCCGAAAAAGCGGTATAAGTCAACTGACCAACACCTTTCCGGCCGCGTGGTATTCCGCCGTAAGGGAAGAACGTTAAAATCGTACCCGGTGAACCTGTTTCGTTACCGTAGTACAGGTGGTACACATCGGGTGCATCGAAATTGACCGTTTTTTTGACTAAACGAAGTCCGAGGATATCGGTATAATAATCAACGTTGCGTTGCGTATCGCCAGCTAAGGTAGTAACGTGGTGAAGACCGTTAATGAGCGTTTCCATACGATTGAAATAAGTTAATGGGTGAAACTGTTTAATTTTAAAATTTAAATGTCATTACATTTAATGTATATACAATTAAATAATTCTGAAAGTTCAAACAAAAAGGTCCGAGATAAATACCTCGGACCTTTTTGTTTGACTATGAGTCTATTAAAGACCATACTTTATGGAAGAAATCTATTCCATCAGGAACGGATAGTCTTTTTGTACATACACATCCTTGAATGCTTCGTCGGCAGTTGGGTATGGCGACTCTTCTGCGAATTGAACAGATGCCTCAACAATACCTTTTATTTTCTGATCGATAGCAGCTAAATCGTCTTCAGTAGCATATCCTTTTTCCAGGATAGCCGCTTTAACCTGCTCGATTGGGTCACGCATTTTGTACTCTTCAACTTCTTCTTTCTTCCGATATTTCTGAGGATCGGACATCGAGTGACCGCGATACCGATAGGTACGGAACTCAAGGAAAGTTGGGCCTTCACCAGCACGAGCGCGATCGGCGGCACGGCTAACGGCTTCGTGAACCGCTTCGACACTCATCGCGTCAACTGGCTCAGAAGGCATATCATAAGCCTCAGCAAGCGTATACAAATCAGTAACGTTCGATGTACGGGCTACCGATGTTCCCATGGCATAACCATTGTTTTCAACAACGAAAATGACCGGGATTTTCCAGAGCATCGCCATGTTGAACGCTTCGTGCAGAGCACCCTGACGAACGGCTCCATCGCCCATGAACGTGATGCAGAGGTTTCCGGTCTTGTTATATTTCTCAGAGAAAGCAATTCCGGCTCCCATTGGAATTTGAGCGCCAACGATACCGTGACCACCTACGAAATTTACTGATTTGTCGAAAATGTGCATCGAACCACCTTTCCCTTTCGACGAGCCCGTTTGTTTACCAAACAGTTCAGCCATAATGGCTTTAGGATCAGAACCTAACGCGAGTGGAATGCCGTGATCACGGTAAGCGGTAATCCATTTATCATCTTTGGTCAAGGCAGAATATGAGCCTGACGAACAAGCTTCCTGACCTATGTAAAGATGGCAAAAGCCCCGGATTTTCTGTTGGCCGTACAATTGACCAGCTTTCTCTTCGAATTTCCGCTGTAATTGCATCGACTCATACCAGTACATATACCGCTCTTTCGGATGCTGCGTTTTCTCGGCTGCCGGAGCCTTACCATTTTGTTTAGATTTCTCTTTGACGCTTGCCATGAGGAATGAAGTTCGATAAAATCTATAATCACTGACTATCACCCAATCGCCGAAGCGTTAGGCTGACGAAGTGGCGGCAACCGTTACTGGGGCTGTTTCTACTAACAAACCGACCGTATCTTTGTTGCCATATCAACATTGATAGAATAGATATTTTTCTAAAAAAAACTATTCTATCAATGTTGACAGCCGCGAAATTACGCATTATCGCGTTACACGCTATACCTATGTACCTCGAAAAACTGAGCCTGACCAATTTTAAAAACTATGAAGATGGCCGGTATGTGTTTGGGCCGCAGGTAAATGTAATTGTGGGGGCCAACGGAAGTGGTAAAACTAACCTCCTGGATGCAGTTTATTTCCTGGCGCTCAGCAAAAGTGCGTTTCAGAGTCAGGATGCATTAAGCATTCTGCACGACGCCGATTATTTCATCATTGATGGGATTTTTCAGGAGCAGAGTCGTTCGGTACAGATTACGATCAGTTTGCAGCGTGGTCAGCGAAAGGTGCTGATGGCGGATAAAAAACCATATGATCGGTTAAGTGATCACATCGGCCGATTTCCGGTAGTACTGATGGCACCCAATGATACCGATCTGGTTCGGGAACATAGCGAAGATCGGCGGCACTTTTTCGATGGTGTACTTTCTCAACTGGATGCCGAATACCTACGCAATTACCTGATGTACCAGCAGGTACTGAAACAACGTAATAGTGTACTCAAACTTTTTGCCGAGCGTAATCAGGTAGACAATGACCTGCTCGATACCTACGATGAGCCCCTAATTGATCTGGGACAGAAAATCCATGATCGGCGAAAGCAGTTTGTGGAGGAGTTTCTACCTGATTTCCGGAAGCACTACGCGTATTTGAGCGACGGACGTGAAAACGTTACCATTGTCTACGAATCAGAAGTAAGCAACTCAAATTTTGCCGATGAATTCCGCCACTTCCGCCGACGGGATACGGTTTTGCAGCGGACAACAATGGGGATTCATAAAGACGATTACGCCTTTCTGATTGGCGAACGAGAGGTTGGGCCGGATGGTCCCGCGCCCGTTCCGCTCAAAAAATTTGGTTCGCAAGGGCAGCAAAAAACGTTTGTGATCGGCCTGAAACTGGCTCAGTTTGACCAATTACAAGCCGCTAAGGGAATTAAACCGATATTGCTCTTAGACGATATTTTCGATAAGCTGGACGACAGACGAATCGGGAAACTTATTCAGCAAATGGACGAAGGCGCTTTTGGACAGCTTTTCATTACCGACGCCCGACCAGAGCGGACACGCGAACTTCTTACGAACGTGCAGGCTGATGTACGGTTTTTTGAGATTACCCGTGATTAGATTGATTCTCAGTGCGACTTAATTAGGTATGAGAAAGATCGTACCTATAATCGCCCTGTTGCTGACTGTACTAGATGTACTGGCTCAAGGAGCTTTCAAAAGTGGACCTCTGAAAGTGTCTGACAATCATCGTTACCTGGTCCATCAGGACGGAACTCCTTTCTTTTATATGGGCGATACGGCCTGGGAATTATTTCATCGTCTGAATCGCGAAGAAGCTGATCGCTACCTTAAGCGAAGAGCTGAACAAGGCTTCACTGTTATTCAGGCAGTTGGATTGGCTGAATTCGACGGTCTAAATGTCCCCAACGCTCTTGGCGATAAGCCTCTCCTCAATAACGATCCGACAACGCCTAACGAAGCCTATTTTAAACACGTCGATTATATTATTGATAAAGCGGCTGAGAATAACCTGGTTATAGGCTTTCTGCCAACCTGGGGTGATAAAGTATTTAAGAGTTCATGGGGAAATGGTCCTGAAGTATTTAACCCCAAAAATGCCCGAACTTATGGCCAGTGGCTGGGTAATCGCTACAAAAACCGGCAGAACATTATCTGGATATTGGGCGGAGACCGAACTCCGCGCGATGGCTCTGACGACGTTGCCATTTGGCGTGCAATGGCCGAGGGCATCGAAGCAGGTGTTGGCGGCAGTGATAAAGCGTTAATGACGTTCCATCCGCAGCCCAATTCCGTTCAGGATGGTGGTTCCTCAAAATGGTTTCATCAAGATTCGTGGCTTGATTTTAACATGCATCAGAATGGTCACTGTCGTGATACGCCGATTTACGATAAAATTACAGTGAGCTACAACCGGACGCCAGCTAAACCGACAATGGATGCCGAACCGATCTATGAAGATCACCCGGTTTGCTTTAACGTGAAAGACCTTGGTACATCGAATGCCTATGACGTTCGGATCTATGCGTACCTCGATTTATTTGCCGGTGCGCATGGCCATACCTACGGCTGTCACGATATCTGGCAGATGTACAGCCCGAATCGCCCTGCTGTGAATGGCCCACATATCTACTGGCAGGAAGCGCTCGAGCTGCCCGGCGCTAATCAGATGAAGATTGTTCGTCGATTAATGGAATCTCGGCCACTGCTCGACCGGATTCCTGACCAATCATTGATTGTGGAGAACAATTATGCGCCTGCTGAGCGGATTCAGGCTACCCGAGGCAAGGATTATGCATTTATTTACACCACGGCTGGAAAGCCATTTACAGTGAATCTGGACAAGATTTCGGGCCAAACGCTGAAGAACGCCTGGCTCAATCCTCGTACCGGAGAAGTAAAAGAGAACAGTACCATAGCAAATAAAGGCCAGCAGAAATTTACTCCCCCATCGGCTGGTTATGGACAAGATTGGGTACTTGTACTAGATGATGCCGCTAAAAATTACCCAGCTCCTTAAATCAAACTGTACATTTTACGGATAAAAAAAGCCCGACGAACCACCAAATTCGTCGGGCTTTTTCGTGGTTTTACTCCGCTATTTAGGCCGTTCATCATATTCTCAAAAATTAGATGGAAACTCAGAACTATATTTGAGTTTCCAAAGTTCATCATGTAAAAGTTCTATTATTTGATGAAGGAGAGGATTCTGGCCGAGGCCGAACGATTGTTCTGGAAATATGGTGTACGCTCCGTAACAATGGAAGACATTGCCCACCAACTTGGTATTTCGAAGAAAACGATTTACCAGCATTTTAACGATAAAGAACAGATCTTATACCAGGTTATACAGGATAAAACGGGTAGAGATCAATCAGAAATGGACTGTATGGTAACCGAAACCTCTAATCCGGTTGAAGAAATACTAGGTGTCCTGAATATGATACGAAAGAATACAGATCAGGTTAGCCCTAATCTGTTGATCGATATAAAACGGTATTACCCACAAGCATTTGCCTTATTCCGGCAATATAAGGAGGGACAGATAATGCGATCAATTCTTGAAAATATACAAAAAGGTATTTCTCAAGGTATATATCGCTCCGACATAAATCCAACCATTTTAGCCCGCTTACGGGTCGAACAAATTGAGTTAGCTTTCAACCACGATCTATTCCCATCCGATCAATATTCGATGCACGATGTACAGGCAGAACTGATGCATCACTTTGTGCGGGGGATGCTAACCGAAAAAGGATTCACCATTTACAATCAGTACGTTAATCAATACAACCATGAGGTTAAGTAATACCAGAAAAACAGTGCTAGTCTGGCTACTCGGATTATTGAGTAGTTCAGGTCCAGTGCTGGCCCAAACCCGACAGGAATTCTCGCTGAATGAAGCGATCAAGTTTGCTGTTGAAAATAATATTAATGTAAAAAATGCCGGACTCGATGCCCTAAGTTCTGAATCAAGGATTCAGGAATTGAAAGGTGTAGCATTACCCCAAGTAAGTGTGGCTGGGGCATTGAGTGATAACCTGATTATTCAGCGCGTGTTTTTACCGGCGCAGTTCGGTGATCCTACTGCTCCCGCTGACACTCCTCCGATTGCCGTTCAGTTTGGCGTAAACTATTCAAGTAATTTGACGGGGACGGTCAACCAACTCTTGTTCGATGCTTCGTATCGATTGGGATTACGTGCAGCCGATACCTATCGGCAATTAGCTCAGAAAAATGTGAAGGCCTCCAAAATTACGGTGGCAGAGCAGGTTGCCAAGGCCTATTATGGTGTATTGGTGAATGAACAGCAGATCAAATTGCTTGATCTGAACATTGCTCGCGTGGATACGCTGTATCACAATACGCAAGCGCTGAACAAACAGGGATTTGCCGAAAAGATTGATGTGAGCCGTCTCGAAGTGCAGGTTAACAACCTGAAAGCAGAACGTCAGAATGTTAAGAACCTGGTTGAGTTGAGTTATTACCTACTCAAGTTTCAGATGGGTCTGGGGATAAACGACAATATTACGCTGACTGAACAGATTCAGGACATCGACCTTGATGCGGTTGAACGGACGAATATGCAGGCTGCCGCTGAGTTTGATTATACTCAGCGAATTGAATTCTCGACCTTACAGTCGCAGATTGATCTGGCTGATCTGGATGTTCAAAGTATTGCCAAGCAGTACTATCCACGACTTACCGCTTTCGCCAATTATGGCTATAACACGGGACGAAATAAATTTAGTGAATTGATTGGCTCGCCCTGGTTTAATTCGTCTATAATAGGAATCAATTTATCCGTTCCGGTTTTCGATGGTTTTCAGAAGAAATACCAGGCGCAACAGAAACGGTTTACGTTGCAGAAAGCTCAGAATAACAGTCAGTTGCTGAAAAATTCGATCGATCTGCAAATTCGCCAATCGACCATTACGCTGGGAAATAGCCTGCAAACATTACGCACTCAAAAACGGAATGTTGATCTGGCACAGGAAGTTGCCCGCGTAACCAAAATCAAATATCAGGAAGGGGTTGGCTCAAATATCGAAGTATTGGATGCAGAGAACTCATATCGGCAGGCTCAGAATAACTACTTCGCATCGCTGTATAACTTCCTGCAAACCAAAGTCGATGCCGATAAAGCAAACGGAAAGCTTTACACGGGCCAGTAATTTTTTAATGAATAATGTAAAATGAATAATTGATAATGAAGGATGGTATAGTGAATCTTAGACTGTTTGTTGAAGATTATTCATTTTACATTATTCATTATCCATTCACCAGAAAACGTATGAAACCATATTACGCCCTTGTTCTTGTGAGTTTATTAGCTGCCTGCTCACAGGAAAAAAAGTCGAATGATCTGCAAGGTAAACGCGAGGAACTCGCGCAACTGAAATCGCAGCAGACGGAATTAACGACGAAAATCAAAACCCTGGAAGCTGAGGTTGCTAAACTCGATCCGAAAAAGGCTGAAGAAACCCGAGTGAAAGATGTAACAGTGTCTCCGCTGGCAGCATCTACATTCAAGCACTTTGTAGAGTTGCAGGGATCGATTGATGCCAAAAATAACGTACTGGTTTCGCCGAAATCGGGTGGCGTTGTTACGGCAGTTTACGTGAAGGAAGGTGATCAGGTACGAGCTGGACAAGCCATTGCCAAAGTAGATGACGAGCTTTTACGTGAATCGCAGGCCGAACTGAAAACGCAGCTTTCGCTTGTGAATACGGTCTATGAAAAACAGGCTGCTTTGTGGAAACAACAAATAGGCACTGAAATTCAATACCTGCAAGCGAAGAACAACAAAGAATCGCTCGAACGCCGGTTAGCTACGTTGAATGCGCAAGTTGGTCAGTCGACTGTAACAGCGCCAATCTCAGGTGTTGTCGATCAGGTTATTGTCAAAGTTGGCCAGTCAGCCGCTCCGGGCATGGGATTGGTTCGGGTGGTAAATCTGTCGCAACTGAAAGTAGTGGCTAAAGTAGCTGACTCGTATTCGGGGAGTGTTCGGAAGGGTGATCCTGTACTGGTTGAGTTTCCTGATCTGAATAAAACCCTGAACTCGCGCATATCATTTGTGGCTACGATGGTAGATCCTGCAACTCGGACATTTACGATTGAGGCACCCCTACCCTCCGATAATGCGCTGAAACCCAATATGCTGGCTCGTATCAAAATCAACGATGCTACCCAAGGGAACGCCATTGTGATTAATCAAAACCTGATTCAGAGTACGGAGAATGGTCAGCTTGTGTATGTGGCCGTGAATGAAGGAGGTAAAAAGATAGCCAAAGCGAAGACCGTAAAAACGGGCCAATCGTACGGTGGTCAAATTGCCATAACGCAAGGGTTACAGGCGGGCGATCAGATCGTTACGGCTGGTTATCAGGATTTAGTTGACGGACAACAAATTAATTATTAGTAGAGACCGGTCCGCCGGTGCGGCAATCCTTTGCGTCTCATTCGCGTCAGCAATACCAACTGGGAATAAGATGTAATGGCTTAATAAGACGCAAGGGATTGCCGCACCGGCGGACCGGTCTCTACAACCAACCAACAACTTTTATGAAATTTGAACAGTATAAAACCCTCGGCTTTACCAACTGGTGCGTTGAGAACCGGACGGCGATTTACATATTCACCTTCCTGATTACGCTTGGCGGGCTGTTCGTGTATAATAACCTGCCTAAAGAGCAGTTCCCTGATATCAAGGTACCGCAGGTGTATATCAACACGGTATATGTTGGTACGGCCCCGGCTGATATTGAGAACACGATTAACAAGCAGATCGAGAAACAGTTAAAGTCGATTTCGGGTGTTAAGCGCATTAAATCGAATGCGTTGCAGGACGTGTCGGTTATTCTGGTTGAGTTTAACCCCGACGTAGAATCAGCTGAAGCTCTACAACGAGTTCGCGATGCCATCGATAAAGCGAAGCCTGATTTGCCGCAAAAGCTGGATTCAGGCCCAACCGCGCAGGATGTCGATTTCTCCGAAATGGCGATCATGAACATCAACATGGCTGGTAGTTTCTCGCTGAAGCAATTGAAAGAATATGCCGAAGATTTACAGGATGTGATTGAAGGGATGCCCGAAATTCGTCGGGTAGATATCGTTGGAGCGCTGGAACGCGAAATTCAGATCAATGTCAACTTGCCAAGAATGCAGTCGGCGGGTTTGGCTTTCTCCGATATTCAGCAAGCGATTCAGGGCGAAAACATCAACGTATCGGGTGGTGAATTACCAATTGATGGTGTTCGTCGGACGGTTCGTGTAAAAGGCGAATTTACCGACGTTACGCAGCTTGAGAATCTACAGATTCGTACGGCAACTGGCGCTACGGTTCGCCTTGGCGACATTGCTCAAGTACGGGATAACTTCGAAGAACAGCAGGATTTTGCCCGCTTGAATAATAAGTCGGTTGTAACGCTGAACGTGATCAAACGAGCCGGTGCAAACCTTATCTCGGCTGCCGACCGGATTGAAAAGACCATTGAAGAATACAAAGAATCGCGTTTCCCGGAAGGTTTAGATGTGAAAATCACCGCCGACCAATCGGAACGTACCCGCGAAAACGTGAATGACCTGATCAACACGGTTGTTCTGGGTTTCATCTTCGTGGTATTGGTACTTATGTTCTTCATGGGTGTTCGCGATGCTATTTTTGTTGGCTTGTCTGTTCCGTTATCGGCGCTGGTGGCCTTCGTATTGATGCCTGTTCTGGGGCCAATGGTTGGTGCTTCGTTTACCCTGAACACGATGGTACTGTTTGCTTTCCTGCTCGGTTTAGGACTGGTGGTTGATGATGCTATTGTGGTAATTGAGAACTCCCACCGACTCTTCAACGAGAACAAAAACTGGGATATCAAACAAGCTGTGAAAGCGGCTGCGGGTGAAGTATTCGTGCCGGTACTGTCGGGAACGCTGACGACCATCGCGCCTTTCTTCCCACTTTTATTCTGGCCGGGTATTGTGGGTGAATTTATGAAGTTTCTGCCCCTAACGCTGATTTTGACGCTGTTTGCTTCGTTGTTTGTGGCCTACGTGATCAACCCGGTTTTTGCGGTTACGTTCATGAAACGGCATGAAGATGACAATCACGAGGATAAACAGACATTTGCTGAAATCAGACGTCCGTTGATTATCATGACCGTTTTAGCGGGTGTTGGTTATGTTATTGACAGAGGCATTGGTAACCTGTTTGTCTTGTTCATCATCCTGTATGTGTTTAATCACTACGTGCTGACGCCAAGACTGATTGTGCCTTTCCAGGAAAGTATATTGCCCGCGCTTAAAAACGGCTATCGTAAATTGATTTCCTGGATTTTAACTGGATGGCGCCCGGCCTGGGCTATTGTAGGAGCCTTTGGCGTGTTGATTCTGACCTTCGTTATCGTTGGTATTGCCAAGCCTAAAGTGCTCTTCTTTCCAAGCGGTGAACCCGATTACATTTACGTGTACAACGTAATGCCCGTTGGTACCGATGCCCGCGTAACTGATTCCGTTACGCGAGTAATTGAGAAGCGTGTATTTAAGGTTTTGGATGACAACAAGGCGACGGATATTGTCAACTCGGTGATCTCAAACGTTGGTAAAAATGCTGGTGATCCGATGAACCCGGACCGCTCGGCGACGCCACAGAAATCGAAGGTGACGGTTGCCTTTAAACCAAATGAAGAACGGCACGGCATTTCGACCGACTCGCTGTTGAGTAAAGTTCGGTCGGCGGTAACAGGTTTGCCGGGTAGCGAAATTTCAGTAGAACGCGAATCCAATGGTCCACCAACTGGTAAGCCAATTGCGATTGAGATTGCGGGTGAAGAATTTGATGAACTCAAGAAACTGGAGAAACAGGTTCGGCAGAAGATCTCTCAGGCTGGTATCAAAGGAATTGACCAGTTAAAATCTGACCTGATCACCAACAAGCCTGAAATCGTAATCGACATCGACCGAGACAAAGCAGAACGTGAAGGGATTTCGTCGGGTCAGGTTGCCTTGGCGATCCGGACAGCTTTGTTTGGTCTGGAAGTTTCGAAATTCCGTGATGCCAAAGACGAATATCCGATCATGGTTCGTCTGCAACAGGATGATCGTAGCCAGATTGACAAACTCCTGAGCCTGAACGTGGTGTATCGCGACATGGTAATGGGTGGGCAACTACGCCAGGTGCCTATTACATCGGTAGCGAATATTAGCTACTCGACGACGTTCAGCCAGATCAACCGGAAAAATCAGGAACGTCTGGTAACACTAAGTTCTGATGTAGTGCCAGGCTATAATGCCAACGAAATCGTAGCTCAAATTCAGTCAGTTATCGATGATATGGACGTTCCGAATGGCTACAAGGTCAAGATGGGTGGTGAGCAGGAAGACCAACAGGAATCAATGAACTTCCTGGTTTCTGCCTTTGGTATTGCCATGCTGTTGATCTACCTGATTATGGCTACGCAATTTAACTCAGTTGTAAAACCGCTGATTATTTTCGTTACCATCCTGTTCTCACTGATTGGTGTACTACTTGGTTTCGTCGTTTTTCACAAAGATTTCTCAGTTATCATGTCGGGGGTTGGTATTATTTCCCTGGCCGGTATCGTGGTGAAAAACGGGATTCTTCTTATCGAATTCATTGAGGAGCTACGCGGTCGAGGTGTTCCCCTGCGCAAAGCTATCATTGAAGCGGGCGGTATTCGTCTAACACCGGTATTGCTGACAGCATCGGCGGCTGTACTCGGTCTGATTCCATTAGCGTTAGGTATCACTGTTGACTTCGTTGGTCTGTTCCGCGATTTCGATCCGCACATCATCGTCGGTGGTGATAGCTCCGTATTCTGGAACATTCTGGCCTGGACAATCATCTTCGGTCTGACGTTCTCCACCATTCTGACACTCGTTATTGTTCCTTGTATGTACTGGATCAACGAGCGTATCCGGATGAAGTGGTTCGGTAAAAAAGACCCTGCTCTGGAGCCTAAGGAGGAGTTGGAAGAAGAATTAGCATAAGAATTTTGTGTAAAACTGAAACGTGCCGATGATTCGCGAATCATCGGCACGTTTCAGTTTTACCCGACTTGCTATTACTATGAACTTGGATAACCGGTAATCCTTGCTGACGGATAAATTACTTCACTTTTCCGAAGAATTACCTGGCTAATTGTAAACTAAGATACTTTGGGTCTTTCTTTTTTCTTTATAGTATCCGCCTTTCGAGTTAAGATTTTATTCACTCTCCGATTCCTAATAAGTGCGGCAAATAGGCTAAGAGTAACACTAAGGATAGCCAATAATATGCTGATATACTGATGATCTGTGAAGAATTGTAGCATAGAATATGGTTAATTAGTTTGCCTACTCAGTCAACAGGGTAGCCAGCCCGAAGGATGCAAGTCTTTCGTATTCCAGTCAGGTTGATTTCTAAACCAGTTTTTAGGATAAATGATCAGTTTATCAGGATTGTGATTGAGCCAGGCGCTCCACCAGCTAAAGGAGCTGTTAGCAATGATATGATGGTGACAACGGCTCATCAAAACAAGGTCGGCGACATCGGCCGTAGGTCCTGTATTTTGTACAAAAACGGTATGTTCAGGTAACGTCAGATTTTGCTTCGCCCAGGCTAACTCGTCACTAAAAACAAAGAACTGAGGATTCTTATGCTGCTTTGTAAGTATATCGACAGCTCTTTGGTAATAGTCGAGACCAACAAACCCAAACCTTTTGCTGAAATCAGGATGGCTTACATAGTCGCCCCGCCGAACGTGGATGGACACAGGTAGTGGAGAGTCCTGAATTTGCTGGTGGTACGCTTCGAATTCGATACTTGGGATTCGGCTCAATTGCAATTCACGCCGAATGGTATCGGCATGTTGTCTAAAATACGCTTCCGACTGCCAGAATCCCTGGAGTATAAGACAACCCACATCTTCAGTCAAAACCTGAGGGTCAAAATGAAAATACTTCTCTTTTAAATACGCGACAAAAGGCCGCCAACTTCGGTTGGGTAGTAGCCTAGTAGCCTTTGACAGATATTCCAGCGGTGACTTCTGGAGGTTATTATACGAAACCGAAAAGAAATCTAACTTAAACTTACGGGGGGTATCATCCGAGTACTCACAACGATAATAACTCAGGTCGATATACAAAGCTGTTTTCTTAGTCAATGCCAGATTTCTCCCCACAGCGTACTGAAAAAGCTGATTTCCTAATCCACTCGATATTCTACTGATAATCATGATGGTACATTTGTAACATATTTCTTACAAAATGCCCTTCAGACTGTATAATCTAATATAAGTAACAGGTGACAAATTAATAATCTAGTTTTTAATAATAAGTATATTTAAGGGATAGTTAGTATATGAATTTTTTATGATAAACGTTGTTTTGGAACATTGGCGACCAGATTATCGGCTGATAAACGTACAATCTCTACAAGATCAAAGTATTCGTTTACTCAAACACAACCTGGCTCCAACGCTCGGGCATATGCGTGTCGTAAACACCGTGCGGGTTCATCACCATAGCCGGATGTGGTTGAACTTCAGCACCTGAAACCAGTAGTTTCTGGAATCGTCCCAGAAACATACGCCATTCGTCGCCCGGTTGAGGAGGGATACTACGCGCGTTGGCCAACCAGGTCAAACTACTCCACGGAATCGCGATTTCCAGACTCCATCCACTATCAATATCGCTGTTGTCATTGAGCGTGCCATCAATCTGAACAGCGGTTTCAAGACCCGGCATATCATAATTCAAAAAGGCCCAACGTAGGCCACGAGGATGCGTGCCGTACCAGAATGAAGCCCCACTCCGATCAGAATCGCCACCAAATGTCATCGCCTGTGGGTGATGCACATCAAATTGTGGTACATCGAATCGACCTCCTCGCTGATAGGCGTCTTTCCAGATGAAAAACACTTCATAAAGCGTATTTCGAGCATTTACTTCCAGTTCGTAATAACAGTCTCCCCCATCGATGAATAATTCGAGGTCATTTTCGAGGAAAATAATGGAATCGCGCTCGGTTAAGTGAGCTTCTACAAAAGGCTCCTCGGCTCGGAAAGCAACGTATAAATGCGTGTTATTCCAGAGGATAGCCGCTTTAGTATCATAAAGGCCCGGTCCGCCTGTGGCCATATCCACGAACCGATCACTCCAGGAAGCATTTTGCCAAATGGGTTTCGTTACGTCTCCATCTAGTTGTATGGAATCGGTGATTTTTTTAGCAGTATATGCAGGCATGATAGGTGCTATGTTTTGTGTTGTAAACCTAGGTAGTAAAGAATGATATACGAAAAATATATTTCCTGCTTTAACGGATAGCGTTGTTAACGTTTTGATACTAAAGTAAGGTTGAAGAAAGTATGGCTTTAGCGACTACTATGAAGCCAATAAAACCTATCGTAACCAGACTGATGCTAGGGGCCTTAACCTGTTCAGTCGTTGCTGCCTGTTCGGGTAATAAAGAAACCCAGGATAACACACCCAACTACAAGCTAATTCCGGCTAAAAAAGTCTTATTCAACTCATTTGTTGATTGTAACATGGCTGAGGCCTGGGTGGGTGATACGTTCCGGATTTTTCCGGGCAAGTATGGCGAAGATCCACTGTGGGGTAACGCACGCGATCTTAAGTACGCCGATGGGCGTCATGCCGAAGAGGCTTTTGCCAGCAAGGCAAGTGATTTTAGGGAGCCAAGTATGCCTAAAAATGCACCCGTTAACGTAACTGGTTTACATGGAGCCGTTTGGTTCGAGACTGTGTATCAGGACTCTACCGATAAATCGGGTAAGACGCTGTATGCGGTTTATCATAACGAAAACTATCCGGCCACCCTCCCCTACAACGCGAGTACGGGTGAAGGGTATAAAAATGAGAAATGGCCGCAGGGAATAACGGGTCCAACATCGCCCGCAGCAGTCTGCCGAATTGGCATTATGAAGTCGGTGAATGGCGGTAAAGTCTGGGAAAACAAGGGCATTTTCATTGAAGATCTACAAGCCCGCATGATTCTAAAGCCCCATAATACCTCAAAAACATTTGCCGGGGGCGTGGGCGATCCTTCGGCAGTAGCCAATGGAGGCTATCTATACCTGTTTTATGGCGAATACGGCTATCCCGGTCAATACAATGAAAAGGACTATAACCCACAAAAAGAATGGAGTGGTCAGTGTATTAGCGTAGCCCGCATCTCACTAACTGACCTCGACAATCCGGTTGGCAAGGCTCGGCGTTGGGACGGAAAGGGTTTCAATGCACCGTATAATGGTGTGGGAGCCCCCATTAAATCTTTGCAGATTCCGCCTGAGTCGGGTGGTGGGGCCGCTTCATCACCAACAAGTAGTTTTCACTGGGGGCCATCGGTTAGCTGGAATACGTACCTGAATTGTTGGGTCATGCTCATGGGTAAGGCAACGGGGCCATCCTGGGCGGGTAGCAGCATTCACATTTCGTTTAACACCAATAAGGATTTGGGCGAAGCCATACAATCGCAGGCATGGACAAAGCCAGCCTTACTACTCGATAAACCTGGCTACTTTCTTTGGTATCCATCGCTTCAGCCTATGAATACGCCGGACGATATTTCGAATAAATATACGTGTCTGCGGCTGGGTCAACGGGCCAGATTGTTTGTTAAGAATATCCAACCCAAAAAGAGCGAGTATATGTCGGAGTATATGATTGAGTTTGTGAAGAGTAAATAGGAAAATCACGTGGCTCATCATCAAACTTTACGGATGCTCATTCCGTTAGGCAACTATGTCCTTCATTTACTAATTCATGAACCGTACCGCCTTATTTTTCATTCTCCCTGCCATTCTGCTACTGATCGACTGGTATGTCTTTCAGGCTGTTAAAACGCTAAGCCGGTCGGCTTCAGAAAGCACACAACGAATTATTGCCATTGCCTTTTGGGGTTTTACAGCGGTGTCGTTGTTGTTGTACGTCATTATGCAATTGTTGCCACCGGACTCTATTAGCCGCAATACCCGTACGTTTTTGTGGGCGGCCATTGCCATCCCCTATTTCTCAAAGATTTTTGCCGTCCTAATCATCCTGATTGACGACATCGGCCGCTTCTTTCGCTGGATTGTTTCTCTGTTCTACAAGCCCGAAGTGCGTGAAGCGGTTGAGGACTCAACTCGACAAACAATACCACAAACGGATACCATTACGCGCTCGGATTTTCTGATGAAAACAGCTTTGGTCGTTGGCACAGTGCCGCTGGTTGGTTTTACCTGGGGTATACTTTCTGGAGCACACGACTATCGAATCCGGCGAATAAAACTCCCGCTCAAAAATCTGCCGTCGGGCTTTCATGGCATGACCATCGCCCAGATTTCGGATATTCACTCGGGTAGTTTTTTCAATAAAACCGCCGTAAAAGGTGGTGTTGAAATGCTGCTCGGTCAGAAGCCCGATATGGTCTTTTTTACGGGCGATCTGGTCAACAGCCATGCCGAAGAGGTTAACAGTTATATCGACGTGTTCGATAAAGTAAAAGCTCCACTGGGTGTTTATTCAACCTTAGGCAACCATGACTACGGTAAATACGTACAGTGGTCAAGCCCGCAGGCCGAGCGACAAAACGTGATGAACGTCGTAGCTGCTCACAAGCAAATGGGCTGGAATATTATGATGGACGAGAACAAAATTCTGGAGCAGGGCGGTGATAAAATTGCGCTCATTGGCGTTCAGAATCTGGGCTTTGGACCAGCAGCCTTACGGGCCGGTGACCTCGCCAAAGCCTACAAGGGCACCGAAGAGTATCCGGTCAAGCTTCTTCTCTCTCACGACCCTACGCACTGGGATGCAGAAGTCAATAAGAAGTATAAAGACATTGACGTGCAATTCAGTGGCCACACGCATGGTGCGCAATTTGGCGTAGAAGTTGGCGACGTCAAATGGAGTCCGGCGCAGTATTTCTACAAACAATGGGCTGGATTGTATCAGGAAGGTGATCAACGACTCTATGTAAATCGGGGGTATGGCTACATCGGCTACCCTGGTCGGGTCGGTATTTTGCCCGAGATTACGATTTTTGAATTAGTAAAAGCTTAAGTTATTAATCAAATTCCTTAGTCAGTCAGTTACCCCTATCAACTAATAACCAATACAAGACCTATGAAAATTGTATTCATTACTGGATTGTCGTTTTTTATGTCCCTGTTTTCGTATTTGACTCCGAAATCAACTGAGCCAGAAGAAACAGCAATTCCCCTGTGTCATGCTCCCGCTACCGACGGCGTTGGTAATGATATGTCGGCGATGGCTGCCGATCCTGCTTTCCAGCGTTTGCATGAAGCTCCTCTGCCCTTCACCTACACAGGTGCTGGCGAAATGATTAAATTCTCAACGCCCGATGGACAATCGGCCAATGGATTTCTGTTGAAAGCGAAAAAGCCATCGAACAAATGGTTGCTGGTTTACCAGGAATGGTGGGGCCTGAACGACAATATCAAGCAACAGTCTGAAACGTTCTATAACGATCTCAAAGACGTTAATGTGTTGGCGGTGGACATGTATGACGGCAAAGTAGCTACCGAACCGGCTGAAGCGGGTAAATTAATGCAGGGAGCTAATAAGGAACGGCTCACCAGCATCCAGAAAGGGGCCATTGCTTATGCAGGTTCTAAAGCTGAATTTGCTAGTGTTGGCTGGTGCTTTGGAGGTATGCTATCGCTGCAATCAGCCATGCTGGAAGGCAAACAGGCAAAAGGCTGTATTATGTATTATGGTCGCCCAGAGCAGGATGTTGAAAAACTGAAAACATTGGATACCGATGTATTAGGTTTCTTTGGTAGCCAGGATAAAGGCATCACTCCCGAATCGGTGAAGGCATTTGAAGAGAATATGGCCAAAGCTGGGGAGAAAGTAACCGTAAAAATGTACGACGCTGGTCATGGTTTCGCTAACCCCAGCAATCCGGTTTACAACAAAGAAGCAGCCGCTGATGCGTACAAACTGGCACTGGCTTATTTGAAAGATAAATTGAAGGCTTAATTAGCCTGTAATTCTTGGGTTAAAGCCTGACTGTGTTCTCATGGTCAGGCTTTTAATTAAACTTTAACCGCTTTCTTCTAGTTTCCATTAAACGCGGGAGCCTTTGTTCAGTCTAACCTACAAATCGAGCAAAAACTCACCAAGGCGATGAAAACGATAAAATGGAGTGGAGTGATAGCTGGCCTTCTGTTAGGAGTGGCAACTGTTAGTTTCGGACAATATGGACCTGGTAACGGCTACGGTCAGAGTTACCCAAACGGGAGTAATTGCTCACCAGCTTATCCCAATGGATATGGCCAAAACTACCCCAACCAGGGGTATCCAAATGGATATAACAATGGCTATGGCCAAGGCTATCCAAATGGCTACGGTCAGGCTTATCCGAATGGAAATTATGGCTATAACCAATATGGACAACCCTATCCGGTTCAGCCACAGGTTGTAGTAGTGCCACCTAGAGTGGTTATTGCTCCTCCTCCAGTAGTAGTTGGCCCTCCTGTGGTTATTCGTCCATACGCAAATTATGGCTATGGCTACGGTGGTCGTGGTGGTTACAGAGGAGGTTTTGGTGGTCGTGGCTATGGTCACGGTGGTCACCGCTGGTAAGTAAACTGAGTTAAAGTAACTGGTTGGATTAGCCAGCCCTAGCAGGTTCGGTTAATCCAATCAGAAGTTAAATGGTTCAACAAGTTAATTTAAACGAAAATCATGAAAACGATAAAACTCTTGCCCTTGCTAACGGCTGGTTTGCTAGTTGTCCTGATGACTAGCTGTGGACCGGCTTATGTAAGTACTGGCGTGGGTTATGGCCCTCGCCCCTATTATGGATACGGCTATAACCCGTATGGCTATGGATATGGTTACGCACGCCCTTATGGTTATTATAGACCACCCGTAGTAGTTCGTCCTGCGCCCCGTTATTATTCTCCTGCCCCTCGTTATTATGGAGGAGGTAGCCCTAACGCCCGTCGTGGCTATGGTGGCGGAGGTGGTTTTGGGGGTGGTGGTCGTTCACGAGGTCCCCGTTAAGGAATTGAAATAGAAAGACATAAAAAAGCATCGATCTGGGAGGTCGATGCTTTTTTATGTTCTCTAAAGATCGTGATTAAGCAGGTGATTGATAAGGGTTCCCGATCAATTTCGAGTAATCGCCGGATTCAATCAGTGGCTTATCGTCTGTTGAGAGATTGTATAGATAAATCCAGCAATCAGTTAAGGTATCATTGAACGATACAGGTACAATAGCCCGGATAAATTCGGTAGGTTGTTCAAAATCCTCTCCCACGCCTTCGTAATAGTCAAGATAGGTCAGAATCGCGGATTTCTGATTGCTAATATTAAAAACAGTGCCGTGTACATAGGTGTTGCTACTCTCATCATGAATAGCTCCAGGATAGCTTCCCATATCGAAAGCTTTTCCCTTAAATATGCCTTCGCCAACATTACGACCCCGCTGTCGCAGGTATTGGGCAAAAGAATTATCGAAAGGAGGGCGAAGTGTGCCGTAAACGATCAGAAAATCAGGATTGTTAGTCATTAAATAAATATAGCTGGCAGGTTGACGAAAGTAGTTAATTTTGCCGTTAACTAGATAAAACCGGGTTCAACAATGAAAAAGACGAAAGTATTTCTGATGATAGTCGCATCGCTGATGCTGATTGATGTGCCCGTCCAAACCCTGGCATCTTCTAGTACTACTAATACGGAGGTTTCGGCTATTGGCCGTAAGCGAAAAGGCTACAAACCCCGGCGTGGTGGCTTGTTTAATACGGGCCTTTTTCGAAAGAAAAATCCTTGTGGCTGCCCAAATCATTAAGCTACCAGTAAGAAATTGTATTTATATAAGAGTCAGGCCCTTAGATGGGCCTTTTTTCGTTTTATTAGTTGTAAAAATCTGTGTTTCAGCATATTTTTTCTTACCTTTGCAGAAAAATTGCCTGAACTGGGATTCGTTCGATTATGCTAATTAGTATGATGTAGTACGGTCCGTTTTCAGCGATTTTTCAAAATCCGGGTAATCAATATAATCAGCTAAATCCGGTTCAGAAACTGTATGCAATCAATTCGCAATATAGCAATCATCGCCCACGTTGACCACGGCAAAACGACTCTGGTTGACAAAATTATTCACGCGTCAAAACTCTTTCGGGATAATCAGGAGTTCGGCGATCTGATTTTGGACAACAATGACCTGGAGCGTGAGCGGGGCATTACCATCGTATCGAAAAACGTATCGGTACGTTACAAAGATGTTAAAATCAACATCATTGATACACCAGGCCACAGTGATTTCGGTGGTGAGGTTGAGCGAGTACTGAAAATGGCCGATGGCGTTTGTCTATTGGTCGATGCTTTTGAAGGAGCTATGCCACAAACACGTTTCGTGTTGAGCAAAGCGCTGCAACTGGGCCTGAAGCCTATCGTGATTGTAAACAAAGTCGACAAAGAAAACTGTCGTCCTGATGAAGTACACGAACAGGTTTTCGACCTGATGTTCAACCTGGGTGCTACCGAAGATCAGTTGGATTTCCCAACTGTCTATGGTTCGTCGAAACAAGGTTGGATGGGACCGGATTGGAAAACACCAACCGACAACATTACCTATCTTCTTGACACGATTGTTGAGCATATTCCGGCTGCCCCAATAAATGAAGGCTTGCCACAAATGCAGGTTACATCACTCGATTATTCAGCTTTCGTAGGTCGGATTGCTATCGGGCGTGTACATCGGGGTACACTGAAAGAAGGCGCTAACATGGGCCTTGTAAAGTCGGATGGTAGCGTAAAACGGGTAAAAATCAAAGAACTTCAATCATTTGAAGGACTTGGTAAAGTTAAAGTATCCGAAGTTGCCTGTGGTGATATTTGTGCCGTAACAGGTCTGGAAGACTTCGAAATTGGGGATACACTGACGGATTATGACAATCCTGAAGCGATCACCCGGATTTCGGTAGATGAGCCAACCATGAACATGTTGTTCACGATTAACAACTCGCCATTCTTCGGAAAAGAAGGTAAGTTCGTGACATCGCGTCACCTACGTGAGCGGCTTTACAAAGAAATTGAGAAAAACCTCGCTCTGCGCGTTGAAAATACGGATAGCGAAGACCGTTTCCTTGTTTATGGTCGGGGTATTCTTCACTTGTCGGTTCTGATTGAAACGATGCGTCGGGAAGGTTACGAATTGCAGGTTGGTCAGCCACAGGTATTGTACAAAGAGGACGAGAATGGCCGTAAGTTAGAGCCTATCGAAACCCTCGTTGTAGATGTACCCGAAGAAACGGCTGGTAAGGTTATCGAATTAGCAACACAGCGTAAGGGCGAGCTGCTGATTATGGAACCAAAAGGCGATCTGCAACACCTTGAATTTGATATTCCATCACGTGGTCTGATCGGTCTTCGGTCGAACGTTCTGACGGCTACTTTCGGAGAAGCTGTTATGAGCCACCGTTTTAAAGAATATCAGGAGTACAAAGGAGCAATTCCAGAGCGGATCAACGGTTCGCTGATCTCGATGACGAGTGGTGCAGCCACGGCTTATTCGATCGATAAACTTCAGGATCGGGGATCGTTCTTTATCGAACCGGGTGATGAAATTTACACGGGTCAGGTAATTGGCGAGCACAACCGTCAGAACGACATCGTTGTTAACGTGATAACAGCGAAGCAATTGACGAACATGCGGGCCTCAGGTTCGGATAACAACGTAAAAATTGCTCCGAAAATCTCGTTCTCACTCGAAGAGAACATGGAGTACATCCAGAAAGATGAATATCTGGAAGTAACACCGAAGTCGATGCGGATTCGTAAAATCTATCTGGACGAAAACGAACGCAAACGCAACCAGAGCAAGTTTGCAATGGCTTAGTGATAAGCGTACTTAATATACAAAAAATCCCCGCTGAGCACTCAGCGGGGATTTTTTGTATTAACTAAAAGCAGAAATTAATTGCTGCTTACAAGAGAGCGATCTAAGCGAAAAGCAAATGTTGACTGCGTTTTAAGCGGAAGTGTCATTGGTTTAGCCAGAGATGTTGGATTTACCATTGGTTTCGACGTCATATATTCAGTTTGCTTGCGCGCCTGATAATATCCGGCGATGAAGAGTGTACCACCAATGACTGCTACTGTGATCTTTTTCATAACAATTGTTTCGCACCCGTAAGGTTGTATAGGGTGGATATGATTTAGTTTAAATCTGGGCCAATTTAGGGGTTAGATGAGCCACTTCTACTTACTTTTTAGTGTGCGGTCACTAGTCTCTTAACCCAACAGCAACGTTGAGACGGTGATACCTATGCTTTGGTTACAGGTACAAGACAATAATTTCTTGAATGGGACCGATGCGGTCCGAAAAAGATAGATCTCATCATACTTAACAAGGCTTCTGGAAGCGTATTCAGCAGTGAAGTTTTCATGTATTGTCGTTGTAAGTTGATTTCAATTAAAAACTAAATCCCATCCTGAAAAACAATCGGTTATAGGAGCGATCTTCTATTTGTGACAGAACCTGAACACCATCCACTGAAGCTACTTGTCTGGCTTCCTGATGTTTGTAGCCTGCACTAATCAAAAATCCGGTTCCGTTTCCTTTGTTAATCCGAAGCCCTACTCCTGGACTCCACAACCAGCCACCTTTTAGTTCACTATCGTGTGGGTTTGGACCTGCAATGGCATAACCGCTTTCAAGTGTGTAAAAAGTTGTCAGGCGTTTGGTATGACCAAAAATATCGCCCTGAATGGCCGCTGCCAGTGGTATAAAAGCGGAGTTATTATAGTAATCAACACCCAAAGCGAGCCCAGTTATAAGTTGTGGTCGCAGTGTATAACCTACAAACGTATGAATTGTTAAGCCGATTCGGTTACCAGCAGGCCGAATCGAAGAATAGTTATAGTAGTTCGGCAAATAGATATAATTGCCATAATAGTTGTAAGCGTCGGATGGATCTGGACGTACTCGCCCTGCCTGAATCCCCATCTCAACAGTTGTTCGCCAACGACTGGCCTTATCTGGCTCTTTCTGAGCCTGTACAAGGTTACTAGATAGGCTAAAAAGCACAACTAGATACGTAAATGTTTTCATGGTGCAGGAGAGATTAGTTTGCAGGACTGGCGTCAATTTTACTGAGTAATCGTAGCGCCGTAGGATTGGAATAATCATACTGGTACAAGCCATCTTTACCGATTGTCAGCAGGGTTTTCGAGAGCGGAATAACATCAAACGCGTTCACATTGGCGAACGTTTGCTGAGCTTTTAGATCAAGCGGATTCGAAGCATCAAAAACGCTCAATCCTTTATTACCCTGACACACAAACAATGTTGGATAATCGATGCCGAGTCCGTAAGGAGTGTCGAGAGGATAGGTTTTGACTACGCGAGGTGATGTCAGATTGGTAATATCAATAACATCAAGTACATCCTGGGTACCCGCTACGCCACATGTACTGGTGCCTCGCAGTGTCACATAGGCGTAGTTTTCGTGGACCACAACTGGATCGCAGGAACGAACGTGCGAAAAGACCGAAAGCTGCTTTGGTTCGGCTGGGCTGGTAGCATCGTAGATGTACATGCCTGTGGTGGTGCCAATAAACAGATTGTTACGGTACGGGAAAATCGTTTCGACGCTCCAACCTAGGGAAACTGTTTTGCCTTTTACTGGTGTCGCTGGCTGAGAGATATCGAACAATTGTAAAGACGAGCTATTAACTACATAGAGCTGGTTATTCATGATGGCAAAACGCGCCATTGATCCACCTGTTCCGGTTGTTGGCGCAGTGGGTGATTTCATTGAGTTATAAGCCACATCGGCAAAGGCGAAGGTTTCATAGTACCGACCAAACCACGCAATGGGTACCAAATAGGGGAGTACATTAAACGTGCCTTCGCAATCGGTTTTAACCGTTTCTGTCGCAATGTCTTCTCGCTGATCATAGATTTTCATGGTTTGCTTGTCGTATGACCAGGAAGTTCGCCCTACCATGCCATATACAAAGCCCGTTTCGGCCCGGCTCACTTCTTTAATAGCCGTTGGATTACTAATGTCCAGCGCTACCAGATCGATGTAGCTATCGGCGTAGAGAATATTATCACGCACGGCTATATCGACATTGCCCGGAATGGGAAGAAACGAAATGGCCCTTGGATTGGATGGATTGCTGTTGTCAAAAACGTGAATGCCTTTCTTGACTTCTACGATAAATACATACTGGTCTTTTACATACAGCTTTCCCGGATTGACAAGCGTTTGGGGCGACCCAGAAGAAATTGGCTGACGTAGATCGGAAAGGGCGAGCTGGATCGGTGTATATTTTCGATACGTTCTTGTCTGCTCGCAGTTGTCCGTGCAACTGGTCAGGTAAAATAAAGGAAGAATTAGGGCGAGTATATAAGCTTTCATAGAGATCATGGTTATTGGATAAAACAATGATTCTCTGTGAGATGAAAGCGTTGGAATCGCCTGGAAAATAAATTGCCCGGCTGTCTTGAACACGACCGGGCAATATTGATCTTACACAAAAAGGCAATTATTGTTTTTTATACGCGTAGGTCGAGCCATCGGCAATAACGGCTCCACGTGGAATGCGCTCACCTAAATAGAGCACTGTTTCAGAAAGCCGGAAATCTTGTTGTGTGGTATCTTTATCAAAATAAATGATGCCCTCAGTACTCCCACCCTTTGGGAATGAAAGCGAATAATGACTGTCTGAAATGGGCAATCCGTTACGAACCTTTCGGAAATTACCCGAGTTTGTAACACCATCGATAGTCAACGTTTCAGAATAACCGGCGTCTGCAGCGGTGACTGTTTTTTGTGATAAGCCGTAGGTAATAGTCGTTAGCATCCATTCGCCGGATAGGGGAGATGGCGGGAAAACGCAACCGCAAATGCGTTTTTCACAGCTGAAAACCAACAGAATTAAAAAAATAGTAAAGGGGAGGATTCGTACAGTTTTCATAATCAGTTCAGTTTTTTATACACCAATACGCGGGGTAAATCGCCACCATGATATAACCTTAATTCATTGGCTGTTGGTAATTCGAAGCGGGCAACCGCTTTCAGATTCTTGAAGTACTGTTGCTCAAACTGCGTTGCCGCGGGCGATCCGGCTACTTTCGTACTACCCAACTGGTCGGCCACCATCAGGCCATCAATAGCGGCAAATAAATTCAGATTGTATGTATTGATCGACGACTTACCACTGGCTTTAAATGAGGTAATATCGTGCGGAGGGTTGTCAGTATCTAAGGTGAATATGAGCGTTACGGCATACGTAGAATCGGAGTCAACAAGCTGCCAGGTTCCAATCAGCTCTGCTATTTTAGGGGCTAATTCGGGCTGAGATTTTGTACATTGACTCAGGGCCAGTGTAATAAGCAGGAGGCAGCTAATGGCTACGAATCTCATGTATTACTTGTTTTAGTTGGATCGGCAATTTTCCCGACGAAAAGAATAGTGCCCGATGCTTTTTCGTGAATGACAAAAATAAATGGGCGATTACACAGAATAGGTACAGGCGCCGACGTTACCGATATGCCTCCAGTTGTAACAGCTGCAGCTTCTGTGCCTTGCTCATCTACAGCCACAAATGTGTTCTGTTTTACAAAGCTAAGCGTAAGTCCGCCTTTCTTGTTTATTTTCGTGAAATCAGCGACATCGGTGAAGGCCGTTGGCATACCGAGCGTACTCAGTGTTTTGTTCAGATTGATCGCATAACTCATCGTGAATTTGGGCAACCCAATATCAATCATGCTCGACGTCATGGCTTGTTGTAGCTGTGTCCATTCGTCACCATTGAAGCTATTTATCAGCGCATCGGCAGTTGTGCTCTCAGCGGGTAACAGCACCGTCATGGCAAAGTTACCGGAGCCATAAGGTAGTTCAAAAGCGGTATACGTTGACCGGGAAGCATGTTTTAACGCCGTATTGAGCCGCATCATCCGCACAGTTGTTGTAGTGCCCGATACTAATTTGAACGGACTGTCAATCGTCTGCTCAGGTTTGAACTGGGTTGTCCAGTCGCCTTTGAAATACAGCGCGTTCATCAGAAACATGATATCGCTGGATTCAATTCGGTCAAGTACTTTCGGGATTTTACCGTTAGTTTTCTGGCTTGCCCAATTGTTGATTTTGCCTACTGTAGCCGCATCGTCGAAATTCTGCGCAGATACTTCTGCCTGAAACGATTGTTTCAGTAAATCCTGGAAAGAAGTTTCCACCGAAAACGTATTCCGATACCACACTGAGTTGGCCAAAGAGAGCGTAACCTTGGAATCTACACCGGGTAGATTCTCTAGTAAATTCTGGTAGGTGTTATTGGCTTCGGTGAGGGTTTGAGCATCTAATTTTAGCGTTTTCTGAATCTCCTGAGCCGTTTGGCCGTTGGCTCCGTTCATAATCATACCCAGCGCAATATGTAGACTCAGCGGAGAAATAAAGACGTTATTCGCCTGCCCTTCTTCAGCGACTACCTCCTTGGTGACATCGAACGCAAACTGTGCTGTTTGACTGGCAAAAGGTGCCGATACGCGCAAGTCGCCCGCTGTACTCGGCGGTGGGCTGACGTCGCTATGTTTACAACTAATAGTGGTTAGAAAAACACCCGCTGTAACCGTCAATAACGTTGAAAAAAGGGTCGATTTCATAGCGCTTTACATTTTTAGGGCTTTTACTCACACATCTTTTTCATAGGCTAATCAGCCCGGTAAGGGCGTCCTGTCAATAGTTATTGTCGCTTAGTACGAACCAGAAGCGCCGTAGGTGCTACCTACATGGATCAAATTAGGTCGCACCTACGGCGCTTCTGGTTAGGCTCAATCCTGTGTTTTCTATTAACAGGTCACTCCTAACGGAGTTTCAAACATGTCCCAAAGATATGTATACACTCTAGGTGAGGACACAGACCGAGGATACGGTACCAATACTAGCATAGGCTATAAACAGTCTTTGGTCGCTTCGCGCTGGCTTCGTAGAGCACTTACCAGCGACTCAAAACCAGGGATTGTTTCCCCATATGGAAAAGTAACCTTATGCTTCTGTTCGCCAAGCTGTAATTCTATGTATTCAGCTCCACCGTCGGCACAATCGGGGCAACCGATTATGGTATCTTTTTTACTAAAGGCATCCAGATTGGCGTTCGCTTTAAGACTTTGCCAGTTGGTCGCACTAATGGTTGACTGACAACTTTGAGACGTAGACTGTGCTCGGGGCTGTACGTTTTTCTGTGTTAACGTGACGCTGGTCCCATTAAAGACGTAGTCTTTTACACATTGCGTACCAATACACATTCCGAATCTTGTTCCTGTGCGGATAATCAGGTCGTCATCTACTGAAGACTGGGGCGAGAGGCTGCTTGTACAACGGCCCAAACCAACAATAAATAAGACGGCAACTACGATGGTTTTCATGATACAAGAAATCAAAAGTGATAATCAACGCCGAAACTCATGCCAGCAGAAGTCGGGTGAGTTTGCACCTGTGCCTCAGGCTGAGTCCCTAATCCCAACGAAGGCTGATAAACACCCGCCAGCGAAGCTGACCATTGCTGAGTAGGTCGATAGCGTAGGCGAGCCCCCATCGTAGCCGCCAGCGAAAGAGGACGGTAGACGCCATCCTTTGCCGTAACAACTATCTCATTGCCCACTGTGTTTCGAACGAAAATATTCGTAATCAGCCCGCCGAGTACAGCTAAGCTGAGCCGTTTGCGGGGACGAAGCTGGTAACCTACCTGAAGAGGTACCTGCATATACTGGTAATTATTCGTCAGAATCTGCTGTGTTGAACCGGCATAATTGGCCTGTTGATAGGCATTACCCGCACTATTAGTAAAAACGGGTGATGCGGCTGCCAGATCATTACCTTGGAAGCTGCTTTTCAGGGCATCTACATACAAGTTTCCCGATGTTGTATTGCGTCCGGTAAGCGCTACAAGCGAAGCTGCTGATGCCTGAGCCGGTGTTTCAACGGTTGAACGTCCAGATAAGTAGCCAATCCCGGATTCTAACGACCAGCGTTCGCTTAACTGAACGCCAGCACCAGCCTGGTAAGCGACCGAAAAATTAGCCCGACTACTAATCGATGAGCCAGTTGTTGTGTTTTTTGACGCATTCAGATTGGCATAATTCGCATTCGCAATGGAAGTCGTTTGCACAGCTACCATCGGGTTGAATGAACCGGGCATAACAGTAGCCGACGCCCAGACATCGTGATTTTTCTGCTTCGACTTGAAGGTTTCTGGCGTTAGCGCCATCTCTGTAGGACGGTGCCAGACAATACGATGAATCTGACCGATGTCACGAAAGCGCAATGATTTTCCAGAAAGAGGTTCAAAGCGGGCTAATTCCGATGAATTCGACGGTTCTATTGTTGTTGTTACTGTTCGGGCCGCAAAAGAATTAACAGACATGGACCCGCCAGTACCCGACGACAGCGACCCATTTTCGATACCTGGCGGTATTGATGAACTTTTAGTCCCCATCACAAGGCTAGCTCCCACCGCCATGCGTTGACTACTAATCGCTTGGTCTTTTGTATCCGTGTTAGCCTTGATCTGAGCCAGCACACGACTGGTCTGTTCGCCAATTGGCAATGCAGTTAACGAAGCATCTGACCCTACTCTCGCCGAAGAGAATCCTGATTTCGTAGCAGAAGTAACTTCAGGCGAAGACTGAGCCAGTGATTCGTCAGCATTTGTGCTTTTAGGCGTAAGCGTTTTCTTGGTTACCCGTTCGCTTGATTCACTATGCTGGGCAATTGTAGTAGGTTGGTTGCTACCTACCTGAGCAGAACCAGCCCACCACCCAATTAGTAGTAATGTTACCGCAGCAGCCACGCCCATTCCCCAGGCAGCTGGTCGCGACGAAATCAGCCCCAATCCCCAGAGTGGTAGTATCTTCGTGTCGTTAGACTCATCTAACCGACGTTCGATAGAATCCCAAACCCGGAGAGGAGGTGTCTCGGCGGCTTCATCGAATGCCTTCCGCCAGAAATCGTCCGGTCTATTTTTATCTAATTCGTCCATCTTCGTTATTCTTCACGAGTGTCCTTCGGCAGGATACCCATCTGCAAATCGTTTATCAGCTTGTAGTTTTTGTTGCAGTAGATTTCTGGCGCGGGCATATTGTGATTTAGATGTTCCTTCGGCAATGTCGAGTAACTCGGCAATTTCGGGATGGTTATAACCTTCAATTGCGTATAAGTTAAACACGGTGCGGCAACCGGGAGGAAGTTCCTGAATCAGTTGAAGCAAATATTTATAATTCAGCGCAGGCAAACTTTCGTCGGCCTGGGGTAGCACTGGGGCCAATTCCTGCACATCGCTGGTATGTTCCCAGGGCTTTTGTTTTCGCAAAAACTTCAACGCCGTATTGATCACGATCCGTTTTAGCCAGGCTTCCAGCGGACATTCGAACCGGAAGGAGTCGATGTGCTGATAAACCTTTATAAACGAATCCTGTAATACATCTTCAGCTTCGTCAGGATCTTTGATGTATCGTTTGCAAACGACAAAGAGCTTCCCGGCAAACCGCTCATAGAGCTGTCGCTGCACAATCCGGTCCTGCCGTCGGCATCCTTCGACTAATTGGTATTCATCCTGCATAGCAACGTTGACAACCCTATGACCGTACTCACTACCAAACAGTTGGAAGCGCGCATAAAAAAAACTATTTTCTTATTACAATTATATACGTTCTACGATAATTAATGCTTGATGTTTTATAGATACGTACCTTTGGTAAACTCCCTTAGCGAATAAGAATGTATGAAGCGTCGTAATGCATTGCGTTACTCATTGGGTATCGGTTTGTCTACCTTACTGTATCCAGGCATGACTTACCCAGTTTTAACTAAAAGTCGGTTCAAAATTGGTGCCTGCGATTGGTCAATTGGTCCGGCGGGCGATATAAATTCATTTAAAGTGGCTAAGCAAATTGGGCTGGATGGTGTACAGCTTAGCTTAAACACAAAAGCCGACCACGAACATCTACGGCGTCCCGAAACGCAGCGCGCTTTCAACTATGCGGCCAAACAGGCAGGCGTTGCCATTGGCGGTTTGGCTATCGGTTTGCTGAATGAAATACCTTATAAATCAGATCCCCGGACGGAGCAATGGGTGCAGGATAGCGTAGACGTGGCTCATTCGTTGGGCGTAAAAAACGTGTTGCTGGCTTTTTTTAGCAATAATGATCTGCGTAACGATCCAAAAGGAACCCAGGTTGTGATTGATCGGTTGAAAGCGGTTGCCCCCAAAGCCGAAAAGGCGGGCGTTGTTCTGGGTATCGAATCCTGGCTATCGGCGGCCGAACATATGGCTATTCTGGATGCCGTGGGTTCGCCAGCAATCCAGGTTTATTACGATGTCTGTAATTCTTCTGTAATGGGTTATCCTATTTTTGACGGAATTCGTACACTTGGTAAAAACCATATCTGCGAAATCCACCTAAAAGAAAACGAGCATTTGCTTGGTCAGGGAATTGTGGATTTGTCGAAGGTTAGGCAAGTGATAGATGAAATTGGCTATACCGGCTGGCTGCAAATTGAAGGAGCTGTTCCGAAGGGTAAGCCGATGCTGGAAAGTTATATTGATAATAATAAGACGGTTAGAACTCTGTTTAGTTGATTTTTATTGTTTCAAGTTTAAGGTTTCATGTTCCAGGTTGGCTGACGCCAAATCATTCTAGCCCCCAACCTGGAACATGAAACGTTAAACTTGGAACCTGAAGTAAGTAACGAATGAAAACAATCTTTTCGCTGAATCCTTTCGCGCTCACTACAGTCGGTTTTTTGTATCTGGCGGGGCAAACGTTCCAATCAAATTCACAACTGAATCTGTCTTCAGATTTCGAGCAAAATCCGCACCGACACATTGCGACGGTGGCCGATTCAAACACACTTTATCTCCCCAACGATCTTGAAGCGACGCTCTGGGCTGAAGCCCCCATGTTTTACAACCCGACCAATATGGACATCGATGCCCGAGGTCGGGTTTGGATCACGGAAGCCGTTAACTATCGAAAATTCAATAATAAGCCCGAAAGCCGACTGAATCACCCAGAAGGGGAGCGTATCGTAATTCTGGAAGATACCAATGGCGATGGCAAAGCCGATGATAGCAAAGTCTTTGTAACCGACCCTGATCTGGTGTCGCCTATGGGAATTGCGGTCATTGGTAATCGAGTTGTCGTTTCGGCCTCACCCAATCTCATTATCTATACCGATGAGAACGGCGACGATAAAGCCGATAAAAAGGAAATTATGCTGACGGGTTTCGGAGGAGTAGATCACGATCACTCGCTCCATGCAGTCGTTGCCGGACCCGACGGGAAGTATTATTTCAATACTGGAAATGCTGGCCCACACGTAGTTACTGATACCGAAGGCTGGACATTGCGTTCAGGCAGTTTGTACGTAGGCGGGACGCCTTACAATAAACAGAACCGGGGTAACCAGGTTAGCGACGATGGCCGGGTCTGGACGGGCGGAATGGCCTTGCGTGTCAATCCAGATGGCTCGGGCCTGAAAGTAATGGCGCACAATTTTCGGAACAACTACGAAACCGCGCTGGATTCATACGGCAACATGTGGCAAAATGATAACGACGACCAGGTGGTTGCCTGCCGCACAAGCTGGTTAATGGAAGGTGCCAATGCGGGCTATTTCAGTAGCGATGGTACCCGCTACTGGCAGGGCGATCAACGGCCCGGTCAGACGGTTCCAACCGCCCACTGGCACCAGGAAGATCCGGGTGTTATGCCTTCCGGTGACATTACAGGTGCGGGTTCGCCTACGGGGATGGTCATGTACGAAGGTGACGAACTCGGGCCACAATATCGGGGTATGCTGCTCAGTGCCGAGGCTGGACGTAATGTGATTTTTGGCTACAAGCCAGAGCCGATGGGGGCGGGTTATCGGCTTCCGCGCACCGATTTCATCAGCTCGTTTCCCGAAGTTGATCCGAACTACAAATGGGATGCCGTCGAAAATGATACGCGTAAATGGTTCAGGCCGAGCGATGTTGCGGTTGGTACAGATGGTGCTATTTACATTGCCGATTGGTACGACCCAATTGTAGGAGGTCACCAAATGCAGGATCACAAAGGCTACGGGCGGATTTATCGCATAACGCCTAAAGGCAAGAACCTAAAAGCGCCGAAAATTGATCTTCGAACAACCCAGGGCCAGATTGCGGCACTTCTGAATCCGGCCGTTAACGTGCGAATGCTAGGCTTTGAAGCCTTGCGCGAACAGGGCGAAAAGGTCATTGAGCCCGTTATGGCCTTGCTTTCCTCTCCCAATCAGTTTTATCGAGCAAGAGCGATTTTTCTGCTGGCTCAGCTCGGTGCCGAAGGGCAATTTGAAGTAGAACGACTCTTAAAAGCGGTTGATGCACCTGTCCGTGTTGCGGCACTTCGGGCCTTGCGCAGTATAACGCCCGAAAACTCTAAATCCATTCAGGCGTTGACGGCTTCTCAAAAGGCGTTGTTGCCACTGTTGGGGAATCTGGCAACGGATCGCAGTCCTGCAGTGCGTCGGGAAGTGGCGATTGCCTTACGTGATGTTCCTTATGACGAATGCCGGTTTATGCTGATGAATTTAGTGAAAGGTTACGACGGTCAGGATCGGTGGTATCTGGATGCACTGGGGAAAGCGGCAGATGGGAAGGAGGAAGCTTTGTTCTTCAACCTTCGCCAAACCATGCCCGAAAATCCAGTCGATTGGGATCAGAAAACGGCAAATCTCGTTTGGGAGTTACATCCACCATCGGCTGTGACTATGCTAAAAAAACGAGCTGAGGCTTCGTCCCTGACAGCTGACGCCCGAAAGCAGGCGATTGTTACGGTAGGTTTTATTAAAAGCGAAGCAGCTGCTAAGGCAATGGCTGAGCTGTCGAAATCAGCCGATAAAGAGGTGGCTGAACAAGCGTTGTACTGGCTGAATTTCCGACGCGGTAACGACTGGGCCAAATTCCTGAATTGGGACGAAGTGATGCCAACCAAGGTGTCGGACGAGGAACAGAAGATGCTAACCAATCGGCAGGTGCTCTTGGACGAATACAAGACCGATGCCGAAAAACGGAGAGTCGCCCTGGAAATGGCCCGTGACGCTGAAGGTGGCAAAATCTTGGTTGGGCTGGCCGCCGATAAAAAGCTCTCGGATAAATTAATAAAGGCGGTTGCGCCAACGATTATGAAAAATTCCGATCAGACCGTTCGGACAATGGCGAAAGAATATTTCTTGCCCAAACCTGAAGTGGTCGTAGCAAAAGAGTCTACTGCTGTTGAACCTGCTCCCTTGCAGGCTGCGCCTTCAACCCCAACGTCAGTTCCGACTCCGACTCCAGCTGCTACCCCTACGGCTCCTGTTGTGCTGGCAACTGCCAGTAGTTCCGACCCCGCCATTGCTCAGGTTGCTATGCTAACGGGCGATGGGCAAAATGGCCTAACGATTTTCAAAGCCAACTGTGCTACCTGCCATCGGCACGGTGAATTCGGAGCCGACGTTGGCCCAGAACTGACGCAGATTCATCAGAAATTCGATAAAAACGGCTTGTTGGATGCCATCATTCACCCGAATGCAGGTATTGCTTTCGGCTACGAACCCTGGCTAATCACGACGAAAAAGGGGAATACCTATTACGGTTTTTTAGTCAGCGACAACGAGCAGGCCGTTGTTATCAGAGGCATAAAAGGACCCAAACACACGATTCCTGCCGATGCTATTTTCTCCCGCAAACAATATAAAACCAGCCTCATGCCTGACCCAACAGCAATGGGTTTATCGAATCAGCAACTGGCTGATTTAACGGCGTTTTTGTTGAAACAGTAAAGCATAGAAGTTTGCTGTGGTGTCGGTTACTAATAACCGACACTTTTAGGTTTCTCAAAACCTACTGTTCGCACCGTTAGGTTTTGAGAAACCTAAAATGTCAGATGTGAGCATCTGACATCACGGAGTCATGGAATGATTTGTTGAACTACTCTTTAATCACATACCCCAGCTTTTTCAATTCAGTCGCGCTGAGGTTAAGGACGTTCACATCCAGCTTAATGGGTGATAAGGGTGTATCAGTAGAATCGGTTTTAACGGCAACAATCGCATCGACTACCTCCATACCTTTAAACACCTGCCCAAATACGGTGAATTTATCGTCGAGCCGATGTTCACCTTTTTTGTTTTGCACGATATAAAATTGACAGCCCGCCGAGAGCATTTGCGGGTTATTATCACGTCCGGCACCGACTGCTCCATAGATGTGCCGGATAGTTGGTCTGAATTCTGGTTTCAGTAGATAAGGCGAATCGGCAAAACCTGCTGGCGTATCAGGGCAGCCACCCTGCGCAACGAAATTAGTAATAACTCGATTGAAGGTGAGCGTGTCCCAATAGTTCTGATTCGCCAGCTTCATAAAACTCGCCTTGTGATTGGGCGTTTCGTCATACAGCCAGAAAAGTATCTCGCCTTTATTCGTTTTAATCTGCCCGATTGGATACGTTTTTTCGGGCTTTGGTGAATTGGATAAGGCAAAAAGGTAAGCGATGAAGAGTAAGACGTTTGGCATAAGATTGAAGTTGGCTAATAGGTAAGGCTTAAATATACTGCATGAACACGATTAAACCCTTTCCACTAAACCAGAGTCATAGTGACAAACGTTGTGAAAAAACAGCACGCTGGTCATCTATCCCAACGATTGCTTCTCAATATCAATTATGCACCAGTTCCTGACACTTTTTATAGCCCTATTTACCTTGGCCGCACCAGAACAACCTAAGCCACAATCCGACTATGCCCGAGACTGGCGACGCGCTGACTCGTTGGCGTCCAGAGGATTGCCAAAATCGGCGATGGAAATTGCCACCCGAATTTATGCCGAGGCTAAAGAACAAAAGAATTACCCGCAGGTAGCTAAGGCCGCAATGGCCCGGATGATTTTTCGGAGCTATTCAGATGAAGATGCCTATGTGAAATTGGTCGAATCGCTGAAAGATGATATACGGGAGACGCCCGAACCTGCAAAGTCGGTGTTACAATCGGTGATGGCGGATATTTACTGGCAATATTTTCAGCAAAATCGCTACAAATTTTATAATCGCGCCACGGTAAGCCGGGGCGCAGTAGGAAAGACGGTTACACCATCTAACGCTGATAATCAGGCAACGTCGTCGGATACGCTGACAGATTTCAGAACCTGGGATGCCCATCATTTAATGGAAGCGATTACAGCGGCTTACCTGGCCTCTGTTCAGGAGAAAACTATTCTGCAAAATACGCCCATTGCCGCTTTCGATGTGCTGCTTGATAAAGGCGATGCCGATACGCGTCCGCTTCGCCCAACGCTTTATGATTTGCTGGCGCACCGGGCGATTGGTTTCTTTCAGAATACGGAGCCAGACTTATTGAAACCAACGTTTAAATTCGAATTAGATCAGCCCGATTATCTGGCAGAGCCAGCCGTATTTACAAAACTGCCGATTCAAAGTCGCGACTCGCTATCGGGCCGTTATCAGGCCTTATTACTCTATCAACAATTACTGGCTTTTCATCTTTCTGATAACCAGCCAGATGCGCTGGCAGATGCCGATGTTTTGCGATTGTCATTTGTGCATCAGTACAGTGTTGTTCCAAACAAGGATTCACTTTACCGTAAAATCCTTGAAGGTCAGATTACCCGATTCAAAAACCAGCCAACCGAAGCCGTTTATGCGTACCAACTGGCTGAGTTTTTGACAAATTATGGTAATCCTGTTCGTCCGCTAGACGATAGTGATGAACCGACATCGGAGCCTGCTAAACCTAATCCGTCGCGCTGGAATAATAAGCAAGCTGCTGATATCTGCCGGGACTTAATTAAACGCTATCCGAAAACTTTTGCCTCCCAGAAAGCCGCCCAACTTCTGGAGCAGCTGCTACAGGCCACTTTTTCGATTCAGATTGAGGGTGTTAATGCGCCAAAGCAACCGTTTCGTGCCTTTGTGACATACCAGAATGTACCGAAAATTTTGTATCGGATTGTGTCAGTAACCACTTCCGAAAGGCAGACTGATCTCAATCTGTTAGGAAATGATGAAGAAAAACGGAAGAAAGTACTCAATAAGTGGCTAAAGCGCGCGAAAGTCGCTGAAAACACGGTTGTACTTCCCGATGATGGTGACTTGCAAAGTCATTCGGTCGAAATTCCACTGACGGGTTTGCCCATCGGTCATTACCTGTTGCTGACGACAGCCGATGATAAATTTCAGGATAAGCCCGAATCGGTTCAATATGATTACTTCACCGTATCGACGTTGAGTTATTTCCTCTCACCAGATAACATGGATGATTCGTCACAAGCGCTGTTTGTCATGAATCGACTGACGGGTGAACCGATAAAAAATGCGTCGGTTGCATTGATGACGTCTAATGAAAACGTTTCGTCAGGAAGAAAAGGATCGTTTGTAACGAGTATAGATGGCGAGGCTAAAATACCGTTTATCCAGTTGCCCACGCAGAACCGGTTTTATTATCAGATTGCCGTTGGAGCCGACACATTGATCAGTGATCAACACTATCATTATCAATACAATCGCGATCGCGACGGAGAGGAATCGAGAACGTATACTAAGCTATTTACGGATCGGGCAATTTATCGACCGGGCCAATTGATCTACGTAAAAGGGTTGTTGTATAATGGCAAATCAAATCAATTCGGTGTTGTGGCCAATGAAGAGGTCGAGGTTGAATTCCGCGATCAAAATGGCGAAAGGATAGCTGAACAAACCCTCAAAACAAACGAATTTGGCACGTTCGAGGCCACGTTTACCGCACCAGTAGGACGGCTTACGGGTGTAATGACCCTTAAAACCGATAACGGGAGTACGACTGTCCGGGTTGAAGAATACAAACGGCCAACCTTTGAGGTTAAGACGAAGCCTATTCTACAGTCGTTCAAATTAGGCCAAACCGTTAAGGTTACGGCGGAGGCAAAAACCTATTCGGGAGCAGTTGTTGATAAGGCCGACGTTCGGTATCGGGTTGTCCGTAAGCTTTATGAGCGGTGGTACTGGTGGTACAGACCCCGTTCATCTAACCAGACCGAAATTGCTAACGGGACGGCCCAGACTGATGAGCGCGGGAACGTTAAAATCGCCTTTACGGCTTTGCCTGATCTCGAAAAATCACGTCAGGGAAATCCAATTTTTGATTTCGAAGTGACCATTGACGTAACCGACCGCGCTGGCGAAACACGAAGTACCACACAAACGCTTCGGATCGGGTATTCGGCGTTACAGGCTGAGTTGATAATTCCAGCACAGATTGAAAAGGACGAACCGTCGACGTTCCCGATAAAAATTACGAACCAATCGGGCGAGAAGGTGTCTGCCAAAGGTCAGTTGACGGTTTATAAACTACAGCCGCCAACTCGCCCGCTTCGCAATCGGTTATGGAGTCGTCCCGATCGTCAGTTTCTGAGTCAGGCCGAGTTTGAGAAATTATTCCCGAACGATCTGTACGCCAACGAAACCGACCCACGCTCGTGGCCGAAAGGAGCGGTTGTTCAACAGCAAACTATTATATCGCCAGCCGATTCTGTTTTTAAACCAGAGTTGGCTAAGTACGCTGCCGGAGAATACGTAGCTGAACTAACCGTTACAGATTCCGCTGGTGCCACCACACGCGATCAGGCATTTTTCGTGCTCGTCGATGAAAAACGACCTATCGCTTCGGCTCGTCCCGACGGATGGCTTCAGGTCCGGAAAGCCACTGCTGAACCTGGAGAAAACGCCATTTTCTGGGTAGGCAATAGTCAGCCGGGTTGGGTACTGATGACAGTAGAGGAAAATCACGCTGTTGCGCGGCAGGAATGGATCAAAACCGACGGTCAACCCAAGAAAGTAACGCTTCCCGTAACTGAAAAACAACGGGGTGGTTTTGCCGTACATTTTGCCATGGTTCAAAACGGTCGACTGTATCAGAAATCACAAATCATTACAGTACCGTTTACCAATAAACAGCTTACGATTGAAACGCAGACCTTTCGGAATAAGCTCAAACCCGGTGAGCGTGAAGAGTGGACGCTAAAAATTAGCGGGCTAAATAAAGCACCGGCCGAAATGGTTGCTACACTGTATGATGCCTCGTTAGATATCTTCGACCGACTCGACTGGCCAACATCGGTCTACCAAACCTATTCACTGTATTGGGGAGATTGGGAATCCTATAGCTTTAATGCGTCGGGAAGTAACGTGCTTTTCTATCGATATCGCCAGCAAGCGCCCACGCCAGTAAAACGATATGACCAGTTAAGCTGGCTGGGTTATCGCTTCTCCGTTTATGGAAACAGACCATTTCAACATGCACCAATAGGAACATTTGGATTGGCTGATAATGCACTCCGGGCCTCGGTTCGTCGAGATGGTAAAACCATTAAGGGTACCATAAAAAGCACCGATGGTTCAGAAACTCCGGGGGTAAGTATTCTGGTAAAAGGCACCAAAGTGGGTACTACTACAAATAGTAAAGGTGAGTTTTCCTTGACGGTTGATTCGGATAGTAAACCGGTTACGTTGATTTTTTCTTACATTGGTTATGTTACTCAGGAAGTAGTTATCAACAAGAGCAAGACATTTCAATTGCCGCCCGATACACAACAATTGAACGAGGTCGTTGTTGTGGGCTATGGCATGCAGGCTAAACGATCGGTAACAGGTGCTGTTGCGAGGATGGCGGCTCCTATGCAGGATGGAATGGCTAATCTACAAGGCAAGGTAGCTGGGGTTGCTGTCACGGAGTCGACTCCCAAACCGGTTCCTTCGCCAGTTATCAACCCACGTACGAATTTCAACGAAACAGCTTTCTTTTTACCCCAACTCAAAACTGATGATCGGGGGCGGGTTGTGTTGAAATTCACGATGCCCGAAGCTCTCACGCGCTGGCGGTTGCTGGCCTTTGCCCACACGAAAGACCTGAAAACAGGTACGCTGGAGCGCGAAATTATTACACAGAAAGAGTTGATGATTACGGCCAACTCGCCCCGATTCCTGCGCGAAGGCGATACCATTCGGGTAACTGCCCGCATCAACAACCTGAGCGAGAAAGCCCTACCCGTAACAGCAAGTCTTACACTGTTAGATGCCCTTACTGGTGAGCCTGTCAATCAGAAATTGAAGCTTACCAATACGCAAACGATGGTTAATGTGGCTGCTGGACAAGGACAATCCGTAGGCTGGACGTTGATCGTGCCCGCTAACCTGGATGCCGTAACCTGCCGCTTTACCGCCCAATCGGGTACGTTTACGGATGGCGAAGAATTTACGGTGCCCGTGCTGCCTAATCGGATGCTTGTGATAGACTCACAGCCATTTTGGGTGAATGGCCGTGAGACGAAGGAGTTTAAACTAAAACCACTTACAGGCCTCAATCCAGAGTTACCCGTACAGCATGAGCGATTGACGGTAGAGGTAACAAGCAACCCGAGCTGGTACGCACTACAATCCTTGCCGTATTTAATGGAGTACCGCTACGAATGCGCCGAGCAATTATTCAGTCGGTTGTATGCCAATAGTTTAGCAACGCACATTGTGGGTAGTAAGCCTGTGTTTAAACAAGTGATTGCTGAGTGGCAGAAGAACCCGCCTAAAAGTCCACTGGAAAAAAATGAAGAGCTGAGAGCCGTATCGCTGGAAAACTCGCCCTGGTTGGTTAGTGCCCGGTCTGAAAGTGATCGGCAGGCGAAACTAGGCCAGCTTCTGGATGCTAACCGGATGGAGAGCGAACAATTGAGGGCGTTTGAGAAATTGAAGCAACTACAAACGGCCGGGGGCGGCTTTCGCTGGTTTGGGGGCATGTCGCCGGATTTTTCGATGACGCTACACATTCTGAGTGGATTTGGCCATTTACAGAAATTAGGTGTCCAGTTTCCCAAGGCGATGCAGTCGGAGTTAAACGATATGCAAACCAACGCCATTCACTACGCTGATGCCGAAATGAAACGCTGGATTGATGAAGAGAAGAAGGCAGAGAAACAAAAGAAAAATACCGGAATCGGTTCCTGGTATTTTTCGGCAACGCAATACCTGTATGCCCGTAGCTTTTATCTGGATAAGCCTGTAGATAAAACCTTGCTGGCCTACGTAAAAAAACGTGTAGCGGACGACTGGCTAAATCAGAGTTTGCAGGGAGAGGCCCTGGCGGCAATGGCATTAAATCGCTTTGGCGATACAAAAACGGCGAACGGTATTGTAAACTCAATGCGCGAACGTTCGCGAAAATCTGAAGAGCTGGGTATGTACTGGCCGGATAACCAAAGTGGACTGTACTGGTATCAGACCCCCATTGAAACACAGGCATACCTAATCGAAGCTTTTGGTGAGATCAACCCGGTTTTAACTGAAGTAGACGATATGAAACGCTGGCTGCTTCGTCAGAAGCAAACGCAATCTTGGTCATCGACCAAAGCAACGACCGAGGCCATATACGCCTTACTGCTTCGGGGAAGCGACTGGTTGGGTACGGGCGTTACAACGCAGGTTAGCCTGGGTGGACAACCAATCGAAAATCGTGTTACAAAGGCCGATGCAATCACGGGATATGAAAAGGTGACCTATGCCGCTTCTGAAATCAAGCCAGCAATGGGCGTCATTCAAATTAGTAAAAAAGCAGATGGTCCGGCCTGGGGTGCTTTATACTGGCAGCATTTCGAACCGCTAGACAAGGTCATGCCGGGAAGTGCAGGCTTATCGGTTCAGAAAACGCTCTATGTGCAACACGATTCGCCGAGTGGCCCAATTATCTCGCCAGTTACTGCGAAAACGAGTCTTAAGCCCGGCGATCTGATCAAAGTTCGATTGATTCTGAAGACCGACCGAACAATGCAATACGTTCACCTGAAAGATAGTCGCGCGTCGGGTTTTGAGCCCGTAGCGGCTTTGTCAGGCTACAAATACCAGAATGGGCTAGGTTATTATGAAGCGCCCCGGGACGCGAGTACTGATTTCTTTATGAGTTATTTGCCTGTTGGAACGCACGTTTTTGAGTATGATCTGCGCGTTGCACAAACCGGCGATTTCTCGGCAGGTGTTGCTACCGTGCAATGCTTTTACGCACCAGAATTCTCGGCCCATTCGGCGGGCGGACGGGTTAGTGTGAAGTAGCATTGATCAAACCCGTTGCCGCCAGAAGTAGTTTACGGAAATTCATGAGAAGAGATTGGGATTAAGGTTATTGAATAGACCTATAAGGTTTCAAAAACCTTATAGGTCTATTATTAGAGTTTGACAAACTCAACTCGACGGTTCTGGGCTTTGCCATCAAAGGTGGTATTGTCAGCGATAGGTTTGGCTTTGCCGTAGCCTTTTGCGGTTAGTCGGCCTGCATCAACGCCCATCGTTACCAGTTGAGTTTTAACGGCTTCGGCGCGTTTTTGAGAGAGGGTGAGGTTGCTGGCATCGGAGCCATCAGCGTCGGTATAACCGCCCACTTCAAACTTCGATCCCGCGTTTTCGCTCAAAAACTTATAAATGGCGTTAATCTCGCCCATGCTTTCGGGCTTGATAATGGCTTTACCATAATCGAAGTTGATACCGTGCGAGATGTATTTGCCTTCTCCGAATTTCTCACCAATCAGGTTTGCGCCACCACCTTCGGCAATGCGGAGGTTTTTGAACATGAGCGGCTCTTCCTGTGTAGCAATACCACCAAAAATAATACGGCTGGGTACCGCCGTATTTTGGGGCACTGTTAATACTCTAAACTGATCGATATACATTTTGATACTACGACCTTTCAGGATGAAGGCAACATGGTGCCAGCGATCATTAAAGTTTGCATACTTTATTTCTTCGGGCATACTGCCTGCCAGTGTTCTGGATTCATCATTAACCATATACGTGGCCGATGCTCCATCACGATCTGCCTGACACTTAATTACCTCCCGACCTTCGGCATCTTCGAACCAAAATTGTAGTCCGTAAGCACCTGGTGTTTGGTAATAGTCATACTCAATCGTGAACTCCTTTGGTAAATAAGCCTTTTCTTTCATCAACGGGGTAACTTTCCCATAGTTACCATCGGTAATTTTCATGACCAGCCCATCACCAACTTTATTAAGAATTGCCTGTCCGCCTAACAAATCCCAGTGTTCAGCAAATTCGCCGTCCTGATCGGTATGGAAGTCGTCTTCAAAGATGATCTTATTACCAGGAACAAAGTCGTAGTTCGCATACGATCGCATGCTTACGGTTTTAGCAGCAGCAGAGGCTGGCGTTGCAGACCCATTGCCGGAGGATGTGGATGTCTGGGCTGCCTGGTCGTCGGGGTTGGTGGTTGGGGCCTGGGCGTTTCCGCTCGTTTTCTTCCCGCCATTTTTTACTCCCTCTTCAACTTTATCCAAGCCTTTATTAATGCCCTGATCGATTTTTTGGTTAGCTCGATTGGTAGCGGCATTAGCGGCTCGATCAAGAATGTTGCCAAACTGAGCGAAGGCTGGACTGACAAATAACGTAGCGATTAACAGTGTTATTAAGGTTTTCATTGTCGTTAAAAAATGACAGAGTTGACAGACACAAACATACTCTATGGGTTCAGCCAGCGCTAAACGCCCATGTAACATTGTTTTGCTGGTATGTAACAGCCAATAAAAATAGCTCTGTTTCAGTCGGTTCGGCTGGCTAATTGAGTGATCGGTTCATAATCACTTGGCAATACACCAAACTGTTCCTTAAAGCTTTTTGAGAAATACGATAAGCTCTCAAAACCAACGGTAAAGGCGATTTCGGAGACTGTTGCTGAGCGGGCTGCCAGCAAGTCGGCGGCTCGTTGCAGGCGAACATGGCGCACAAATTCCGTTGCCGATTGGTTTGTCAGCGATTTCAGCTTTCGGTGAAGCTGCATCCGGCTCAGGTTTAATTCATCGGCGAATTGCTCGGCCGAAAATGAACTCTCGCCCAAATGATGTTCGATGATGCGAATCGCGTTTTGCAGAAAAATTTCTTCGGCCGACGAAACCTGAACATTGGTTGGTTTCAGGTATAACTCCTGGCTAAATCGTTCGCGGAGCTTTTGGCGTTGTGTTAGCAGATTCTCGACCCGAATCCGCAATTCGGCTGGGTTAAAAGGTTTGGCTAGATAATCATCGGCACCTCCGCTGAAACCCTCGATTCGGTTTTCGGTCGTGGCTTTGGCCGTGAGCATTATAACCGGAATGTGATCAGTGGTAGGCTGCGCTTTTAAGGTCTGACAAAACACGACGCCGTTCATTATGGGCATCATCCAATCGCAAATGACAATGTCGGGAATCGTATCTGTCGCTTGTTTTAAGCCATCCTGACCATCCATGGCTTCAATAACGCGGTAGGTTGGGGCCATTATCTGATGGATATATTGCCGCACATCGGCGTTATCGTCGATGATAAGCAATAGCGGTAATTCAGTACGATTTTCGTCATTAACTTCAACGGCGACTTTTGACGGCTGTATCGCAGCGTCAAAATCCGGGAGGTTGCTATGCACAGTTTTTTCGTCAGTAGTAGGCTCTGTAGAGCTATTGATCGAATCAGCCCAGGTTTCAGCATCGACGGGTAGCGTTACGGTAAACGTTGTTCCCTGGGCTACCCGACTTTCAATGGTTATCGAACCTTTCAAAACCATTACCAACTCACGTACCAGGGCTAGCCCGATGCCGGTTCCGGCTATATTGCTGGAGGGTGTGTTGGCTACCTGATGAAATCGCTCAAAAATTCGGGCCTGTTGATCGGCAGGGATACCAATTCCCGTATCCTGAATCCGAATCAATGCTTGTTTGTCAGGAGATGCAGCTAACTGGACGAGAACTACACCACCCGACGGAGTAAATTTTAGCGCGTTTGCCAACAGGTTAGTAATGATTTTCTCAACCTTATCCCAATCAAAATAGGCCGAATCAAATGAATTGGTTTCGGAAATGAACGACAATTGGATTGTCTGGCTATCGGCCATTGATGAAAAGGAACCCGTGAGCAATCGAAGCCATTCGGTGAGATTGCCCGGTTTTATATCGGGTCGCAACTGCCCAGCATCTAGCTTACTCAGATCAAGCAACTGATTAACTAAAGCCAATAATCTCGACGCATTTCGATGCATGAGTTGATAGGCAGAATACGTCGGATTGTTTTGTAATAAATCCGTTAACGGCCCCAAAATCAGCGTAAGTGGTGTACGGAACTCATGAGAAATATTGGTGAAAAACTGCGTTTTGAGTTGGGCCAATTCTCGTTGCTCCCGTTCTCGAACGACTTCCTGCTCAATAGTAATTTTCTGAATTTCAGTTTGTTGGTTCTTGTAGCTTAGTCCCAGCGAAAAGCAAAGCAGTTCGAGTAAAATACCAATGTTGAGAAAAAATAAGGGGCTGATTAATTGTTCATCACTCTCGTCAAGCATGGTAAAGGAAAGAACCATTGACGCGAGCCCGAAAAGGAGCAACAGCGCAGAGCCCGTCACAAAGTAATAAACCAACTGATTCCGCTGCTTCCAGGCTTGGGTTATGCCATATACCGATACAATAGCGACCCCCAATCGCATGACTGTATGCACCCATTCGTGAGCCGCCGAATTTGTCCAGTCATTGAAAAACAGGCAACTAATTAATTCCGCAGCAACGTACGTTAGCAGCACGTATTCCATCCAGCGAAACAGCCAGAATATACGGGGGAGCAATCGGCGCAGGTCTAAAAACGCATCGGCGAAGCGGTAATAAAAAACATAGGCCAGCATCGGGAAACCGATCCTGCCAAACGGATAAATCACCGATTCGACGCGTGTATCGCCGAATGTCCAGACTACTTTGAAAAAAAAGTAGATGATCCAGCAAAAAGCATAAGCAGCATAATAACGATAAGCACGATCGCCCGTCATGAGAGCCTGCGCTCCAATGTACAGCGTCATCATACCAACTCCGCCCAGAAAAACTAGTATAAACTCTTCGTAAGACATGCGGATTACTAACACCGTACCTATCAAACCTACGAAGAATCAGCTGTTTGCGATTAGCTTAATTGAATTTTAATCTGGTGATAAATACTTAGTTAAACAATAGCAATCGCTTCTAGTTCAATGCCGAAACCATAATGCAGGGTGGAGCAGGGAACAACCGAACGGGCTGGGCGGTGTTCACCGAAAAATTGGGCGTACAATTGATTCACGGTACCCCACGCTTCGATGTCTGCTATATAAACGGTTACCTTAATAACATGCTCTCGTTTGCTGCCCGACGCTTGTAAAATGGCATCAAGGTTGGCCAGTATTTGTTCAGTCTGTTTGGCAACAGTGGTTCCCGTTAGTTTTTGTCCTGCTGGTGTAATAGGTAGAATCCCTGATAAATAAGCCAGGCCATTGTGAACAACAGCCTGTGAATAATGGCCACCGGGTACTGGTGCGTTTGGGGTTTGGATAAAGGTCATTTGATTGTGCTTTTAGGTTGTAATGCGCTGAAATATTAATGAAAATAAATGGTCAAAAGGATTACATCATACATCATACATCATACATCATACATCATACATCATACATCATACATCATAATTTCCTTAGCCGCCCGCTCTCCTGAACGAACAGCGCCATCGATATAGCCATTCCAGATGTCTGAGGTTTCAGTGCCTGCCCAGTGAATTCGTCCGATGGGTTGCCGCAACGACGGGCCAAGAGTTGTCCAGACACCCGGACCCATCAGCCCTGCATAGCATCCACGCGACCATTCTTCGTCCATAAAACTATGATCTAGATAACGGATGGGTTTAAGGGCTTCCTGCCCAAAAAACGTAGCAAAAGAGTGAAGCGCCGACAGTTTACGGTCTTCGTCGGAAAGCCCCGAAAATTCCTTTGCCTGATTTCCTAGTACAAAACCCATCATAACTCCCTGGCTGCCATCTTTAGGGGAATTGTCGAAGGTAACGGTTATGTGGCCATCGGGCGTAGCCGCTAGTCCGTTGAGTCCCTGATTGCGCCAGAAGGGTTTATCATAGATGGCATAGCATTTCCAGACCGAGCCCATCGGCATTCGTTGAATTAGTTGCGCCCGCTGTGCCGGAAGGAGCGGTTGGAAGTCGATTCTATTTTGAAGTATAGGCGGGACTGTTACAATCACCCGTTGGGCTTGATAGGTTTGCCTATCGGTAACAACACTCACCAGGTCGCCCGTTTGTACAATTGCTTTTACCGGACTGTTAAAAATAAGTTGATCAGAAAACGTAGCTGCCATGCGGTTGGCAATGGTTTGGGCTCCTCCCACAAAGCGTTCTTCCTGCGCTCCATTTTTTATGTTCATGAGGGTATCTAAATCCCGGCCCGATTTGGTGTAGAACAAGGCATGAAGCATCGAAATTTCGGCTGGATCTGCAGCCCAGATGGCTTCGGCAGCAATTTTGAAAAATTGCCGGGCTACATCGAAGCTCATTTGCTGGTTCATCCAGGTTGCCAGTGTCATCGAATCCCACTTACTTGCTTTGGGAGTTGCCCAGGGCTCAGCAAGATTGACGGTTTTGGACAGCTTATTCATTTTTTTGATTGCTGCATCAAGACTTAACAAAGCGCCAACGGGTAGGGGAGGAATTAAGCCTTTATACCGCTTCACCTGTCCCCGAAAAAACTGGGTACTTTTACCTTCGTCATAGGTCTTGAAGGTGTCGACGCCAAACTCGTTCGTCAGCGCGTAAAGCCGATCCTGCGTTGGACCAACCCAGGCACCACCGAGGTCAACGTAGGAGCCATCGTCAAATCGTTTCGTCCAGACACGACCGCCCACCCGCTCACGGGCTTCCAGAAGTAATACGTTTTTGCCGGCTTTTTTGAGCTCATGCATCGCTGTTAAACCAGCGTAGCCTGCGCCAATTACCAGAACATCATAGGGAGAGGTAGCTTCGGGCATAGGGTAAGGAGTTTATGACGAAACCTACGGAAAAATGACGACCCTTAAAAACAATGAATGCCGCAACCTGAGGTCGCGGCATTCATATGTTTAGATAGACTGTCGGTTAGACGATTGCGTCGATCAATGCTGTCACAATGGAGACTAAAAAGCTAAACAACAACGCAGCAATAAAGCCGGAGACGTGAAAACTCGGTATTAGATAAGCTGTCAGATAAACCATCATGACGTTCAGTACCAATAGAAACAGGCCGAGTGTCAGAATCGTGATTGGAATCGTGAGAACGGTAAGAATGGGCTTAATAAAGGCGTTTAGAAAACCTAGTACGATAGCAACCATCAAATAAGTACCGGCTCCTCCTGAAACAGAAACGCCTGGAATAAAATAAGCCGCTATCCAAACGGCTACTGCGCTGATAAGGATACGAATAATCAGTCCCATAGGAAAGTGAGTGTTTGGTGAATAACATTGTGTGGGCACCCCTGTGATACCCATCCTTGTGAACAGACAAACCGCAAAGCCGAATCTATTGTTTGACGTGGCGGGTCTGCAACACAGCCACAATATCGTTTAAATCAATATTTTTCTGCTCTAGCAACACTAAAAAATGAAATAGTAAATCGGCGGCTTCTCCTTTGAACAGGTCGTCGTTATCGTCTTTAGCTTCGATCACAAGCTCAACTGCTTCTTCGCCAACCTTTTGAGCAATCTTATTAACCCCTCGATTGAACAGAGTTGTCGTGTACGATTTCTCGGATGGATTAACTTTCCGGTCGTGAATGATGCCTTGTAGGTAATTAAGAAACTGGCCCCCGGCTGGAGTGCCTCCGGCGGGTTTATTGACTTCATCGAAACAGGTATCAGCACCCGTATGGCAGGTTGGTCCGGCAGGATTGGCTTTAATAAGCAACGTATCGCCGTCGCAGTCGATCAGGATCTCTTTGACGTGCAGAAAATTGTTCGACGTTTCACCTTTAGTCCAGAGCCGTTGTTTGCTACGACTGAAAAAGGTTACGACATTTTCGGCGGTGGTTTTGTCGTAAGCCTCACGATTCATATAACCTAGCATCAGGACTTTGCCGGTTTCGGCATCCTGAATGACGGCGGGAATCAGCCCATCGGGCGATTTATCGAAATTAATCTCGGAATTCATGTTACAAAGGTAAGCCGTTACGCCCGAATCGTCTGCACAAACGCCTGGATGCTCTCGGGCGATGTACCTTGCTCGGTCAAATGACGGATAAATGCGCTACCAACAATGGCTCCATTGGCATATTTACTGGCCGTATCGAAGGTTTCGTGATTGTTGATGCCAAAACCAATCAGCCGAGGATTGCGCAGGTTCATAGCCGCAATTCGCTCAAAATAAGCCTGCATGGTGTCGCTAACCCCTTTCACCGAACCCGTAATACTCGCTGACGAAACCATGTAAATAAAGCCATCAGACTCGGCATCAATGTGCCGGATACGTGCTTCCGACGTTTGGGGCGTAATGAGATTAACATTCAGAATGCCATATTCATTGAAGATTGAGGCATATTCGTCCAGAAACAAATCGAGCGGAAGGTCAGGTAAAATGACACCGTCGACGCCAACTTCCTGGCACTTCTTACAGAAATTTTCGATGCCAAACTGCAAGACGGGATTGATGTAGCCCATCAATAAAATAGGCACGTTTACCGGATCTGCTCCTTTGCGGCAATCGGCCAATTGAGCAAACAGCGTTTTCAACGACATGCCATTGTTCAGAGCCTTGTCATTGCTTTGCTGTATCGTTTCCCCATCGGCGACGGGATCGGAATAGGGCATCCCGATTTCAACGATATCGACACCGGCAGCCTGCAAACCGCGTAGGATAGTTACGGTATCATCAAGGTTGGGAAAGCCAGCAGTAAAATATACATTCAGCAACCGTTCACTTTTATGCGTGAACAGGTTGGTAATGCGGTTTTGAGTGAGTTCTTGTGTCATTGGTGGTCACTTTTTTGTCATTCCGACGATAGGAGGAATCTTAAGCGTCTCGTTTTAGGGAGTTTGAGATTCCTCCTATCGTCGGAATGACAAAAACACTACAAATATTTTGAATACGTACTTAAATCTTTATCTCCACGCCCTGACAAACAAACCACCACCACATCATCCGATTTGAGGTTCATTTTCTCAAGAGCTGCCAGTGCGTGGGCTGATTCCAGAGCCGGAATAATACCTTCGAGCTTGCTGAGTTGAAAGCCAGCCTGTAGCGCTTCATCGTCCGTGATGGCGTAGAAATCACCCCGGCCCGATTCGAACAAGTGAGCGTGTAGAGGTCCGATGCCCGGATAATCCAGTCCCGCCGAAATGGAGTAAGGCTCAATGACCTGACCATCTTCGGTTTGCATCAGAATAGTCCGGCTTCCGTGTAATACCCCTGGCTTGCCAAGGGCCGTCGTAGCAGCCGAGTGGCCTGATGTAACGCCTTGCCCAGCGGCTTCGGCAGCTACCAGGCGTACGGAAGGCTCATTGAGGTAATGATAAAAAGCACCCGCAGCATTGCTGCCACCACCCACACAAGCTACTACATAGTTAGGGTTTTCGTTACCCGTTTTGGCAAGGAGTTGCTTCTTAACTTCCTGCGAGATAACTGATTGAAACCGCGCTACCATGTCTGGATAGGGGTGGGGACCAACTACCGAACCGATGATGTAGTGTGTATCGACTGGATTATTAATCCAGTGACGCATAGCTTCGTTGGTGGCATCTTTAAGGGTTTGGCTGCCCGACGTTGCCGGAACGACCGTTGCACCAAGCATCCGCATGCGGTCTACATTAGGTTTCTGACGCTCCATGTCGATACTGCCCATGTAGACAATGCACTCCAGACCCATAAGTGCACAAACTGTTGCCGTTGCTACACCATGCTGACCTGCGCCTGTTTCGGCAACAATGCGTTTTTTGCCAAGCCGCTGCGCAACCAGAATCTGGCCAATCGTATTGTTGACTTTATGTGCTCCAGTATGGCAAAGATCTTCACGCTTGAGATAAACCGTTCCGCCAACTTTATCGGAGAGTCGTTTTGCCAGAAACAAGGGAGTTGGGCGACCGACATAGTCTTCAAGCAGTTGCCAGAACTCAGCCTGAAAAGCTGGATCAGCTATGATAGTCAGGTAATTCTGGCGTAATTCTTCGACGTTTGGATAGAGCATTTCGGGAATGAATGCTCCACCGAAGTGGCCGTAAAATCCTTTATTAGATACCTCAAATGAGGTTTTGGGTTCGAGGGTAGTTTGCATGGTAATTAACTATTCGATAGGCCCATTCTTTTTGAAAAGAGCCATATCAAGATTGGCAATAAACTCTTTTGCTGCTTCCATTTTGGCCAGAGAAGCTTCTTCTACAGAGGCATATTTTCCTTTGTTCGACATTCCTGGCTTATCTTTTGTTTTCAACCGGGCTACTGATTTCTTTCGTTCAGTTGTGCTCATACTAGTGCTTAAGTTGAAAAATGAAGGCGATATAAGGTCTGTTAGGAATAAATTCTTCGTAGGTGTCTTCCGTAAGTTGACCATAAACGGCAAACATCTTATTTACCTTTTCCAGTTCTCTCGAAATGAGGACTCGATATAAACGAGTACGCAGTCCTGCTTCATCACTACCTTTAAAATAAACTAGCTTGTTTGGGTATTTTTCAAAGAATAACAGAATAGCTTTAAAAACAGTGGCGATAACTCGATTCATGTCTTGGTTATTACTAACAGCCAAGTCATTTGCAGTGCCACCGTCTTCTATATCTAACAAGGCTAGATTGTAAAAGATAGCATTTGAAGGAAAAGGACTAAACTCAATAGCTTTATGAATTATTAACTGATCACTAATGCTATCGAATCTATAAGTTAAGGCATTATTACTAATTACTAACGGATAAGTGGGCTCATTCATGATTGCAAATATACCCACTTAGAAAATTTGTTGCTTTACACCGTCTCTTCCTCTTCAACGGGTCGTACGCGGTCGATCAATTCCTTTACTTTGGCAACGTCTTTCACGCCGGGAGCAATTTCAACCTGGCTGTTTACGTCAACGCCGTAGAGCTTCATGCCTTTCAGCATGTCCAGTTGGTCGAGGTTGTCCAAGCCAATGCCACCGCTGATGAAAAATGGCTTTTCGTTATCATACCGACTCAGGATGCTCCAGTCGAACGTGTGCCCGTTGCCACCCGGCTGATCGCCTTTGGCATCGAACAGGAAGAAGTCGCATTGCGCTTTGTAGTTATTCAGCATCGAAAAGTTGAACGACTCATCGACCCGAAATGCCTTGATGATGTTAATTCCCCGGTTGCGCAGGCTCCGGCAGTATTCTGGCGTTTCGTTGCCATGCAGTTGCACATACTGAAAATCGTACTTCTTAACCGATCGAAGAATAAAATCCGGACTGGCGTTTACGAACACGCCTACTTTCCGAATCGACTTGGGCAAGGCTTTTACAACAGCTTCATCTAAATCTTCACCCACAAAGCGTGGCGATTGATCGTAGAAAATAAATCCTACAAAATCGGGATGCAGGGCGGCAATCTCTTTCAGGTTGTCGGCGTCGCGTAGACCGCACACTTTGATTTTCATGAGTTGTACAAGTTTGAAGAAGTGAGCATGCGTGAAGTAAAATCAGTGACTAACGTTTGTAAAGCAGCGGCTGGGTCGGCTGTTTTCATAAACGCTTCGCCGATCAGGAAACCATCGAAACCCGCCCGGAACAGGGTAAGCATCGTTTCGGCATCGTGTAGGCCACTTTCAGTAATCTTGGCAAACGTATCGGGAATTCGTTCAACCAGCCGAAGTGAGGTATCGACCGAGGTTTTGAACGTTTTTAGATTCCGGTTATTGACTCCTACTAAATCAATGTTTGGATTCAGGCTTCGATCCAGTTCTTCTTCATCATGAACTTCGAGCAAGACCTGTAGACTCAAATCATGAGCCTGCATACTGAGTTCGGCGACCTCTTCTGGTGTCAGACAGGCGGCAATAAGCAGAACCAGATCGGCACCCCAGGCTTTTGCTTCGAGCAACTGATAGCGGTCAACGACGAAATCTTTGCGAAGAATCGGGGTGTTGGGGTTGGCTAATCGTGCCGCCTGTAAATCGGCAGGGGTTCCGCCAAAGAAAGGCTCATCGGTGAGAACCGACAGCACAGCCGCGCCCGCCCGCACATAACCCTGCGTAGTTTCGGCCACATCGGCTTTGTCGTTGATAATACCTTTGGAGGGCGATTTTCGCTTGAACTCAGCAATAATGCCTGTCGAGTGTAAATCCTGAACCGCATCGCGTGAAGACAGGCAGATACGTTTGAAGTCAGGCATCTGTTCCAATATCGCTACGGGGGTCGCTTCTTTTCGCTGGGCTACTTCGATTCGTTTTTGGGCAATTATTTCGTCAAGAATCGTCATTTTATCTATTTTCCTGTCCTTCGATTGGGTTATAAATCGGAAGAACAACTAGTAGTCAATTAATTTTTTAAAAGATGCCAGCGCCCGCTTACTCTCCAACGACTCTCGGGCCATCGCTACGGCTTCTTCGCGGGTAGTTGTCTTTCCTGCAGCCAGCAACGCCATGGCCGAATTGGCCAGAACGGCCTGCTTTTGGGCAGAGGTTGCTTCGTCATTCAGCACGTTCATGAAAATCTGTGCCGATTCATCCAGCGTCTGCCCACCTGCCAGCGATTCGGGCGTTAAGGTAGTTAGTCCCAATTGCTCGGGTTCCAACACCTGTTCTGTCTGATTACTAATGACTTTGAATGGTCCCGTCAATGAAATCTCGTCGTAACCATCCAGCGCATGCAGAATCATGAACCGCTTGTCGGTTTGCTGATAAAGGTACGCATATAATCGCGCCAATTCAAGGTTAAAGACGCCAACCAGCTGTTTAGCAGGCTTTGCCGGATTAATCATAGGACCCAGGACATTGAAAAATGTCTTTACGCCCAAATCTTTACGAATGGGTGCCACGTTCTTCATCGCCGGATGAAACAAAGGAGCGTGAAGGAAACAAATGCCAGCCGTCTCCATTTTTCGCTGTAACTCACCCACATCGTTCGTAAATCGATACCCCAGTTTTTCCATTACAGTAGAGGAGCCAACCAGGGACGACACGCCATGATTACCATGTTTGGCCACGCACTGACCCGCCCCCGCCACCACGAACGATGACAGCGTTGAGATATTAAACGTGTCTTTGCCGTCGCCCCCGGTGCCGCACAAATCCATAGGGTCATAGGCCGTCAGATCTACCGGTAAACAGAGTTCAAGCATCGCGTCGCGAAAGCCTTCCAGTTCTTCCAGACGCAGACTACGCATCATGTAAACCGTTAAAAACGAGGCAATTTGGGCTTGATTATATTCTCCCCGACCAATGCCCAGCAACACTTCACGTGCCTGGTCTTTGGTTAGGTGCTTGTATTCGAAAAGATGATTTAAAATAGCTTTCATTGTGCAAAGAGTGAAAGAGTGAAAGAGTGAAAGAGTGAAATGGACGCGCCAGCCACTCTTGCGCTCTTTCACTCTTTAATTTTCAACCAGTTCTCAATCATCTTGACGCCGTTTTCGGTCAGGACAGATTCCGGATGGAATTGAAGCCCTTTTACGTCGAAGCGTGTATGAGCCAGCCCCATAACGCGTCCGACTTCATCTACGGCCGTGATCCGCAAATCCTCGGGCATCGAATCGGGAACAACTGTCCAGGAGTGATAACGACCAACCATTAACTTTTCTGGAATATCGGTAAAGAGTCGTTCGGAGGGATCGGTTACAGTTGCTTTGTGGGCTACACCATGCAGCACATCGCCAAGATTTTCGAGCGTAGCACCGTATACTTCGCCAATCCCCTGATGCCCGAGGCAGATGCCCAGAATGCTCTTGGTTGGGCCATATTCTCGAACCAAATCCTGCATAATACCCGCTTCTGACGGGATTCCCGGACCCGGTGAGAGCATGATTTTGTCGTACTTGCCCACAGCCTCCAGGCTAATCTTGTTATTCCGAATGACATCGGGTTTCAGCCCTAAATCGCGGAGGATGTAGACGAGATTGTAGGTAAATGAATCGTAATTATCTAAGACTAAAAGTTTCATAAGTAACGCGGACATCCTGTCCGCCATTTATATCCGTGCGGACAAGATGTCCGCGTTACATTACAATTGTTTCGCTTGCTCGAGGGCTGTTCGTAAGGCAGCCAGTTTGTTGTGGACTTCCTGCAACTCGCTTTCAACAACTGATTTGGCCACGATACCGGCACCGGCCTGATAATAAAGTGTGTTGTCTTTGCTCATAAATGTCCGAATCATGATAGCATGGTTGAACTCACCATCGAAACCCATATAGCCAATGCTACCCGCGTAAAAACTACGGCTCAGGTTTTCATAACGATCAATCAATTGCATGGCGTTGTGCTTGGGGGCACCCGAGAGCGTTCCGGCCGGGAAGGTTTCGGCTACGATTTGTAAAGGATCGGCCTCTTCGGTCAGGTCGCCTACAACTTTAGATACCAGGTGAATCACGTGCGAATAATACTGGATCTCTTTGAAGGTCTCCACGTTCACCACATCACAATTCCGGCTGAGATCGTTGCGGGCTAAGTCGACCAGCATAACGTGCTCGGCTGACTCTTTGGGGTCATTGTATAATTGCTGGGCTAATTCGGCGTCGCGGAGGTCGTCACCTGTACGCCGGAAAGTGCCCGCAATCGGATAAATAGTGGCCTGACGGTTCTTGACAACAATCTGCGATTCGGGCGAAGAGCCGAAGATTTTGTAGTTGCCGTAATCGAAGTAGAACAGGTAAGGAGAAGGGTTGAGCGAACGGAGTGTCCGGTATACATTAAATTCATCGCCCGTGAATGGGGTCGAAAAACGACGGGATAATACGATCTGGAAAACATCGCCCCGCTGGCAATGGTCTTTACCCTTCTGAATAACCGCCCGAAACTCATCGTCGGTAAAGTTGGATTGCTCGGGTCCGGCGGGGCTGAACGAATAAGTCGGGTAATTTCGACTCGTAATCAGGTCACTGATGTAGTCTAGTGTGCTTTCCGATTCGGTATCGCCATCGCGAAGGTAGCTGTGTTCAAATAAATACAGCTCGTCCTTGAAATGGTTGATGGCCAGTACGTAACGATAAACGGTAAAGACGGCCGCTGGAATCTGGTTTTCGGTTGGTACCGGCGCGTGAAGGGTAATGTCCTCGAAACTCTGCACGGATGGGTAACCGAAGTAACCAAACAAACCATTGGTAATGAACGGAAACGGGGCCTTTTCGTGCTTGAAGCAATCTTTATATTCTTGTAAAGCTGCCCGCATTTCCTGAATGGGCAATTCGTTGGTTTGCTCGTCTTCCCCCGGCATTTTGACGGTTAACTTACCACCCTCATACGAAAATCGGGAAATCGGATCGAACGCGATGTAAGAAAAGCTGTTGTCGTTTCCGTGGTAATCAGAGCTTTCGAGCAGAATGCTATTCAGGAAGCGGTCGCGGATACGCAAGTAGATGCTTACCGGCGTGATAATATCAGCCAGCATCCGTTTATGGCGGCTAACAACGCGGTAGGTGGGTTTTAAATCGATAGTCATAAGTCAATAGTCGTTAGTGCATAAAAAAAATAAGGCTCACCGGGATGACGGTGAGCCTTAGGAAATTTGTTGATAAACAACAATAGCGGCAACCTTCATCCCTGTTGAGAAGAATGCCACCACCAAATGTTGTTGTTAACTGTATTATTCATGAGTTTCTAACTCGCTTTATCTTTGTATCAGGAAGGGAAGGCGGATGTCTTCGCAACCTTTAGCCCCTCTGCGCCACAAATATAAAGCGTTTGTTTTATACCGATCAAGGCCTGATCCATTTTTTTAACGCAAAGGTTTTATTTACATCTCCATCACGCGTACCCGAATGCTTTTATTCTCGTTCAATTCAATGGCCGATTGATCGAAATCAGGTGGCCCCATGAGCATCGAGACATTCGAGAAGCCGAAGGGTTCGGACGGCATCTGTCCTGAAAAATCCATTTTCTGATTTCCGTTCAAATCCTGAAATAGACGAATCGCATACTTCCCGGTTGGCAAACCTTCGAAAACGGTAGTAAGCTCGCCCGAAGGGGTCACATCAATTACTTTTCGCTGAAATGATTCGCCGGTGAACGTTGCCTGATTATTAGCCAGGCCAATATACAGTTTGCCCGATCGTGTGTTCACGTTGTGTACGACAACGGTCAATGAGTAGGTTGCGCCGTTTGAAGCTGGAGTTGCAGTTTGAGCGAAACAAGGTTTAGCAAGATTTGAAATAAGTAGTCCGATCGTGATGATTGTGGCGATAATCGTTTTCATGAGTTATGCAGGTTTATGTTCGTTTGGTTCGACAGCACAAACATAAAAGCCTTCAACCGACCCTCCAACTCAAAGGGACAAACTGCACGGTTGTGGGATAAATGACAACTTTGAGAGACTAGAGTCACGGGAATGGATAATGTAAAATGAATAATGTATGATGAGTTGATCGTTAGTCTATACCCATTTTACATTATTCATTATTCATTATCCATTTACTTACCCAAGATTTAGCGTCAAATTTCCGTTTTTGTTGTACCGGATTTCCTCTTCGGCCAGCATCAGTTTCACGATTTGAGCCAGCGAATCGGCATCGGTTTGGGCGAAATGGTGAGCCAATTGTTTCGGGGATACGCCTGGCCCATTTGCTAGTGCGACGTAATCACGGACTTGCTCACGTACGGCTGCTGTGGCCGTTTCGGCTGATTTTTTCTTTTTGAGACAATTGTCACAGATGCCACAAGCGTCGCCCGGTTTTTCACCGAAATAAGCCTGAAGCAATCGGGTGCGGCACTGCGTTTGGTGCTCGGTATACAGAATGGCTGCCTGCACTTTTCGCATGGCTAATTCCTTCCGCCGATTCAGTTCCTGGATGTTAACGGGCAACGAAGGTGCATCGAAACGAGGAGTCAAAAATGTTAGCTGAGGTTTGTCTTTTTGTTTTTCATAAATAACCACATTGCGTTCATGAAGCTGCGTTAGCAACTGCTCAATTTCGCTTTGATTAATCATGAAACTTCTTGCCAGCGTCGATTCGGAGATTGTAATGAAATCGGTAAATAGCTCACCCCCGTAGACGCGCAGAAGTAGTTTAAGAAATGAATCGAAGCGCGAGTGCAGAACCTGAAATTCATACAATTGCCGATTGTCCAGAACGATTGTTAGCCGTGATGGATGAAAATAATTTTCATTCAGCTGAATAAAGCCTTCCAGTTGCAATTGCTTAAGCGCATAGTGAGTCTCCTGCGGGGGCAGACTAAATGTAGCCGAAAATGCGCCCAGATCGAAGTCGTAGCTAGCAAATTCACCCCCGCCGACGGGTACTGCCGTGTAGTTTGCCAATGCCTGATAAACTCGACGCAACATCTCAAGGGGCTGATAAAGCTGCTCAGTTCGGAAGCGCAGACTTTCCAGATCGTCTGGTGTGTAGAGCATCAGCGCATAAGCTTTTTGCCCATCGCGCCCAGCCCGACCTGCTTCCTGATAGTAGGCTTCGAGCGAATCGGGAACATCTAAATGAATTACAATGCGTACATCGGGCTTGTCGATACCCATGCCGAACGCATTGGTTGCCACCATGACCCGAGTCTGATTCTGAATCCAGGCATCCTGTTTTTCAGCCCGCTGCTGAGTTGTTAGTCCTGCATGGTAAAAATCGGCCGAAATATCCTGCCTGTTTAGCCACTGCGCTACTTTCTGCGTTTGCCTGCGGCTACGCACATACACAATGCCGCAGCCCGGTACGTTTTGTAAGGCGCGGAGTAATCTTGCGTCTTTGTTTTCTTCAAGTACTGCCGAGTAAGAAAGATTAGGCCGGGCAAAGGTTTGTCGAAAGATAGCGGGGTCTTTTAGGGCCAGCTTTTCAACGATATCTTTCTGAACGTCAGGCGTGGCCGAAGCGGTGAGCGCAATAATCGGCGTGTCTGGAATGAGCTCTCTAAATTCGGCGATTTGCAGATAAGGTGGCCGAAAGTCGTATCCCCAAGCCGAAATACAGTGCGCTTCATCAACGGCTAAAAGACAAACCGTCATCTGTTTGACCCGCTCGATAACGATTTCGGTTCGAAGCCGTTCGGGAGAGACATATAGGAATTTGGTATTACCGTAAATGCAATTGTCGAGCGTTGTATCGATTTCCCGGTAGTGCATGCCCGAATAAATGGCTGCTGCCGGAATGCCCCGTTTACGAAGCTGCTCAACCTGATCTTTCATCAGGGCAATGAGGGGTGTGACCACAATACAAACGCCTTTCATGGCCAGCGTTGGTACCTGAAAGCAGATGGATTTACCACCACCCGTAGGCATCAACACCAGCGAGTCCTGTCGATCCAGCACTGTATTCACAACATCTTCCTGCATCGGTCGGAAGTTGGTGTATCCCCAAAACTGTTGTAATATCTGCCGGGTGGTCAATGTGTTTATCGTTTATTGTATCTGGTTTATGGTATGGTTCGCGTCAGCAAAACGCAAACACTATAAACCAGATACCTTTCTACAAATTTACGCCTGAAACACAAATCAGCGAGATTGCGTTTTACGTTTGTGCGCAAATCTGCAATCAGTAGCAACAACAATTATGCTTCAGAAAGTTATCAAATCCGATGCGGAATGGCAGGAAATCCTGACGCCGGAACAATATCGAGTGGCACGGGGAAAAGGTACCGAACGACCTTTCTCGGGTGAATACTGCGAAGCCCACGACCCCGGCCTCTATGCCTGCGTTTGCTGTGGTACCGAGTTATTCGAATCAACAACCAAGTTTGAGTCGGGTACGGGTTGGCCGAGTTTTACAGAGCCCATCGAGGCTGATCGAATTCGGCTGGAAAAAGATTATAGTTACGGGATGCATCGGGTTGAAGTGTTATGCAATGTATGCGACGCTCACCTCGGGCATGTGTTCAATGATGGCCCTCCGCCTACCGGCATGCGCTATTGCCTGAATTCGGTTTCGCTTGTGCTGAAGAAAACGGCTGATTCTGAGTAATTGATTTGAACTTATTAATCAACAAATTGGGCCTGCCGATTTCCTCGGCTTGTGTCCTCACTTAGAGTATAAACACATCTCTGACATAGCTAATCAGCCCTGTAAGGGCGTCCTGTCAATAGTTATTGTCGCTTACAAAGATTTCTAAGCGCCGTAGGTGCGACCTAATTTGGGCTATATAGGTTGCACCTACGGCGCTTGGGGTTATGGACAATCCTTTGTTTTCTATTGACAGGGCACTCCTAATGGAGTTTCGAGCAGGCTCAAAAGATGTGTGTCTCCTCGGTCTGTGTCCTCACAGACCGAGGAGACGATTCTGAATAATCACAGCAACGTAGTTTACAACTGCCTAGCTTGTTCACCGAAACAGGCTGGGTAGTTGTATATTCCGCCTGCTGATGAATAACTGTTGTACGATCATTTTTAGGACGCCCATTTGCTAATGGTCGTTTTGAAGTGAAACTTGCAGCAGATGAATCACTATAAATACCTATGAACTACGGGAAGTTGCTGGTAGTACTATTCGCGGTTAGGATGCTGTTAAATCCCGTGTTTGCTCAGAAAGTTGGCTCATCCACACCAAGCGCAGCAGCAACATACCCGCTTAGTTTATCCATCGCCGGAACTAAAATTAAGTACTATAAAGACGACCGTGACGCTTTCTCAAGAGTACCCGCTCCCGAGGCTTTTCTGAAAAGACAAAGTTCATCTGGGCGCTTGGCCCCTCAAACGGCCCAGTTTATTGTTACGTACACCAACTTTACACAAGAGGCCCAAAAAGCCTTTCAATATGCGGTCGACATCTGGTCTACGCTAATTGTCTCTTCGGTACCAATCCGAATTCAGGCTAATTGGGTATCGGATGAACCCAATTTATTAGGTTCGGCTGGACCGACGTCTTACCGCTATAATTTCGACGGAGGGCAGAAAGCAACCGCCTTTTACCCGATTGCGCTGGCTGAAAAAATTGCTCATAAAGACTTAAATGGCCTTAATGAAGCTGATATTGTTGCAGATTTCAACCGGAATAATCAGTGGTATTTTGGCACAGATGGGCTAACACCCGCGGGGCAAACCGATATGGTGACGGTCGTACTACACGAACTGGCGCACGGATTGGGGTTCATCGGCTTTTTCAACGTTACGGATTTTCCCGGCGACATGAACAATGGGCAATATCTGGCGGCTCTACCCTCGATTTATGATTGCTTTATTGAAACAGGGGGAGCTGGTGGGCCGAAAAGACGGTTGGTAACCTCGCAGGATGTTTTTCCGAATAACTCCATTCCGTTGAATCGCCAGCTAACAGGGAATGATCTGTTTCTGAATGGTGCGGTTTTGCAACAAACCACAGGACAGAAACTCAGGGTGCATGCTAAATCTACGTTTTCGCGGGCTTCCAGTATCTACCACTTAGATGAGGATACATACCCTCCTGGCAATGTTAACTCGCTCATGACACCGAAGTTGGGCCTTGCCGAGTCGATTCATTCGCCGGGGATCAATGTACTGAAATTCTTCTCCGATCTGGAATGGAAAACAACGTCGGTACTGCATGATCCAATCGCGAATACAGAAGATGCTAAAGACCTGGTATTTAGCACACGTATCATTAGCGACACAACATTGATAGCAGGTTCAATGCGCTTATTTTATCGTAAAACTGCGCCAACCGCCACTGATTCGGTGGCTACAGCTGTTAGCTTAATTCGTATTGGCACCACCGATACCTATCAGTACACATTGCCAGCTGCTCAGGCACAGGGTGATATCTGGTATTATTTTCAGGTGCAGGATGCGTCGGGCCGGACGTTTTCAAATCCGGGAAAGCAACTCGCGGGAGGGCAGATTTGGAATCATGTTAAGATCGGCCCCGACAATGTGCCGCCAACTATTCAGTACGCGCCCGCAAAAACGAGTATTTTCTCGACAGCCGTTGCCGATAGTTTACCAATTTATGCCCGGATAGCTGATGATCGGGCGGGTATTTCTAGTGCTTATATTGATTACCAGATCAATGGCGTATCGCAGCCAGCATTACCACTAAGCTATAATCGATTGACGATCGGCAATTATACGTACGACAGTGTTTACGTCAATCGAATTAATTTTCCAGCGAACTCACTGAAAGTTGGCGACAAGATCACCTATCGAATTGTTGCGCAGGATGGTTCTCGGGCTAAAAATCAGACTACTAATCCGTCGACCGGTTTCTATCAGCTTACGGTTGTAGCTACAAAAGCGGTACGCGATCAATATGTGAATACCTTCAATGATGCAGCAACGGCCAGCGATTTTGCGGGCTATGGATTTACGGTCACCACGCCAGCCAGTTTTGGTGATGGGGCTATTCATTCAATGCATCCGTATCCGAATGGCACTGATTTTCAATCGCAAAGTAACTACGACTACACGTTGCTAACGCCGATTCGGATAAAAGCGAATCCTGATAGCGCTGTTATTCGATTCGATGAAATTGTACTGGTTGAGCCGGGTGCGACGGGTAGTGGGCTGGGTGATAATAATTTTTATGACTACGTTGTGGTCGAAGGCTCCAGCAATAATGGCCAAACCTGGAAACCGCTGCTAGATGCCTATAGCGCAAATGCCCGAACGGAATGGTTAACAGCCTATAACAGCGACTTAGTAACGGGTTTGCGTAGTGAGAAAAACTCCAAAGCGGGCGGCTTTCCGGCTATGTATCGACGACGGGAAATACCGTTATTGAATCAAACGACGGGTTTCAAGGCCGGTGATCAACTCATGATCCGATTTCGTTTGTTTGCCGATCCACTCTCGTACGGATGGGGATGGGCTATAGACAACCTGTTTATTCAAACGCTCGTTCCGTTAGTATTAGCTGAAGAACCTATTCGTGAAGGCTCATTTAAGCTATATCCGAACCCGGTAAGCAATGGGGCGATGCAACTGGAAGCTGAACTACTAAAACCAATTTCCGAACTCGGACTGACGATTAGCAGCCTAACTGGACAGACCATTCGGCAATTGACCCTGAAAGTAAACGGGAAACAGATTAGTGAGCAACTTGATGTTGGGCAATTGCCCGCAGGCTTGTATTTGATGCAATTGAAAGTAGGCGACTCGATACAGACGAAGAAGGTTATTATTGCAAAGTAATTCACATAAGTCTGTGTATGAAAGCATTGTTTCCGCTCGCCTTTGCCTGTATTGTTTTAGGTTGTTCTCCTGCCCGTCGCATCAGTCGTGATTTACGAACGAACCCAATCTATACAGATCATTTTACGGGCGTCGCGCTCTACGACCCCATTCAGAAAAAGGCGTTGATTCAATACAATGCCGATAAACCATTCATCCCCGCATCGAACACGAAACTGTTTAGTTTTTACGCGGGATTGTTCTCCTTGCCCGATTCGTTGCCTACACTACGCTATGTTACCAGTGGTGATTCGCTGATTTTCTGGGGCACCGGAAACCCCTTATTACTCCATCCTGATTTACCCGATACGAGCGCGTTAGCTTTTCTACGAAAACGCCCCGAAAAGTTGTTCTTTTCGCCCTCGAATTATAACGGTCCGCGCTTCGGGCCAGGCTGGGCATGGGATGACTATAGCGACGATTATTCCCCTGAGTTAGCTTCACTACCCATTTATGGAAATGTAGTTCGATTTCGGAATGGACAAACTAATCCTCGCCGATTTGCTGATAGTGTACAGATTAATTCAAATGATAAATCTGGAGTTAACAGTGTTAAGCGATCGGAATATACAAATCAATTTGTTAAGACAAATGGTAATAAGTCTAATCAGCAGGACGTACCATTTCGGTGGTCGACAGAGTTAGTGACCCAGCTCTTATCCGATACATTGCACCGCCCTGTCGGTGTTATAAATCGTCCCCTAACACCGATAGCCAGGCTATTACGGGGTTCTGTGACAGATTCGCTTTACAAACGGATGCTATTTGTAAGTGATAATCAGTTTGCCGAACAGGTACTGTTTATGGTATCAGCTGAGCGCGGGTCCACTACTCTTACGCCGGCGACTGAACTACGCAGAATGACTGATAGTGTGTTGCACTTACCAACTACTTCGGCCAGATGGGTCGATGGATCGGGCCTGTCACGCTACAACGTTTTTACGCCCAACGTGCTGATTGACTTACTCGGTCGTATTGATGCGAAAGTACCTCGACAACGATTATTTGCGTTGCTGCCAGCTGCTGGACAATCGGGTACGTTACGAAGTATAGCGATGGATGGTAAGCCTTATATTTTTGCCAAATCGGGCTCTATGACGGGCGTCTATAATTTAAGTGGTTATGTGCTGACGCATTCGGGCAAGACGCTCTACTTCAGTATTATGCATAACAACTTCACCCAGACAGTAAGCGAAATGCGCCGACGAACGGGGGAGCTGTTGAAAGAAATTCATGAGCGGTTTTAGAAGAGCGTAGTTCCTTACTACTTGCTCGGCCATTGCGCTAATGGCGGTACTTTTTTAGCGGCTTGGTTAACCGATTTTTCAGGGACTAATCGTACCGTAAGCGCCGTTTTCGTATTGGCGGGCAGCGTTATTTCAAACCCAACCAAAGTGGTTCCCGGATTGGGCGCATCGTACTCATGAGGTGGATTGGTTGTCCAGGTTTTTAATTCGACACGAGCGGGCTCGTCAACTTGTAAAATTAGTTTCTTGCCATCTTTAGTCAATTCCGCTTTGTTACCCGTAAGAGTTACTGTAGCCGGAGTAAGCATTGTCCATCGAACAGTGGTTTCGGTGGATGGCGTTTCGAGTTCATCCCGGATGATTACATACGATTTATCCAGGATAGCGACACCCCGGTTTACGTTTGCCAATGACTCTTTGTAGACATCCGTTAAATCAGTGGTCGCATTCATGAACATCGGCGTATTGGAATAATGCGTGATGGCGGCTTTTCCCGCAACCCGTTGCAATCCGTTGTTTATTGTGAGCGTATTATGCACGAAATTGTTGTACCGGAAAATCTGCCAACGTTGCGAATCCTGCTTGCTATTCCACAAATCCACGCCTTTCGATTCTAACGACTCATACTCCTGCATCCCGAAATCCATTGCCCAACGCACACCATCGGCTTCCATTACAAACGAGCCAATATCCATGTGCGCGTGGTTTACCGACGGACTACCCGCTTTTAACCCGACATAAATTGCCGCCGGATCGGACCAGGAAGTGCGCATAAGCGCTACCGGGTTACGACCTTCTCCAACCCACATGCTAGATTTCGGTTCGGCAATCGCATTCATGCTTACGCCGTTGCTCCAAAGCATAATGGCCGGCAGCAGTCGATTCTTAACATGCTTCTTCGGGTCATTCGTTTGTAACCGACTTCGTTCAACCCACAGTAAAGAAGGGTCTTTCGATTTTTGAGCAAACCAGAACATGGCGGGTTGTAATTCACCAGATAAACCCGAATCGGAATAGTTAAAGGCATTCCCGGAGGGGCCAGTCATGTTTTCCAGATAGCCCGCCGTTTTCAGAAATCCCGGTTCATTGGTCAGGCCGAAATCGGTTCCGAAGGCTTTGTCAACAGCGCTGATGAGCATCACATTAAAACTGGTGCCGTAGCCCCAATAACTATATCCTTCTGGATAAGCTCCGTTTGGGCTGTAATCGCCCATAGGCAACACAACCGATTCGATTGCTCGATTAATGATGCTTTTGGCTAGTTCGGGTTGATCTTCATAAATGGCCAGCGCGCCATAAGCCATCCCGGCATTACAGACTTGATTCCAGTTGTGCGTCGCTTTTAGCCAGCTATTGTATTTCGAATCTAAAGAGGGTTCAATCCCTTTTTTCAAAATAGCATCTTTGATAATCGACCTCGACTGTTCGGATAAGTCGTTGTAAAGCCAATCGTAACCAATCGAAACGGCCATTGTCATTTCGGCCACATCCAGAAAGTGGGTCGGATTCCAGTCGTCAAAAGCAGATAAAGCTAGTAGTTCCTGTTCCGCTCGTTTCAGGTACTTTTCCTGATGGGTGAATCGCCAGGCGTAGGCTAGATAAAATACCCGCCGTAAGCCTTCTCTGGATTTGTCGAGCAAGCGTCGCCCAATCTTTATCCGTTCTAGGGAAGGTTTGTCGAGCAAGGCATCGCATTCGTTCAGAATCGCCTGGTTCAAATTACCCCAGGTTTTATCAGCACTAATGGTCTGTTTAATGGCTTCTTCTTCGCCTTTCAACAACAATAATCGCGGGTGGGCGGGAAGTTTATTGGCTTTAGCCAGATGATCGACCTGCCCTATAGCAACGAAATGAAGCAGGAACAGAAGGGATGTAAGCCGAAAAAATAAAGAGGTCATAACGAGTTATGCGTTTGAGTAGCTTATCTAGATAAGCCAAATGCATAAGCCGAAAATAAGACAGCTTTACCTGTCTACATCGAACGATCATTTATTCCGATAAATCCCTATCGATACAAGTTGATCGGGGAATAAGAGCTGCAAATTTGATTCCTCCTGGTCTTTTAGACTCATCTTTGGTCTTCAAATATTCCTGGATCTCTTTTTTATCCTCGAGCATCTGTTTGGCTATGCTTTTGGTTAGTGTTAATACAGTTGTCATGGTTTAACGTTTATTCTATTGCGTGGTGTCGGTTTCTTAAAACCGACACTTTGAGGATGGTTCGCCGATACAATAATTCTATCTATTCTAACGAGGTTTTAAGAAACCTCACAGTGCCAGATGTAAGCATCTGGCATCACAAAAATCACTTGATAATTCGATAGATCGGGTAGCTCACACCAATGAAGGCAACGGCGTACAGACTGCTTGAGAAATCGCCAATAACCACGCCCAGCAGAAAGGCAAGCGAAGCAATAAGCAATGTCCAGGTCGTAAACGGATAGCCCCATGCCCGAACGGGTCGGGCGAGATCCGGCTCGGTTTGGCGCAACTGAATCAAGGCCGCGAAAGCAGAAGCATAGCAGAGCACAAAGAAAAACGTAGCGATATCGGAGAGCTTGCTATAGGTATTCGTCAGAATCATCAGTGTCGATGCCCCTGCTGTTAGCACGGTCGCGTAGGTAGGCGTTCCCCCTTCGTTCACGTGCGTAACGAATCGAAAAAACAGCCCATCCCGGCCCATCGCGAAAATGACCCGCGGATTGAACATGATTTGGGCATTGATGATCCCCATAATCGAGATCATCAGCAGGAACGTTACGACCTGGGCACTTCCTGGGCCGAATAACACTTGAATGGCATCGGCAGCCGGAAGTTTTGAGCTGGCTAGCGTCTCAACCGGCAGTACGTAGAGCAACGCCAAATTGACAAGGATGTAAATACCAATGATGAGCAAGACGCCACTCATCATCGAGCGAGGTAGATTTCGGCTGGGGTCAACGTCTTCTTCAGTAAAGTAAGCCGCTGTATGCCAGCCATCGTAGGTATAAAAAACGGATTGAAGAGCCGCCAGAATGCCTATCCAGACACCACCTTCGGCTAATGGACGGATACTCGTAGCGGAAAGAGCTGGCTGATCTGGGGTTACCACAAAGCAAACGACAACAAAGAGCAATAAGCCAACGCCTTTCAGGAGGCTCATCACTTCTTGCGCCCGGCTGGCCAATTGTACCCCAATGGAGTGGAACGCCACAAATGCTACCAGAATCCCAATGGCAACAATCTTTTGATAATCAGCAGTTGATGGAAATAGTAAGGCCGTATATTCGCTCATGACCGCTGCGCCAAACGCCATAGCCGATACACTCCCCAGCCAGCTGCTGATGCCAATAATGAAGCCAGCATAGTTGCCAAATGCCCTGCGGGCATATACGTACCAGCCTCCCGCTTTGGGCAACATTGTTCCCAACTCCATTACCGACAACGAACCCGCCAGGGCATATACGCCAACAATCAACCAAACAGCGATGATAAGGGTAGGGTTGCCAATATCCTGCGCAATTGGTCCAGGTTTACGGAGAATGCCCGTGCCAATGGTACCGCCAATGGTAACAGCCACGCCAAAGCCGACGCCTAACAATTTTTTGAGTTGATTCTGGGCCATAGTCCGGCGGGTAGGAGGGAAGTGGTATTGTACAATAATAGCGAATAAAATCTGTGAAAATCTGCTATATCCACGTCATCTGCGTGCCAACTCCGTTTTTTCGTAAGTTTGTTGATATGAGAATCCTGCTGATGCACCCTTACGTGCTGGTTTTTCTGGGTGGAGGAGTCGGGAGTTTGGTACGATATATAGCGGGGCATCTAATTCCGGCTACACTCTCGAATGCACCATTTCCAACTGCTATTCTATTGGTTAATGTGTTGGCTAGTTTTGTGCTGGGGGCCATAGTCAGTTGGGTAGTTGACCGATCGGCAGGGGAGGAAGCCCGTTTACTAATCGGGATAGGGTTTTGCGGTGGACTTAGCACCTTTTCGAGCTTCAGCTATGATACGGTTGTGCTGTTGCAAGGTGGTCGTATTGGGGCTGCTCTGTTGAATGTTACCCTAAATGTGGTGCTCTGTTTACTGGCTTCAGTGGGCGGCCTTTGGATTGGACAAAAACTATAAATGGATGAGAACGCGCATGGATACGAAGTTATCTGGTTTGATGGTTTTCTGTACAGCAAACTGGCGCGTCAACTCGGTCATGATTCTATTTTTATTACGCATGAGTGTACTAGATTCACAAGCTCAGGAATTAGCGCGTCGATTACATGACGCCCACGAGACGTACAAAGAGAAAACGTTTACCCATCGTCGGTTTAAGCATAAGGATATTTTGCCCTTGCTGAATGCGTTGGGCGGGCCATTGTCTGTCAGCCAGGTGGGCGAGTCGTTGGAGAAGCGATCGATTCATCAGGTGAAAGCGGGCATAGGACAAACGAAGGTGTTGCTCTGGAGCCAGATGCACGGCGATGAAGCCACGGCTACGATGGCGATGTTCGACATATTTGCCTTTCTACAAGCAAAAAACGACGGTTTTGACGAACTACGGCAGACGATCCTGACCAATACAACGCTGTACTTTGTGCCAATGCTCAATCCCGACGGAGCGGAGCGTTTTCAGCGCAGAACGGCTACGGATATCGATATGAACCGGGACGCGCTGCGCCTGCAAACGCCCGAAGGAACACTGCTCAAAAACCTCCAGCAAACGCTTAAACCGCTCGTCGGCTTTAATCTACACGATCAGAATCCGCGCTATGGTGTTGGCAAAACCGGAAAACAGGCCGTCGTTTCGTTTCTGGCAACAGCTTACGACGAAGACCGGAACGTCAACGATGTTCGGCAGCGGTCGATGCAGCTTATTGTGGGAATGAACCGAGCCTTGCAACAATTCATACCGGGCCAGGTCGGTCGATACGATGATGAGTTTGAACCCCGTGCGTTTGGCGATAACATTCAAAAATGGGGTACCACGCTGATACTGATTGAGTCGGGCGGATTTAAAGGTGATCCCGAGAAAATGACGATCAGACGGCTAAACTTCGTGGCGATTCTGACCGCGTTGAAATCGATTGCTGATGGATCGTACAAACAGGAAAACAGTGCCGACTACCAGGCGATCCCCGAAAATGGTCGGGCGCTGTTTGATGTGTTGATTCGGAACGCCACCGTTATTCGCGAAGGTCGCCCCGTTCTTGTTGATGTGGGCATCAACCAGTATGAAACCAACACGAAAGCGGCTGATGAGTTTTACTATAAGAGCAGCGTTGACGACATCGGCGACCTCTCTACATTTTACGGACTCGATGAAATCGACGCAACAGGCTTGACACTGGTTCCGGCTTATACTTATCCAGATACGCTGGATTCAGTGGCTGATCTGGCTAAACTTGATCTGCCAGCTCTTGGGCGGGATGGTGTCGTGGCCTTTAAAGTACGGAAGGCACAAAAGGACAATTTCCCCGCGCAAGCTGTGCATTTATTGTTTGAAGGTAGTCTGCCTGCTCAACCCCTTGAATTAGAGCAGATACCAACCTTCCTTCTTAAGAAAGGGAATAAAATTCAGTACCGGTTCATAAATGGTTTCTGGAAAGAAAATTCCGAAAATCGTCAGAATGGTGTCATTGACTAGGTATAATGCAAGCGTAATACTAGCGTAACATTTGTGTAATACTAGGCGACTACCTTTGGTGTACTAAGTTTGCACAGATAAGCATCTGTCTCATTCTTCATATTGGTGTCGCACGAAAGGCCAGGGCGTTGTTCTGGTTTTTTCTTTTGTGGGTTCTCAAAGCAGCGGTTTCTCAAAACCGACATCACGCATAGATAATCACGCAAATTTAGATTACGTATGACCCCGATGGGGTCACACATAATCTCATCCTAATTCTTTGTTTGCTGAATGCAAACGCCACAAACAGCAATCGCCCGGCTTTTCAGTCGGGCGATTGCTGTTATTAAGAGAAAGGTGTAAATCTTAGAACGTGTACCGTGCGCCAATCTGCATCTGCCAACGTGATCCCAGCGGATCAATTGAGTAAGGAGCAGCAGGAGCAGTCCAGGTAAACGTTGGATCACCCGTACCAGGGTTGGTTGCCCGTGCCAGACCGATTGAGGCTGTTGAGTTGAACGTGTTAGGCGAGAAATAAACGTAACCCAGTTTCTTGTCTAACAGATTCAGGAAGTTGATGATATCGTAGCTGATCTGGATCGACTGACGGCCTTTCAACTTGAACTCGTGCAGGAAGCGCAGGTCCATCGTGTTGTTCCAGGGAGTACGACCACCATTCCGTTCGGTGAAGGTTCCTTTGCGCGTTTTCAGGTATGAATCTGATTCTACGAAAGCCATGAAGTCAGCAGCTTGTGAACCTGTTGGCAACAGCGTTTGTGCTTCAGCCAGATCTTTAGGGATATATGCTAAGCTGTTAGCCTGGCCTGTACCATCGATCGTTGAGTTAACATAACCCCAAGAGAATGGCGTGCCCGATTGCAGCGAGTAGAACAGGGTAACCGTCGTCGCTTGACTTGGGCTCCACATTTTGCGGTAGTTGATCGTACCGACAATCCGGTTCCGGATATCAAAGTTCGAGTAAGCCAGCTGCGGGTTGTTCGGGTTCAGCGACTGGTTCAACTGCCAGTTCGATTCCATCGAGTTACGGATACCGTTGGTTAGGTCATACGACTTTCCGTAGGTGTAAGCGGCCGAGAAACCAAAACCTGCTGCGTAGTTCTTCTGAATCTGAGCTGTCAGGCTGTAGCGATATCCCTTGTTGGTATTCGACAGCATGTAGGCGTTTGCAAAGTTGTTGTCGATGCGTTGTGCCCCGGCAGTTCCGTTTGCTGCAACATAGATTGGCTGCTGATGCTGCGTATCGTAGCTGTAGTAGCGAACCACATCTTTGGTGTTAACCTGCTGGAATTTCAAATCCTGAATCACTTTCGTATACAAACCTTCGAGCGTGATTTTGTAGCCAGAAACTGTGTAATCAACAGCGAGGTTGTTTCGGAACATCTGTGGCATTTTGAAATTGTTGTCGATCAAGTCGACCTGTGTCCGGGTTACACCACCGTTGGCTGGGTTGTTGTTGATCAATACGCCACCATTCGGTACTAATGGGTCGCCCACCAGTTTAGTTGTTGCTGTAGCGTTATTGTTAAAGTCATACGCACCATACCCTACACCGTTGTTGTAGAACGCATAACCTAACCAGGCAAATGGAATCCGACCCGTGAACAAGCCCGTTCCACCTCGGATCACGACACTCTTATCGCCGTTCACATCGAAGTTAAAGCCTAAGCGGGGCGAAATCTGAACGTTGTTCAGGTAGTTATTTGTGATTTTGTTCAGCGGAGTAAAGCTATAGGTCGTACCCATGTTGGTTGGGTCACCAGCCGAATTGGTTACCTGTGAGCTGAGTGTTGGCTTGTTTGGCAATCCTGTGTAGTCGAAGCGAACGCCAGGAGATAATTTAAAACGATCGCTAAGCTGAATGTCATCCTGTGCATACAAACTCATCAGGTTAACATTGAAGTGGGCGTACGGATTGTTGAATTGGTTATCCAGATTGTTGGTCGCATCGCCGAATGGATACGAACCCCGAACCCGGTTTGGCAATTGAGCCAGAAATTCAGCTGGAGAGCGGTAAGAGATACGTCCGTTAGGCGAGTTAACAAAGCCGTAATCGATGGTGTAAAACTCGTTGTGCGTACCCACTGTGAACGTGTTTTTGCCAAGGTAGAACGTGAAGTTGTCCGTTACTTCGAATGTTTTCTGGCGCAGGTTAAAGACCGATGCCTCCCGGTCGTTTCCTAAGAAGATCGTACCGCCGTTATAGCCAATTTCAACCTGTGGGAATGACCTAACATTGGCCAGTGTATTCCGGAAGTCATGCACGTTTGAGTAACCCAGAATCAAGCTGTTAGATGCCCGACCACCAAACTGACTTTTTAACTCAGCAACCGTGCTGCTTTGGTTGTTCGTCTGTTTGAAATCGATGCTGCCGAAACGGAAGTTTTGAGCATCACGCTCTAAGTTCGTTGCTTCTGAGAATACGGTGTTGTTCCGGATGCTCAACTGGTTCTTGTCGTTGATATTCCAGTCAAGGCGGTTGAAGAACTTCGTGCTTTTCGAGTAGATCGAATAATCGCCAGATGCTCCGGCATCAAGACCATAGGTTGTTTTAACGAAATCGCTGATCTGCTGAGCCAATGCTGGGTCTTTGATCAACGAGCTAGGCGAGCCAGCCTGGAACTGAACAGGGTCTTGGCGACGAGTAATCTCTTCGTTGGTGAAGAAGAAGAGCTTGTTTTTGATCAATGGTAAACCAACCCGAACCCCTGTCTGATATTCATAAAAGGTGCTTGGCAATTTTTCTTTCGCATTCGATGCACCGTTCCAGGAACCTGTCAGGGCTGAATTGCGGGTGAATCCGTATACAGAGCCCGTTACATCGTTGGTTCCGCTGCGTGTTACGGCGTTAACCGAACCACCCAGGAAGTTACCCAGACGAACATCAAATGGAGCTACTGCTACCTGAATGTCCTGGATTGCGTCGAGACTGATTGGGTTTGTCCGTGTGCTCGAACCAGGCTGGCCCGATGTACCGGTTGAACCACCAAGCGAAGGACTAAAGCCGATAGCATCGTTGTTGATCGCACCATCGACAGTTACGTTGTTGTAACGGAAGTTGGTCCCTGCAAACGAGTTGTTGTTGTTAACCTGAGGAGACAGACGGGTCATGTCTGTCAAGCTCCGTGAGATGGTCGGTAACCGACGAATAGCTTCACCGCTTACGTTCAGACCTGCTCCCTGACGTTCACCTTCGCGATTGGCTTTCACCACAACTTCGCTAAGTTGCGTGCTGGCATCCTGAAGTGTGATATTGAGGTTCGTAGTTTCCCCCAGTTGTAACGTTACATCGTTACGGGTTTCAGTTTTGTAACTGACATAGGTAATGACGACTTCGTAGGGGCCACCTGCATTCATGTTGTTAATGCGGTAGCGACCATCGATATCCGTTACGGCTGCGTATTTTGTGCCGGTGGGCGTGTAAACGGCCTGTACAGTTGCGCCAACTAAGGCTTCTTTTTTGGCATCGGTAACATGGCCCGAGAGTCCACTCGTTGTTACCTGTGCCCAGGAGGACAAACTCGCAGCAAAAAGAAGTAGTACAAGTAATGTTGTAGAAATAAATGATTTCATTTGTAAATCAATAGGTGTATTTCGCTGCAAAATTCACGGAAATACCCACGCCCTCTGTTAGGCTAATGTTATGAAAGGGTGATGTATGATTAAGGATTTGTTAAGAACCTATAGCAGGTTGTAATCTAGTGTTAATGAACCCTGATTTTCGCTTGGTGGAGGTAACGAAACGAAAAGATAAATACATTTAAGCAGGTTAAATTCAGGAGCTTACTAAAAACTTAGTGACTTATAAATTATATCTTCGTCCAATACCCAAGTAAGTCGATGAACTTTTAGGATATTTGTAAATGTTTGGCAGTAAACTTATTAGGGTGAATGAGGAGATTTGCTGGAAAGCTAGCTTAGGCTAAAAGATTTTCCGTTGAAGCTCGATAAGTTTTGGCTGAATGTTAAGTACTTACTAATTTGCCCACATACTGCCAGATAATACCTGACAAGTAATTGGCAAGACCATCTCTACAACTCCCTAGTCACCGTAACAATGATCTCTAAGAAAGCGAAGTACGCCATCAAGGCGCTTAAGGTTTTAACTGAAGAATATGGGAAAGGCCCTGTACTGATTTCATACATTTCGGCCAAAGAAAACATCCCTAAGAAATTCTTAGAAGCTATCCTTCTGGAGCTCCGTAATCATGGTATTCTGCAAAGTCAGAAGGGAAAAGGTGGTGGTTATCTGTTACGAGTCGATCCCGCTCGGGTGAATCTGGCGCAGGTATTACGGGTAATCGATGGCCCAATTGCCCCAACCCCCTGTGTATCGTTCAACTTCTACGTAAAGTGCGACGATTGCAACGACGAAGTAACCTGTGCCCTGCGGCCTATTATGGAACGTGTGCGGGATGCGAACCTCGGTGTTTATGAAAACACTACGTTACTGACATTCCAGAATCCGGAATTGCTCGAAACAAAAGAAATTGCTATTGGAGCCGCCACGGCCCAATTAGCCGATGCGTCGGCTAACAAGATGACGGCTTAAATAAAGTTGTAAAGTCATAGAGTTAAAAAGTTGTATAGTTTTTCTGGATGCGCCAGCCACTATACAACTTTTTAACTCTATGACTTTACAACTTACCTTTATTTATTCCTCCGCAGGTTGGTGTTCTTTCCGGAGAAGGTCGTTTACCGTTTTAACGGGATTGAACGTAATAAGGGGAACTTCAACAAAGATGGTGTTCCAATCGGCCATGGCTCCGTTCCACAGACCAGGCAGTTCCTGGGCCTTTAGGTCTTTACCATCTTTCGATTTTGCCGTAATGAAACCGGTTAGTGGGTCGCGGTAGGCGGGTAGATCGTACTTCCGGCCGTTATGGTCTTTCAAGCCACATACTAAATCAACCGGATTGAAGTGGGTAGCCTCATCGAAGATGGCTTTCTGAGCTGGGTTGTCCAAATCAATCTGGGCTGATTCAACCACTTGTAACGAAACAGAACCATCCTGATTTCTGGCCCAGAACGGTCCACCTCCTGGTTCGCCAACGTTTTTTACCATGCCACAGGCACGCACAGGACGATCCAATTTCCGACGGAAGTAATCTACTTTCTCTTCTTTAGACAACTTGTCGAAGCCTTCGGGAGGTAACGTGAATAAGGTACGGCGGAAAAGCTCATCCGCTTCGGCCAGGTAACCGTCGCTTACGTCTTCGCTATCCAGCAATCCCTGGATTCGGGCAATCTGCTGTTGCGCATCCAGTAATACCGTTGCCAGTACTTTTTTGTACGTTACGGTTGCTTCCTTAATCTCATCGGGAACAACATTGTCGATGTTTTTGATAAAGACGATGTCGGCCTGAATGTCATTCAGATTTTCGATCAGCGCACCATGCCCCGCTGGACGGAATAATAGCGATCCATCGGCGTTGCGGAAGGGCGAGTTGTCCAGATTGACCGAAATCGTATCGGTCGATTTTTTCTGTTCAGAGAACGAAATGTCGAACGTAACACCCAGCCAGGCTTCGTAATCGGCTTTTTGCTCATGAATCAATTGCTCGAAACGATCGCGGTGTTCGGGCGAAACAGTGAAATGGAGCTTCACCAATCCATCCGAGTTCGCGTAGGCGGCTCCTTCAACCAAATGTTCTTCTACCGGTGTGCGAGGGCCGTCGGCATATTGGTGAAATTTGAGCAGACCTTTGGGCAGGCTGCCGTATTCGAGCCCTTCGTCGGTCAGTAAAAATGTTAAGACCGTTTTCCGATCGTTCTCAGCAACGGCTTTGTCTAAATCCAAACCTTTGGCCGCCATTGCCGCTTTGAGGTCTTCGTAAAAAGCAAAGTCCGTGATTCGGGCGAACACTTCATCGACCGACTTATCGGACTTGCCATCCAAAGCCGCAAATAAGGATTTGAACATTCGGGTGGCAGCTCCCGATGCGGGTACAAATTTGACCAGATCGCGCTCGTGAGCAGCTGCATCGAAACGACGGAGATAATCTGGTATTTTATCTTCAGCAACCCGGACGATGCCATCGCCAATGGTGGCAGCTTTGATAACGTTTAGGAACGGAAAGCCATTGACAAAGTAATTTATCTGTTGGTCAATCTGGTCGAGCGATACACCCTGTACCAGAATCTGGTCTTCATCTTGTTCAGTAAATGCCATAGTATATAAAAAGGGAAAAATAGCGTTAGGAACGGGTGGCAAATTGGGTATTTCAGCAATATGACGCAAATCAAATTATGGTAAAATCAGATGAGGTGCCCATTCTGCAAGCACCTGATTCGCGATTCAACTCGTACTTTTGTCCATTTCCTATACGCCAAGGTACTGCTATGAAACTAATTGCTTTTGATGCCGATGACACCTTATGGGTTAACGAACCAAACTATGTAGATGTTAAGCAGAAGCTATGTGAGCTGCTGTCGCATCACATTGACCAGGATACGCTGGCAGAACGGTTCTACGATGCGCAGATTCGAAACCTTAATACATTTGGGTATGGTGCCAAGAGTTTTATTCTCTCAATGATTGAAACAGCCATTGAGCTAACTAATGGTGCTATAACGGGCACTGAAATTCAACAAATTATCGATGTGGGGCGAAAACTGATCGACTTTCCGATTGATGTGCTGGATGGCGTACATGATGTGCTGGAGATACTTTCGAAGAAATTCGATTTGATGATATTGACCAAAGGGGACTTATTCGATCAGGAAAGCAAGATTGCCCGCTCGGGTTTGGTGCATTATTTTAAACATGTTGAAATTGTTAGTGAAAAAAACGAACAGGCTTATCAACGAGTCTTGCATCGGTACAATGTTCAACCCGCTGACTTCCTGATGATTGGGAATTCGCTAAAATCAGATATTTTGCCCGTGGTTCACATTGGCGGTCGGGCTATATACATTCCGTATGCGGTTACGTGGGTCCACGAACGAGTGACAGATAGCCAACTGGTAGGCAAATCGTTTACAACCCTGACTAGCGTGCGGGAGCTACTGGACTTACTCTAGTGAGCTGCACTGACTAATCGTCTGTCGTATTGAATCAAGGCCTCAATTAAAACCTGATCAGTTAGTTCGTTAGCAGCAATGAAGTTGGCTAGTTCTGACCCCATGTTGGGTAAAACCCGACTAAGCGAATATTCGGTAGGGATTATGAACTTAGGACGTTCGCCTTCTTTCTGGATATATAGATCGCCGGTTAAAATATACTCCGCGGCAAAGCGATCTTCGGGCATAACTCGGGACGTATATAGTTTCCAGTCGATAGGCCGTAGCTGCTTGGTCCATCTACGGAATAATCTGGTCTTGTCATCGTATAGGACCTCAAAATACGTGACCCGTTTCACCTTCATGACTTTATACAGATCGGCCATAAATCGTCGGCCTTCAAACGTAAACTCGTCAGGTAAAGCCTGAACTACGTCGGAGGAATCGTTCAGCCGCCAGTATATCTGATCCGAAACAAGATTATAGGCAATCTTTGCGGGCACTTCACGCTCGTTTCTATAAATCAAATAGCCTTGATGCCAGACAATATCGCCTAAATAAGCACTACCCAAATACGTAATTCCTTTAATGGTATCTGTGGTAACTAATCTGCCTTTTTTGTCGTAAATAATGGATCGCTGACCGAAACTGGAACTGAGTATAAGTCCGTTCAAGACAACAGATAAGAATAAGGTGAAGATTTTCATGGTATAGGATTTATTAGCTTTATAATGCTAATAAACCTATTTCAACGAATTTTACCCAGCTAAAATGAGAAATTAATCAACTTTTAAGTAACTAATATTTCAACTTTAGGACTAATTGTGTGTAGCGTCGCGACACGACTATCCTGCAACTTGGATTAGCTACTGGCCGATTATTGGAGTACTGAAAATAGTGGCCTATTGAATGGTAAAGCTGTCCGCATCCAGATTCGCCGGAAACTTTTCCCGAAATGCCCGCAGTTCATCCAGCGATAGAGTTTGGTGGTGGACAATTTCTGTGTCGGAGTGTCGGAATAGGAGGTCACCCTTAAAATCAATAACGGCAGAGTCGCCCGTATACGGGTGCCCGTTTGCATCTTGCCCAACCCGATTGACAGCTGCCACGTAGCTCAGATTTTCGATGGCGCGGGCTTGAAGTAACGTATTCCAGGCGTTGCGCCGAACAGATGGCCAGTTGGCGATGTAGATTAATAAATCGTAGTCGAAATTTTTTGAACTGGCAGACGGACTGAAGCCGGACGCGGCCCGGTCCGTAGGTACATTTCTACTCCAGACGGGAAAGCGGAGGTCGTAACAAACGAGTGGGCAAATGCGCCAGCCTTTCCACTCTTTCACAATCCGACGTGTTCCGGCGGTGTAAACTTTATCTTCGCCCGCCATCCGAAACAGGTGACGCTTGTCGTATACATCGAATTGGCCGTCGGGCTGCATCCAGATCAGGCGATTGAAATAGTTGCCTTTCTCCTGAACCACATAGCTGCCTGTCACAACCGCTCCTGTTTGGGCGGCCATTTGCTTTAGCCATCGAAACGTCGCCAGTTTCATGGATTCGGCCACCGCCTGGGCATCCATCGTGAAACCTGTTGTGAACATTTCGGGCAAAATGATCAGATCTGTAGGTTCTGACAGATTGAAAATGCGCTCCTCCAGCATAGCCCGATTAGCCACCGGATCATGCCAGTAAAGTTCGGTTTGGAGGAGGGTGATGTTCATAAGAAGGAGGGAGGAAAGGGAAGAAGGAAGGAAGGGGAAAAGGGGGAGCTACTAATCCTTCGTCCCTTTCCTCCTTTCTCCCTCTACTCCCTTACTTTGGAAACTTCATTTTATACTCGGCGTCGGTTTTGCCTTTCGAAATGTCGGCTAGTTTTTTCTTGATAAGCGTCCGGCGGATAGTAGGCAGATAATCGGTGAAGAGCTTCCCGTCGAGGTGATCGTATTCATGTTGAATAATACGGGCCGCCATGCCTTCATATTCTTCTTCGTGCTCGTTCCAATCGGTATCAAGGTAGCGGATAACGACGATCTCCGGCCGAAACACTTCGCCCCGAATGCCGGGAATACTCAGGCAACCTTCTTCAAACCCCCAGTCATCGCCCGCTTCTTCAATGATTTCGGGGTTGATGAATACCTTTTTAAACCCGATCAGGCTTTGATCGATGTCTTCTTCGGGTTCGTCTTCGTTCAGCGGTTCGCCATCCACCACGAACATCCGGATACTTTGCCCGATTTGCGGAGCGGCCAGCCCAACACCCGATGCAGCATACATCGTCTCGAACATATTCTCACTCAACGTTTTCACGTCGAGGCTATTGGGTTCAATATCTTTGGCTCGCTTCCGTAAAACCGGATCGCCGTAGGCAATAATTGGGAGAATCATATCTTTAATGATGAATGATGAATGATAAATGATGAATGCGATTAGTTAAAATCATTCATCATTTATCATTCATCATTCTTTTCTGCTTTCCATATATGACTGAAGAATAATAGCCGCGCTTATTTTGTCGATATTACCTTTTATTCGTCGATCTTTTTTGGTACTTCCACCTGCAATCATGGCTTGTAAGGCCATAACAGACGTAAATCGTTCGTCATGCCAATAAACCGGAATGTCGGGCAATGCGTTCTGCAAATGCGTTACGAACTTCCTGACCCGAGCGGTATTGTCGGTATCCAGACCATCTAGCCCTTTCGGAAGACCGACAATGAATGATTCGACTGGCTCCTTAAGAACATAGGCTTTCAGAAACTTCAGCACTTCATGCGAGGGAACCGTTTCCAGCGCCGACGCAATAAGTTGTAAAGAATCCGTTACGGCGATACCCGTACGTTTCATGCCATAATCGATTGCCAGGAGTCGTGCCATTTCAGTAGCAAAGGTACGAAGGGGAGGGGAAGGGGCAAAAAGCGGGGCGCAGGGTGTTGGAGAGAAAAAATGCTTAATACGCTAGTTTTTAGGTAAGGCATCTGAGGTTGTACACCGGAGTGGTACTCCGGTGTACAACTGCTACCTAGCTGTTTGCACGCCATGTTGCCACATCCTGAGCTGTATCTAAATCAATATCAGCTAGTGGGAATGGGATCTCGGCGCAGTCGCCAGCATATTGTTTAATGAGTTTACGAGCACCTATGTCGCCCAACAGGTTCATAAACTCGGGAGCATAGCGAATATCAAACAAGGCTGGGACACCCAGATGGCCCGCTTCGCCATAGCGACAGGCAACAATGCCTCGTCCGGTCTGTTGCTGAGTCGAGATTAATTGTTGGAGAAGGTCGGCTGTAACATAGGGCTGATCAGTCAGAACAACTAAAAAGAAATCGACAGGCTCATCGGCTAGGGTATTTAAGCCAACTCGAAGAGACGAGGCTATGCCTTCGTGCCAAGTAGGGTTCTGAACAATGCGGACAGGCAAACCAATTAGCTCAGGTTGTATCTGGTTTTGATTAGCTCCTAAAATAACAATTACCGGACCTGTTTGTAGCGATAATGCCGCATCGCTAATTTGCCGGATTAGGGTCGTGCCATTGTGAGTAAGTAATTGTTTTGGCTGGCCGCCCAATCGGGTTGAAGCTCCTGCGGCCAGAATAATTGTAGCAATGGACATGCTTAAATGGCAATATCTACGTTCATGGAATCAGAGTCAAACATAGTCTGCCGACCATGATTCAATGAATTGCCAGATAACCGTTCGTGAATAGGGCCGGACTTATCTTTCAGAAAGCCAGCTGCGCCTTTGGTAAAAAATGCTTTAATCTCGGCCATAATGGAGAGGGCAATTTCATCCGGTGTTTCGGCACCTAAATCCAGTCCGATAGGGGCATGAACTCGATTTAATGAGGAATTACTAAACTGCACACCGTCTTTTTTGAACTCGTCCTGCATCTTATCGAATCGTTTGCGGGGACCTAGCATCCCAATATAAGGAACGTCAGTCGCGAGTAGCTTTTCGAGTACGGCTTTGTCGTAGTTGAAATTGTGCGACATCAGCACGGCAGCTGTGCGATTGGTAATCGTAAGTTGATCAATAACTGCCTGTCGGTCGGAATAGAGCACACAGGTAGCAGCCGGAAATCGTTTGGGCGATAAATGGGCGATACAATCGTCGGTAACGGTCACCTGCCAGCCAAGGTCGCGGGCCAGCTTTGCTACAGGAATAACGTCGTAACCAGCGCCGAAAATGACCAATTCAATGCCCGGATCAATCCGCTCGATGAATAATTCGGCGCTGCCCGATTGTACAGAATAAGCGCGTGTTAAAGGCTTGCCTGAGCTGAACACACTTTGCATGTCGTCATAGAGCCAGTCTGGAATAGATGCGGTAGTTTCTTCGGTGAGCACAAACCGATTACCTGGGGCCAGCCCTGAAAACTCATCGCTTTTCAGAACGGTAGCCAACGCCCGGACGTCGCGTTTTTGGGTAAACTCTTTCAGTAGTGTAATCGGATTTTGTGAGCTACTGGGGTCGATTGGCTCAATCAGCACATCAATAATGCCATTGCAGCCAAGCCCAACCCCGAAGCTATTCGCTCCGTCATCCATTGTATCATAGGTCACCACAATCGGTTGGCCATCGAGCATGACCTGCCGGGCCTTCCGTAACGCGTCTCCTTCCAGACAGCCACCACTAATGGCACCCTCCCAGCGACCGTCGTCGGTAATGAGCATACGCGCACCAGGACGCCGATAAGACGACCCTTCAACCCACACGACGGTTGCCAAAGCGGCCTTTCGCTGGCTGAAATCAACCTGCTCAAAAACCTCAACGATACGGCTTATTTCTTTCATAGCACTTAGTTTACGGTTTTCAGTTTACGGTATTTGGTTGGCTGACGCAAGAAATAGTGACGCGTCAGCCAACCGAATACCGTAAACTGAAAACCGAATACCTTTACTTATACCTTCTCTAAATCAAATGGTAATCGGCGGATGCGTTTACCGGTTGCAGCAAAAACGGCATTGGCTAAGGCGGGGGCTAACGGTGGTAAACCCGGTTCGCCAACGCCTTTGATTGTCGGACCGCCTTCGGCTAAAATATGTACCTCAATCGCAGGCATTTCGTTAATGCGTAACATCCGATTGGCGTCAAAGTTTTTCTGAACAGCTCGCCCATTTTCGAACGTGATACCGTCTTTGGTTGCCGCTGTTAGCGCCATTGCAATAGCGCCTTCAACCTGCGCTTTTACGGTATCTGGATTAACAACGGTACCTAAGTCAATAACACAATAGACCTTATCAACCCTAACACCCCCAGACTTGTTTTTCGTGACTTCGACAACCTGGCCAGCCAGCCCTGCGAAAAATTCCCATTGAGCAACACCGCGCCCTTTACCAGCCGGGAGTGGTTTGTCCCAACCTGATACTTCTTTCAGTTTTGTCAGCACCCGTTTCGCATCAGATTCTTTCGACAGCATCGACAGCCGGAAAGCCAGCGGATCTTGACCCGCTTTATGGGCCATTTCGTCCAGAAAGCACTCATGCGCAAACGCCAGCGTCGAACTTGTTACCGATCGCCAGTACGTTAGCGGAATGTGCGTTTCGGCGTGAACGTAACGGGTATTCAGGTTTGGAATTTCGTATTTCTGCTCGTTGGTGCCTTCAAGCATGGTGCCGTCGGGCTTGGTCTTATCATATTTCTCGTTCATCGTCGCGTCAATCGAGGGCGAGATGACTTTGTGTTGGAAGGCTACCGCTTTTCCATCTGCCGATAAGGCTCCACGCATGGCCGAATAGGTCATCGGTCGGAATGGTCCCATCTGGGTATCATCTTCCCGGGTCCAGACGACTTTAACAGGCTTGCCAATGGTTTTGGAAAGTAGAGCGGCTTCAGTAGCAAAATCCTGCGTGAGCCGACGGCCAAATCCTCCACCATTGAACATAATGTGTACGGTAATATTGTCGGCAGGGACTTTCAATATTTTTGCCACTTCATCTCTAACCAAATCACCGCCCTGCGATGATACCCATAATTCAATCTTGTCGCCCGGCGTGGATTCGCCCGGCTGATAATGGGCCAACGCGTTCATCGGCTCCATCGGCGAGTGACTCACGATGGGCGTTTCGTAGAGGGCATCGAGTTTCGTGGGAGCGTCGGCAAATGTCTTGTCGAAATCACCTGCGTTATGGCCAACGACGCCATCGGATTTAGCTAATTCCCGAAGATTTTTTTCGAAATCAGCTGATTGGAAAGTATCGTGTCCCTGATGATCCCATTTCACCTTCAAAGCTTTACGACCCTGTAAGGCGGCCCAGTAATTATCAGCGATAACGGCCACACCTTCGTAGCGATTTTTACCAACGACTCGCTCTACCTTCACGGCCTTCTGAACACCTTTGACTTTCAGCGTCTGAGCAGCATCAAAACTTACCAGTTTACTGCCTAATACCGGGCAGCGCTCGATGGACGCGTATACCATGCCGGGTACTTTGGCATCCATACCGAAGTTGGCTTTTCCAACTACTTTTAGCGGGACGTCGGGCCGGGGCATCGATTTGCCCAGCATCGTAAACTGCTTCGGGTCTTTTAGCTTCGGTTCTTTCGGAACCGGGAGTTTGGCGGCTGGCTCGGCTAGTTGCCCATAGGTAAGCTTTTTGCCCGTTGGTTTGTGGACAACAGTCGCATTCTCGGCGAAACATTCATCGACGGGTACACTCCATTGATCGCTGGCGGCTTTAATCAGCATTTCGCGGGCCGATGCGCCCACTTTACGCATCTGCGTGTAGCCACCCCGAATCGAGCCGCTGCCCCCTACGGCTTGCGACCACATTCCCCCGTATTTGGCCTCACCGCCCGTTTGGCGGATAATAACCTTGTCCAGAGGAACTTCGAGTTCTTCGGCAATCATGGCTGGCACGGATTGATAGGTGCCCTGACCAATTTCGGGTCGAGGGTTCATGATTGTTATCCGTCCCGATTTTTCAATAATAATATAGGGCGTTAGCTCAACGGATTCCGGTAAGGCGCTCAGGTTCAGAACGGGGCTGGTAAAGCCTTCGGCTGTAGGTAAACCAAGGGCAAAAGCCGCTCCGGTCAGGCCAGCTGCTTTTAAAAAAGACCGCCGGGATGTATTGGTGTTGCTAGTGGTAGGTTTCTGGCTCATCGCTTCCCGATTTTAGGCGTAGATTTTGGCATTTTAGGGGCTGATTGCATCTCGGATGAAGCCGTATGAATGGCTTTCCGAATACGGTCGTAGGTGCCACAGCGGCAGATATTTCCCTGCATAGCGATGTCGATATCTTCGTCGGTTGGTTTGGGCGTTTGTTTCAGCAATGCTGCCGCCGACATGATTTGTCCCGACTGGCAATAGCCGCATTGGGGTACCTGATGTTCAATCCATGCTTTCTGTACCGGATGGTCGCCGTTTTTAGAGAGTCCTTCGATCGTCGTTATTTTCTGCCCAACAACTGCCGATACCGGAACGCTGCACGAGCGAGTTGGATTACCATCTAAATGGACGGTACAAGCGCCACATTGTGCAATACCACAACCGAACTTGGTGCCTGTCAGGCCAACCACATCACGAATAGCCCATAGCAATGGCATCTCCGGATCTGCGTCAATGGTATGTGGCTGATTATTAATTGTCAATTTTAGGGATGCCATCGCCAATTACGGATAAGGATTGAATGAAATCTAGAACGCTGATTTTTATAATTTTTATGAGTAGTTATGATCTTTGGATCATTCTTGATCACACAGATTTTGAAAATCTGCGGTCCATTCTATTAGGAAAGATACGATTTTTACTAAATCAACAGACAAGCTAATTTATTAAGTAGCTTGCTCTGATAGTGACAAGTAAAAATAATGCAGCGAAAGTTTTACTATTCTGTATGACTTACATTGACCAATTACGGACTTACTATGAACGAGTAACCGAAGAGTGCGTATCTGGCCTATCGCTCGATTGCGTTATTTTCGGATTTCACGATACCCGGCTTAAAGTGCTGCTGTTGAAGTGGAAAGACACAAACGAGTGGAGTCTACCGGGGGGATTTATATACAAAAATGAGTCGGTCGATACGGCCGCCGGGCGGGTACTGCGCGAGCGAACGGGTCTGGATCAACTATTTCTGCAACAGTTTCACCTATTCGGTGATGCGGTTCGGTATGATATTGAGGATACCTGGCAACGGTTAAAAATGCCCATGAAATACGGCATTAACTGGCCCGACCGGACAATTTCGATGGGCTACTACGCGCTGGTCGACTATACGAAGGTGATGCCGACCGCCGATTTTATGTCGGACGAATGCTGTTGGTGGGATATTAGTGAACTGCCGTCGTTGCTGTATGACCATCAACATATTATTGAGGTAGCCCTGAAAACGCTTCGCCTTCAATTGAACTGGCAGCCCATTGGGCTCAATCTGATGCCCGAAAAATTCACCATACCTGAGTTGCAGCGACTCTATGAAGCCGTTTTAGGGCGCCCTTTGGATGCCCGAAATTTTCATAAAAAAATAACCGGGTTGAGTGTTCTAACCCGCTTAGACGAACGGCGGACGGGCGGAGCGCATAAGTCTCCCTATCTATATCAGTTCGATACGGTGAACTACCAGAAAGCGCTGATCAACGGCAATCTGAATTTTGTTTGAGTTCTTCTTTTGATCTCCCTGCCTCTGTGGTTAATACTTATCTTTGCCAAAAACGCTTTTTATGACTGCTCTCGATACTGTTTCACGCTATTACGACGCTTTTAATCGCAAAGATTGGGAAACCATGCTCAGCCTGCTTCACCCAGAAGTTCGCCACGACAGCAATCAGGGAGCCACACGCATCGGTAAAGACGTATTTAGCCAGTTTCTTCAACATATGGACGACTGCTACGACGAAACCCTGACCGATATCGTTGTTATGACCGAACCCACCGGAACACGGGCTGCCTGCGAATTTGTTGTGAATGGGGTCTATAAAAAAACGGACGGCGATTTGCCCGCAGCTACCGGTCAAACTTATGTATTGCCCGCTGGCTCGTTCCTTGAAGTTGCCGATGGCCTAATTACCCGCGTTACAACTTACTACAATCTACCCCTCTGGGAGTCATTGGTACTTGGGTAATAAGTTGACACTGGCGCGAGTATTTACCGCTCGGGCGGCCCCGTCGTGCCTGTTCATATAGCCAGTATTCACTGGCGTTCTATCTATAACACGTCAGCGAATGCTGACTTCATGAACAGGCACGACGGGGCCGCCCGAGCGGTAAATACTCGCGCCAGACGCACCTAGTCTCTATCTTCCATTGCCAAATAACAACCTAACCTTCCGCCGATTAACAGGCCCAGATTTCCGAACTGTCTTCGACGACTTAGCGGCCTTGCGGATCGCTGTTTTTTACGACTTCCCGTATTTGTATAAGGGAACGGTCGAGTATGAGAAAACCTATCTGGAAACCTATACTCGTGCTGAACGGTCATTTCTGTTTGCGGTTTACGATGGAGATCAGATGGTTGGCGCCACCACAGCTTTGCCCTTACGAGACGAAACTGCCGACGTACAAGCTCCTTTTCTGAAAGCAGGTTACGATCTTGATACGGTATTCTATTTCGGAGAAAGTATTCTGTTGCCTGCTTACCGGGGTCTTGGCTTAGGTAAGAAGTTTTTTGATGAGCGCGAAGCCCACGCCCGACAGTTTGGCCACTATACAATGACTTGCTTTTGCGCCGTACACCGCCCTGCGGATCATCCACTTCGTCCGGCAAACTACCAGCCCCTTGATAATTTCTGGACAAAACGGGGGTATCAGCGGGATGAAAGCCTACAAAGTGAATTCGTTTGGCCCGACCGAAACGAGACAATTGAAACTGCCAAGCCGATGATCTATTGGAGACGAGTGCTCGACTAATTTAAGCGATGAGCGAGCTCGAAAGTCTTCTTTTCCTAACATAAACCCGTTTTGGCAGTTGTTTTTGTGAATACAACACACAATATCATGAAAACAACTGCATCGGAAGACCGCACAATTGGGCTTGGCGTTATTGGTATGGGGGGCTTCGGATTGTTCGCCGTTCAGCAATTTTTACAGACTCCACATACAAAATTAGTTGCCATTGCTGGCTCAAAACGAGAGGAGTCTATTGTGGCTGCTAAACGGTTTGGTGCCGAGACCTTGGCGAGTATCGACGAATTGGTCAATCATCCTGACGTCGATCTGGTCTATATTGCTACCCCTCCGTTTATGCATTACGAGCAGGCTATGCTGGCCCTGAATGCCGGAAAACACGTCATTTGCGAGAAACCGCTGGCCATGAATCCGGAGCAAGGTCGAGAAATGATCGAGACGGCGCGGGAAAAAGGGTTGCTGATGGTAACCAACCTGATGCAGCGCTATAACCCGATGTTCGCTAGGGTCAAGCATCTGATTGATAAAAACTTGTTAGGCGATTTCCTGCATGGCTATTTTGAAAACTATGCAGGCGATGAAGGCCTTTCGCCCGAACACTGGTTCTGGGATCGCACGAAATCGGGAGGCATTTTCATCGAACACGGTGTTCACTTCTTCGACATGTTTACGGGTTGGTTGGGTGATGGAACCCTTAAAGCGTCGCAGGTTGTAAAACGCCCGAACAGCAAAGATATTGAAGATCAGGTGCAGGCAACGGTCGAATATGGCAATGAGGAAACGGGTAAGAAGCTGGTTAATTTTTATCACGGTTTCACCCAAACTGGCCGGATGGATCGTCAGGAAATGCGGCTGCTGTTTGAACGGGGCGATATTACCCTATTCGAATGGGTTCCAACCCGGATGATTATGCGCTGTGTAGTCGATGAAGAAACAACGCGGGCATTGATGGAACTCTTTCCGGGCGCTCAACTAAATGTAACGGCCAATATTGGCGGGAAAGATCGGCCGTTACGTGGTCGGCATAAAGAGTTCGATGCCTACCAGCAAATTGAACTTCGATTCGGCTTTGGCGATGAGAAGCAACACATTTACAGCGAATTACTGCGTCTGATGTTTCAAGATCAGGTCAGAGCCATTCATTATCCTGAAGCGCACCGGATCATTACAGAGCAGAATGGGCTTAACTCGCTGATCATTGCAACCGAGGCCGATACGCTGGCGCGGAGTTAAGAATTGTACGGAGAAGGGGAGTTTATAAAAAAATTTAAAATATTGAGCTTAGTCCGTAAAATACCTGAAAACTAGCCGAATTTTTTCGACCTTTGTGGCGTCTCATCTTTTCTCCGCATAGCGCATCATGATTACGGAGTCCACTCTGCTTGACAATCCGGACGGCCAATTGCCAGGAACAACCCCTACCGGTGGCCCCATTCAGGCCGCCATCACTTACGAAAAAATTCCAACTCACATCTACGCTGATGCTAAGGATGCATCGCGGGCTGTGGCTCAGGAAATTGCTGATTTGATTCGCCAGAAACAAAGCGAAGGAAAGCCTTGTGTTCTGGGGTTGGCAACGGGTTCTTCGCCCAAAACGGTTTATGCTGAACTGATTCGCATGCACCGGGAAGAAGGCCTGAGTTTTCACAATGTGGTATCGTTCAATCTGGACGAATATTACCCGATGGAGCCCGACTCCCTGCAAAGCTACTGGCGTTTTATGCGGGAGCAACTGTTCGACCATGTCGATATTCCTGCCGGAAATTACCATGTTCCAGACGGAACGCTTCGGACTGATAAGGTCGCGGAGTTTACGAAGGAATATGAAGCTGAAATTGAAGCCGCTGGTGGCCTGGATTTCCAACTGCTGGGTATTGGTGGTAATGGCCACATTGGCTTTAACGAACCGGGCTCATTGATCAATTCGCACACGCGATTGATGATGCTCGATAACTCGACACGGGCTGCCGCTTCAGTTGATTTTGGTGGTCTGCCTAAAACACCTCGTAAAGCTATTACGATGGGTGTTTCGAGTATTCTGGGTGCCCGGCGAGTGGTTTTGCTGGCCTGGGGTGAGCGGAAAGCACCCGTTATTCGGGGGGCTGTAGAAGGTCTGGTGACTGAACTAAATCCGGCATCGTATCTGCAAACGCACCCGAATGCCTTATTTGTAATTGATGAGGCTGCTGCTTCGGAGTTGACCCGCATGAAAACGCCCTGGTTGGTGGATTCGGTTGTTTGGGACAACAAGATGAAGAAAAAGGCAGTCACTTATTTGTCGCTAACGCTCGGGAAACCCGTTCTGAAGCTAACCGACCGCGATTATAACGACAATGGTATGAGCGATCTGCTTGCCCAATATGGTCAGGCATATGATATCAACATCGACGTTTTCAACCAGCTTCAGCACACCATTACCGGTTGGCCAGGTGGTAAACCCAATGCTGATGACACCAACCGTCCTGAACGGGCGTTGCCTGCTCACAAACGCTGCCTGATTTTCAGCCCTCACCCCGATGATGATATTATCTCGATGGGCGGAACCTTCCAGCGCCTGCGCGATCAGGGGCATGAGGTGCATATTGGCTATCAGACGTCTGGGAACATTGCCGTTGCCGATGATGAAGCACTCCGTTTCGCGGATTATGTCGTGGATTTTAACACGAAATTCGGGATTAAAAGCCCCGAAGCAACCCGAATTTTCCAGGATGCCGCAGCGTCGTTACGGGAGAAAAAAGACTCCGAAATGGACACCGCTGAGGTGCGCTATGTGAAAGGCCTGATTCGGATGGGCGAGGCTAAATCGACTTGCCGGTTTGTAGGTATCCCGGTTGAGAATGCACACTTTATGAATATGCCGTTCTACGAAACGGGAAAAGTGGCCAAAAAGCCGCTTAGCGAAGAAGATATCAAGATTACGATGGCGCTGATTGAGGAAGTGAAACCGCATCAGATCTATGCCGCGGGTGATCTTGCCGATCCACACGGAACGCATAAAGTTTGTTTAGATGCTATCCTGGAATCGGTTCGTCGGTTAAAACATAAGAATTTCATGAAAGACTGCTGGGTTTGGCTCTATCGCGGTGCCTGGGCCGAGTGGGATATTCACGAAATTGAAATGGCTGTACCAATGTCGCCGGATCAGGTCATGAAAAAGCGATTGGGTATTTTCAAACACCAGTCGCAGAAAGATGGCGTTGTGTATCAGGGCACCGATTCGCGGGAGTTCTGGCAACGGGCCGAAGAGCGAAACAGTGCTACGGCCGGTTTGTACAACCGACTCGGTTTAGCTGAGTACGAAGCCATGGAAGCATTTGTACGCTGGCGGTTTTAGGTAGAAAAGTTAATTAGTAAACACCCTACAAATTGTCTTCTAGCAATTTATAGGGTGTTTTTTTATGGCTATATCTTGCTGAATCTATAGTAACTAAAGTCTCGTGGGAAAGAATAAGTCGTTAAAAAATTAGAGTGTAGATAAGTTGTAATACAAAAATTGAATATACTTGCATATTTATATTGTAGTTGTATTATAATTCAAACACCAACGACCTCCTTTTTAGTGATATGACCAGACAGAATAGCCAGAGAACATTTCGACTTTTTGCGCTGCATGAATTTATCCAGGATCACTTCACTAAGTCGGACTGGATCAAGGTTGGTTATTTGACGGATAGTCTCGAAATAATCGAAGATCATCCCCGACTATTTCGTAGTCTGGATTTTAAGGATGATGATTATGAGGGAAATAGTTTACAGGTTTTATCGAAACTGATTAGCGAAAGCACCAGTAATCTGTACGAGATCGAACGATTTGTTGAAGCCAAAAAATCGACGATGCATCGGTCAATTCGGGAATTGCCGGAGTTTATCTCGACGGTTCAAACCGTTGTGCCCGAGCGAGTCATTACGTTTGCGCCTGATGTGTTTCGCGTGCCCGTGAAATCAGTTGAGTCGAATCTGTTATCAGTAATGATGCCGTTTGAGAGCCGGTTTTTGGGTACCTATGTGGCCATTCAGAATGTATGCGCCCGACTTGGTATCGAATGCAAACGGGCCGACAGTATTTGGGACAATAGTATTCTGATTCAGGACGTATTTGATCTGATTTTTACGTCAAAAGCGGTTATCACCGATTTCACCGACCGAAACCCGAATGTGTTTTACGAAACCGGCGTCGCACATACACTTGGTAAACTGGTCATTCCAATCACGCAATCGACTGGTGACATTCCGTTCGATCTCCGGCACCATCGGGCGTTGACCTATCTCTCGAATACAGAGGGCTTGTTGAAACTGGAGAAAGATTTAGAGAAAAAGCTGGAGAAGGTTTTTGGTTGATAACGTACCTACGGGCTGCAGCCCGTGATTTTATTTATAAAATATCTTTTTTACAACATTCACGGGCTGCAGCCCGTGGGTACGTTCAACGTTACATATTTTTCTTTGTTCGTCAGAGTCAGGAAGTTGGGACTAAACTCGTAACTTGATGATGAAGATAGAATATGCGCGTAATCTGCCCCATCTTCAATATGTTGGGGCTTCTTTTTTTGTGACTTTCTGTTTGAAAGGCTCGCTTCCGGCTGCTGTTGTTCGGGAGTTTATCGCCGAACGGGATCGAGTGATAAAAGCCATGAAGGAGAAAAATGCAGATGGGATTTCAGACGAAGTTTATCGGGAGCAAAAAAAGTACTTTGCCCGTATTGAGCGAACATTAGATGCTTGCCAGTATGGTTATGACTGGCTTAAGAATCCACTTGTTGCTGATGCGCTGGCTAAGCGAATTAAAGACATTGACGGAAAAGGGTATGAATTACTCGCCTATTGCATCATGCCAAATCATATACATTTGGTAGTTGATACCGCCAATCAACTGGATACGCTAGAACCAGATGAGGCCATCACAACAGACAACTATCGCCAATTGTATCAGACCCTGAGGTTAATTAAGGGCGGTTCAGCGTTTGAGGCTAATCGCCTATTGGGTCGTTCAGGTGCATTCTGGCAACCAGAAAGTTATGATCATTATGTACGTGATGCCGCAGAGTTAAAGCGGATCATAAATTATACGTTGCAGAATCCTGTTAAAGCTGGTTTAGTGAATGACTGGAAGGAGTGGCCGTATACGTATCTTAGCGAAGGATTTTGATCTGGGGATGCTATATGAAAACGACGGAATTTGAAATTAGTGCAGATAAATACGGGCTAAAGCCCGTAGGTACAATCCCAACCGCTTCATCACGGTTGCTCTCACTTGATTTCTTTCGGGGGCTGACTGTCGCAGCTATGGTTACAGTCAATAATCCTGGTGATTGGGGGAATATTTATGCACCTCTTGAGCATGCATCCTGGAATGGCTGGACGCCCACCGATTTAATTTTTCCGTTCTTTTTGTTCATTGTTGGCGTGTCGATCACTTTTGCGCTGGGGCGAACTGGTGGAATGGAAAAGGGTGTAATCGGGAAGATTGTCAAACGGAGCGTGACGCTGTTTTTGCTGGGTCTGTTTCTGAATTTCTTCCCGAAGTTTGATATCACAATCGTTCGGATTCCGGGTGTTTTACAGCGGATTGCCGTGGTTTATCTGGCCTGTTCGCTTATTTTACTGAAGACAACTCCTCGTCAGCAAGTCTATATTTTTTGCGGCATTGTTTTGGGATACTGGTTCCTGATGACGGTTATTCCGGTGCCGGGCGTAGGGTATGCCAATCTCGAACCCGAAACTAATTTGGCTGCCTGGTTCGACCGAATCATTCTAACCCCTGCGCACGTATACAAACCCGCGAAAGTTTGGGACCCTGAGGGGTTGCTAAGTACACTACCCGCCATTGGAACGGGCTTACTGGGTCTGCTAACCGGAACGTGGTTACGAAGCAATCGGGTGGCGGCCGAGAAAGTAGCCTGGCTTTTTGCCACAGGCTGTCTACTTACATTGCTTGGGCTACTCTGGGATGGCCTTTTTCCGATTAACAAAGCCCTCTGGACCAGTTCATACGTGCTTTTAGCGGGCGGCCTCGCCATGCTTGGTTTGGCTTTGTGCTACTGGCTGATCGATGTACAGCACTATAAGCGGGGCGTGTTGCCGTTTGTCGCTTTTGGTGTCAATGCTATTACAGTGTTCTTTTTGTCAGGGCTTATTCCGCGTATCATGAACCTGATTCATGTAACTCAGCCCGATGGTACCGAAGTCGGGTCGAAAGAGTATCTGTACCGAACCTTTATTGCCCCACATTTTGCTGACCCGAAAAATGCATCGCTGGCAGGGGCACTGACATTTGTACTGATCTGGTTCGGTATTCTTTGGTGGATGTACCGAAAAAATGTGATTATCAAGGTCTAGTACCTGCTTTTCTCTTCCAGCGCGATACGAATTAAATCGACGGTATTTTTGACGCCCGCTTTACGGATAATACTCGCTCGTTGATTGGCAACCGTATTCGGACTGATACCGAATCGATTGGCAATTTCGGGACTGCTCATCCCGTCGATCAGGCAGGTTAGGATCTGAGCCTCGCGGGAGGTGATTTTATTCCAGACCGATCCGCGCAAAGGCTCTGTCGCTCCGCCCTCTTTGCGCTGGGTTGCACCTGGTAATACTAAATGCTGAATGATTACAGACGAAGCGCTGGGCGGATAGTATAAATCTCCCGTGTGCACCGTCCGGACGGCGTGCAGGATTTCTTCCAGCCCCGTATCTTTTAATAGATAACCTGCGGCTCCGTGTTGGACGGCTTTTATAATGTAATCCGGGTTATTATGCATACTAAACATAATTGTTTTAACCCTGGGGTATTGCTGTGTAATGACTTTGAGCGCTTCAATACCCGACATACGAGGCATGGTTATATCGAGTAACAAGACATCCGTCTGAATGCTGGAAAGCAACTCGACTGCCTCGTCGCCATCTGAGGCTTCGCCAACAATCTGGATGTCGGCTTCATCTTCAAGTAGCATCCGAATTCCTTTTCGGACCACAGAATGATCATCGGTTATAAGAATTCGTATCGACATAGTTAGGTGAGATTTTCGGATAGGTTGACACTGACACGGATTTTCGTTCCTTTTTTGAGTTTCGAGCTAATGCTAAAATCGCCATTGAGCAAACGGGTTCGAGTGCGCATGTTCTCAAGACCATTCGTTGTTGATCGTCGCTTATCGTCGGTGGGTGATGCGTTTAGAACAAACCCTTTTCCGTCGTCGTCTATGGTTAGCAGCAGTTTTTGCGGACTCTGTTGCAAGTTAATTTTTATACTGTGTGCATCCGCATATTTCAGGGCATTATGTAGAGCTTCCTGAACAATACGGTACAACCCGATTTCCATAGCTGGGCTAAGCCGTTTGGCATCAGTAGTACCCGTAAAAACGACAGAAACGCCCGAAGATCGGGTTGTTTGTTCGGCCAGGAGCTGCAACGTTGATCCCAGTCCGAAATCACTTAGTGTCGATGGCATTAGGTTGTAAGAAACCTGCCGGGTTGTTTGAATCGTATCACCAATCAGCTCGCAAAGTTCGGCGAACCGGGCTCGTTGCTTTTCATCAGTAAAGGAAGTCGCCTTTAGTTTTTCGGCATGGAGTTTCAGGCCCGTAAGCATCTGGCCAATACCATCATGCAGCTCACGGGCAAAACGCCGTCGCTCTTCTTCCTGGCCTTCGAGCAGTGCAGCCGACCGAACCGTGTCTTCGGCTAGCTGCAATTGGTATTTTTCTTCGGTAGTACGAAGCAGTTCCTGTTGAGTTTCAACGAGTTTTCGGTTCGAGGCTGCCAGATTCTGATTTGTTGATTCCAGCTCCCGGTTGGCGATTTCCAGATGATTATTGGCTAACTGTAACGCTTTCTCTGATCGGGCCAGCCGACGAACCACGTGCCTGGTATGATTAACTACCGGCCTGAAAATAAATAGCCCTTCAATCAGTAGCGTTAGTAAGGTAGCGAGGGTGAGCAGCCATTCAATTTGTTCAAGACGTTTTACCTGATCAAAGCTTTCTGTATCGAACTGAAAAACAATGTCGTTCATCTGCTGGATGAACGAAAACTCATCGCGCAGAATAATTTGAAGCGATGCCTTCTTCTCTTCAATCGTACGTTTTGGGTCGTTGATACGGGAAAAGCTCTGGTAAATGGATTCGAATACGGGAGCAACACGCGTAAACATGCTGTCGAGTCGACTACTCTTTCGGACGACATACTTTTTTTCCATGTGCAGCATGCCGTTTCGTAACTGAATATGACTCTGGCTCCAGGAGTTAAGCAACGAATCGAAGGAAACCGTATCGGCCGTCGTAATGCCCTCAATGCGTAACATAGCCAGTTTGGTCAGGCGCTGACTCAACATCCGCTGCCGTCCGGCTACGTTCAGAATACGACTATCGTCATAATGTGTGCTGATCGTATGCTTGATGAACAGTAGCCCGCTCAACGATAGCACCGCTATGACAGCGAGTGCCAGCATATAAAACCGGGTTAGTCGACTAGCTACCTGTTGATCGAGTTGAGTCATGAATCCGTTTTTGGTTTTTGGTATCTGGTTTTCAGTTTACGGTAGCTGACGCATCCTAGGTTGCTCTCGCGTCAGCCACTGTAAACCGAAAACCAAATACCGAAAACGTTTACACCCCAATATACACCATGTCGTCGACTACTTTTATCGGGAAAGTCGCAATCTTATAGCCGTCGTCATTCAGGCAGTCGCCCGTTTTCAGTGAAAATGTCTTTTTATGAAATGGGCAGGCCACCTTCGGTTCATCGCTTTGTGTACCGATCATACCGCGCGACAAAACCATTTGCTGACGGTGCGGACACTCATTCTCCGTCGCATACCATTCGCCCCGACGGGAAAAATTAAAAATGGCGATTTGTCGCCCACCCAGTAGCACGCAAGCGCCCCCATCTTCAGGAATGTGGGCCGTGTTGCAGGCCGGATGCCAGGTTATTTCGTCTTTATGTATTGTCTTTGTTTCCATTGATAAGATGTTGACAGGCGCGAGTTTAAACTCGTGCCTATAATATTGCCAGTATTCACTGGCGTTCCGTCTAATATATGCGTCAGCGAATGCTGACTTCATTGACTGGCACGAGTTTAAACTCGCGCCAGTGTTCGCCAGTACTCAATGCTAAACCCACTCTTTTGCCCGTTTCTGATCACGCAACGAATCGAATTGAATGGTCGGGTCTTTTTGTTCGGGTACGTTTACAAAGTGGGTGAAGCGAGCGCGGAGGTTTGGATTGTCAACCACTTCTTTCCATTCGCACTTGAACGTATCGACCAATAGTTGCATTTCACGCTCCAGATCGCTGGCTATTCCCAGTACATCATCGACAACGACGGCGCGCAAATAGGTCATGCCACCTTCCAGTTTGTTGAGCCAGGTGGCAGTACGAGTAAGCGGGTCGGCGGTTTTGATGTAGAACATCAGGAATCGGTCGATGTAGCGGATGCAGGTTTCTTTGTCCACATCAGAAGCGAGTAATTGGGCATGCTGAGGTTTGGAACCACCATTGCCACCAACGTATAGATTCCAGCCTTTTTCGGTGGCGATGATCCCAAAGTCTTTACTCTGGGCTTCGGCACATTCACGGATGCAGCCCGATACGCCCGACTTGATTTTGTGCGGAGACCGGACGCCCTTGTAGCGTTCCTCGACTTCAATAGCGAACGAAACCGAGTCCTGTACACCATAACGGCACCACGTACTACCCACGCAGCTTTTTACGGTGCGTAGCGATTTCCCGTAGGCATGGCCGCTCTCAAAACCGGCGGCTATGAGTTCTTCCCAGATGATGGGTAAATCACCGACATGTGCGCCGAACAGATCAATCCGTTGCCCGCCCGTGATTTTGGTATAAAGGCCATATTTTTTGGCGACCTGCCCAATTACGATCAATTTATCAGGCGTAATTTCTCCACCCGGAATGCGTGGAACTACTGAATACGTACCCCCTTTTTGAATATTAGCCAAAAAGCGATCGTTGGAATCCTGAATGGTAGCCCGGCCTTTTTCCAGAATGTTCTCATTCCAGAGACTTGCCAGAATCGAGGCAAGAGCGGGTTTGCAGACTTCGCAACCGTCGCCCTTGCCGATGTGATCCAGTACGGCATTGAACGTTTTCAGGTTATTGATTTTTACCAGATCCAGCAGTTCCTGCCGGGTGAAATCGAAGTGCTCGCAAAGGATATTTCGGACGTAAACGCCCTTCTGTTTCAGTACGCCCTGGATAATATCTTTCACCATCGGCGTACAACCTCCGCAACCAGTACAGGCTTTGGTGGCCTTCTTGAGTGCGTCGACTGTATCATGACCATTCTCGCCAATCTCGTGGCAAAGCATAGCCTTGGTTACCGCTTCGCAAGAGCAAATCAACGCATCATCAGGTAAGCCCATGACGCCCGCACCAGCTTCTTCGCCACCCCGTGAACCCAGAATCAGGTCTTCGGGGTCGGGTGGGAGAATGGTCTTGTTCTTGCAGGTTTGCAGAAGCATATTATACTGCTCGGCATCGCCAACAAGAATCCCGCCCAACAGCTCTTTTCCATCGGCCGATATATTGATCCGTTTATAAACACCCTTTGCCTTATTTTCATAGACCACCGTTTTGCAGTTGGGTTCTGAAGCGAACGGATCACCGAACGACCCTACGTCGGTGCCGATAAGCTTGAGCTTCGTAGACATGTCATAGGGCTTGAACTCCTTTTCTTCGCCCAGTAAGCGCGAGGCTACTACTTCGGCCATTTCATAACCTGGAGCCACCAGACCGTATATCATGTGATGCACAACCGCACATTCGCCAATGGCAAAAATGGCGGGGTCGGAGGTTTGCAGGAAGTTATCGACAAGTATGCCCCCGCGCGGGTGTGTATCCAGTCCCGACGACTTTGCCAGCTCATCGCGCGGACGAATCCCTGCCGAAATAACCAGCATATCGACATCCAGACGCGAGCCATCGGAAAACTGCATGCCCGTAATGAAATCATCGCCCGTAATTTCCTGTGTACTTTTCGACAGGTGAATATTCAGTCCCAGCGATTCAAGCTGTCGTTGCAGGATACCCGAGCCCGCATCGTCAATTTGGCGGGGCATCAATCGAGGAGCAAACTCAACGACGTGGGCTTCTTCCATACCCAGATCGAGTAAGGCTTTGGCAGCTTCCAGACCTAAGAGACCACCCCCTAAAACGGCTCCTTTACGCGCCTTACGTGCGTAAGACTGAATGAGGTCGAGGTCTTCGATAGTACGGTAAACAAAGACACCGTCTTTCTCTACACCCGCTACCGGCGGAACAAAGGCTCCCGATCCCGTAGCTAATATCAGGTAGTCATAAGGTACTACAACACCATGATGCGAACGGACTTCTTTTCGCTCCCGATCGATGTCTATAACCGGGTCGGTGAGGTAGAGCGTAATGCCCTTTTCGGCATACCAGCTTTGGGGGGTAAGCGTCAGGTCATCGGCCGTTTTGCCATCGAAATAGGCGCTTAAGTGAACCCGATCGTAGGCTACACGTGGTTCTTCCCCAAAAACCGTTAGTGTAAATCGGTGCTCATTTTTTTCTTTGGCTACTAGCTTTTCGCAGAACTTGTAGCCTACCATACCGTTGCCAATGACGACGATATGCTTGTTTTTGTTTGTGTTCATAGTTGACTATGACTATAACATTGTGAAAACCCCGTTTTATTATTGTATTTATCTAATAAAGTGGCCTTATTCCTCCCAAAAAAGGCTAGTCAAAAATAAAAGGTGTTTTTGGTAAATCCTAATGTATTATTCCGTTTTAGATTGATTATTAAAGATATTTTTTTGAAAAAGACTTGTTTTTAAGAATTTCATCTCTACTTTTGAACCATAAATCGTCAATAAGGGCAACTAGTTAATAATAGTATAATACCACTATTGATCACTAAACGAAAAGCCAAATGATGCCAAAGCTAACACTCGTAGGGGCGGGTCCCGGCGACGGCGAATTGATCACCTTGAAAGGGGTCAGGGCGCTTCAGCAAGCCGACGTTATTCTATACGACGATCTTGCCAATTATACATTGCTGGAGTTTGCACCCGAACGGGCTCTGAAAATCTACGTGGGAAAACGGGCAGGAAAAGCCTCGTTTAGCCAGGAAGAAATTAATGAGCTGATTGTCCAATTTGCGCAGGAGTACGGTCATGTTGTTCGGCTCAAAGGGGGCGACCCATTTGTATTTGGGCGTGGCTACGAAGAGCTTGCGTATACCCGACAATATGGTATTCAGACCGAAGTGATTTCAGGAGTATCGAGTAGTATAGCAGCTCCGGCTTCGCAGGGTATTCCGGTAACGAGCCGGGGGGTAAGTGAGAGTTTTTGGGTTATTACGGGTACCACGCGTAACGGCGAGCTTTCGGAAGATATTCATCTAGCGGCTCAGTCGAAAGCAACCGTAGTGGTGCTGATGGGTATGCGTAAGCTAAATGAGATCTGTGCAATTTTTTGTGAGGCCGGACGCGGCCATTTGCCTATGGCAATTGTACAGAACGGTACGCGTGCCGATGAGCAGTGTGTAATAGGCCAGGTTTGGAGTATACCGCAGTTGGCGGCAGAGCAAGGCGTGGGGGCGCCCGCTGTGCTAGTCATCGGCGAAGTTGTTTCGTTGCATCCAGCTTATCTGGCCGAGTGTATGCGAAGTAGTTTTGGAGTTGTAGAGTTGTAAGGTTATGGAGTTATAGAGTTGTAAAGTTGCAGCGTGTAAATACTCTATAACTCTATAACCTTACAACTCTACAACTAAAAAAAGCCGATCCGGTGTGGGGGCACCTTTGGATCGGCTAAACGGGATTTGTCTATGCGAAAAACACAAACACTTCAAAGAAAATGAAAAATCACAGGTAAAGCAAATTGGCCTCAGCGCGGGACTAGCTAATCGATAGTCCGTCAGGCGTTTATCTTCTCGCCTTCAAAGTCACCATTCTGGTCTGTTCTACACGTCCTTACCCCACTTGGGTAGGTTGATTTCCTGTTGTCTCTACCGTTCATTTTCTTCTTTATCTGATTGCCTATTCTCATGAATTATACAATCAAACGACTGTTGTATGCTGGCATTAGTTTGCTGGTAACGCAGTCAACACTATTCGCGCAATTCTCACTCGTGGGGCAGTTGCGTACGCGAACCGAACTGCGAAATGGCGTTGGTAATCTGGCTCCGAAAGATGCGCCAGCGGCCTTTTTTACCTCGCAACGAACCCGACTGACATTCGGCTACAAATGGGAGCGCATCCAGTTTCAAACGTCCATTCAGGATATTCGGGTGTGGGGCCAGGATGCCGCCACAATCAATAATGCCGATGGAAACCGGCTGATGGTACATGAAGCCTGGGCCGATATTACCCTCGCCAACAGCGCCGATACAACGATCAAATTCAGACCGATTCAGAATCTATCGTTGAAAATCGGTCGCCAGGAAATGGTTTACGATGATTCACGGCTGATTGGTAATCTGGACTGGCTTCAGCAGGGCCGCCGATTCGATGCGGCCATTCTGAAAGGGCAGCATAAAGGTTGGGCCCTCGATTTAGGCGTTGGCTTTAATCAGAATACCGATGCCTTTGGCGTAGTGGGCGATTATTACACAGCTGGTAACGCACCAGCGTCGGCCCTGTCTACCCAAAACATAACACTCGCTATTCCGGCTGGTTTTCTGCCAACGTCGGGCAAAGGGGGAGCGCCTGTTTTATTGACGCCATTAAGTACGAACGGCCAGAATCAGCAGTTCAAATCGTTTCAGATGCTCTATCTGACGCGCAAGTTTAACACCACGAAATTCTCTGCCCTATTCTTCAAAGACGATTTCCAGAAGTACCGGATCGACAGTTTGGGTAGTGCTTCGCAGGGTTACGTATATGGGAGACGTTATGACGTTGCCGGTGTGAATTCCCGTGTAACCTACGGCGCTATGCTAGTTGGTCAGTTGGGGAAAGGGAAAGTACAGTGGCAGGCTTTTGCGTATGGGCAAAGCGGAAAAGATCGCGATGGACTGACGATCAAAAACGCGTATCACTATGGAGCTAACTTCATGATTCAGAAAGGCTTGCTGAGTTTCGGGCCTGGTTATGAGGTGCTTTCGGGGAATAATGCCACGACAATTCAATCAGGCGAAACCAGCCGATTTGATCCCTTGTATGGCACTCCTCACAAATTCCGCGGTTCAATGGATTATTTCTACGCCGGAACTGGCTCGCCAGCAGGTGGTGTGCAGGATGCGTTCCTGAAATTCAAATACACCGGCAAACGCCTGACAACGGGTCTGGATATTCACTATTTGGCTCTAGCCGCACCAACTTACAACAAAATGGCCGATGTACCCGCAGGCACGCTGTTATCGGCCAAACTCGGTATGGAGTACGACTTCATTGCCAACTACGCCCTGAACAAGTTCACCAACGTAGAATTTGGCTATTCCATCATGAATGGAACCAATAGCCTCGAATACGCCAAACAAGGCACGATGGATCAGAAAAGCAAGACGGGTACCTGGGCGTACCTGATGATCAACATTCGGCCCGATTTTCTGGCTGCCAAGCCAGCTCAAAAATAGACCTCCCAATCAATCATATACCTGTTTTCTAAACACATTCGACCATGAATTTCGATACGAATAAACCGCTTCAGAAGCTCAATATCTTCAGTGTGAAAGGTATTCAGATGCAAACTTTTCACATTACGTGGCTTACTTTCTTTGTCTGTTTCTTTGGCTGGTTCGGCCTCGCTCCGTTGATGCCTGCTATCCGGGCCGATCTGGGCCTGACGAAACCACAGGTTGGTAATACCATCATTGCCGCCGTATCGGCTACCATTCTGGCCCGACTGGTTATCGGTCGGTTGTGCGATACCTGGGGGCCACGTAAAACGTACACGGCCTTGCTAGTGCTGGGGTCGTTGCCCGTTATGTTCGTTGGTCTGGCCCACGATTACACGACTTTCCTGCTGTTCCGGCTGGCCATTGGCGTGATTGGGGCTTCATTCGTGATCACACAGTTTCATACATCGATGATGTTTGCGCCAAAAATCAAAGGCACGGCCAATGCGGTAGCAGGTGGTTGGGGTAATCTTGGCGGTGGCATTACACAATTAGCCATGCCCGTCATTATGGCAACTATTGTTGGGTTCGGCTACACCAAGCCCGAAGCGTGGCGACTGGCTATGCTTGTGCCGGGCGTGTTTATGCTTGTGATGGCCTTTGTTTATTACCGCTTTACGAAAGATACTCCCGCTGGCAACTACAGTGATATTGGGCATTCTGTTGCCAAAGCAGAAAAAGTAAGTTTCTGGGCAGCCTGCGCTGACATTCGTGTATGGGCGCTTGCATTGGCCTATGCATGCTGCTTCGGTATGGAAATCACGTTCGACGGCGTAGCAGCTCTCTACTTCTTCGACAATTTCAAACTGGAAGAAACACAGGCAGGCTTCTGGGCAATGCTCTTCGGTGGCATGAACATTTTTGCCCGTGCACTCGGCGGTATCGTAGCCGATAAAGTTGGGAACAAATACGGTATGCGCGGTAAAGGAGTTCTGCTGGCAGGTATGTTGGTGTTGGAAGGGGCAGGCATTATGCTGTTTGCTCAGGCCGGAAGCTTACCGATGGCCATTCTGTCGATGATTGCCTTTGCTCTTTTCCTGAAAATGTCGAATGGAAGCACCTACGCCATTGTGCCTTTTGTAAATCCTAAAGCCGTCGGTGTTATTTCGGGCGTAGTGGGGGCAGGTGGAAACCTCGGTGGTATGCTGATGGCCTTCTTGTTTAAGTCACAATCTATCAGCTACGGGCAGGCTTTTCTCTACATCGGCTGCATCGTAGCCGCTGCCGGATTGCTTTTGTTCCTGGTGAATTTCAGCAAAGAAACGGTGGTAGAAACAGCAGATGTTGAATTGCAACTGAATTAGGGGAGAAAGGAGGAAAGGGAAGAGAGGGAGGAAAGGAATAAAAATAATTTCCACTTCTATCCCTTTCTTCCCCCTCCTCCCTTTCCTCCCCTCTAAAATCATGACTCATCAAACGACCTGTTGCTATTGTGGTGTTGGCTGTGGAATCGTAGTCAAACAGGAACCGAACGGACGATTGACCGTTGAGGGCGATAAACAGCACCCGTCAAACAAAGGGATGCTGTGCTCGAAGGGCATGAATCTGCATTACACGGTCATGGACCAGTCGGATCGGCTACTGTATCCGCAGATGCGATTCAATCGGAACATGCCCATGCAACGGGTGAGTTGGGATACGGCTCTGGAACGAACAGCGGCTGTTTTTAAAACATTTATCAAGAAATACGGCCCTGACTCGGTGGCGTTTTATGTGTCGGGGCAGTGCCTGACCGAAGAGTATTATCTGGTCAACAAGCTTATCAAGGGATTTATTGGCTCTAATAACATCGATACGAATTCTCGGCTTTGTATGAGTTCAGCGGTTGTGGGATACAAACTGTCGCTGGGCGAAGATTCGGTGCCAGTTTGTTACGATGACATCGAAGAGGCTGATCTTTTCTTGGTCGAAGGAGCAAATCCGGCCTGGTGCCATCCCATTCTCTGGCGTCGAATTGAAGCCCACAAGGCGGCCAATCCAAACGTCAAAATCATTTGCGTCGACCCCCGCCGAACCGATACCGCCCGGTCTTCTGACTTGCATTTACCTCTTCGTCCCGGCACCGACATTGTCCTGAACAACGCCATTGGGAGATTATTGATTGAGAAGAACTACATCGATAACGAGTTCATTACCAATCATGCCGATGGCTTTCTGGCTTACCGTGAGCAGGTAATGCTTCGCTCGGTTGAAGAGGCTGCCGAGATTTGTGGGGTTTCAGTCGAAGCGATTCAAACCGCAGCAGATTGGATTGGTCGCTCGAAAGGGTTTCTGTCACTGTGGACAATGGGCCTGAATCAATCGGTGGTAGGCGTGAACAAGAACCTGTCATTGATTAATCTCCACCTGATTACGGGCCGGATTGGCAAACCGGGTAACGGACCATTTTCCTTAACCGGCCAGCCCAACGCAATGGGTGGTCGCGAAACGGGTGGCCTGGCCAATATATTACCCGCTCATCGCGAGGTAACCAATGCCGTCCACCGCGCCGAAGTCGAAGCCTTCTGGAATAGCCCAGTCAAGATTGCAGCTAAACCGGGCCTAACAGCCACCGAGATGTTCGATGCGTTGGCCAATGATCAATTAAAGGCCATCTGGATTATCAACACCAATCCATTGGTGAGTATGCCCGATGCGAATGCCGCCGAAAAAGCATTGAAAAATGCGCGTTTCGTAGTAGTTCAGGATGTTTCGAATCGAGCTGATACCGTACAGTTTGCTGATGTTGTATTACCCGCGGCTGCCTGGCTCGAAAAAGAAGGCACTATGACCAATGCCGAGCGCCGGATTGCTTACTTGCCCAAAGTGCTTGATGCCCCCGGTGAAGCCCTGCCCGATGCCGAAATTATCTGGCGTTTCGCTCAGAAAATGGGATTTGAAGCGTCCTTTTCCTACGCGAATAGCTCAGATATTTACGACGAATATGTTCAACTCACCGCCGGAACGAATGTCGATGTGACGGGCGTGAGCTATGATCTATTGAAAGAAAAACAAACCGTTCAGTGGCCGTATCCAGCAAGGAGCAAGGAGCAGGGGACAGGGGAGACGGACACAAAGCGACTCTTCACAGATAACCAATTTTATACACCCAATGGTCGCGCCCAAATCCACGCGGTACCCGACGAAAATACCTCTGAACCAACTGATAGTGACTTTCCGCTTGTCTTAACCACTGGTCGTATCCGCGACCAGTGGCACACCATGACCAAAACAGGTCGGGTGGCGAAACTGAATCAGCACATTCCGCAACCGTTCCTGCAAATACATCCCGACGATGCCAACGAACGCGGAATTCAGGACGGTCAGCTAGTTGAAGTTCGGGGACGGCGTGGTGAGGTACGCGTGAAAGCCCAACTGACTGACGATGTGCGGCCAGGTCTCTGTTTTCTGCCGATGCACTGGGGCAAGCTCTTGAACAGTAATCTCAATCGAGCCAATAACCTGACCAGCTCACTCGTTGACCCGCGTTCGAAAGAGCCCGATTTTAAGTTCTCAGCGGTTGAGGTGGTCCCGTATCGGAAACCCGTTGAGAAGATAATTATCATTGGCGCGGGCTCAGCTGGATTGGGTTTTATTAATGCGTATCGGAACCTAAATTCTGAGGATGAAATACACGTCTTCTCCAAAGAGATTTATCCCTTCTACAACAGGGTTTTGTTGCCCGATTATATTAGTGGCGAGCAGACATGGGAGCAGCTTGTCAAACTCCGAGAAGATCAATTTGCCGAAGCAAACATCACAGTTCATAAAGGTGTCGGTATTGCCCATATCGACCGAAACGCTAAAGTTGCCGTCGATACAAATGGTACGGAGCATTCGTACGACAAACTGATGCTAGGAATGGGTAGCCGCGCATTTATGCCAAAAGGTGTACCGAAGCTGCCCGGTATTTTCAACATGCGTTCGCGACTTGACGCTGATTCGCTCATGCCCTTTCTGAACGGCGATTCACCACAGGCCGTCGTGGTGGGTGGTGGCTTATTGGGTTTGGAACTGGCCGCTTCCTTACGTCAACTTGGTGTTCGCGTTTCGCTGATTCATCGGTCAGGTCGTTTTATGGAGCGCCAACTTGACCCACTGGCCAGCGAATTATTGTATCTGGAGCTATTGGATCGCGGCATCGATGTTTATTTCAACGAAGAAATTCAAACGTTTGCCGGAACTGATCGACTGGAAGGCGTTCAACTGAAATCGGGCCGGAAGCTGGATTGTCAGGTCGTTGTAATGGCTATCGGAACCGAGCCGAACATCGAACTCGCCCGTGCTGCCGGACTTGCCTGCAACCGGGGTGTTGTAGTCAACGATTATTTGCAAACCTCTGATCCTGATATTTTTGCGGCTGGCGAAGTTGCTCAATGGAACGGCCAAATGTGGGGTGTTACGCTAGCCGCCGAACAACAGGCCGAGACAGCCGCTCGTTTCTTGGCGGGCGATATTTCGCAACCTTATCGAGGCAGCCTTGCCATGAATATTCTGAAAATGGAAGGCTTGCACCTGTGCAGTATCGGTATCAGCGAAGTGCCTGCGGGACAAGGAGCCAATTTTGAAGAGATCGTCTTTATCGACAAGTCGAAACGGTATTACAAAAAGTGCATCGTTCACAACGATAAACTTGTCGGCGCTATTCTGGTCGGCGACAAAAACGAATTTGCCGAATTCCGCGACCTGATTGCCAATGGTATCGAACTGTCGGATAAGCGCCTTCAACTCCTGCGAGCCAGCAAAAAAGTTGATCCAGTAGAAGGCAAACTCGTCTGCTCCTGCAATACGGTAGGTCAGGGAAATCTGGAACGAGCGATTCAGGCGGGTTGCACCGATTTTCAGCAGCTCTGCCAGAAAACGGGTGCCGGAACGGGTTGTGGCTCGTGTCGACCGGAGGTGCGGAGTATACTCTTATCAATGATTGAATTAGTGAATGATTGAATTATTGAATAGGCTGACGCATACTCTATTCTGTCATTCAACAACTCAATCAGTCAATCATTAACCTATGCGCGACTATTATACCCTAAAAGTCAATCTGCCTGCCGGGATTGTTTCGCCCGGTACGTTGCAAACGCTGCTGAAACTGGCGTATGAGGCCAAGGTGCGCACTGTACGCTTTGGGGCACGTCAGCAGCTGCTCATGACGGTGCATTATGAAGACATGCGGTTTCTGGAAAAAGACCTGAAGCAGCACCAGATTACCTATGAACTAAACTCAGAGCAGTACCCGAATATTATCAGCTCGTATTGTGGAGAAGACGTGTTCAGAACCGGAGCGTGGCTGCGCGAAAGTGAATATCATACCGTGCTCGATCAGTTTGATTATCAACCACGGCTGAAAGTCAATCTATCCGATTCGAACCAGAGCTTTACGCCGTTTTTTACCGGAAACCTTAATTTCATTGCCTCGCCCGACCCTCATTTCTGGTATCTATATGTCCGCCCGAAACAAACGAATACACTCTTTCGATGGCCGGAATTGATCTATACCAATAACATTGGTCGACTGGCTAAAGCGGTTGAGGAGGCCATGTTAGGAGAGGGTCTTCAGGATGAGGAATTGCTTTATCAGGCCGTTACAGGAGCGCAGTCGTTTATTACACAACCTGCCGTGCAGGAAGTCGAATTGCCGGAATTTTCCTTGCCGTATTATGAAGGCTTCAATCGCTATGGGCAGCGTTCATGGTTGGGTTTATACCGCCGTGACGAACACTTTTCGATTGCTTTTCTGCTGGATGTTTGTGCACTCTGCCTGAAAACCCGAATCGGCGAATTGTGCGTGACACCCTGGAAATCGCTCATTATTAAGGGGATTGGTGAAAAAGATCGTGCAGCCTGGTCGTATGTATTGGGTAAACACAATATCAATGTGCGCCATGCTGCCAACGAACTTGCCTGGCAAACGGAAGATCATACCGATGAAGGAACCGAACTGAAAAACTACGTGCTGCGGTACTTCGCTAAAAACGACACCCGAACGTTTGGCCTGTGTTTTGGCGTTCAGACTCGCCCGAAATCAGAAGTATTTGGATCAGTGCTGGTACGTAAACGGCCGTTGCTTCGACTAGGTCAGTTAGCCTTATTCAGTGTTTACGACATCTATTGTACCGAAAACTTCAACCCCAATAGCCGCACGTATCGACTGTTTGAAAAAGGATTATTCAAACTTCATTTGCCCAATCAGCTAAATCGCCTGTGTCGGAAATTTAACGCTCGACGACTGGAAGAAGATGGTGAAACGGTACGCATCGATACCGAGAAAACCGAGTCTTCGCCCAATAAAGCCACAAGCATATATCAATGCCCACATTGTTTTACGGTCTACGATGAACAATATGGTGATACACGAAGTAATATTCCGGCGGGTACAAGATTCGATCAGTTGCCTGTCGATTATCAATGTTCAACCTGCGACGCTCCTAAAGCTGAGTTGCGCGAATTAACTGTAGAGTTAGTAAGCTAAAATAGCCTATGAAACCAGTTGCTATAGCTCCTATTTTCTTCGCTTTTGAGAGCGACTTTGTCGAAACGCTTCGGTGCATTCCGATGGTCGTTCGCTACAAACTGGATACGTGCGGCATCAAATTAAAGCTCCCTGAATGGGTGAAACTTACCGTTGATGACAAAGCTCGATTAGCAACGCAACCCTGTTATACACCTGCCGAAATTGCTCAATATCGACTTGATCTGATCAATCTTGTCCAGATCCGATGCCATCATCAGGTAAGTAATCTGGGCGAGGTTGATGCCAGTTGGGAGTGTTTAGGCGAAGTACCCAATGAGGTTCTACAGAAAGCACTGGAGTGGGAGTGCAACCCCATCACAATTCAACAATGGCTGCAACTCGATGTTTTACAGCGATTTGCCCTGGTGAAACTAAGTCGATCCGGCCACGAAGGCGCAAATTTCCCGAGAGCAATTCGGGAGTTTTTAGAGGATAAAAAAATGTATAATGAATAATGTAAAATGCATAATTACAGCGTGTTGCCCGCCTATGATTCTACATTTTACAGTATTCATTATACATTTTTTTACTGAAAAATCAGTAGTATTACTGTGTGAATCGGCATACGAATAACCTCAAACAGCAGATCGAGCGCGTCTTGCGCTGGGAACAATCGTCCCATTGGCGTTTCCGCGACTTTATGCAATTGAGTGAGCTTATTTATAAACATACCTACCGAGTTGTCGATGCACAAGAGTTACAGATCTTCTGGCAATCATCGACTGTTATTTCGTCTTCTTTTCTGGATACCCTCGCCCAATTCGTTGATTATGAGGACTGGGATGACTTTTGTACACGAAATTTCTACGGCACCGTAGAAGTCGATGAGGAAACAGAGATGCTTCACGCGCCCATGTGGGAAATTCCAACCCGTTGGGTCATCGCTATCTGTTGGTTCTCAGTCATTGCTTCGTTAGCTGTTACGATTCTCCTCATCTGGAAGCATTAAACGATTCGCCTTCTCCAATCGTTATTGTTGTGTACATTCGTTTCCAAAATCATAACCTAATTCAAACGACCAAATGGTACGTTTTCCACTCTCACTGAGTTTGTTCATGAGCGCTACGTTGATAGTGGCGCAACCGATTCCTAAATCTAAGACAACAGTTGCCAAACCTACTCCGAAGCCTGCTTCACAAGCTGTTTCTCCTAGTCTTAATGCCCTTATTCCACTCGATCCGGCAGTTAAAGTAGGCAAACTACCTAACGGGCTGACGTATTACATCCGCAAAAATGTTGAGCCGAAAAATCGCGCTGAATTGCGATTGGTTATTCGGGCAGGGTCGGTATTGGAGACTGATAATCAACAGGGATTGGCGCACTTTATGGAACACATGGAGTTTAACGGCACCAAGAATTTTCCAAAGAATGAACTGGTCAATTTTCTGCAATCGGCGGGTGTTCGCTTTGGCGCTGATTTGAATGCGTATACGGGTTTCGACGAAACGGTTTATCAATTGCCTGTACCAACAGATTCGGCCAATGTGTTTTCGAAAGCATTTCAGATTCTGGAAGATTGGGCGCATAACGCTACCATCGACCCAACGGAAGTTGATAAAGAGCGGGGTGTCATTCTGGAAGAACGGCGACTCGGGCGTGGCGCTGGTCAGCGGATGCGCGACAAGTATTTCCCACTTTTGCTGAATAATTCGCAGTACTCAAAACGCCTGCCCATCGGCACGGAGCAGGTGTTGACGACATTTAAGCCCGAAGTGCTACGGCAATATTATAAAGACTGGTATCGCCCTGACCTGATGGCCGTTATCGCCGTAGGTGATTTCGATATAAAGCAGGTAGAAGGTATTATTCGCGAAAAATTCGGACGAATTCCTACTGTGAAAAATCCGAAACCACGCACCGAGTACGAGATTCCCGCGCACAAAGACACGAAGGTGGTTATTGTGACTGATCCTGAACAACCTAACACGGTGGTGCAGGTGATTTACAAACGACCTGAAATCAAAGAGAAAACACTGAATGACCTGCGCGAGAGCATCAAGCGTGGCTTGTTCAACACCATGCTGGGCAATCGAATTCAGGAACTAACCCAACGTGCTGATCCGCCGTTTTTAGGTGGCTATAGTAATTATAGCGATTTTCTGGGTAATCTGGATGCGTTTACGTCTATTGCTGTGGCTAAGGAGGGAAATGTCGAAAAAGCCATTCGGGCCGTTTTGGATGAGAACGCGCGGGTGAAACAATTCGGTTTTACACCTACCGAATTGGCGCGTGCGAAGCAGGAATTCATGACCAACGTAGAGCAGGCATACAGCGAACGGAACAAAACCCGGTCGGTGAATTATGTAAACGAATACGTTCAGAATTTTACGGACAAAGAACCATACACCAGTATTGAGTTCTATTATGATTTCCTGAAAAAAGAGCAGGACGGTATCAAACTGGCCGAAGTAAATGCGCTGGTTGATCAATTCATCCACAACGATAACCGGGCAGTTATTGTCATGGCTCCCGAAAAAGACAAAGCTAAACTCCCAACGGAAGCACAAATTCTGAGTTACGTCGATGATGCCGGAAAAGGCTTGACCGCTTATGAAGACAAAACCATTGATAGCCCACTGCTGGCTACGCAACCAACCGGCTCGCCCGTTGTCAATGAAAAGAAAGTTGCCGACATCGGCGTAACAGAATGGACACTCAAAAATGGCGTTCGGGTGATCTTGAAACCAACAGATTTTAAGAATGACCAGATTCTGTTTTCGGCCAGCAGTTTCGGCGGTACTTCGCTCTATGACCTGAAGGATTTTCAGTCGGCTCGGTTTTCGTCTACCCTTACGGCTATGGGCGGTACGGGTGCTTACAATCAGATTCAACTGGGTAAATTCTTGTCCGGAAAACAGGTGAACGTGTTTCCGTATGTGGGCGAATTGAGCGAAGGTATCAACGGTAGCGCAGCTCCGAAAGATCTGGAGACCGCTTTACAATTGCTTTACAGCTATTTCACCCAACCGCGTAAAGATGCCGATGTTGTCAAGGGCTTTCTGTCGAACCAACGAAGTGCGTTACAAAATCGGATCAATACACCAACACCGCAAGGCGTATTTCAGGATACAGTCTCGGTTACACTCGGCAATCACAATCCCCGTCGATTACCACTTAAACCAGAAGATTTAGATAAAATTGATCTTGACCGTGCGTTGCAAATTTACCAGGAGCGTTTTGCCAATGCGGGCGATTTTACGTTCTATTTCGTCGGTAATTTCAAGGAAGATCAGTTAAAGCCGTTGGTCGAAAAATACCTCGGTGGTTTACCCGCAAGCGATAAGGCAGAGAAGTTTAAGGATCTGGGCATTCGCGCACCGAAAGGTGAAGTTAGCAAAACCGTTTATAAAGGACTTGACCCGAAGGCATCCGTACAACTGGTGTACACAGGCGACATCACCTGGTCGCCGGAAACCGCAACCCAGTTGGACGCACTGGCCGAAGTGCTTGAAATCAAATTGATTGAAAAGCTTCGGGAAGAGGAAAGTGGTGTTTACGGTGTTGGTGCCAACGCAGCTTACGCTAAATATCCGGTGCCCCGTTATACCTTCCGCATCAACTTCGGTTGCGCCCCCGAAAACGTTGATAAGCTCATTGCCAAAACGCAGGAATTGATTAACGATTTAAAACAGAAAGGCGCGCTCCCAGCCGACATCGCTAAATTCAAGGCCGAAACTCGCCGGGAAACCGAAGTGCAGTTGAAAGATAACCAGTTCTGGCTCGGCTACCTCCAGAATCAGTATTACAACGGCGATGCTCCCGACGAAGTCCTGCATGAAAGCGAGCAACTGAACAAAGTAACGGTTGAAAGCACGAAGGCGGCTGCCAATCAGTATTTTGGCTCGAATTACATTCGACTTGTGCTGATGCCGGAGAAGAAGTAGTACATGTGAGGTTAATTAGTTTTTTGCGACCTTTGTTAATTATAGATCCGTAAATTATGGAACTGAATAAGCAGATAATCCTTCAATTTATACGACGGAATCGGGCACAGATTAGAGCGTTCGGCGTTGAAAAGATTGGCTTGTTCGGATCGTTTGTTCGGGACGAACAGCGTCCTGATAGTGATATTGATTTATTGGTTGAATATGGAATCGGGCAAGCGTCATTTAAGAATCTAATGCACTTAGCTTTCTTTTTTGAGGATTCTCTGCATCGTAAAATTGAGCTTGTAACGCCCTCATCATTAAGCAATCGACTTAAGCAATACGTTGTCCAAGAAGTTGAATATGTCACGCTCACTGATTGAATATTTAGAGCATATTCCATGAAGTAAAAATATAAACTGAATGGCCTAACGTCAAATGATTTGACGTTAGGCCATTCAGTTTATTAAAGACCCAAGCTTCTATTTTTCCTCTTCTAAAATTACCGACGCTTTTACATGACCATTTGACGCAATAAGTCGTGCCTCTTCGGCCAATTGTTGAGGTGTGATAACAGAAAAAATGCTTTTTTTGATCTCTTTTATTGTCTCGAATTGTTTATGCTGAGGTGCCAGAATAGGGGGAGTTTCAGCAACTATCTTGAATTGACCAGGTCGGTTAAAATTAGCTTTTGAGTAAGAATTCAGTACGTCAGCTACCGCTTCATATTCATACAGGTTATTCGCTACAACAGCCTCTGTATTAGTAAAGTCGATTTGTTGATAAACGATCAGGACACCATGCGTAGTAAGCAGCGTTACATTGGTTGGTTTAAGCAAACCTTTGATTTTGCCCGGTTTCAACGGATAATAAATGTCAGCCTTTTGATCTAAACCTGGCACATCAAGTGTTTTTTTGACAAGCCGCGCAAAGGCACCGCGCCCACTAGCGGCTGGATTGTAGGGTTCTCCAACAAACTTTTCATACAAATCAACGAACTGTGTTCTCGATAGGCCACCAGCAAGGGGCATTGGTTCGCCAAATTGGAGAAGTCCGTTACTGTATTGACTTAATGTATTAATATACGATGCGTTGAATGCTGATAGTGCTTTACCAAATATCTCCTGTTTAAACGCTTTGTTGTGTTGCTTCACTGTCTCACGCAAGCTGCTCAGGCTATTCTTGATGAACTGGGCAACCGGCTTCCCAAGCAATTGCTCAGCGACGGATAGTTTATGATCGGACGTATGAAAATAGACGGCCTGCTCCGACACGCCCAAGAGCCCAAAGACGATTTTTTCAAGCGACAGCGGGTTAGTCTGTACAAATAAAGGCGTAATGAACGTATTCATAATGAACGGTCAATCAAAAGGGTATGGACTGATTAAGGAGTGTCTGAATAGCAATTCGTCTCTGATCGTTCAGTAAGAAATCGACCATTCGTGCCCGCAACGATGGTGGTGTTCCCCAAGAAGGCGGTAAGCTCGCAAATGCAGTATATATAGCTTGTTTTCCCCGTTCATAGCACAAAGATAGACAATCGTTGGCCACTGTGAAACGTCGGCTTGGTGTAATATGTTTCACAACCGCTTTGTAATAGGGGCTATTAAACAGACGATTTTGAGGTAGCAATGGCCAGTCTGGATTGAAAATGCGAAGACCATTTTCACCCCCGAATGTAAAGGCGTTATCAAACGCTACAAACTGAATCTTGCCTTCATGAGGTACACGAAGCAGATTGTAATTATACCCGCCCTCGAATGCTCGGCCCCGATCAATATTGTCTGTCCAAAGGTCAAACACGGCCAGACGAATCAGGTCGGTTGGGTTCAGTAAACGTTTAAAAGCACGGGTTGAACAGATGGCTTCTGTCTGGCGAACCAAATCAGCATGGGATAGGGCGCGAGAGCCAAAGCAAATAATGCCCGGTTTTATAAAACGACGATTCGCAAGTAATTGATCCGGGCGATACGATCCTGCCTGTACTTCCACCAGTGCGACATCAGGTGTTGGTAGATTAAGGGTACGTAATATCGTATGGCTGATTACTTCATAAGCCAAAAAATCCAGTTCAATAGCGTTTGACCGAATTCTATACTTACAGTAATACAGGTTGCCATCATCGCATAGGAACTTCATGGGACTGTGCCCATCGGTAGGTACTTCCTCAATAAGAGTACGCGTTCGGCAAGTATGCATTAATCTAAACGTTGACCAAGATTTATGGTAAATGTTACGCTTATTCTTCGACTGTAGACTGCCATTCAATAAAAATTACGTAACGACAATTCTGACTAATGGCATACTTGCGCTCCTGTTCTTTTGTTGTAACCTACTTTGTCAAGCAATTTGTTGATTTTAGCTTATTCTTTATCCTCTTTCTATGCCATCTATTAAGAATTCAAACAAACAAGGTCAAGGTAGGCACTTGACTTCAGTCTAACAATACAATTAATACTCGTGAAGAATTACTAACTAAAGCACCTATTAATGAGAAACAGGCGTATCGACTACAATCGGTACGCTTGTTTTTTTGATAGCCCCCATCCCGCCTTCTACGTTCACGACATTATCGAAGCCGCGCGCTTTCAGGATTGAGTTGGCGACCATCGACCGGTAGCCACCGGCACAATGTACATAAACCGGCTCCGTACGGCCGATAGCAGCCATATGATCGTTTAAATTGTCTAACGGCAGATTTTCAGCATCCTTAACGTGTTCTGTAGCAAATTCAACAGGCTTGCGTACATCCACAATTTGCATGGCAGGGTTTTGCTGCCAGCGTTGCGCAAACTCCTCGGCTGAAATGGATTCAATGGTGTCGATTTCTTTGCCTGATTCTTTCCAGGAATCGAATCCGCCGTTCAGAAAACCTATGCAGTTATCGTAACCAACGCGGGCTAGTCGCAGCACAGTTTCGCTCTCCTGATCTGTGGGAGTAACAAGTGCAATAGGTTGGGTTAAATCAGGGATCAACGCGCCAGCCCAGGGTGCAAACTGGCCATTCAGACCAATGTTGATTGAGTTGGGAATAAATCCCTTCGCAAAGTCTGCGGCATCACGAACGTCTAAAATCAGCGCGCTCGTTTCGTTAACCGCTGTTTCGAAGGCATCGGGCGAAAGTGCTTGACTACCCCGTTGCATAACACGATCAATCGATTCGTAACCTTCTTTATTGAGCCGGGCGTTTTCGGCAAAGTACGCTGGAGCCGTGGTTAGTCCATCGAGGACTTTTTCAATAAACTCTTCCTTCGATTTAGCGCGAAGGGCATAATTGAAACGCTTCTGATTGCCGAGTTTATCGGTTGTTTCCTTGCTCATATTCTTCCCGCAAGCCGAACCCGCGCCGTGAGCTGGGTAGACAATCACGTCATCAGCAAGGGGTATAATTTTCGTATGCAGGCTATCGTAGAGCATTCCGGCAAGATCGCGCTCGGTCAGATCGCCTTTAATGGCCAGATCTGGACGCCCTACATCGCCAATGAAAAGCGTGTCGCCGGTGAAAATAGCGTGGTCTTTTCCCGTTTCGTCGATGAGCAAATAGGTTGTGGATTCCTGTGTATGGCCAGGCGTGTGCAGCACTTTTATGGTCACGTCGCCTAGCGAAAAGGTTTCGCCATCCTGCGCATGATAAGCCTCATAACTTGTGTTTGCATTGGGGCCATACACGATGGTAGCCCCTGTTTTCTTGGCTAAATCAATATGTCCCGAAACGAAATCGGCATGGAAGTGTGTCTCAAAAACGTATTTGATTCGGGCAACCGCTTTTTCCGCTTTTCGGATATAAGGCGTCGTTTCCCGAAGTGGGTCAATGATGGCGGCTTCCCCGTTACTTTCGATATAATAAGCTCCCTGAGCCAGACAGCCCGTGTATAGTTGTTCGATGATCATGTTGTGTAGCGCGGGTGGAAACCCGCAGCTTCTGATTAAAATCGCGGGTTTCCACCCGCGTTACATTACTTCCCGGCTAATCATATATAGCGCAACCACTAACACAAACCAGCCAAATCCTTTTTTTAGTCGGTCAGGGGCTACGAAGCGGGCTAAATACATTCCCGCAAAAATCCCGATGATGGATAAACCCGTAAAGGGCAGCAGAAAATTCCAGTTTAAGCCTGTATGATGAATATCACCTAAAAAACCAACGAACGAATTAACGGCAATAATCAAAACAGAAGTCGCTACGGCCCGATGGATTGGCAAGCCAGCCATCAGGACTAGCATTGGTACAATCAAAAATCCACCACCTGCGCCAATAGTCCCTGTCAGTAAGCCCACCGCCAGCCCATCTAGGGCCAGACTGCCATAGCGTGGGCGCCCGTCGGCAGCTTCACCTTGCTCCGGGCGATCACTACGAATCATGGCTCTAGCAGCAATTACCATAACAATTGCGAAGAAGTATAAAATGGCGTCGCTCTTCGATAGTTGGAATCTTTCAAATTGGAATAACGGGTCTGGTAGAGCAGGAACCAGAAATCGGCGGCTTAAGTAGACAGAGATGAACGAAGGTAGTGCAAACGCAGCGGTAACATTTAAGTCAACCTGCTTTTTCCAGATATGATTGATTGATCCTACCAATGAAGTCGACCCTACAACAAACAGTGAATAGGTCGTTGCCAGAATGGGAGGAATACTGAAAATATAGACAAAAATGGGTATGGTCAGAATAGAACCTCCACCCCCAGCCAGACCGATCACTAAGCCTACTACCAGAGCTGAAGCATATCCGAATAATTCCTGTCCATTCATCGCAGAACAAAACTACACTTGTTTAGTCTATAGACTAATGAAAAATGCCCGCTAACTTAAAGCTAGCGGGCATTTTTCATTAAATGACACTATTAAAACCAGGAATTATTCCTGTGGCTTATTCAGGTGGCTATTCTTCCGGCTGTAGGTGAAATAAACAATCAGTCCGATGAAGCACCAAACCACAAATGATATTTTGGTGTCTGTACGCAGATTGTACATCAGATACAGGTTGGCGCAGATCCCCAATGTAGCGATCAAGGGTAGTACAGGTGTTTTATAAGGCCGTTCCAGATTAGGCTCCCGAACCCGTAACAACCAAACGGCACCGCAAATCATGGCAAAGGCCAGCAGTGTTCCCGAACTGGTTAACTCCGATACTTTATCGATTGGCGTCAAGGCCGCAACGATTGATACAATGATACCTACCAAAATCGTGCTTTTCCAGGGTGTTTTAAACTTAGGGTGAATGGCTGCAAACAAGCTCGGAGGGATCAAACCATCTTTTGCCATACCCAGGAAAACCCGTGTCTGACCGAGCATCATTACCAGCATTACAGAAGTTAGACCACCCAGCGCGGCAATGGTGATGATGTAAACGGCCCAGGTTAAACCTTTATCGGCAAATGCCTGCGCTACGGGGGCTTTCAAATCAAGACTCTTGAATGGCACCATACCTGTTAACACAAGCGAAACCAGAATATAGAGCACTGTACAGATAACAAGCGAAGCAATGATAGCGAAGGGTACGTCTTTCTTAGGGTTAATTGCTTCGCCGGCTTGCGTCGAAACGGCGTCAAATCCGATATAAGCGAAGAATACAATACTCGCTGCCGTTACAATACCATTGAAACCGTAGTGCTGTTGACCACCGCTATCAATAACAGGCTCAGGAAGGAATGGATGCCAGTTGGCTGTATCCACGTAAAAAGCACCGACAACAATCACGAAAATAACCACCGCTACTTTCACAATTACGATGATGTTATTCGTGCTGGCGGCTTCTTTAATACCCTTCACCAGAATGTACGTGACGACCAATACAATCAGGAAAGCGGGGAGGTTCATGGCGAAGGAGAAGTCTGGCACAGCCACGCCAGCCGCCCGAAGCGCTGCTGCTTTTTCCTGTGCTGTAACAGGATCGTTCATTAGCCAGATGGGAGGCTCAATATGAAAGAGATGGAGTAACTTCTCGAAATAACCCGACCAACTCACCGCTACGGTGGTAGCCCCCATCATGTATTCCAGAATCAGGTTCCAGCCAATGAGCCAGGCGAAAATTTCACCAACCGTTCCGTACGAATACGCATAGGCTGAACCTTCTACAGGAAGGATAGAAGCAAACTCAGCGTAACAAAGAGCGGCAAACGTACAGGCTACACCGGCTAGTACAAATGACAAGGCCAACGCTGGACCAGCCCAGTCGTGGGCTGCAATACCTGTTAATACAAAAATCCCACCTCCGATGACGGCACCAATGCCCAGCGAGGTCAATCCCCAGCGCGTTAATACACGCTTGAGTTCACTTTTCTTCATGTCGGCTTCATAAGCCGCAAGGGGCTTTTTACGCCAGACACTGGTATCAACAGGTTTTAATTTAGTTTCCATGTAGGGAAATAGAGTTTGGTGATTGTGTCGTTTGGAGAAATAATCTTAGGTTAAACGTCGGGAAAGATACGAAATAAAATGAGTGAATGAGTGGATGAGTGATTGAGCGAATTATTTCTCGCTACATTTTTTAGTCACTCAATCGCTCATTCACTCATCCACTCATACAACCGTTAGCTTACGATTGTGAAGGCCGAATCAGAGGCTTCTTTTCTTTCTTTTCCTTCTTGGCTGTGAATTCTTCTGGCGTAGCAGGAGCAGCCGTCGTGAAATCAGCAGGGATGGCATCAAAGCCCGTTTTCTTATCGCTGATCGTTGGGGTAATCACTTCTTTCTCCTGATCGCGGCTCAGGGCGTCAACCACAATCGGCGTAGCAACGAACAGCGACGAGTACGTACCAACCACAACACCAATCAGCATCGCGAACGAGAAACCACGAATGGTTTCGCCACCGAAGATGAAGAGGACTAACAGTACCAGAATGGTTGAGAAACCGGTTACAGCTGTACGGCTCAGTGTGCTGTTCAGGGCGTTGTTAATGATCGTGGCAATCGATTCTTTCTTGCCTTTGTTTTCGGCCAGATACTCACGAACCCGGTCAAATACCACAACGGTATCGTTCATGGAGTAACCCATGATTGTCAGCAAAGCGCCCACAAAAGCCTGGTCAACGTCAAGCGAGAACGGAAGGAATCCGTTGAAGATCGAGAAAATAGCCAGGATGATCAGTACATCGTGGAACATGGCCACAACCGCACCATAACCAAAGGCCAGTTTCTTGAACCGGATCAGGATGTACACAAATACGACTGCTACGGCCAGCAGAATAGACCATAAGGCCGATGTCAGTAAGTCATACGCAATGGTTGGACCGACTTTTTGTGAGCTTTCAATTTTAGCCGGATTGCCCTGAATGCTACTCAGCCCTTTATAAACCGTTGCTTCGGCTTTCTTATCGGCACCCTGCGAGTTATCGTCAACCAGATAAGGCGTCGTTACTTTAACCTGATTGGCACCAATACCTGTACCACCGTAGGTTTTTACTTCTGGCGATCCACCTAAAACGGGTTCTAACGCGTTCCGAACGTCATCAGTACTTACTGATTTTTCGAAACGAATTACGTAAGAACGGCCACCTTTAAAGTCAACGCCTAAGCCGAAGCCCCGGAAAACGGCAGAGATGATACCTAAACCGATAATGACCGACGAAACGGTGTAGTACAGTTTCCGTCGGGATACGAAATCAAAATCAGAATCAGCAAACAGTTTCTTTGCCCAGTTTGAGCTAAAGGTTAGCGTCTTACCATTGCGGATATAATATTCCAGCAACAGGCGAGTAATGAAGATAGCTGCGAATAACGACGTTAGAATACCAATAATCAGCGTTGTGGCAAAGCCTAGAATCAGACCTGTACCGAAAATGAACAGTACGATACCCGTCAGGAAGGTCGTTACGTTTGAGTCGATAATCGACGACATTGCGTTCTTGAACCCATCGGCAACGGCTACTTTAAAGCTCTTACCTAGCTCCAGCTCTTCCTTAATCCGTTCGAAAATAAGTACGTTCGCATCTACGGCCATACCGATCGACAGTACGATACCGGCAATACCTGGCATAGTCAATACCGCTCCCAACGACGCCATAACGCCCATCAGGAAGAACAGGTTGACAATCAGGGCAGCATCAGCAATAAGACCAGCACGGTTGTAGTAGAACACCACAAAGCCAAGTACTAACAAAATACCGATAATCGACGAAAGAACCCCAGCACTAACGGCTTCTGAACCCAACGTAGCACCCACAACGCTTTCTTCAACGATGTTGGTTGGCGCAGGCAGTTTACCGGCCTTCAGTACGTTGGCCATATCCTTGGTTTCTTCTACGGTGAAGTTCCCCGAGATGCTCGAACGACCGTTTGGAATTTCATTCTGTACGTTTGGAGCCGTGTAAACCAGGTTATCAAGCAAAATAGCCACTGGACGACCTACGTTTGCTGCCGTCAGGTTCCGCCATTTACGGGCACCTTCTGGGTTCATGTTCATTGTTACTTCCGGACGGCCACGATCATCATAATCGTTAGCAGCATCCGTAATTACATCGCCTTCCAATGGAGCACGACCACCTGATTTTTTTAGGAAATACAGGGGTAAAATTTCTTTGCCATCTGTTGCTTTGAATGTCTTACGATCCCAGGCGAAGAATGCATCAGCAGGGAATAGTCCTTTTACTTCAGGGGCGTTCAGAACGGCATTGGCACGGGCAGTATCTTTCAGGTAAACGCCTAGCTGATCCTGACCAACGGGCAAGAATAACTGAGTCAGCGCTGTACCCTGAGCAGCGGCAGCCGCTGTGTCATTTTTCGCAGTCGAATCTTTCTTGCTTCCCTGTGCTAATTGCGATTCAAGGCTTGATGCGCCTTTGGCAGCCGAACCAGCAGCAGGTGCTGTCGTTTTAACAGCCGATTTACGAGCCGCTTCCTGCGCTAACAGATAAGCGCCAATGCCTTCAATAGCTGGAGCTAATTCGTTCAGGCGATAAACTTCTGTAAACTCAAGTTTAGCTGCACCCGTTAATAAACGGCGAATACGTTCTGGGTTATCAACGCCCGGTAATTCAATCTGAATCCGGCCTGAACCTGGCAACCGTTGGATGTTTGGGTTAGCTACCCCAAATTTATCGACCCGTGCCTGAATGATCTGGAACGCCCGCGTGGTAGCACCATTCACCTCGTCGTTCAGCAATTTCCGTACTTCGGTATCCGATGATTGGTAGTTGATTTTGCTACGGTTAGCACTCGTAGCGAACACAGAGGCCAGTTTAGTATCGGGAGCCAGCTTCTTAAACGCACTCGCGAACAAATCGACGAAGCTCGTGTTGCTGGTTTTCTGATCTTCCTGCGCTTGTTTCAGAGCCTGACTGAATTTTGGATCACGGTTGTTGCCCGACAAGCTGCGAAGAATATCAGCAGGTGATACCTCCAGCACAACGTGCATACCGCCTTGTAAATCAAGGCCAAGGCCTAATTCGCGTTCGGTTACTTCCTGAAGCGTACTTCCTAAATAAACGGGTTCTTTCCAGAGCGAATCGAGATAATGTTGTTTTTTGTTACGGTCAACTACGCCTGCTTTGTCAGTGGCATAAGCCTCTGCGTCGGATTTGATGTTCCGCGAGACGAATGTAAACGACAGGAAGTAGATGCAGATGGCTGCAATGACGCCTGTCAGAATGAGAATTCCGGTTTTGTTTTGCATTGGGATACACAGGCTACGCCCGTGATTTGGCTATAAATTACTAGGGTGATAAATAATGAAGTCGGCCACTGGTGGGCATAGACTCAAACGGGAATAAATAAGGCCATGGCAAGGCTGCGTGGGCCTAAACGCGCACTCTAGGGGGCATTTGTGGCTATATGATGGCCAAAAACGTGCTTGAAATAAGAAAAATAGAAATGCGGAAACGTGAAGGACCGCAGGAGCGGAACGCTCAACAACAATAAAATCAGGAGCGTTGGTGCAGGAAGCAAAAAGGCGCTCTGGCCTGACTCTCCCAATTGAATCGCGGGAGTAACGACTGCCTCAAATTGGGCCGTACTTAGCTTAGCCGCAGCGGGCGCATCAGTCGATTTACCTGATTTCGTCTGTTCGGCAACGGCTTTAGGCGCTATAGCGGTCTTGGCATGAGTCACATTGCCATAACCCCAAACAGCTGTAAATAGCAGCAGGGAGGCTAGCATGAGGCTCGAAAGACGTTGTATAATGCGCGGTTGCTTCATAGATTCCTTTTGCGGATGACAAATTTCGTACCAATATTGGAAGAATGCAAGTATAAATTGTATAGAGTTTCAAAAAACGGGTTGTAGTCTCCTGATAACTATACTAAAATGCGGTAAACGGTTTAACTTTCAGATTATCAGTGCGTTTTAGTTAAACGGCATGGGTTTTGTGGGTAGGTGAATAACCTCAAACACCATCTATGTTCAAACTACTACTTACCTTCCTCTTTGTCCTTATTGCCACCATAGGGCACACCGCAACCACTCCCGTTCGCCTTAAAGTTGTATCCATTACACCCAGCGAAAACACAGGCCAGGATTATTCGCCCTGGCTCAATGATGATGTTAGTAAGCTCGTACAGAGTGCCTGGTCGGATAATGCCAAATGGGTTCAGGTCACGCTCAAGCTGGAGAAAAAAAGCCTGATATCAAGCCTGTCGCTGTATGACTACGATGGCTCATTTCCCGATCAACCTGCTTTGCTCTATGCCATGAACGGGACCCAACGGGTGCTGATTGGCTCGTTTGATGGCTCTACGTACATGAACTGGGTAACGCTCACCCCGTTTCAGGGATTGGTAGCCGATGCCATTATGATTTATAAGTATGGCAACAATATCCCGCAAAAAATCAAGGTATTTGGCCAGCCTATTACATCCGCAACCACAATTCCCAAGCCACTCGATTTGCTTACGCTTGTTTCGGCAAAAGACAAACCCGTTACGGGTGAAGATTATTCGGCTTACCTGAATGATAATCTGGCTAATCTGGTGCCTTCTTACTGGCAGCCGTCTAATTTTCAATGGACGGATGTGACCGTCAAATTCAGCAAAAAGAGTTTATTGACTAAACTTGACTTGTATGATGCGGAGGGAACATTTGAATCGTCACCAGCCCAGATTTATGCACTGAATGGCAAAGAGAAAACCTTGATCGGTACGTTCACGGGCGACAAATACATGGAGTTCAAATCCTATGCCTTAACGGAGCCGATGGTTGCCGAGGGTATCGTGATTCATAAATACTGCAATAACATCCCTGTCAAGATTCGGGCATATGGGAAGGTACTACCCGACGATCCGCTCGATGCTATTTTATATGCTCAGGAACGGGTGAATGTTACGAGTGTAGTATCGAATCTAGCTACTCCACAAAACTACACGCCCTACCTCAACGATGATATGAGTAGCCTGGTGAAAACCGACTGGAGCAGCGACAATTGCCGATGGATGGATCTGACACTTAAGCTAGAAGCCAAAAGCACCCTGACTAAGTTGGAATTGTACGACGGCGAAGATCAGTTTTCGAGTACGCCAGCCTTGATTTACGCCCTCAACGGAACGCAGAAAACCCTGCTTGGCTCCTTTACCGGACCCGATTACATGAAGTGGCAGGAGTTATCGTTTCCGTCGATAGTCGCTGAGGCTATCGTGATTCATAAATACTGTAATGCACTACCCATTAAAATTCGGGTGTATGGGCATCCGGTTGGGGACGCTGGAACAGTAACCACACCGGTTAGCACAACTACAGCCGCACCAGTCGTATTGGGTGATAAAATTCCCATCGACGCCAGTCGCTGGTATCAACTTAATAATGTTAGCAATGGGCTGAATGCCTTGTTTGATGGCAATACAAGCGATGAGGTACAAACGGGTTGGGGCAAAATATTGAATACGTACGATGCTTATTACCCTTTGCTACCGGGTGAATCGATGGATATTAAAGCCATTAAACTATATGACGGAAATGGAAGTAATTCCTCAAGTCCAATGCGATTGTCGATCATCACCAGTGATTGGCGACGAATTGAAATCGCTCAATTCCAGGGGCTCGAATACGATACCTGGGTAGGCCCTTACCCAACCCGAAGTACACAGGGAGATGCTAAGTTTCTGCTCGACAATGTGGTGGCCGGAGCACGTTACCTGGTGATTAATACAACAGATTTCTGGCCACGTGAACTCGAACTCTACGGCTCCTATCAAGTTGGGAATAGAACCGCCAGTTCATTACCGGCTAAAAACCCAACTTTTAAAAACCTGCTTGGTATAAACGCGTTTGAATGGGATTTTTATCAGACTGGCGTTTCGGGTATTTCGGTCCCTAAAGTAAAGGCGATGCAGTCGTTCGGGGTGATGCGGCACTATATGGATTGGGAGAAACTGGAACTGACCGAAGGCAATTACACATTCAATCCAACGCATTCGGGTGGCTGGAATTATGACCTAATGTATGAGCGCTGCAAATCAGACGGCATTGAGGTAATGGCCTGCCTGAAAGATATGACCCCTTGGATGAACGCCACCTACCCCGCCGACCAACAGGGTAGCGATAACGTGCCAGTACGGTATGGAAAAGATTATTCGAATCCATTGTCGTACATCGAACAGGCAAAGGTAGCCTTTCAATATGCTGCCCGTTACGGAAAGAATACATCCGTCGATCCGGCTTTGGTAAAGGTAAATACTAACCCGCGCTGGACGAATGATCCGCCCAACGTCGTGAAAATCGGCCTCGGTCTGATTAATTACATGGAGTGCGATAATGAGCGTGACAAATGGTGGCGGGGGCGGGTGGCCTACCAAACCGGTCGTGAATACGCGGCTAATATGTCGGCGTTTTACGACGGGCATAAAAACACGATGGGCGCTGGCGTTGGCGTGAAAAATGCCGACCCAAGTATGACCGTTGTGATGGGTGGTTTATGCTCAATTGCTAATGGCACGGATTATATCCGGGGAATGATTGACTGGTGTAAAGAATTTCGTGGCTACAAACCCGATGGACGTGTTGACCTTTGCTGGGATGTTATCAATTATCACCTCTATCCCGATAATTCCAGTTCGATGCAAAATGGGAGTGGGGCTTCGGCACGAGGGGCAGCCCCAGAGTTGTCAGTTGCGACGCAGGTAGCTCGAAACGTACTGAAACTGGCACACGATGCCTGCTACGATATGCCGGTTTATATATCAGAAACAGGTTACGATTTAAACCAGGGAAGTCCGCTTCATACCATCGCCATCAGTAACAAATCAGCAACCACCACACAGGCCGACTGGAATTTACGAACAGCGCTTCTGTACGCTCGGGAAGGGATCGATCGAGTTGATTTTTACCAGACTTATGACCTGAATCTGGATTGCTCCACGCAGTTCTGCTCAATGGGTTTTATTAATGCCGATTTTACCCGCAAACCCACCGCCGACTATTTCTATCAGGCAAAAAAACTCATGGGCGATTATGTATTCAAGGAGTCGCTAAGTACAAATCCAAATGTGGATCGATATGAACACAATGGCCAATCAATGTATGCTTTATGGATTCCAGATGAAATTGGGCGTACTGGGTCGTACACACTGGATTTGAAGACGGGAGCGGTGGCGAATGTATATACACCTAAAGCTGGATGCGATACGATGGCGTTGCAGGTAAAGCCAACTGTCAATAATCAGATTGCACTTACGCTCTCCGAAACGCCCATATTCGTTTCGGTGGGTGGTTCGGGCGCTGCGCGTCTGGGAACGGGTTCAATTGATACTGAATCAATTCGTGTTTACCCAAATCCGTCGAGCGATCATGTCGTTCTCCAGCTCAATAGCCCATATGTAGGCAATGTGGATGTCAAGTTGATTGATGCTAATCTGGGCGTATCGCGGCAGCAGGTTACGCTGCAAAAAAACTCGACGACCTTTTCGGAGAAAGTCGATTTATCGGCGCTTCCTTACGGCATTTATTTGCTTGAAATTAATCAGGGCGCTGACCGAACCATCCGAAAAATTTTGAAAGTGCATTAACTAGTTTTCCCGCCTAAAGCCGTGCCACGGTTCTATTGAGGGGATGACAAACCTTGGCACGACTTTAAGCGGGAAAACTCGGGCCATAAACAAAAAAGACTGATCAACCGATCGGTCTTTTTTGTTTATGAGGCAGAATCAATTCCGCTCTGCCGTAATTCTGTCAGAAAAGAATAATCTACTTACCTTGCGCTTATGAACTTGCACGAATTTATTCAATTAGCCTTAGCCGAAGATGTCGGTGATGGTGATCACACATCGCTCTCAACGATTCCTGCCGACGCCCAGAAGCGCGCTCGCTTGCTCGTCAAAGAAACGGGTATTCTGGCAGGGGTAGAAGTGGCTCAGGCCATTTTTGCCGAAGTCGATCCAGCCTTCGAAGTCGACGTGTTGATGCACGATGGGGCCAGTATCAAACCTGGGGATGTTGTACTCACTGTTAGCGGAAACGCCCGTAATATCCTGACCGCCGAGCGATTGGTACTCAACTGCATGCAGCGCATGAGCGGTATTGCAACTCACACCCGCGAATTGGTAAATCTATTGGAAGGCACACGGGCCAAACTATTGGATACCCGTAAAACCACTCCAAACTTCCGTATTTGTGAGAAAATGGCAACCAAAATAGGCGGAGCTGTGAATCACCGATTCGGATTATATGACATGATTCTCATTAAAGATAATCACGTCGATTATGCTGGAAGTATCGAAGCCGCTATTACTAAAGCGGTTGCGTATCTGAAAGAAACGGGTCGGCAATTACGCATTGAAGTCGAAACTCGGAATCGGGCCGAAGTGGAAGAAGTGCTTCGGGTTGGACAAGTCGATGTGATTTTACTCGATAACTTTAGCCCCGATGGCATCCGCGATATGGTTCGCCTGATTAATGGACGATTCATTACCGAAGCATCGGGTGGAATCGATGAGACGAACCTTCGTGCCTATGCCGAAACCGGTGTTGACTTTATTTCATCGGGAGCCTTAACTCACCAAATCAAAAGTTTGGATTTGAGCCTGAAGGCGTATTAAAGGATAGGGGATGGTTAAGGGTGGTCAGGTATTGTCAGGAGTTGTAAATGTAGTAGCTGTTTAAACTTTTTAGATTACTCTAAAATTGAATTGTTTTTTGTCATCCCGACTTTAGGAGGGATGACAAAAAACAGCCTCTGACTTTGCTTATAGTTTTACAATCCGCTTCACGAGTTGTTTATTATCCAGTTGGATTCGTAGGTAATAATTTCCACTTGCATACCTATCCAGATTTAGCACATTGGTCTCCCGTTGACTGGTGTATTTTTGTAAAGATCGGCCAGTTTCATCAACTAGTTCCAGATTAGCCGGATGTTGGGCCGAAACCCCACTAACCTGTACCGTTAGCCAGGTATTCACGGGATTGGGATACAACTGACTGTGAGTTTCTAGCCAAGAGTCCTCTAGACCAAGTAAGGGATTGACACGCACAGTGATCGCCGTTCGATCCCCTTCGCAGGCGCCTACTTTTTGGGCTACATAATAGGTGAATTCCCCGGTCTGGTTGGTGGGGGGCAGAGGAGCGGCTAATGAGCTGGTGCCACCAGTGGCGTTCATGCCATACCAGACCAAAGTTGAGGTACTATCCGTGGCCGAAGCACTCAAGGGCGTTGAGGGTTGTCCCTGATAGTATTCAATCAGGCCAGTAGTGGCAACGGGCTTGGTCGGCGTTGGCGTAACGGTCACTTTTACATACGTATAGGTAAGCAGATTCTCATTTCCACAGCCTTTGCTATAATCAATTGGAAATAGATTCATGCTATAAACCATGTGACCGGGTTGACTAGTATCCGGCGTAGGTGGAATGAAGGTACGAGGCTGATATAAGGGATCTCCTAACCAGTAAGCGACTTGAAAATTCTCGGGTGGTGGCAGATGGCCATTGACATTCAAAGGAAGAGCCTTTTCTCCCTGGCAATAGCCAACCTGCCCATAACGATAATTGTCTTTCATGGGGTTGAGTACCCCTGGTCCACCACTCGCTTTCCAGAGAATGCGCAGCTTGCTGGCAACCGGCTCACTCTCACAACCATCGATTAGCTGGGTTAGGTAATAAATATGTTCCGAAACGGGGTAGACGTAGGTGGTTGACGTTGCACCCGTTTTGTTAAGTTGAAAATAGCCATACTGCTTATCGCGGACATAGTCTCCAGAGGGTAGTTTGGTTTCATATGGAAACTCCGCATAGTCGGTAAAACTGCCTCCTGGCTCGTTATAATAAAGCCGGGGGGTAGCGTTGGGAGCGAGTCGAAATGATATGTCTGAATATAATCCAGCCATGGAGGACCGATTGGTAGACATACAATCCACATTCAGGGAGTCGACAAGTGGTGGAGAAGGAATAGCCGCCTGGCCTTTAATGATTAACCTGGTTGGACTGGGCGTACCCGTGTAGTCCGGGTTTTTTATCGTCATACGAACCGAATAAGTCCCTCCGGGTGCTAACGACTTTGGCAGGCTAGCACTTAGTCCCAGACTGGCATTTCGAGTTTTACTGGTTGGAATATCGAAATAATCGCCCCCAATGGCTATTTGTACAGAATAGGTCGTAGCCGCTGTGACATACCTGTACGTGTCGTCAGGCATTATAAAGCGAACGTCTATTGTCGATCCAGGACAAGCAACGGTAACAGACAGGGGCAGGGTTGTTAAGGTAGTCTGACTGTAAACCGATGGACTCAATAGCGATAGCCAACAAATGATTCCTACTAAACGTTGATGATTCATTGGAGTTGAAGGATTACTAACTCTCCTTTATCGGCTAAAGCATGATTTGGTAAGTCAAACTAGGGATGAAGCTTACGTTCAACGCTTGACAATACCTAACCACCCTTGACCATTTCCTAACAGTATTCTACTTCGCTGGGTTTTCATCGATACCCAATCGGGGCAATGCCGGATTGAGAATTCTTGGGATGATTTTAATCCGGAAAATCCGCATGTCGGCCATATGGAAATCGCAGCTATAAAAACTTCTGAGCTTTACTCCCCTGTAAACAGCCATGTAATTGACTTTGGGTGGCCAGTTATTTAAGGCCAACTCCGCTGTAATAGCATCTACAGCTTTGCGGAGATTAGAAAAGAAGATGACCGTTGGCTCTCGTTGACGAATGGTCGATAATGAGCCTGTATACTGAATGGTCACCTCATAAATGGTGCGACCTGAAGGGCGCAATGCGGTAGTTTTAGCCAAGGGAATATCTGATTTTATTCATGTTACGATTATATTGAAAAACTATTTCATTATTTTTCAACTGCTAAACTAAAATTATACTTCAGGCGTTTTACCTACAATTGCATCAATCAATACCCGGCCGCTTCAAAACGACCGGGTATTTTTGTTTATAACAAAACAAAAAAAGCGTTGGCTGATGAGGCCAACGCTTTTTTTAGTAATGCGGGTTTCCACCCGCATTACTTACTTCTTATACATAACTGCCTCTACCGCTTGCAACGTGCGCTTCACGTTTGGCAGAATAGCTTCAATCAGTGTTGGTGCGTAAGGCAAGGGTAAATCCATGCTGTTCACACGTACAACTGGTGCATCTAAGTAATCGAAGGCATTCCGTTGGATGTTGTAGGTCAACTCCGACGAAATAGCCGCCAGCGGCCAGGCTTCTTCAACAATCACACATCGGTTGGTTTTCTTCACCGAGTTGATAATAGTCGCGTAATCAATCGGACGAACCGAGCGAAGGTCAATTACTTCTGCCGAAACTCCATTTTTCGCTAGCTCATCAGCGGCAGCTAAAGCTACTTTCATGATTTTACCAAACGACACGATTGTTACGTCGTTTCCTTCGCGAACAATTTTGGCTTGCCCAATTGGAATTAAGTATTCTTCTTCGGGTACCTGACCTTTGTCGCCGTACATCAGCTCCGACTCCATGAAAATAACAGGGTCGTTATCGCGGATACATGATTTCAGAAGACCTTTGGCGTCGTAAGGATTGGATGGAACAACCACTTTCAAACCCGACGTATTGGCAAACCAATTCTCGAAGTTCTGCGAGTGTTGTGAGGATAGCATGCCCGCATTACCCGTTGGACCCCGGAACACGATAGGACAAGAATACTGCCCACCTGACATCGACATAATTTTAGCTGCCGAGTTAATGACCTGATCAATCGCAACCAGCGAGAAGTTAAAGGTCATAAATTCGATGATTGGTCGCAGACCATTGATGGCTGAACCAACACCTATACCGGCAAAGCCAAGTTCGGCAATGGGGGTATCGATTACGCGCTCCGGACCGAATTCGTCCAGCATACCCTGGCTAACTTTGTAAGCACCATTGTATTCGGCGACCTCTTCGCCCATCAGATAGACCAGTGGGTCCCGGCGCATTTCTTCCGTCATGGCCTCCCGCAGGGCTTCGCGGAACTGTATTTCTCTCATGCTGAGTGTGTTGCTTTCGGTTAGTTACCTGCCTGATCGAAATCAGGCCAGATGGCTGAAAAATTGATCAAAAGTAGGCAAAATGACCTGATTCGTCAAATGCGGGTTGGTAGCTTCTTTAGGTATGTGAGAAAATACCGTGAGAAATACAGTTTATTTCAACAGCAGAGGTTACCGGACAACCGCCAGTTTCCCCCGAAGCCCTTCTGAACCATCGGCTGTAACGACCACAACTAAATAAATACCTGTTTGTGCCTGCCTGCCCCGATAATCGCGGAGATTCCAGGTCGCGGTACCGCCTTGTGACTTGGTTTCGTAGACTAACTGGCCTCCGGCATCAAGGATTTTTACGGTTGAGTTTTCGGTAAGCCCATTAATCCCGACTGTGCCATTAAAATCAGGACGAACTGGATTTGGAAAAATAGTCAGCTCCGATAGCGCTTCGGCAGGTTCTGTGGCTGGTCCCTGATAGGATACCAATCCGTTGGAACTGCCTGAGGCACCCGTTTCGATAAATACTTTGCCAGTAGTGGGTTCAATAGCTAGTGCTTGAACAAGATTATTCGGTAGAGGACTGTTATCTGCCGTGAACGTATCCAATAGCTGTGAGCCATCGGCCGCAACGTGATAGATTCCCTTTTGTGTACCTATCCATTTTCGATTGCCCCCGTCTACGGCAATGGCTGTGATGAGTTCATTAGCTAGCAATCGTCTTCGGTTAAGTAGGGGAGGCTGAGCGTCAATCGTTGCATCGAAGGCTGCGTATGGGCTGTCGAAGACAGTTGGGCCAAGATCGGTGCCTGTCCAGATTGATCCATTGCGATCTTTCACCAATGCCCGAATGCTATTGGAAAGCAAACCTCCTTGCCCTGTTTGTGTCGTCAGAAATCGGGTACGATTGTTTTGAGGATCAACAACGAGTAACCCACCGCCCAGATCGGGGCGAAGCCAGAGAAAGCCGTTGTCGTCGGGAACGATTTGTACAATATTTGTCTGACTGACAATAGGGAAAGATTGGAACGTGCCATCCGTTCGTCGAACGTGCAAAGTTGCTTGTTGTGAGGCAGGTGTTTTACCCGTTGTTAGCCACAAGTTTCCATCGGTATCGGTAGCCAGGCTACTGATATAGGGACTTATAGTCGCCGGCAATGTGACAGGTGTTGGTGTTTCTCCCCCGGTTTGAGTCCATAAGCCACCGCCAAAACTGCCCAGGTAGAGTTTCTGCTCAGTGGGCAAATAGGCCGCCGAATTAAAGCCGTAACTTAATCCTGTTGGTAAGGAATTAACCCACCGGGCATCCGGTACTGAAAAAAGCTCATAAGGAGGCTGGTTGGCGGTTAGCAATGTGGCATCAAGGGGGCCATTAGGTAAGGCTGCCAATGCCTGAGGGTATGTATATAGATTAGCAAACGAATCACGGGTTGGACCTTCGGGGGCAATCCGCTGAAATTGACCTGCATTTCCGAGCAGCAATCCATTTTTAGTATCGGCAACCCATATTGTATTGCCGTCGGCTACAACCTCGCGTGGGTCAGTTAAAAGTGAGCCTGAAAATGAGCCGGAACCAGGCGAGGTAATAGCTTTATCTGTAGCTAACAGTAAACCAGTTGCTGCTGGGAATTGCCGAATAATAGCATTCGTCAGGGATTGCGTTAGTGCCCATTTCCCATTTTGCCGCTCATAAATGCCCGTTCCACTAACCGTGGCAGATAACCGCCCTTGATTGGTTACAATGGATGAGACTTGTGTACCGGGTTCAATTACTGTTCGCCAGTTGGCTGGGTCAACAATGTTGACACTGGTGGCAAAGCGAACCGCGCGGAGTTTAAAGCCCGTGTTTGTCGCGCTTGCTGGACCGGTTAACGCATATAGACTATCGTTAGTGACCGCTGTCTGGTAAATGGGTAAAGGCGTGCCATCGGCGCGTTGACTAAAGTAGGTGTCCCGTATTTCATTCTTACCCAAGTCCAACACAACCAACCCAAAATCGGTACTGAGATAGGTGTTGTTGTCAATACGATTCAGATGGTTTATACCGCGTGCTGTTGGTAAGGTTGATGCCGAAACAATTGTGTTGATGTTGGTTACGGTGCCCGGTTCGCCAGTGGCGGTTAGTGTTAAAAGATCCAGATTGCCGTTTCTGTAGGCAATGAGCAACTTTTTCTGATCAGCTAGGTAGAGGAGTCGGCTGATACCTACATCGCTCAAGCCCGAGGTTTTACTGAGCGTGGTTATTTCGTTGGTGGCTTTGTCGTAGTAGAAAAAACCATTCTGCGTGGCTGCATATATTTTCGTCCCAACTACTGCCACTGACTGACCCGACTGGTAGCTGACATGCGTTTGCCATAGGCCAATTTGACCAAGTGCTGAATACTGAGTGAGTGCTAAATAAAATAATACCAACAAAAAGCAGGACTTAGAAAGTGATTTCTTGAGTCCTGCTTTTTTTATCTGTATATCGATAAGCCTATTCATCATTCGTAATGTTTTCGTAGGCCCACTCCTTGCGGCCAGCCTCGTTGCCAAGGTTAAAACAACGTCGGCAGCGGGCTTCGTAACTGTCGGTTTCGCCGAGTAGTACGCGTTCTTTTGATGGAACGAGTCGGTAGGAGTACTGAGCAATATCGCCACAGACTACGCAAATAGCATGGACCTTTGTGACGTATTCAGCAATGCTCAAAAGCTGGGGCATACAACCAAAAGGCTGCCCCGAAAAGTCCATATCAAGGCCAGCGACTATAACGCGTTTTCCCTGATTGGCCAGTTCATTACAAATAGTTGTGATGTCTTTATCAAAAAATTGGGCTTCATCTATCCCTACTACATCACAATCACCGGCTAGCGCGAGAATCTGGCCCGCTGTTTGCACAGGAGTTGAATGAATGGCCATTTCAGAATGAGAAACGATATTTTCGGCGTGGTAGCGTGTGTCTATTGCAGGTTTAAAGATTTGAACATTCAGTTTTGCAATACGAGCCCGTGTAAGCCGACGAATTAATTCTTCGGTTTTACCAGAAAACATAGAGCCGCAAATCACTTCAATCCAACCTGTGCGTAGGTGGGGTGGTTCGCGTCGTCGGGAGGGTTCAATAAACATTAGTTAAACGCAATAAACTGAGAAGATTAGTTAATCAACTGCAACCTGCCGTGAACAAGAGGAATGAATATTGTTTTATTTATCCACATGGTTTACCCGTTGTGGGCTTAAACCATGGGGCGCATCCCGCTGCATTTGATTTCTTTATTGACACCAATCGGTTTGTAGCCGAAAGTTATATATTTACAAAACAAAGGCTTTTCCTAATGTCGAACAAGTTTAACGCCAACGCCCTTACTGAATATAGTAAATCCTACGCTCGTCGGATTGCCTCTGATTTCTATCAACAGCATGCGACTATGAATGGTAAGCAAATCCTTTCGCTTACCCCTATTAGCCAAATTAACCTGTTTATTATCAGTAGTTTGTCGGATAAGTGGCAGGCCGATGCGGCAAAGTTCCGGAGTCCTTATTTTGACTTTACCAATGAGGAAGTCCAGGAGGCTCTACAGAACTTTATGAATGTGGTGTCGCAATATATTTCGGTTCGACGGGAGCATTTGGAACCACTTCTGGCGGATGCTACCCGGCGCGCAATTATCCTGATTTTTGACCCTCGTTCTTACTTTGATGATCTCCTGCGGGGACAACCCGATTTTACGGTAACATCGGCTGCGCTTAAGCAAATAGTGCGTTATACGAAGATCAACCAGTTCATTCCGGCGCATATCACCCAACGGATGAATGGGAAATCGTTTATTTATGTGAATCAGGCTTTGATTTACCTGGATGAAGCCTTGACTCAGAAAGGACACGAAATTGAGCAATATGACAAATTTGTTGCTCAGTTTTCGGAGAAGTTGCCAATGGACGTATCGGCGTTGTTGCGCAGTCATGTACCCGATAGTATCCCTGCTGCCCCGCTCCGCTCATTTTTTGATACAGCTATAGAGTCTACCGTTCCGCCAGCGCCACTAGTAGCAATAGAATCGTTAGCTGAAACAACCAGCCCTGCTATTCCACCCCGGCCAGACTTAACGCCTGCGCCAGATTTAGTGGAGGATTTCAGCTCGTCTGGGACTAAATTTATCGATGGCACGTCGGGCGGACCAGAACCCGTTGCGCCTATCAGTCAGCCATCACCGTTGCAAACAGGGGCAATTACAACACCTACTGAGGTTAAACAACCAATTATTGCTGTTGATACGCCCCCTTCTCTGAACGATACGTTGCGAGACACAGCACCTGCTGAACCATCGACCGTTGCCGAAACTTTCCATCGGGCGCCAATTGAGAGTGTTGCCCGGAGTATTTCGTTAAATCAGAAATTCCGGTTTATCAATCAACTTTTCAACGGGAATTCAAGCGCCTACAATCAGGCTGTCGAGGAAATCGATACGTTGAATAACTATGGCCAGGCGTTAGATCTGATTTCCTATCGCTATGCGTCTCAGTATCTATGGGATATGAGTAGTGATGAAGTCAGTGAATTGGTTGAAATCTTAAAAAGACGCTTCTCTTAATAAGCAAAATGTACGTATATGTATATTTTTTGCTTTGAATAGTATCTTTATTGGGTTGTTTTCGTCTCACTTGCTAGCAGACTTTCTAGCGATCAAGTTATGGCGAAGACAAACTGTACTGTACTTGAACAAAAAGGATTTTTACGAACTCTTTGTCTACTGATAGCGGTCGGATTTGCGACCGCTATTCCTGTTTTTGCGCAATCAACTACATCTGTTGGTCGGAATGCGGATCGTTCGGATGATATTAGTCGATATCTTCAGGATCTGTTTCCTGTACAAACTGAGGGTATTGATTATCAGTCTGTATATGACGCGCTGACCCAACTTTACGCAAATCCACTCGATCTTAACGTGGCGAGCCGAGACGAGCTAGAGACTACGTATCTTCTTACGGAACGCCAATTAAGCAGTCTGGCTGCTTATAGAGCCGAATTTGGTGATCTGTTATCCATTTATGAGCTACAGGCTGTGCCGGGTTTCGACTTGCCAACGATTCGTCGGTTGCTACCTTTCGTTACAGTAGCTGGAACTCCGAGCTTATTTGGCGCTTTGCCGAATCCAACGGATAACTATCTAATTGTCCGTTACGAACAGGTTCTGGAGCAGCAAAAAGGGTTTTCTGGGGCTGAACCTGACAAAAAGGGTAATCTGCCAACTCGGTATTTGGGTAATTCTGGTCAGTATTATGCCCGCTATCGCTACAGTCGCCCTCGAATGTTCAGCATTGGCCTAACAGCGGAAAAAGACCCTGGTGAATTGATAAACTGGCAACCTTCAACCCGACACTATGGGGCCGATTACATTTCGTTTCATGCCCAATTACAAAACCGGGGGCGCTGGCGGAATATACTCGTGGGCGATTATCAAGTACAAGTCGGGCAGGGGCTCGTCTTATCGGCGGGATTTGTTCTGGGCAAAAGCGCCGAAACAGTTCAGACCGTTCGTCGACCAACACTAGGCGCCCGACCTTATACTTCGCTTACAGAATATGGTTATTTCCGGGGCGCAACGGCCACTTATTCGTTGCATCGAACGGTAGATATAACACTGTTAGCTTCCCGAAACCATCGTGATGCTAATCTAACTGCCGATAGCCTGGGCGAGACTACCGCTACCTCGTTGCAAACGTCGGGCTTACACCGAACACAAGCTGAGATTGACGATCAGGGAAGCTTGCTCGAAACGAACGTTGGCGCGCATCTTCTGTATCATAATCGTCGCCAGTTTCAACTTGGGTTAACCTTCCTGCGAACGACGTTTGATAAATTTTTTCAGAAGCGAGATCTTCCATACAACCAGTATGAATTTACAGGAAAGCAAAATCTCGTTGTGGGTGTGCACGGGAGCTACATCTGGCGAAACTGGAATCTATTTTCTGAAGTAGCCCGCAGCAGCGGTTCTGCTACGAATTCAGGCGGAATTGGGGCAGTGGGTGGCGCACTAGCCAGCCTGACTAAAAAGATTGATATGGCTATTGTGTTGCGACATTACGACCGCAGCTTTCACAGTTTCTATAGCAATGGCTTTAGTGAAGGAAGCCGAACAATTAATGAGTCGGGCGCGTACCTGGGTTTGAAATATACCGTTTATCGGAAGCTGACTATAGGCGGCTTTTTCGACTATTTTAATTTCCCGTGGCTGAAATATCTGGTTGATAAACCGTCGGACGGATTCGATTACTTATTTCAGGCACGGTACACTCCTAATCGAAAAACGGCGTTTTATGCTGTCTACCATGAAGAGCATAAGCAGAAAAATCTGACGATTGGCAAGGTCAAAGATGTTGTTGGTACTACGCGACGGAACTACGCCCTCAATGCCGAGTATAAGCTCATGCGTGGTTTATCGTTGCGATCGCGAGCGCAATGGGGTGGGTTTGCGTATTCAGGGCAACCCGTTTCTCGTGGATTCGTTTTGGTTCAGGATGCCACGCTGGATTATCGACGCCTTAGTTTAAGCGGTCGGGTTGCCCTGTTTGGTACCGATGATTATGATAGTCGGCAGTATGTCTATGAGCGGGATGTCCTCTATGCGTTCTCCTTTCCAGCTTACTTCGACCGAGGTATCCGCCATTATTTATTGATGCAATACGGCTTGAATCGCCATTTGGACGTCTGGGTTCGTTGGGCCAGAACCGATTTGACCAATCAGACCACCGTTGGCTCTGACCTCGACCAGATTGATGCTCCGCATAAAACGGAAGTGAAGGTGCAGGCGCGTTGGCGGTTCTGAACAATTCACGTTTAAACTTTTTATCTTTACAAAAATGCCTAATTCTCACGCCGATGAAGAAAGCCAAAGAGATCGAATTGAACGACTTCCACAAAGCGTTGAACAATCGATTGATCAAGAAAATCTCCGAGCAGCCCTTGATGTCACAAGAAGAATTCATCGAACAAACGCGTCGCTTAGCCCAGCAATCCAAGCGGGACACAGTGAAATTTGGCGATTAAGCGAAGAAATAAAACTTCTTGAAGCCGAGGCTTTGTATGCGTGGTCAATAACAGCTAATTGTGTTTGGGATGCAGATGATTTTACCAACCGTTGGTATGATTCTGGCTGTATAGAAGGTGGCGAAAACCAAGTTATTCATGCTGGAAGTCTTGTCTACAAGCGTAACAACTTAGCTTTTCACACAAGTTATCTGGAATATTTTGAGCGCTTAACTCTGCATAATTGGCTATTCCCCGGAACGCTATACAGATTTGAAGGGATGATGGTGGTCGTTGAGTCGGGTGATGAATTTCCTCAACTACGGCCTGTTGTTTCACAGAAAGCGTTACGAGCTGTTCGAGGAGCAACTCGAGATGAAGTTGAACGTCTGATGAATCAATTAGGGTTTTTGCGTCGGTATGAAGATAACTATGCCAATGCTGACCGGACCCTATTTATCGAAGATTTGCACGACCAGAATGTTCTGGTCGATGCTACTGGTGACCTACTTGTTTTTGATCCGGTTATCTATCTCACTAAGCCAGCATTATAGAAGCAGTCATCTTTTTACTTCTCCATTTCCCGAATAAGCTTATTCGCGTTGATGAACTCGTTCAACTCTTTTACATCCGAGTGGATAAGTGTATCGCTATTTCCTTCCCACAGTTTTTTGCCCTGATAGAGAAACATAATTTTCTCGCCAATCTCCATCATTGAGTTCATATCGTGCGTAATAACCACGGTTGTAATCTGATACTCATCCGTTATTTCAGAGATAAGCTGATCTATTTTTATGGATGTCAGTGGGTCGAGACCAGAGTTGGGTTCATCACAGAAAAGGTATTTAGGATTCAGCACAATAGCTCGCGCAATACCGACCCGCTTTTTCATACCACCACTGATTTCCGACGGCATCCGATCGGCGGCAGCTTCCAGACCAACGCGTCGTAAACACTCTTTGGCCCGATCTACTTTTTCCCGTTCGGGTTGATCGGTCAGCATATCGAGCGGAAACCGAACGTTTTCCAGAACGGTCTTTGAGTCAAACAAAGCTGACCCCTGGAATAAAACGCCCATCTCTCGTCGAATTGCTTTCTGTTCGTCCAGATTACTGGTTAGAAAGTCCCGTCCGTCGTACAATACCTGTCCTGAATCGGGTTTGATCAAGCCAATCATACACTTAAGCAGCACGCTTTTACCCGTGCCGCTTCCGCCAATAATCAGGCTTGTATCACCAGGTTTGAACGTTCCATTGATGCCAGCCAAAATCTGCCGATCCCCAAACGTCTTCGATATATTTTTAATGTCAATCATTGGCCAATGATTGAATGACTGGGTGATTGACTGGTTGAATAAATCGCTTCTTTGCTATTCAATCAGTCAATCAGTCAATCATTCAAAATTAAGTTAACAGCATCTGAGTCAGGATAAAGTCGGCGGCTACGATGGCGATACAACTGTTGGTTACGGCGGCTGTAGAGGCCGCACCGACTTCGAGGGCACCTCCGCTTACTTTATATCCTTGATAAGCTGAAATTGTTGAGACAAGAAAAGCGAATACAACTGTTTTGATTAGTGCGAACGTAACCCCAAACGGCTTATACTCGAAACGTAGGCCCGATACATAGTCTTCGGCCGAAATAACGCCCGCTAACGTTCCGGCGATATAACCACCTAAAATAGCCAGAAAGCCAGCCATAATAACCAGTAACGGGAACATCAGAACAGAAGCAATTACCTTGGGCAAAATTAGATACGAACTGGAATTGATACCCATTACTTCGAGCGCATCAACCTGTTCTGTAATACGCATAGTCCCTATTTCGCTGGCAATATTAGAGCCTACTTTACCGGCCAGTACAATACACGATAACGTTGGTGCTAACTCCAGAATTGAGCTATCCCGCACGATAAGGGCGATAATATTTTTAGGGACGAAAGGATTGGTTAGGTTATAAGCCGTTTGTACACAGGTAACAGCGCCAATAAAGGTGTTCACCAACGCGACAATAAAAATGGAACCGACACCAATAGAGGTACACTCGTTCAGAATAAGACTCAGATAAACCCGGAGCTTCTCCCGATTGCGGAAGAGCGTTCCCAAAAAGATAAAGTAACTGCCTAATCGTGACATAAATCGAGTAGCGAAACAAACCGACTTTAGGTAGGAGCAGGTCGGTATTATATACCCGGAAGAACCCCGGTAAAGATAGAATGGTTTCTATGTAACTTGCGTCCTGAGCTAAACCTTCCTGATTGAAAGAAGTAAAGAGGCAAGAAACATAAAAGATTTTTTAATGAATCCACTAATCATTGTAACAGGTGGCACCAAAGGTATCGGCCGCGCCATTGCCGACCGATTTGTTGCCGAAGGATTTGATGCTGTTATCTGCGCTCGTTCGGTTGACGGTATACAAGGAGAAAATCTGTTGCCTGTTGCGGCAGATTTGTCAACAAGAGATGGCGTAAATGTCTTACTTGACTACACCCAGTCACTCAATCGGCCTGTAGAAGTGCTGGTCAATAATACGGGTGTGTTTCAGCCGGGTCAAATTCACAACGAGGCCGAGGGTACATTTGAGTTACTGATGAATACGAACGTTGCCAGCGCTTACCATCTCTCGCGTGGGTTAGTTGGCGGAATGATTTCTCGTCGGCAGGGACATATTTTTATGATGTGTTCCACCGCCAGTATTACACCCTATACGAATGGTGGTTCCTATTGTATTTCAAAATTTGCCCTGTTGGGAATGAGTCGGGTCTTGCGGGAAGAGCTGAAACCACATGGCGTGAAAGTAACGGCTATTTTACCGGGCGCAACCCTGACAGCGAGTTGGGAGGGTAGTGATTTGCCCGAAGAGCGTTTTATGAAGCCTGAAGATGTAGCTAACAGCGCCTGGGCGGCTTATTCGCTCTCAAAAAGTGCCGTTGTCGAAGAAATTCTTATCCGTCCTCAACTGGGTGATATTTAGCGTTAGCCATTAACGGCTAAGGTTTCGTATCTTGCGCCCTGCTTCATCGTTCCTGAGCTCTGAAAATTGTTCACTGATAAACTGATTATTGCTACGAATGGCTTCCGTTGAGTATTTGGGTATTGACGTCGGCGGCACGAACGTCAAAATGGGTATTGTCGATGCGAATACCGGTAAAATTTCCAATTTCTATAGCCACGACACCATTAGCTGGCGTGAATCGGGCCATTTTGTCGATCGCTTTGGTGATGCGGTTGCGCTCCAACTGCTAAATAATAAAGATGTAAAGATGGTTGGAATTGGTTTGCCCGGTATGTTAAACCGTGAACGAACAGTTCCTCTTGAAATTACCGCCATTCCAGAAATCAATGGCGTTCCGATGGTAGAAATCCTAAGCAAGCGATTTCCTGGTACCCAATTTTTTCTGGCTAATGATGCCAATGCAGCCGCGTTGGGCGAATATTATTTTGCCGAAGAGAAAATCACGGAAAATTACATTTTTATTACCCTGGGCACTGGTGTAGGTGGTGCGGCTATCATCAACAAGAAAATTTTCACCGGTGGCGATGGCAACGCCATGGAGCCAGGCCATATCCCTTCCCGTAACGGTCGGGTACTGGAGCGAAATATTGGCAAGAAAGAATTGCTGGATTTAGCTAATCTGCGCCGAAGCGAATTTAAAGGCGACACGCATTTGCCTAATGATGGCAGTATCTCAACAACCGGTTTGGTTGCTGCTGCCGCTGAAAATGACGAGCTAGCGTTACAAATCTGGACCGAAGTTGGTGAAATACTGGGTGAAGGCTTAGCGGCACTGATTAAAATATTGGATATCAAGCAGGTGTTGATTGGCGGTGGGCTATCTGCCTCGTTCGATTATATTATACCTGCCGTTAATAAAACGCTTGACTACTGGCTCAACGATTATTACAAAAATGGCTTGAGCATTAAAAAAGCGACCTTAGGAAACGACGCGGGCTTGCTTGGCGCGGCTTCGCTCTGCTTTGAGTAAGATAAAGGGCTAAAATCGTAGGGGGAGGAAGTTTTGCCAACGGCATCAACTTCCTCCCCCTACGATTTTAAACAATATTGACTTCTGGAGAGATACTAACTCCGAATTTCTCCTGCACCGATTGCTGAACTTGTTTGGCCAGGGATATTATTTCGTCGCCTGTAGCAGTACCATAGTTGACCAATACCAATGCCTGTTTGGCGTGAACGCCTGCATCGCCGGAGCGATAGCCTTTCCAGCCAGCCTGTTCAATCAACCAACCCGCCGGAACCTTTACCTGTTCATCTCCAGCGGGATAGCCGGGGAGGGTTGGATAGTCGGTTTTTAGGGTATCGAATTGAGCTTTAGGAATCTCAGGATTCTTGAAAAAACTTCCCGCATTGCCAATTTGGGCAGGATCAGGTAGTTTACTACGACGAATCTGAATAACAGCATCGCTAACCGCCTTAATCGTCAGCTTATCTTCCGATACACCCATAGCGGTCAGTGTTTCCTGAATAGCTCCGTAACGAGTATGAAAAGTAGGCTGCTTATCTAGCTGAAACGTAACACTTGTGATAATGTACTGACCTTTCAACTCTCGCTTAAAAACGCTCTCCCGATAACCGAAAGCGCAATCGACGTGAGTAAATGTTCGTTTTTCGCCAGTTAATATATGAATAGCCGTGAGCGACTCGAATACTTGCTCCAACTCGACACCATAAGCGCCAATATTCTGCATTGGAGACGCACCAACCGTACCTGGAATCAAGGAAAGATTTTCCATACCAGCATAGCCTCTTTTTACACAAAAAAGAACTAACTCGTGCCAGTTGACCCCTGCACCAGCCGTCAAGTAAACGTGGTTGTCATCTTCCCGGATAATGTCAATTCCCTGAATATTAATTTTAACCACCAACCCATCGAAATTCTGACGGAGGAGCACGTTACTTCCACCACCAAGAATCAGTTTTGGGGTATCGATAAATTCCGAGAGTTGAAGCAAAGTCCGAAGATCCTCTTCGTTACTAATCTCGACCCAATACCGCGCATTGGCATCAATCCGGAATGTATTATAGGGCTTGAGCGATACGCGGCTTTGTATATTCAGCATGTAGTATTTCTGGTGAATAGCCAAAATTAACTAAAATCCGGCATGGGTTTGTACTGAGCTTGGTGGATTCACGTATTCGAATGCCAAAATGGCTATTTTAGCGTTTTATTTGTCGATGAGTATGCATTACAAAGTAGGGGGAGTATTTATACTGGCGGTATTCATTCTAAGTGGTTGCGCAGGAAGTCGTCCTGTCAGCTCAAGCCGAATGACTACCGACTATAATAGCTATAACGAAGATTTAGCTTCGGTACGTCCTGTATATGGGTCAACGTCAACCACTTCGCCCGTTGCAAGCCGCCCAACAGCCCCAGCAACTCCGACGACCACACCCCGAAAAACGGATACACGTAAACCGAACGCCCCCATTGAAGCGCTGCATATTAATCGACGGCTCGATTTGGTCCTTGATACAATTGCTACGCAAAATCGAACCATACGTTATGCGCCCGGCTATCGTATTCAGGTGTATGTTGGAAATCAACGTCAGGAGGTCGATGGCGCGAAGCTATTGATTTCGCAGAATTTCCCGGAACTAAGCCCTTATCTGACATACAATCAACCGACTTATAAACTCAAGGTAGGTGACTTTATGCGTCGTTTAGATGCCGAACGCTACTATAATTCCATTCGTAGATTAATTGCCTCGGCGCAGTTACAGCCGGATAAAGTAGATATCCGCCGTAGCCTATTAATAAAGTAATGGACGAGATTTCCCAAACATACATTACCTTTGAGTAGTTTTTGACAAATTTATACGTTGAACATGACCTATTTAAGATGATATGAAAAAAGCACTAATTACTGGTATTACTGGACAAGACGGGGCCTATTTGACTGAATTACTGTTAGAGAAAGGATATGAAGTACATGGTATTAAACGCCGAAGCTCTCTATTTAATACCCAACGTATTGACCATTTATACGAAGATCCGCATGAAAAGAATGTGAATCTTAAGCTACATTATGGCGATTTGTCAGATTCTGCCAATATTATCCGCATCATTCAGGAAGTTCAGCCCGACGAAATTTATAACCTAGGGGCTATGTCACATGTTCGGGTAAGTTTTGATGAACCCGAATACACGGCTCAAGTTGATGGTATTGGTACCTTGCGTATCCTAGAAGCAGTTCGCTTATTAGGCCTTACAGAAAAAACCCGTATTTATCAGGCGTCTACATCTGAACTATACGGTGGTGTTCAAGGACACGCTCAGTCTGAAACGACTCCATTTTACCCGCGTTCGCCTTATGCGGTAGCTAAATTGTATGGCTACTGGATTACGGTTAACTACCGTGAGGCTTACAATATGTACGCTTGCAACGGAATTCTGTTTAATCACGAATCGCCACTACGTGGTGAAACATTTGTGACACGCAAAATTACCCGTGCTGTATCGCGTATTGGTTTGGGCTTGCAGGACAAAGTTTACCTGGGCAACATGGACTCCCTACGCGACTGGGGTCATGCAAAGGATTACGTTGAAGCAATGTACCTGATTCTACAACAGGACAAGCCTGAAGATTATGTGATCGCTACGGGTGTAACAACCAGCGTACGTGATTTTGTACGGATGTCGTTTGCCGAAATTGGCGTTGAATTGGCGTTCTCTGGCGAAGGTGTTTCTGAAGTTGGAACGGTAGTAAGTTCGACCAACCCTGAATTCCCTGTTGAAGTGGGCAAAGAAGTGGTTTGTATAGACCCACGTTATTTCCGTCCAACCGAGGTTGACTTGCTCTTGGGTGATCCAACTAAAGCGATGACTAAGTTGAACTGGAAACCTAAATATGATCTGCCAGCTCTTGTAAAAGACATGATGACAGCTGATATCGACCTATTCCGTCGTGATCAACTTTTAGCTAATAGCGGGCATCAGATCCTGAATTATTACGAATAGAAGAGAGAATACAATAATGATTCTTGTGCGGTCGGGTTCTCAAACCCGACCGTTTTTTGTGCATAAAAAAAGCGTCGGGTTTGAGAACCCGACGCCACATTAAAGATTTACTGTGTTATTAGACTGGCACAGCGTAGTAGTACATCCGTGAGCTGTTAGGGTACATGCCGATCAGCATCAAGCCTTCACCTTCTTTCACCGACGCCATAATTGCCTGAAGGTCTTTTGTGCTTTTAACGTTTTTGCCGTTAGCTTTCACGATAATAAAGCCTTCTTCAACATCAGTTTCAGCCAGTTTGCCATCAACGATCTTCTTGACCCGGACACCACCGCTTACGCCTAATTGTTTAGCATCCTGAGCAGAGAGGTCTTCGAATTGAGCACCAAGTGTACTTAGTGAGGTGTTCGCTGCTGTAACTTCCGTTTTCTTGATGATATCACGACCACCATTCCGGTTACGAAGCTCGACTTTAACATCGCGTTCGGTGCCATCGCGGTTAATTGTAACCGTAACAGCATCTCCAGGACGACGACGGCCGATGATTTCACGCATCTGAGCATCTGAATCCAGTGCCTGGCCTTCCATCTTCACAATAACATCGCCTTTTTTCAGACCAGCAGCTTCAGCAGCGCCTTTTTCAACAACGTTTTCAACATAGATACCCCGACCTACTTTGGCGCCCTTTTCTTTCGCTATAGTGCTATTTAGTTCAATAGGCAGAATACCAATGTAACCGCGTTGTACATTGCCATATTTAAGCAGATCAGCAGATACTTTCTTCACGAGAGATACAGGAACTGCAAAGCCATAACCGCTGTAATAACCAGTTGCTGAAGCAATCGCAGAGTTGATTCCAACTAATTCACCACGTAGGTTAACTAAGGCTCCACCCGAATTGCCTGGGTTGATAGCTGCATCTGTTTGAATGAAAGCTTCTACAGGAGTATCACCTTGTTTATCTGTACGAGCCCCTTGCTGACCTTGACGCTGAGCGTAGTCCTGATCCAGAATACCAATCCGACGACCTTTAGCACTTACTATACCAGCTGTAACAGTCGACTCCAGATCAAGCGGATAACCAACGGCTAGCACCCATTCGCCTAATTTCAGCGCATCAGAGTCACCAAGTGTGATAGAAGGCAGGTTGTTTGCTTCTACTTTAATAACGGCCAGATCTGTTAATGGATCAGTGCCAATTACTTTCGCTTTGAAGCTACGCTTGTCCGTCATAATTACTTCAACTTCGTCGGCATCCTGCACTACGTGGTTGTTCGTAACGATGTAGCCGTCTTTGCTGATGATTACGCCTGAACCAGAAGCCTGTCCCTGTTGACGACGGGGTTGTTGCCGTTGTCCACCAAACTCATCGCCGAAGAACTCCCGAAAAATGTCGGGCATTTGTTGCTGACGAACAGTACGAGTCATTGTCGTCCGAATATGTACAACCGTTGGGGTTACGGCTTCGGCTGCGGTCGAGAAATCACCTGGCACAGATGATGGTCCACCTGGCATTGAGGCCAAACGACCCAAAATAGTTGGGGCTGGCGACGATTCGTTAAAAATTACATCCCGGTTGTTGAATCCCAACAGGCTGTAAGCGGCCAGCGTTATTCCACTCGATAGAAGTGCTATCAACGCTAATAATTTCCAGTTGCTTTTCATGTTTAAATGGGAAAATCTAATTGCTTTCTTTTTGTGTTAGAGACAGCTTTCACTGTTTGTAGGTATAACGGAAAGTCGCTTCCGAAAAATCCAGGTCTTGTGGGTGCTTAACAAAATTTAACAAGGCTTTGTTAGAGAGCGTTTTGGACCTTTAATGACTCTTTAACGCATAGGAACCGTCTACCAACTTATGGTAAATTTCAAATTTTGTACCAATAGTATAAATAAGTACGATCATGACGATTTGACATGATTTTATACCACCCAAGTTCGAAATAATGCCAAAATGAACAATTTATTTGTGAATAATTCACAGTCTGCCCTAAGAGGAAGGCAGAAGCCGGATAGCTTATAAGCTATGAAGTGTGAAAGTCTACTTGATTGCTAATTGCTCAAATGCCTTTTCGGCGGCAGCTTGTTCCGCTTTTTTCTTGCTGTAGCCGCTACCCGTAGCAAACGCTTCATCGTCAACAAGAACCTGGGCGATAAACTCGCGAAAGTGGCTGTTGCCTTTTTCGGAGACAATTTCAAAACGAATCTCTTTGCCTTCTCGTTGCGCCCATTCGATCAGGCGGCTTTTGTAGTTACCGTTGTTCTGCACTACCGATTCGATATCGTAGTGAGAGAGAAGGTCTTTTAAAATAAATTGACGGGAGAACTGGAATCCTTTATCTAAGTAAACCGCCCCGACTAATGCTTCGAGCGCATCGCCATACATCGATGTGCGAGCTGGCAGACTGCGAGTTCGACTTCCGTCGTATTCAATCAGTTGATCGAGGCCAATTTTTCGGGAAATCCCGTTCAGTGTTTCCCGGTTAACAATCCGGGAGCGAATTTCGGTCAAGAAACCTTCGTCTTTGTAGGGGTATTTCTTGAAGAGAAACTCGGCAATAACCATACCCAGTACGGCGTCGCCTAAATATTCCAGTCGTTCGTTTGATTCCCTAAATCCCTCAATAGCCGTCGCCTTTGACGCTGACGTGTGACGCAGCGCCAATTGATACAACCCCAGGTTTGATGGGCGGGCGCCAATAATATGGCCAATTGAACGACGCAGATTCTTGCGCGGATCGCTGTTGCCAGACCGAAACCACTCTAAAGGGTTAAATAAACTACGAGGCAGAGCGAGTTGCACGACTCAGCTAAGTTTACGGAAAATAATGATGGCATTATGACCTCCGAACCCAAACGCATTACTCATTACGGTTGTTATGGATCGCTCCTGAGCCGTATTGAATGTTAAATTAAAGCGTGGGTCGATTTCTTCATCGTCAGTGAAGTGATTGATTGTCGGAGGAACGATTTGGTGTTCCATCGCTTTTAGACAGGCAATCGCTTCTACGGCACCCGCTGCACCCAGCAAATGGCCAGTCATCGACTTAGTCGAGCTGATATTTAGCTTGAATGAATGCTCTCCAAATAATTGATGGATCGCTTTCAGTTCCTGTGGGTCACCAATTGGTGTTGAGGTGCCGTGGGTATTAATGTAGTCAATGTCGGTGGGTGCGATACCGGCGTCGTTAAGAGCATCCTGCATAGCTAAAAATGCGCCTAATCCGTCCGGGTGTGGAGCTGTGATGTGATAAGCATCAGAAGACATTCCACCTCCAATTAATTCTGCATAGATTTTAGCTCCCCGTGCCAGAGCGTGTTCATACTCTTCGAGGATAATGGCACCGGCCCCTTCTCCCAGTACAAAACCATCACGATCTTTATCGTAAGGCCGGGAGGCTGTTTCGGGTGAGTCATTACGTTCTGATAAAGCCCGATTGGCGTTGAAACCACCAATGCCTGCCCGTGTAACAGCCGCTTCTGAACCACCCACAACGCACATGTTCAGACGCCCTAAACGGATGTAATTAAGCGCATCAATGATCGCGTTGTTCGTAGAGGCACAGGCAGAAACTGTTACGTAGTTTGTGCCCCGGAAACCGTAGCGCATCGAAATCTGGCCCGATGCACTATCAGCAATCATGCGAACGATGAAGAAGGGGTTGATACGAGGAGTACCATCACCTTTAGCATAGTCGATCATTTCGTCCTCAAACGATTTGAGTCCACCAATACCCGATCCCCAAATGACACCAACTTTGTTTTTGTCTAAGGTATCGAGATTCATGTTCGCATCACGAACGGCTTCTTCGGTAGCGATGAGCGCGTAATGGGTAAACGCATCCATTTTACGAGCTTCCTGCCGAGGAATAAACTGAGTGACGTCAAGCCCTTTCACTTCGCAGGCGAACCGCGTCCGAAATTTGCTGGCGTCAAACTTCGTAATGGGACCGGCCCCGCTTACACCGGCGGCTAAGTTGTTCCAATAAGTGGGTACATCATTGCCAATGGGTGTCAACGCACCGAGGCCGGTCACTACTACTCGTTTGAATGTCATACAGTTGTACTGCGTAATGGAAAAAGAGAAACAACGCCAAGCCTAAACTAGCTGGTGTTGACTTCCAGGTACTTAATGGATTTACTGATCGGAATGAACCATTCGAGCTCGGCCTAGTCGCCTTACTTCCGAATCAGGTTTCCGTCAATGGGCTTACTTGCCGATGTGTTTTTCCAGATATTCGATGGCCAAACCAACGGTAGAGATTTTTTCAGCCTCGTCGTCGGGGATAGGCAAGTTGAATTCTTTTTCAAATTCCATGATCAGCTCAACTGTATCGAGCGAATCGGCACCCAGATCGTTGGTGAAGCTTGCTTCTGGCGTTACTTCTGACTCTTCAACACCCAGTTTCTCAACAATGATATTCTTAACTTTTTGTGCAATGTCCGACATTTTGATAGTCTGTTCTAGTTAAAAAACTGCGCAAAGAAACGTATTTACCTTTGTATTATCAAACAATTTTTTGGACTATAAATCGTTCGTGAAAGCTGCGTATATAGATCTAATGTTCTAAAAATCAGCCGGTTGCAGATAGAAATCAAATAAAAAGATAGTTTCCTATACAATGGCGTATTCTGTAAAAAACTAGTCTAATTACGAATCACAACTGACTTACAGACGTAAGTTGGAATAATACCTGTGCTTCGAATTAGCACTTCAGCGTCTTGTTGTTGGGTATTTCCGGTTAGTACAAGGGCCGTATCTAAGCCAAATTTGTTACCGCCCAGAATATCAGTTCGTAAGGTGTCGCCCACCATCAAAATATCTCGCTTACTAATATGAGCCGCATTCTCGAGTCGCTCATAGGCAAACATGAACAATTGGGCATCAGGCTTACCGAATCGGATAAACTGTTTGCCAACAATGTTCTCGATCATTTTGGCTATGGCGCCAATCGCAATGGCAACACGGGTTTTTGAAACAGGATAGGTATTATCCGTATTGGCGACAATTACCGGGATATTACGTTTTCTAAGCAAATTCACGGTCTTGGTTAGGTCGGTATTCCAGTCAAAACCCTCATCGTCCAGAAGTACCAATGCATTAATATCAGCCACATCCTTAAGATCAACCTCGCTGATAGGAAGGGTTTTTAGACCAGTGGTTTCGAGATAATGGGCCGACTTTTCAGTACCCAGATAGGCTACAGTTCCATTGTGAACCTTTAAATCCAGGTACTCTCGAGCCAGCATTCCCGACGATATAATGCGTTCAGGTGTAATGGCATAGAAGCCTTTTCGGTAATACGATTCGGCGAGTTCGTGTGGCCCACGCGAGGCATCGTTGGTTAACACATAAAAATCTTTACCGCTCTCCCGAAGCCAGTCGAAAGTATGTTCAATACCCGGTAAAAGACCTTCTGAATTTTTTAAAACCCCAAATGCATCGAAGAAAATTACTTTATAGTTTTCGGCTACAGTCTTGAAATCGGTAAGTTGCATAAGGGGATTAGCTGAGTAGTAAGTTCGTTGTTTACCTATAGATTATTGGTAAAAATACGACCCAAGCCGAATTTTCAATTAGTTTTCTTTAATCTGGGCTCGTATAACAATAATTAATTGGTCAACAGCTAATAACAGCCTACCTGTATAAACTCCCTGAGTTCAGTGACTTGAGCCTCCAGAAAACTAGTTTTCGTTATTAGAAGGAGTAGACATTATCAATTAATTTCTAGGAGGAGGGGGGAAGTTTTCGGGTGGCCCACCTGGACGATCATCCGGTGGCCCCTCGCCATGAGAGTGGGGTGGTCGCTGACGTTGGCCAAATAAACGAGCTAGGTCAGTGACTAATTTCGCGAAATCTGCCTGTTGGTCTGAACGACAAAGTGATTTGATTTGCTGGAAATGGGAAAAGTTCAGTTCAGCGATTTGCTGCTGTACATCTGCAATTTGCCGAACCAGCGAACTCTTTGTTGAATCAGGGTGAACTTGAGTGAGTAGACCGTAATAGGATTGAAACAGCCGAATCGACTTAGTATTTAACTGCATCGTCTGCTGTTTATGCTGCCTAACTAGGTCTAAGTATTGTTTTTGCTGCTGTTCATCGAAATGAAGTCGAGCAATAATTAGTCGGGATGGTCCTTTATCATCGGGCTGCGGTCCTTGCATCTGATCCTTATGAGGAGATTGATCAGACCTGAAGATCAAAAAACCAATGGTCAGCAGATTAACTAAGAGCAGACCAAGTACAGCAAGGGTCAGTAGCTTTGTCCGCTCCATAGATCATATGGTTGATTGGTAGACGGATAAAGCTGCATGTCTGACACAACTGCGTTTAACTCAGCAGAGTTTGGACTAAAGGGGGCCGACTGCTGGCTTATAATATGCCAGTTAAGCAGTAGCAATAAGGCAAACGAAGCAATTGTAAGCCAGACTGTTCGGGCTGATAGATATACTGTGGAAGCTTCCGTATCGAGTCGATTCTGGATTTTGGCGAATAGAAACGGACTTGGGTCAACCCGCTGGATGCCATCTGAACTAGAAAGTATATCGTTGATCCATTTATTTTTCTTAGGTTCCATATTGATTGAGACGACAGGAGTTGAGGATTCCTACGGGTTCTGTAGAGTTTTATATAAACCGGCCAATTGTTTTTTTAGATTTTCAATGGCTCGTTGTAGTAACGACTCAACGGCTCCTACGCTTATTACCATTACTGCTGCCGCTTCAATATTGTTCAATCCTTCGATTTTTGTTAGAACGTAAGCTGTTTTTTGCTTGTCGGAAAGCTTGTCAATAGCGCGGAATAAGATAGCCGCACGCTCCTGGTTTTCGAGGGCAATACCTGGGTGATAAAAATCGGTAGGATGGTGTAGTACGTCGCCGGTGGAAGCATCGAACAGGCTGGTAAGGAAAGCAAATCGCTTCTGTCGCTTTTGATGTTTTAAGAAATCGAGCGATTTATTAACCGCAATTCGATAGAGCCAGGTTGTCGGACTAGCGTCTCCTTTAAAAGTACTTGCCGAGCGAAATACTTCGACAAAAACATCCTGCGTAATTTCTTCGGCATCTTCGCGACGGTGAACATAGCCCAATGCCAGCGTAAATACCTGACTTTTTGTTTGGTCATAGAATTCACGGAAAGCCTGATTACTGCCTTCCTGAATTTCTTTGACCAACAATGACAAGTCACGTAGATTGTTTATCATCAAGCTATATGCTCAATGCCTGGAGCGATGCTTTGACGGCTTGTCGTGACAAAAGTCATCTATCGAGAAAGCTATATCCCTAATGCTCGTAGGATTTTATCGGCATCAAACTGCTCAATAGATGGGAAATAGATTTCATATGCCTCGCGTTGCAATTTGATCGCATAGGTTCGGTGGAAAAAATAACGACCGTATTTGATCACGTAGTTGAGTATGAAAAAACGATAAGCTTCGGGCAGGAATCGAATTTCGTTTTCGGTAAGCGGGAATACTTTATGGTACTCTTTTAAAAACAGCAGGAAGCGTTCTTCCATCAATGGCCCAATAACGTAACTAAATACCGTCCGGTCGCCAGCATTGGAAACTACCCGACTGAAAAAGTAAAAATCCAGGACCCGATAACTGATGCGAAACCAATCGTAATCCCAACGAGAGTAAAGTTCGAGGTTTTGCGTAACTGAAAAGTTGCCAATATTCCAGTCAACGAAAACAGGCATGGTTTCTACAGTGCCTGCTACGAGTTTTTGTCGGTTGGCTAGAAACAATTCGCACTGTCGTTTTAACTCATCGATATGCAGTCGGTGCTCAAACTGACCAACTTCTGTATCTAGTAAATCTAGCAGATCCCAAACATCTGAACGTAGCGTTTTTGATGATTTAGGCAGCACTGTACTTACCCGAGAACAAGCCTTATGGAACTTCGCAACCTGTCGGCCAAGCATTTGAATATGGTGCTCTTCTAACCGACGGGGAAGTTTTAGCTGAATTCGAATTGGGTTATAGAACACCACCCAGGCATCAACAAAACTATCTTTTTGTCGATACGTATAAACCTGACCATCACGCACCAGCGATTTAGCAAGTACATTCTCAAACGGATAGAGCAGATTGTTGGCCAACGCATGAATAATGCGATGGTCTTCCAGAAAGTGCTCATACTTACCGAAATAAGACAACTTAGCGATGATATGCTCGCCATCCTCAAACGTAACTTTGAAGACGTGATTGGTTGAAACCTTTGCACTAATATCTTCAATAGTCAGGATTGGAACAGAACCATCAAACTCTGCCCAGGCCTTTTTTATAATGGTAGGATAATCGACAAGACGCATATTCTATGGTTTTCTGTTTACGGTTCACTGTTTACGGTTGCGCGAAGCGATCATGCGTCAGCCAACCGTAAACAGTGAACCGTAAACAGAAAACTCTTTAAATAATCTCAAAATATCGTTTCAGTTCCCAGTCGCTGACCTGGCGGAGATATTGCCGCCATTCCCAGTCGCGAGTGCGCGTGAAATGGTCAACAAATTCGACGCCAAACAGTTCAGCCGCCACTGGCGAATTGGCCATTGCCCGCGTGGCTTCGTCCAAATTCGTAGGTAATATGCCATTCCGCTTATCGGCATAACCATTTCCAACCGAAGCTGGAATGTCTAATGTTAATTTATGCCGGATGCCATACAAGCCAGAAGCTAATGACGCAGCTATTGCCAGATACGGATTTGTATCGGAACCAGACACCCGATGTTCAACACGCGTATAGGCCTCCTTATGATTTAACACCCGAAGCGCAGTTGTCCGATTATCTACCGACCAGGTTAATGTAGTAGGGGCCCAGGCACCTTCAACCAGCCGTTTATAGCTGTTGATGGTTGGCGCAAACATGGGCGTAATATGGGGCAGGCAATACAATTGGCCGGCCATGAACTGGCGCATTAGCTCACTCATGTTATCTGGTTGAGTGGCATCATAAAACAGATTTTTTGTCTGTTCGGGGTTCCAGAGACTCTGGTGAATATGACCGCTACAACCGGGCAAATCAGCGTTCCATTTCGCCATAAACGTAGCCACTATGCCATGTCGGTAAGCAATTTCCTTCACAGCGGTTTTGAATAGAGTAGCTTTGTCGGCGGCTCTAACGACTTCATCATGCATGATAGCCGCTTCGTAAACGCCCGGCCCCGTCTCGGTATGAAGCCCTTCGAGCGGTATATCGAATTGAGCCAGTAAATCGAATAGATCGTGATAAAAGGCACTTTCGAGCGAAGGGCGCAGGATAGAATACCCAAACATGCCTGGCGTAAGTGGCTCTAATTGCCGAAAGTCTTTATGCTGTAGACTTTGGGGTGTTTCGCGGAAATTGAACCACTCAAACTCCTGGGCAAATTCAGCGTGGAAACCCATTTGCTGGCACTGGCTGGCAATGCGTTTGAGCAAACTACGTGGACAAGCGGCTAAAGCGTAGCTAGACGGCTGATTAGTTGGGCTAGGACTAAAATCGGCGAGAAAAAAGGGAATATTATCTTCCCAGGGAAGTTGCCGAAAGGTAGAAACATCAAGCCGAACCGGCGCGTCGGGATAGCCGGATTGCCAGCCCGTTGTTTTACCATTATCGTAAGGCGTATCGGATGAATCCCAACCCCAAACGACATCACAAAAACCGAACCCATCGGTCAAGCCATCCAGAAACTTCTGTCGATGAATGATTTTGCCGCGCAGAACGCCATCAATATCGGTAAACGCATATTTGATTTTTGGGCTATCACTTTGATTGATGAAGTCGATAATGTCTTGCTGATTCATGATTCTGGGGCAGATTAGGCTGGGAACGCGTCCATTTTATTTGTCATTGCTATCAGCCCAAAGAATTAACCTTTGATAAGCCACAATGATATATTGAAGCAATGGATGTTTAGCTTGTAGAATAAGCGAAGTATAAACGGGAACTTCCTTATCCTCAAACTCCAGATCTATCTTCATTAGCGTTGTCCCTCTACCTTCGAAATAACTATACCAGGAATTGAATTTTCTGAAACGAATGGCTTGCCGTCCATCCGATGAATCGCAAATATAAACGACTACTGCACCTTCTCGTTTAAAGAAATCTCGAAATATAGCAGCAATCGTTGGGGGTAGAAGAGAGTCAGATGGAGGATTTATAGTAAGTATATTTTCTTCAATACGAATAATGAACTCATATACATCCTTATTGAATTCAGGATATTCTGGAAATAAATAGCCTGATGGCTTAAACATCACTTCGTAGGTTATTCCTACTCCATTTACAAAATAATAGGAGTTTGTAGGGCCACCACCAAAAATAAAATCATGCTTTAATGACTGATGTTCCTCGTTCTGCATTACGTTTTTTCAATTCAGCAATGGCGGCTTTTTGACTTTCAGTTAGTTCGCGAGGCTGGTTTTCTTCTAATTTCCTTTGCTCCAGAATCCACTGGAACAAGGCTGCTCCACCTTTAGGGCGGCTGTTGGAGTCATGTATTCGTTCCATAATGCTTTATTTATAAGAGCCAAAGATACTATTTAGCTGTAAAACAATAATGAACCCAATTCGCGTTCGATCTGGTCGAAATAGCTAGTTAATGAGTATTTCTTTAGAGGATCAAAGACAGAATTAATTAACTAAACAACAAGTTTGTTGCCTATTTCACATTATCCAGATTAAAATGCAGTCCACTGTTTTCGCGCCGGGCCATTGCCATTTTAATAACCAGGTAAGCTACTTCGATCATGTTCCGGAGTTCGCAAATAGGAACCGATACTTTCGATTGGCGATAGAGTTCTTCGTGTTCTAAGTAAATTAATTCAAGACGGTCCATCGCTCGCTTCAGGCGTCGATTGGTGCGTACAATGCCAACATAGTTGGACATGATCGATTCCAGTTCTTTTTTCATCTCGGTCACTAGCACCAATTCCTCAGGATGGGTTGTGCCTGCGTCGTTCCAGGCTGGGATATTTTCAGGTAAAACGGCCTGATCGAGTAATTCTACCGTTTTCTCATAGGCTCGATGGCCAAAGACAACGGCTTCGAGGAGTGAATTGGAGGCCAGGCGGTTGGCACCGTGAAGACCCGTACAGGAGCACTCACCAACCGCATAGAGGAACTGAATGTTGGTCTGTCCCCATTCGTTAACCCGCACACCACCACATAGGTAGTGTTGCGCCGGTACAACGGGGATATAATCTTTCCGTAAATCCAGCCCCAAATGGTCGCGGCAATAGGCGGTTATATTGGGAAAGTGTTCAACAAATCGTTCGTAATCGCAGTGAGTTACATCCAGATAAACGTGTGGATCCCCCGCTTTTTTCATTTCGGAGTCGATGGCACGGGCCACAATGTCGCGCGGGGCCAGCGACAGGCGCGAGTCGTAATTCTCCATAAACGTCTCACCTTTGCGCGTTCGTAGTACACCGCCAAACCCACGAACGGCTTCGGAAATCAGGAAATTGGGTTTTTTACCGGGTTCGTACAGGGCCGTCGGGTGAAACTGGATAAACTCCATGTCCTTGCCGATCCCCTTGGCGCGGTAGGCCATTGCAATGCCATCGCCAGTTGCAATGTTTGGGTTCGTCGTATTCTGATAAATATTCCCGATACCGCCAGTTGCCAGTAGGGTCGTTTTGGCCAGAAACTGTTCGACTTGCCCGGTACGGGTATTTAGTACGTAAGCACCAAAGCACTTATTATCAGTGTCATAACGATGAACCGTTTCGCCAAGTTGGTGGCGTGTGATGAGTTCAACGGCGTAGAAATGCGTAAAAATCTCAATGGATTTCAGCGAATTTGCCTTTTCGAGTAATGCCCGTTCTATTTCAGCGCCAGTAATGTCTTTAAAGTGCAGAATTCGAAAATCGGAATGGCCGCCCTCTTTGGCGAGGTCGTAATCGGAGCCACCATGTTCCTTGTCGAAACGTGTGCCGTAATCAATCAGCTCCTGGATACGGACGGGTGCTTCGCGAACAACGATCTCAACAATATGCCGGTCGCTCAGAAAGTCGCCTGCCACCATCGTATCTTCGATGTGTTTTTCAAACGAATCTCCTTCCGACCAAACAGCTGCAATACCACCCTGAGCGTATTTAGTGTTAGTTTCTTCGGCCTGAACTTTGGTGATTACACCGATTTTTACAGCCTGCTGTAACTTCTCAAAGTGCATTGCCAGCTTAGTAGCATAACTCAGGCCCGCAATGCCGGAGCCGATAACCAGAAAATCGAATTGATGGGGCATTGATCTAAGGAATATTTAAAAGGCGGTCATCCAAGTCGCCTTCTGCAATGGTGTCTGCTTCGCTTTTATCGTAGATCGCAACCAGATAGACCGTTTCATCAATTAATTTGACGCACGATATAGCTCTAGCTCCGCCACGCTTGCCCTTGTTTTTACTGGATATTGCTAATCGAATTTTATAGCAGTCCTTACCCAATGATTCACCTTGTTGCGGGTCTTGCTGCAAGGATTCAATTAAGTTTGCTAAATCACTTTTGAACGAGGGGTATTTCTTTCGTAGTTGTTTAGCATCACGCAACGCATCGGAGGTGAAAATTACTTTATAACTCATCAAGAACTTGTTGAGCTGTTTTAAGAGTAATCTTACCTTTCTGATGAAGCTTTATCTCGGCTAATCCTCGCTCAATACCGTCCAAAATCTCCCGTTTCTTACGTGCCTTAGGAGTTTCTTTTACAGTTGTCGCTTTAATTTTCATCACTTTGGCGAACTGCTTCACTAAACGTAGTTCGTCTGGTGTTTGAGGTTGCAAAATAATCTGTTGCATATCTTTCTTATTTACTTGCTCAACTCCAGCATCCTAGCCACCGACTCATACGCCTTCAAACGAATATCTTCCGGTACAATAATTTCCGGTTGTTCGTAAAGCATGGCGTTGTATACCTTCTCCATTGTGTTCATTTTCATGTAGGGGCATTCCGAACAGGCGCAGGTATTGTTCTGGCTGGCGGGGGCAGGAATGATTTTCTTGTGCGGAACGGCTTCCTTCATCTTGTGCAGAATGCCCGCTTCGGTACCAACGATAAACGTCTGCTCGGGGCTATCGACCACGTATTTCAACAAGGCTGTTGTTGAACCAACATAATCGGCTTCACTCAGAATATTCTCCTGACATTCGGGGTGGGCGATGAACTTCGCTTCGGGGTAATCAATGCGAAGTTTGTGCAATTTTTCGAGCGAAATATCGATGTGCACAATGCAGGCTCCATCCCAAAGCACCATATCGCGGCCAGTTTTCTTTGAAACGAAACGGCCAAGGTTGGCGTCTGGCGCGAAAATGATTTTCTGATCTTTCGGTAAACTCTCAACAATTTTCAGGGCATTCGAGGAGGTAACGATAATATCGGATAATGCCTTGATTTCGGCCGAGCAGTTAATGTATGACAGTACAATATGATCGGGATATTGTGCCTTGAACTCAGCGAATTTATCGGCTGGGGCCGAATCGGCTAGTGAACAACCCGCGTTTAGATCAGGAATAACGACCTTTTTCTCGGGAGATAAGACCTTTGCTGTCTCGCCCATAAAATGTACGCCACAGAATACAATCATGTCGGCGGGGGTAGCGGCTGCCTGCTGCGATAAACCAAGGCTATCGCCAATGTAATCGGCTATGTCCTGAATGGCACCGTCCACGTAATAATGGGCTAGAATAACGGCATTCTTTTCTTTTTTCAGCCGGTTAATCTCGGCAACTAAATCTATGTCTTCGGCGACTGGTTTATTCACATAACCAATGCGTTGAACTTCTTCCAGGAGTGCTTCCATTCGGGTATCGACAGGTGGTTTACTACTAAACAACGAATACTAAGAAAATGTCACGATATTCTTTCGAGAGAAAGCGTAGCGAATCCACCGCTCGGCGGACCGGCAGGGCAAATCCACCGCACCGGCGGGGCGAATTTCAGGAAATCGTTTGGGCTTTCAAACAACAGCTTGTATTTGATTAGTTTTGAGAGAAAGCTGCTCTATTTATGACCGACGATTTTCTTCAATTACGCGTTGTGCGTATTGTTCGTGAAACGGCCGATGCCAACAGTTACTTTCTGGAACCATTAAATGGTCAATTCGTTGCGTATCGTGCCGGACAGTTTCTGACCCTGATCATAAATCATCATGGCCACGAAGTTCGTCGATCATACTCGCTCAGTTCGACTCCTGATGAACAATTCTTACGATTGACAATTAAGCGAGTTCAAAATGGAGAAATTTCCCGCTACCTGCACGATACATTGCGCGTTGGTGATGTGGTAAGGAGTTTGCATCCCGCTGGTCGATTTACCCTTGGTGAAAATCCGAAAGGAGATATAATTTTATTCGGAGCGGGAAGCGGTATCACCCCTTTGTTCGGGCTTATTAAGCAGGTTTTAAGGGAAGAATCAAATCGGTTTGTAACCCTGCTCTACAGCACCCCAAACGAGCGAAATACTATTTTTCGAGAGGAGCTAAATGTCTTACAACGTCAATATCCAGATCGGTTCCGATTAATTTACCTGCTAAGTAGTCCGACTGAAGATTGGAACGCCTTACGAGGAAGGCTGAACAATGTAATGTTGGAGCGTCTCTTGCCTGAATTGGTTAAAAACTCAGATCCAAAAGAACTCCGTTTTTATGTATGCGGCCCAGGTGATTACATGCGAATGATTCAGTTTACACTAGTATTCAGCGGTTTTCGACCAGAACAGATTCGACGCGAGAATTTTGTTGTTGAGCCTGTTTTTCTAACACCACCACCTATTGCGGCCCAGGATCGAATGGTGTTGTTAAAGTTGCGAGAGCGCGAGATCGAAATTCAGGTGCCAGCTTATAAATCCATTTTACAGGCAGCTTTAGACGAGGGAATTCATTTGCCCTATAGCTGTCGGGGTGGTCGTTGTTCCACCTGTGCCGCCCGTTGTTTATCAGGAAAGGTCCACATGACTATCAACGATGTATTGACGGATCGCGACCTTGCAGAAGGCTGGGTGTTAACATGCACGGGCTATCCTGAAAGCGACGGAGTTGTGATTGAGTTGTAAAGTAGCGTGGACTTCCAGTCCGCGTAGCCAAAGGCTAAAAAGGTAATTACAACTTAGCCTTCGGCTACGCGGACTGGAAGTCCACGCTACGTTATACTTTCGTTTTCAAAAACTCAATGACTACATTCAGCCCTCGCTGGTAATGATGATTGTTCGGAATCACAATATCCGCTTCGGCACGGTATGGCTTGATGAATTGGCGGTAGGTTGGCTTCACGTGGTATTTCCAACGATACATTACATCATCTAAATCATAGCCCCGCTCTTCGGCATCGCGCTTCACCCGCCGTTCGAGTTTAATGCTGTTTTTGGCATCGATGAAAATCTTCAGATCCATCTGATCCGCTAGTTCACGGAAATGGAAAACGAAAATGCCTTCAACAATAATGATCGGTGCAGGCTTAAACGTCAACATCCTTGGTACAATGGCCGGGTTGTTGAACGTATATTCTTTTTGCGTGACAATCTCACCATTATGTAACTGCCCAATGTGCTTGGCATAGAGATGGTGATCAATGGTTTCGGGTAAATCGAAATTATGGATACCCTGATCATCTACCGGAATGACATCGCGGCTGAGGTAGTAATTGTCCTGCGAAATCAGGCATATCTGCTCGTCGGTGAAGGCATTCAGGATACCTTTCAGAAAGGACGTTTTACCCGAAGCACTGCCGCCGGTAATGCCGACGATGAAAGGTTTGGTTGCCATGATGAAGTAAGAAAAATAACAAAAAAAGCAGGAAAACGCAGACGGCCAATAAAAAAGCGGTTCACCTGCTAAGTGAATCGCTTTTAAATCAATGGCTAAACTATTAATTGGCCAATTTAGAATTCTGGTCGTTTCTTTAGATTCTATTGTGTTGATAAACAATTCAATAGAATCCAAAGAAACGACTAGAATCCACTAGAATCTATTTTGGTTTAAGCAACGACAGCTTCGGCGAGAACGAGTACTTTGTTCTGAAGTACTTCCACTACGCCACCATCAACGATGAAGGTTTGTTCGCCAGACGCCGTCTGTACGATAAGCTTGCCCTTATCCAATGTGCTTACCAGAGGAGCGTGGTTGTTCAAAACCTGAAACTGCCCTTCGCTACCTGGAAACGTAACCGCACTGGCTTCGCCAGAAAACACCTTACGGTCGGGAGTGATAATATCTAATGTCATACGAGAAAGATGTATGATGTATGATGTATTATATATGACAGGTTATTAGCACGCACCTACATCATACATACTATATCATATATCTTTTATAATGCTCCTTTTACAAAATTAAGCACGCTACCAATTTGAGTCTTCGCAGCGGGTTCAGCAGCTTTAGCTACTAAGCCGCCCTGATCGAGTTTACCAACACTGGCTAGAGCAGTTGAAATCAGCGATTGGCCTGTCGATTGAGTGCTTCCGCCTAATGACGACAAAGCTCCACTAATACCGCTTAAGCCACTCGTTAGTTGACTTCCTTTACCCAGTAACGAGCCCGCAGCCAGAATGCCTTCGAGTTGGTTGCCACCTGAGGCTAATTTAGCCAGGCTAACAGCTTTGCCTAAAGCACCACTACCAAGCGCTCCTGTTGGAATCAACGGAAGTAAAGCCTTCAGCTTACTCACCTGCGCCAGTACTTTATCCTTGAATGAGGTTGGCTTAGCCTGGGCTTCGGCTTCTAAACCGGCAATGCCTGTTTTCAACTCCTGCGTTGTCGTTTCTTTGTCGCCTTTATCAAGGGCCGCTACAGCATTGTCAAGATGAGTCGTTGCAGAAGCATCCTGCACTGTCGAAGCCTTAACTACACCACCAACAATGGATTTTGTGGGTATGGCTATAGCTTGGGCCGACATAGACGCTGTTGTCACTAAGCAGAATGACATAAAGGCTACTCCTATTCTCAATCGAATCGTTTTCATAAAACTAAGTGTGTTTATTGTCAAACTATCAGACTTGAGGAAGGAGGTTTGGTTTCCAGCCTACGATTAATAAAGTATTAAATTATAGGCTGGAAACCAGAAATATAGCTTATTGACCAGCTTCTTTCATCATTTTCTCTCCCTTCGCAACGGCATCTTCAATAGTGCCAACGAGGTTGAATGCTGCTTCTGGCAGGTGGTCATATTTACCGTCGATGATCAGGTTGAAACCTTTGATCGTGTCTTCGATCGGTACAAGAACGCCTTTCAGACCCGTGAACTGTTCAGCTACGAAGAAAGGCTGCGACAGGAAGCGTTGTACACGACGAGCGCGGCTTACAACCAGTTTGTCTTCTTCCGAAAGCTCTTCCAGACCCAGAATGGCGATGATATCCTGCAATTCTTTGTAGCGTTGCAGAATCTCTTTTACGCGTTGAGCGGTGTTGTAGTGCTCGTCGCCCAGGATTTCGGCAGACAGAATCCGCGAAGTCGAATCAAGTGGGTCAACGGCAGGATAGATACCCAGCTCAGAAATTTTCCGGCTTAATACCGTCGTAGCATCTAAGTGAGCAAAGGTGGTAGCCGGAGCAGGGTCAGTTAAGTCATCGGCAGGTACATAAACGGCCTGTACCGATGTGATCGAACCCCGTTTGGTTGAGGTGATACGCTCCTGCATGACACCCATTTCGGTAGCCAGCGTAGGCTGATAACCTACCGCCGATGGCATCCGGCCTAAAAGAGCCGATACCTCCGAACCCGCCTGGGTAAAACGGAAGATGTTATCAACGAAGAACAGAATATCACGACCAGCACCTTCGCCGTCACCATCACGGAAGTGTTCAGCAATGGTCAGACCCGACAGAGCTACCCGAGCACGTGCTCCAGGAGGCTCGTTCATCTGTCCGAATACGAAAGTCGCCTGGCTTTTGGTCATCTCTTCCAAATCAACTTTGGTCAGATCCCAGCCACCTTCTTCCATCGAATGTTTGAATGCATCACCGTATTTAATGATACCAGCTTCAATCATTTCGCGGAGTAGGTCATTTCCTTCGCGGGTACGTTCGCCCACACCAGCAAATACCGACAGACCTGCATAGGCCTTCGCGATGTTGTTGATCAATTCCTGAATCAATACGGTTTTACCTACACCAGCACCACCGAAGAGACCAATTTTACCACCTTTTGCGTAAGGCTCCAGCAGGTCAATTACTTTAATACCTGTGAAGAGAACTTCGGTTGAGGTTGCGAGGTCTTCGAATTTAGGCGCAGCCCGGTGAATAGGAAGGCCAGTACCGGTTGTTTTTGGTTGTGGGATACCATCAATGGCATCACCAACCACGTTAAATAACCGACCCCGAATTCCGTCGCCGGTAGGCATTGTGATTTGAGCACGAAGGTCAATAACATCTAAGCCGCGATAAAGCCCGTCGGTAGAGTCCATCGCAATTGCCCGTACACGGTCTTCGCCAAGGTGTTGCTGAACTTCCAGAATGACCTGTTGGCCATTGGGTTTTGTTACTCTGAGGGCGTCCAGAATGGCGGGAATCCGGGTGCCTTCGCCCTCGAAACTCACGTCCACGACCGGCCCGATTATTTGCGTAATCTTACCCGTATTGACTGCCGTTGCGTTACTCATTGGTATGTGGTATTTCTTTATTGAAATGTTGCCCGTTGTTTGGGACTGCAAAAGTAGGAGAAAAACCGCGTAAGGTCAAGAATCAACGGAGTCATTTTCCTGTTGATTCGCAATCAAATAGGTTTGGCAGTTAGCTTTTTACGTGAAAAGTCAAACAAAAATAGCCCGGAGCGGATTTGTACAAAAACAAGTCGCTAGCAAATAGTCCTTAGTCAGCGGTCATCAGCCAATGGTTCATAGTTAGTAGCGAACTGATCGCTAACACTGTCAACTGACGACTGTTGACTATCGACTTATTGACTAACGATACTGACTCAACGACTCTTTTTCATGCTTCAACAACGTTCAAGTGGCTTGCTGCTTCATATTACCTCGTTGCCTTCTGCGCACGGTGTTGGCGATTTAGGCCCCGAAGCTTATCGCTTTGCTGATTTTCTGGAAGCATCAGGACAAACCTATTGGCAAATTCTTCCGCTTACGCCCGTTGATCCAGGCTCGGGATTTTCTCCCTACAGTAGTCCGTCGGCTTTTGCTGGAAATATTCTGATGGTTAGTTTGGAGAAATTGGTAGAAGAAAATCTGCTCAGTCAGGAAGCGCTGGATGTGTTTAACGAACAGCCTGTTCACGACGTAACCGTAACCGAGCCGCCTAGCTCATCGGGCAATACAACCCCAACCATATTAGCAGGTCCTCTTGTGTTAGCTCCGAATACAATGCATGCGGCCTGGATAAAAAAACGTCCATTGCTACAACAGGCGGCCGAAGTATTTTTACGGGATGCGGTTCCGGCCCAACGCAGTGATTATGATCGTTTCTGCGCCTGGCAAGCTGATTGGCTGAATGACTACGCGCTGTTTACGGCCCTGCAGGAATCGACGGGTGAGCCTACCTGGGTGCGTTGGCCGGAGGAACTAGTCAGGCGCGATCCGACGGCATTGGCTCGCCAGACCGACTTACTGCATGATCGAATTGAGGTCGTTAAGGTGATGCAGTACTTTTTCATGCGACAGTGGAATGAATTGACCGCCTATTGTTATGGAAAAAAAATTCATTTGATCGGCGATATTCCCATCTACATTCAATTCAATAGTGCCGATGTTTGGGCGAATCCGACTCTGTTTAAGCTCGACGCTAACTTTCAGCCCTTATTTGTCGCTGGAGCTCCGCCCGATTATTTTAGCGAGTATGGGCAGCGATGGGGTAACCCCATTTACGACTGGGCCGAGCATGAACGTACTGGATTTGCCTGGTGGATGCATCGGTTACGGCATCAGATGTCTTTATACAGCCTAACCCGATTAGACCATTTTCTGGGATTTGCCGTGTATTGGGAAATTCCGGCTAACGAACCGACAGCTAAAGTGGGCGAGTGGGTAAAAGCGCCTATCGAAGCCTTTATGCACGCAATGCATAGGCAATTTGTGCAACTAGCTATCATTGCTGAAGATTTGGGGGCTAAAGCCGCCGAAATACAACCGTATTTGCGGCATTACGGAATTCCCGGCATGCGTGTCGTTCAATTTGGGTTTGGGTACGACATGCCAACCTCAACACACGCCATTCACAACCATACCGAAAATTTTGTTGTGTACTCGGGAACGCACGACAATAATACAACGCTGGGCTGGTTCAACGAGTCGGATGAAATTCATCGGCAACGAATGAATGATTACCTGGGTTACAAAGTCACGGACAGGAACGTAGTAGAGCAGATTTGCCGATTGACTATGCAGTCGGTTGCGCGACTGGCGATAATGCCCGTTCAGGATATTCTGAATCTCGATGAAACCCATCGGATGAATACGCCTGGCCTGGGCGGACGAAGCTGGCAGTGGCGCTTACAAGCGGATCAATTGACCAATAAGATTGCCGAGAAATTATTGAAACTGACAAAGATGACAGGGCGGGCATAAGTATATGATTAGGTTAAAAGCATCTCTTTATGGACCTGCTTTTTGTCTGAAAGTCCGAAAGAAATAAATTTATTGTTAGTAGAATTGTCATTTTTTATCCTCGTTCTCAATCAAAATGATTGTATAGAACGAGGTTTTTTTATAATCTAAACCGATTAAATAAACCAGAATATATTTTTTGTATTTATAAATGTCACTTTGGCATTATATGTGTTTTAGAGTTAGAGATAACCATATTGATTGGCATACATCTAATTAAACAGACTCTCTTTTTCTGAGAGATCGACTAAAAAATAGACGCCTTTACTGTTCATACGCCGAATTGCTAATTAATTCGGCACGCTCACCCGTTTACTCAAATTAATCTACACTACTCATGTTGCGAAATTTATTGAGCCCCTTTCTACAGCTAACTGGACTTGTATTAGTTGTTGTGGCTTGTCAAAGTTCGGTCGATACCCAGCCTGTTAGCACAGCAAAAAATATTACTGCGTTCTCACTTCCCTATCTTTCTCCAGCCGTTACTGGCGTTATCGATTCGGTTATTCATACGGTTCGGGCTACAGTGCCAGTTGGTGCTGATTTGACTAAATTATCGCCCGGCATTACGATATCGCCGAATGCTGTGATAACGCCCGGCTCTACAGTTGCTCGGGATTTTACAAAACCGGTTTCGTACACTGTCACGGCGCAGGATAATACAGCTCAGACGTATACCGTCACGGTCAGTGTAGCCAGTTCTATTACAAATGGTGGTTCGTATGTGTATATAGGCAATGGCATCGGTAATTTTTTTGCTGTCGATGGAGGTACGGGGGCGGTTAAATGGCGGGTTTCCACAGGGTCGTCCATTACATCGAGTGCGTTTGCGGCAGTTGGAATGGCCTTTACTGGAAGCGACAATGGGAATCTCTATGCCTTCGATGCGGAAACAGGAACGCAACGCTGGAAAGTCAGTACAGGAAACGGTATCTTATCCAGTCCGGTGGTTTCGGGAACCACTGTGTTTGTGGGTAGCGAAGACCAAAATCTGTATGCGATCAATGTGCTGACAGGGGCCATACGCTGGAAATTCGGCACAGCGGGTGGGGTTACTTCGAGCCCTGCGGTTGTCAATGGGGTGGTATACTTCGGTAGCAAAGATCAGACCCTCTATGCTCTTGATGCCATTACGGGAACGCAACGCTGGAAATTTGGTGCCGGTGGTCAAATTACCTCGAGCCCTGCCGTAGTAGGTAGCCTGGTGTATATCGGTACCAACGATTACAATCTTTACGCACTGGATGCGACTACCGGAGCAATTAAATGGAAATATGCTACAGGTGGCCTCGTAGCCTCTAGTCCGGTGGTTTCTAACGGCATCGTGTACATCGGTAGCGAAGATAAAACGATCTATGCTCTCGATGCTACAACCGGTACTTTACGCTGGAAATATGGCACCGCTGGGCGAATAGCTGCCAGTGCAGCCGTTGAAAATGGCATTGTTTACATGGGTAGTGAAGACAAGACAATGTACGCTCTCGATGCCACAACTGGTACTTTACGCTGGAGATATAACACTGGGGGTATTGTTAGCGCAAGCGCGGTAGTATATAATGGCTTTGTTTATTTCGGGAGCCAGGACTCCAGCTTGTATTGCTTGAATGCCACTAGTGGTGTACTGCGATGGCGTGTGCCGCTGGATGCTAAGCTTCTGGGGAGTCCTTGCCTGCTAAACAGCGACTTTGTACCTTTCGCATCTGGAATTAGTGGCGGGCATCAATAGTTACATAGGCACTAACCAGCGGTTAACTGCGTTTTTCTTTCATGTCATCCTTATTTTTCTGGAAAGCCTGGAGTCGAACCTATCGACTTACCTATCTCTTTAGCTTTATTGTCTTCTGTATCAGCCTTGTTGCTTTTGTCATTGCCTGGTTACGTGGCCTGGGCAATGTTGTCAGTTGGGATGTACTAAGTGAGCTAAACGAACTACCGGTTATTTTCCATTCCTTCTCCGACGGAATCCTTGATTATGCGGTAAACGGGAAAGCCTATGCCGTTTCCGAACAGTTTGTGGCATCGGCTATGCGAGTCAGACCAGAATTGGCAACGGCTTTTCTGGGTGGCATTTGCATAGCCTTTGTTTTGCTGATTAGCGCCATTACCCGATTCGATAGAATTCGGTATTTGATTGGGATGGCAATCCTTATCCTTGGCTTAGCTTTTTTTCGCTGGGAAATGCTTGAAGTACCGGGGTTGGGCAGCAATTATCTGTTTCTGTTACTGACGTTTCTGTTTGGAACAACAAGTTATTATTTCCATGCCTTCCGATCCGATTATCCAATAGCCATTCGATTGGGCGTTTTTGGTCTGCTGACTCTTGGCGTTTCGCTGGTTTTGAGTGCTTTATCGCCAGTGAAATTTCCAGCTTTAGTCGTAGTCAGTTACGGAATGCCTGTTTTGCTGGCCTTGGGAAGTGGGTTCATTTTTTTCATTGCTACTGAAGTTGTTGCTGGGCTCGTCTGGCTTACATCTGCCGGACATTCTGAGGAAGGTAAGACGCCATCTCGCCGAACATTGGGAATCAACAACTTTCTGTTTATTAGCCTATTGTATCTAATTAATCTGGCACTCACCTGGCTGAAAAATACAAAATATATCGACTGGGATGTATGGGCTATTAGCCCCTTTATTCTCTATCTGATTTCGGTCAAGATGGGTGTTTGGGGCTTTCGTCGGTTAGTAGAGCAACAGGATACGTTCTCATTTCGTGATTCGGGTGCCTATTTGTATATGGGGCTGGCTTTGCTGACGACGCTTACGATTGGTTATACATTCGTTACGGCTAACGACCCATTGATAGAGGTATTCGAGGATGTGATTACCTATACACAACTGGCGATGGGCCTGTGTTTTGTTGCTTACGTCGTCATTAACTTTCTGCCGATTTATCAACAAAATCTGCCTGTATATCGCGTACTATACAAGCCCAAACGACTGGAGTTGAGCTTATTCCGTATTGTAGGGGTCGTTGGAGTAATTGCCCTGTTGGGGTCAGGTGGGTTAATTACTGTTCGCCAGAGCGTTGCGGGTTATTATAACGGATTGGGAGATTATTACATCGCCAGTAACCAGCCAACTTCGGCCAATGCATTTTATCAACTGGCGTTGGAGCAGGAGTTCCAGAATCACAAATCCAATTATGGAATGGCGTCGCTGGCATTGGCGCAGAATAACCAGACAGCGGCAGCTTTTTATTTTCAACAGGCGCTCCTGAAAAAACCGAACCCTCAGGATTATGCCGGTTTGAGTCAGACTTACTTAAATACTGGCTTATTTTTTGAGGCCGTTAAAGCGCTTCAACGGGGTATTCGGGCCTTTCCGAACAGTGGCGAATTGCAGAATAACCTCGGTTATCTCTATGCTCGTACCAGTGTTGCTGATTCAGCTTATTATTACTTCAAGTCGGCAACGACAACGTCTGGACGTAATGAAGTGCCGGAGTCGAATTTGCTGGCATTTTACGCCCGAAATCCCACTGTGCTGGCTGCTGATTCTACGCTAGCTCGTAGCGCAATAGAATCGACTTACGAATCATATCAGGCAAATGCATTGGCTCTACGAATTGTGGCCGCACAGGATACCACGCAACCACATAGGCCGACCTGGTTATCTGACGAAACCCTAAAGCAAGGCCTAAGCGTAAGTCGATTCGCAAGCTTATATAACTATGCTTTGGCTAATCAAGGTGCTGATAGTATCTCGGCAAAGGCGTTTCAGAAGTTATCTGACAATCCCGCCAATCAGGACTTTACAGACGATTTGCTATTGGCACGGGCCGCAACGGAATACAAACAGCATAATCACTCAACGGCTTTTGCCCTCATGGGGCAATTGGCCGAAGGAGATGGGAAGAGTGGATCGGCTTATCGCTCCATTGCCGGGTTGTGGTTCCTGGAGCAGGGTTTGTACCGGAAAGCCGCTGAAACATTTGGTTATAATACCGATACAACGTCGATTTACTATCGGGCAATAGCGTTTACTAAGGCGAACGAGCTGGCAATAGCACAGCGCTTTTGGGAAACGGCTGCCCAAAATGATCAGGCTGTTACCGCCTTGAAGCAGGTGCTTTACCAAGAGCGCAAGCCAGAGTCTGATTTGGAGAAAGCGTTTTATGCCACGTATCGTATTGATGATTTAAATCGGGGTGCTTATTGGGAAACGATTCAGGACCCAAATTTGAAGACGGTTGCCGGGGTTGCTTTGACCAATGACTATCTCGATAACTTACAGTGGCGAAATGCACAGCTGATTTTATCGGGATTACCAGACTCAAAACAAGTGAGTGCCTTTGCCGCTTCGTTGCGGGATGTTGCGGCTCTTCGGCTGTCGGCTTTCCGGCGGAGTGTTGGTTCGGCAGAGACGATGGCCAGGAAATCTATTTTGCCGCAACACTGGGCCGAACGAGACTATTGGCTTGGACAAACCTATGAACGCACTCACCGAATTAGCCAGGCACAACAAGCGTATCAAAACGCGTTAAAACTGGCTCCGTTAAACGCCCAACTTGTTACGGCGGCTGCCCAACTCGATCAGCAACAGAAGCGATCAAAAGCGGCCTACGATCTTGTGTTGACTGCGCTGTCGGTCAATGAAGACAATACCCAATTGCTGAAGCTGTATGTCACTCTTTGTCTGGACTTAAGCCTGCCCGATTATGCCGAGAAGGGTCTGGTAAAACTACAGTCAGCGACCTCTCCTGCCGATTATCAGGCGTTTCTGCCGACTTATCAGCAAAAATTAGCGTCAATCGAAAAGAGTAGGGAGAAATTTCTACAATGAAGTAGCTTTGTCTATCACCCCCCTAAGCTATGGATCGGAAATTGAACTGGCTGAAAGAAGCCTTTAGTCGTGACCTCAGCATTATGCAGGATGGTCAGGTAGTAGGCGGTATGCACCGCGATTTATTGAGCCATGATGTGGAAGCGTATTTGAACGCAACCCGTCTGCGATTCGATGTAACGGGCTTCCTCTTTCACTCGGTTACTATTTATGATCTGAACGCTGACAATCAAGTCATTGGGCATATTGCATTTAGTTTCGGAAAACGGGCCGAACTTAAACTGGCATCGGGTGAAAGCTATCTCTGGAAACGGCATAACATGTTGATGCGGGAATGGGACATGATTCGGGAAACACCAGATGGATTGCCCGAAAAAGAAGTGGTTAGTTACGACTTAACCCGCAAATTTTTCGAGGATGCTGGCGACATTAGCGTGCATGAAGATAAACCGATTGCTGCTGTCGAGCTTATTATTTTAACGGGATTATTCATCAGAAACTATTTTCAACGCCGTCGTCGAATCGCTGCCGGAGCTGGAGCTATAGCGGCAACCACATAAGCCTCACTACTATGAACATTATAGAAACTCGCAACATCGCCAAACGCTACGTAATGGGTACCGAAGTGGTTGATGCGCTTAAGTCGGTTACCATTAGCATTCAAAAAGGAGAATACGTTGCGTTCATGGGGCCGTCGGGTTCGGGGAAGTCCACGTTGATGAACATTGTTGGCTGTTTGGATTCACCCACGTCTGGTCAGTATATTCTGAATAATCAGGATGTTAGTAGTATGGGCGAAAACGAATTGGCTGAGGTTCGTAACAAAGAAATTGGCTTCGTTTTCCAGACGTTTAACCTGCTGCCTCGACAAACCTCGCTCGAAAATGTAGCCTTACCGCTCATCTATGCCGGTTATAGCAAAGCTGATCGTACCGAGAAAGCCATGCAGGCGCTCAAAAATGTTGGCTTGGAAAATCGGGCAGGTCACCGACCAAATGAACTTTCGGGTGGGCAACGGCAACGGGTAGCTGTAGCGCGTGCCCTGGTTAATGACCCCAGTATTCTGCTTGCCGATGAGCCAACCGGTAACCTCGATACGAAAACGTCCTACGAAATCATGGACCTGTTCGACCAGATTCATAGTAAAGGCAACACCGTTATTATGGTGACGCACGAAGAGGATATTGCCGAGTACGCTCACCGGATTGTTCGACTCCGCGATGGTCTGGTTGAGTCAGATCGCCTGAATACGAATATCCGCAAGGCGCAGGTGCTCATGCAGACATTAAAATGATTTAAGAATAGGGTATGGTCAAATAATTTATATTTAGCCATTCTTAACCTATTCGTCCTACTAACATGCTTCGTAAAATTCTGCTGGGGCTGCTCGCCGTACTGGTTATTATTCAGTTTATTCGGCCCGAGAAAAATCAGTCTGCAGTTGTGTCAGCCAATGACATCACAACAAAGTATGCCGTTCCTGCTGATGTTCATGCCGTTCTGAAACGAGCTTGTTTTGATTGTCATTCCAATAACACGACATACCCCTGGTACGACAACATTCAACCGGTTGCCTGGTGGCTCCATCACCACATAGAAGAAGGCAAGGAAGAACTCAATTTTTCAGAGTTCGCGACTTATTCGCCTAAGAAAGCCAGGCATAAACTAGAGGAAGTAGGGGAGGCTGTTACGGAAGGCTGGATGCCATTAGGCTCTTATTTGTGGATTCATACAGATGCCAAACTTAAACCCGAAGAAGCGAAGTTAGTAGCTGATTGGGCCAAGGGTCTTGAAGCCCAGATTCAGGTACCTGCTGGTGAGGAAAAAGAGGGCAAACATCACCACGAAGAACATTGATTTTTTGTTTTTGTCAGCCTATTTTTTGTCATGCTGTTTTTTGTCATTTCGACGTCAGGAGAAATCTTGAAATCTCTCATCAGTCAAGTTTAAGATTTCTCCTGACGTCGAAATGACAAAAAACAGCATGACAAAAGCAAAAAACTACACCTTCAATTTCAGCTTCTTACCCGTTTCAGCGGCCTGATAAATGGCCTGTAACAAGGTGACATCCCGCAGACCTTCTTCACCTGTAACGTGGCTGGGTAGTTGCTTTCCATCGAGCAGATCTTTGCAGACGCCATCCATATGAGCCGCTTGGTGGTTTACAACGGGCATCTCAATTGGGCCTTTGCTGGTACGACCTTTTAAGGGACCATAACCAAAAGCGGGCGACAATTCAAACCAGCCTTTTTCACAGGACGCATAAAGTCGTTCAACGCCTGACGCATAACTAGTGGTTGAGTTAGAAACGGCCCCGCTTGGAAATTCAAACTGCCAGAACATCGTCTCCTCAACATCTTTGAATTTTACGGGATCGGTTTTCGGAGCAAACTGGGCTGTTACCGAAATGGGTTCTTCGCCCGTTACGTAGCGGGCTCCCTGTATCGCGTAGATGCCTACGTCCATCAATGGACCGCCACCCGCCATGCTTTTCTTTAAACGCCACTGGTTCGGATCACCACTTCGGAAGCCATCGCTGCTCTCCACGAATTTAACGGCTCCAAATACTTTTTCCTGCCCTAAGCGCATCACTTCTTTGGTGAATGGCTCATAGTGAAGTCGGTAACCAATGGCCAGTTGTTTATTAGCCTTTTTACAGGCATCGATCATATTCTGACAGGCTTTCGGCGTAATGGCCATTGGCTTTTCGCAAATGACATGTTTGCCCGCCTTGGCCGCCCGAACAACGTATTCTTCGTGCATCGAGTTGGGAAGTACAACATACACCACATCAATGTCTTTGTTATCCACAATCCGATCGAAGGTTTTGTAGTCGTAGACGTTTTCTTTCGGGATGTTGTATTTCTTCATCCATTCCTCGGCTTTTGATGGCGTGCCGGTTACAATACCCGCCAGACGGCAGTTTTGCGTCTGTTGCAGAGCCGGAGCCAATAGGTTTGTACTATAATACCCTAAGCCGACCAAGGCAATACCTAGCTTGCGGCCAGGCTGTCCTAAGCCTTTTGTATCAGGGTTTGTCAGGAATGAATAAAGACCACTTGACTCGTTCTGGACAAGCTGATTATCGGCATAGCCGAGCATGGGCAGCGACAGCGCCGATGCACTCGCGCCCAGATTACGCAGGAAGGTTCGCCGGGAATTGGATTGCTGATTTTTCATGAATAGGCCGTTCTAAAACTCGGTTAAGCTGCGTAAACTGTCATACGCGCTGGAGTCTATAAAAAAGTACCGAAGCTGGGTTTTCTACCAACTTCGGTACCAGGTCATGTACTATTAAAAAAGTGAGCTTACGCGAGGCCAATCTGTATTTCGGTTACGCAGTTTTCCATTTGCTCCAGATCAACGACAGTGTACACCTCACGAACGAGCCCATTAGCCTGATGACCGTCCCGATGAAACTGACCAAAAAGGGCATCATATAACTCACCAAAGTCGCTCCAAGGGCCTGTATGGGTATACGATAGGCAGCGAAACGCGGGATATACCTGATACGAAAACCGATCGGATTTCTCGCCGGGTTGCTGAATAGGTAAAACAATCTCCAACTGAAACTCTTTGGTTACGTCGCCAGTGGCATCTGTATAAATCCACTGAATCGGGCCTGCAACGTCCAGATTAAGTAGGCTGGCTTCTTTATAGAGTTCCATCGCAACACCAGGCGCATATTGTGATAGCGTTTGCAAGGTTGTTCGAGTCGTAAACGTGAGCGCTGTGAATGGTTGGGTTTCTTTTTCGGATAAAGCGTTTTCTGGAAGTGTCAGTTGCGTTGTCATGATTTGTTGGGAATTGGTGAATGACCGCAACAAAGGTCGTGTGGGGTAGTGACAGCGGTATGTCAGTAGTTAATGTCAGGTTTACTATTCTTGACTCTTGTGCCTGAAAAGTTTTGAAATGTGCTTACAATTTCGCCAGCACGGATTGAGAAAACCAGTTGGGAATCAGATCGGTTTTCAACTCAATATGTACACCTTCGGAGATTTCGGCAATCCACACCTTTGTTTGGCCTGAATTATCGAAAATATAGGCACGATTGGTTAGGCGAATAGCATCTAGCAACAATGCGAGCGAACGGTGATAACGCTCAGTCACTTTATCATCGGGTACGGGATGCCCACCCGTTCGGACACGGTGTCGAATCCGGGCAATGTTAATTAGAGGATCTTCGGTTGCTACGTAATAAAGGTAATTTCGAAACCCAACGGCCTGCGCCCGCCGGAGCGTTTGTAACTTGTCGGCTGACGACATGACCGTTTCGAATGTAAATGACTGTCCAGCGTCGATCAGTTTTTGTCGTAAATAGTCTGTCAGGATAGCGCTTAAGTACGAGTTAAATCCTACGTTGCCAAAGTCTATAAATTCGTTTTCTATCAGTCGGATTCCGTCTATAAATTCGATTTGATCAGTGCGCTGTGATAGTGGATGGGTATTGAAAAAATCAATGATTTCTGCTTGAGAAATGGATAGGCTCATCCCCCGAAGGTCATAATAGCCATCTCGACGGACTTCTTTTTCGATGTCGTCTGGGTTCAAATATGTACCAAGTAACTCCGGGGCAATTACAGACTTCACGGTACTCTTCCCCGAACCGTTTGGCCCAGCAAACATTCTTAAGCGTCGAATCATACGCTCGGAATTGTATAGTGCTGTTGTTGTACTGTCTGAGGCTTTGGAATTACTTTTACTACTGTGCGGGTTCCATCTGGTTTTACCTCAACGATGTTGCCATTGTCAACAACATACGCGCTGTCGCCTGATGCAAGAGTCTGCCAGTAAGCTTGTCGGGTAGCTTGTTCCGCCAACTCGGGAATCTGTTTCTCTAAATAGTCGAGTGCTTGTTCAGTCAGTGCCATCAGTTGAGGTTATTTTAGGTAAAGATAACTTTTAAGAAGTGATTAGAATTCAACTAGCGTTAGTAAAAACAAAAACCGCTCTTAGCTCAAGAGCGGTTTTTGTTCTATAAGTGAAGTTAAGACTTTCGCTTAGGGCCATTCCACGTTAGTCATAAAAAACGAGCCAGTCCATAAGACTGGCTCGTGGTATTTAGCTGTCGAATGTAATTAAAAAATGTACTTGTTCTCAGCAATCATGGCATCGGCAATCTGACGGCGGGCATCTTTGAGGTTCATCGGATCAATTTTGGTGAATCGTTTCAATCCCATTAACATGCCGCGTAACTCGTCGCCTTCGGCAAAGGATGTAATCGCTGCCCGGCCAGCATTATTAACTTTCTCGACTGCTTCGTGCAGATAAACCAAAGCCATTTGCTTCTGGAGTGCTACCGCTTCTTCGCCTTTAATGCCAATCAGTTTTTCGACACGTAATAAGACTGACTCGGCAACGTACACTTCAATCGCCATATCGGCCACGTTCATCAGAATTTCCTGCTCGTTCGAGAGCGTCATCATGAATTTCTGAACTGCAGCGCCTGATACCATCAAGGCCGCTTTTTTCAGGTTCTTCAGCACTTTTTTCTCAGCAATGAACAAGCCTTCTTCCTCATCCGAACCGAAGTCTGGAATTGACATGATTTCTTTAGCAACGGCCATGGCTGGCCCCATCAGGTCAAGCTCGCCTTTCATGGCCCGTTTCAACATCATGTCCACGACGAGCATGCGGTTGATCTCGTTCGTGCCTTCGAAAATCCGATTGATACGGGCATCGCGGTAGGAGCGATCCATTGGCGCATCGGCCGAGTAGCCCATGCCGCCGTATACCTGAACACCTTCATCGACTACGTAATCCAGTACTTCCGATCCGTGGACTTTCATGATGGCGCATTCGATGGCAAACTGCTCCAGCGCTTTCAATTTCGCTTGGCCGTCTTCCATACCCTGCCCTTTAAAATCTTCGATCAGATCGTCGATATTCTGGCCAGCCCGATACGAAGCCGTTTCGGAGGCATATATTTTCAGCGCCATTTCGGCCAGTTTGTGCTTGATCGCGCCAAACTGAGAAATGGCCGTTTTAAATTGCTTCCGTTCGTTCGAATAGCGAATAGCGTTGTTAAGAACTTCTTTCGAACCGCCGATGGCAGCAATACCTAACTTGATCCGACCAATATTTAGGATGTTTACGGCAATCTTAAATCCATTGCCCCGCTCCGACAATAAATTCTCGACCGGCACTTTCACATCGTTGAAGAAAATCTGACGCGTATCAGAGCCTTTGATGCCCATCTTATGCTCCGGCTCGTTCATCGTGATGCCTTCGTACGTACGCTCAACAATAAATGCTGACAGATTTTTATCGGTCTGTCCGGCCTCGTCAATCTTGGCGAACACGATGTACACGTCAGCAAATCCACCATTGGTAATCCACATTTTCTGACCATTCAGAATGTAGTGTTTGCCGTCTTCAGAAAGGACAGCTTTTGTTTTGCCAGAGTTGGCATCTGAACCAGAATCAGGTTCAGTTAAGCAGTAGGCTGCTTTCCATTCGCCACTAGCTAGTTGAGGTAAGTATTTCGATTTCTGATCGTCGTTGCCGTAGTAGACAATGGGCAACGTGCCGATACCCGTATGTGCCGACAGTGCCACCGAAAACGAGTGGCCTGCACCAGTCACTTCGGCAACCAGCATAGAGGTGTTGAAGTTGGTACCAAAACCGCCGTACTGCTCAGGCACCGATGTGCCAAGAATACCTAGTTCACCGGCTTTGTCCATCAGCGACGAAATTAGCTCTGGCGACTTCGCATTGTCGATTTCATTCAGACGTGGCCAGATTTCCCGCTCCAGAAACTCACGGCAGGTAGCCGCAATCATCAGTTGCTCTTCAGTAAATTCTTCAGGAATAAAGACTTTGGCGGCTTCGGTTTCTTTGATCAGGAACTCGCCACCCTTAATGGAGGCTTTAGGCTCTGTCGCAATCATATTGCAGTCAGTTTATTATGCTTGCATACTAATTATACGACAAAGAAAATCATTTCAAAATTAGTATGCAAGCATACTAATAATATTTTTCGAATGATTGATTTAACCCACTAATCGGTAAGTGTGGACGTGGCAAATAAGGTAATTTGCATGCCATCTGGCGCTTGAATTCTAGAGACTTCACTCCAGGGAGCCGTGGTAGGCGGAGCAACTGAAGTAGCGCCACCATCAATTAATTTCTCAGTTGCAGTCGCAACAGGCTCGCTAACCCGCAACGCCAATCGAACGGGTCCCGAAACCCGGTTGCCTACTTCAATTTGGTCAATCCGAGCTGCGTGTTTTGCGTCGATCAATTCGAGCGATGCCCGACCAGCGTCCAGAATAATCCCGTTGCCAGCGTCTTCATGCCATTCTTTCGATGTTTCCAGGCCAACGGTGTCTCGGTAGAAACTGATCAATTCATCCAGATTTTCGACAGTAAGAATAAGTCTCAACTCTTTTATGGCTTTTTCCATGATATGTTTTGACATGTTATTTGATCTTTCCCAGCACCTTGTCCAGATTGACCGTTGCCGTGAGGTAATCGTACACAGCCTGTAAGTAATTCGACTTGGCTTGCGTCAGGGAAAGCTCAGCGTCCGACATATCTAACCGGGAAGCGATGCCCTGTTTCCAGCGATCGCGTGTAATTCGATAGCCTAGTTCTGCTACCGAGATGGTTTGTTGCTGGGTTTGAATCCTGAGCCGTGATTCTTCTACATTAGCTAAGCCAATCTTCACTTGGGCCCGTACAATCTCTTTAAGATTAGCCAGTTGCGTGTTACTTTGCTGGCGGGTAATCTGTGCTTGTTGAATACGGGCGTTCGTTCGGAAGCCGGTAAAAATCGGGACATTCACTTGTAGACCTACGTATGAACTTACAGGCCATTTGTAATCGCCAAACTGAAAATTATTGGCTTGCGATTGCGTCTGGGCCAAACCGATTGCCGATAATTTCGGCTGCTTTTCAGCGATCTGTTGTACGATTTGCTCCTGATTCAGCTTTTCTAGTAATTCCAGCCGACGTACTTCGGGGCGAGCCTGCACGGCATCCAGAAAAACGTCTGTTCCGGGCAAAGTGAATAGCGTTTCGTTGTAGCGAAGAGAATCCTGAAGTTCGATGACTTCCTGCTCGTCCAAGCCCATCGTCTGTTTCAGAATCGTTTTGGTGATGCCAATCCGATTTGTCAATTGAATGAGCGTCGGGCGCAGGTTCTCAACGGTAACGAAGGCGCGTAATGTATCGACTCGTGATACTCTTCCCTGAGCCAGCAATGAGCGGGAATCTTTTAGTGCCTGCTCGTTTCGGGCAATACTCTGTTGTTGCAGGCGAAGTTGTTCCTGCGTGATCAATACGTCCAGATAAGCCTTCTTCACATCCGTGACGACGTTGGCCCGAACGGTAGCCAACGCTTCTGTCGTGGCCGATTCATCGATTTGGGCCGCTCGAATGCCCGATCGAACACTAGCCTGAAAGAGTGGATGTGATACGGCAATACCACCTAGCAACGCATTTGATCCACCAACCCGAAAGGTTGCCACTTGATCGTCGCCGAGGCCAACAAAACTGCCGGGCAGGAAGGAGACCTGTTTATTGATGTAATATAAGTATTGCGCCGAAGCGGCAACGGTCGGTAAGGCATAGCCTCGCGCTTCAACGACTTTCTGGGCCGATTTAGACGTTTCCAGCGTAGCTATTTGTAAGTCGCGATTTTTATCAAGCGCCAGCTTGACAGCATCATCCATTGTTAGTTGCCGGACCTGAGCCTGAGCTACCTGACCTAGAGCCAGATACACAAAAGCTACAAACAGGACGACAATATAATTTGTGTGTCTCATGATTAATGTTGTTGAAAAAAGTTGTCAGTCTAGTGGGTATCAACGACGGTTTCCGTGTGACCCCGATGGGGTCAAATATTTATAGAAAATCTGTTGTGCTATAAACATCTGACCCCATCGGGGTCACACCAGAACCTAACTCAATTCTGCGTGTTCAACGGCCAAGTCCACCTCTGACTCCTTGTGCTTTGGCGTTCTGGAGAAGTAAGAATACACCGCCGGAATGATGTAAAGCGTTAGCAAACCGGCAAACAGAAGCCCGCCAACGATCACAGTTCCGAGTGAATTGCGGCTATTTTCTGTAAGTGCAATCGGGATTGTTCCGAAAATCATCGCCAGACTAGTCATCAGAATGGGCCGGAAACGGGAGGCTGCGGCTACCTTGGCGGCTTCCAGTGTACTCATGCCTGCTTCCTTGCTTTGGTTCGCGAATTCGACAATCAGAATACCATTTTTGGTGATTAAGCCGATCAGCGTAATGATGCCAATCTGGCTGAAAATATTGAGCGTCTGATCAAAAATCCACAGGCTGAGCAGGGCACCCGTCATGGCCATTGGAACCGTGAGCAGGATAATGAACGGATCAATCAGGCTTTCGAATTGAGCGGCCAGAATCAAGTAGATCAGAATCAGCGCAAATACAAATGCATAGAGTAAACTCGATGAGCTTTCGGCAAAGTCGCGCGATTCGCCAGCAAGGGAGGTTTTGATTGTTGGTGGCAAAACTTTCTGGGCAATCCGGTTCATTTCGGCAACGCCATCACCAATAGTTTTTCCCGGTACTAGCCCCGCCGAAACGGTCGCCGAGATGGCCTGATCGTAGCGGTAAATGGCGGCAGGACTGATGCTTTCCTTAAACGAAACTAGATTGTCCAGCGAAACAACTTCGCCCGTTCGGGTGCGTACGTACATGGACTTGAGGTCGTAAGGCGTATCGCGATCCTGCCGCTGAAGCTGACCGATAACCTCGTATTGACGGTCGTTGAAAATGAAGTATCCGTAGCGTTGCCCACTCAGCGCCAATTGCAATCCTCTTGCGATTTCAGCAACGGATATACCCAACTCGGCGGCTTTGTCCCGATTAATCTGAAGCACGAGTTCGGGTTTGTTCACTTTCAAATCCGAATCCGCAAAGCGCAGGATCGGGCTTTTGCGAGCTTCGTCCATGAATTTTGGCAGCACATCCGTAATGGCGGCCAGATTCGTACCCTGCAAGACAAACTGAACCGGTTGCGATTGCCCGAATCGACTGCCGATGGTTGGCGGCTGTACTGGGAATACCATTACTCCCCTGAAATTCTGGGCATTCCGGGAATAGGTAGCGAACACATCCGCCTGTGTAGTTGCTCTCTGATCGGCTTTCTTGAGAAACGTATTTTGAATCGCAACATTGACCGGAGCGGGAGGCCCAAAGGTAAGCGCTAGAATAGAATAGGTCTGAAACAGCCCCTGCGTCGAGTCGACCGAGAACTTGGCGATCTCGTTCATATACTTTTCCGTGTATTCGTACGACGAACCTTCGGGCGCTACAACCGCCAAACTAATCTGCGAGCGGTCTTCCAGTGGAGCCAATTCGGAAGGAAGTTGCTTGCCAATGAAATAGATCAAGCCAAACGTACCGATCAGTATTGGGAAGGCCACCCAGCGAAAGCGCAGGAACCAGCCCAATGATTTTTCGTACCCCTGATTCAAGGCCACAAAATACGGTTCGGTTGTGCGATAGAGCCAGTTTGGTTTGGTGTGTCGCTTGAGCAAATAGGCACTCATCATGGGCGAAAGCGTCAGCGCCACAAACGCCGACACAATCACTGACCCGGCAACGACCACCGCGAATTCCTGAAAGAGCTTACCAGTAATCCCCGGCAGGAACAGAATCGGGAGGAAAACGGCCGCTAGCGTAATGGTTGTTGAGATAACGGCAAAATAGATTTCCGACGACCCTTTGAACGCAGCCTGCAAAGGCGACATGCCTTCCTCAACTTTCGCATAGATATTTTCCAGCACCACAATGGCATCATCAACCACCAGCCCAATTGCCAATACCAGAGCTAACAGGGTTAAAATGTTGATGGAATAGCCAGCCACATACATAATGAAAAAGGCCGACACAATGGAAACCGGGATTGCCACAACCGGAATGATGGTTGAACGCCAGTCGCGCAGGAACAGGAACAGAATCAGGATAACCAGGCCAAAGGCTATGAAAAGCGTTTCTTCTACTTCGGAGATTGAGTCGCGGATTGGTTCGGTGAAATCTTTGCCGATAGTTAGTTGATAATCAGCTGGAATTTCTTTTCGTAATTCTTTCAATCTACGGTAAAATTCATCGGCAATGGCTACAGCATTGGCCCCCCGTTGCGGTTCAACAAAGACGCCAATTGTCGGTGAGTTTCCTTTCAGGCTGTTCAGAATGGCGGTTCGTTCGTTCTCGGCGCCTAGTTCAGCATAACCAATGTCCTTGAAACGAATAATGCTGCTTCCTTCCTGTTTGACGATCATGTTGTTGAAATCGTCCTCTTTCGTTAGCCTGCCGAGGGTTCGTACCGTCAGTTCGTTCCGGTCGCCTTCGATCCGGCCTGACGGTAAATCCACGTTTTCTTTTCGTAGTGCCTGTTCAATATCGGATGGCGTTAATTGATAGGCAGCCAATTTTGCGGGGTCGATTCGGAGTCGCATGGCGTATTTTTTCTCTCCGGCAATACCCACGCGCTTTACACCGGTAATGGTCTGCATCCGCTCTTTAATAACGGTGGAAGCAATGTTGCTCACCTCAAGAATGCTGCGGGTTTTGCTTTCCACGGCCATGAAAATCACGATGTCGCCACTATTTGCTTTCTCTACAATAGGCGGGTCAACATCACTGGGAAGCAAACGACGGGCTTTTGTCACTTTGTCCCGCACATCGTTGGCTGCGGCTTCCAGATCGGCGTCAAGATTAAATTCAATCGTGACCACACTGGCGGCTTCGCGCGATACCGACGAGATTGTGCGAATACCGTTCGCTTCGCCAATCGCTTCTTCCAGTGGCTTCGTGATCTGATAGGCGATTACGTCCGGGCTGGCTCCCGGATAAGTTGTTGTAACGGTAACGATGGGCGAATCTGTGACGGGATATTCCCGAATTCCCAGATAGGTAAGTCCTACGAAACCAAAAAGTATAATCAATACTGAGAGTACTCCAGCCAGCACAGGCCGTTGAATACTAATTCCCGATAAGCTCATGATTGGGTAAAATTTGGGTCAATACTAAATGCAGTAACTGCTTAATTGACAGACGAAATGGCCACAGGTACACCCGTATCGAGCCGTAGTAGGTTGGTTGTCAAGACAGTGTCGCCAATGGATAAGCCACTTAAAATCTGAACAGTGCCTTTGGTGCGGCTTCCCGTTTTTACATCCCGACGCTCTGCTTTACCCTGGTTCAGTCGGAAGAGCGAGTAACCTTTGGCGGTCGGAATCAGGGCTTCGGTCGGAATTTGAATACCATCCTGAGCAACGTGTAATGCAAAAGCAATTTTGGCTGATGAGCCCGGTACGAGTTTGCCGCTTTTGTTGTCGCTAACGGCTTTCACCAATAAACTCCGCGTGTTTGCCTCCAGCTTTGGTTCGGTTGCCGTAACGTTGCCTACGAATTGCTGGCTGCTATTTTCGGTCGTAAAATGAATAGCCTGGCCCGCCCGAACATCAGACGCGTATTTCTCAGGAATCGTGAAGTTGATCTCTACCCGACTCAAATCGTCGAATGAACTGAGCACGGTAGCAGGAGTTACGTAAGCTCCAATATCTACCCGCTTCAGACCCAGCCGACCCGAAAAGGGCGCCCGGATTTCGGTTTTAGCCAGATCGACGTCGACCATTGCCAATTCGGCTTGTAACACATTCAGGTTCGTTAAAATCTTGTCATATTCCTGCTGGTTGACAGCTTCGGTGGCCAGCAACTCGCGGAATCGTTTTTCGTCAAGCTTCGCCAGTTTTTCCTGAAGAGCTATTTTTTGTTTCTTCGCCAGCAGGTCAGCGTCATCTAATTTGAACAGTAACGTTCCTTGCCCAACATAATTGCCTTCACGGACATAGGCCCGAACTAGTTTTCGGGCTACTTCACTTACTAAATCCACTTCTTGGTTGGCGGCAATGGTGCCCGTGGTTTGGAGTTCGTCGGTGATGGTTTCACGTTTTACGACGAAAACGTCGGTGGCTACTTTTGTATCAGCAGGTGGTGCGGAAGCCGATTTGCTGGTAGATGCTTCTGGTTTATTGGAAAAAATTTTGGGTGTGATGAAAAAAAGAGCTACTGTAAAGATGATAGCACCAGCAATGAGCGATTTTGTTCGATTTGTGAGCGTTTTCATAATGAACGAGGTTGTATTGTTTTAATGTTCTACGATTATCGAACTACAATGTTTTATGGATGTCGAACAAGGAGGTGTGCTGGTTGGTTTCATTCGTTTGAAAAAACAGTGAATTTTTTTGAGCTACCTGATCGTTGTATTGGCAATTACTGTAGCTACGTTGTTTCTATAGTATATAGAGAATTGGAAGAAAATGGCTTATGAAACAGTACCAGCACCCCACCGTTGACCAGATTAGCTTAACCTGCGTATTGCATGCATTGAGTGATCCAGTTCGCCTAAATTATGTTCAATGTCTGGCCAAACTTACGAGCGAACAACCCTGCGGAACCATTCCAACGCCGGTTGCCAAATCGACCATGTCGCACCACTTACGAGTATTGCGTGAGGCTGGTATTATTCATATCCGAACGGAAGGCACACAGAGCTTGACCTCACTTCGGTTGCATGAGCTAGAAGCGAAATTTCCCGGTGTTTTGGATTCCGTTCTGAAAGCGGTGAACAAGGCAAGTTGAGGGCAATTAAAATTGCCTACATTTGAATTTTACAAATAAGGCTATGGGCGTTATTTCACTTGATGAGTTTTACAAAGAAATCGCTCCTGCCGAAGGTGGAGGCTTACGTTCTCTTTTACCGGATGGTATAAATAAAGAAATTGGGCACTTCAATGTATTTAGTATTGCCGATCTGATGGCTGCTAGTAAGGGCAAGCCATTCATGCCTTATAACCGAAGAGCTTACTACAAAATAAGCTTGATTCGCGGACGAAACCGAGCTGAGTACGCAGACAAGGTGATCGACATAGAGAAAAATGCGCTCTTATTCGCAACGCCCAAAGTGCCTTATCATTACTTACCGCAAGACACGGATCAGTCGGGCTATTTCTGTGTCTTTACGGATGAGTTTTTAGTGCAGTCAAAGAGCGGTGTTGTGGCCGATGAACTGCCTATTTTCCAACCCGGCGGCTACCCGATCTTCCAGCTTTCGGACGAAGAAACCGAAGAGATTAGTTTTATATTCAAGAAGATACACAAGGAGTTAGGGTCGAATTACGCCTATAAATATGACCTGATCCGTAATTATGTGCTGGAACTGATTCACTACGGACAAAAATTACAACCTGCTACGTCCTTATACCCTACACATACGGCTTCAGCTCGCGTATCCTCGTTATTTATTGAATTACTAGAGCGGCAGTTTCCGGTTGAATCGCCCCACCAAAAACTTAACCTGCGTACCGCCAAAGATTACGCGGAGCGGTTAGCCATTCATGTCAATCACCTTAATAAGGTCTTAAAGGAAAATACAGGTAAAACCACTACCGACATCATCAGCAGCCGGATTGTTCAGGAGGCTAAAATTCTGTTGAGGCAGACCAACTGGAACATTTCCGAAATTGCTTACAGTTTGGGCTTTGAAGAAGTAGCCCATTTCTCCAATTTTTTCCGTAAACAGACCTCACTTTCGCCCGTGGCCTTTCGTGGGTAAGAATCCTGATTTGAATTTTGCAACGATTGGATTGATGTTTGCAAACGGTCGCCCTGACCGCTGATCTACCTTTGTTCCATCTAAAATTTCAGCAGAAGATGGAACTGAGCAACAACACAATTCTACAATTCCTGGGGTTCTCGTCGTCTCTGTGGATAATACAAGCGTAGTTTATCAACTAACACATTGAACAATGACAACCAACAGTAAAATCGCTTTAGTCACTGGCGGTAGCCGTGGCCTGGGTAAAAATATGGCTCTTAGCCTTGCTCAAAAAGGTATCGATGTAATCCTGACCTATAACAGTAAAGAAGACGAAGCTCTGGCTGTAGTCGCTGAAATTGAAAAAGCAAGTCAAAAGGCTGCCGCCTTGCAACTCAATACGGGTGACACAAAAAGTTTCGATGCATTTTTCGATCAACTAACCGCCGTTCTGAAAGCGACCTTTTCCACTGACCATTTTGACTTTTTAATCAACAATGCGGGCATCGGAATAGGGGCTTCGTTTGCCGAAACAACCGAAGAACAGTTTGATCTGCTGATGAATATCCATTTTAAAGGCGTGTTCTTTTTGACACAAAAAGCACTGCCGTTTATTAACGACGGTGGTCGGATCATTAACCTGTCTACAGGTCTGGCCCGTTTCACATCACCCGGTTATGCCGCTTATGCGTCTATGAAGGGCGGAATTGAAACATTGACCAAGTACATGGCTAGTGAATTAGGTTCGCGGGGGATTGCGGTTAATATCGTAGCGCCGGGTGCTATTGAAACAGATTTTGGGGGTGGTGTTGTTCGGGATAACCCGCATGTGAACCAACATATTGCTGGAGTAACCGCTCTAGGTCGCGTTGGACGTCCCGATGATATTGGTGGTGTTGTGGCCTTCTTATGTACCGATGATGCAAAATGGATTAATGCCCAGCGCATTGAGGTATCGGGTGGTATGAACCTGTAAAAGCTAAGAAGCAACTTACTATTTATTGATCTGAATTCGGGAATAAAGCAACTAGATGGCCTATTGAAAGCTTTCTATTTTGTAGAAGATTGATTTTTAGCCGAGTAAATGCTCATTATTGACTAGTTAAAGAAACGTCAATAATGAGCATTTACTATTTATAATTATTGCATATAATGTTCACTTACCCGATAATTTATTTTTGTTATATTCTTAAGGTTTTGTATCAAAAACCACCATTAAACAAGAATTGACTGAGTTATACTCTCACTATTTTAAACAAACAGTATCCTATACAAGTTTAAATATAAAATACTAAGGTTACAAATAAGTCAACTATTGATGTTTAAAAGGTTTGATTTAGTATCTTGGAATTTATAAATATTTAAAATAATAAGATTTAGATTATTGGAAACTGTGCAAATAGCTGAAGGATTAGTACTAAGGGTTTTCGTTATGTTATGTTTGGTAACGTTGTTGGCCCAACCAAGTACACACTTACAGGGACAGTCATTACCGGATATTCCTTCTGATATAAATTTGGCTGGAACTCCTATTCACGTAACTCAGCAAGGACGATTGTTGATCCAGCAAGAGATGCAGATTTTGTATGCCCATCCAGCCACTATTCATCACGATATAAGTGTATTGCAGCAGTTGACACCTATATTAAAACCCCTATTAGATAAAGCTAATTTGCCTGATGATTTTCGTTTTGTTGTCTTGCCTTTTGCTGAGGTAGATTCGGTTGGATTCTGGGCTTTGTCAAAACTCCACGGCAGGCGTCTTAATCTTCGTATGGATAGTTATGTTGATGAACGATTTCATTTTGCTATAAGCACAGAAGTTGTACTCAACGAACTCGTCCGGTTGCAGGAAACTCAGAAAAATTATGCATTAACCTTATTAAAGTATTTGCAGGAGAATACCGATTCACGACTTTCCCAGTTGACCGATCCCATTTATATTTTACTTGGTACACAAAACTCACCGCTGATATGGAAAATTTTAGCTCGAAAACTGGTTTTTGAACAGGAGGTACTAAACTATCGTCCTTCAGTCAACTATATACTATACACCTATCCAAATGGAGAAGGGCAAACGCTTAATGCCATCGCTGAGCGTTTACAAATCACTGAAGACCAAGTAAGACCTCTCAATAGGTGGTTAAAAACGACTTATATACCAACCAATAAAGAATACTCTATACTTGTACAGGTAACATCTGAAGAATTTTCGAGAGTACAGCTATTGGCTACATCAGAGTCTAGAAATGATAAATTACGTCAGCCATCTAGCGCTTTCCCCGTGTTGGTTAAGGTAAAAGACAAATCAGATAAGTTGCGATCAGATGTCGTTTTTTATACGATAAACGAGCGACATGGCGTGCAGGCCCAGAATTGTGACAATATAATTACATTGGCATTCTATGGAAATATTACGGTTGGTAACTTTCTTAAATACAATGACTTAAGCGTTGATAATAGTGCCATTCGACCTGGCGAGGTCTATTATCTTCAAACGAAAGCTAAACGGGGTAAAATTCCATTTCATGTTACGCAGAAAAATCAGACTTTGTTAGAAATATCAAATAGGTACGGCATTCGACTAAAATCACTTCTGAAATACAATCACATGACCGCTACGCAGAAGCTTCAGCCAGGCCGGATTGTGTGGTTGCAAACGAAACGGCCAACTAGTCAGCCTATAGAGTACATACAATTGCCTCCTGAGGAACCTATCATTGCCAGGGCCAAACCCCTAATGCCCTACCAGGACTCTTTACAAAAGCAACCTGATGAGATTAAGATACTGCCTAAGCCTTCAATAGTCAAGGACAGCTTGGTAATTGCAGATGACCGTCTACAGACAGTAGATGATGATACACTTATTCTATTAGATGTAGCTCCAACTGCGGTTCCAGTGACCACAAAGCAACACGTTGTTACCCCTGGACAAACGTACTATGCTATTTCCCGTTTATATGGAGTTACGGTTAATCAACTTTATGACTGGAACAAGCTGTCGGAACGTATTCCGCTTAGAATAGGTCAAAGGCTTATTGTAGGTGTTAGTACACAACAACAAGTAATCGTTAGTAAGCCAATCTATAAACGAAAAACAATTGTAAAAAGACAACTTACTCCATTGACAAGAAACGCCATTTTTTATACGGTTCATACTGGAGAGACGCTCTATCGAATTGCACTCCTGAATAAAGTACAGGTCAAGGATTTGGTGCGTTGGAATGACCTGAAAAAATATGTGATTGAGGTTGGCCAGATATTATTGATTTGGAAATAAAAAAGCCGAATGTAGGACTACATTCGGCTAGAGTTTTACAACTATGTATCTGTGGTAAAATTTCTAATTAATTCAGCCGCTCAAAAATTCCGGCTACGCCCTGACCACCGCCTACGCAGGCCGATACCATTCCATATTTCTGATCACGACGGCGCATTTCGTTCAGCAGTTGTACTGATAATCGGGCACCCGTAGAGCCAAGGGCGTGTCCCAAAGCGATTGCTCCACCATTCGGGTTGATCTTACTTCGGTCGAGGCCTAATTCCTGAATAACCGCTAGGGATTGGGCTGCAAAGGCTTCGTTTAATTCAATCAGGTCAATGTCATCTTGTTTCAAACCCGATTTTTTGAGTGCAATGGGAATAGCAGCCACTGGCCCGATACCCATAATTTTAGGTTCAACCCCAGCCGTGGCATAAGAGACCATTCGGGCAACCGGTTTCAAATTCAGTTCATTAACCAATCGTTCCGACATAACAACCACGAAAGCAGCTCCGTCGGATGTTTGCGATGAGTTACCTGCCGTTACTGAACCACCAGCCGCAAATACAGGCTTTAACTTAGCCAGACCTTCAGCGCTGGTATCTTTACGTGGGCCTTCATCTTGCGAGACGGTCCACTCGCGTGTTTTCTTCTTATTACTTTCGGCATCGAAATAGGTTTCGTTTACCTTGATCGGAACGATCTCATCTGTAAATTTCCCTTCTTTCTGGGCTGCTAATGCTTTCTGATGTGATTCAAATGCAAATTCGTCCTGTGCATCCCGGCTGATCTTGAACTGTTGAGCTACTTGTTCTGCCGTGAGACCCATACCAATATAATAGTCAGGATGTGCTTTGGCAATTTCGTAGTTCAACGCTGTTTTCCAGCCCATTACGGGTACTAGCGACATAGATTCTGTGCCTCCGGCAATGATACAATCGGCCAAACCTGCGTGGATTTTAGCCGATGCAATGGCAATGGCTTCCAATCCCGAACCACAATACCGGTTTATAGTCATGCCGGGCACACTATTGGGCAGCGAAAGCAGCGCAATATATCGGGCAATTTGCATGCCCTGCTCGGCTTCAGGCACGGCATTTCCTACAATAAGGTCTTCAACGCGAGCTGGATCAAGGTTAGGTACCTGACTTAATAAATGCTTGATTACTTCAGCCGCCATATCGTCGGGGCGGGTGAAACGGAGACCTCCGCGTGGGGCTTTTCCCACTGCTGTACGGTAACCGGCTACAATGTATGCGTCCATAAAAGCAATGTTATTTACTGGTTAAGCAGGAAATTACTAGGATAACCGATTTTATAGCTGATTAATTGCCGTAGCAATAAATTATTATGCAAGCATACTATTTTTCTTTGAAAACTGCAATGGCACACTAGGGGGTAAGTTGCCTTTTGAAAAAACTCCAGGCTTCCAGGTAGACGTTGATGTCATTCGGGTAGTCGTGTTTACCACCAATGACTTTTAATAAGGTAACTTCTGGTTTGCCTTTTTCTTTGTATGTATATCGCTCAATTGTTTTATGATCATTGGGGTCTGTATCGGGCAATAACTCTTTGAGAGGCTGTTTTTTGTAGCCCGCTAAGTCTGCCCAATAATGGAATGTACGCTCAGTGGAACGAACAAGACCCATACTGATAGTCCCGGTTATTACTTCCCCACCTTCATAGGGGTTCGTTTGATCGGCTGTACCATTTACAATCATTACGGGAATCGCAATTCTTTTCTCGGGACAATCCAGGTTATTTGTGTCAGGGAGATTAGCAATCAGAGCCGTTATCGCCCGAAATTTTTCGGGCATCGTCAGGGCAAGCTTATAAGCCATATGCCCGCCCCCAGATGTACCAACGGCAAATACCTGTTTTGGATTAATCTGGTATTTCTCCGTGAAATAGCTGATCATTTGACCAAAGAAGGCGTTTTCGTTTATATCTTCCTTATTGGCTATGGAGTTTGCCGTTTTACGACATTCATTCCAATAGCGTTTGTAGCCGTCCGGGTAGACCAGCAGTAAATTCTCAGTATCTGCTTTTTCTTCCAGTTTGTCGGCTCCTTTCTGGGCTCCTTCGCCATTTCCTCCTGAACCGTGCAGGATGAAAATTAACGACGAATTCGCCTTTGCTGGTTTTATAAAATGAAAGACCCGATAATGACTTTCTATTAAAATAGAATCAGTTAATAGTGGCTTTTGGGCTAATACTGTACCCAGTCCAAGAACCCAGAAAAATAGCAAGAATCGTAACATAGAATAGATAGAGAAAGTGTAAGCAAAGTTATTCCCTTGGGATATAAAGCACCTAACGCTTATTCATACTCCACAAACAAAATAAGCCGCTCATTGAGCGGCTTATACCTAATCAAAGTCAATCAAAAAATCACATAAATCAGTGGTCAGAAATGACGATCACCAGCTTCCCGCTTGCCAAGCATAACAGCTCCGACCATCGCGATGATGAATAGGATAGAGGCCAGCTCAAATGGTAAAATATAGTCGCTGTACAACAATTTCCCTAAGTTCTCAACCAAGCCCGTTTTACCATTAAATGTAACCCCATTAACCGTAGGAACCTGAGCACTTTTAGCCCGGAAAATGGTAATAAGCATAACCATTAACACCCCCCCCAACGACCACAGATATCATTTTGGTCAGGTTTGTCTTTGACTCTTCATCTTCTTTCCGAAGATTGAGGAACATGATCGTGAACAGGAATAAGACCATAATCGCCCCTGCATAGACGATAATATTGACTGCCGCCAAAAACTGAGCATTCAGAAGAATATAATGGCCCGATAGGCAAAAGAAGGTCGCAATTAAAGCCAGAACGCTATAAATTGGGTTACGCGCCGTAACAACACCAATAGCACTAAACAGAGTCAGGGCTGTTAGTAGAAGAAACAGATAGCCAGTGGGCGTAAGCGTTTTAAAAAAGGTAAGTATTTCAGTCATAATCAATGGTCAGAAATTGTCAATTGGGGTCAGTAATTGCCAACATTCGTCAGGTACCCACTATTGGCAATACCTGACAAATGTTGACTGTTCCTGACAGTGAGTGACAGTTTTACTAGGTGGCGGCTCGCGTTAGACTGGGTTCGGTTGGCGTAGTTTTTACTTCAGAATTATTCGCACGAATATAGCGGTCATCCATCTTTTCAACCAGCCGGTCTTTACCGTAAATTACTTCGTCCCGCTCCTGAAAAACAGGCACCATTTTGTCATGTCGGAGGTAAACAGCCTGTTTAGGACAAGCCTCTTCGCATAATCCGCAAAAAATGCAACGCAGCATGTTGATTTCATATACCGCTGCGTATTTCTCTTCCCGATATAAGCCTTCTTCGCCCTTTTTGCGTTCTGCCGCTACCATCGAAATCGCTTCGGCTGGGCAGGCTACTGCACACAAGCCACAAGCGGTACAACGCTCGCGACCCTGTTCATCCCGTTTCAGAATGTGATGACCCCGGTAAATTGGCCCCAGGTATTTTTTTACTTCTGGGTATTGAATAGTCGGCTTCTTGCGGAAAAAGTGGCGGATTGTAATGGCCAGACCACTAATAACGGCTGGCAGATACATTTTCTCTGCCAGCGTCATTTCTTTATTGCTAACCTGCTTAGAGCGGTTTGTTAATTGCATAATAGTAAGGCGTTTGTAGTTATAATCAACTTCGGACTACAGCTATAAACCGATTAACCCCTTTGTGGTACAATTTCCCGTTTAGGTGCGCGAGACATGGATGAAACCGCCAGTACGATCATTACGATGGCAATCAGCCAGGTTGCGTATTTGAAATTATAAAGCAAACCAGCACCGGTTATTACCACATTAAGAATAGCTAATGGGATAAATGTTTTCCAGCCCAGATTCATCAACTGATCATAGCGGAAACGTGGAACTGTCCAACGAACCCACATAAAGAAGAAAATGAAGAACAAAATCTTGCCAAAGTAAGCGGCCACGCCAATGGCTGTTGCCACATTATGACCGGTTATAGCGCCCAGCGATTTTTCGAGTGCCTGACCAATTTCGTTCATAAATGGGTAGTGGAAACCGCCAAAATACAGCGCTGAAATAAAGGCCGATGAAACAAACATATTGATGTATTCGGCGAATAAATAAAAGCCCAGTTTCATCGAACTGTATTCGGTGTGGTAACCACCAACAAGTTCGGTTTCACACTCTGGTAAATCGAAAGGAGTACGATTACACTCGGCGAAGGCGCAGGTCAGGAAAATAACAAAGCCTAGGGGTTGGGTGAAAATATTCCACTCAAAAAAGGTTGCCTGCTCATTGATAATAGCGGTCAGTGACAGTGAACCGCTCATCATCAGAATGGCAATGAGGGACAGACCCAACGCAATTTCGTAGCTAATATTTTGCGATGCCGCCCGAATAGCTCCTAGCAAGGAAAACTTGTTATTAGAAGCCCAGCCACCCACCATGATGCCGTAAACACCTAACGAAACAACGCCGAAGATGTATAAGACACCAATGTTGATTTCGATCGCCTGAATCGGAATTGCATAGTTACCAAATTTAATGGTATCCCCAAATGGAATGACGGCGCTCGACATTAGAGCGGTCAACATGGCTAAGCATGGTCCCAGAATAAAGAGCCATTTACTGGCTTGAGAAGGGATAAAATCTTCTTTGAAGAACATTTTACCGCCATCGGCCAGGGGTTGCAATAAACCCCAGGGACCAGCTCGGTTTGGGCCAATGCGATCCTGCAAAAAAGCAGCCACCTTCCGTTCTCCATAGGTAGAGTAGGCGGCAATACCCAGCGTTATCGCAAAAATGATAAGGATAATTAGTCCTTTAACGAGTAATACGGTTAAGTCCATTTTCTCAGTTATAAAATTGTAGAGTTATAAAGTCGTAAAGTTTTAAAGCTTAGAGAGTAACTCTACAACTTTAGAACTCTACAACTTCGTAACTTATCAAGGTTCTGGCTCCATTGCCGATGGCAGTACTTTCGCAAAACGTTCTGGTGCTAATTGCTTAATGTCCAGTTGCGACGTATCACGTTCATCGTGAATGGGCTTATATTCAGCAGCCGCTAAGCGCTGCCCAAAGCTTGGTTTGATCGTATCGGCCCGATATTTATTTGCCGAAATAACTGAACTCCGGGAGATTTTGGTTGGGCCTTCAATCGTCCAGTCGCTGGTTTTCTTTTTGTCGAATCGGCAAGTGTTGCAGATAAACTCCAATACTTCGCCCCACTCATTTTTACGAGCGGTTACCCGGATCACATCTTCACCTCGGTACCAGAGCGTAACCTTGCCCGAGCAGGTTGGGCAATCGCGGTGCGCATCAACAGGTTTCGAAAACCATACGCGGTTTTTGAACCGGTAGGTTTTGTCCGTCAAGGCACCGACTGGGCATACATCGATAACGTTACCTGAGAAATCATTGTCGATTGCTTTCTCGATGTACGTCCCAATTTCAGAGGCATCGCCCCGGCCTAATACACCATGAACACGCTTGTTCGTGATTTGGTCGGCAGTGTACACGCAACGGTAGCACAGAATGCAACGCGTCATGTGTAGCTGAATATACGGGCCAATGTCTTTCTTCTCAAACGTCCGGCGATCCTCTTCGTAACGAGTTGTCGATTTGCCGTGATCGAAGGCAAAATTTTGCAGATCGCACTCGCCAGCCTGATCGCAAACGGGGCAATCGAGTGGGTGATTCAGCAACAGGAACTCAACAACGCCATTCCGGGCATCAATTACCTGCGGACTTGTTTCGTTCTCGACCACCATACCATCCTGCACAGCTGTCAGACAGGAAGCTACCAATTTAGGCATTGGACGTGGGTCTTTGGCTGAACCAGCAGCTACCCGAACCAGACAGGCCCGGCATTTGCCACCGCTACCTTTTAAGGGCTGATAGTAGCACATGGCCGGAGGAGCTACTGCCGGACCAATTTTACGGGCGGCCTGCAAAATGGTCGTACCGGGCTCAACTTCAACTTCTATTCCGTCAATCGTGACTTTTAGTAATTGCGGCTTTACGTCTTCCATATATCGTAATGCGGCTGGAAAGCCGCAACTCGGTTAAAATAATTGCACGGCTTTCCAGCCGCGTTACACCAATGCCATTTCGCCCCGATAAACCGCTCCTGGTTGAGTGGCTTCGGATGGGTGATCGATATGCCACTGGAATTCATCCCGGAAATGACGAATCGCACTGGCAACAGGCCAGGCAGCCGCATCGCCAAGCGGGCAAATTGTATTTCCTTCAATCTTTTTGGATACGTCAACAAGAAGATCGATATCCTGCTGATGACCGTGACCGTATTCGATCCGGTGCAGAACTTTCTCCATCCAACCCGTTCCTTCCCGGCAAGGACTACATTGGCCACAGGATTCGTGATGATAGAAGCGAGAGAAATTCCAGGTGTTCCGAACAATACAGGATGTTTCGTCGAAGAGGATAAAACCACCGGAGCCGAGCATCGTACCTGTAGCGAAACCACCATCTGAGAGCGATTCGTACGACATCAGCCGTTTCTCGCCATTCGCCAGTGTTAACGCTAAGTTAGCTGGCAGAATGGGGACGGATGATCCACCCGCTACCAAGGCTTTGAATTTATGGCCCGGACGAATACCACCGCACCATTCATCGGCATAAATAAAATCTTCGACCGGAACGCCGAGTTCGATTTCATAAACACCAGGTTTGTTGATATGGCCAGACGCTGAAATCAGTTTCGTTCCTGTGCTGCGTCCAATGCCAATGCCTGCGTAAGCCTCTCCACCATTATTGATAATCCACGGTGTTGTGGCGATGGATTCAACGTTATTAACTACTGTTGGACTTTGATATAAGCCTTTTACGGCTGGAAATGGCGGCTTATTCCGTGGGTTACCACGTTTGCCTTCCAATGACTCGAGCAACGCCGTTTCTTCACCACAGATATACGCTCCTCCGCCTGGTTGTACAACCAGTTCGAGGTCGTAGCCGCTACCAAGAATATTTTTACCCAAAAAGCCTTTTGCTTTCGCTTCGGCAATGGCTTTTTCGAGGATATGAATCACGTACATCAATTCACCGCGTACGTAGATGAACGACTTGTTGGCGCCCAGTGCAAACGATGAAATAATCATTCCCTCAATAAGCAAGTGAGGGATATTCTTCATTAAATAGTGATCCTTGAACGTACCCGGCTCTGATTCGTCGGCATTACAAACGAGGTAACGGGGAACACCTTCTGGTTTCGCCAGAAAGCTCCATTTCATCCCCATAGGGAAGCCAGCACCACCCCGGCCCCGAACACCCGCTTTTTTTACTTCTTCGACAATAGACTCAGGCGTCAACGTCTTCAATGCCTTTTCGACAGCTGTATAACCACCTTGCTTCCGGTATACGTCGAAAGTTTCGATACCAGGAACGTTGATATGTTCAGTTAAAATCTTGATAGCCATGAGGAAGGTTATTTCGACAGTTCGTCAATGATTTCGTCCACGCGCTCGTTGGTGAGATGCATGTAATATTTCTCCCGAATCTGAAACACGGGACCCATACCACAAGCTGCCAGACATTCTACTTCTTTAAGGGTAAACTGACCATCCACAGTCGTTTGACCAGTATCAATACTAAGCCGTTGTTTCAGGTGAGCGTATACTTCTTCACCACCCATCAGACAGCAAGGACCCGTGCGGCAGTATTCGATAACGTGCTTGCCAACCGGGTTTAAGTGATACATGGTGTAAAACGATGCCACCTCGTATACTTCAATCGGTTGGATGTCAAGCATTCTAGCTACATAATCCATACCTTCAGGACTCGTCCAGCCTTCCTGCTCCTGCAACACGTGCAATAAGGGTAATAGCGCGGACTTCTGTTTGCCTTCGGGATAGCGGGCAATAATTTCTTTTGCCTTCTCTAATCGTTCGGGCGTAAACTGTACGGAGGGGTTATTTGTCTCTGTCGTCATGTGTTTAATCTGCAAAAACCATTGTTTCGGCTTCTGAACTGGCTACAGGAATAGACAGACCTTCCAATTCTAAACCTTCAATGTGAAATTGGATTCCTTCATAAATCAAACGCTCGACTTCATCTTTGGTCGGTGCGGTTGCTACACACCCCGGTAAATCAGGGACATAAGCACCGTAACCTGTATCGGATTTCTCGATAATGACCAAATACTTTTTCATCGTTCAATCTGCGCCTGTTTATAAATACTACTCAACGTTCCTGAGGGAACAGAGTCATTCAAACTATGGTACGCTATTGTCACTAAACCTGTTTTACTAGTGTGCTTGAATTGACGGTGGCTACCTCGTTGCCGAACCTGATACCATCCATCTTCTTCAATCAGACGAACGATCTCACGAAACTTAATGGCCATTACTACGCGTCTAACTCGCCAGCAATTACGTTCATGCTACTCATAATGACAATGGCATCTGACAAGGTCAGACCTTTGCACATTTCTGGGTATGCCTGATAATAAATAAAGCACGGACGGCGGAAGTGTAACCGGTAAGGAGCACGACCACCATCGCTGATTAGATAAAAACCTAGCTCACCATTTCCGCCTTCTACAGCATGATACACCTCACCAACGGGTGCGTCGATTTCACCCATCACAATCTTGAAGTGATAAATGAGGGCTTCCATGTTTTTATAAACTTCCTGTTTCGGAGGCAGGTAGTATTGTGGAGCATCGGCATAGTAAGGACCTTCGGGAAGGTTGTCCATAGCTTGCTGAATAATGCGTAAGCTCTGCCACATCTCCTCGTTCCGAACCATGAAACGGTCGTAGGTGTCGCCACTTTGACCAACCGGAATGTCGAACTCGAAATCCTGGTACGACGAATACGGATTCATCACCCGAACGTCGTAATCGACACCGGCAGCCCGTAGGTTTGGCCCCGTGAATCCATAACTCAAGGCCCGCTCCGCCGAAATTCCACCAACGCCAATAACCCGATCCATAAAGATTCGGTTACGATTGAACAGATTTTCGAACTCGGTCAGCACCTTTGGAAAACGAACCAGCAATTCCTTGATCTTACGAATGGCAGTAGGAGAGAGGTCACGCTCCATACCGCCAATACGACCCATATTGGTGGTTAAGCGGGCTCCACAAACTTCTTCGTAGATTTCGTAGATATTTTCCCGTTCCTGATAGATGTACAGGAAGCCCGTAAAAGCGCCTGTATCCACCCCCAGAATTCCGTTACAAATGAGATGGTCGGCCAGACGGGCCAATTCCATCAGAATAACGCGGATGTACTGCGCCCGCTTAGGAATATCGATGCCCAGCAACTTCTCGACCGTCATATGCCAACCCATGTTGTTAATGGGTGATGAACAGTAGTTCATCCGGTCGGTAAGGGTTGTGATCTGATAGAATGGCCGACGTTCGGCAATTTTTTCAAATGCCCGGTGGATATACCCAATCGTTTGCTCTCCCGACACAATTTTCTCCCCATCCATTTGCAGGACATTCTGGAAAATACCGTGTGTAGCTGGGTGCGTAGGACCGAGGTTAAGCGTGGTCAGTTCATTAACATATTGAACCGGACCTTGCTCGGCAGGCAGATTTTTATTCGCTATATCGAGTTCTTCAGAAACCATATTAAAAGAGCGAAAGAGCGAAAGAGTGAATAAGTGGCTGGCGTATGGATTTCGCTCGTTCACTCATTCACTCATCCACTCATTATTTATCGTCCAAACAATGCATCAATTTTATCTTCCCGTGTGCCGTCTTCGAGTGGGTACTCTTTACGCATTGGATAGTAATCCATTTCTTCCATGTTCAAGATCCGGCGCAAATCTGGATGACCATCGAAGATAATACCAAACAGGTCAAATGTTTCACGCTCCATCCAGTTCGCACTGGCGAAAAGCGGGGTCATTGTCGGAATGTGAACATCTTCTGCTGTCAAATAAACCTTAATTCGTAACCGGAAATTATTGATTAGGCTATGAATATGGTAGACAACACAAAACTCTTTGCCAACTGAATCGGGATAGTGGATTGCGGTAATGTCGGTCAGAAAACCAAACTGGAAAGTCTGATGACCTTTCAGGTAAGTTATTAGGGGAACGATCTGATCGCGACTGGTAGAGCAGGTCAGTAAGTCATACGGATCATCGAAATCCGTAACGGCCTCGCCAAACTGGTTGATAATTGTCTGCGCAACTTCTTCGTTGGTCAGCATTGTCAATTGGTGAATGAGTGAAAAAGCAATTCAATGAGATAGACCAACCAATCGTTCAGTTGTCTTTCACGAACCCGCTATTTATTGAATGCTATATGAATTCAGTAAATGCTGATACTCTTCGGTATTGCGTCGGCGCAACGATTCATTTCGGGCTAGTTCCTGCACCTGCAATACGCCGTCCAGAATCTGTTCTGGGCGAGGTGGGCAACCTGGCACGTAAACGTCGACTGGAATAATGCGATCAATACCCTGCAACACACTGTACGTATCGAATATGCCACCACTCGACGCACAGGCACCAATGGCAATAACCCAGCGAGGCTCAGCCATTTGTAGATAAACCTGCTTCACGATAGGGCCCATCTTTTTGGCAATCGTACCTGCCACTAGCAACATATCTGCCTGACGAGGAGAAAAGCTAGGGCGTTCCGCTCCAAAACGACCTAAATCGTAGTGAGAAGCCATGGTCGACATAAACTCGATGCCACAGCAGGAAGTTGCGAACGGTAACGGCCAGAGCGAATTTGCCCGGGCCAGTCCAATTATTTTATCGAATGAAGTTGCCGAGAAACCTGGGCCATCATAACTCGCAGGAGATTCGGCCAGCTTTATGTCTGTTGCCATAAAAAAACGTTGTAGTTAGTTAGTATAACAACGAATAAATATGTTCTAAAATTCATTTATTGTGGTCTATTCCCACTTGAGAACTCCCTTCCGGATGATGTAATAAAAGCCAGCCAGAAGGAGACCCATAAAGAGCACCATCTCAATAAAGCCTGCCATGCCTAAGCCTTTAAAATTAACGGCCCAGGGATATAAGAAGATTACTTCTACATCGAACAAGACAAACAAGATGGCAATCAGAAAATATTTGATGGAGATTGGGGTACGTGCATCGCCCTGAACAGGAATACCGCACTCGAATGGATCATCCTTTTTCTGGCTGTGACGCTTTGGTCCGAGGGCATGAGTAGCAACCATTGTTGTTACGATGAAACCAAGAGCTAAACCAAGCTGGATAAGCACCGGCAGGTAATCGGCCGGAACATAGGTTGTGTTCATACTAATGAGTTGAGAAGACCTGCGCAAATGTAGCGATAAAACAGATAGACACACGATAGAAAGTCTATGTAACACTACACCAAATATGTGTCAAATATACAACAATGGCTTGTTTTACCAATGCCTGACGCGGAGACTCAACTATTAGAAAATAGTTAAAGCCTCCCGATTAGGAGAGGCTTTAACTATAAAACGAGTAAAAGTGCTTATCGATTGATAATGATACGTCTGGATATATCAAAGCCTGCCGAGCGTACTCTGACCAAGTAAACTCCCTGTGCTAACCCAGTTAGATCAATCGCTTTACGTTCATCCAGAACAGGAACCTGGGTTGAGAAAAGTTTTTGTCCGCTCAATGAGAATACATCGAATGTCGGCATTCTTCAAATTCTCAATGGTTTCAACGGTGATTGTTCCCGTAGTTGATGGATTCGGATAAATACTTAAACCCCCGTTTGACTGGTCGAACGTAAACGCTTTGGGCGCGCTATAATCGGAGTAACAGGTTATTGTATTGTTACTGGAAAGTGCGAAGGTTGTTTTCGTACGGGCTGAATAATTAGCCGAGACAACAACTTTTACAACTGCACTGGTTTGGGGAAGTATCTCTCCGCCAGCTCGTTGCCAATCAAATAGATCAACCTGCCCTCCAGAAGGAGTAGGTAATACAGCTTGCAAACTATAAGCACCAACTTGCTCAATGGTAGGGGTTGGGACTTTAGGACGTACCGTCAGTGTGATAGTAGCTGGTTGAGACGATTTACAACCATATACGTTGACTGCCTGAAGCGTGTAATTGCCACTTTTATTTAGGGCAATTGTTTTACTTATTGTAGTAGTCGTGCTGAAGCTCCATAGACCTGTGCTGTTTGCTGAGGTATTCGCAAGGAGCGACAACGTTGAATCAGCGCATACCTGCTGTTGATTATCAACAATTACACCCGGTTTACTGGCAAGCGAAATGGTTGGCGTAGCTGGTACAATTGGAGTTTGTACATCAATAGCGGGTGATAAATAAGTATTGCCTACCTTATCTTTTAACACCGCCCGGTAAACACCTGGTTGATTAATAGTAATCGTTTGTGTCGATTGACCAGAATTCCAGGTATAAGATTTATATGAATTAGGCAAACTAAGTGTCAGATTACCGTTTGTAGCGCCACATGTAACGGCAATAGCTGGTTGTGGTAGAGGAGGTAATGGCCTGGAACTGGCAAAAAAGACCGAGTTTAGACTGGAAAACCAGGCTTGTGCCAAATCATTAAGTCCTTTATCGCCTGGATTATTGGTCGGACGGTTGCCAAAGTGAACAGCGTCAAAGCGAGGAATTTGAATATTGTCCGTAAAAGGACCCGCAAAAACGTTGTTATTGTAGGTATTAATAACATCGTTCTGTGCCTGAATAATATCCTGGCTTACCTGGCCGTCATTGTAAGATGATCTTGCCAGAACCCAGGCCGGATAACGCTCTGTATCAGCCCGTGTTTTATTGATAATATACTGCATATTATCTGAATAGTCTTTTCGGGTAGAATGTAGCGGAACGTTATCGGTTTCGCCCTGTTGCCACAATACGGCCCGCAAACCCTGAAGTGAGCAGTAATAACGAAGAGCAATTACTAAATTGGCGTAGGGCATGCCTGTAGGATAATTTTCATCAGGAGTACCGAGGGCAAAAATGTTTTTAGCCTGTACGCCATCAGCGCTGTCATGCCAGTTTTTAATCACTGTTCCGGCCCAAGCAGTATTAATAAATAGAACAGGAACACCATACTGCTTTACAATCAGATCACCTAGGGCTCCCCAACACCATGCACTTTGACCTCGTGGGCCAATAATTGATGTGGCACTAAGTTGTTGAAAAGATGGGGTTGGTGGATCTGCCAGCGAATTTGTGGTTATATTATTATAGGTTATGCAATTAACCCGATCGTCGCCGGCACCCAAAGCCCCATAGTCTTGAAAACCCTGTGCGTTTGATTGGCCCGTAATAATGAACACTTCACCAATACCAACTTTACGAACAACGTCAGAACTAACAATTACTCCCTTAACGAAGGCTTGGACTTCTAAGCGATACCAACCTCCTTTAGCCCGTATGGAGCCTTGAAAAAAGCCGCCCTGTGGATTTCGTTGAATTGTAGCCCAATCAGTATTTAGGCCTTGGCCAGTTTCTTCGGCCTGTACACGAGCTTGAATACTATCGACGGGCTGATAAAGGCTACCCGACAAATAGATGGTACTTGTGTTATCGTTTTCACGTTGAAATACAGCCCTACTCTCTGGATAGGTAATTTTTAGCACTTGACTGTTAGTCTGGGCTGTTACCTCCAGACTTAGTATAGTCAGTACTAACAGTATCAGATATACTGAAAAATAAATTTTGTTCATTTGATATCTATCAATAACCCGTTCTATGCCTAAAATGTCAATTAGTATGCATTATAGGTCAATCAATAGATGGTGCAAAAATCAGACCGCTCTAAAGTTGAGCACACTTTATTTACCAGAAGGCCTTCCCGGTAAAATGCAAATTTAAGGCTACTTTCTATGATTGAACGGTCATGACAGCATTAATATTACAATCCAAGGATAATTCGCTTGGAAACATCAAAGTCAGAAGCCTGAACGCGTAAAATATAAGAGCCTGACGGCATGCCTGTTAAGGTAAGCCGTTGCCGGTCTACAAAGGAGGGAACGTTGGTTGATAAAACCTGTTGACCTGTGAGGGTATAAACCGTAACGGTAGCGTTTGTTAGATTCTCCAAGGTCTCAATGGTTAGAATTTTATCGGGGTTTGGGTTTGGATAAACGCTTAGTCCTTTATTATTCGCATCAATCGAAAACGAAATTGGGGTTGATGGAATTGAATAACAGACCAACGTTTGGGAATAAACAGCGGATGAACGTGCTGTATAATTGCCTGATTTATTCGCTTTAATGATCGCTGTTTGAGTGGTTAATGAATCACTATCACGGCGCCAGCGAAATAGCGTTCCATTTGACGAGCTAACAGCCTCCAATGTATAAGTCCCAACAATATTCACCGTTGGCGGAGCTGGAAGTGCTCTTAATTCAACGGTTGTTGATCCCGATTGTGCCGATATACAACCATTTGCATCGCGCACCTTAGCTGTATAAATGCCCGCTTTCGAGGTTATGATTCGTTGAGTAGAATCGCCAGTACTCCAGAAAACAGTATAATTACCATCCACACGTAATGTAACCTGGTCTCCTTCACAAATGACAGGCGATGGACTCGCTAAAATGGTAGGAGTAGCTGGTAATGGATTAGCTTTTACCGTAATAGAAGAAGAATAGGGCGATAAGCAGCCATTAACATCAACAGCTTGGGCTGCATAATTCCCCGAGGTACCAATTGTAATTGCTTTATTCTGTTGTCCACTTGACCAGATAACATCGTATGGGCTATCGGCAACTAAAGACACCTGATTTCCATCGCAAAAGGTAGTCGCTCCGATTGCAGAGATAGACGGTATAGCTGGTAAAGGATTTACTTTGATTGTAAGGACATCAGATTGTTCGGATGTACAACCATATTGGTTCCGGGTGCGGACAGAGAAAGTACCTGATTGATTTAGCGTGATGCTTTGAGTTGTCTGGCCATTCGTCCATTGATAAGCCGTTTCTTGTGGAGCCGTTAAGGTAATTGTACGATCGGCACAAAAGGTCGTTGGTCCATTGGTTGTAATCACAGGCTTTGCAGGAACAGGATTTGCGGTTACAATAATCGTATTTGACGTTGCCGACGTACAGCCATTCTGATCAGTTACCGTCAGAAAATAAGAACCTGATGAGCCAATATTGACGATTTTATTTTTTTGACCATCACTCCAATTATACTGAACATTATCACTACTAGCCCGTAGTGCTGTATTGTCGCCAAAGCAAAAGGTAGTGGATTTGTCATTTGTAATTGTAGGCGTAGCAGGAAGAGGGTTTACGGTTACGTTAAGGACATTAGAGGTAAAGTCGCAACCACTAACATCTCGATAACGGACGTAATAATTGCCCGCTGAAGTGGTAGAGAGAGCCCGTGTTGTAGCAACAGTTGCATTGGTTGACTGATTTAACCAGGTTACATTATCATAACTACTAGTTAACGCTAAACTACTGCCAATACATACCGACGGTAAACGATTGTCGACAACTGAAGCCACTGGAGCATCCGATACATGTATTTGCCCCGAGAAGAATGTATTCCCCAGATTGTCTTTAATTTTAGCTTTGTATGTACCTGCTCCTTTTGTAATTGTATTGCCGGATTCTCCTGACTCCCACTGCACTGTTGAATAGTTACCATTAACAGTCAATTTTAAGGTATTATTACCCGCACAGGCCACTGATACCGTAGGCGCTAACGCTGCGCTAACAGGCGTCGCATTCTGAAAAAATGAGTCAGTTAAACTTGCATTCCAGGCATTAGCTACATCGACAAGCCCATTATAATCGAAATGTAGTCCTTCTGGATCATTCAGCGGATCACGTTTGCGCGGCACCTGAATGACATCCGTATTAGGGCCTGCATATACATTTGGTGTTGAACTAATAACCTGGTTCTGTGCCGCAATAATAGACGAATTTACACCAATCATATCGCCGTAACTAACACGGGCTACCACCCAGGCCATATTTCTATTATAATCCTGGCGAGCCTGATTAATGACAAATTTTAAATCATTGACGTATGAACTGGTGGGTGTACTGAAAATGTTATCCGTCTCTCCCTGATGCCAAAGGACAGAACGTACACCCAACATGTTTGCGTAAAATTGAAGTGCAATTTTAAGGTTAATATAAGGCTGTCGTGGGGGGTAAGCATCCCCATTATAAAGGCCATAAGCTGTTCCGCCATCAGGTGCACTTTCGCGCCAGTTTCTAACTGCTGTACCCGAAAATGCGGTATTAAAAAATAGGACAGGCACATTCAAGCGTTTAACTAAAATATCTCCTAACTGGCCCCAGCACCAACTTCCAACTCCCAAAGGCGCGATTGTGAAGCCTTGGGTGTTGTCCAACATTGTAAAAACAGGGGTTGGGGGGTCATTGGGAAAACCATCTTTTGGATACTGATAATTTACGCAGTTGACTCGGTCATTCTGAGGATTAGGGGCGTTCTGGTGAACACCCTGCGCGTTAGATTGGCCCGCTACAATGAACACTTCACCTATTCCGACGCGCTCAACGGTAGTTATATTTCCTACCTGTTGATCGCCATTCATCCCTCGAACATCAAGATTGTACCAACCACCGATTCCTGTTAAATCACCAGTAAATACACCCCCTGATGGCGCGGTCTGGATTGCCTGCCAATCTGTTGATGTACCCTGTCCATCTCTTGCTTGTAAGCGGGCTTCAATGCGCGTGACCACCGACGTGTAGTAGCCTGTAATTCGAATAGTCGCCTGATTTGAATTATTTCGCTGAAGAACGGCTCGGGTTGTAGGAAATGAAACCTGAATTTGTGCGTTTATTCCAAAAGATATAAACAGCAGAAACGCCGTACCACAAATCTTAAGAAAAGAGTTCATAATAATTAAAAACAGCCAAACTGATGGGTACAGATGGGCCGATCATGGAGTATCAGACTGGTTCAACAGTCGTCAGATTGTGCCAAATAAGATCTTTCAATTCATCCAAGCCTCGTTGACTAACCGAGGATATATAAGCTACAGGGACTTTTTTAGGAACATTGTTTTTGATTCTTTCCAGTGCTTCATCGTCAACCAAATCGGTTTTGGTGATGGCCAGAATCCGAGTTTTATCCATCAATTCAGGATTAAACTCGCGCAGTTCATTCAATAAGGTATTGTACTCCTGACGAACGTCTTCAGTATTAGACGGAATTAAGAAAAGAAGTATCGAGTTTCGTTCAATATGACGCAGAAACCGTAGCCCCAGTCCTTTCCCTTGAGAGGCACCTTCAATGATACCTGGAATATCAGCCATTACAAATGACTTATAATCTCTATACGCTACGACCCCCAAATTGGGGACAAGGGTTGTAAACGGGTAATCGGCAATTTCAGGTTTAGCCGCTGATAAGACAGATAAGAGAGTCGATTTACCTGCGTTAGGAAAACCAACTAAGCCAACATCAGCTAATAATTTTAACTCCAGTATAACCCACTCTTCTCGTCCTGGCTCTCCTGTTTGCGCATGATAAGGTGCCTGTTGAGTAGATGATTTAAAATGATCGTTACCAAGGCCACCTCGCCCTCCTGCAAACAGAATAATTTCCTGCCCATCTTCTGTAATTTCGGCCAGCTTTTCACTCGATTCTGGATCTCGGGCAATAGTACCCAGGGGTACCTCCAGAATTACATCTTCTCCTTCGGCCCCAGTTCTTCGACCACCCTCACCTGCTACACCGTTTCCTGCTTTAACGTGTTTACGGTATTTTAGGTGTAATAAGGTCCATAGCTGAGCATTTCCCCGAAGAATTATGTGGCCTCCCCGTCCTCCATCGCCCCCATCAGGTCCACCTTTGGGTACGTGTTTTTCCCGGCGAAAATGGACTGATCCAGCTCCGCCGGCACCTGAACGACAGTTTATTTTTACGTAATCAATAAAGTTTGATGAAGCCATAATATGCTGTTACCTCACGGTCGACTCTCTTCTATTTTTTGGCATATTGACTGGAAAATATCCTCAATATTACCGATTCCATCTATGGCCGCAAATTTTCCCTGTTGACTATAGTAGTCAGCAACGGGCATAGTTTCTTTATTATACACACTTACCCGTCGGCGGGCGGTGGTTTCGTCTTGATCGTCAGGTCGGCCAGATGTTTCGCCCCGCTTTAACAAGCGACGAATCAGCTCTTCATCATCAACGACCAGAGCAATCATTGTTGTTATGGGCGTTTGATAGTGACTCAACAATTCATCAAGTGCTTCGGCCTGGAGTACAGTACGCGGAAAGCCATCGAAAATAAAACCTGGAGCCGATTGATTCTCACGTAATTTATTTTCGATCATGCCAATTACTACCTCATTGGGTACTAAAAGGCCTTGATCCATTAATTGTTTGGCTCGTAAACCCAGTTCTGTGCCAGCAGCAATCTGCGAACGCAATAAATCACCGGTCGACAAATGAACTAAATTATACTTCTGAATTAACTTTTCGCTTTGGGTACCTTTTCCGGCTCCCGGCGGGCCAAACAGTACAAGGTTAAGCATCGGCGTTTTGGGGTAGTGTCGTGTAGTCAAAAAATTGCGCCCGCAAAGTTACGATACGCTCTGAAAAATAATAGCTATATTCATTGATAGTCATACTCTTTATGCTTGAAAATAAAAAAAGCGCAGGTTTTAAACCTACGCTTTTTTTATTTTCAAGCCAGAATATTCATTATTTACCGGCGACTTTCTTTTTTACAGGAGCTTTAGGGGCAGCTGGAGTAGCTGGTGCTGGAGCCGGTTTGGGCCCTTCCAGTGCCTTTTTCACATCGGCATCATTGGGGTCGAGCGCCAGAACTTTATCAAAATACTCCTTCGCTTTAGGTTCGTCTTTCTTTAAAATACTGAAGCCAGCCAGAGCTTTGTAAGAGGTAATTAAATATTTCTTATAGTCTGTTTTATCTGCTGGGTCTGGAGCTGTAGCCTGCTCAATGAATTTTTCATAGAGCGGTGTGGCTAAAGTGGCTCCTTTTTCTTTGTCGTTAGGATAAGCGTAGTAGTTAGAACCCGCACGGTAATAGTAAGCTAATGGATACTTCTTGCCGTCAGCTTCAATACGTTGTGCCATCTGGGCAAATGCTGAATCAGCCCGTAGGTAGTATTGTTGTTTTACCTGGCGAATCTGTGCTGTATCTGTTGCTGCTATTACGCTATCCCGACCAACGCGTGGTGCATATTGATAGCTGGAAAGACCTAACCATAAGAAGTCGTTGTTTTGCGGCTTTTTATCGGTTGCAATAGTCTTAGCGTAGTAAGTCGCAGCTTTGTCATAGCGTTTCGTTTTGTAATAACGCTCTCCAATTTCCCGATACAGGTTTTCGGTTGTATCCATTGGAGCCGCCTTTTCTAAATTAGCAATGCTAAGCGAATCACCTTCTGGTGTTCCTAATTGAGCATAAGCACGACCCAAATACTTATAGTCGTCAGACATTACCTTTTGAGGAGCAGTCGAGATAAACCGATTTAACGCTTCTACCGATTCGGTATTTTTGCCTAGAGCCGAATAAGCCCAGCCATACATCCGATCAATAATTGGATTATTGATTTTACCTTTCAGCTGATCCAGGTAAGAAATCGCACCCTGGTAATCTTGAGCCAGGAATTTATACCGAGCTACGTCAAGCAACAATTCAGGATCGGTAGTACCGCTTTTCTGAATGTATAACTCATAGTTTGTTGCAGCTGCTTTATAAGCCCGCGAATTCGCTAATGCATCAGCGTAAGCACGGTAAGTAGGAGCAAACTCAGCATCATTCTGAATGGCTAGTTTAAAATACTCCTGAGCTTTTGCGTAGTTTTTACCACGTAAGTACAAGCGACCAATTTTATAATTAGCCTCTGCTAGACTTGGTTTAGCAGCCAGCGCATTTTCGTACTTCGTAATAGCGTTGCCACCATCATTTTTCAAAAAGTAAGCATCACCCATGAGCATTTCAATCTCATCTTTTTGCTCACCTTTTTTGTCTTTTTCCTGAGCCAATGTCAACAATCGCAATGCTTCAGCTGGATCGTTTGTTTGGTCAGATAAGGTATACATCTCTCCGGCACGAATCAGAACAGCCTGATCTTTGCTCTTGGTTTGTGCAACGGCATTGTCAATCAGTGTTTTAGCTGCACTGCGGTCTTTTTTAGCTAGCGCTACGCCAGCAAGGCCAACGTTATTCAGTTGGTTTTTGGCATCGGCAGCAGCTCCTTTCTCAAAAACTGCTTTCGCCTTGTCAGGTTGACCGCTTCTGAGGAAATAATAACCGAGGTAAAACTGATTTTCAGCCGTAGGCGAACTGGTTGCTAATTTTGTTAGCTCTTGCTCTGCCTTAGTATATCGCTCAGCCTCGATATCCTGCAAGGCTGTTTTGAGATCCTGTGCCACTAAAGGAGTCGTTATGGTCGCCCCAACGAACAGGAAGGTCAATAGCGACTGCTTCTGGTTGTTCATCATGTACTTCAAGTTGGAAATGGAAAAAAGGTTATTGCTGATTAAACATTTGACAAAACTAAAAAATTGCGGTTAAACCAAAAAAACTTCCTCATTTTGTCAGGTTTATGACCCGATCGTATGGTATTCTAGGCCAAAGCCCCAATTTACGAATGATTAACGAGCCTGCATCCCGAGCTATATAATTTATCAACCCACCGCCTAAACCTGGGTGTGTTTCGCGGCTCAAGATATACACGGGTCTCCGTAATGGATAACGCTGCATACCTAAATCTTCCTGAAAGGGCTGAAAATAATCATCCCGTTTCGTCGGATTTGGTTTGGCTGATACGCCCATGACCCGAAGATCGCGAGCAAGATCAACAGAGAGCGGTTCATCACTATCACTAATCCAATTAACACCAATAAAACCAAGAGCTGATGGGTTTTTACGAACAAAGTCGATAACCTCCCGATTGGAATGCGTTGTGAAAATGCGTAACCCTGTAACGTCCTTGATGTTAAAAGTTTTTAATACAAACTCTAAATTACTAGAATTGTTATTATCAAACACCAGTGTAATCGGGCTATTTTGATTCCCACCACTTAGCTGTCCCCATTGTTTTACCTGCCCACTGAAAATACGTTGTAATTCAGACATGGTAATCAGGCTATCTGTATTGGCCTTGTTGATGATAAGCGCAACCCCATCAGTAGCAATTTTTTCGGCTGCTCCTTTTATTTTTCGTTGGTCAAGTACAGCCCGTTCATTTGGCTTTAGTTCTCTTGTCGTGAAAACGATTCGAGCACTATCCTGAAGCATCATATTGATGGCTTCCTGCTCAGGCTTGAAAACCACCTTGAAATGGGTATTGGGGTTAATTCCGGCATAAGCTTCGGTCAACTGAGTGACCAAAGGTTGAAATGATTCGTCGGCAGCAACAACGATACTACCGTTAGAGGGATTATCTAAGGGCGGTTTACCATTTCCGCAGCTCATTAATCCGAACAGCAACTCCTATAAATAGCAAAATTCGGTTAGTCATTTCCCTGAAAGCGTTGATAAGCACGATAGCCCCGGAAAGCGCCATAAATCAGCAGGAGAGCACCTAACCCGTAACGAAATGGGCCGGGTTCAGGTAACATCCCAAAAGACTGAGAGGAGGCAATCAGTCCGATGCCTCCTCCCATATATGCCAGCGAAGCCAATACTGAAATGTACAGCGTTAACTGCGCTGGGCCACTATTTTGTCTGCGCATAGACGAAATTATTCCAGCGTAAAGTTAATAGGCAGGTTGTACTTCACCCGAACTGGACGACCTGATTGTTTACCAGGGCGCCATTTAGGCATGCCTTTTACTACACGTTGTGCTTCTTCATCTGTACCGAATCCAAGACCTTTCAACACTTGAACGTCCTGAATACTACCGTCCGTATTTACTACGAAGCTCACAAATACACGACCTGAAACGTTTGCCCGTTGTGCAGCAGCTGGGTACCGTAGGTTTTTGCTTAGGTATTGGCCAAGAGCAGCCATACCACCACTAAATTCAGGCTGTTGTTCTACCACCGTAAAGATTTCCTCTTCTTTCGGAGCAGCTTCAACAGCAACCTCTACCTTGGTTGGAGCAGCTGTAGCTTCAGGAGCAGCAATAACTTCTTCAGCGTTAGGATCACCTTCCTGCGTTTTTTCAGCAGCTACGGCTTCCTTCAGTTCTTCAACAGCCGGTGGTGGCGTTTCTTCGGGTACTTCCTCATCCGGTTTTACTTCCGGTGGAAGGAATTTCACCGTGTTCACCTTTGGTAATTCTACCGGTGGTGGTGGCGGTGGTGGTGGCTCGTTCGGATCAATAGGTGGTGGTGGAAGTTTCATCAAGTCTACTTCTACCATCGCTTGCTCTTGTTTCTCCGGAGTTAAGGCACTGATGATTGTTGGAGAAAGTACGCCTAAGGTGAACAACACACCACCAATAATGAGGGCACGCGTTACCGCTTTAGGATACGATTTCCGCAGATCATATGCACCATACGCTTTATTCCGGTGGGCAAACACGATATCATCGAGTGTTGCCTGTGAATTAGTTTCTGCCATGGTGTTATGCGTCTAATTTTACTTTTTCTTTGAGAAGCTTTTTCTCATCTGGAGTCAGCACATCCACAAGGGCGTACCGCTTTAGTTTAGTAATGGCCATCTCATCCAGAACGTCAACCATGTTTTTATAGGTCGATTCTTTCGTTGGTTTGATAACGACTACAAACTTTTCGCCACCTACTTTTTTGGCATTTTCCATGAGAGCCTGACGAAACTCGTAGCCATAGCCAACCGTTTTCACTTCAGGATCCTCATTGGCGGCTTTTCCGAAAATGTAATGAGCCTTATTATCTTTCCCTAGAAAGATGGTCATTACATTGGATGCCTTGATAGGTTCCGTTTCCTCAGTTTTTGTTTTATCCGGCACGTTGAGCGTCATCGAGGATGGCTTGCTCAAGGTAGTGGCCAGAATGAAGAAGGTAATCAGGAGAAATCCCAGGTCAACCATGGGCGTCATATCCACACGGGTCGACGCTTTCTTGGAACGAACCTTACCACCATCATGCTTACCACCACCACCGCCAGTATTAATTTCTGCCATGTTTTCTTAACAGATTCGCGTGGTGAAAATCAAATTTAGTTGCAATCGCGTTAGCGCTCAATCAGGCTTCCAACCAGCTGGGGGAGCTTCCGTTCCCGTGATCAGGTTGAATTTGTTGATATTCTGCGCTTGCAGCGTAGCCAAAACGTTCTTGAATTCGGGGAATTTGGCGAGGTTATCACCTTTCAGCGCAATTCGAAGATTGTTATTAGCCTTACGGGCGTTGTAAACCCATTCTTTCAATTCATTCGTTGGACCTGCACCCGTCGTATCAGTTGGAATACCAGGTTGTTTTACTTTCGCCTGTTGCTCTTTCGGCATGTTCAGGTACGATTTCAGCTGATTGATTGGTAATCCAAAGTTCGACATCAGAGAGAATTCCTTCTTTTCGTTATTCGAGAAGGTAAGCCCTTTAGCGGCTGCAATGTTATCCAGCATAGCAATGCGGTTTTGCGCATTGTCAATACCGAAGTAAACTTTGCCGTCCCGACCAAGACCGATGGTCATGATGTCGCTATCAGGAACTTTAATTCCAGAGATGGACGAAGGGGTTTCGATAGCTGCGGCATCCTGCGACCGGAAATTGGCTGTTAGGATGAAGAACGTCAGCAATAGAAATGCCACGTCGCACATCGCCGTCATATCCACTGATGAACTAGCGCGTTTAATTTTAACTGCTGGCATGAGTTATTTTGTTTCTTCCTGCCCGATATAAACTCGGGCAGGTTGGTTAATGGACATCAACTGTGCTATCTCGGCTTAGTAGTGAGCCGCAAAGTTTTGCTGAATGCTCAGACCGATTTCATCGATGTTGTAGGTCAACACGTCGATACGGCTGGTGAAGTAGCTATACATGATCGTTGCAATAGCAGCTGTACCGATACCTAAAGCCGTGTTTACAAGAGCCTCAGAGATACCAGTCGACAGAGCACCTGTGTCAGGCTGTCCAGTTGCACCCATAGCTGCGAAAGCCCGGATCATACCAAGTACCGTTCCAAGCAGGGCGATCAGCGTCGAAACCGAAGCCAGCGTAGCAATGATGGTCAGGTTCTTTTCCAGCATTGGCAATTCAAGTGTCGTCGCTTCTTCTACTTCTTTCTGCAGGGCAACCAGTTTTTGTTCTTTGTTCAGTTCTGTGTCGGTAGCCAATTGTTGGTATTTTACCAGAGCAGTTTTAACAACATTACCGATCGAACCTTTCTGACGGTCGCACTCTTGGATGGCTGCAGCTACTTCGTTACGGTCAAGTTGGCTTTTGATTTTCCGAACGAAATCGTCAATTGAACCTGAACCATTAGCCCGGCCAATCGTGATGAACCGTTCGATTGAGAATACCAGTACTGTCAGAAAGCAAGTGAACAGAATTGGTACGATAAATCCACCTTTGTACACGGTACCGAAGTAATCGCCTGGAAGTGGTTCTTTCGTGTTGTCACCTTCCTGAAAGTGGCTTCCATCACCGAAGACAAACATGTACGTCAGGATACCGATGATCAGTAATACCGGTAAAACAAACGCAGGGTTTAAGCCACCTGATGAGGTCTTCTTTGGTGCCGGTGCTTTGGCAGGTGCTGGAGAGGGAGTTTGTGTTTTCATTGGAACTGGACTGTAGGGTTAAAATTAAAAGTTGGTTTACCCGGTAAAAAAAGTGAAAAATTTAGACTCTTTCGGTTCGTCCAGCTAAAAATTTAGTAGAAATACCGTCGAACCTCCACAAAAATATGTGTTTTCCGGCAAAAACCACACAATCCTATATGTCAAATCTTTCAATCGTATTGTAATACACCAATAAAGACTTGCACATATCCATTCTAGCAACTTTATTTTTTTGAGAAGCCAACCTGCTAAATCCTTATTTCTCAGAAATCGCCTATTAAGAGCGATCTGATTGCCTGGATTGAGGGCGTTTAGTATGGGGGAGCGTTGATCATAAAATAATTGTTAAGATTATAAAAAGGCCTCAGCAAGCGTTGTTGTGCCCTGTTTTATTATGGATGCAAGCGCTGGAGCAATTCCATAATTCTCTTAACAAAAATTAAGAAAAATTTTGTGCTAGCAGCCTGATGCAGTTGACACTTCATCCAGGGAAGCGGCCAAAAAAGAATTCCAGCGATTTGGGAGATGATAGGTAGGTAAAAGAAAAAGGAGACGCATTAGATACGTCTCCTTTTTTAGTCTGTCGGGAAGGCGGGATTCGAACCCACGACCTCTTGCACCCCATGCAAGCACGCTACCGGACTGCGCTACATCCCGAATTGGTGTGCAAAAGTAATGAATAATGGATAATGTACAATGAATAATGCTGAACCTCCGTCATTATTCGTTGTACATTATCCATTATTCACAGCTTATTTAATTCCTACCTGTACCTTGCCTAGCCGGTGGGGGAGTTGCTCCTCGTTGCTGTTGCATCGGGTTAGGGCCCTGTGGACCAAACCGTTGCTGCTGCTTAAACAACTGGAAACGTGTTGGAGCGGCAACACGTGGGAATGAATTATTTTCGGCGTCGATATCCGCGATTTCCTGGTAAGGATCAAGTGTCCACTGTGTTACTTTTTTGTTTGTGGTAATCACTTTCTTAATCGCTACGTCGTTGAAACGCCAGATTTCGGCTGGATAGCGCGCTACTGAATCGGTCCCATCTTCGAATTGCATCCGAATAATAACGGGCATCGGTACACCACCTTTATTTTTCAGCGACAACGTGTAGAAGTTTTGTTTGTCAGCTGTCTCGATAGCTTTCCGTTCATCGGCACTCAACGTGGCTAGGTAATCCTGATACTTTTTCTTGTCGGCCTCGGTAACGGCGTAAGGATCATAGCTGTTGTAAAAATCCTTCATGGTCGAATCTTTTGCCACAACTGTCTCACCTTTAGTAGCCGCATCGCGTTGTTTGCTGATGGTACCAGCCCGACGTTGTGCCTCGGCCCGTGCCGCTGCTTTGGTTATTTCAGGATTACCCGAATCGATCTGGAACCAGTCAACTTCTACTAAATCCTGGTCAACAGGCTCGACGCCATAGAACCAGCCTTTCCAGAACCAATCCAGATCAACACCAGATGCATCTTCTAAGGTACGGAAGAAATCGGCTGGCTCAGGCGATTTAAAGGCCCAACGACGTGCGTATTCTTTAAAAGCGTAATCGAAGAGGTCACGACCCATAACCGTTTCACGAAGAATGTTAAGCGCGGTGGCTGGTTTTGCATACGCATTAGGCCCAAGGCTAATTACGTTGTCGGACGAAGTCATGATGGGTGATAATACCGACTTATCCGACTTCATGTAATCAACAATGTACTGAGGTTCTCCCCGGCGACTCGGGAAGTTGTAATCCCATTCTTTCTCGGCCAAATATTGGCAGAAGGTATTCAAGCCTTCGTCCATCCAGGTCCATTGACGCTCGTCAGAGTTAACAATCATTGGAAAGAAGTTATGACCAACTTCATGAATGATTACCCCAATCATACCTGCTTTAACCTGATCTGTATAGGTGCCATCGGCTTCTGGGCGACCGCCATTGAACGAAATCATCGGGTACTCCATACCGCCACCAGCTGTAGCATGACAAGAAATAGCAACTGGATAAGGATATTTAATGGTCCGGTTACCGTACGATTTCAGCGTATGTTCTACAACGCGGGTTGAATACTGTCCCCAGAGTGGGTTGCCTTCTTTCGCATAGAATGACATCGACCAGATTTTGTGTCCGTCGCCGTAAACGTCGGTCTGCATGGCATCCCAGATAAAACGGCGGCTGCTGGTAAATGCGAAGTCGCGCACGTTTGAAGCAGAATACACCCACGTTTTCTTAGCTACTTTATCCGTTGGTTTAGTTTTCAGCGCAGCTTCAGCCTCGTCCTGGGTTACAATAACGACTGGCGTTTTGGATGTTGCGGCCTGAGCCAGACGCTTTTGCTGCGTCGCCGATAATACTTGCTTGTAGTTCTGGCACTCACCTGTGGCACCAACAATGTGGTCGGCAGGAGCAGTAATGGCAACTTTATAATTCCCGAAAATGAGCGTGAATTCGCCCTGGCCCAGGAACTGCTTGTTCTGCCAGCCATTTACGTCGTTATAGGCGCATAGGCGTGGAAACCAGTGAGCAATGAAATAGTTGTAGTTACCATCTTTCGGAAAAAACTCCAAACCGCTACGACCGTAGTACTCCGTGACGAAGTAATTCCAATCGATGTTGAACGAATAGCTGCCACCGGGTTTCAAACCTGCTGGAAGGTCGATCCGCATCATGGTCTGATTAATGGTGTATTTGAGCGCGGTACCTGTTTTGGTATCCTTTACCGATGTGATATGGTAACCAAACTTATCGGAAGCCTGCTGGCTGTTGCGCTCGCGAACCGAGGTGAGGTTTTGTAACTGAGCGAAACTCATGCCGCTTTCGTTAACACCACCAGTGCGGGTTACGCTGCCGATAGAGCCTTTCGCAAACAGATTCTGGTCGAGTTGGAGCCAGATGAAAGGGAGCTCATCGGTTGAATTGTTATGGTACGTAACGGTTTCCGAACCAATGATTTTCTGATTGGCATCATCAAGCTCGACTTTTATGTCGTAGTCGGCCCGGTTCTGGAAATAATCTTTACCAGGGGCACCAGAAGCCGTCCGGAAAGTATTCGGCGTAGGTAGCGTGGGGCCGAGCTGCTCAAAACGCGTATTAGCATTTTGCGTTGGAGCTTGCGGAGCCTGAGCTAATAAAACGGCTGACCATAAGCTAAGGCCAGTCATTAATACTATTTTTTTCATTGGCTGTTGTAGGTTAATAGAGATTGTTAGTTTCGGCCAGTACCTTGTCTGGCTGGTTGAGAAGTCGCTCCTCGTTGTTGTTGCATCGGATTAGGTCCTTGTGGTCCAAAGCGCTGCTGTTGTTTAAATAACTGAAAGCGCGTAGGCTGAGAAACGGGTGGAAACGAGTTGTCTTCTGTGTTGATATCCGCGATCTCGTAATAGGGGTCGAGCGTCCATTGCTTTACTTTCTTATTGGTCGCAATTACTTTTCGGATCGATACATCATTGAAACGCCAGATTTCGGCGGGGAAACGAGCCACCGAATCAGTCCCATCTTCAAATTCCATCCGTAGAATGACTGGCATTGGAATGCCGCCTTTGTTCTTGAGCGACAACGTATAAAAATTCGTACCGGCTTCGGCCAGTAAGCGCTCTTCGGCGGTTAAGGAAGCCAGATAGTCCTGATATTTCTTTTTGTCGGCTTCAGTAACTGCGTAAGGGTCGTATTGATTGTAGAAATCACGCATGGTGCTGTCCTGTGCCACCACGGTTTCATCTTTGCTTAAGGCGTCGCGTTGTTTGCTGATCGTATTCAACCGCTTTTGGGCAGCAGCGCGAGCTTCGGCTTTGGTGATATCAGGATTTTGTGAGCTGGCCTGAAACCAGTCAACTTTTACCAATGATTGGTCAACGGGTTGAACGCTGTAGAACCACCCTTTCCAGAAGAAGTCCAGATCAACACCCGATGCATCTTCCATCGTGCGGAAAAAGTCAGCGGGCTCGGGTGTTTTGAACGCCCATCGACGCGCGTACTCTTTGAAGGCGTAATCAAACAACTCACGGCCCATAATGGTCTCGCGCAAAATATTGAGTCCTGTGGCGGGTTTGCTGTAGGCGTTTGGTCCGAAAGTATTTCTGGGAATATTATCGGAACTGCTCATGATAGGGACTTGCAGCGTAGAATCCATTCGCATATAAGGCACAATCGATTGCGGATCGATGCCTCGTGCCGGGTAGTTGGCATCCCATTCCAGACAGGCCAAGCCTTCCAGGAAGCTGTTCAAACCTTCATCCATCCAGGACCATTGACGCTCGTCGGAATTGACGATCATTGGAAAGAAATTGTGGCCAACTTCGTGAATGATTACCCCAATAAGCCCATTTTTCGTACCAACAGAATACGTCCCATCCGCTTCGGGGCGGGCACCGTTAAAGCTAATCATTGGATATTCCATGCCACCAACGGGTCCGTGAACCGAGTAAGCTACTGGATATGGGTAAGCAATTGTCCGGCGCGAATAGGATTTTAAGGTGTGCGCAACAAGCCGGGTCGAATATTGGCCCCAGAGAGGATTACCTTCTTTTGGATACAAAGACATGGCCCAAACACGCTTGCCTTCTACATTCGGTTGCAGGGCATCCCAAATGAACTTGCGGCTACTCGCAAATGAAAAATCACGGACATTATCTGCTTTAAATATCCAGGTTTTTGTGCTCGTTGGTTTGCCTTTCTCGGCAGCTTCGGCTTCGGCCTGGGTGACAATAACCACTGGATTTTCACCAGGCTTATCACCTTTCCCTTTGGCTTCATTCCAACGCTTTATCTGGGTTGGTGTTAATACCTGAGCTGCATTCTGTAGCTCGCCTGTGGCTCCAACGATGTGGTCATTCGGGACGGTTAAGGCTAGTTTGTAGTTGCCGAAGATCAGGGTGAATTCGCCCTGCCCATAAAATTGCTTGTTCTGCCAACCCGTTACGTCGCTGTAAGCACACAGACGAGGAAACCACTGGGCTATTTCGTAGATGTAGTTACCATCTTTCGGGAAAAATTCATAACCACCCCGAGCGCCTGTACTTCTAACATCGACGATATTGAAATTCCAGTCGACCGAAAAGACTACGGATTTACCTGGGCTAACTGGCTGCGGTAAATCAATCCGCATCATCGTCTGGTTGATGGTGTATTTGAGGGGCTTGCCAGCCTGGTCGCGTACCGCCGTGATTTTATCGCCGTAATCTTTAGCCGCTAGTGTTGTGTTTGCAGTGAGTTGCTGGATACTGGCACCCTGTTCGGCGTTAATACTACTCGTCTGCGATGTTCTACCATCTACATCGGCCCGAAATGTGTTCTGGTCCAACTGGAGCCAGACATAAGGCAATACGTCTCCTGAATTATTGTGATACGTAATCGTCTCAGAACCGGTTAGTTTTTGCTTGGTATCATCAAGCGTAGCTTTGATGTCATAATCCGCACGGTTCTGGAAATAGTCTTTTCCAGGTGCTCCAGAGGCTGTCCGAAACGTGTTCGGGGTAGGTAAAATAGGCCCGAGTTGCTCAAAACGGGTATTGGCACGTTGGGTTGACGGTGGAGGGGCTTGCGCCTGGGCTGACCATGCAGGAATGGCTAAACCCGTCAGTAGCAAAATTATCTTTTGCATAAATTGGTTTATAGTTGTTGACGAGGAAGTAAAAATACGAAAAAAGAGGTTATCTAATTTGTATTGTGATAAGTGGAGCGTGGTAACCGCAAGAAAATGAGCTTACTGGAGTAATTTGCCCAAATACTCGTTGTTGATAATGAGCGATAGCGCCATGCCGGCTACAATACCGGATACAACGAGCGTCCAGCGTAGTTGGCTGGTACGGATGATATTAATAAGTATATATGCCAGCCCAAGAACAAGGCTAACGATAACCAGCTGCCCAATTTCCAGACCGAGGTTAAAGGCCAGCAATGGTGTCACAATGTCGGCCTCGTTGCCTAAGAGGCTGCGGAGGTAATTGGAAAAGCCCATGCCATGAATAAGGCCGAAGCTCAAAGCCAGCCCATAACGCCAGTAACGATTTGGTTGCTGAGCTGTGGATAAACGCGACTTGGATTTGGGTTCCCGAAAAAAGAAGTTCGTGATGGCCGTAATCAGAATGGTTATGGGAATGAGCAACTCAATCAGATCCGTTTTGTAATGAATGAGCTGGAGGGTTGCCAGTGCCAGGGTAATTGAATGACCAATCGTGAAAGCCGTTACCAGGATCAGGACTTGTTTCCATTGCTGGACCGTGTAGACGGCGCACAGGGCTATAACAAACAGAATGTGGTCGTACCCGCCAGGGTCGGTAATATGGTCAAAACCTAAGCGTAGATAAATCAGAAAATCATCCATGAAGTTTGATGAAGGGCAATATACTAAACGAAATAAATACGAGACTTACTGCACGAAAAAGAGAATGAATAATGGTGATTGACTAATTGATAATGGTTAATGAACAATGTATAATTGTATATAGATAGAAATTATACATTGTTCATTAACCATTATTCATTCTTTAAACCAATCGGCATACATGACGTAATTATTGGCCGTTCGGGCAAATACTTCGGCTTGTTCCGGCGAGACTGCTTTCAGGAATTTGGCGGGGTTGCCCGCGTAAATGGAACCAGGCGGAACGATGGTATTTTGGGTAACAATTGCCCCGGCGGCAATGATACTACCAGTGCCAATAACTGCCCCATCCATCACAATGGCTCCCATGCCAATCAAGACATTATCTTCTATGGTGCACCCATGAACAATGGCGTTGTGAGCAATGGAAACGTAGTTACCAATGATGGTCTTCGTTCGCTTATACGTACAGTGAATGACGGCTCCATCCTGAATATTGGTGCGATCGCCGATGGTGATCGAGTTGACGTCTCCCCGAATAACCGCGTTGAACCAAACGGTACAATCGCGACCCATGGTTACTTCGCCAACAATAGTGGCGTTATCTGCATACCAGCAGTTCTCGCCAAATACGGGGTGGATTCCCCGGACAGATTTAATCAGTGCCATACCGCAAAGATAGTTTGACGATTGGCGTTTATGGTTACCCCTAAGCACAGCAAATAAGGGACTGATTCACAGAACCAGTCCCTTTGTTATGCCAAAAATGGCTATTTACTTTTTGTCAACCTTATCAGCGGCTTTATCTAGCGAATCGCTAATGTCGTCAACAAGCTTATTGGCCTCTTTTTTCGCTTTATCAAAATCATCGGCGCTGGACCGTTGCACTTTATAGTATGCATCGGCTAGCTGGCGACGTTTGTCCTGCAAATCATTGATACGGTCTTCTCTTTTTTTGCGTTCCTTACGGCTTTCGTTTTTTACATCAGCTTTAGCGTCATCGATCTGATCGTCCAGCTTATCCATTTGTGCTGAAATGCGGTCCGTTAAGTCGCGACGGTCGCGATCTGATGCCCCGTTGCCAGATTGATCGTTATTCCGGCTATCGCTCCGGTCATCCCGACGCATGTCGTTGTTGTTATCAGTGCTTCGGTTATCGCGATTGTCAGAGTTGCTCTGATTGTTCCGATTATCCTGGTTTTGGTCAGAATTCCGGCGGTTATCCCGATCGTCGTTATTGTTCCGACGGTCGTCTGAGCGACGATTATCCCGGTCGTCGTAACGGCTATCAGTATTAGTCCGATTATCATCCCGACGGTCGTTATAATTATTCCGGCTGTCGCGGTCGTCGCGCCGATCTGAATTATTGTCGCTGTTCCGATCGTCTCGACGATTATCGCGATCCCGGTCCGACATCATTCGGTCATTATTGTTGTACGAATCCCGATTATCGGAGCGATTATTAGACGAATTCCGGTCATCGTATCGGCGGTCGTTGTACGAGTTATTATCGTTTCGATACCGATAGTTGTCATTATCTGACCGGCTGCTGTACGAATTCCGGTTATCGTCGCGCCGATTATCCCGGTCATCGTACCGATTGTTGTCATTGTAGCGATCATTCCGATTATCATACGAGCGGTCTCGGTCATTATACGAATCTCGGTTATCGTCGCGCCGATTATCCCGGTCATCATACCGATCGCGGTCGTCGCGACGGTTATCCCGATCATTGTAATCGTTGTAGCGGTTGTTGTAGGAGCTACCCGACATACGGCTAGGACGGTCGCTGTCATTATCGCGATAACTCATCCGGCTATCCTGCTCATCAGAAGACCGGTAAGGGTTTCGGTATGAGCTGCTGTTCCGCGAGTCAGAACTGCTCATTTGATCCTCGTCGTATGTCCGACCTTGTGAATCTCGATTATTGCGGGAGTTGCCTCTACGATCGCGCTGCACAAGATCTTCCCGACTGTTTTCTGAATTACCGTAAAGCCAGCGCTCCGTCGAAGCGCAGGACGATAAACCGACCATGGCTGTCAGCATGACGCCTACGACCCATATTTTCCTTTTCATAACGTTGTAGCCTTAATATTAATAACGTTGATTATTGATTGTGACTCGTATAACCAATGAAGTAAGGTAAATGTTGGCATTTAATTGTACCCACGGGTCCAGCCCGTGAATAACCCAGTAGACGTAAAACACGGACTAAAGCCTGTGGGTACAGTCTATTACAAACGAGCCATAATGACCGTGATGGCTTATACTGATAGGAATGGAAAGCTGCTCTCCTGATGGTTTGATCACTAGCAAGGCAGGAATGCCATTCTGATCTTTTTGTAGGTAGCTGTTGGCAGGAGGAATCGCTAAATAGTCGACACAATATTGCTGGATGTCTTCCTGAATTCGAGCGTTTTGATGCTGATAGGTGGAGTTACTGAACTGAATAATTTCCTGATGGAAAGTGAGTTCGGTATTCGCTAAAATGGCAACGGTAGCGATATGTTGAGGGCTAATGGATGATTTTGTCTGATAAGCCTTCTGATAAAAAACGGTCCCTTCGACCGTTTCCTCACTGAGTGATGTTATGCTGCAGATTAGTTTTTTTGGTGCAAACGCACGCTTTCCCGTTTCGCGAACGCTTACTTTATAAGCACTCTCTTTCATGCTCCAAAGCGTCCAGACCAGGCGCTCGGGATTGGAGGCTGACAGAATAAGGCCTTGTTCGTGAGTTGTAAATAGTTTCTCCAGAAAGCCCCTGCGCTGCCAGTTGCTTTCTCGTTTTGCTTGTGCTGTATCGACAATGTCATTGCCGATCATTTTTCGGCTAGCTTTTTCGTAATGATTTCGATGGCTGAACCAACGGTAAGCATTTGCTCCATCGACTCGTTGTCAATCTCGATATCGTAGGCTTCTTCAACATCCAGCGCAATATCGACCAGGTTGGCCGAATTGATTTTTAGATCCTTAATAAAGTCGGTGTCTTCAGTAATGTGCTCAAATGCCTGTTCATCCTGAACATAGGGCTTCACAATTTTTTTGAGTGTTTCGATTAATTCGTCTTTCGTTTGCATAGTTTGGTCAGGATTGAAATTTCTTTAAAATGACACATGCATTCACATCGCCGAAACCGAAGTTCGCCTTTGCAACTACCTGAATATCTTTATGAATGAGCTGTTGTGGAATTTTTTCAGGATTAATCAATGCCGAACTATCCGGATGTGGATCTTCTGAATTGAGCGATGGGTAAATAAACCCGTGATGCAATTCCAGAACAGCCCCCACGCATTCGATGCTTCCGGCGGCACTCAGGCAATGACCAACCATCGACTTCAGGGAATTAATCATGGGGAAATCATCTCCTCGTCGATTCAGGGCTTCACACCAGGCGCTTACTTCGGCAGAATCTTTTATGGTAGCTGTTAAATGCCCGTCGATCACGTCAATCTCTTTAGGCCGAACATTGGCCTGTTCAAGTGCTTTCTGGATACACCGTTTTACGGCAGCCGCGTTGGGCGCAGTCATAGAACCACCACCCCGCTGGCCACCTGAGTTGACATGCCCGCCAAGTACTTCGGCGTAAATGGTCGCATTTCGTTCCTGCGCACTAGCCAGCGATTCGAGTACCAAAGCTCCTGCACCACTGGCCGGTACAAAGCCGCTGGCGGTGGCACTCAAAGGTCTCGATGCTTTTTCTGGGGTGTTGTTATATTGATAGGGAAGCACGCGCATGGCATCGAACCCGCCCCAAATGTAAGGGCCATGATCATTGCAGCTACCCGCCAGCATCCGCTTAGCATGACCGTTGACGATTCGGTCGTAGGCCAGCCAAAGGGCTTCGGTACCGGTAGCACAAGCTGATGAATTGGCTGTAATTTGATTACCGAGCCCCAGCATGCCGCTCAGGTACGCACTAACCCCACTGGTCATGGTTTGCACTACAGCCGTGCTACCCAATCGCCGAACTTGCCCCTGGTCAACTTTATAGATGGACTCCCTGAGTTTGTCGATGCCTAAAATGCCAGTTCCAAAGACAATGCCACTTTCCCAATCGGGTTCATCGGTAGGCATGCTGAGGCCCGCGTTTTGCCAGGCTTCCATTCCCGCAATAACCCCATAAACGACCCCGCTGCTATTGAGTTGATGAAGTTGTAAGTCCGAAAAATACTGATGCTTGTGTGCGTCGGTTACGGGTGGAATTCCACCAACCTGACAGGAGAATTTCAGGTCGGCTAATTCCTGATGAAACGTGATGCCGCTTCGCCCTTGTTGAATGGCTTCCAGAAACAAAGGGACACCCACGGCATTAGGAGCAACGACCCCCAATCCCGTAATAACGACTCGATTACGCATACGTTTTCGGTTTCATCATACCTGAAATAGCGCCCCGGCAAACCAATTCGCCAGCGCTGTTTACCATTTCTACTTTACACTTCAACTTATGAAATCGAAAATAGTCTTTTGTGGACCGAACAGTAACCGTTTCGGTAGGGAGAACGGGTTTGTAAAAATCAATCTGGGTGGATGTCAAAGCAATATCGATATCGCTTTGCTGGGTTTCGGTCAACAAAAAAATACCCAGACAAACGACGCCTATCTGGGCCATTACTTCCGTCAAAATAACGCCCGGTGTAATCGGTTTATCAGCAAAATGCCCTTTGTAAAAATAGGCATCACTAGGAAACGTATAGCTGCCCTCAGCCCCGTTCTCGTCAATTGAATGCAGGTGATCGACAAACAGAAACGGTTTGCTATAAGGTAATTTCGAAAGGATATGGCCGAAGTTCTGCAATGGATATCGTTATTGAAGGTGTTCACCGCCGTTTACCGGAATCACCGCGCCGTTAATCCAGGCGGCTTCATCTTTGCATAGCAAATACGCTACATTGGCCACATCGGTTGCCTGAGTCAATCGAGAAAAAGGATTTCGTTGCTTGCTCATCGTAAGCAGCGCGTCAGAATCGGGAATCATGCGTAACGACGCCGTATTGGTAACGCCCGCCATAATGCAGTTGGCCCGAATCCCATACGGGGCCATCTCCAGCGCAATGCTCCTTGAAATGGCTTCAAGAGCCGCCTTGGCTGCTGAAACGGCCGCATAGTTTTTCCAGGCTTTGGTGCTGCCTTCGCTGGTAAAACTAAGGATACGGGCATCGGGAGCAAATAACGACCCGACCAGCAAGTCTTTCGTCCAATCGTATAAACTGATCGCCATTGCCTCGATCGTTAACTGGAAATCGTCGTGCTGAAGTTGCCGTTGATCATCGGAAAGCATAGGTTTCAGGTTTCCTTTGGCAATGCTGTGGATTAAGGCACGGACTTTTCCCTGTTCGCCCAGATGCGTCCGTAACTCAGCGATTAGAGTGCTTCGCTTTTCGGGATTGGTGGCATCGATATTGTATTGTTTGAGTAAAACGCCCTGGCTTTCAATACGGTTAAATTCGGCTTCTACAGCCGCCAAATCCGCTTTTCGGGTTCGATGGACAATGCAGATATTCATGCCGTGTTGGGCGAGTTTTTGAGCTGTTGCCAGTCCTAATCCAGAGCTGCCACCTAAAATAACCGCCCAATAGTTTTGATCGCCAAACTCTCTTACCATTTCAGTAAAACACGTTGCGCGGAAAAACCAGGACCAAAACTTAACATGAGTCCGTATGAATCTTTTGCTGGCTGTTTATCCATAAATCGCTCCAGTACATAGAGAACCGTAGCGCTCGACATGTTGCCATACAGACGTAATACCTCCTTCGTTTCATTAATATTCTTGCCCATCCGGCCGAAAATTTCCTGCACCACTTCCACAATTTTCCGACCACCCGGATGGAATATCAAGTGCGAAATTTCCTCAATAGTCAAGTGATTTTTCTCCAGAAATGGGTAGATGATGTCTGGAAAATGAGCGGCAATTGTATCTGTGACGGATTTATCCAACACCATTTGTAAACCCGTATTCGTCAAATCGAAGCCCATTAAATGGGTGGCTTCGTAGAAATGATACATCTCTTCGGCGACAACTTCTGGTCCTGTATCGGCATCGTCGGAAGAAAGCAATACGCAGGCGGCTCCATCTCCAAAAATAGCCGCACTGACAATATTGGCCATTGAGAAATCATCTAGTTGGAACGTGGCCGTTGGCGATTCGACCGCAATGAGGGCTGCCCTTTTTCCGGGATTCGCTTTTAGGAAATTCTTCGCGTAAATGATGCCTGAAACCCCAGCCGCACAACCCATTTCAGTAACGGGAAGCCGAACCACATCCTGCCGCATCTGGAGATTATTGATCAAATACGCATCCAGCGAAGGAATCATAATACCGGTGCAACTTACGGTAATCAGATAATCAATATCCGTGACGTTCCAGGTCGTTTTTTCGAGCGCATTTTTCAGCGCGATTTCAGCTAATTTTATTGACTCCCGACTATAAATAGCGTTTTTCTCAGCGAAGGAAGTTGTTGAAAAAACTTCATCAGGCCCCATTATCGAATAGCGCCGATCGACAGCCGCATTTTCAAATATCTTCTTTACTTTTCGCTGGAAACGCGTATCCTGGTCAACCAGCCAGGCGTCCAGAAATGGTAAAATGTCTTTTGTATCTCGCCAATGTTGAGGTAATGCTTTTGCTACAGACGTAATTTTTACAGGCATAGGTTTTTAATAATCCATTGATAGCGAAAAGCCCACTTCCAGGTAATACGGTATTCTCTTAGATACAGTTGCTTCGAGAATTTTTCTAAATCCTGTCTTTTAAAGCCGCGAAGAATAGAGGTAAGTCCATCCTCTCTGGACATATCGTTCAACTGAAAGACAAAACAAATGAGTTGAAAAAGTCGGTAAGCTAAAGCGCTTCGCTGTAAGTCATTGATAACTATGCCGAGTTTTGCTTTGTTTGTCAGCAGCGTCATTAATGAGACAATTTCCTGATCGGCAAAATGATGTAACGTTAAGGTACATACGGCAATGTCGTAGTTCAGATCTGCAAAGTCGCTATCGAATATATTCAGAACCGCATAGGTAATATCTGGATACGATTGGGAGAGCGTTTGAGCATGATTGATTGTGTATGCATTGGCATCGATACCCAGAATAGTAACGTTAAGTCCTTCTTTATGAGCGAAATCAGCAACGGCCCGACACATATCGCCGTTGCCACAACCGATGTCTATGATGGAAAGCGGCTTTCCTTTGGGCCAGTCTTTGGTTAGTTTTTTTAGACCGTCGAGCGTAATTTTATTGCCTCCCAGCCACTGATTGATCAGCGCAATTTTATCCAGCGCATCGCTTAATTCATGCCCAGTCAACGCAAAATCATCCATTATTTCTTCTTTGGCTGTGCGTTGAGAAGTATCTACTGGCATTGGCTTTCCTAAATTTGGTAAGTGACTGTTTTTGTGAATTCTGGTCAATTAACGGCTAATAAACTTCCATGTGTTTGTTTAATAATGAGCGGTAAAATAGCTGGCGTTAACTGAAGCCCATTCAAAAGAACTGATGCTGCCGTTGCATTTTGTAAGACAGATTGTAGTAATCGTCCTGCGGTTAATCTTGTTGTAAACTCCTTGTTCCAGGCATGAATATAGTATTTTTCTAAAGTAGCTCTGGTCATTTCGGGAGTATGCAAATAAGTGATCACTAATTCGGAACAGATTTTTGCACTATGAATGGCCATCGCCATGCCGTTGCCACACAATGGGTGAATAACGCCAGCGGTATCGCCACACATTAACAGGTGATTTTCTATAGGCTGCTTTTTAGAAAATGAAATCTGACTAATCGTTAATGGCTTATTGAATAAAGGGGTGGCCTTCGAAAAAAAATCCTTCAAAAAAGGGTTTTGGTTCATAACCTCATGCTGAAAACTATCAATGCTTTTATACTTTTTAAAACTGCTGTAATTAACCAGATAGCAAGCATTGACAATCCCATTTTCTACCTGACATAGCCCACAATATCCCCCCTGAAAATTATGAAGTGACACCAAATCTGACGGAAACTCGGCTCGATAATGAGCCTTTACGCCCATCCACGGAGATTCTTTCTCGATGAATGCTCGGTGCAAACGTTTATCGAGCGACGAGCGCTTGCCGTAAGCGCCAATAACCAGTTGCGCTGTATAGCTTTTGTCATCGGAAGTGGTAACTACAAAGGAGTCATTTGTGAACTGAACATCAACAACCTGTGCCTGGATACCCGTAACGCCCGATTCCAGCGCTTTTTTATAAAGCAGATTATCGAACGTATAGCGACTCAGCCCGAAGCCGCCCAATGGCAAGTTACTTTCGATGGTTTTTCCAGAAGCGGTACTGAATAGAAAGCGACTTAGCTGAGAAGGGTTGAACTCATTGACCGAAACGCCGAGCTGTTGCAGGTAGGGCAGTACTTCGTTAGAGACATACTCACCGCAAACTTTGTGCTGCGGATAGGCATGTTTTTCAATAAGTATCACGCGCACATTGGCCTGGGCAAGATGAATGCCTGCCGTTAACCCTGCCAAACCACCACCAATAATAAGTACGTCGGCATCGTAAGGCATAGGTAGACGATTTTGTGAAAGTTGATAAAGCTATTTGAATTAGAGAAAGCCCCACTAGGGGCGGCCTGTCAATAGCTTAGCAAAATCATGATTTAGTTAAAGCGCCGTAGGTGCGACCTATTTTTGCTTTTAGGTCGCACCTACGGCGCTTTAGCCAAGAAACTCATTATTTCTCTATTGACAGGTCGGGCCTAAGGCCCTAAATCAATTAGCTTCAAAGTCTTATTGATAACCATTGTATAGAGTAACATGTTTCGCTGAAATTACTTTACCACCACAACCCCTGCGCCGTTGTAACTACGATAATCGCTGCTGTACATTGCATCAGCCGAGACAGGGCCAACCACGAAGCGACCTTTGGATACCGCTCTGGTTAAATAATAAAATGTTCGCGTGGTGCCGGTGGCCGTGGTGTAAAAGTTAATCCGGTCGTCGCGCAGGTCGAAATAATCGGGGGCATCAGGCTTCTGAATCCAGGGCATATCGCGAGGTTCGGTCAGTCGTGGGTTTTCGACTTCGAGTCCCGCCGGTAGCAAGTCCGTTACAACAACATTTTCAATGTCTAGCCCATTTGTACTGGCGAGCGTGATTTTTACGACGACCAAATCGTTCTGCCGAATGGTACTAATCGATCGGCCTTCCCGATCAAGGTATTCCCGGCGAACGCGTAAACCGTTGTCTTCTTCGGCAATTTTCCCGCTAGCCGGAATCCCTTCACTCTGTCCGAAATAATAAACATTGCCAGACCCACTGGCTGATAGCGTAAGTGGCGCATTGGTTGGAACCCGTTTGATATTCAGCAACGCATCGTTCATGGTGCCCAATGATTTTCCGCCCGATGTCAACGTGGCCGTAGCGGTACTGCTAGCCGTTTGCCGAGCCAGTTTGCCCAGAGCTAGGAAAGCAAAAGCGGCTTCCTGAGTATTGAGATAGGTTGTTTGTTTCAACACACCTGACAGCTGTCGGGCGAGCGTTGGAATTTGCAAATTGTCGCTATCCGTATCCACAAGCGCATCGAGAACAAGCGCCAGATTCCGCACGGGCGACGCATAACTGCCACCTGTTTGATGCCCGGTTGTGTTATCGGTAAACTTCTTAGGTAACAGGGCCGAAAAACTACGGGTATCCCCAACGCGGAAGAAGGACGAAGCCAGTAGATAGCGACTGTCGGGCGTGAGTAAGCTGGCGTTTTGCTTGTAGTAATTCATGGCCGACCGGTTGGGTTTACCCGCGACAGCAAGCGCATAAAGTCCATAAATACTTGTGCGACTGGCCACTTTATGAATCGTGCGTCCACCAGTTTCATCGAAAGTGACAGCGTTTTCGGTAGCTGGGCTGTTGGTATAAGTTGTTAGGAAGTCGATGGCTGAACTCAATACAGATGGCCGAACATCATAGCCCGCTTCCTGCGCTTCGGCAAGGAAATGAACGGCGTATGCACTGGCCCATTCGTCAACGTTCGATTTTCCCGCTACGGCTGCCATTCCCGGCCACATCGTGAAGCCGCCATTGGGCGCCTGTTGGCTTTCGACCGTTTGAACTGCCTGCCGAACATTGGTTGCGGGATTCATATCGCTGTCGCCCGCCCGCACGAAATAGGTATTGCTGGCTAACTGTTTGGCCAAATCGGCGAAGTACAATTGCGGAAAGGCCTTTGAGATAGTTTGTTCGATACAGCCGTGTGGGTAGCCCAGTAAATACGACAATTCACGCCCATACTGTGCCACTGGTGATCGACTCAAGGTTACGCTGGCCTTCGCGGTACCCGGTAGGAAATTTCCTGCCAGTTGGAGGGTCTGCGACTTGCCACCCGCCACTGCGCCTGACACAGCTGTTTTCTGTAGTGAGGCTGCTGGCCGAACCGTAATATCCGTCGTTTCCGTAAATGTCTCGCCCAGTCCGTTGGCGGTTACCGTAATCGTTCCGGCCCCGATTGCCTGTTTGGCGGAAACACGGAAAACCGCCCGGCTTTCACGGCCGGGTTGAATAGTAAGTTTCTGAGAGCTTACACTATCCGCTACAAGCGGACCTGTCAGGCTTAATTTGGCGGTAATTGTAGCGGCCTGTTTTGTTGTGTTGCTCAGATTGACAGGAAGTTCAACCTGATCGCCGGGCGTCAGAAAGCGAGGAACGCCGGTACTAATGACAATTGGGTCAGCGACTTTCATATTGCTGTTCGATGACCCAAACGCGTTGTCTTTATAGGCAACAGCCATAATCCGCAGATCGCCTGAGAATTGCGGAATATCGACCGAAAACTCGGCCTCGCCATTAAAGCCAGTTTCTAAAATGCCGCTCCATAAAGCAACCAATCGAACCCGACCATTGCTAAGCGGGTTGACACGTTTTTCTAAATCATAGCCATCCCCCCCAACACTTGATGTCGACTTCAGCGATAGTTCAGGATAGAGTAAGGCATACAGGTCATGACTACCCACTTCGAGCGCGCGTTTCTGGTAGAAGAAGCCGTATGGGTCAGGCGTTTTAAAGTTTTTCAACTGCAAAATCCCCTCATCCACAACAGCTACGGTTACCTGCGCATTACTGGCCGTTTTAATCCGAATCGTCTGCTTCGTTTTCGAACGGGATTGCGTTACTGCCGTAATGGTTACAGGGAGTTTCGTGTCATCATCAGTCACCGAAACAGGAGCGAATCCGTGAGCAACTGTTAATGGAAGATTCGTATTGTCGATGGCGCGAATGAGCGTGGCCGTTACATAGACGTTTGGCAGGTGCTCACTCCCAACCGAGAAACTCCATTCGGCCGATTTATTGGTTGTGGTAAGCCAATGTTGTTCGAGCACCCGGTTCCGCTCAACGGTTACAAGCAGTTTTCCGTCGAAGGGTGCTTTGAAGAGAACCTTAGCTTTTTCGCCGGTTTTATAGGCTGGCTTGTCGAGCGTCATTAGTACTTGCCCTTCGGTACTTACTTCAAAAGACGACGCAGACGTGCTCCCATACCCATAAGCGTAAAAACCTGTAGCCGCGTAGTTAGTGCCACCAGGTCGCCGAACGCGAATTTCGTATTCGCCCGAAACGGTCGGCACATACCGAAAACTTGACTTTCCACCTTTAAAAATCAGCGAATTTGTATACACAGACTTCTCGCGTCGTTTGGTCGAATACTTTATGCGATCGCCGTCTTTCTCAATAACCGTCTGGTAATCATAGCGTATGACTTCTACGGAAGCAGAGGCCGAAGCTTTTAATGTTCCCGCAGGGTCGAGGGCGACAAGTTCCGCAGCAATGGGGGCGTTTGTCGCTACATATCGGTCGGGAAGGCGCACGCCGAAGAAGGTGTCCTGAGTCAACACATCCAGCCGTCGGAGTCGGTTAACGGGGCGGCCATTTTCGTCAAATACGGTCACAAAAAGTTTGGCTTCCAATACGCCAATGTCCTGATAAAGACCTGAAATGGGGAATTTCTCCGTGGCCTGCCCGTTGGCATTCGTGCGTCCCTGCCGAACTTCTTTCGGGAAAACATCTGGTTTGCCTGTCGCGTCTTCCTGCGTAGCTACTGCGCCATTGGGAATATCGAAGTCATACTCTTCAAACCCTTTTGGGGCAAAGGCTTTTCGCTTCAATTGCAACTCAATTTCATAGGCACGATCGGAAGCTGGAGGGCCAAACAAATTCATGGCCGTAGCTGAAAGCGTGATGGTCTGCCCCGATTTGTAGCTGGTTTTATCGGTTAGCACATCCACCTTTATTCGATCTGGAACGAACTCTTCAACGCTCACCAATTGCGAGGTTAACAGAACGTTGTTGGCGTTGAGGACCTCAACCGTGTAACTACCCGTTACGGCGGCTGGGTTAAGTGGCACGTCGGTAGCCACAGCCCCTTGTTTATTCGTGGTTTTACGGAATGCGCGTAGTTCACGGCCATTGGGCGTTAAAACGCGAATAAGCACCGGAATTTCGCCAACGCTTTGCCAGCTCTGCGACCGGATAACGGTGTTAAAATGAATGGTTTCGCCGGGCCGGTAAATATCACGGTCGCCGTATACGAAGGCATCAAAACCCGATTCGTTATCATATTTGCCTTCGACATTGAAGCGTGACGTTTCGACTTGTGTATCTGGCAGGAATAGGAAATTGAAGTCATCGGCGGTGCGGGCCGTAAGCAGTGCGATTTTGAAACCCGGTGCTTTTTCGGTCACCTTATCAAACTTGGCAAAACCACTACCATCGGTTGTGAGCGTGTAAACCGATTGGTTATTGTTGCTCACCAGTGTCACTTCAACCCCCTGAATAGGCTCGGCAGTACGGATGGAGTTGGCCCAGACCAGCACTTCATTTTTTGTCTCATGAGCAACAAGTCCAATGTCGGAGACCGACACTAACTGGCTGGCTTGCAGATAAGCTTCGTCTTTAGAGTCGACAGAAACCAGATAGACACCCCGGAAATTGTTATTCTGTTCGGGTAATGATAAATTCAACGCCGAAACACCCCGTACTTTAGGCAGATCGGTTGTTTCGACGGTTTTCTTGACGAGAACATCGCTTAAGTCACCTTGCTCGTCGTCGCTATAATTAAATGATCCTGATGGCCCCCACTCGCCATTGGCATTTTCCTTATAGTCTTCATAGCGATTATTTCGGAAGTAATTCAGGAGATTATTTTCGTACACTTTTGCTATTTTGACCTCTACTTTCGGCACGTTAACGATGTTAAGTCCAATGTTACGCGCCCCTTTCGACGACAAGTACAAGGCTTTTTTATTCGTAAACTGAATGCTGGCGGGCATTTTTCCGAAGAACAGATCTTTGCTGACGGGTTCTTCCAGCTTCGTGCCTAACACCCCGCGCATCTGATCGGTGAGTGTCAGAACGTAGGTGTCGGTTTCGTTGAAGTCCCCTCGAATGATGAATCCGTTTTCGGTGAGTTCGGCTGTGGTTTCAGCTTGTGGCTGAATCGTGTATAGCTTGTTAAGCTCTCCCGGTTGTAACTCCTGCGTCGTAATAACTCGCACTACGCCTTTATTATTCTCGAAACTCGTTTGTACATCCGTAACTTCTATTTTGTATCGAGACGGCAACGTACTGGTTTCTTCAATTGCTTCTTTGCTAACGTAGGCCGTGTTGGGCACTTTCAGCCCTTTGTCTAGTTTGATGGTTAACGGTTGTTCGTTCTTTTGGGCAGGCGCATTGGTCAGTGTAAGTGCCACTGAATTTTGCGCATTATTGGGCAGTGTTTGCGCCGTAAGTGGCTTATCTTCAGAAGAAACGCCCAGTTTTTCGGCTACTTCTGCCGATGAAACGGGGTAATTAAAATTAAGTCGGCTTTTAGCGACAGGCTGTCCGGTTTCGCGCGAGCGTGACCACCAGTTTTCGGTACTGGTGAGTTGGAGGTAAGGGGTGTGAAAGGCAATATCATCGCCCGAAATTTTTAAATCTTTTTTATCCGAACGCTTTACTAAATCATCGGTGAGTTCGGCGCGGTAGTCAGTTGCCGGATCAAAAGCCTTAGCAGGAGAAAAGACCAGCTCATTGGGAGCCGTCCATTTGAATTTTCCTCGAACAGCGGGAATGAAGCGAACATACTGAGTTGAGTCCCATTCATCGAACTGATTGCTTGGCCCAACATTTTTGTTGAATGTAAAAATCAGATTCTGTGTCTGCTGAACCTCATCCTCGAAATTGCGACCGACAACCGATACTTCGTTGAATGGCAGGCGGGAACACTGGAAAAGCAAAAGGGAAAAAAGGAGAAAAAGGCTTGTTTTCATGGGGTTATTGGAGAAGTGCCGAATATTAGCGAAAAACCCGTTCACATGGATGAACGGGTTAGCTTTCGGCAACTATATATACCTGAGAAAATGGACCTTATCTGTTCACTAGAATTTTATGTGTGCTTACTACCGCATTGGGGTAAACTGCACATTGGCGATTTTCCAGGTGCTTCCCTGTTTTACGCAAGTAAGCGCAAACGAAACGGTATTATCAAATCCATTGCCCTGAACGTTGCCTTTCGCTTTCCAGGTGCCAGTCATTACGGCGGCATCGTTGTTGTACTGGCGTACTCGTGTCCCAGAAACCGTGGCCGCATCAACCACAACATAGCCACCCCCAACGCCCTGTACCAGCATATCCCCTTCAACGGAACTACCATCGAAACTAACGAGGCTAAAGTCGGGAGTGAATAGTGACCCCAAGGTTTTGCTGTCTTCATCGAGCATAGCTTTGAAGAAGGCGTTGCCGAGCGCTGTCGGGTCTTGTGTAGGGTCCTGCTGGGCAAAGGTTGCCGTGGTGAGCAATAGAGAAGCGCACAAAATGAATAAAGTCTTCATGTATAAGGAATTGGGTTTTGTGTCGGAAAAGTCTTGATAAAATAGGAAAAAGCAAAATCAGGAAATGATTACTCATGCTGGACAAGAATGCGAATGTCGCTGCTTCGTCCTTTATCATCGGCGCACGAAATTTTTAACGCTCCCGGTCTGGGTTTGAAGAATACGGCTTCGGTTGGTTTGGCCTTGCTGTAGAGTTTATCATTCAAATACCAGAACACAGTTTGTACATCATTGGCCACCTGACAACTTAGCTCCATTTCGGCGGGTTGTTTTGGATTAATAAAATATTCGCTGCCATTCGTAAGACTTGTAATTTGCGGCCCAGCTTGCTCTGTGCTTCCAAACACCCGTTCGCAGGCTGGGTTGTGCGGAGGTACAACCTCGAATGGTATGTGCCGACTCTTATAAAACGCAATGATCTCTGGGGATAGATTGGGATAAGCCTTGCGAACAGCACCACTATCGGGTCGGCATTGTGTACAATAGGAAATTGTCCCCGCAGCATTCGTGAAAACAGCTTTCTGATGCTGACAATGGCGATACCTCGACACCCCCATGATGCAATAATCGGTCACTGGGTTTGTACAAAACTCACCCGGAATGTCGCCTGTTTCGGGACAGATAAGCCGCATCGATAGCTTGCTTGCATCTTTGGGCGCCTTGAACCATCCTGTCGGAGAATTGTAATCGAGGACGTTGAAAAGCTGGAATAGTAAAGGGGTTGCCGTGTTGGCACCACTAAGTTCGGGTACGCCAATTCCTGAAAAATTACCTACCCACACACCAATTGTATATCGTTGATTATAGCCTATGCTCCAGGCGTCTCGTCGTCCATAGGAGGTGCCGGTTTTCCAGGCAATACGCGGAAGATGATAGCTGTTATCGAAATTGTTAGGCAGGTCAGGCCGAGTGATTTGTGTAAGTGTGTGCGTGACGAGATAGGCGGCTTCTGGGGTCATAATATTTACCCCAGCCCCTAGCCCCCTCCCCTTGAAGGAAGGGGAGGGGGAATTAGTCAATTTGTGTTTATCCCCCTCCCCTTGTTTAAGGGGAGGGGTTAGGGGTGGGGTGAAAACCAGAGGCTCCCAATTCCCCCCATTCGCCAACCCGGCATACAGCCGCGTCATTTCTTCCAATGTCACCCCACAGCCGCCCAAAATCATGGAAAGTCCCAGTTCCTTTGCCTGTTTTTTTATCGCCGTAAACCCCGCTTTCTGAAGGGTTGACACCAGAGCTGGCGTACCCATTTCTTTTAAGAGAGCCACCGCTGGAATATTTAGCGAATTAGCCAGGGCAAATTCTGCCGTAACAGGGCCATTGAACCGACGGTCGTAGTTGTCAGGTTCGTAGCCGCCAAAATTGATGGGTACATCGGCGAGTTTAGTTTTGGGCGTAATGATACCCGCATCAAAGGCAAGTCCATACAACAGCGGCTTTAAGGCACTGCCCGGCGATCGTATTGCCCGTACTCCATCAACCTGACCACCGTCAAACGTATTAGTGAAATTTGCAGACCCAACATACGCAACTACCTCATGCGACAGGTTATCCACAATCAGCACCGCCGAATTGTGGATATTATACGCTCGAATCCGATCGGCATACCGCTGCACTACCTGCTCGGCAGTGGCTTGGGTAGCTGACTGTAAGGTCGACTGAACAATGGGCGTCGTTGGGTTTTCGGCATGCAGCCGTCGCGACAAATGTGGTGCTTGTTGTGGCGCTTCCCGCCGGTAGGCCGTGAGCGGCTCGTTTAAGGCATCCTCAATAGCTTCGTCGTTGAAAAGCTTGGCCGTACGGAAGCGGGCGAGCCAGCGGTTGCGCTCCTGTACGACAAGGGCATTTCGCACGCCTAATCGTAAACTCGACGGACGGTTGGGAATAATGGTTAAGGTGGTTAATTCGGCCAGACTCAGCAATACGGGCGGCTTCCCGAAATATAACAACGAAGCTGACTTAAGCCCTTCGATGTTGCTCCCGTACGGAATCAGGTTCAGGTACAATTGCAGAATCTCATCCTTCGAATAATGGACTTCCAACTGTAAGGCCCGAAACAATTCAATAAGTTTACTGCTGTACGTACGGTCGCGGGGTTCGAGAAGACGGACTGTTTGCATCGTGATGGTCGAGGCTCCCGATGTTCGCCGACCCGTCAGAAGATTTCGGGTGGCTGCTCGAAACATAGCAACCGGATTAAAGCCGGGATGATACCGGAAGTATTTGTCTTCTTTAAATAAAATGGCGTCGCGGAGCGTGGGGGTAATCTCGTTGAGTTCGGCATACATGCGCCACTTGTCGTCGCGGCTCAAAAAGGCATGTAAAATAGAACCATCACGGGCCGTGATGATTGTTGAATAAAGAACATTGGTAGAAACAGGGAAGAAAAAATCCAGGCTGAAAAAAATCAATAAGCCAGCACTAGCAGTTCTCACTACACGCGATTGCCAAAATCGTTTCCCTATTAGTTTACCTTTTTCAATAATCAACATGATAAGTCCGTGAAACTCTCTGTTTATTTGCACGTCTCACATAAAGAACAGGTTTACCGAGAACATACCTAAATCATGACCATTCAATTTTTCGGTGCAGCCCGTACCGTTACGGGCAGTAAACACCTACTAACAACTGCCAATGGCAAACAAATCTTGCTCGACTGTGGGCTTTTTCAAGGCATTAATACCGATGAACTGAATCAAGAGTTTGGCTTTGATCCGGCTCAGGTCGATTATATGGTGCTTTCTCATGCACACATCGATCACACGGGACTGATTCCACGCCTTGTTCGGCAAGGATTTAAAGGGCCAATTTATACAACCTCAGCGACCATTGACCTTTGCGAAGTGATGTTGATGGATAGCGCCCGCATTCAGGAGCGCGATCTTGAGCGGGTCAACGAACGACGCACCCGTCGGGGGGAGCCTGAGCTTGAAGCGCTGTACGATGAAAACGATGTGCAACACGCGCTCGATCAGATGAAACCGGTTCATTACGGTAGCCCGTTCGTTATTTGTGATGAAGTGACGGGCCTGCTAACCGATGCTGGCCATTTGCTTGGTAGTGCGTCTGTTAGTCTGACTATCCAGGATAACGGCATTGAAAAACACCTCTTTTTTAGTGGCGACATTGGTCGGCCAGATGATAAAATTCTGCGCTCGCCTGATACATTTCCTCAAGCCGACTATATCATTTGCGAATCGACTTACGGTGATCGGCTACATGAAGCTGAACCGGATATGAAAGCCCATCTGCTGAATATTGTTCGGCAAACCTGCGTAGAGAATAAAGGTAAACTTATTATTCCGGCCTTCGCAGTTGACCGCACGCAGGAGTTGATTTATGCACTCGATCAGTTGGAAAGCGAAGGACGACTGCCCAGACTACCAGTTTATATCGACAGCCCCATGTCGGTAAAAGCGACGCAGGTAATGCGCGATCATGAAGAGGATTTTAATCCCGACATTCTGGCTTATATCAAAAAAGACGGCGATGCATTCGATTTTCCCAATCTCCATTATGTAACGGATGTAAACGAATCGAAGGCGATCAATGACGATAAGGAACCCTGTATCATTATTGCGCCTTCGGGTATGGCCGAAGCCGGACGCATCAAGCACCATATTAAAAACAATATCACAAAACCCAACACGACCATTTTAATGGTTGGCTATGCGTCGCCTAACAGTTTGGGTGGAGCTTTAAAAAGAGGTGATAAAGAAGTAACGATTTTTGGAGAACGCTATCCGGTTATAGCGAAGGTTGCCATAATGGATTCGTTCTCGGCGCATGGCGATTATCGTGAGATGCTGCACTTTTTAAGCTGTCAGAATCCCGCTAGGGTCAAAAACGTATTTCTAGTTCATGGCGAATACGATAAGCAACTCGTTTGGAAGGGGCATTTGGAAGAGGCTGGGTTTCAGAATATCGAAATACCAGAAATGCGGCAGAAAGTAACACTATAAATTCCTGTGAACTAAAAGGCCCTCCATTTTTCGAAAAATGAAGGGCCTTTATTTATGAACTACACCGATTCGTCAGGTGAACCGAACTCGTGAAAAGCAATGGTTCAATACTACTCGATATACTTTGCCAAATTGTAGATAACACCAGCGCTTAAGCTGTTTAACTTCTTTAGGAATCAGTAATTTAATAGCCTTCGCTAATTCTTTTTCAAAGAGACCTTTATCAAAGCTCACCTTCTGAAGGATGGTTTTGATATATTCGAGCATAGAGAGCATAGAGAGAGCAAATTTGTTGTTTAGGAAGCTGATGGATATATAAAGAGGTTGACTGGTTCGTTCTTATATCGGTAACGACTTTGTGCTAAATTTGTTGCTTCAAAATAACAATGTTACTTGCAATATTCCGCAAATTTTTTGCATTATTTTTCTTGATTAGTTTATCTGTGTTTGGGCAAGTGCCTGATACAGAAATTACTATTGAATTAAGTCAAACTACTTTTCCTATTGAGCGGCCCTTCACAATTTCGGTTATTATTCCGAATAGCGAAAATCGGGCCGCTATTGCTTTTCCAGATATACCAGGCTTCACCAAAAAAGGGATTTCAACTAGTATATCGCCTAGCGAAGTTGCTGGAAAAACCATTACTAATCAAGTAATTACCCAAACTTATTTAGCCACTGCCCCAGGTCGTTTTCGACTGCCGCCGTTTGATATAGTCGTCAATAAAGAGACGATCCGCTCAGATGGAGCTATACTGCTTGTACAGCCATCGAAAGCGGCACTAGATCAAGCCAATACAGCCGCAGATATTATTGATGCCGCATCCGATAAATCCGCTTTCCTTTCGCTGCGAGCCTCTAAATCGACTGTTTATGCGGGAGAAGGCGTGTCGTTGACCTTAGCATTTTATATAGCTGATAATTACCCCTATGTACTGAGTTTTACCGCTCTGGATAAACAGCTACAGGCTATTGTCAAAAAAATTCGCCCCGCTAATTCCTGGGAAGAAAATGTTCCGATTGCTGAATTAAAACCCATTTCGATAACCATCAGAGGAAAGAAATTTCGGGAATTTCGTATTTATCAGTCCGTCTTTTTTCCGCTCTCAAATCAGGATGTAAAATTGCCAGCAGTAGCGCTTCAGTTGGCCCGACCTCGTCCCAAAATTGGCCCGCCTACGGCCCAGGAAGAAACTGTTACATTTACCAGTCGACCCATTACGATAGTCGTCAAATCATTGCCACCACACCCACTGCGAGGACGAGTGCCTGTCGGTACGTTTCAGTTGGAGGAGGGTTTGGAGCGACAAGGTGTTAGTATGGGTCAAAGCGTTCGCTATACATTTACGATACGGGGAGAAGGTAACATTACCACCCTCCCTGCGCCGACTTTATTAAGTGAAACAACAGAGTTCGATATATTTCCACCGGAAGAAAAACATACCAGTACCAATAATGGCTATGGAGTGACCGGGCATAAAACGTTCACTTATTTTATTGTGCCCCACCAAAATGGAGAGATTTCGTTGGCAAATCGATTCCAATGGGTTTACTTCGACCCCCAAACTGCACGATACGACACACTTCGACCGCAACTGCGTTTACAAGTGGGTAATAAAAAACCTGTTATTGGTGTTCAGGCATCAGTAAACAATAGCGTTTCGAGCGTAACCGGCGAAGCTTCCGCGGCAGCATCCACAGATAATTCGTTGTATGCGGGCATTGCCGAGATGGATAGTACCAATCAGCCAGTCAGTGTTTCAGTACTAATTAGGTCAATTGCTAATGTGTTGATCCTGATTATGTTGATAGGAATGATTTTCGTATTTTTTAAAAAACAGCATACTGAGTGATAAGCGCCTTGAGTTCAGTAGCTAGTACCCAACACGCATGAGCAGTACTTACGGAAGACTATTTAAGATTTCTACATTTGGTGAATCGCACGGGCCCGCTATTGGTGTTGTTATCGATGGATGCCCAGCTGGCTTACCCTTCGATACCGAATTTATTCAGCACGAACTGGAGCGCCGGAAACCTGGTCAGTCACGCATTACAACCCAACGACGAGAGGCCGACGAATTTGAGGTATTATCGGGTGTATTTGAAGGGAAGACACAAGGCACACCTATCGCCTTAATTATTCGGAATACCGATCAGCGGAGTAAAGATTACGGCCACATTGCCGAGCAATTCCGTCCTTCTCACGCCGATTATACGTACCAGACCAAATACGGGTCGCGTGATTATCGGGGTGGTGGGCGTTCCTCGGCCCGCGAAACAGCCGCCCGTGTAGCTGCTGGAGCTATTGCTAAATTGCTGTTAGCGCAACAAGGTATTCAAATCCAGGCATACGTTTCGCAAGTGGGTAAGCTCAAATTAGCGAAGCCATATCAGGAGCTTAATCTGGCACTCACCGAAGAAAATGCGGTCCGTTGTCCAGATCCCGAAATGGCTGAACAAATGTTCCAGTACATCGACGAAACCCGTAAACAGGGCGATTCAATTGGGGGAATTGTCGATTGTGTTGTAACGGGCGTTCCGGCTGGCTGGGGTGAACCCGTTTTCGATAAACTCCATGCCGAATTAGGGAAAGCGATGCTGAGTATCAATGCCGTAAAAGGCTTTGAATACGGGAGCGGTTTTGCTGGTGTGGAACTATACGGCTCGCAACATAACGACGAGTTTTATACGGATGCAGACGGTCGTGTCCGAACCAAAACCAACTTATCTGGGGGCATTCAGGGCGGCATCAGCAACGGGGAGGATATTTACTTTCGCACGGCTTTCAAACCCGTAGCAACCATTATGCAGGATCAGGATAGTGTAGATGTGCATGGCCAGGCGGTAACTGTTTCGGGCAAAGGTCGACATGACCCCTGCGTTGTGCCGCGTGCTGTGCCCATTATAGAAGCTATGGCTGCCCTAGTACTGGTTGATATGTATCTTCGTGATAAAGCTGCGCGGGTATAAAAATGCAGGTATAAGGTGAGCTGCTCACTTTTTCTTCATCACAGCCTGCATAATGGCGAAGCCTAAAAAGCCAAAGCCAAGTGCCTGAGCCAGAATACCACCTGATAGAAGAATGCCTGCCATATCTGGTCGGCTACTTTTAGCCCATGCTCCAGCCAGGATGAGTATAATGCCTGATATCCAGAAGCCAGCGGCTACTAAAATGAATTTGTTTTTGATCGTTATCATAGTACAATTAGCTTGACAAAGATATCGTATAAAAGCCTTTTGACGACGAAGTTGTTCCTGCGTTTTACCTTACTTCATATGGTAGCAATCAACTTGCTACCATTTTTTATTCACGCACAGCCCAACGGACAAACACGTTTTTCGTTCCATAGGGGCTTAATGGGAACCCAATTCAATGTTATCCTCTACGCACCTGATAGTACGGCAGCCCAACGTGCATATTCGGCAGTATCGGCTCGGATGGACTCGTTAAACCAGATTATGAGCGATTATATGGATGGCTCCGAAATTAATCGACTATCGGCCACGAGTGGCTCTGGGCAATGGGTTCCTGTATCTACTGATCTGTTCAATGTCTTAACGGAAGCACAAGCAATAGCCCGATTATCGAATGGGCGGTTTGATCCAACGCTTGGGCCGTTGTCGTTACTATGGCGTCGGGCCGTTCGTCGGAAAGAGTTTCCAAGTGCAAAAGAACGACATCGGGCCCGACGAGCGGTTGGCTATCAGTTGATGGAATTAGATAGTACGACGCACTCAGTACGATTACGTAGGCCCGGCATGCGGTTAGACGTTGGTGGTATTGGTCAGGGCTTTGCCATCGACGAAGCGTTAACCGTTTTGCATCGTTTCGGGATTCGTTCTTTCCTGCTCGATATTGGTGGTGATATTCTGGTAGGTGATCCACCGCCCAATTCGGCTGGCTGGCGTGTGGGCATTGGTTCTGCAAGTGCCGGCGATACGGATACAACTACCATTTTCCTTAAGAATGCGGCAATTACGACTTCGGGTGATGCCTACCGATTTCTGGAATACAACGGCCAACGTTACTCGCACATCATGAATCCGCGTTCCGGGCTTGGGTTGCACCATTTCGTTCGGTCTACTGTATTAGCTCCCGTGGGTTATCAGGCTGATGCCTTGACAAAGGTGTTCAGTGTGGCTGGACTACGTAAAAGCCGCCGGTTGATTCGGCGATTTCAAGGCGTCAAATTGCTGATTCTGGAGAACAAAAAAGGGAAGCTCCATAAATGGCAGTCGGCTCCGTTTTGAGGCTAGGCCTGATAAATGACAAACCGGACTATTCCTGTTCTGCATACGACACATTTTTGGTTGGTATCACTCGCTTAGGCTTTAATCCGTAGAGGATGCGCATCACGACAAAAGGACGGATCAGGAAGTGGTAAAGGCTAAACGTCAGTATAAAGCAGGTGCTAATCAGGACAATTAATTTCACGAAAATAGGGCTTTCCCACTGGACAATGTAATAGCCGGTTGCGACAATAATTGTCTGGTGAAGTATATAAAACGGATAAACAGCTGCTGTTAAATACACCAGTGTCCGGTTTGAAAAATTCAGATACCTCCGCGCAAACCCAACTACCGTCAGAATAATTGACCAGATATGTAATCCGTCAAAAAATCCATAGAGGTAGAGCGCTGTATTTTGCTCTTTCGGCAGTTCGACCAACCAGTAATATTTCCAGAACAAGACGACCAGGCAGACTACGGTTACTGCCAAAAAGTAATTTCGATATATTTCGCAGGTTTGCCAGAACGAGGGTAGGTCCGCCAGAAAATAACCAAGGAAATAAAACGTAATCGATGAATTGAACAGATACCAGTCATCGAATAAACTCCCCTGAACCGGCCATCGGATATACCAAAGAAAATAATAAACGATGAAGGGGATGGCCAGAGAAAGATTAGCCAATGGATGGCTGAAGAGCGGATTGAGCTTTTGCTTTATTCGCTGTAACGCGTTGATTTTCAATAAAGCGAAAACAGGCAAGAGTAAGATTGTAAACACAAAAAGATAGACCACAAACCACAAATGACTCCAGGTTAGTGTTCCTTCTGGGTACGGTGTTAAACTCCAGACGGTAGGGTAAAAATGCCAATACGATTCATTGATTTTGTGTTCCTGTAGGCGCTCAAAATAGACCTGAAGCGGAATCACGAAAAACATGGAGAATACTAAGGGGATGAACAGCCGAACAATTCGTTCCCCGAAAAATGCAAGGACCGACCGTTTCCGTAGCGAAAAACTAACCCCAACTCCCGAAATAAAAAATAGTAAAGGCAGCCGCCATTGGTGAAGCCAGATAATGAGTCGGTCGAGGAAGCGGGAGTGTTCAGTGTTTTTAATTTCCCAGCCAAACTGAACAAATGGCATGGAACAATGGAAGAAAATCAGAATCATGAAGGCTATAACCCTGATCCAATCGATATAATGTTCTCGTTGATGCTGAACGGTAGGCATACGTACAATAAGCTAACTAGTTAGCTGGTAGATGCATACATAATCCGCTCGGTTGCTTTGCCATGGGAAATAGTTCGCTGACCCTAAAACAGACAAGGCCAACTACGATGAACGCAGTTGGCCTTGTTGTTATATAGAGACGTGTAATTGTGCCTACAGTTTCTAGATTACACGGCTATCGTTTTGCCTGGAACGGCAATTGGATAGAACCCTTCTTTGTCTGGCAGGCTCTTAGGCATAGCATCCCAGGCTAGTGTTGTTGGGAAAAGATCAATTTGCGAGTTCAACGCTTCGTCCCACTTAACGACTTTACCAGAATAAGTGGCCATACGACCCATGATCGCCGTCATCGTGCTCTTCGCAACGCGCTCGGCATCGGCGAATTTATATTCGTTTTTCGCGATGGCTTCGAATAACTCGTCGTGTTCGATCTGGTAAGGGTTACCATCATTTTTCGCGTTGTAGCTAAAAATAGGTTGGCCATTATAACCCATCAACGCACTGGCTTTCTTCTCCATGCCTTCAACTTTCCCCTTCGTACCCAGGAACATTTCGTCGACTCGGCTATACGTGCCTTCGTAATGGCGGCATTGGCTATTGATGGTGGTGCCATCGGCATAAACGAAATCAACGATATGGTGATCGAAAATCTCGCCGTAATCTTTACCAACCCGAACCTGACGTCCACCTGTTCCCTGACAGGAAACGGGGTAGCTGTTCTTCACCCAGTTGGCTACGTCGATATTGTGAACGTGCTGCTCGTTGATATGATCGCCACAAAGCCAGTTAAAGTAATACCAGTTACGCATCTGGTAATCCATTTCGGTTTGACCCGGTTTGCGAGGCTTTTGCCAAACGCCACCGCTAACCCAATATACTTGTCCGCCAATGATATCGCCCAGCGCTCCATCGTGAACGCGTTTGATCATTTCGCGGTAACTTGGCTGATAACGGCGTTGTAAACCAACCACTACGTTCAGTTTTTTGCGCTTGGCTTCTTCCGCAGCCGCTAACACACGTCGAACCCCCGGCGCGTCGGTAGCTACGGGCTTTTCCATGAACACCTGTTTGTTCTGCCGAATTGCTTCCTCGAAATGGCTTGGACGGAAACCTGGAGGAGTGGCCAGAATGACCACATCGGCCAAAGCCATTGCCTGTTTGTAGGCATCGAAACCTACAAATTTGTGATCCTCTGGAACATCTACTTTCGGCGTTCCATCGGCGGCTTTCAGGCCGCGTTCGGTCAACGCTTTATACGCATCATCAAGACGATCTCGGAACGCATCGGCCAGGGCTACAATCTTAATATTCTGCTTTGTATTAAGTGCCTGCTGGGCAGCTCCTGTACCGCGTCCACCACAGCCAATAAGGGCTACTTTGATGGTATCATTTACCGAAAAATGAAAACGAGGTGCTGTGCGATTAGCTGCCTGTGCGCTAAAAGGCAGGCTACCCAACATGGCCCCACCTGCGAGCAAACCAGAAGCTTTTAAAAACTCCCGACGGTCTTGATTCGATTCTTGTGACATGATTTATAGAGAAAAAATATCGGTTGAGAAAGTTGTCTGTAGAAAAAGAACGCTTAAGATTGAATTTACTATTGGTGTTAAAAATAGGTTATTTTCAGGTGGTAGAGCAATGTGAAATAATTTATCAATGGCAAGAAATATTTGCACAAAACTCAGGTTTATCCGTATTTTTAGCGAGAAAGTAACTGGGGGTTACATAGCTGCACTTTTAATATCTTCTTATGAGAAAACTAATTACTTATTCATTGTTTTTCGGCCTTTTTACCTTAGTAAGCGCAGCTACATGGGCTCAGACTCGTGTTGCCGGAAAAGTGACCGATGACGCCAAGCATGGCGAACTTGTGGGAATTAACATTGCTGTAAAGGGCAAAGTAATTGGAACCATTACTGACCTGAAAGGTAATTTTTCCCTAACGACGAATACGCCAACCCCGTTTGTGATTGCTGTAACGGGCGTTGGTTTCCAAACGCAGGAATTCACGATTACCGACGATCGTACCGATCTGGCTATTTCCCTGAAAGAGCAGGTTATGTTAGGGCAGGAGGTTGTTGTATCGGCTTCTCGGGTGGAAGAAAGCGTACTGAAATCGCCGGTGTCGGTCGAGCGATTAGACATTCGCTCGTTTCAGTCGACACCATCCGCTACGTTCTACGATGCTTTGCAGAACATCAAGGGGGTAGATATGAGCACGCAAAGCTTAACGTTCAAATCGGTTAACGTTCGGGGGTTCGGTTCAAACGGAAATACGCGGGTTGTTCAACTGCTCGATGGAATGGATAACCAGGCACCAGGCTTGAATTTCTCCGTAGGTAACATCGCAGGAGTATCCGAACTGGATCTGGAAAGTGTTGAGTTATTGCCAGGTGCCGCTTCGGCGCTTTATGGCCCGAACGCCATTAATGGACTGTTGTTAATGAATTCGAAAAGCCCCTTTCAGTATCAGGGATTGAGTGCCTATGCCAAAGGTGGGGTTATGAGCGCCAGCAATCGGTCAACGGCGACTACGCCTTATTACGATGCCGCTTTCCGGTATGCCAAAGCATTCAATAACAAACTTGCTTTTAAAATAGGCGTGTCGTATCTGTCGGCAAAAGACTGGCAGGCGACCGATTACCGGGATCAAAGCTATTCGAATGGATTTACGCTCGATAATGGAACCCGAGCCAATAACCAGGGCTATGATGGTATCAATATCTATGGTGATGCCAGCGCCAACCTGTACTCAAATTTGTATGGTAACGGAACACCTGGAACGGGAGCCAATGGCACCTCGGCCATTTTGGGAGCGATTGCCACCACCCAGATTCCACAGGCAGGCAATGCAACTTTACCACAATTGACGGGGCTGACACCTCAGCAGATTTTTAACAACATCATTCCGAACCTGAATATTTCCCGGACGGGTTATCAGGAAAGCGATCTCGTACAATACAATGCCAGCAACCTCAAACTGAATGGGGCTTTGCATTATCGCTTGAATGATAACTTAGAAGCGATCGTTCAGGCAAACTGGGGAACGGGTACAACGGTGTACACAGGCGCTGACCGTTACTATATTAAAGGTTTCAAGCTTGGCCAGTACAAACTCGAACTGCGCGGTTCTAACTTCTTTGTGCGGGCTTATACAACCCAGGAACGCTCTGGCGACGCCTACGCAACCTCGACACTGGGTCAGGGGATTAATGAAGCCTGGAGTGGTAGTGCTGCGAAGTGGTTCCCCACTTATTTCGGATATTATGCCCAGAATGCGCTTACGGGTTATGCGGGAGCTTACTTAACCGCGCTTGGTTCTGGCCAGACACGTGATGCGGCATTAGCGGCAGCTCAGGCGTATTCCAACAGCCAGCAGGGAACTCTTTTGAATCAGGCTAGAGGAGCAGCCGATCAGGGACGCTTGATACCAGGGACGGCTGCTTTCCAGCAGGCATTTGATGCCGTAACAGGGAAACCTATTCCGGGCGATGCTACTGGCGTAGGGGCGAAGTTTTTAGACAAAACAAACCTCTACCACGCAGAGGGTATGTATAATTTCAATAAGCTGATCGATCCGAAAACCGTTGAGGTGATTGTCGGCGGAAACGTTCGGCGGTACGCGCTTAACTCGGAGGGTACTCTGTTTGCTCGTGATGAAAACGGCAAGGAATATACCATCGATGAATATGGCGCTTATGTTCAGGCTTCGAAAACGCTGGCTGATATATTGAAATTGACCGGCTCGTTGCGCTATGACAAAAACCAGAACTTTAAGGCGCAGGTAAGCCCTCGTTTTTCGGCTGTGTTGACGGTGGCCAAAGTCCATAACTTCCGGGCTTCCTTCCAGCGGGGTTTCCGTATTCCAACTACGCAGGATCAGTACATTGATTTAAATACGCCTTCGTATCACTTAATTGGTGGATTGCCTTTCCTGAAGCAACGGTATAATTTTTCGACCAGCCCTGTTTACACGCTTCAATCGGTTCAGGCTTTTGGTGCTACTCTGCAACAAGGTGGTACGGCAGCTTTACCACAAGCACTTGGCCTGTTGAAAACGTCAACCAATCCCGGCTATGATCCTGAACGCGTAGAAACCTACGAAGTGGGCTATAAAGGGTTATTAGGCAACAAGCTGTTTATCGATGCCTATTATTACTACAACCGGTTCCTGAATTTCCTGGGAAGCGAAATTGTGGTTCAGGGAAAAACGCCTGTTTCTGTGGCTGATCCTGCATCAACTTTGCAATTGATCAGTGGCTCAACTCGTACCGTCTATTCGTACCCTGTTAACTCATCAACACAGTTGAAAAATGCAGGTTGGGCTATCGGAGCTGACTATTTACTACCCGGAAATTATATGATCGGCGCTAACGTATCGTCGAACTACCTGATTGATCAGGATAAGATTCCAGCGGGTTTTGTCACGCAATTCAATACACCGAAGTATCGCTATAACCTGAGCTTCGGCAATCGGAACGTAGCAAGAACAGGTATTGGGTTCAATGTTGTTTATCGCGCTCAGGATTCGTTCTTGTGGGAGTCTAGCTTTGGCAATGCGGAGGCTACTGGTCGCCAGCAAACGATTATTCCAGCTTATGGCACACTGGATGCGCAGGTTAGCAAGAAACTTTCGGGTATCAAATCGATCCTGAAAGTGGGTGGTACAAACTTAACCGGTAAGCTTTATACGCAATCTTGGGGTAACCCCAGCATCGGTTCGATGTACTACATCAGCCTTACGTTCGATCAGTTGATGAACTAGGCTGATAAAGCCAATCGTAAAAGCCCTGTGGGCGATGTTATGGTATTGGGCCTGGCATCACTCACAGGGCTTTTTTGTATTTGTAAGTTCGATTAAGATCGAACTTTTAAGCGCTTTCTAAGCTTAGTCAAAAGAATACATCTTTCTTAACTTAGTCTGTTATCCAATACGCTATTGAGTAACACTACGCCTTCGAATCAACCTTCTCATACGGCACCGGCAGATTTACCTCGTAGCCTGACGCTTTTACAAGGCACCGCCCTGAACATGATCGATATGGTCGGTATTGGGCCGTTTGTTGTGTTGCCACTGGTTATCAAAACATTAGGCGGGCCCCTGTTTTTGTGGGCCTGGGTACTTGGCGCTGTTGTATCGCTGATCGATGCATTCATTTGGGCCGAATTGGGGGCCGCTTTCCCGAAGGCAGGAGGGAGCTATAATTTTCTCAAAATCTCCTATGGAGAGCAGAAATGGGGTAAGCTACTCTCTTTTCTGTACGTCTGGCAAACGCTCATTCAGGCGCCCTTGGTAGTTGCCTCAGGGGCTATCGGGTTCGCTCAGTATGCGTCTTACCTGATGCCACTGGATGAATGGCAACGAAAAGCTGTTTCAGGCGGAGTTGTGCTGATTATCATTGCCTTATTGTATCGAAAAATCGATTCCATTGGCAAAATTGGCTTAGTGATGTGGGGGGCTGTGCTGCTAACCTTAGGCTGGATTATTATTGGTGGTTTGAGTAATGCCCGAATTCCCTTATCAGAAACGCTTCAATCGATGGGTTCAGTGAGTGGAGGTATTTTAGCCGCTGGTTTAGGGCAAGCATCCGTCAAGACAATTTACTGTTATCTGGGTTACTATAATGTTTGCCATTTAGGGGGTGAAATTCAACGACCCAGCCGAAATATTCCCGTCAGTATGTTTATTTCGATTGTGGGTATTGCTGGTCTATATCTGCTGATGAATTTGAGTGTGGTAAGTGTAGTACCCTGGCAGATTGCGCAGGATAGCCAATTCATAGTCAGTACGTTTGTTGAAACACTCTACGGCGCTGGCGCTGCCCGACTTGCTACCGTTTTAGTGTTGTTGGTAGCCTTTTCATCGCTCTTTGCCGTACTGTTGGGGTATTCCCGTGTGCCTTATGCCGCTGCTGTTGATGGGCAGTTTTTTGGGATTTTTGCCAAGCTGCATCCAACCCGGCAGTTTCCGTATATGTCGTTGCTCTTTTTGGGTGGCCTGGGATTCGTATTCAGCCTTTTATTCCGATTGGGTGATGTAATCACGGCCATTCTGGCGATGCGGATTGTTATACAATTTGTTGGACAGGCCATTGGCTTGCTCCTGCTTCATCGCCGACGAAAGGCTACTGAGTTTCCCTTCCGAATGCCATTATATCCACTACCAGTAGTGCTGGCTATTGGCATTTGGCTCTTTATTTTCTTCTCAACCGGATTGACATTTATGCTATCTGGCTTAACCGTTATTGGGTTAGGTATTATCACATTCCTGATTTCGTCAGGAGTCCGGAAGCAATGGCCTTTTAGTGAGTAATGGTGTTTTTATATAAGGAGCCTGTTTAAACTTTTAGAAATAGTTGCCCAAGCAAGTGCTTTTGTCATTCTGACGAAGGAAGAATCTTAACGCTTCTTTACTTTCAAGTAAGGATAGTTTGAGATTCTTCCTTCGTCAGAATGACAAAAACTACGGTCAACGAAAAGCTAAAACAGACTAAGAACCAATCAACGGAACTACTTAAGCGCTTCCAGTAGAATCTCGGCCGGATGTTTGGCTTTACGACTCGTACCGTCTTTAATCTGATGGCGACAGGAAGTGCCCGGCGCAGCTATAATCACATCATCGGCAGCCTGACGAACGGTTGGGAACAGCACTAATTCGCCCACCTTCATCGATACCTCATAATGCTCAGCCTCGTAACCAAACGAACCCGCCATACCGCAGCAGCCCGATGGAATGAGCTGTACCGTATAATTTTTGGGCAGAGACAGAGCTTTCTTCCCCGGAACTAAGGACGACACCGCTTTCTGCTGGCAATGGCCATGAAGTTTAATTAGCCGTTTTTCGTCTGTAAACTGATCGGGCCGAATCCGGCCAGCGTCTAGCTCACGAGCTATAAACTCTTCAAAGGTCAGCGTATTTTCGGCCAGATGTTTGGCGGCTGGTATAAGCGATTCATCGACCAGATCGGGGTATTCATCCCGGAACGTTAAAATCGCAGACGGTTCTAATCCGACTAAAGGCGTTTCTGTGGTTACAACATCTTTCAGTAAACGGATGTTCTTCTCGGCCAACGTTTTAGCATACTTTAGCATACCTTTCGAAAGTGCTGCCCGACCGCTTTCGCCGTGTTCTGGAATAACCACTTCATAGCCTAAGCGCTCAAATAATTGAACCGCTTTTTGACCAACTTCAACGTCGTTATAATTTGTAAATTCATCGCAGAAAAGATAAAGCCGTTTGGCTCCCTGCGCTTTGTCTCTTGCTTCCTGCCCACGCCTATTCACCCAACGTTTTAAGGTCGTACTGCTCATCAAGGGCATTGTCCGATCTGGGTGAAAACCAACGACTTTGTTCGCAATTCGTCGGAGAGATGGAGTACCTAAAACGCCATTCCATGCCCAGGGGACAACCGATGCCAAACTTGAAAGTCGAGCAAAATTGGCAATTAAACGAGAACGTATAGGGATACCGTTAGTGTCGTAGTAATGTTGTAGAAACTCCGCTTTCAGCTTGGCTACATCTACGTTAGAGGGGCATTCATTTTTACAACCTTTGCACGACAGGCAGAGATCATAAACTTCTTTAATTTCCTGATGATCAAACCGATTCTCTTTGGGTGAGTGCGTTAACATCTCGCGCAGAATGTTCGCTCTGGCCCGCGTTGTATCCTTCTCGTTTCGGGTTGCCATGTAACTTGGACACATGGTTCCGCCAGAAGCCTGGGTTTTCCGACAATCGCCCGAGCCATTGCATTGCTCGGCATGTTGAAGTACATTTTGATCCTTATACCGGAAATAGGTTTGAAAGTCAGGTGTTTGCTGTCCCGCTTCGTACCGAAGGAAAGTGTCCATCGGGGGCGTTTCAACAATTTTCCCAGGATTAAAAATACCGTCGGGGTCCCAGGTATGCTTAATCTGGCGCATTAACTCGTAGTTATGAGCGCCCACCATTTGCGGAATAAATTCACCTCGCAATCGTCCATCACCGTGTTCGCCCGAGAGCGAACCATCGTATTTTTTGACCAGTGTGGCAATTTCTTCGGCAATCATCCGGTATTGCTGATGGCCTTCGGCAGTCTTAAGATTGATGATAGGTCTTAAGTGTATTTCACCTGACCCTGCATGGGCATAGTGCACGGCGTGCATGTTATGCTTGGTCAGAATCTCGTTGAAGTCGCGAATGTAGTCGGGGAGATCGGCAACATCGACGGTTGTATCTTCAATAACTGCAACGGCTTTCGCGTCGCCCGGAAGGTTCCCTAATAGACCTAGACCCGCTTTGCGTAAGTTCCAGATTTTCTTCGTATCGTCCCCAAACAGAAGCGGAAAATGGTAGCCCATTCCTGCCGCTCGCATGTCGGCTTCCATTTCGGTAGCCAACTGTTGAATTTCGGCTCGCGTATCGCGGGAGAGGTCAACGACCAGAATAATAGGGAAATGATCCGTTGGAGTTTTCTGAACGAAAAAGCTGTTTTGACGCTGCTCAGGGTTTGTGTCAGCCCGTTCCAGAATAATATCGTCGATTAACTCGACTGCGTAAGGCTTGTATTTTAAGGCTAGTAGAGTCGCTCGAAGGGCCTCATCGATGGAATGACAATGTACACAAACCAGGCCGCCTTCTTTGGGGGGTAAAGGAACTACATTCAGTTTAATTTCAGTAAGGAAACAAAGGGTACCTTCTGAACCAGCAATGAATTTCGCCATGTTGAATGGCTCACCTCCTGCTGTAAAGGGTTCCATGTCGAGCAGTGTGTCCAGCGCATAACCCGTATTCCGACGCTCAATGGTTTTCTTGGGGAAGTTCCGTCGGATTTCTTCCTGATTGGCCGGGTCAGATAAAATAGAGTTTGTCTTGAGCAGAATCTTACTCATCCGTGTCGCAGACCCGTTTTGGCGACTAGCCTCACTTACCTGCTTCGTTAATTCCCAGGTAGTGGTAGGGCCAAACTCGGCCTCAGAGCCATCGGCCAATAATGCCTTAACCGATAAGGTATGTTCGCGGGTAGATCGATAAACCACGGAATTAGAACCGCAGGAGTTATTCCCCACCATGCCACCAATCATAGCCCGGTTAGCCGTCGATGTTTCAGGTCCAAAATACAATCCGTAAGGCTTCAAAAACTGGTTCAATTCATCGCGGATAACACCGGGCTGCACCCGCACCCAGCGCTCCTCGGGGTTGATTTCCAGAATTTTGGTAAAATGCTTCGATACGTCGACTACGATCCCGCTGCCAACGACCTGGCCAGCCAGCGATGTTCCGGCTGTACGGGGAATCAGTGGTGTTTTATACTGATTCGCGTAGGCGATTAGAACCTTAAGATCATCAATCGTTTTAGGCACAGCAACGGCCGTCGGCATTTCCCGATACGCAGATGCATCTGTTGCGTATAGAGTCCTTTGCGTAAAATCATCGAAGAGATCGCCCGTAAGTTGGCTAGCTAAGTTTTTGAGGGATTCCGCACTCATAGAGACATAGCGGCTGATTATTTATCATCAGCCGAAAAAAACTTAGGCAAAATTAAATGTAAATAGTAGATTTTTTTTGCTGAGTCAATAAAAAATAATGACGATATTTTATTGGAAAATTTATAAATATGAACTCTTCCTTTTAATGTTAAGTGATTGATAATTAGAGAAATTAAATCATTGAAAAATTATAATTGCAGAAATAATTCAATTCAAATTAGCTTATTTAACATATATTATGATACAATTTTGACGGCAATTTACTTAATTTTAACCTCCTAGTATTTGTATTTTATGCCCAACATGATGTAATTCGCCAACTGGTTCAGGGTTAGGTTCTATAAATTCCTGCCAAGTTTCTACAATTATGACAATATGTATGTACTTTTTTTGCATGTAGATACATGCCTGTTGTGAAGGATATAATAGAGTAGTTAACCGTAAACCAGCAAATCACCTATCTCCAATTTTTACTGTAAACCTATGATGGACAAATCCTACAAAATGAACCGCTTCGGTGGCTACGTAGGTCAGGTTGGGTTTTCCCAGCCTAAGTCATTTAGTCAGAAGGCAGCGTTAAGCTTGATGACTATAATGGCAATGATACTGCTAGTGGGCAATTCAGTGGCCTGGGCACAGGGCCGTACTGTAACAGGTACCGTAACTGACCCAGCAGGCGCGTCGCTGCCTGGCGTAAGTGTGCAAATCAAAGGTACCCAACGTGGTACAAACACCGATGCAGAAGGTAAGTATTCGCTGGCCAACGTGCCCGACAATGCAACGCTTGTATTGAGTTTTATCGGCTATACTTCGCAGGAAGTAGCTGTAGGAAACCGCTCGGTAGTCGATGTTAAACTATCCGACGACACAAAAGCGTTGGAAGAAGTCGTTGTAGTTGGTTATGGTACAGCTAAACGCAAAGACTTAACAGGTTCGGTTGTACAGGTAACCGCCAAAGATTTCAATGCTGGGGTTAACCCCAACCCATTGCAAGCCATCCAGGGTAAAGTGGCTGGTCTGGTAATCACAGCTCCTTCTGGCGACCCAAACCAGGCGCCAACGGTTCGTCTGCGTGGTTACACGTCGCTGGCTGGTGGTAGCGATCCTCTTTATGTGGTAGATGGTATGATTGGTGTTCCTATCAGCACAATCTCTCCACAGGACATCGAGTCGATGGACGTACTGAAAGATGCTTCAGCTGCTGCCATTTATGGTTCGCGTGCTGCTAACGGCGTTATTCTGGTAACCACCAAGCGGGGTAAGTCGGGTAAAACAACGGTTACCTTTAATAACTATATCGGTATATCGGTTATATCGAACCGCCTGAATATGCTGGATGCTGATGGCTATCGTGCTGCTGTACGGTCGTTTAAAGGCGATTCTGCTCTGTTGGATGCACAACGTTTTCCTACAGGTAACAGCAATACCGACTGGATTAAGCAAATCACTCGGACGGCTGTGACGAACAACCATGACATTGCTATTGCTGGTGGTTCGCCAACGTTCAGCTACCGGGGTTCGTTAAACTACATTAAGAACCAGGGTATTGTTAAACGGACTGGTTTTGACCGGGTTACGGGCCGGATCAACCTCGACCAAAAAGCCTTCGACAATCGCCTGAATATCCAGTACAACCTGTCTTATTCGGAAACGAATAAAGATTTCCCGGATAACGGTGCGAACGGTGCGCCAAATATTAGTGGATCTGGTGGTTCAAATGGTATCCTTAACCGGGCATTAACCATGATCCCAACATTGCCTGTGCGCAATGCTAATGGTACCTATGCTGAAGTAGGTGGTAGCTTTGACTTGTTCAACCCTGTTGCCATGTTGGAAACCTCTACTAACAATGCTGTACAGCGTTACTTACAGGGTGGTGTTTCTTTGCGTTACGAAATTCTGGATGGTCTGATTGCTGGCGTAAGTGGACAATTGCAGCGCGATAACACAATTGCAGCGTTCTCTACAGATCCAACTGTTAAAGCGTATTCTGCTAACAATGGACGTGCAGGCCGTAGCTATACAGAAAGCAATACGAAGCTGTTAGAAACGACGCTTAGCTATACAAAAGGATTCGGAGCGCAGAGCAGCAACTTTAATATATTGGGTGGTTATTCGTTCCAGCAGTTTGATAACGATGGCTTTACTGCCGCTAACTCAGGTTTCGTTACCAGCAATGTTACATACGATAACTTAGGTTTAGGTTCGGGAACGTTAGTGAACCCATCTAACAACTATGCTGTCTCTAACCGGAACCAGTCGAAACTGATTTCGTTCTTTGGTCGGGCAACGTTGAACCTGAATGATCGGTATAACATTACCGCCACTGTTCGCCGGGATGGTAGCTCTAAATTCGGTGCGAACAACAAATGGGGTATGTTCCCATCGGTTGGTGCGGGCTGGACGATTACCAATGAGAAGTTCTTCCCCAAAAGCAATACGCTTAACTTCCTGAAACTGCGCGCTGGTTACGGACAAACTGGTAACTCAGAAGGTATTGCTCCTTACAACTCTATTCAGTTGTATGGTCAGAAAGGAACGTACTATGATGGTTCATTAGGCGACTTCCTGCCAGGTTATGGTATTACGCAAAACGCTAATCCGAACCTGAAATGGGAAGTATTGACAACTGCAAACGTTGGTTTAGATTTCCAACTGATCGGCGGTCGATTCAGCGGTACGCTGGAATATTACAATAAGCTGACGAAGGATATGTTGTATCCATATTCTGTACCAGCTGATGGGGTAACGTACTTTACAAGTGTTATTCTGGCAAACGTAGGTTCGATGCGTAACTCTGGTGTTGAATTCTCGTTTGGTGGCGATGTAATCCAGAAAGGTGGTTTCTCCTGGAATGCTCGGGCTGTTGCAGCGTATAACAAAAACACGATTGTTTCGCTCTCGAACGATCAGTTTAGCAATGGCTTGGTTCGTTTCAACCCATTTGGTGGTCGTGGTTTGTCTGATGTATATGCTTCTTACCTGACACCAGGACAGCCTTTGGGCGAGTTTAACAACGTTCCAACTTTTGTTGGTTACAACTCGGCTGGTCAGGTTCTGTTAAAAGCAGGTTCGGGTGATACTCCGGTAACGGACGTTTCTAAAGCAGATGCTGCTGTAGCTGTAGCTGCTGGCTCACCACTGAAACAAGGTAACCCTCAGCCATTCCTGAATGCGTCGTTTATCAACACATTCCGTTACAAAGGATTTGATCTGTATTTCCAGCTGCGTGGTACGTTTGGTAACACAATTCTGAACAACCTGCGGTCGAACCTGATGATTCCAGGATCGATTCTGGAGACGAACATGTTGAAAGACGTAACCACAATGCCGAAGGGTTATGGTATCAACGTGTTATCGACAAACTGGCTTGAAAGTGGTTCATTTGTTCGCTTCGACAACTGGCAAATTGGTTATAACGTGCCACTGCCTGCTAGCAAATACATCACCAATGCTCGTATTTATCTAGGTGGTAACAACCTGTTCATCATTACCAAATACAAAGGTATTGACCCTGAATTACAGGTAAAAGGTGATTTACCAAGTAGCACAACACAGGCTCCAAACAACGTTGGCTTAGATGCCTATGGTGTTTATCCTAAAACGCGTACGTTCCAGTTGGGTGTGAACTTGACGTTCTAACCTTGATTACGGCTCACAAACCGGATTAAATCCAAAAAATAATTCGGTTTGTGAAAACTGCTTTAATGAACACACCGTTAGTATAGAGCCTAGGCTTTAATGGTGTAATTAATTACCTATCAAAAACTTATATGCAACGAATAACCATAAAAGTGCTTTTGGGATGCTCGGCACTTATGCTGGCAGGTCAGTCTTGTACGAATCTTGACGAGACGACTTACGACGTTATCCCAACCAGCGGTACATTCGGTACGACGGCTGCCCAGCAGGCGGCTTTGATCGGACCATTATACAGTGGACTGGGCGATTACTACGGTAACCTCACCAACCTGAATACGACTACGGATGAACAGATTGTTCCAACCCGTGGTGGTGACTGGAAAGATGGTGATAACTGGGTGCGTTTGTACACACACACCTGGGACCCTGTTACGGACAACAACCAATTCAATGGCCCCTGGAACTGGTGTTATAACAACATCACGTCTATTAACCAACAGCTTGGTACCATTAAGGATGCTGGCGTTATTGCAGAGTTAAAAACACTGCGGGCGTTCTTCCACTACGAAGCAATGGATCTGTTCGGCAATGCAATCATTGCTGACCAGGTTTCGGCAGGTACGCCCAAGCAGAGTACCCGTGCTGATATGTTTGCCTTCGTGGAAAAAGAACTATTGGCGGCTTATCCAAACTTAAGCAGTACAGTAGGGGGCGCATACTACGGTCGTATGAACAAGTATGTGGCTGACATGATTCTGGCGAAAATGTATCTGAATGCACAGGTGTATACAGGTACTCCTCGTTGGGCTGATGCCATTACGCGTTGTAATAACATTATCAGCTCTGGTAAATATCAGATCGTTGGTGATTTCTTCAGCAACTTCGTAACGCAGAACCAGAACTCGGCAGAGATTATCCTGGCAACTCCATTTGACAAATCGAAGCGGACAGGTTTCCAGGTACAAATGCAGAACCTGCACTATTTGAACCAGTTGACCTATAACCTGGGTACAGCTCCCTGGAACGGTTTCGCGGCTGTAACGGAGTTCTATAACTCGTTCGATGACAAGGACATTCGGAAAAAAATGTGGCTTGTTGGTCAGCAGTATAAAGCAGATGGTACACCGCTGATGGATGATGCTATCCCGCTGGCTTTCACCCCAGAGATTCCATCGCTCGTTTTAGCTGCAGGGGCTCCTGGTCGTGTAGCCGGTGCTCGTAGTGTAAAATATCAGATTCAGACGAACAACACGTTCACTAGCCAGGATAACGACTTCGTCGTATATCGTTTAGCTGACGTTTACCTGATGCGTGCAGAAGCTAACTTACGTTTAGGTAATACGGCTACCGCTCTAACGGATGTAAACCTGATTCGTAAGCGTGCTGGTATGGCTGATTTTACGACATTGACACTGACCGACATGTTAGCGGAACGTGGTCGTGAAATGGCTTGGGAATATCACCGCCGTCAGGACCAAATCCGTTTCGGAACCTATGGCGATGCTAAACGCTTCAAAGCGAAGGATGCCGATAGTCACTGGACATTGTATCCAATTCCAAGAGATCAGCTGGCATTGAATCCAAACCTGAAACAAAATCCAGGTTATTAATCTTCCTTTTACAAGGCAAAAAGAGCAGGCTCATCTGGGCTTGCTCTTTTTGTTTTAGTGACTGATTAAAAGCCAATTAATTGGCCGGATATACCTGATCAACCTTCATAATTCGTTACATTTGCAGTCCCTTAAAAACGAAAATCGTCCTAAGTACTTCCTTCCCTATTGTTTACAAATACGATTTGTTTTTCATGTGCTTGTACCAATGCGTATCCTTTTAATCGTTCTGGCAATTGGCCTGTTTGTGGGCTGCCAGTCAAAACAACAGACGCCATCCGATCCACTGTTTCAGAAGTTGTCGCCCGACGAGACACACGTCAATTTTACGAACACGGTTACCGACGATAAGGATTTCAACATCTTCAATTATCGGAATTTTTATAACGGCGGTGGCGTAGCCATCGGCGATGTAAATAATGACGGTCTGGCCGATGTATTTCTGATCGCCAATATGGGCGAAAATAAACTCTATCTGAACCGAACTGTTCCTGGGCAGGGCAACATACAATTCGATGATATTTCGGCCAAAGCGGGTGTTGGTGGAAAACGAGCGTGGAGTACAGGCGCTACGTTTGCCGATGTAAATGGCGATGGACGACTTGATCTTTACGTTTGTAATGCCGGGAATCGCGATGGCGACGATCGGGCTAATGAGCTCTTTATCAATAATGGAAATGATGCCAATGGGGTTCCGACATTTACGGAACGTGCAGCCGAATATGGTTTAGCGGATCGGGGTTATTCTACGCACGCAGCTTTCTTTGATTATGACCGCGACGGCGATCTGGATATGTACCTGCTGAACAACAGCTTTATGCCTGTTGGTAAATTGGTATATGCAAACTTACGGGCAGAACGGGATTCGTTAGGAGGGCATAAATTCTTCCGGAACGATCAGGAGAAGGGCAAGCATTTTACCGATGTTAGTGAAAAAGCCGGGATTTACGGTAGCGTAATTGGCTTTGGCCTTGGCATCACCATCGGGGATGTAAATGAAGACAACTGGCCCGATATTTATATTTCCAATGACTTTTACGAACGAGATTATCTCTACATCAATAACCACGATGGAACGTTCCATGAGTCAATCAAGGAGTCGATGCCGCATACCAGTCTGTCATCTATGGGTGCCGACGTTGCTGACGTCAACAATGATGGCAAACTCGATATTTTCATAACGGATATGTTGCCCGGTAATGACCGGCGCTTAAAGCGTAATTCCAGCTATGAAGGGCACGATCTGGAGCAAATTAAGGTTGGTCGTGATTTCCACTATCAGTACATGCAAAATATGCTGCACCTGAATCAGGGAAATCAACCGGGTAATAATGGATTACCAACCTTTAGCGAAATCGCCCGTTTCTCGGGAGTTCAGGCGACAGACTGGAGTTGGGGCGCACTGATTTTTGATATGGACAATGATGGGCAGAAAGACATCTTTGTGGCCAATGGAGTTGCCAAAGACGTAACCGATCAAGACTTCGTAAACTTCCTGGCCGATCGCGAAAATATGGCTCAGATGGCCCGCCAGAGAGCCTTCAATTTTAAAGAGTTTTTGGATAAAACCCCGTCTGAGGCTATTCCCAATTATGCCTTTCATAATGATGGGAACCTCCATTTTACCAACAAAGCAGTTGATTGGGGCCTTTCGGAACCTGACTTTTCTAATGGTGCCGCCTATGGTGATTTAGACAATGATGGTGATCTAGACTTGGTTGTCAACAATGTAAATTCCCCCGTTTCGATCTATCAGAATAAATCGAGCGAAGAGCGCAAGGCAAATTATTTGAAAATAAAGCTGGAAGGAACCGGCTTCAACCGAAACGCCATTGGCGCCAAAGTATTCGTCTATCAGCCTGGTCGGATGCAATTACTGCAACAGATGCCCAACCGAGGGTTTGAATCGTCGGTCGACCTAAATCTAGTGTTTGGTCTGGGCGATAAACCTCAGATTGATTCGTTAATAGTCATCTGGCCGGACGATAAAAAGCAAATCTTACGCCAGCCTAAAACCAATCAACTATTGACGCTCCGTTGGGCCGATGCGAATCAGTTATGGAAGCCTTCTGTAATCCCTGCTCGACCTTATTTTCAGGACAATACAGCTGCTTCGGGATTGAGTTATTTACATAAAGAAAGCCCCTTTGTCGATTACAATCGAGATGCCTTATTAAAACAGCAACTCTCCACACAAGGGCCTGCGTTAGCTACCGGCGATGTAAATGGCGATGGTCTGGACGATGTGTTTCTTGGTGGCGCTAGTGGCCATTCGGGGCATTTATTTTTACAGCAACCCGCTGGGCGTTTTGTTGATAAAACGCCTGTTAGCATGAAACAGGATACAATTTCAGAAGCTGTCGACGCGGTTTTCTTCGATGCCGATGGCGATAAGGATCTGGATTTATACGTTGTATCAGGTAGCAATGAGTTTAATGCCGACTCAGAGGAATTACTGGATCAGCTTTACCTAAATGACGGGAAAGGCGGATTTACCCGTTCTGAAACAGGATTGCCTAACCTGAAGGCGAGTGGTTCCTGCGTAGCAGCCGCAGATTTTGATCAGGATGGCGATATTGACCTGTTTGTTGGTTCTCGACTAATTCCGAGTCAGTATGGGTATAATCCATCGAGCTACCTGCTTACGAATGATGGCACCGGGAATTTCAAAAATTACACTAAACGCTTTCTGGCAGATATTGATCAGCTAGGTATGGTTACCGGAGCAACATGGGCCGACCTGAACGGCGATAAGTATCCTGAATTGATTGTTGTTGGTGATTGGGAACCGATTCGGGTATTCGAAAACAAGCGGGGTAAACTAACTCAGAATCCAGAATTATCGATAAAGGATACCGAAGGTAAACCGTTGAAAACGAATGGCTGGTGGAATTGTGTAACCGCAGGTGATGCGGATGGTGATGGCGATCTGGATTTGGTCGTGGGTAATTTAGGACTCAATTCGCGCATTCGAGCTACGCAAACCGTCCCGGCTGAACTGTATGTTGGTGATTTTGATCATAACGGTACGCTGGAGCAGATTATAAATTGCGCCGATGAAACTGGCGAACTGTACCCAATGGTGCTGAAAAGCGATTTGCAGAAGGAAATGCCTACAATCAAGAAAAAGTTTATAAAGTTTGGTGATTATGCGGGCAAGAAGATTAATGAAATTCTGGATGAAGATCAACTGAAGCAGGCTCTCATCAAGCAATCGTTTATGGGTGAAACGGCTATCCTACTGAATTCGGGCAAAGGCGATTTAACATTTCAACCCTTGCCAACTGATGCTCAGCTATCAACCATTTGTAGTGTTGTCTTCACTGATTACGATCACGACGGCCGCACCGACCTCGTTTTAGCCGGTAATTTCTTAGACGTGCTTCCCGAAGTTGGTCGTTACGATGGTAATTATGGGGTCGTATTACGGAACCGGGGTAAAGCTGCTGACGGGCGTATGGCGTATGAGTCGATCAATCCGGCAGCCTCTGGTTTCTTTGTACGCGGTCAAGTTCGTCGTATGGCACGGCTTAAGCAGGGTCAACTTGTTCTGGCAAAAAATAACGACCGCGCGCAGGTCTTTACACTTATTAACAAGTAAATAGAATGGGGTTTACTATATGATGTATGATATAGGATGTCATTACTAATAACATTTGCTTGTTACATACATCCTATATTATACATCATACATCATCCTCCGTTCATCATTCATTATGGTGAAATTTATTGCTTTATTCCTAACGGCTGGTTTGTTAGCGCTGGCAGGTTGTAACTCATTCAAGTCAGAAAAACAGCTCTTTCAAGCACTCGACTCTACTCAAACGGGTGTTGGTTTTGTCAATCATCTTGTACCGAGCGAAAAATTGAATATACTCGACTACCTCTATTTTTATAATGGAGGAGGTGTATCGGCGGGTGATATCAACAACGATGGTTTGACGGATTTATACTTTGTATCGAATCAGGGAAAGAACAAACTCTATCTCAATAAAGGCAACTTTAAGTTTGAAGATATTACCGAGAAAGCGGGCGTTGCCGGTTTTTCGGATTGGCAAACAGGATCTACGATGGCCGATGTCAATGGCGACGGCTTTCTGGATATTTACGTTTGTGCCGTCGGGAATTTTCGAGGATTGGAAGGGGCCAATGAACTCTATATCAACAACGGCGATGGGACCTTTACCGAAAAAGCCGCTGATTATGGGCTGGATTTTACGGGTTTCTCAACGCAGGCCGCCTTTTTCGATTACGACCACGATGGCGATTTAGACTGTTACCTGCTCAATCATGCTGTACATACGTCACGTAGTTACGATCGGGTAACGGCGCGTAATCTTCGGAATAATGAGTCGGGCGATTATCTCTATAAGAACATGAGTGTGGAACAGGGAGTAGGGAGCAAAGCACCAGCCTCAGGTTCTAAGCGTTTTATAAACATTAGTGAACAGGCGAGCATTTTCGGTGCTGCAATGGGGTATGGCCTGGGTATATCGGTGGCCGATCTGAACAATGATGGCTGGGAAGACCTCTATATCTCAAATGATTTTCATGAAGATGATTATTACTACATCAATAATCAGAAAGGCGGTTTTACGGAGAGTGTAAAAAAAGCATTCCAGCATACCAGCCGTTTTTCGATGGGTAACGATGTTGCCGATGTCAATAACGATGGCTTTGCTGATGTGGTTACGCTTGATATGTATCCCGAAGATGAAACCGTCGAAAAATCATCGCTGGGTGAAGATCCGTTGGACATCTATATCTACAAGCTGGCCTATGGCTACATGAACCAGTATAGCCGAAACTGCCTTCAGCTAAACCTTTCGGGAAAGAAGTTTATGGAGGTTGGGGCTATGGCAGGCGTGGCAGCAACAGACTGGAGCTGGTCGCCTTTGTTGGCCGATTATGATAATGACGGTATAAAAGACCTGTTTATTTCCAATGGCATTGTCCATCGCCCTAACAACCTCGACTATGTGAAATTTGCTGCCGACGACTCCCTTCGGTATGCTATGGAAACGTCGAAATCGCTCGATGAACGCGCTATTAAGTTGATGCCGGAGGGTAAGTCTCATAATTATATTTATCGGGGTACTCAATCGCTCCGCTTCGAGGATAAATCGTCTGCCTGGGGATTCTCGGTGCCTAATTTCTCAAATGGGGCAGCGTACGCCGATCTGGACAATGATGGCGATCTGGATTTAATTACGAACAACATCGATGATCCTGCGGGCCTTTACCGCAATGAGGCAACCACAATTTTTCCCGACAATACGCATCTGACGGTTAAACTGAAAGGTGATGCTCCGAATACGTTTGGGGTAGGAGCGAAGGTAATTGCCAAATATGGCGGCTCGTCGCACGGCGATAGTTTGCAAGTACAGCAATTGATGCCGACTCGTGGTTTCGAGTCGTCGGTAGCGCCAGAACTGCTGTTTGGCCTCGGTAAACGAGACGTAATTGATTCATTGATCGTAATCTGGCCAAGCCAGCGAATGGAAATTCGTACGAAGGTGAAAACCAATCAGACGCTCACCTTAAAACAAACGGATGCCAAACTCGACGGCACGAATTATCGGTATACAGCCCCTGCTATTCATCCGCTGTTTGCCGATGTTACCACTGCCGATTCAATTCCGTACAAGCACAAGGAGAATAAAGAATATTACGATTATGTCCGTGAGCCATTAATGCCGTTTCAGGTATCGACAGAAGGGCCGCATTTGGCCGTAGGCGATGTAAATGGTGACGGTCTGGACGATATATATGCCGGAGGAGCTAAGTGGAAAGCGGGAAGTTTATTGCTGCAACAGACTGATGGAAAATTCAAGCCAGTTATGCAGGCCGATTTTGCCAAAGATTCAACGTATGAGGACGTCGATGCTGCTTTCTTCGATGCCGATGGCGATAAAGACCTTGATCTGTACGTCGTGTCGGGCGGTAATGAATTTTACGATAAAATGCCGGAGCAGTTCGACCGTCTGTACTTGAACGATGGGCACGGGAATTTCAGTCGCTCGGTCAATGCGTTACCGCCCATGTACGACAACAAGAGCTGTGTGCGCCCTCAGGATATTGATAAAGACGGCGATCTCGATTTGTTTGTAGGAGGCCGGGTTGTTGGGTTTGGCTACGGAAAATCACCGAACTCATACCTGTTGATCAATGATGGCAAAGGGCATTTCGCCGATCAAACGGATAAACTAGCCGAAGGACTTCGAAAAGCCGGTATGATTACCGATGCGGTTTGGGCCGATTATGATGGCGACAAAGACCTTGATTTAATTCTGGCTGGTGACTGGATGCCCGTTAAAATTTTCACGAATGACGGAGGGAAGTTTACCGAAAGTAAATCGATTCTGACCGATGAAACGCCATTAAGTGGCTTTTATCAGCGCATCATTGCCGCCGATTTCGACAAGGACGGTGATATAGATTTAGTGGCAGGTAATTTGGGAACGAACACCAAGTTCCGCAAAACGCCCGATTCGCAATTACGAATGTGGGTAAAAGATGTCGACAATAATCAAAGCTCCGAGCAGATCATTGCTTACAACCGAGGAAAAGAATGGTATCCGCTAGGCTTTAAAGACGAGTTGGGTAAACAAATGCCAAGCATTATCAACAAACGCTTCACCGATTATGTGTCATTTGCTGGGAAACCACTCAACGAAGTGCTAAAAGATGATGAACTGAAAGGAGCCGACGAATTTACTGTCAACCAGTTTGCGTCGGTTTATCTGGAGAATCAAAGCGGCCGGGATGGAGGTCCGAAATTCGTTGTGCATGAGTTGCCTATGATGGCTCAGGTATCAAAGTTATTCGCTCTTGAGGCTATTGATTTTGATCATGATGGAGACCTTGACGTGTTGGGCGGAGGAAATTTCTATGGAGTAAGTACTTATCAGGGACGCTACGATGCCAGTTATGGAGTGGTATTGCAGAATGATGGCAAAGGAGCGTTCACGGCTTTGTCGCCCATTGATGCCGGATTTTTGCTGAATGGTGAGATTCGTGATATTCGCCCCGTCCGAACAGCACAGGGACAATTAATTATGGTGGCTCGAAATAACGCAGGTTTACAACTATTTAAGCCATTGCTTTTGAAGTAATCGACAGGGGTGGACTTAGTTTCGCCCTAAATTTTCTACTAATTTTGTCGTAAGTCCATAGCCTTGTTCGGCTTCGATCATATAACTTGTTATTTAGCCATGAGATCTTTGTTTCGTTTTAGCTATATGCTAGGGCTTTTGCTGATTGGAGTTTCCAGTTGTCGTAAGCCCGTTCCCCCTGCCGAGTACAACGCTAAAGCAGCTAATGTTGAATACTACAACTCGGCTCTGAATAAACTTACTGAGGTTGTTGTGCACGACATTTTTTCGCCACCTGTTGCCAGCCGGATTTATTCGTATGCCAACCTGGCGGGTTACGAAGCCCTTGTGCCCTTCGATAAGCAATACGAATCGCTCGGTGGCAAACTGAAGCGCTTCCAGACTGGCCCACAGCCCGAAGCTGGGAAAGACTATTGCTTTCCGCTAGCTAGTGTACGCGCTTTTCTAACCGTTGCTCGTGCCCTGACATTCTCGGTCAATTTCTACGATGAATTTGAAAAGCCATTCTACGAACAGTATAAGAAAGATGGTGTTCCAGATGAAGTAATCGAACGCTCGATGGCCTACGGTGAAGCCGTCGCTAAACACGTTCTGGACTACGCGGCTAAGGATAGCTATAAACAGACGAGAGGATTTAAGCATACCGTTACAAACGAAGAAGGAACTTGGGTACCAACGCCCCCTGCTTATATGGATGCCGCCGAACCTCAGTGGAATAAGCTGCGCTGTTGGGCAATGGATACCTGTAGTCAGTTTATGCCTCCTCGTCCGCTTCCGTATAGCTTGGCTAAAGGAAGTCCTTATGAGAAAGAACTTGATGAGGTTTATCAGACAGGGAAAAAGCTGGATAAACAACAACAGGATATTGCTTATTTCTGGGACGACAACGCTTTTGTGATGAACGTAGCGGGTCACGTTATGTTTGCCAGTAAAAAAATGACACCGGGCGGACACTGGCTTGCCATTGCCCAAACGGTTGCGCGGCAGAAAAAGATGGACATGATGCACACTGTTGAAGCTTATGCGCTTACGTCATTTGCATTGAGTGATGGATTTATTTCCTGCTGGGACGAAAAATACCGGACCAAAACGATACGCCCAGAAACCGTTATCAACAAATTCATTGACCCCAAATGGACGCCATTTCTACAGACACCTCCGTTTCCGGAATACCCAAGCGGGCACAGCGTGATCTCGACGGCAGCAGCTACGGTGCTAACTGACTTGATGGGCGATAACGTCGCATTTACCGACTCTACAGAGTTTAAATACGGGCACGGTGTGCGGTCGTTCAAATCGTTCCGGGATGCTGCCGACGAAGCCTCAATCAGCCGTATGTACGGTGGTATTCACTATCGGTCTGCCTTAGTTAATGGCCAGCTAGAAGGTGAAAAAGTTGGCAAATGGGTGGTAGAGAAAATCCACGCCAGGAAAGGCACTGTAGCCAGTCGCTGAGTCTTGATTAAAATGATTTTAAAATAAACCGTTCACTAAGGGCGGTTTATTTTTTTATGTAACTAACGCTAAGTTAACGCGCTTAACTTTTGGTTTATGAGACTAACTATATTGCTATTATTTAGCTGGCTTCCTGGCTCAGCAGTTTGGGGCCAAACGGCGAAACCCGACACGTCTAAAAGGGCGCTGTATAACCAGCAGTATTATAAAATGACCCGCTCAACAGAGGATTCAACCCGATCAATCTTCAACTTTAAGGCGGCCCCGATTTATGTTCGCGCAACTCCTTTTTCAATCTATACGGGTGCTGGGAGCCCCAAAGACCGCATTGTGCAAAGCCTCGAAATTGGAAAATCGTTTAATGTAATCGATTTAGGTGTTGCCTTCGGCCGAAATTCCCTTCGACCGGATACGTCACTTTTTCTGGAAGGCAGAGTTACGATGGACGTTGCAAACTATGGCATATTTGCGAACGAGATGACTATAGGAGCAGGCCGTGTTTTCGATAAAGAAGGAAGCTTGATGCTTGAATTGACGTATAGCATCATTGCGCAGGTGGCCCCTCGACTGGGTATCGGTCTCACAACGGGTTACTACGATTTCAGCGGTGAGACAACCGATAGTTCTAAAACATTCTATGGTATTTACCTTCGGTTTGGCCTCTTGCGAACCGATTCTGGTGGCTTATTAGGGGGCATTGCCCGAGGGCGTGGACGGCCCGTTCGAATAGGACGACCTCATCGGCACGGTCGTTAGAAGATATCTGCCAGAAGGTCCTCTTATGAGTGGAAGACGCTCAAACTTGAAGGAATTGGTCTAGAGTTGAAGACCATTCAGATGCACTAAAAACTAGTTTGCAGTAGCTAAGAGCTTTTACATCCCGGCTACTGCAAACTACGTATTCTAACTTACCATTGAGCAAGCGGCAAATGAGCTGACTGGAGTTCCAATTCAACATCTTTTGAACCAATTGCCATTTTATTTAAGGCGATATAAATGGCTTTAACCGCATTTTCAATCCGCTCCCAGCCTTCTTCGCTTCGTAGATCAATACTGATCATTGTGCGGTCGTTTTGGGCCATAATTGTCAAATAAGTCATTGCGCCAAGTACAACTGCCGAAATTGCCTGCGTATCGGCACCTTTTACGAACGATAACTGGCTTACGAGCCGTGTCATTTCTTCGTCTTGTGCCCGAGCTGTTGTTTCGGCAATTGAATCATTTTCAATAACGCTAGCCTTCAGAACCTCACGGGCTGCCTTAAACGTACGGAAATAACGGTAGGTTTGAATTACTTGACGATACCAAATACGAGCTACGTCAGATTCATGCAATGGGCGGATTTGGTCTAATACAGCAGGAGTAAAAACTGGAAATAACTTTCCCATTTTTACATAATACTCGAGAAGACCTTCCATTCCGCCAAAGTATCTATAAATCAGGACTTTACTTACATTCGCTTTTTCGGCTACCCGGTTTACACCTACACCTTCTAAACCACGCTCTGCTATTACATCTTCGAGCGCTTCAACAATGCGTTGAGTGGTCTTCGAGCGGTTCCGTCTTATCTTTTCATCTTTCTCCATAATAATAGCATTCATTATAATTCACATATATGTCACCCCCTTTGACTAAAATCGATAATGAAAGTCACTTTAGTAAACTATTATCTGTCAGTCAATTAATAATGGTCGGTAGGTAATAACGTTTATAGGCCTAGTGAAAAATATAATTAGTTAAATAATTGGGTTTTTGCACGTACTGTGATAATCGGAATTTATTTATCACTAAAGTGGTCTTTTTTGTTGACTAAAGCCGATTTTATGCATCTTTCATGATTTTTGGCACGAGTGCTCATGTTTGCTAATAAGAAAATTTTATAGGAAAAATGCAAAAATGGGTCAGTATAAGAAAAGTGTTTTTTTTCTAGCGAAACAACAAATTATTTTATAATGATAAATTGATATACTGAATATGATCTTTTCGATACATACAGGTTTTTGGTATGTAAAGATGATCAAGTTGTTGTAGTTGAGTATATTGTTTCAACTAGGTTCTCAATGCGTATAGTGTGTAACAACTGCCATGATTTAGGTGTATTTGTAAGCCCACCATAACAATACTCCCTGCAAAGGCAATCTGCCCCATCGTAACCAGGCTGGAAAATCAAGGAAGCGGTCTGAGGTCGCCATGTATAGATTGGCCGGAAATATGGCCACCAATAATACCATAATCCCCCAGGCTGATAACGAACGCGTTGCTGGGAATAGTAAGCCAATCCCCAACAATACTTCGGCCACACCACTTAGCATGACCATCAAATTATGCGCTGGAATATAAGGCGGCATAATGGCCAGGTAAGTTTTGGGACTAATAAAATGATTTATTCCTGCAACGATATAGACCAAAGCCTGGAGGTATAAAAACACATTATTCATGCCAAAGCAGTTAACAATGAAAAACCCATGAATTGGTCGTCTACAATAGTAATAACGACAAATTGGTATTATTAGATTTACGGCCTAATAATATTATAAACTTAAGCGAACTAGATTGCTCATATTTAGTTAATTACATGCCCTACAAATCCTGCTTTGTTATCTAAAATTAGGCCACCACGACGGAAGCCTAAACCACAGGCTTCGCCAGCATAGAAAACCCCCGCCTGGTAGGTATGACCTTCTGAATCTTGAGGGAATTCGACGTATTGCTGGTATATTTTTGGGTAATCTCCGTAGTCTCCATCGGCAGCCAGACGCTCGCTTCCATCCATATTGATAATGCGAATGTTGGCTCCTTCCCGACCGAATAAAACCTTTTCAACACATGCTTTTCCCGCAAGTGGCTTCGTGTCAGTTTCCAGAAGTAATGGATGATTTGGATAAAGATCCCAGAGGATTTTTAGAATGTATTTCGATTGGAAGAGTAGTGTGTAAGCCGGATTTAAGACGACGGCCAAACGTTTTCTGACAATTTCAGTCAATAGCTTAACCAATTCAGGTTCATCTTCGGCAATGGACTCCCAGGGCACCAGTTTGAACCAGAAATCTAGTTTTTCGAACTGCCCATTTTTAGGGTTTTGCCAGAAAATGCCTTCCTCTGCCGAAAATTCAACGTTATCGATAAAGTCAAACTCAATATCAAAACCTGCTTCGCGAGCGGCTTCGCCCAATAAAGCCACATTCGTATCGTCTTCCGGGAAATCGCGTATGGCCGACAGAAGTAATGTGGGTTGTAGGTCGGGGTTTACAGCCAGTAGTTCTTCAAATTGACCCGTCAACGTTTCAAATACGGCATTGAATTGCTGGCTATCATCCAGCCCATTTGCTTTTAGGTGGGCGTACTGAACAACGGCCGTTTCGGGCAAACAAGTAGCTGTGTCGGCGTTAAATTCGATGAGTTTGATGGGTCGTCCATCGATACCACCAGCCAGATCAAAGCGGCCATAGAGATGAATATGGCGATCATCATCCCACGATAGTTTTATCAGCTCTACCAGATTCGCCGGAATACCCATTTCGGCAAAGCGATTTCCGTCAATAATATGCTGCCCTGCCGTTACAAACATCTCAAACAGTTCATTGACTGCGTCATAGTAAGCATCAGCTTCTTCAGCTTGCACCACTACGACTTCATTTGCCAGATAAGGTAGCGTATCTTGACCAAGCATCCAGTCCCAACCCAGATTTTGTAATTGGGTATCGGGTGATATTGTAAGTTTTCGAAGAGAAATCATGTTTTCAAGATTTACGCGAACCGAATGACGATTCTTACCAAAAACAATTCGTAATTCGTATCGTCCTGTAAATCTCGTTTATTCCTATGATCCGAATTACCTTATTTTCAATTAGTGTGTTACTGGCACTGACAATCGGTTCGGTTGCCGGACAATCGGCCAAAAAAACGGCCGCAGTACCCGTTATTTTTGATACGGATATGGGCCCCGACTACGACGATGTTGGTGCTATTACGCTGCTTCATGCCTTTGCCGATGAAGGACAGGCTAAAATCCTGGCGACTATTGCCAGTACCAACTATCCGAAAGTAACGCAGGTGCTGAGTGTGTTGAATACCTATTTTAATCGTCCAAGCACACCAATTGGCGTACCCAAAGGCGAAGCAGTGAGCGATAAAGACACGCAGCACTGGTCTGATACAATTGTAGCTCGCTATCCGCACAGTATCAAGTCGAATAGCGAAGTGCCAGATGCGGTTGCACTTTATCGACAGATTTTGGCTAAACAGCCTGACCATAGTGTAACGGTTATTACCGTTGGTTTTCTGACAAACCTGGCCAACCTGCTTGATTCCAAACCAGATCAATATTCTAAACTAACAGGGCGGGAGTTGGCTGTCCAGAAAATAAAACAGGTGGTCAGTATGGCTGGCAAATTCCCGACAGGGCGAGAGTTTAATGTATTCAGAGATACGCCAGCGTCGAAAACATTCTTTGCCAGCTGGCCAACGCCCGTTTTGATGAGTGGATTTGAAATTGGACAAAAAATTCACTCAGGCTTGCCGCTAACACAGAATAAAGCGATTCAGCATAGCCCTGTAAAAGATGTTTTTACAATTAGCCTGCCTAAAGCAAAAGAAGATGCAAATGGCCGGATGAGTTGGGATCAAACGGCTGTTCTGGTAGGCGTTAAAGGGTATGGTCCGTATTACACCGTGAAATCCGGTCGACTAACGCTAAATACCGATGGATCAAATGGCTGGGACGATTCGGGCAAGGGGCATCAGTATTTAATAGAAAAAATGCCCGTTTCGGAAGTTGAAGCGCTAATAAACAAGCTGATGCAACATCAGCCTAAAAAGCGATAAATGGTGGTTATAGAACCGCATCGGCGGACCGACTGATTTTTATGATTCATAGATGATTACATGGTGTAATAGCTTTGTCTTTATTGATAAACAAACATCATAATTGGTCTTAAAAATCATAAAAATCAGCGTTCTTTTATGACGGATAACGGACAAAAAAATGTTCTTATCGTATGACAGATTTACTAAAAGATGCGCTCCGTAAAGCAGCCATGTTTTGTGCTTATCAGGAGCGCACACAACAGGAAGTTCGTGAGCGACTGAAAGAGTGGGGCCTTATTGGCGATGATGCCGAAGAAGTGATCGCCGAATTAATTCAACAGAACTACCTGAATGAAGAGCGATTTGCCAAATCGTTTGCCGGGGGGGAAATTCCGGGTAAAAGGCTGGGGTAAGCGTAAGATCAAACAGCATTTGCAGCAGCGGGGTATTTCGGGTTATAATCTAGATCAGGCTATGAAAGAGATTGCCACTGATGATTATCAGTATACGCTTAAGGAATTGTTAGCTAAAAAACGGCAGAGTATTCGTGACGATAATCCATTGACTGTAAAGCAGAAGCTTGTGCGTTATGCCTTAAGCAAAGGTTACGAATCGGAGTTGATCTTTAGTGTTTTGAACGAAGACTAGATAAGCATTCCTATTGCTTTCGCCAGACAATTCCCGGTTCTTTGTGACTATGAATCCGCGAAAAGTTTCCATTATTTTAATCAACTATAATTCTCACCAGTTTACGTTCGACTGCGTTCATTCGATTGTTGAAAAGACAAAAGAGGTTGACTATGAGATAATTATTGTTGATAATAATTCAAAAAACGCGGATTACGAAGTCTTAAAATCAATTACAGACCAATCCAGAGTTCAGCTCATTCGTAGTCGGATTAACCTCGGCTTTTCGGGCGGAAATATGCTCGGGGTGCAATTCGCTGACCCCTTGGCCGACTATTATTATTTTCTGAATAATGATTGTGTACTGCGCACCGACGTATGCAGCCAACTAACTGCGTTTATGGAGGCTACATCCGACGCTGGTTTGTGCGGAGCGCAGATGTTTAATGGTGAAGGCGTACGCCAGATAACCTTCGGCTATTTGCCCACGCTCGGTAGCAAAATTCTGGGTCACGGCTTTGTTCGGATGCTACATCCAGAAATTTACCCACCCACCAAAAAGGTATATACCGGACCGATCCAAGTGCCGTTCGTAATGGGGAGCACCTTGTTTTTACGAGCATCGGCATTTAATAAAATTGGAGGCTTCGATGTGGCCCACTTTCTCTATGTTGAAGAAGAAGATCTAGCCAAGCGACTGCTTATAGCGGGCTTCAATACCTATTTGGTACCTCAGGCAGAATATGTTCACTTTACGGGGCAGAGTACGTCTCGTAACTACGACGTTGATAAGGAGTACTACATTTCACTTTTTCATTATTTCCGAAAATATCATTCCTGGCCAGCTCGGGCTTTATTTCGGGCATATTATTTTATTAAAAATGGCCGCAAGTTTCGGCAAGATCCTATATATGGTAAATTAGCCTGGTTTATTGGACGAGGTAGCCCCATGCGCGAAAGTTTGCGTTATAAACAAACTATCAGTTCAGAAAAGATAATCCCTTAAAATTCGTTAATCGAATAAGAAAACTCTATCCACAAAACATATCCAATAAAAATTATCAATGATAATTTCTCAACGTGTACTTAGTATATTTTTAGTTGTTCTTATTTTTTTAACGGGTCTTACGTATTTTTATCGAAATCCAACGGGCGATGATGCCTGGTTTGCCGAACAATCCTATTGGCTTCATAAAGACGGAATTATCCGGTCCGAATTTTTCCGCGGAATACTCGGATGGGAAAAGCAGCTATTCGCCAGCCATAAATTATTTCTAGCTTTTGGCGCGCTTCTATTCGATTTATTTGGCTATCATCTTCCCGTTATTCAGTTTGTCGGTTTAATTCCTTTCTGTGTTCTTATTGGTGAGTTATGCTTTTATATTTATCAAAAAGAGCATAGACTCAATTCGTGGCATCTTATTTTTAGTTTAGTCTTAGTTTTTTCAAATGGCCTATTGGTAAAAATGAGTTTTGAAAACCGGCCCGAACTTCTGGTTTCGGCTCTCGGATTTGGCTCATTTTTATGTATTCATCAGGCGAAGAAAAACAATATGAAAATTATTGCTGCTGCTATTTTGGCCGGTATGGCTATGCTTTGCCACCTGAATGGCGTTATTTTTCTTATAGCGGGCTTCTTTGTACTCGTTTATCAACGCTATTATAAACAGGCATTCCTATTTGCTATAGCAGGAGGGGCCACTGGGTTGCTTTATTTTCTAGATGTTTTTCTGGCTACCGACGGACTTGCACGATGGTACTATCAATTTAGTAATGATCCTGCTACGCGAGATGCTTTTGGATGGAAATCTAAACTGCTCGTTATGTTGACATACCCGGAAATGTTTTTTGAATCGCCGGAGCAGGCTGCTTTAACTATCGTTTTCGTCTATATTCTTATAAAACAGCGAAAATTTGTTAAAACCCTACCGAAACTAGTTAAAACATATTCTCTGACTGTACTTATAGCCTTCTGGCTTATCACTAAAGATGGGGCTGGTACTTATATGCCTATTTTTATGCCATTTATGTTTGTGTTCATTTATGAATTGTATAAAAGTAACAGCTTTAAAGATGTAGGATTTCAATTCGTTTTAGCTGTCTATTTTAGTATTGGCTTATACGGAATAATAGAAATTATTTATAAGAATTTTAGCCAGGAATATTTGCCTGTCGCTTACGAAAAATTAAGACCTTACCTCCCTTCGAAAAAAAGTGGCCTAGTGCCCTTAACATTTTTCTTTAACGAATATGATCGATATAGTCATTTGTTGAGTAGTGAGAATTATGTGCACAATTCCACAACAACGAATGATCCTTCTGCCCAAATGGCTGGATGGGCCCATCAGCATAAGGCTGATTTTATTTTAATGGATTATCAATTCAGGCCTGAATATTTTTATCCAGAACCAGGCAAACCTAGCTTGCCTTATTATAAACTCACCTATTTTGATAAACGATTTGCGATTTATAAAGCCAACGTCAAATAAAATGAATGGGTTATAACCAAGCTGTTTACATTTTCTGTCATTTCGACCGTAGGGAGAAATCTCGAGTTTAATTTATGAGTGAGTTGAGATTCCTCCCTACGGTCGAAATGACAGAAAGTAATTTCGATTTTATTCAAGCTCCCTTATTTCTGCAAGCCAAAGTATTCATAGAAATAGTCGGTGGATTTCAGATTTAACAGCTTTTGCCGATCCTTTACTAAATCGTCGTAAGTCAGCGCGTCAATTTGAGCGGGGGTATAATTCAGAGTTGATTCAGGTTTTTTTCGGGTAACAATGCCTAAGCCTTGATCGCAATCGAGCACGAATACAGTTAGGTCGGGACGTTGACTGCGAAGGTGAATAATGGTTTTCCAGACGTCACCGTTCCACTCGCCCACCTCCCAGTCCTCAAAACGCCCTGCCGCACCTGCTGTTTGTGGGTTACAATCGTGCATAATAATCACCCCATTATCATCCATGTAGTTGAGCGCGTTTTCTACATCCCGGAGTGCGAAATGATATTCGTGCATACCATCCACTAACGCCAATTGTAGTTTTTTACCAGCGAAGACCTGTTTGGCATCCTGCGCAAAAAAATCGTCGCTTGTCTTCTCGAAGTATTGATTGTTAAGATTGTAGGGATTCAGGATGGCCTTGCCAAATCGACGGCTGGCGTCGAAAATGAATTTCGGATCAACGGCGACCTTAAACGAACTCTTGATGCGAAAGAAAATATGGCCGTTTTCGACGCCAATTTCGAGGTAATTTTTAAAACTTTTCTGCCGCATCAGGGCCTGTATAATGTCTAATCGATTCATTCGGGGAGTAATAGCAGGATTAATAAAGAGTGATAACGCCTAAAAATAGAAAAGTCCCGGTTCTGAATCGGGACTTTTCTAGTAAACGCACGAATTTTATTTGAAAGATAATTTTTTAATTTAAAAGTACCTCAAGATAACTGTTAACTAGTAAGCCTGTTCCTTATTAAAAATCGGCATCGAATGTAATACCCTTAGGTTCTTCATTCACCACAATTGGTGCTGGATTGTCGGCATCCTGTGGTTGCGAAGCGGATGCTTTTGCGGCTTTAAACTTGGACATCACTTCGCCACGCTGGTATTCGCCTACGCGCTTTTCGAAGAAGTTGGTTTTGCCCTGTAACGAAATCATGTCCATGAAATCGAATGGGTTTGCTACGTTATAGATTTTACGCAAACCAAGTGTCACCAGCAAGTGATCGGCTACGAAAGCAATGTATTGTTTCATCAACTCAGCGTTCATGCCGATTAACGAAACTGGCAGTGCGTCGGCCACAAACTCCTGCTCAATTTCAACCGCATTGCGGATGATGTCGTAAATGTCCGACTCGGGTAATTTATTGACAATGTGATCTGTATACAACATACAGGCAAAATCACGGTGCAGACCTTCGTCGCGCGAAATCAGTTCGTTCGAAAAGGTTAAACCGGGCATCATACCCCGCTTTTTAAGCCAGTAAATCGAGCAGAACGAGCCGGAGAAGAAAATGCCCTCAACAACCGCAAAGGCAATCAGTCGCTCGGCAAACGTACCATTGTCGATCCAGCGTAAAGCCCATTCCGCTTTTTTCTGCACGCAGGGAATGGTGTCGATTGCGTTTAGTAACCGATCCTTTTCAACTGGATCTTTAATATAGGTATCAATGAGCAACGAGTAGGTTTCGGAGTGGATGTTCTCCATCATTACCTGAAAACCATAGAAGCACTTGGCTTCGGCATATTGTACCTCCGACAGAAAATTGACGGCCAGGTTCTCATTTACAATCCCATCCGATGCGGCAAAAAACGCCAGTACGTGCGAGATAAAGTGCCGTTCGCCATCGCTAAGATTATTCCAGTCCTTCATGTCCTGCCCGAGATCAATCTCTTCGGCAGTCCAGAACGACGCTTCGTGGGTTTTGTAGTATTCCCAAATGTCCCAGTGCTTGATCGGGAACAGGACAAAGCGACCTTTGTCTTCTTCTAAGATCGGTTCAATAACATCATTCTGTACCATATATAAGGTGTGCAGGCTATGCATAAAAGCCCAGTCGGATGATCGGGCTGAGTGGCTACTTATGTGTTGAATTCAGATTAACAAAATTAAGGATTCTGCCCGCTTGTGCAAGGTGACAAAGCCGGATACATGGCATTAGACAAATAGTAATTTTTTATAAGAGCAAGGCAGCCAGTAGATTATACCGCTGACGAATTATCAAGTTCTTGGAATAGTATAGCGATATGGCGCAAGGGTGCTTTTTCGGGGAGAATTAGTAGATCTGTTTTTAATAATTCCAAAGTGTACCCCAAACTCCTTGGGTTTTTATACATGTAGAGACGCGATCCTTCGCGTCTCCTATGCGCCAGCTATCATTTACATCTTAAAACCATCCGGCGAATGAGACGCAAAGGCCGGGCCGCCGGTGCGGTCGCGTTTCTACATGTATAATCCCTCTTTGTTTTCAGAATCTTGTGCCCATTGGACTGGATTATTTACAATGTATTGACGAATACGATTTAATTCATTGTCGTTACGGATAACACGATCATAGTAACGGGTTTGCCAGCCCAAAGGAATCTGATTAGTCGTAGCATAGGCTGTTACGCCAGATTTGAAGCCCCGTAAAGTTGAGGCTAGGTTTTCTTTTTGAGGCCCGAAGGTATTGGGCTTCCAGTCTGTGTAATCTGCTTTGTTGATAAAAAGAATGCCATGTAGATGATTTGGCATCAGTTGAAAAGCATCTAACTGAATAAAGGGTGAAAATTCAGGAATAGAGCGCCAACCATCAATGGCACGCTGACCGATAGTAGTAGGCTGAATAACAGGTTCGTCATCGACAATACCAATATCACCGAAGTAGTAATTCTTATTCTTCGTGCAAATAGTAATGAAATACGCACCATTGGACCCGTAATCATACTCCGATAACCGCGCAGGTTCGATCCGATAGTTACCTTGAAATTTAGTTTCGTCCATGATATTGTAGAGACGCGACCGCACCGGCGGCCCGGCCTTCGCGTCTCCTATGCGTCAGCAATTGTCAGTAAGTAATATTGTCAGCTCATAAGACGTATATGTATACAGTTGGTCATGGCAGGACGATGTTCTGGGAGAGTTACTGAGGTTGCGAATCAGATTGTTGCTGACGCATAGGAGACGCAAAGGATTGCGTCTCTACATAGAACTACCCCCACCTGTTTTACGTTGTTCTTTAGAATAAGCTAATCCAACGTGACGACAGAAGAAAAGCCACAACTTACTGATATTGACCTGACGGGATACGACCAGATTGAGGTCCTCGGTGCCCGTGAACATAATCTTAAAAATATTGATGTTACCATTCCCCGAAACAAACTGGTTGTCGTGACTGGCATTAGTGGAAGCGGGAAATCATCGCTGGCCTTCGATACAATTTATGCCGAGGGACAACGACGCTATATGGAGAGTTTTTCGGCCTACGCCCGCTCGTTTATTGGCGATATGGAACGGCCCGATGTTGATAAAATTAACGGACTTAGTCCGGTAATTTCAATCGAGCAGAAAACGACTTCCAAAAACCCACGCTCAACGGTAGGGACCACTACCGAGATTTATGATTTCTTACGACTGCTCTATGCCCGTGCAGGCGAAGCGTTTTCATATCTGACGGGGAGGAAAATGGAGCGCCAGTCGCAGGACCAGATTATTGACACCATTCTGGAGCAATATGCTGGTCAGAAACTAACGTTGCTGGCTCCCATTATCAAAAGCCGGAAGGGTCATTACCGAGAACTGTTCGTACAAATTGCCAAAACGGGCTATACCAAAGTGCGGGTAGATGGTGTCGTGCAGGACATTGCGCCGAAGATGCAATTGGACCGCTACAAAATCCACGATATTGAGATTGTTATTGATCGACTTGTGCCCAAAGTAGAGGATCGTTATCGGCTCAGCCAATCGATCCAGACGGCACTGAAGCAGGGGAAAGGTGCCATGCAAATGCTGGACGGATCGGGCCAGTTGGTTTATTTCTCGCAAAACCTGATGGACCCTGAGTCGGGTATCAGTTACGATGAACCATCGCCAAACTCCTTCTCGTTCAACTCACCTTACGGAGCCTGCCCGGTTTGTAATGGGTTGGGCGTAGTAGAGGAAATCACGGAAGAGTCGGTTATTCCTGATAAGTCACTAAGCATCAGTCGAGGTGCTATTGCGCCTTTAGGTGAATATCGCGAATTGTGGATTTTCAAGGAGATCGAAGCAATTTTGAAAAAGTACAAGCTGAATCTCACGACGCCCGTTGTCAAGTTTCCCGAAGATCTTCTCCACGCATTAATGTATGGCACGGAGGAAGAAGCAACCGTTCCTTCGAAGAAGTTTGTTGGCCGTGGCGACGGACCGGAAGATTACTACAGTTTTAAGTTCGAAGGAATTGTCAACTTCCTGAAACGGCAGCAGGAGAATAGTACCGATAAAATTCAGGAGTGGCTCAAGGATTTCATGGTCATAAAGCCTTGTCCTGAGTGCGAGGGTGCCCGACTGAAAAAAGAATCATTGTATTTCAAGATCGATCAGAAGAACATTTCTGAGCTAGCCCGGATGGACATCTCCGAGTTGACGGAATGGTTTACAGGCGTGGAAAGTCGTCTGACAGACCGTCAGAATGTAATCGCCAAAGAAATTCTGAAAGAGATTCGGAAACGCATCGGCTTCCTGCTTGACATTGGTCTCGATTACCTGACGCTTGATCGTCCGTTACGGACGCTGTCAGGTGGCGAAGCGCAACGTATTCGACTGGCTACCCAAATCGGAACGCAGTTGGTTGGCGTACTTTACATCATGGATGAGCCAAGTATCGGTCTGCATCAGCGCGATAACGTGAAACTGATTGATTCTCTGAAGAATCTGCGTGATTTGGGAAATACGGTTCTGGTTGTTGAGCACGATAAAGACATGATGCTCGAGTCAGACTTTATCCTTGACATCGGTCCCGGTGCCGGTCGACATGGCGGGCAGGTAGTTAACCAGGGAACACCTGAGGAATTCCTGAAAAATCAGTATGTCGGCGCGGCAGGTACAAGCACCACAGCTGACTACCTGAGCGGTCGACGGGCTATTGAAGTGCCCACCGAACGGCGGAAAGGAAATGGTAAATTCCTAATTATTAAGAACGCTACGGGTCATAACCTAAAAAACGTAACGCTGAAATTGCCCCTCGGTCGGATGGTGACGATTACGGGCGTATCGGGTAGCGGAAAGTCATCGCTGATTCACGAAACGTTGTTTCCGGTACTGAATCGCCATTTCTATAAATCGAAGCGTGAGCCGCTACCGTTCAAAACGGTGGAAGGATTGGAGTATCTGGACAAAGTCATTGAAGTTGATCAGTCGCCTATTGGACGAACTCCCCGCTCGAACCCGGCTACGTACACAGGTATGTTCTCGGAAATTCGGACGTTGTTTGCTGAACTGCCCGAAGCTAAAATTCGGGGATATAAACCAGGTCGGTTCTCGTTTAATGTGAAGGGTGGACGTTGTGAGGATTGTGAAGGTGCGGGTATGAAGAAGATCGAAATGGAATTTCTGCCCGATGTACATGTTATGTGCGAAACCTGCAAAGGCAAACGCTTCAACCGCGAGACGTTGGAAGTGCGTTTCAAAGGCAAATCGATTGCCGATGTGCTCGACATGACCGTTGAACAGGGCCTGGAGTTCTTTGCAAGCCAGCCTAAAATCCTGCGGAAAGTAACGACGCTGAACGACGTTGGGTTGGGTTATATCACGCTCGGCCAGCATGCAACGACGCTGTCGGGTGGCGAAGCGCAACGGGTAAAACTGGCTGAAGAGCTGTCTAAAAAAGACACCGGCAAAACCCTATATATCCTCGATGAACCTACTACGGGCCTGCATTTTCAGGACATCGCCCACCTGCTCGACGTGCTGAACAAGCTTGCCGATAAAGGAAATACAGTCCTGATTATTGAACATAATCTGGACGTTATCAAAGTCTCCGACCACCTCATTGACCTTGGGCCAGAAGGCGGTAACAAAGGCGGTAACATTATTGCCGAAGGACCGCCCGAAAAGGTAGCTGAAGTAAAAGGAAGCTACACCGGCAAGTTTTTAAAGATGGAGTTAGAAGGGCAAAAAACATAAAGAGGTTTTATCTTCGTTGGTCTTAAAACAACCTGCGAAAACAGCTTTATGCGTAACCCATTCTTTTATGTTTTGCTTCTTGTGTTAGTCGTTCTGGACGGCTGGCTTTTGGCACACCCCAACCTGATTGGTCAGGCTGGGGTGTTCTTTTTTGAATACTCGGCCATTGAAACCTTCCCGAAAGCGCTCGGAACGGTTTCGTTGGTGGTCGTTGTGGCTTCGGTAATAACCTGGCTGGTTGGCCGACTGAGTCAGCCTTTAGCGATAGGAATCACGATTGCGTTATTGGCAGCATCTGTTTACTATCTCTTCCAAAGTTTTTCTCAGTACAACACGGGTATTTATAAGCTTACGGGTGCTGGTTTCCGGGCAGGCGCTATTTTACTGCCGGGATTGGTTGCGTTAGTATTTGGGAAAGGTATATGGGACGTGATTTCGAAAAAGCGTAGTTGATGTATTTATTGATTGGGACGCCGACGTGGTGTGATGTCGGTTACTAATAACCGACAATTTAGGTTTCTCAAAACCTACCGGTATAAACAATAGGTTTTGAGAAACCTAAATTGTCAGATGTAAGCATCTGACACCACAAAAAGAGCCTCAATTGGCTCTTTTTTGCGTATTTTTGAGATTGATCGCTCACTTCCTCATGAACAAACTATACTTCTTGCTTCTCTATTTCCCAACAACACTCTTTGCGCAATCAACCTACCTCCTCCGCCCCGACCGCGTCTTCGATGGCGAAACCATGCACGAAGGATGGGTTGTGCGCGTAAAAGATGATAAAATTGAAGCGGCTGGTCCTGCGTCTTCGGTGCCGGCAACGGGTGCTGAAGTAGTTGATCTCAAAGGGACGACACTAACGCCTGGCCTGATTGAAGGGCATTCTCATTTATTATTACATCCCTATAACGAAACAACTTGGGACGATCAGGTTCTGAAAGAAGCCCGGTCATTGCGCGTAGCACGAGCAACCGTTCACGCTCAGAAAACGTTGCTCGCTGGTTTTACGACCGTGCGCGATTTAGGTACCGAAGGGGCTGATTATGACGACGTAGGTTTAAAACAGGCCATCAACAAGGGCATTATTCCGGGGCCGCGCATGATTGTTGTAACTCGAGCGCTTATTGCTACGGGTAGTTATGGTCCTAAAGGGTTTAGTCCAGATATTGATGTGCCGCAGGGAGCCGAAGAAGCTGATGGACACGATGCACTTATTCAGGCGGTTCGACGGCAGATTGGTAAAGGAGCCGATGCTATAAAAATCTACGCCGATTATCGTTGGGGATTAATGGCCGAAGCCCGTCCAACGTACACTATCGATGAAATCAAGCTTATTGTTGAAGTGGCTAAAAGTAGCGGTCGAGCCGTAGTGGCGCATGCGGGTACAGCCGAAGGAATGCGTCGGGCCATTTTGGGTGGCTGCGAAACGATAGAACATGGCGATGCCGGAACGCCTGAAATTTTTGCGTTAATGAAGCAGCATGGTACGGCACTTTGTCCAACCCTGGCGGCTGGTGATGCTACTAGTCAGTATCGTGGTTGGAAAAAAGGACAGGAACCCGAGCCGGAACGAATTAAACAAAAACGCATAACGTTTAAACAGTCATTAGACGCTGGTGTAACGGTTTGTGCCGGGGGCGATGTGGGCGTATTTAGCCACGGCGATAATGCGCGCGAGCTGGTCATGATGGTTGAGTATGGTATGAAACCTATCGATGTGCTTCGATCGGCTACATCTATAAATGCAGACGTATTTCATCTTGCCGATCGTGGCCGTATTCGTCCGGGTTTGCTGGCCGATCTGGTGGCTGTGGAAGGCGACCCCAGCAAAACTATTACTGATCTGCAACGAGTGCGAACCGTTTTAAAAGGGGGTATTTTTTACAAACGGTAACATGAAAAATGTATCCTATAACTTTCGTTTACAGCTTAATACAAACGTAATACGGCTTTTTTACAACAATTTCATCTGTCGTTTAGATTTTTGGGCTAATTTCGCCCGGACAGTCCCGCTTCGGCGTTTCGGATCAGCATAAAGGCTTGTTTCGTACCTATTCATCCTGATATGCACTAACCCGCAAATTATTACCTCTGTTAACTCTACCCTGTTATTGTATGGCAAACAACGCTGAATTAACTGTCGATGGCAAGTCCTATTCATTCCCAACATTGGAGGGAACAGAACACGAAAAAGCTTTTGACATTTCGAATCTTCGTGATCAGACCGGCTACGTTACGTTAGACCGGGGTTATAAAAATACCGGTGCTACAAAAAGTGCCATTACATTTCTTGATGGTGAACAGGGTATTCTACAATATAGGGGTTACTCTATTGAAGATCTGGCCGCAAAAGCCTCTTTCCTTGAAGTAGCCTATCTGCTTATCTATGGTGAATTGCCAACTCAGGAGCAGTTTTCAACGTTTGAGACAGCAATTCGTCGTCATACGCTAGTAAAAGAAGATATGCGGAAAATCTTCGACGGTTTTCCGGTTAATGCGCACCCAATGGGTGTTTTGTCGTCTTTAGTGAGCGCCATGAGTGCCTTCTATCCTGATGAAGAAGGCGATAAAGAAGATAAAACGGATCAGCATATTATTCGACTGCTGGCCAAATTGCCTACAATTGCCACCTGGTCGTACAAGCGTGCGCTGGGCCACCCGATCAACTATCCCAAAAATACCCTCGACTACATCCCGAACTTCCTGAACATGATGTTCTCGCTGCCGGTCGAAGATTACAAAGTTGATCCAGTAGTTGCTGAAGCGCTGAACGTTCTGCTTATCCTTCATGCCGATCACGAACAAAACTGTTCAACCTCAACGGTTCGGCTTGTAGGTTCGTCGCAGGCGAATATCTATTCGTCTATTTCGGCAGGTATCAGCGCTTTGTGGGGACCTCTGCACGGCGGAGCAAACCAGGAAGTAATTGAAATGCTTGAAGATATCAAAGCCGATGGTGGTGATGTGTCGAAATACGTTGACATGGCTAAGAATGCGAAAACAACGGGCTTCCGTTTATTCGGTTTCGGTCACCGTGTTTATAAAAACTTCGATCCTCGGGCAAGAATCATCAAGAAAGCGGCTGATGATGTACTGAGCAAATTAGGTGTTAATGATCCCGTGCTGGAGATTGCCAAAGGCTTAGAGGAGGCTGCTTTGCACGACGATTATTTCGTATCGCGCAAATTGTACCCGAACGTCGATTTCTATTCGGGTATAATCTATCGTGCATTGGGTATCCCAACCAACATGTTTACAGTGATGTTCGCTATTGGTCGTTTACCCGGCTGGATTGCACAATGGAAAGAAATGCGTGAAACGAAAGAGCCTATCGGCCGTCCACGTCAAATTTATACGGGCGAAACGCTACGCGAATTCGTTCCGATTGACAAACGCTAATTACCCAGCGTTCTATAGCTGGTAAGTTAATTTATAGATTCTGACTGAACGGCAGCTACACCAATAGCTGCCGTTTTAGTATTATAAGTCTTTCGTAAAAGTGGCCTAGAAGCCGTGCCACGGTTTATTTGAGCACTATCAAGGAACCGTGGCACGGCTTCTAGGCCACTTTTACGAAATAAAAAATTAGGCTACTCTACTGAGGAAAGACAAATTCTCCTCTGGAGTGACGTTAGTTGTGTTTAGATGTCATAAGCACGCCAAAAGGCGCTGACAATAAATAACCCATGCGAAATACAAACCTACTTCTTATTGTAATTCTATTGGCGTTGTTGAGTTGCGGGTCACCTGCTGTAAGCCCCGGTTCAATTCCGGGTGTTTATTCACTTAATTATTGGGGCCAGGTTACGGGAACCCGACAGGGCGTGGCTTTGCAGAATCCTCGTATTGCAGCATCCTCCCGGGTACCCTGTCGTCAGCATGCGTTTGATGTGACAATTACCGAATTTGATGATGAGGGCGATGTCCTGACAACACTGACGTTATTTAACATTCCGAAACGCGCATGCTCTCTGACAAAGTTTAAAGTAGATTACCAATCGCTTTATTGCGGTACCGATACCATCGGTAGTACATTCACGGCGAAAAGTGACAAACTACTTTGGGGCACCTATAAGCCTGTCATTAATGCCGAAACTCAGTTAAGTATTCAATCTTTCGATACGCTATCGGGCGAGATTCGAGGCACATTCAGCGTTAGAATGATTCCCGATGCAGCCGAAAGCACTGCCATACCTGCATTACTGCAAATTAAGAACGGAAAGTTTCTGACCAAATTGAAGCAGACTGACGGGACGTATAAGCTATAGAAGCTTTAAAACGAATCGTTTTTTTGTCATTCCGACACAAGGAGGAATCTCAATGTCCCTTATAAGTCAAGCTTAACCGGGCCACCGGAGCGGATTCCTCCTTGCGTCGGAATGACAAAAATCAACCGAAGCTTTCAACAAAAGACAGAGTTTAAACGGCTTTATAAACAAAAAAGGGCAGGAGTTTAGTCCCGCCCTTTTTGTAGTATTTATGGATGAATTAATCATCGATTTCTCCTTCGTCGTCGGCAGCGGTAGCAGCCAGAACGGGATCAACTAAGGCTTCGTCGTCTTCAGCGATTTTAGCCCGGATTTTACCTTCGATTTCGGCCATTAATTCAGGATTATCGAGAAGCAACTCTTTCACTGCATCGCGACCCTGTGCCAATCGGCTGGTGCCATACGAGAACCAGGAGCCTGATTTCTTAACGATCTCCATTTCGACAGATAAATCAAGGATTTCACCAACTTTCGAAATTCCTTGACCGTACATGATATCAAACTCAACAACTTTGAAAGGAGCAGCCAGTTTGTTCTTAACAACTTTCACTTTCGTGCGGTTACCCACAATGTTATCAGCACCTTCTTTGATCTGGCCAATACGGCGGATGTCAAGACGAACCGACGCATAGAATTTCAAAGCGTTACCACCTGTAGTTGTTTCGGGGTTACCGAACATCACACCGATTTTTTCACGCAACTGGTTGATGAAAATACAGCAGCAACCTGTTTTGTTGATCGTACCAGTCAGTTTCCGCAGGGCTTGAGACATCAAACGAGCCTGTAAACCCATTTTGCTTTCGCCCATTTCGCCTTCGATCTCCGCCTTTGGTACAAGCGCAGCAACCGAGTCAATTACGATGATGTCGATAGCGCCTGAGCTGATCAGGTGTTCAGCGATTTCAAGCGCCTGTTCGCCATTATCTGGCTGCGAGATAAGAAGGTTTTTGGTATCAATGCCCAGCTTTTCCGCGTAAACACGGTCGAATGCGTGTTCGGCATCGATGAAGGCTGCCAGACCACCAGCTTTCTGTGCTTCGGCGATGCAGTGCATAGTCAATGTAGTTTTACCTGACGATTCAGGTCCGTAGATTTCAACGACACGACCACGCGGCATACCGCCAATACCGAGGGCTAAATCTAACCCCAGCGAGCCAGTTGAAATAACCGGAACATCAACAACTTTCGTTTCACTCAGGCGCATTACTGTGCCTTTGCCAAACGCTTTGTCAAGTTTCTCGATCGTTGTTTGAAGAGCTTTTAATTTACTGTCATTAGCAGATGCTGTGGCTTGCGCCGTATCTGATTTCGCCATGTTAGGATGGTTGTTTAAACAGATAAAATTACCCAAAAATCGCCAATCTGCCAAACGGTTTTTGAAAATAATTGGGCCTTTTTAGCTATGGGTTTAGGTAGAAAAAATTAAATTAAAAAAGTCCGCCAATTGCCTTATTTTCAGGATGATTGACGGACTTTTTGAAGATAACTTAGACTACAGTGTTGAGTCGGCAGTAGCAGATTGCTGGGGCTGCTGTGCCTGCGATTGGGCAGGTTGTGGCTGACCCGGCTGGTAGCCCGGATATGCCGACCCATCGCCGTACGGACGAGCCGCTGGTCCAACCACTTCTACCTGAGTTATATAGTACTTTGTTTCGCCATTCCAGGGGAATTTCAGGATCTTCTCTTCGTAATGCAGCGTCACTCGCTGGCCCGATTTTACGGCATCGGTAATCTGTTTGGCTACCGCTTCATCTTTCACCGAAAAGTCGAAATATTGGGGAGTCAGTGAGCCCGTTTCACCCGAGAATCCACCAACGTTCAGAACACCTTCGTACGTTTTGAAGACAAAGCCGCGTCGACTGAATTTAGAAACGGTTCCGGCACGTTCGCCATCGCTATAGCTCCAACCCGTAAGGGCGTAGAGTACACCAAAAACGACCAGTAAAAACAATAGGAAATACAATAGCCCTCGCATAGGATATGGTTGATTTAGTTGCGCTTTTGAAGCACACAAATAGACAAAATTTTCTGATAACTTCTGTTCTGGCCTGTAAAGACCATGAATTATTCATTAAGTAACACACCAAACGCATTCCTGTTCTGAAGTTTTGCCCTGTATTTCGTTACTTTGCGGTTGATATGCTAATCGGCTTAAAGGCTTGGGTGTCAAATCCCAATAAACGAGTGAGCCAGACCGATAGACAAGTTCGTTATTAACTCCTTCTTATTTCTCTGCAATGAGTACCATTCAAAGCATTCATGCCCGACAGATTCTGGATTCACGCGGTAATCCGACCGTCGAAGTGGACGTCCGTACCGAAAACGGTTTTCTGGGCCGTGCTGCTGTGCCATCGGGCGCATCGACAGGCACCCACGAAGCAGTTGAGCTTCGCGACGATGACAAAAAGGTTTACGTAGGTAAAGGCGTTCTGAAAGCCGTTTCTAACGTTAACGAACTGATTTTCCCAGAGCTGGTTGGTATTTCGGTGTTTGAGCAAAGCATGATCGACAAAATTATGCTTGAGCTGGACGGTACATCCAACAAAGGCCGTTTGGGCGCTAATGCTATTTTGGGCGTTTCGCTGGCAGCTTCGAAAGCAGCTGCTCAGGAAGCAGGTTTGCCACTTTATCGCTACATCGGTGGCGTCAATGCCAATACCCTGCCTGTTCCGATGATGAACATCCTGAACGGTGGTTCACACGCTGATAACTCCATCGATTTCCAGGAATTCATGGTTATGCCTGCCAATGCGTCGACGTTCTCGGAAGCGCTGCGGATGGGTACCGAAATTTTCCATACGCTGAAAGGTGTATTGAAAAAAATGGGCCTTGCTACCAACGTAGGTGATGAAGGTGGTTTTGCGCCAAACATCAAATCGAACGAAGAAGCGATCCAGACGATCCTTCAGGCTATCGAGAAAGCAGGCTACCGTCCAGGCGAAGATGTTTGGATTGCTATGGATGCGGCTTCTTCGGAATTTTACGATGCCGAAGCGGGTGTATATCATTTCAAAAAATCGACTGGCGATAAACTGACTTCGTCGGAAATGGCTGGCTTCTGGAAAGATTGGGCTACTAAATACCCAATTCTGTCGATTGAAGATGGTATGGCCGAAGATGATTGGTCGGGCTGGAAACTACACACCGACGAGTTGAAAGGCACGAAGGTTCAACTTGTTGGCGATGACCTGTTCGTAACGAACGTAACGCGCCTGCAGGAAGGTATCGACAAAGGCATTGCCAACGCGATTCTGGTGAAAGTTAACCAGATCGGTTCGCTGACCGAAACTATCGATACGGTTAACCTGGCGAAACGCAATTCGTACAAAAACATCATGTCGCACCGTTCGGGCGAAACCGAAGATGCTACCATCGCTGACTTAGCGGTAGCGTTGAACACGGGCCAGATCAAAACGGGTTCGGCTTCGCGTTCTGACCGGATGGCGAAATACAACCAACTGCTTCGTATCGAAGAAGAACTAGGCGAAACCGCGTATTTCCCAGGACTTAAGTTTTAAATGTACAATGGATAATGAGTAATGGATAATGAACAAGGTTTACGCATTCATTATCCATTACTCATTATCCATTACTTGCTCCCATGCTCCAGAAAATCCTCCGCAAACTTGGCAGTTTCTACGTCGCTTCCGGCCTAGGGTTATTGCTATGGATGACGTTTTTTGACGCGAATGATTTGCCAACTCAAATCAGGAATTGGTGGACATTACATGAGTTAGACGGAGAGGCCCAGTATTATCGAGAACGGATCAAAACCGTAAAGACTGAACAACGGGAAGTACTGGGTAATGATCGACTACGCGAGAAATTTGCCCGCGAAAAATATTGGATGAAAAAACCAGGTGAAGATGTATTTGTCATCGTCGACGAACACAACGAGCCGCTAGAAAAGTAATTATGAATTATAAATGATGAATGATGAATGGTTTGTCAAGATCATCCATCATTCATCATTCATCATTATGATTTCTGTCCTCTTCGTTTGTTATGGCAATATCTGCCGGTCGCCGGTGGCGGAGGGTGTATTTAGGCAATTAGTGGCTGAAGCTGGGCTTGATAAGCAAATTGAGACCGATTCGGCCGGAACAGCCTCTTTTCACATCGGCCACCTTTCTGACAGACGCACCCGCGAGAATGCGCTCGAACATGGGCTTTCGCTAACGCATCGTGCCCGACGACTTACGGGCGATGACCTGGCCCAGTTTAACTACTTCGTGGCCATGGACGAAACCAACCTCGAAGCCATCGAAAAGTTGAACTATCGTAGCACGGGCCTATATACCAACGACAATATATTTTTGCTTCGGGAATTTGATCCAGATGTTAGCGATCAGCCCAACGTGCCCGATCCCTACTACGAAGGCCCTGAAGTTTTCGAGGAGGTTTATCAAATCGCCCTTCGCTGCTGTAGGCAGCTATTAACGTACTTAATTCAACAGCATAATCTTACTGAGTGAAAGAATGAACTTACCGGATGGTTTTCATTCTTTCACTCAGTCGCTCTTTCACTCATTAAAACATGAACAAAAAAGTCATTCTCATCATCCTCGACGGCTGGGGCATTCCGCTCAAGCCCGAAGTATCGGCTATTGAATCGGCACACACGCCGTTCATGAATTCGCTGTATCCCAAATATCCAAACAGCAAATTGGAAGCTTCGGGCTTAGCGGTTGGATTGCCAGCGGGTCAAATGGGGAACTCCGAAGTGGGCCACATGAACCTTGGCGCTGGTCGGGTTGTGTATCAGGATTTGGTGAAAGTCAACAAAGCTGTTGAAGAGCACACGCTTGATAACGAGCCTGTTCTGGTCGATGCGCTGACCTACGCTAAAAATAACGGAAAGAAAGTCCATTTTATCGGTCTGGTTTCTGACGGGGGCGTTCATGCGCACATTGAGCACGTGAAGGGCTTACTATCTATCACTCAAACCTACGGCCTGACAGACGTGTTCGTTCACGCTTTTACCGACGGTCGCGATACCGACCCGAAAGGTGGCGTAGGTTACCTGACGGATTTACAAGCGCACATGGCGGCTACGACGGGGCAAATTGCCAGCGTAGTTGGTCGATATTACGCCATGGACCGCGACAATCGCTGGGAGCGTGTGAAAGTAGCCTACGATGCGATGGTACACGGCGAAGGCGAAAAGATAGCTGCTGCCGACGTAACCAAGGCGTTACAGGCATCCTATGACGCTGGTGTGACGGATGAGTTTATCAAGCCGCTTATCGTTACAAATCCAGATGGGTTGCCGGTTGCCGTGATCGAAGATGGTGATGTGGTGCTTTGCTTCAACTTCCGAACCGACCGGGGCCGTGAAATCACACAGGCGTTAACGCAGAAGGATTTTCCAGAGCAGGGCATGAAAAAACTCAATCTGGATTACATCACAATGACCAAATACGACGACGAATTCGTTGGCGTAAAGGTCATTTTCGAGAAAGATAATCTGCAAAATACGCTGGGCGAAGTTATTGCGGGTGCCGGGCGGAAACAGATTCGGATTGCCGAAACGGAGAAATATCCTCACGTAACGTTCTTCTTCTCGGGTGGTCGTGAAGAGCCGTTCGCTGGTGAAAAACGGCTTCTTTGCCCATCTCCCAAAGAAATGGTAATTCGCGATGACCGGGGCGTAGAGATCACAATACCGGTGAAAACCTACGATCAGATTCCTGAAATGGCCGCTTATGATATTCGGAACGCAATCATCCCTGAATTGGAAAAAGAAGAAGTGGACTTCGTTTGCCTGAACTTCGCCAATACCGATATGGTGGGTCATACAGGTGTATTCGAAGCGGTCGTGAAAGCTGCTGAAACAGCGGACGCTTGTGCTAAAGCCGTTACAGAAACTGCACTGGCGCATGGCTACACAACCATTATCATTGCCGACCACGGTAATGCCGAATACATGACCAATGATGACGGTACGCCCAACACTGCCCATACCACAAACCTGGTGCCTTGCATTCTGGTCGATAAAGACTACCACCCAGAACTCAATGACGGTAAACTCGCTGACATCGCTCCAACAATTCTTCAATTGATGGGTATTCCACAACCACCCGAAATGGGCGGAGTGAGTTTGATTAACGGGTAGGATTTCTAAAAAGTATAAAAGCCGCACCTTTGCATTAGGGTGTGGCTTTTTTTGTAGCCTGGACGGCCACGTCTGGGTAATATAATTGTGTTATCGCCCGGACGTGGCCGTCCAGGCTACAGTAGTCAATTGCCCTGTTTGTTCTTTAGGAAGGATAAGCGATAAACTCGCGAACCCTTACCTAGTATGCAGATTGACAATTCGTTAAAACCTGCCGATCTCTCGGCAAAACTTGATCGATTCTGGGATCTTTCCGGCCAGAAAATAAACCTGATTGAAAACGAGTACGACGTAACAAAGGGCTCTCCTGTCTTTACAGTAGCTGGAAAATATTCGACACGTGGTTGGACAGAATGGACACAGGGATTTCAGTTCGGTTCGGCCATTCTACAGTTTGATGCTACAAACGACACTGAGTTTCTGGAAATAGGTCGCCAGAAAACGTTGACCGTGATGGCGCCACACATTAGCCACATTGGCGTTCACGATCACGGCTTTAACAATGTTAGCACCTACGGAAACCTGCTTCGGTTGATGCGGGAAGGCCGAATCCCGACCAATGAGTGGGAGGCCAATTTCTACGAATTAGCCCTGAAAATCTCTGGTGCCGTACAGGCCAGCCGCTGGACAACGGTTAAAACGGGCGGCTTTATTAGCTCATTCAACGGGCCACATTCATTATTTGTCGATACCATTCGCTCGTGCCGTGCCTTGGTGTTGAGCCATGCGTTAGGCCATGTCTTTCAGGGTGAAGGCGATGCGAAAATTAATCTGCTGGAACGCGCTTTACAGCATATGAAAGCCACTGCTGATTACTCAGTGTTTTATGGCGAAGGTCGCGATTCGTACGATCTCTGGGGCCGTACCGCTCACGAAAGCGTTTTCAATGTTAAAGATGGCAATTTTCGATGCCCCAATTCGCAACAGGGTTATTCGGGTTTCACAACCTGGACACGCGGTCTAGCCTGGGCCATGTGTGGCTTTGCTGAAGAGCTGGAATGGCTTGCCACTCGTGAAGATACCGAACTAGAGCCATTTGGTGGTCGAGAATTTATTGAGGCTTACATGCTCAAAGCTGCCACCGCCACTTGTGATTTTTACATCGACCACACGCCTACCGATGGCATTCCGTATTGGGATACGGGAGCACCAAACCTTCACTGCTTGGGCGATTACCTCAATCGTCCAGCCGATCCTTACAATGATTTCGAACCAGTAGACAGTTCGGCTGCGGCTATCGGCGCACAGGGATTGTTGCGCTTGGGGAAGTATCTGATGGATAAAGGCAACGTAGAAGCTGGGCAACGATACCATCAAGCTGGTTTAACGGTGCTAAATACCTTATTGGATGAGCCTTATTTGAGCACTAATCCAGAACATCAGGGCCTGATTTTACACTCAATTTATCATCAGCCCAATGGTTGGGATTATGTGCCAGCGGGAAGTAAAATTGCCAATGGCGAGTCGAGTATGTGGGGAGATTATCACGCTCGCGAAGTCGCACTATACCTGCAACGGATCATCCGTAACGAGCCTTACTACACGTTCTTTAACTGTTTGTCCTGATGAGCGAGAAATACAAACCCCAATTTCCGCGTATGGCGCAGTTAAAAACGGCTGTTGACCTGCGGAATTATCTGGAAAAGAACGACATCGATCTGCCGTTTGATGACGCGTTGTTGCCTCCAACTGAAAGCCCTTTCAACCGCCCAATTCACCTGAAGTCAGGCAAAACAATTGGTAATAGCCTTTGCATTTTGCCGATGGAAGGCTGGGATGGCACGACTGATGGGCGTCCGACAGATTTTACCCGGAATCGTTGGAAGAAATTCGCCATCAGTGGGGCCAAATTATTGTTCGGTTGCGAAGCTGTAGCCGTGTGCCATTCAGGAAAAGCCAACCCGAATCAATTGGTGCTAAACGACGAAACGTTTTCTGACTTCGTCGAACTGCGGGAACTGATTCTGAAAGAACACACGGAAGCATTTGGCCGCACAGACGATTTACTAATTGGCTTACAGCTAACGCATTCAGGGCGCTTTTGTAAACCGAAGAGCCACAAAGCCTTTGAGCCGAAAATACTGTATAGTCACCCGTTTCTGAACAATAGATTCGGAATGTCGGCTGATTATCCTACGCTTACAGATGAGGATATAGATCAAATCATCGAACAGTATATCGAAGCTGCTGTTTTGGCGCAAAAAGCAGGTTTTGACTTTGTCGATGTTAAACATTGTCATGGTTATCTGGGCCATGAGTTCCTGAGTGCGGTAAATAGAGAAGGGCGCTACGGAGGGTCATTCGAGAATCGGACGCGCTATTTGCGGAACATCGTCGCTGGTATTCGTCAGGCCGCGCCGGGGCTGGAGATCGGTATTCGGTTGAGCGCGTTCGATATGCTTCCGTTCAAGAAAAGTCCTGCTGGACCAGGTATTCCTGAACCGGCGGAACAATATCCGTTTGCTTTTGGTGGAAAATCGAATGGACTAGGCGTTGACTTAACCGAAACGAAAGCGTTTCTGGCACTGGCCGAATCACTAGGTATCCAGCTCGTGTGTATTACTGGCGGAAGTCCCTATTACAATCCGCACCTGATGCGTCCGGCATTGTTTCCGCCTTCGGATGGTTACCTACCTCCCGAAGACCCACTGTTGGGTGTAAAGCGGCAAATAGACGTAACAAACGAGCTAAAACAGGCTTTTCCCGAATTGGTGATTATAGGATCGGGCTACTCGTATTTGCAGGAATGGTTACCTAACGTAGCGCAGGCCGTATTACGAGCCGGTATGGCCGATAGCATAGGATTTGGTCGTATGGTATTATCCTATCCAACCATGCCTGCTGATATGATTACCGGCCATTCACTCGTCCGAAATCTGATATGCCGCACCTTTTCGGATTGTACGACAGCTCCGCGAAATGGCTTGATTTCAGGCTGTTATCCGCTAGATCCGCTCTACAAAAAAAGACCCGAAGCCGAGCAACTCAAAGCAATAAAAGAAAGTCTATAACATGGTTTGGTGGTGTCGGGTTCTCAAACCCGACACTCGTAATAAAATGGAAAAGTGTCGGGTTCGAGAACCCGACACCACTAAAATGAAACGAGTCGCACTAATTACAGGAGGCAGTCGGGGTATTGGATACGGCATCGCTGAACAACTGGCCGATGCTGGATTCGATCTGGCAATCAACGGTGTTCGACCAGAAGAAGCTGTTCATGAGTCTCTTGAGGCTTTGCGACAACGGGGAAGCGATGTGATTTACTGTCAGGGCGACATTGCTTCGACACAAGATCGGGCAACCATGCTACAGCGTATCATGGCCCATTTCGGCCGCTTAAACGTATTAATTAATAATGCGGGTGTAGCGCCTAAAGAGCGTCGCGATATTCTGGAAGCAACCGAAGAAAGTTTTCACTATGTGCTGTCTACTAATCTGCAAGGTGCTTACTTTCTGACGCAGGCTACGGCCAACTGGATGATTAAACAGAAGGCCGACCAACCAGATTTTTGGGGCTGTATTATTAACGTTTCGTCAATTTCGGCCACGGTGGCCTCAGTTAATCGGGGAGAATATTGCGTCGCGAAAGCGGGTCTCAGTATGGCAACCCAACTATTTGCTGCCCGACTCGGAGAGTTCGATATTCCCGTTTATGAGGTTCGACCGGGCGTTATAAAAAGCGATATGACGGCGGGTGTGACGGCGAAATACGATAAGCTGATTGAAGATGGTTTGTTTGTTCAGCCACGCTGGGGTCAACCTAAAGATGTTGGTCTGGCGGTCGCTGCGCTGGCTCAGGGTAGTTTTCCTTATTCGACCGGTCAGGTCATTATGGTTGATGGGGGAATGACGATACCAAGATTATAAATGGTTTACGGTATTTGGTTTATGGTTTACGGTAGGCTGGCGCGTCAGCAAATAATGTGCCAGCCTACCGTAAACCATAAACCAAATACCGTAAACCCAAAACTATTTCTAAACCAATTTAAACTCATGGACTCTAAACCAGTTTCCCGGCGCTACGTACTCAAGGCAGGCGCTGTTAGTTCGCTGGCAGCTATTGGCCTGCCCACTTATATTCCGGCACATGCGTTCGGGGCCAACGATCGCGTTCGAATGGCCGTCATCGGCGTTAATGGTCGCGGTAAAGACCATATTCAGGGCCTATCGAAACAGAAAGATGTGGAAGTCGTCACTCTCTGCGATGTGAGACAGCAATGTGCTACAGGAAAGAGCTGCAGAATTTGAGAAGAAATACAACCGGAAAGTTCAGATGGTGGATGATCTTCGGAAAGTCTATGATGATAAAAATATTGATGCAGTAAGCATTGCTACACCCAATCACTGGCATGCGCTGGCGGCTATTTGGGCGTGTCAGGCGGGAAAAGACGTTTATGTAGAAAAACCGGGTGCACACAATCTTCACGAAGGCCGTAAGCTCATCGAAGCAGCTACCCGCTACAACCGGATTGTTCAGCATGGCGTACAGTTGCGTAGCTCGGTGGCCATTCAGGAAGCGATCAAGCACCTGCGCGATGGTCTGATTGGTAACGTATATATGGCGCGGGGACTAGTTTTTAAATGGCGCCCTGATATTGGTAATAAAGGCACTTCGCCCGTTCCGTCTGAACTGAACTGGAATATGTGGCAGGGGCCAGCACAGGAAAAAGAATTCAGCAAAAACTACGTGCATTACAACTGGCACTGGTTCTGGGATTATGGTAACGGCGATATCGGAAACCAGGGAATTCATGAAACTGACCTTTGCATGTGGGGCCTGGACGTAGGACTGCCCGAAGAAATCACTTCGTCAGGAGGCAAATTCCTATGGAAAGATTGTAAGGAAACACCGGAAACGCTCACATCCGTTTACAAATATCCGTCATCTGGTAAAGTAATTCAGTTTGAGGTTCGTCCTTGGATGACTAATAAGGAAGACGGTGTTGAAATCGGTAACCTGTTCTACGGCGACAAAGGCTACATGGTTATTAATGGTTACGATGACTATAAAACCTTTTTGGGGAAAGAGCGAACACCCGGCCCAGCGCGAAAAGAAGGTGGGGACCACTACGCCAACTTTATCGAAGCCGTTCGGGCGCGGGATAAATCGAAACAGAATGGTCCCGTTGAAACAGCACATTTAGCATCGGGGATTGCTCACCTTGGCAACATCGCTTACCGCTTAGGCCGTACGCTTCATTTTGATCCTAAACACGAAGTTTTTACAGGCGATAAAGAAGCGAATCAGATGCTTACCCGCAAATACCGCGCTCCGTTTATCGTTCCCGAAAAGGTATAAAATAAAGTCTTGACTTAAAAACCTATAAGGTCTCAAAGACCTTATAGGTTTGCCTTGCTCTCAATCCTTACCTTCCCAATGAAGCCATTAATAACACATGAATCAACGGTAGCAAATCGTACGGTTATCAGCCAACTTATGCAATTGCCTGTGCTGGTAGCTGCCCTTGGCTATCTGGTCGATATGTACGACCTGTTTTTATTTAGCGTTGTGCGGGTACCGAGCTTAAAAGCATTGAACTTTGATGGAGACAGGCTACTCAGCGAAGGTCTTTTTCTACTCAACATACAGATGGCCGGGATGTTGGTTGGCGGTATTTTCTGGGGTATTCTGGGTGATAAAAAAGGACGACTTTCGGTGCTCTTTGGCTCGATTCTACTGTATTCGCTGGCCAATATTGCCAATGGGTTTGTTACCTCACTGGATCAGTACGCTCTATTACGATTCGTTGCTGGGGTTGGCCTGGCGGGTGAATTGGGGGCAGGAATTACCTTAGTAACGGAGATTTTGCCAAAGCAGATTCGTGGCTATGGCACCACGCTTGTGGCTACGATGGGCGTATTAGGCGCGATTCTCGCTTACTTTGTTGCTGACCTATTCGATTGGCGAATCTCTTATTTTATTGGTGGAGGTTTGGGGCTGCTACTCCTGGTCCTGCGATTCAATGTACTGGAGTCCGGCATGTTTGCAAAAGTCAAACAACGGGTTTTGCCGCGGGGAAGTATACTCATGCTGGTTTCTGACAAACAACGATTAACCAAATACATCCAGTGTATTCTCGTTGGTTTGCCCATCTGGTTTGTCGTTGGTATTTTAATTACGTTCTCCCCCGAGTTTGGAAAAGCACTCGGCCTGAGTGCTCCAGTCATCGCTGGAAAAGCAGTCATGCTGACGTTTTCGGGACAGGTGTTAGGGGATATTGTGAGCGGGTTACTGAGCCAGTCGATGCAAAGCCGGAAGCGCGTTATTCGGCTATTTATGCTCGTTTCGTTGGTATTTATGCTCGTCTATTTGCTAGCTCCCATAAAGGATATCACGCTCTTTTATGTCGTCTGTATTTGTCTCGGCTTCGCGAATGGTTACTGGACGTTGTTTGTAACGATTGCTGCCGAGTTGTTTGGAACTAATCTCCGGGCCACAGTTGCAACGACTATTCCAAATTTTGTGCGAGGAGCCACCATTCCCCTAAGTGCACTCTTTACGCTCTTAAAGCCCTCGCTGGGAACAATTTATAGTGCACTAACGGTGGGTGTTCTAACGCTGGCTGTTGCGTTGATCGCCCTTACGTTTCTGGATGAGACGTTTAAGAAAGATCTGGATTATGTTGAGGAAGAATAGCTAACTGTAAAAAAGAAGTGGTGTCAGGTTTTCGAACCTGACACCACTTCTTTTTTACAGTTAGCTATACCAATATTACATATCAAACAGCAAACGAGACGGATCTTCCAGGATTTGCTTCACGCGAACCAGGAAGCTAACCGACTCTTTCCCGTCGATGATGCGGTGATCGTATGACAGAGCCAGATACATAATTGGCCGAACTACAATCTCACCATTCACAACTACAGGGCGCTCAACAATGTTGTGCATACCTAAAATCGCCGACTGAGGAGCATTGATGATTGGCGTCGACAGCATAGAGCCGAATGTACCCCCGTTGGTAATTGTGAACGTACCACCCGTCATTTGATCGATGGTCAGTTTATTGTCACGAGCCAAGCCCGCCAGACGAACGATTTCTTTTTCAATTCCGGCAAAACTCAACTGCTCGGCATTCCGAATAACCGGCACTACTAAGCCCCGATCGGTCGAAACGGCGATTGAAATATCGCAGAAATCATTGAAAATCATCTGATCGCCATCGATCTGCGCGTTTACCGCTGGGAAATCTTTCAGTGCAACGCAAACGGCTTTAGTGAAGAACGACATAAAGCCTAGACCCACACCGTTTTTCTCCTTGAACTTGTCTTTGTATTTGTTCCGTAAGTCCATAACGGCCTTCATGTCTACCTCGTTGAAGGTAGTTAGCATGGCTGTTTCGTTCTTAACGGCCACTAACCGACGAGCAATAGTCCGACGGAGCGAAGTCATTTTCTCGCGACGCTGACTGCGAGCACCGGCGGCAACAGGAGCTGGTGCTGGCGCAGGAGTTGGCGTAGCAGGTTTTGGCGCTGTTGGCTGGGCAGCAGGAGCGGCAGGCTGTGCTGGAGCTGGCGATGCTTTCAGGGCATCTTCTTTCGTAATACGTCCACCGACACCGCTACCCTGAACTTGCTGGGTACTAACACCTTTTTCGTCCAGAATTTTAGCCGCAGCGGGTGATGGGTAATGAGCTGCGTATCCGTTCTGTCCGTTAGATGGAGCCGTTTCTGCTGCTGGTGTACTCGCTGCAGGTTGAGGTGCTGGCGTAGCGGCTGGGGCTGAAGCGCCTGCACCCACTTCAATTTTGGCAATTAAGGCACCAATTGGAAGTGTTTCACCTGCCTGTGCCATAATCCGGAGCGTTCCGGCAGCTTCGGCAGGGAGTTCAAACGTGGCTTTATCGGATTCAAGTTCGCACAACACTTCGTCGAGCGCGACTTGATCGCCATCTTTTTTGCTCCACGAAGCAATCGTAACTTCCGTAACCGACTCACCGACAGCCGGAACTTTCATTTCAATAACACTTGAAGCGCTACTAACTGGAGCTGCCGCAGGCTCGGCTGCTGGTGCCGGAGCTGCTTGTTCAGCAGGTTTAGGCGCTTCGGCTTTGGCAGGTTCGGCCGTTGGGGCAGGAGCAGCTGCGCCATCGCCATTATCAATTGTACAAATACTGGCACCAATAGGAAGCACATCTCCCTCCTGAGCCAGAATATGCAAAATACCATCCGCTTCGGCCGTCAATTCAAACGTAGCCTTGTCGGAGTCGAGTCCACAAAGAACATCGTCCATTTTTACCTGATCACCTTCTTTTTTGTACCAGGTGCCAACAGTTACTTCGGTAATGGATTCCCCCACAGGAGGGATTTTCATGTCAACGGCCATATAAGTTAGTAGTTAGTCGATAGTCATCAGGCAATAGTGATCAGCAAAAATACTAATGACTAGTAACAGACAACTATCGACTGATTTTTATTCAAACGCTCTCCGAACGATATCGGCTTGTTCCTGAGTATGAATTTTTGGGTAACCAGTGGCGGGTGAAGCCGCAGCTTTACGCGAAATAATTGGCAGATTCAGGCCTACACGTAACAAATAAGTCCAGTAACCCATGTTTTCTGGTTCTTCCTGTACCCAGAAACGTTCTGCTTTTTTGTATTTTTCCAGTACAGCTTCCAATTGCGTTTTCGACAAAGGAGCTAACTGTTCCAATCGAACAATCGCTACATCATCGCGCTGATCGGTTTGCTGTTTTTCGAGTAGGTCATAATAAATTTTACCCGTGCAAAGCAGCACACGTTTTACTTTCTTCGCTTGTGCGTAGCTATCGTCGATTATTTCCTGGAAAGAACCTTTCGTCAGATCCTCGAGCGGAGATACACACTTTGGATGGCGTAACAACGATTTCGGCGACATGATGACCAATGGTTTCCGGAACGGCCAGGCCAATTGTCGACGCATGATGTGGAATAAGTTGGCCGGCGTTGTGACGTTAGCTACGGTCATATTGTATTCCGCGTAGAGCTGCAAATACCGCTCAGGGCGAGCATTTGAGTGTTCAGGACCTTGTCCTTCATAGCCATGCGGCAACAGCATGACAACGCCATTCTGAATGCCCCATTTCGATTCCGCAGCCGCAATGAACTGGTCGATAATCAATTGAGCGCCGTTTGAGAAATCCCCAAACTGAGCTTCCCAGATAACCAGGGCATTAGGCGTAGCCATCGCATAACCGTACTCAAAGCCTAATACACCATACTCTGATAAGAGCGAGTTATAAGCCTGAAACTTCGGCTGTCCTTCTTTAATAAAGTCGAGCGATGAATAGGTTTCGTTTGTTTCAGAGTCGTGCAATACCGCATGACGGTGTGAGAACGTACCGCGTTGTACGTCCTGACCACTCAACCGAACCGGGTTGCCTTCGAGCAAAATAGAACCATAAGCCAGCAACTCAGCCGTACCCCAGTTAACCATTTTGGTGTCCGTCAACATCACCTGCCGATCTTTCAGCAACTTGTCGATCTGCTTCAGGGGTTTAAACCCTTCAGGAAGCTTAACCAGTGCTTGTCCGATCGTTTCTAAGGTTTCTGCTGGAATACCTGTTTCGGGCGATTTCTCGAAATCGACGGGTTCACTGAAACGCAACGAAGCCCAGTCGCGATCCAGACGGAGTTGTTTGTACGGAATCTCCGCTTTTTGCTTCACGCGGTCGAGCCGGTCCTGCAATTGCTTTTTGAACTCCGTATCCATGCGTTGTGCCAGTTCGGCATCTACATCACCCCGTTTGATCAGCAGGTCTTTATAGATTTCGCGTGGGTTCTGGTGCTTATCGATGATGTTATACATCGTTGGCTGTGTAAACTTCGGCTCGTCGGACTCATTGTGTCCGTAGCGTCGGTAACAAACCATATCGATAAATACATCCCGTTTGAATTTCTCACGGAATTCAACGGCCAGTTTGGCGCAGAAAATAACGGCTTCTGGATCGTCGCCATTCACGTGGAAAACAGGCGCGTCAACGATCTTCGCGATATCCGAACAATAGATAGACGACCGCGCATCTTCGAAGTCGGTGGTGAAGCCAATCTGGTTGTTAATCACAAAATGGACCGTTCCGCCAGTTTGATAACCTGCCAGTTTAGCCATCTGTGTTACTTCATAAACAATGCCCTGACCAGCCACAGCGGCATCGCCATGAATCAGGATCGGCATTATTTTCGTGAAGTCACCTTTGTATTCTTCATCGGCTTGCGCCCGTACGAATCCTTCAACAACCGGGTTCACCGCTTCTAAGTGCGATGGGTTCGGGGCCAGTTTTACGCTGATCTGCTTGCCCGATTTGGTTTCGGTCAGGCTTGAATAGCCCAGGTGATATTTAACGTCACCGTCGCCATGAACCTCCTCAGGTACGTTTCCTTCAAATCCATCGAAAATGGATTCGTACGATTTGCCCAGAATATTGGCCAGTACATTTAAGCGTCCGCGGTGTGCCATCCCAATCATCACTTCCTCAACGCCCATATCGGCAGATAGGCTAATGATCGTATCGAGCGCTGGGATCGTTACCTCACCCCCTTCGAGCGAAAAACGCTTCTGCCCCAGGTATTTTGTAGCCAGGAAGTTTTCGAAAACGGTGGCTTCGTTGAGCTTTTCGAGAATACGTTTTTTCTCATCGAGCGAAGGCTCAAAAACGAGCGCTTCTTTCTCAATTTTATTTCGCAACCAGTTTTTTACATCCAGCTCCCGAATATACATGTACTCGAACCCGATCTCGCCCGCGTAAATCTTGCGCAGCGACTCCATAATGACACGCAGTGTTGCTGGCCCAATACCGAGCAGCTTGCCTGAGTCAAATACGGTATCTAAATCGGCATCGGTAAGGGCATAATCCGGCAGATCGATACGAGGCTGGCGGTCTTTGCGCGCTTTAAGTGGATTGGTTTTCGCCAGTAAGTGGCCTCGCGACCGGTATGCCTTGATTAAACTAGCCACCGAAACTTCTTTTTCGGCGTGAGTGGCATCTACTGGTTTACTAGCCGTAGCTTGGCCATTGCCGTTTGCTGAAACTCCATTTGGAGTCGCTGCGGCAGGTTTGCCTGTTGTTTCTTCTCCGTAGGTCAGAGAAAATTCAAATCCTTTAAAAAATTGCTGCCAGCTTTCATCAACAGATTGCTGGTCCTGCTTATAAGCTTGGTAGAGTTGATCTACGTAAGCCGCATCGGAATTGGCTATATATGAGTACTGATCCATGACGGGGGACTCGTCGTTGTTTTTGACTTGCAAAGGTAGCGTATTCAGTTTCAGAGTTAGCCCAAAACTTATTGTTTTTATCCTACTGATTGCTGATAATCGCTCCTTTATGTATACAACAACTAAAAAATTAATTTTATTACCAAAAAATGATTTTTCACCAGAGAACGGTTAACGGTTATTTTCTACAACAATCGCACCAGTAGAGTAAGGTGTTATCGACAAAAAACATCTCATTCGATCTGTTTTTTAAGCTTCATTTAATTCACATGATAAGGTATTAGAATGGATTAGCTAAGTAGGCCAAACGGCATATTAGCTACTACACTGGCATCTTGTCATCGACGGCTGTGTATATTTGACGATAAATCGTGTCCGAAATCTGCTTATGACCGTTGGTCCCGACGTTACCTATCAACCCACTACTTCTTCAGCCCACCGATGGCAACGCGCCCTGGGAATTCGACCAGAAGAAGGTCGAACCGTGCGGTTATTTTTTATTCATAATTTTCTGTTAGGCATTGGTACTATTCTGATCTATGTAGCATCCAATGCCATTTTGCTTGAGAATCACCCCGAAACCAGTCTGCCTGTGGCCTATGTGGTTGCTGCCTTGGGTATGATTGGCGTGGGAAGAATATATGCGTATTACGAGCATCACCTGGCCTTGCGCAGCCTGGCAGTACGAGTACTGCTGGCTGCGGTGGTCATGACAGTGGTACTCGGAATATTAGTGATTGTGGGGCATTCGGTAGCCGCTGCCGTAGCGATCATGACGGGCTACCGGATCATTTATTTATTAACAAATCTTGAATTTTGGGGTGTTTCAGCGGTTGTGTTCGATACACGACAGAGCAAACGCCTGTTTGGTGTGATCAGCTCGGGCGATATGCCCGCTAAGGCGTTAGGGGCCATTCTGGCGGCTTTGGTGCATGCCCATGCTGATGTACTTCGACTGTTGATAGTGGCCTTTGGGGCATTTCTGGCAGCACTTTATATTGTTCACCTAACTATCCAGTCGCACGATGTGCACGCACCACATCGCTCCGATAGGGCAGTTGGCCGCGAGCCTTCCCGGCTGATTGGTAAGCGCTTTGGAGGGAGCGAACTCATTTTTTATATGTGTTTGAGTTTGGCTGTGCTGGCCGCTGTGGCTACCGAAATCGAATACAATTTCTTCATTAATGTAAAACACCGATTTCATGATCAAACGGATGTGATTCGGTATGTGAGCTACGTACTGGCCCTGACGTATGGCGTAGCTATGTTGGTCAAGCTGCTTCTGTCGCGGCAGGTACTCGATAAATTTGGCGTACAACGATCATTGCTGGTTCTACCCTGGGTCGCTTTGATTGGGCTGGCTGGCCTGATTGTAATGCATTATACCGCCACGAGTGAGACTGTATTGCTTGTTTATTTCTGTGGTCTTTATTTAGTGTTTGAAGTAGCTCGTCGGGCGTTATTCGATCCTGTATTTCTGGTATTGTTTCAGCCTTTGTTACCTCCACAACGGCTGAAAGGTCATACACTGGCCAAGGGGTTATATGAGCCAGTTGGGTTAGGGGTAGCGGGCTTTCTTATTTTTGTTTTTCACACAACCCTCGAATCAGGTGGTGCACTGGTTTGGGTTGCCTTGCTGGCTGGGGCCATCTGGCTGTTGCAGCATACTTATAAACGCTACCTGCTCGAATTGAATGATGCCATTGGGCGCCGGTTTCTGGAGAGCGATCAATTAGCTATGCCAACCGTAGCGCAGGCAAGTCTGATCCAGCAATTGCAGAGTCCGAAGCCAGAAGATGTGATTGTGGCCATTGGCTGGCTCGATGCCCATAAGCCGAGCGAACTGAGTCAGCGGATTCCTGTTTTACTGACGCATGCCGATGCCAATGTTCGCCGACGAACGCTGGCTACCATAACGCATTCAAATCAGCCCGCGCCCAATAAACAGTTAATGCACATTGCGCTGGCCGATTCTGAGCCGTCTTTGCGGCAACAGGCGTCGTATCTGTTAGGTCGCCGAATTAACGTGGAACCATCAGAATTGGCTCCGCTCATCAATCATACCGATCTGAACATTCGGCTGGGGGCTGTTAAAGGCGTGTTAGAACTAAACCCACACGATTCGCCTGCTCAGGCAAGTTTGCGGCAATTGGCTACCGATAAAGATCCCGCTCATCAACAACTGGCGCTGAACCTAATTGCGTCTTTACACCTGAATGAGTTTGCCCCACTTGTTAGTGAACGACTAACCAGTTCAATGCCCGATGTGAAGAAGGCGGCTATCTCAGCGGCTGGCCATCTGTCGAATAAAGAACTGACTCAATACTTACTAGATAACTTAACACACGAAACCATTGGCCGGGCTGTTGTCCAGGCGTTGAAAACACGCGGTCCTGAGCTGATTCCGGCCTTGCGTCGGGTTCGGCAGTCCACAAAAGATCAGTTGGTGATGGAGCGGATTGCCGCCATTTGCGGGGCTATTTATTCGCCCGAAAGCCGCCATCTGCTGAATGAATTAGCTCAGGAGCATGATTTACAGGTGCGTGGCGTAGCGCTGCGTGCCTTACGGCGTTTCCCTAACGAACCCGACGATGATGCGATATTCCGGGCTTTGATGCATGAGGAGGTTTTGTTGGCCCAACGACTGATGCACGGTAGTTTGACAGATGCTGATTTGACCGAGACGCTTGATTACGAATTGTCGGTCGTGCTTCAGCGATTGTTTGATATTCTGACGCAACTCTATGATTCAGATACGATTGCCGGAGCCCGTATGGGGGTTAATCACCCTGCTCGCGAGCGTCGGGCCAATGCGCTCGAAATGCTCGATAACCTAATTCCAAGAGCTACCTATCAAACCCTGCAAGTTCTGGTCGACGATTTGCCCCGACCCGAAAAGGTTCGTATTCTTGATGTTGAACTGGGCGCGTTTCAGGAGCCTGAATCGATTCGGGCGTTTATCCTACGAATGGGCGAAACTATTTTCTCTGCCTGGACAGTAAGTGTTGCTTTGCGGAGCTTGCCTGCCAACGAAGCGTTAGCGGCTCAACAATCATTAGCGTCTCGTTTTTCTGCCTTATCTCCTTTGCTTATGAGTCATTCAACCCATTCGACCGACCAGATTGCCGCCTACGATCGTGTCCTGCTATTAGCGCAAACCAGTCTGTTTTCGCAAACGCCCGAAAATGTGTTGGCCAGCATAACGCCGATTATGAAAGAGGAGCAGCATCCGGCTGGCGAAACCATTTTCCATAAGGGCGATCTGGGCTCTGGCATGTATGTAATTTACTCGGGCGAAGTAGTCATTCTGGATGGCGAAACGGAGTTGGCTCGTTTTGGGCGAGGAGATTTCTTTGGCGAACTGGCTTTGCTGGACACCGAATCCCGATCCGCTACTGCCGAAGCCGTTACAGATATTCGGCTACTGCGGATCGATCAGGATGATTTCTTCGATCTGATGGAAGAGCGGGGCGAAGTATTGCGGAGTATCGTCAGAAGTTTATCGGGGCGCATTCGGCGGCAGAACGAACTCATTGCTCGTCAATCGGTCAATACTAACAAAGAGCAGGTATGAATTGGCACGATGGCGAATCATTTATAGCGATTGGTATAGCTGCTACCGTAATTCGCTATCTCCGACGGTTTCTGGAGACGGAAAAACGACTACCCGGCTGGGATAGATACCTAAAGCAGACATGGCTTACGGGATTGATCCTGATGGCGCTCGGAGAGATATTTCCAGACCCCTGGCTAATCTGGTATGAGCTGATCATTATTTTTTCGATCGTCTATACCATCTCCCAGCTCTATGAATTCCGACCTGCCCGAACGCTACTACTGGCTATTGGTCCTTATGCCTTTGTGCTCATTTTTAAGGACTTACTAGAGCATTTAGCGCCTAAATTCTATAAAGCCAACGATGACTATGTCGATTCGACTTCTACCTTTGCCATCATCTGGTTTCTTACGTTTGTTGTTATTGCCTACAACCAGAAAAAGTCGTTGGCCAAAGCGCAGCTAGAGCACGAGAAGGAGCTTGAGCAACGGCGTATTATTGAAGCGAAGAAGAACGAACTGGAATACCTGGTTGCCGAACGAACGGCCGAAATTACCCGGCAAAAAGAAGAACTGGAGCAAACGGTTACCGAATTAAAGGCGACGCAGAACCAACTGATTCAGAGCGAGAAAATGGCATCGCTAGGGGAGCTCACCGCCGGAATTGCCCACGAAATCCAGAATCCACTCAATTTCGTTAATAACTTCTCGGAGGTCAGTATTGAGCTTATTGATGAATTGACCGAAGAGCAGGCCAAATCGGATCGTGACCACGAACTGGAAGCAGAATTGCTGACTGATCTCAAACAGAACCTTCAGAAAATTAGTCATCATGGTGGGCGGGCTTCGTCTATTGTAAAAGGCATGCTTCAGCACTCCCGCGCCAGTACGGGTCAGCGCGAACTGACCGATCTGAACGCGCTGGCCGACGAGTATCTTCGGTTAGCCTACCACGGCTTACGTGCCAAAGACAAAGCGTTCAATGCCACGTTGAAAACAGAATTTGATACGTCGCTGGGCGAAATCAGTATGATTCCTCAGGACATTGGCCGGGTGCTACTGAACCTGTTTACCAATGCATTTTACGCCGTTCAGCAACGTCAGAAAAAAGGGGAGGACGCTGGTTATCAGCCCACGGTGACGATCAGTACCCGTTGTGCCAATGAAGAAGCCGTCGTTACGGTCAGCGATAATGGGACTGGTATTCCGGAAGCGGTGGTGCAAAAAATTTTTCAGCCCTTTTTTACGACTAAACCGACGGGTGAGGGTACTGGTTTAGGGCTGTCATTAGCCTATGACATTGTGACCAAAGGGCATGGTGGAACGTTGGAGGTAGCGAGTAAAGAAGGAGAAGGAACAACATTTACCATAACATTGCCAGCCTGATCATCGGGTTGACACTAATCTTATGCCGATTCGCCTACTGTTAGTTAGTCTGTTATTCTGGCTGAGCGTATCGAGCGTACAGGCGCAGGATTCGTTGCGAACAGCGTTGCGTACTCAACTGGCCAGTCATCTACGGGCAGATACCGTTCGGGTGAACCGGCTAAATGAGTTGGCCTATTTAGTTCGGGGGGATGACCCCAAACAGACCGTTGCGCTGGCGCAGGAAGCATTGGCCTTATCCCGAAAAATCCAGTACCCGTGGGGCGAAGCTATGTCCCTCTATGAGTTAGGCATTGGGCATGACACCTATCGAGATTTCCACAAAACGCTTCCTTACTTAAACAAATCGCTGGCGTTATTTAAGCGCCTGAACGACCGGATCGGGATGGCGCGTGTACTAAGCCAGATTGGTTGGTTTTATACGCAACGGGGTGATTATGTATTGGCGCTCACACACGATTTACAGGCTCAGCGACTAGCCGAAAAATCCGGTAACCTGAAAGTGCTCTCCACCACGACGGCCCGTCTGGCTACGTTATACATTACACTGGCTGACTATCAGCAGGGTTTAACTGTTTTATCGTCGGCTATTCAACTGTTCGAACGGGCAAATGACCAGGAAGGAATTTGCCGATCGTTGAACGGCTTCGGGGAGCTTTATCGGCTTCAGGGAGATTTTGACCGGGCCGAGCGCTATTATGATAAGGCGATCCGGCTGGCGCAGGCATTGAATAGGCCTCGTCTGGCGGCTCAGGCCGAAAGCAATCTGGCAGCCGCTTATGTAGCGCAGGGAAACTACAATGAGGCACTTCGTACCGCCCATCGCGCGTTGATTGTACTAACAAAAATACCAGAAACGGAGGTGGTTGTCTGGACTTATACTGTATTAGCCAGGGCCTATCTCAAAAAAAATCAGCCCGATAGCGCGCTGGCATACGGCCTTCGCAGTTGGCAATTAAGTCGGCAAATTGGGAATAGGGAGTCATCGCGAGATGCCAATGAGATCCTGGCGGCAGTATATGCCGACCAACATAAGTATGCCGAAGCGTACGCTGCCCAGCAAAAATACATTGCTTATGTTGATACACTGTCTGGGCGAAATACGCAACAGCAACTGGCACTCCTTCAATACAACTATGGCCTGGCCGAAAAACAAACCCAGATTGCTCTGTTGAAAAAAGATAAAGCCTTGCAGATGGCCATGGCACAACGGCAACGGCAGTTGCTGCTTGGAGCACTTATTGGCATAGGCTTAGTGTTAGGGGTGCTTTTTTTGATGTACCGTAATAATCGCCAGAAGCAGAAAGCTAACGCTGTTTTACAACAGCAAAAGGCCGAAATTCAGGCCCAGCGAGACCAGACAAATCAGGCACTGGCCGAATTGAAATCAACGCAAAATCAGCTAATTCAAAGCGAAAAGATGGCTTCCTTGGGAGAGCTTACCGCTGGGATTGCCCATGAAATTCAGAATCCGCTCAATTTTGTCAATAACTTTTCGGAGGTATCTGTAGAACTGGTTCAGGAAGTAAGGGAAGAACGGAAGAAAGGGCCTGATCGGGACGAAGAACTAGAAGATGAGCTATTGACCGATTTGACAAACAATCTCCACAAAATCAGTCAGCACGGTAATCGAGCATCGGCCATTGTAAAAGGAATGCTGGAACATTCCCGCAAAAGCACAGGGCGTAAAGAGCCAACCAATGTAAACGCGTTGGCCGATGAATATCTGCGATTAGCTTATCACGGTTTGCGAGCCAAAGACAAGACATTCAATGCCACGTTGAAGACGGATTTCGACACGTCATTGGGTGAGGTTAATGTTATTTCTCAGGACATCGGTCGGGTATTGTTGAATCTGTTCACCAATGCGTTCTATGCCGTAAACCAACGCCAGACCGTAGAGACAAGGCATGCCTTGTCTCTACCTGAACCCTATCAACCTACCGTAATGGTTTCGACCAAAAAAATAGGTAATCAGGCAGTGGTTACTGTGAGCGATAATGGGACCGGTATTCCAGAATCGGTGGTGCAAAAAATATTCCAGCCCTTTTTTACAACCAAACCCACCGGCGAGGGTACCGGCTTAGGTTTGTCGCTGGCATATGATATTGTAACTAAAGGACATAACGGCACATTAACCGTAGAAAGTAAGGAGGGCGAAGGCACAAAATTCGTAATTTCCCTTCCTGCTTAAGATACAGATTAGATGATGGAGCTTAGGTAGAAACAATAGTATTTTGCCAATAACTTAATCAACTAACTTATGTACAACCTGTATCTCGTTACATTATTTACCTTCCTCATTCATCTCACTAGTTTTGGACAAGCTCCCCCTCCTCAAGCAACCCCACCAGCCCAAACGGATGTAAGCGAACGCGTTCGGCAGTTAGAAGAAAATCAACGCTTTGCCGATCAGGGCTTAGCCAAAAGTGTCGATGATTTATTATGGTATCAGAAATTGGGTGATGTGGCCGTTATCGATAAGGTGCGATATGCCAGCAAGCCGCCCCATGTAATCAAAAATCCGACTGGGCAAGGAGCTAACAATCCGGTCGTGATTCCAGCGTATACGTTTGTTTCCCGGAAATTTGCATCGACTAAAAAATTGCCGCTTCTCATTTTTGTACACGATGGTATTCACGGCGACTTTAGTACACTTTATGCACACGTTGTTCGTGAATTAATCGACCAGGGATACATGATTCTAGCGCCGGAATATCGGGGGAGTGTTGGCTACGGCGGAGCCTTCTACAATCAAATCGACTACGGCGATTACGAAAATGACGACGTATTGGCCGGGAAGCGATGGGCTGTTGAAAACATGCCCCAGGTTGATGCGGATCGGGTTGGTATTATTGGCTGGAGTCACGGCGGTATGATTACCCTGATGAACATCTTCGATCATCCCGAAGACTATAAAGTAGCCTATGCGGGTGTACCTGTTACCGACATCATTGCCCGATTGGGTTATAAGCCAGCTAGTTACCGAACCATATTCTCGGCGGCTACCCACATTGGCAAAGACCCATCAGATAATGTCGCTGAATACCGCCGTCGGTCGCCGGTTTGGAATGCACAGAAATTAAAAACGCCGTTGCTGATTCATACCAATACGAACGACGAAGATGTAAATGTGCTGGAAGTTGAATCGTTGATCAATGCCTTAAAAGCGCACGAGAAAAAGTTCGAGTATAAAATTTATCAGGATGCTCCGGGTGGGCATAGTTTTAATCGACTGGATACCAAGCTGGCACGTGAGTCAAGAGAGGAGATTTATAAATTTCTGGCTAAGTATCTAACACCACCTGCTGCTGTAAAATAAGCGTGGTTTTTCATTCTCGCCGGGTTAAAACCCGGCGCAAAAACACAGAATTGATCAGATGCGCCGGGTTTTAACCCGGCGAGAATGAAAAAATATCGGCTACTGGCCTAAAAACTATGAAACGACTCTATCGCTTTAGTTTGCTCTTTTGGGTAGTAGGGCTTCTAACAGGAATAATTGCTACTGCGCAGGATAGTACGAAAACCGCTGGCTCACCAACGTCGACGCTCTTATTTGATCGTGAGGATGGGTTGGAATTCACCTTGACGACCAACCTGCGGACACTGATGAAGGATAGAGGGGAAAAAACAGCCGCTCATCCGGCTGTCTTAAGTTATAAGGATGGTAGTAAGACGGATAGTATTCCGCTTACGCTGAAAGTGCGAGGTAACTTCCGACGTAGTAAGGTAAATTGTTCCTTCCCGCCCTTATTGGTAAACTTTCCGAAGAAGAAGGTAAAAAATACGCTGTTTGCGAATCAGAATAAGCTGAAACTGGTCACGCATTGTCAGCTCGAAGAATGGATAGTGCGGGAGCATCTGGTTTATAAGCTTTATAATTTGCTGACCGATTTGAGTTTCCGTACCCAACTGGTTCGGGTTACGTATGTCGATTCGTTGGGTAAACGCGCTCCCGAAACACATTGGGGCTGCCTTCTCGAAGACGAGGGTGATCTGGCTAAGCGAAACGGAGTTACCGCCAATACCCTGAAGCAAACAAACATGGGTTATGCCGATACGCTCAGCATGGCCACGGTAGCGGTGTTTGAATACATGATAGGCAACACCGACTGGTCGGTGCCTTATTTACACAACATCCGGTTGTTTGCGAATGGAATATCAAGCTCGCTACCCGTGCCGTACGATTTTGACCACGCCGGAATTGTGGAAGCATCCTATGCCAAGCCTGCCGAACAGCTCGATATTATTTCGGTAAGAGAGCGAGTTTATCGGGGACCAATTTATTCGATGGACGTTTTTCTACAGGTCTTCGATAAGTTCAATCAGGTAAAGCCGCAGATGTATGCGTTGTATCAAAACGATAGCCGACTGGATAAGGCCTACGTAAAGCGGACGCTTAAGTATCTGGACGATTTCTATGCGCTGATCAATAAACCAATACTGGCCCAGACCAAATTTAAGCAGAATGCCAAGTCGGGCATTGCGGTTAAAAGCTCAAAAGGGGTTAGCTATAATAAGTAGTGATCAAGGCGATTACAGCCGAGATGACAACAATCGAGAAGCCAATCATAAAAAACTGATAGGCAAATTTGAGCAATCGGTATTTTCTGGAAAGTACCTGACCCTGGGCGTAGATGTTATCAATCAGGCTGTTGTAGAGATCATCGTCGTTGCCAAGTAACGTACGCAGTTTCTGGCGATACTCGCTGCGGGAAAGCTGGGAATAGTAACCGAAGAACAGAAGATCAATCGGGCGATCGGTCTCCACATTGCCTCGTTTTTTTAGTGGCGAAATGGTAGGGTTCGTCGCCAGGAGCGAAACGATGATCGTAACCAGACAGACTGCTAATAACAATAAGCTCGGAATAAGCAGATTGGCGGGCGCGTCGAATTTTCGAGCGTAGGTAGAAATGGTGATAGAAATGATGATGGCGTTGATCGAAATCATCAGGTTAGCTTTTCGGTCGGCCATTTCGCTAAGCTTCATATGGTTCGACATCGTAGTCCGAAATAAGGTTTCTACGCCCTTACTCGCCTTCTTACCCTTGTCTTTTTTTGGCTTATGAATTGGTAAACGATCAAGTTCAGGTATGCCAGCAGAAGGACTTACTTCTGAGTCGATAGGGGCCTCTTGTGGCGTTGGAGACATGAATAGCGGTTGTTTAGCAGTAAGTTTACAAATCTATGACAACATTTTCTAGAACATACCGCCGGAAGTCGTCCCAGAAAGTCGGTATCTATAAAAAGCCTGCCTTTTGACCGCCAGACCGTGTTAAATTTGTTGTTATGTTACGCGTAGTAACCTGGGGTAGGTTGATGCCTAAGGCAAAATTTCTATCTTTGATTTATACCCTTCCCGTATTATGATGAAAGTTTTAGTGGTCGACGATGAGCTAGATGTAAAAGATTTGTTTCTACAGCGGTTTCGTCGCGAAATTCGAAATTCAGAATTGAAGTTAGACTTCGCTAATTCTGGCGAAGAAGCTCTTACTTACCTGGCTGGTCATTCATCGGAAGTTATATTGATCCTATCCGATATCAATATGCCCGGTATGAGTGGCTTTGAGTTATTACGCCACATCCGGCAGGATTTTAAGACTCCTCCGCCACCCGTTGTTATGATGATTACAGCTTATGGCGACCCTGAGTCGCAGGAGCAGGCCGTTAAATTGGGAGCCAACGATTTTCTGACAAAACCACTCGACTTTACGGTTCTCAAACAAAAACTGAACGATTTAGCATGAATGCCAAGATATTGGTGGTTGATGACGAAACGGACCTTGAATTGCTGATTAAGCAAAAGTTTCGAAGACAGATTCGAGAAAAGAAATACGAATTCATCTTTGCCCATGATGGCGTCGAAGCGCTGGCAATGCTCGCAGATCAGCCTGATACAGATATGGTGCTGACGGACATCAACATGCCGGGCATGGATGGTCTGACGCTGTTGATTAAGTTGCAGGAAAACAACCCAATGCTTAAAGCGGTAATCGTGTCGGCTTATGGCGACATGGACAATATCCGCACCGCAATGAATCGGGGAGCCTTTGATTTCGTGACCAAGCCGGTCAATTTTGAAGATCTGGAATTGACCATGGAAAAAACGATGGAGTATATTAAGCAACTCCGTCAAACGTTGCAGGCGATCAAAGAGAACAACATTCTTCGGATGTACGTCGATGAATCGGTGCTGACGTTTATGAATAAGCCCGAATTTGAAGCGTCTCTTTCTGCCAGTGAGACTGTAGTGGCAACGGTTTTGTTTATTGACATCTGCGGATTTACGGCCATTTCGGAGCGCGAATCACCCGATACGGTTGTTCGGTTAGTGAATCGGTATTTCGATGTGATGGTTAAGGAAATTCTCGGGCAGGGTGGTTACGTCGATAAGTTTATGGGCGATGCCGTCATGGCTGTTTTCCGGGGTGAGTACCACTTTGATCGCGCCATCGAAGCCGCGCTGGCTGTACGGACGCAAATTGCTACGCTCAAGGATAGTCTGGCGAATAACCCTGATTATCACCCACAAGTATCGATTGGGATCAATACGGGCGAGATGGTATCGGGAAATATCGGCTCCACAACCCTCCGCCGATTGGACTATACCGTAATCGGAGATGCTGTGAACACAGCTCAGCGCCTGCAATCGGCAGCACAGCCTGGTCAAATTGTGATTACAGAAACGGCTCAGCAGGAAATCGCCGAGTCGTTCACCTGCGAACGCATCGGCGAAGTGAAGCTGAAAAACAAAGCAGAACCGGTTGTTATTTATAATGTAGTGGGCTGATTTTAGATGTATGATGTAATATGTATGATATATGATGTAAGGTGTATTCGTTCGCGTCAGCTACATCATATATCATACATACTACATCATACATCTCTCTATTCTTCTGCCAGCGTTCTGGAGATGTTCATGCGGTAGACGCCTATAGCGGGAAGGGCAGCAGCCACTAAGCCGATTAGAATGGCGACGCCTAACAAAATCCATTCTTCGGGCAGAATACCAAACGAGGCTAAGTTGTAGTGATAGTCTTCGGAAACACTGTTTGAAAATAGCCACAGGCCAACCCGGCTGACCAGGATTCCCAAGCCAAACCCAATCAGGGCGAGTACTAAGCCTTCCAGTAGGAGCATACCAAATAACTGCGCGCGTGTGGCACCCATCGAAAGCATAAGCGCCATTTCGTAGCGTCGTTCTTTCAGCGAATTATAGAGTGACACAAATACGCTGATGCCTGAAATGAGCATAATTACGATAGCCAATCCCCGCAAGGTTTCGATACCTACACCCAGCAACGAAAACAGCCGGTTGATCTCAATATTCGGCAACGCTGCCTGGAGCTTCGAGTTGGTATTGATTCCACGCGCCAGCATCATACCCATCGGATTCCGAAACTTGATGAGCATACTGGTAATCTCATGTGGAGCTTCTTCGTGCTCTGCCTCATGATCTTCATGCGCTTCTGCTTCCTCGTGATGTTCCCCGCCTTCTTCATGACCATGATCATGGATGGCCCATATGCTCGAAAGGGGCGTCAGGATGAGCTGGTCGGTAACGGTGTTGGTTGCATTCAGAATGCCGACAACCTTATATTTGGTGTCGGCGTGAACCTCGCCATCCTGATCTAAACCGTGTGATCCAGAGAAGGTATCCCCAAGTTTTAAGCCCGTAACAGCGGCTACCCGAGGACCAATAACTACTTCCAGATTCTGCTGGAACAACTTGCCCTGGGCAACGGTAGCTTCGAAGTGATCGAGGTATTTTTTGTTCGTTCCTACAATCCGAAACGAGCGGTAGTTGTCGCCCATTGATAACGGAATAGCCGTTTTGATCATTGGGTTGCGCGTCAATCGTTCGGCCTCGTCGAGCGGAATATTACCCACTGGTGAATCAATCTGATAGATGCTCGATAGAATCAGTTGTAAGGGGCTTCCTTTGGCACCCAGCACCATATCGATGCCTTTTATATTTTTCCGAAACTGATCGTCTAATTGCTTATTCAGCAACAACAGCAGCGAAATAATCGTGATGCCAAAGGTCATCAGCAATCCACTCAGAAAACTGCTGAGGGGCTTATCTTTTAGATTACTCCAACTAATTCGGAAAAGATTCATACTAAACGAATTACGATTTACGAGGAACGATTTACGATGTACAAAGAAAGGATTTCTCTGCGTCCTTTGCGTTTAAAAAATCATTATAAATCCAGCTTGAAATGGTGGCTGGCAATATTGAATCGTTTGTTCAGGTAGAGTCGATGGGCATCGTAACGTGCTGGGTTCTGACCCGAATCGAGCGACACACATTGGCAATTCGACTGTTTCGCCTGGCCAATCACAAAATCGACTAAAGCACCCGCATATCCTTTGCCACGCCCTTCGGGTAACGTCGAGAGATCGTCGATGTAAAGGGTTTTGCCGCTGTACAGAAAATTCAGGTACCGATAACCCGTTACGGCAGGCACCGTATCGTCTGGATTCTCAGGCTCTACGAACGCAAGCACAAAACCATCGGTCGCCTGTTGAGAGCGGATTCGCTCAAACGCTTCTTCGGGTGTTAGGTGCGACCGTAAAGCCAGCATGGCAGGAATGCAGCGCCGAATATCAGCGTCGGATTGGGCAATTTTTATTGTCATAGTTGTTGGCGGATTTGCTGTAATAACTCATCGCCCCCGCGTTCCAGAATGCTTTCGGCCAGTGAATGACCAAGCTGTGGCGCTTCCTGAGGTGTGCCCGTAAAAGTTTCGCGAAGTAGCTGACTGCCATCCAGGCTAACTAAACCACCCGTTAGGCTGATGGTCTGTTCGTTGGTCCATTGCGCCAGCGCGAACGATGGAATGCTACATCCTCCTTCGAGTCTGGCCAGAAAGGCCCGTTCGGCCCGTAAGCAGGCGGCAGTTGGCTCGTGATTAATGATTCGGGTGAGGGTTTCGGCTACTTCGCTATCTAAAGAAGTAGCCACTTCAATCGCGACGCTTCCCTGACCAACAGCGGGCGTAAATTCGGTAATGGGTAAATGTTCAACAATCAGATCGTCGTATTCCATCCGGTGAACACCCGCGTAAGCAAGCAAAAGGGCGTCGCATTGGCCTTCATCGAGTTTACGAATCCGGGTTTGCAAATTGCCGCGCATGTCGACGGCTGTCAAATGGGGGCAATAATGCTTCAGCATAGCTACCCGGCGTGTCGATGAGGTGCCAATTCGGAAAGGCTGCCCACCTTTAAGGGATACGTCTTTATTTCGGCTAACCAGTACATCGTTGGCCAGTTCTCGTTCCGTAAAGGCGATAATGTCCAGATCGTCAGGTAAACTTGAGGGAAGGTCTTTGGCACTGTGAACCGCAATATCGATCGTGCCATCGCGCAGCTGGTCTTCCAACTCCTGCGTAAATACACCTTTGCTACCAATCTTCGCGAGTGAGCGGTCGAGGACTAAATCACCTTTGGTTTCAATAAGCACCAACTCAGAGGTCAAGCCCGCTTTTTGAAGTAACGTTTGTATGTAAGCGGCCTGCCAGATTGCTAGTCGGCTGCTTCGAGTTCCAACTTTGATATGCATGATCTAGCAAAGATACGGCAGGAACGTCAGGTTTTTAGGTACACAAGGCGACTGTGGCAAAGTGTAGAAAGAGAACCCCACAGAGACCATAAATCGCAACACTATTCTCAGTACGTACATAAACTCGTAAAACTGTCAGAATGCCCTTCTCTTGTGTCAAAACGGCATATACTGTCGAAAATAAGGCTTTTTGAACTGACATCCTGACTTATAAAATAGGATTAATCCATTAGGCACGACGTTTGTCTAAGAAATAAATGAATTGAATTAAGCAGTAAAACAACATCCACTATGAAAACGATAGAAAACGTGTTTAAGGGAACTGGCGGTCAGATCGACTTGCTGAACACCCTATATGGTGGGGCGAGTCAGACCACCATGAATGTTGAGCGAGAAGATGAACGCTTAATCATTACCTTATCGGCTCCAGGTGTAAAGGCTAATTCATTTAATGTGTTGGTCGAGGGTAGCAAGCTCGTTCTCTATACGTTACTAGTGAGTACGTCTGAACGTCAGGAAGAAGGCACCAGTCAACGATTGGCCGTGCCTATGTTCCTCCGGGTTCTGGATATTCCGTCGTTCATCGACGCCGATCATATCGAAGCTGTTCACGAACAAGGCCGGGTTATGGTGATGTTGCCCTTTAAAGACGAAGAGCATTTGCACCGTCGAATCGATATTAAAAACTTATTCTAAGCTAAGTGTACCCTCCTGAATTTCTTCCGGGGCCCGAGAGTCCTGTTGCCTATAGATGAGTTCTAAGCCGCTTTTACGAAAGCGGCTTTTGATTTTTAGAGCCGTTAGCAATTACATAGCAGGGTTTTCTGGTAAAAATGGCCTGATTACTGTATAAGTCACAACTAACAAGGCCAGACATATGCGATATGTCTGGCCTTGTTAGTTGTGTTAATTACTAATATTCCTTTAGACGGTAACGGTATCAAGTGGTCACTAGTTAACTATAAAAATAAATAAAAAAAATAGTGGCCTATCCATGATACTGTCGTGCGCACAATCGGTGCACTTTTTCCCGACTTCGTTTTAGTCTCATTTTAACCGCACTGAGCTTGAGTCCATACAACTGAGCAATCTCTTCAATACTCATGTTGTCTTCGTATTTTAAACGCAATAACTTACGCTCTTCAACCGATAGGGTATCCATGGCCTGTCTGACGACCTGGAGCGTTTCTTCGTGTAACTGGGCCTCCAACGGTTCTGTTTTGTACCAGTCCTGACTTCCTTCCAGCGTGGTGGTTGGTAATCGTTTGGCTAGTTTGATCTGGTCGGCGCAGTAATTGTAAGCAATGGAGTAAAGCCAGGTCGAAAAGCTGGATCGTTGTTGAAAGGCATCCAGTTTATTAAATACCTTCAAGAAAATATCGTGGGTGAAATCTTCGGCCTGTACAGAATCGTTAGTCATTGACAGGCACCGGCGGTATACTTTCTTGACATACCGGTTATAGAGAGCTTCGAAGCAATGATCGGGCTGAGTAGGTAAATACTGCCGAATCATCTCTTCGTCGGTTAAAGAGACCTGCATGATAAATCGTTAATTATGGGTTAGCTTAAGTTTACAAAATAAATATATATATATGACTGATAGACATTGATATTCGATTTTAGTTAACAGATGGACTATGAATTTATTTAACGGTGTATATACATATATATAAACAAGTTGTCAGAAGTTAGGCAAAGCCTTTAGAAACCAATCTGAGAACACATTTGGGGGTTGAGAAGGCATAGTTTATACGCTCAAACTGGGATTTAGCCCAATTTTTAATACCTTATTTCGAATGTAAAACGGGTTAAGAAAACGTAATAATCCGTATCGCTAGAGTTGCGTTATGTTACTCTGTATAGGAAAATAGATCTCAAATGTGGCACCTTCGCCTGGTTCACTAATAGCGGTAATGGCTCCGCCATGATTAGCGGTTACTTTTTCGCAAATAGCCAGGCCAATACCTGTACCCGGAAATTCCGTCTTACCATGCAGGCGCTGGAAAACCTGAAAAATCCGATCAACGTACTTCTGGTCAAAACCAATACCATTGTCCGACACACTTATTTGGTAATAGGTATCAGCCTGGAGAATTGGTTTTATCGAGACAGGCAATTTTGCCGAATCTACCGTTTGAGAGCTGACTCGAATCTGGGGCGTAACCCCAGCCCGGCGAAACTTGAGGGCATTCGTCAATAAATTTTGGAATAGTTGCTCCAGTTGCGATCGGTCGCCTTGTATCGTGGGCAACGGGTCGACGGAAACAACGGCACTTTTTTCCTGAATTAATAGCTCCAGATCACTAAGAACGATGTTGACTACATCGTTCAGCGAAATGGAAGTCGTTGTGTTTTGTTGAGTAGAGATGCGGGAAAAGCTCAGTAAATCTTTAATCAGTGTCGACATTCGGCTGGCCGCTACCTGCATTCGCTCCAAATGCCCGGTTCCATCACCTAACTGATCTTTATACTGGCTTTTCAGAAGGTCGCCAAACGATTGGATCTTTCGTAAAGGCTCCTGTAGATCATGGCTGGCGATATAAGCAAACTGCTGAAGATTATTGTTGGATCGATTCAGGGCCTGATTACTAACTTCCAGCGCAGCATTGGCCTTGGCTAGCTTTTCATTGTTAATTCTTAGCAATTGCTGGCTATGTTTCTGAGCGGTCAGATCGGTCAGGATTATACTCAGGCAAACTCCCCCATCAAGCTCAAGGTCTGTTGCCGAAAGTTGACAGGGAACCAGGTTTTGGTTATTGCTAATAAGCATGAACTCAATCTTTCGATTGCCCGTCCAGATTCCCCGGAGTAAGTCATTAAACATTTCCTGACAATCGGGGGTCGTAAATTGGTTGAAAGACAACCCAATTACTTTCGATAGGGGCAATTCAACCATAGTAGCAAAGGTTGAATTACTGTATAAAATAAGGCCGTCTTTATTCAGCGTGACAGCCCCTTCATTCATCGTTTCAATAAAAATCCGGTAGGTTTGATCAGCTGTTTTCAGCGTATAAAGCTCATGACCGTCTTCGCCCTCAACAACTAAGGCATCGATCTGACCAGTACGAATGGCCTGTATTGTTTCGGTTGCTTCTTCGAGCTGCCAGCGCAGACTTTCATTTTCGGCTAGCAGTTGCTCGTATGTTTTCCCCCCATTCATGCTCATTACCTGGAAATTCCTAATCCGGCGAGTATCTTTTCGGTGTCTGACAAATCACCAACTAATCTTCGTTCGGGCAAGGGCAGTCGTTTAATCAATAAAGGCAACGCAATCAGTTGCTCCCGTTCTGCCAGTTCTTTTTGCTGATACACATCAATAATTTCCAGTGAATACTTTCCTGGTATATACGATTCGCAAATGTGTTTAAGATTTGCAATTGCCCGTGTTGAATGCAGGGATGCTCCTGTTACAAATAAATGCAATACGTAGAAACCGTCTTCGGCATCTGGATCGGTATCCTCTGGTTGTGATGGTTCAATCATCTACTTACTTGCCGGACGAATGTTTAAGCCTACCAGAACTTTTTCTTCATTAGAGAGATCGCCAATGATTTTGCGAATGGGTTCAGGTACCTTTTTGACTAAGGTGGGCACCGCAAAAATCTGGTCGCCTTCGGCCAGTTGTGGTTTTACCAACAAGTCGATTACCTCAATGATGTATTTATCTTTCAAATACTCCTCACAATACTTTTTCAGATTGCTCAGAGCAGTTTGCGATTTAGGCGTGTTTCCGGCAATATAGAGTCGCAACTCCCAGGTATCTTCTTTTGTTTTCATCGATAGTTAGTTGAGTCACCTGATAAATTACTCATTATGTCGGTTACGGGTAATCTGTTCACGATTTTTGTCCATCACCTCTTTTCGTAATTCGTCCTCAACGTAGGTCTTATTTAACTCATCCTGTACCGATTCGAACTCTTCTTTCAGGCTCGCTATTTTTGATTCGAGTATTAATCGCTTGCGTTCAATTTCCCGATTTTTACGGCTAACGGCGTGTTCGCGCAGGACCATTCCCGTCTCTTCCTGTAATTGCTGCGCTTCTCGGGCCGATCCCGTCAATACGCCCTCGGGGCCTAAATAAACGTCAATCATACTTAGCCCCTTGTCGGTAATTACAAATTCCCGCACCTGATTCGAGTGCTTCATACCCCGCGATTTCATGACGTACATGCCCCGATTCCGCTCGCCATTCGATTCGATATCGCGTACCAGCAGCCAGGCATCTACTAATGATGAAACACCTTCGTCTGTTTGTTCATTGACCACATTATTTAGCGAAAGTGCTGTGAACAGAACGGTTATTTGTTCGGCCTGTAAAAAATCGATCAACCGCATCAGCATTGACTTGACATCGCTGACGGAACCAACCGTGATCAGATTGGTAATTGGGTCCAGGATAACGGCTGCTGGCTTGAATTCTTTAATTTGGTTATGAATGCTTACCAAGTGCATTTCAAGGCCATTCAAAGTTGGGCGTGATGCCTGAAATTTTAGCAAGCCATTATCGATATGTCCTTGGAGATCAAGGCCGATAGAACGCATGTTTCGAATAATCTGCTGGGGCGATTCCTCAAAAGCGAAGTAAATACAGCGTTCGTTCCGTTGGCAGGAGGCATCGGCAAATGAGGCTGCAATACTGGTTTTCCCGGTACCGGCCGTGCCCGAAACCAGAATACTGCTGCCCCGGAAAAAGCCCTGACCATCCAGCATTTTATCCAGCGTAGGTATGCCCGATGAGATACGTTCGGACGAGACGGGATGATCCAGCGTCAGAGACGTAACGGGTAATACCGAAATGCCCTTCTCGTTAATTAAAAATGGGTATTCATTGGTACCGTGTACGGAGCCCCGATATTTGACAATACGAAGAAGACGGGTCGAGATTTGATTGTTGATCCGGTGATCCAATAAAATAACGCAGTCGGAAACGTACTCTTCGAGACCGTGACGGGTTAACATCCCTTCGCCTTTTTCCCCCGTAATGATAGTGGTTACTTTCTTTTCTTTCAACCACTCGAACAACCGTCGTAACTCTGCTCGCAAAATTCCCTGATTAGACAGACCTGCAAACAGATTTTCGATTGTATCCAACACCACCCGTTTGGCTCCTATGCTATCAATGGCATACCCTAATCGGATAAATAAACCATCCAGATCATACTCGCCAGTTTCTTCTATTTCGCTTCGTTCAATGTGAACGTGGTCGAGCTTGATGATTTTGTCTTTTTGAAGCTGATCGAGGTCAAAACCCAACGATGCCACGTTTTGGGTCAGTTCTTCGGTTTTCTCCTCAAAGGCCATAAAGACACCCGGCTCATTATAATTCATTGCTCCACGAACAATAAATTCCATTGAGAACAAAGTTTTGCCACTACCGGCACTACCACAAATAAGGGTTGGGCGTCCGGCGGGCAAGCCTCCCGTCGTTATTTCATCCAGGCCATTAATCCCGGTTGGGGATTTTGGCAGAGATTTTAAAGGTGTATTGTGTTTGCTGGATGTTGTTGAACTCATTTAAGTAAGAAGGGGGTCTGATCCACTAAATCATCGGCTTTACCCAAAAATGACATTCGTAAAGTCCTTTATCTCATTCGATTAATCAGACTTGACACATGATTTCTATGATATATACTCGAAAAATAGGAAATAGTTTTTTAAGAAACGGTATATAGTAACGTAAACTATACGTAATACTTTTTCAGATGTTTACTAACTAGCAATGAACTTAATGGTGTTTACGGATCGCTTAATATACAGACCAAAAAGTAGGAAAGTATAGGGAAGTATCTGTATAAGTGAATTTTATATTTGAAAAATCATATAATCCGTATCGAATCCCTCTTTATAAGTCTGCATGAAAAAATACCGTTTTCTTTTTGCGTTGCTTCAATTGATTAGTGTCTGGTCTGTTGCTCAATCGAGCGTTCAACAACTGCTAACCGAAAATCGAGTCAACCCCATTGGCTTAGATGTGACCACTCCTCGGTTTAGTTGGCAACTGATTGCTACGAAACAGAATGTTCAACAAACCGCTTACGAAATACGGATCAGCACCGACGCTGCTTCAGTAGCTAAAGGGACTGTCTGGCAGTCGGGTCGGGTTGCCTCCGATCAATCGGTGCATGTACCTTATGCGGGGGCTGCCCTAAAGCCGGGTCAGCGGTATTTCTGGCAGGTTCGTATTTGGGACAACACATCGGCCAAGCCATCGGTCTGGAGTCCGGTAGCGTTTTGGCAAACGGGTATGTTGTCTGCCGAAAATTGGAAAGCCAAATGGATCGAGCCGGGCTATGTGGAAGACACTCTTAATAGGCCTAGTCCCCTGATGCGGAAGGTATTTTCGGCATCAAAGAAAGTGCGTTCGGCTACTTTATCTATCACGGCGCATGGCCTCTACGAAGCCCAGATAAACGGAAAACGCGTTGGTGATGCCTATCTGACACCCGGCTGGACAAGCTATAACAACCACCTTCAGTATCAGACTTACGATGTTACGAATCTGCTGAATCAAGGCAAGAATGCGATTGGTGTATCGTTGGCCAGCGGCTGGTATCGGGGCCGATTGGTTTGGGAGAATCAACGGAATATGTACGGCAAAAATCTGGCGGTATTGGGGCAACTGGCCATTACGTATACCGACGGAAGTACGGAGACAGTTATTACTGATGAGAGCTGGAAATCATCGACAGGCCCCGTTCGTTTTGCCGAAATCTACGACGGTGAAATCTACGATTCCCGGCTTGAAAAAGCAGGCTGGACAACTGCAGGCTACTCCGATTCCGATTGGTCGGGTGTAACAACGAAACCGTTTGGATATACCAATCTGGTAGCCAATTATAACGAACTGGTTGGGCAGCACGAAACCCGCAAACCCGTAAAAGTGATAACGACGCCCAAAGGTGAGACCGTGCTGGATTTCGGGCAGAATATGGTGGGCTGGGTGAAGTTCAAGGTAACCGGAAAGGCTGGGGATAAAGTCGTGCTTTCGCACGTGGAGATGCTCGATAAATTCGGTAATCCCTACTTCGAAAACCTGCGTACAGCAAAAGCACTGGCAACCTATCTGCTCAAAGGAGGGACCGAAACGCTTGAGCCCCATTTCACCTTTTTCGGCTTTCGCTATGTACAGATCAATGGATTAACCGGCCCAATCAATCCCGCTGATTTTACCGCGATAACCCTATATTCCGACATTCCGAAAACCGGCGAGTTCACGACCTCGAATGCCCTAGTCAACCAATTACAAAGCAATATTCAATGGGGTCAACGGGGTAATTTCCTCGACGTTCCTACCGACTGCCCGCAGCGCGACGAACGGCTTGGGTGGACTGGCGATGCCGAAGTGTTTTCCCGAACGGCGGCTTTCAACTTTGGCGTCAATAATTTCTTCGCCAAGTGGCTCAAAGATGTTACTGCCGATCAGTTTCCGAACGGAGCCGTTCCGTTTATCATCCCTGATGTGCTTAATAAACGGCCGGTTAAAGATGAACCAACAGGTGCAGCAGGCTGGTCGGATGCGAGCATTATTATTCCCTGGAACATGTACCTGGCCTACGGCGATCGGCGTGTTGTAGAGCAACAATACGCCACCATGAAAGCGTACGAAGGCTATATGGAACGTGTGGCGAAAAATGATCTCTGGAGTGAAGGTTTCCAGTTTGGCGACTGGTTATCCTACGTAACTACCGAAGGCAGCCCGGCTTTTGAGGCCAAATCGGCCTTCACCGACAATCATTTAGTAGCGCAATGTTTTTACGCCTATAGTACCGATCTGATGCGAAAAGCAGCTATGTTATTAGGTAAAACCAAAGACGCTGTCCATTATACGGCCCTTCTGGAACGGATTAAAAAAGCCTTCCAGAACGCTTATATGACCCCAAGCGGACGTCTGATTTCGGATACCCAAACCGCTTATGTACTGGCATTGCAATTCGACATGATTCCCGAAAATCTGCGCCCGCAAGCGGTAGATCGACTGGTTGGCAATATCAAAAAATATGACAACCACTTAACCACGGGCTTTCTGGGCACGCCCTTCTTATGCCACGTATTAACTCGTTTTGGCCGGACCGATGTGGCTTACAAGTTACTGTTGCAGGAAACGTACCCATCGTGGTTATATCCGGTGAAAATGGGAGCCACGACGATCTGGGAGCGCTGGGATTCGATGAAACCCGACAGTACTTTCCAAAGTCCATCCATGACATCGTTTAACCACTACGCATACGGAGCCGTTGGCGACTGGATGTATCGAACCATTACCGGCATTGATACCGACGAAGCCGGACCTGGTTATAAACACACGATCATTAAGCCACAACCAGGCGGAGGCTTAACATCGGCGAGTGCCAGTTTGCAAACGTATTACGGCATGGTTCGGTCGAGTTGGAAAAAAGAAGCAGATAATCTGTCGTTTACAGTAGAAATTCCAGCCAACACGACAGCTACCGTCTATGTCCCAGCCAAAAGTGCTGAATCTGTTCGGGAGAATGGTAAATCGATAACAGCGGCAGGATTGATGGTATCCGCTACCGAACCTGGTTATGTAGTGCTGAAAATTGGATCAGGTGTGTATAATTTCACAACCTCAGGATTATAGAGTAATTGTTTCCGTCCCGTAGTGTCAGGTTCTTCAACCTGACACTTTTAGGTTTCTCAAAACCTATCGGTTCAAAGAGTAGGTTTTGAGAAACCTAAGAATGTCGGTTATAGGTAACCGACATCACGCGAACGCGAGTCTGTACCACACGTGCCATTATCCACAAAAAGAAGTAGTTTAAGGGTTGAACATCTGAAACCGGGTTCAGTTTCAACACTATGGCTTCTTCTAAAACACCAATCTACACGGCGTTAGCCGCTAACTTAGGTATTGCCACCACTAAGTTTATTGCTGCCAGTATTACAGGAAGTTCGGCGATGATTTCGGAAGGGATTCATTCATTGGTCGATACGCTGAATGAGTTGTTATTGCTGTTGGGGCTTAGTCGAAGTCAACGTCCACCCGATCAAAAGCGTCCGTTTGGGTATGGGCGTGAGCAATACTTCTGGGCGTATGTAGTGGCACTCCTCATTTTTGCCGTAGGTGGGGGCGTTTCCTTCTACGAAGGCGTAACCCACATGCAACATCCAGAGCTGATCAAAGACCCGTTCTGGAATTACATTGTGTTGGGGGTTGCCTTTACATTAGATGGTTATTCCCTGATTACTGCCTGGCGAGCTTTCAATGCTACCCGTGGTGATCAATCGCTATGGGCGGCTATAAAAGATAGTAAAGACTCGGCTACGTTCACGATTCTGTTTGAAGATGCGTCCGATGTCTTAGGCCTGATCATTGCCTTTCTAGGCGTGTTTTTAGGGCATACCTTTAACAACCCCTATCTGGATGGGCTGGCGTCGATTCTCATTGGCTTGCTGTTAGTCAGTGTAGCCGTTGTTCTGGCGCGTGAAAGCAAAAGTTTACTCCTGGGCGAAGGGGTTTCTCCACAACTGTCTGCCCAGTTAGTGGCATTGACCGAAGCCGATCCAGCGGTTCTAAAGACGATTCAAATTGCGACAATCTATCTCGGTCCAGAAGAAATCACCTTAGTGCAGAGCGTAAATTTCCACGCTGAATTAACAACTGATGCTATCAATCAGGCCATTGTGCGTATTCATGCGTCAATTCAAAAAGCTTTCCCGGAAATAAAACACCCGTTCATTCAGCCGGTAGCTATGCCTGAAAACAGCGATATGTTACTTCCCCGAACAGGGGTAAGTCATTAGGGTGTTGACTATCAGATAATAAAAGTAGAGCCCATATATATTCTTCGCCACTTGTATACTGGTGCCCACCGCTCTTAAAGCCAAAGCCGCTTCCTGTATAGTTGCCTCAATGAGGGCCTTCGGGTTGTTGTAGGTTTGATTCATCAAAGGAAAACAAGGCCGCATAAACCATCGGCTTTTCCTAAAAATCACTCACAAAACAACCAATTATTCAGTCATGAAAACTACGTATGTAATCGCCCTGTTTGCCATCATTTCTACGCTTAGCGCGTGCAGCAAAAAATCGGATGATGTAATGCCTGCTCAAACGCAAACCACCACGACCCCGACTACGCCAACTACTCCTACAACACCAACTACACCCACACAGTCGACCACTCAGGTGGCAGTGGGTTTTCAGGTCAAAGTTGATGGATATGTCTACACACCTGACTTAAACTATGCCCTGACCACCTCGCCAGGGGATGATAATTACTACGGTATTTATGGTCTCGATAGTAAAACCGGAAACCTGGTTGCCCTGCTATTACCTAAAACCGTTGGCGAAGGAACCTTTCCTATTAACACGACTAATCTTGGCATTATGACGGTCAATCAATTTGATTTCTCGACCCGAAACGGTGGCGCAGGAACCGTTACGATTACCAAAAAGACGGCTACCAATGTGATCGGCACATTTAGCTTTACGACCTATGATGCCTCTGGTACGATCAAAAGTACGTTGACCGAAGGTAGCTTCAATGTCGCGTTTAAGTAGCTTTTTAGACTCACCGGGTTTTAACCCGGTGAGTCTAAAAAGAAATTAATTAGTCCGACTCAATAATTAACGTGAATAATGGATAGAATCTAAAATTGGCAACTGATTATCAGTGATTTATAATGTTATTTTTTGTCATCCCGACGTCAGGAGGGATCTTCAGCAACTGGTTATTTACCGAAGATCCCTCCTGACGTCGGGATGACAAAAACAAGGATAATTCTATTCGTAAATCCTCCATAATTCACGTTAATTAGTTACTGAGGCCGCTTAAATAATCCTACGTAAGCTGCCTTGCCAAGTACGTGATTCTGAATCGCTTTCATAACATTCTGACGGGTTTCTGACCCCTCGGCACTAGGCTTTACATCAAGTTTCGTATCCAACGCATAAAGTTCAAAGATGTAATGATGTAAAGGCCCCGAAGCCGCAGCACCCGGCCCACGATAGGATGGCGTGAATACATTCATCTGATAACTGCCATCTGGTAATTGTGCCCCGCCAGGAATTCCTTCGGGCAGCCCTGTGAGGTTGGCCGGAATATTCCAGACCAGCCAGTGAAGATTGTCATCAATGCTTTTGTTGCGGCTTACATCCACATCGTGCATATGAAGGATAAAACTCTGCGTACCAGCCGGAACGTTGGTCCAGCTTAATTCGGGAGAAGTCCCTCCGCCCGGAGCTGCACCTGGAGCCGCCTGGGTAAACTTGATCGGAATGATGCCGCCATCTGGAAAAGCCGAACTGGTTAATCGCATGGGTGGAGCTGCTGGCGCCGTTGTTGATGTAGGCTGCTGGGCAAAAGTTGCCGAAGTGCTACAGATCAGCAGTGTGATAATGAGCTTAAATCGATTCATGGTTGCGATTTTGTTTGGCAAGCTTGACCGGAACATTTTTCAGGATGATGACCTGTTCGTTCCAGTTAATAGCGTTTCATGATCTTAACCAGCTGTCGGCTAATGAGTTCATAGCCTTTATCGGAAGGATGCAATCCATCATAGGTTTTGTCAATCGATTCAACCGGATAGGGGTACTCATCTGTTTCGGGATTAAAGGGGATATCAATGAATTTCGGATACGGATAGTTGTTGTAAACCCCGCTTTTGGGATCTTTCAGTCGTTTATACTTAACCAGCTTTTTGGCCTCTAAACCTTTTAGGTGATAGAGATCAACCACAGGGAAATGGTCAAAGCGGCCAATTGAATCGATTGCGTTGGCGAAGGCTTCGAGGTATTGGCCATTTTTAGCTTTATACGACCCGTAGGCGTTATTTTTGAAATTCGCCACATAAACGAAATCAACTCGCTGCATGGGCGTGATTAAGATAATCGGTGCCTGCGGATTTAAACTTCGGAGTTTATCGACAATGATGCGGAATGAGCCATAGACGGTGTTATTACCCGTATTGCGTTGATAATCGTCCAGACGACCTAAAGGCCTACCAGACCACCAGTCATTCGTGCCCAAAAAGATTGAATAGACATCTGCTTTAGTCAGTCCTAATGTTTCAGCAGCCTTTGCAATGCCACCCGAAGTCCAGCCATTATGACCCTGATTGATGTACTTAATGTAAGGTAATTCCTCCGTAACGCGGGTCATATACCCTTTCGTAATGCGATTTCCGGTTTCATCTTTATGCTCATTCAGGTAGGTAATCGAATCGCCGATGGCTACCCACGTAAGTTCTTTGTGTTCTATCGAGCTGGTCAAGCCAACCAGCATTAAGAGCAGAACCAGATTTTTCATAATGCTATGTTTCCCGTTGTATTGCCTGAAAAGGGGAATAGACGGCCTGTTTACTGATGATATTTGCCGTTCCAGCATCACAAATCATTCCTGTATTTTGGGCCTGTTGGGTAAAAAAGCAGTTTTGGGCCGTACAGAACCCTATTTCTTAAGCGTGCGTTTAGCCTTCCATAAGGCAGAGTTCACCGTATAGGGGTTGAGCGTGCCCATCTACCTAATGAAACATATTCTGGATAATCCAGCCTGGAACGCACTATGTTCCGGCAATAGTCAGTTGTCTGTGGGAACTGAAACCGCCAAGTATTTTGTCGCAGAAGTGTCGCCCTTTGCGGGTATTCAGGAAAATACCCCGGAAAACTTTGACCACTTACACCAAATTGCTCCGTCTGATAGCGCGGTTATTTTAATTGCCGACGAGCCGCTAACAATTCCCGAAAGCTGGAAAATACTGAATCGGATAGATGGTTTTCAGATGGTTTATACGAAACGTATTGACCCTGTTCCGCCAACGGCACCAATTGTGCCCCTAACCGAGCAGCACGTGCCTCAGATGTTGGCGCTAACGAAATTGACGAATCCAGGTCCGTTTTCGCGGAGAACAATTGAGTTTGGCCATTATGAAGGGATTTTTGAGGGTGATGCACTGGTGGCGATGACTGGCCAGCGGTTACACGCGTTTGACTTTGCCGAAATTAGCGCGGTCTGTACGCATCCCGATTATTTGGGTAAAGGGTATGCCCGACAACTTATCCTCAATCAAATTTATCGAATTCAGGCCAATGCGGGCACGCCTTATCTACATGTGCGATCCGATAATACGCGGGCTATTGGCGTCTACGAGGCTATGGGATTTGAACGTAGAACTGAAATTTACTTTTACGTATTATTTAAAAATTAGCCGATGGTAGCGTGTATTAAAACCTGATTTCGGTCATTCAGACCTTGGGTCGATAACGCTTTTAGTGTGGATTCGGGATTAGATACGGTCCGTATCGATTTTCGGTCAAAATCCCGTAGGGATCAAACAGCGCAGCGTTGGTAGAAGAATTTTGTTTTCAAGGTAAAATGTGCCGTCAGGTACATAACTATTGTGTACCTGACGGCACACGTTCTCTACACATGGGGCAATTGCTACCGATGCTGCGCTGTGAAGACCCTATCGGGCCAAAATAAATGCGGGCTAATCTCACACGTTATGCTTCGGTCAAAATTGGCTGTCCAATTTCCTTTCCCAAGCGTACTAAGCAGTCTATAAACATGCGGGCCTCACAAAGCCTATTTACCGTGCTGCCGAAGTTTCAAGTGGTTTCTTCATTTGGGTAAGCTTGCCTACCGTCAACCCTTGTACCATAACGGAGAAAACAACGATGAAATAAGTGATTGACAAAAACAGGTTCTTATTCAGGTCTTCGTCGATGGATAAGGCCAGCGCCACAGAAACACCACCGCGTAAGCCACCCCATACCAGAATGGTAATCGTTCGTCGGTCAAACTTTGTGTCGAAAGGAATGAGTAAGGTCGGGACCCATATCGAAATGAATCGGGCAAATAGCACTACGGCGATGCTAATAATTCCTACTAGCCAGTAATTCATAATGTGTGGAATCAATAGCAATTCAAATCCAATAATCAGGAAAAGAATAGCGTTCATGATCTCATCGATTAACTCCCAAAACTTATCCAGATAATCGCGGGTATTCACGGAAATACGGGTAGCTTTCCCAAAATTGCCAACCACTAATCCGGCCGCAACCATCGTTAATGGGCCTGAGATATGCATGGCACGAGCCACTAAATACCCGCCCATAACCACGGCCAGCGTAATTAACGCCGACACATTAGCACTGTCGATTTTCTGCATAGCCTTTGAGCCAACGTATCCAATCAGTAGCCCCATACCAAAACCGCCGAGTGCTTCCTTAATAAGCAGCCAGGAGATGTTGCCAAACGACAGATCTACATCCGATCCCTGAGCCAACTGCAATAAAACGACAAATACCACAACGGCCACGCCATCATTAAACAGGGATTCGCCCGCAACCTTTGTTTCCAGTGATTTACGCACACCAGCCTTTTTCAGAATGCCCAATACGGCAATCGGATCGGTTGGCGAGATTAAGGCACCAAAAACCAGGCATTGAATTAAAGGAACGTTCAACCGGAAAAACGGTAACAGGAAATACGTTAAAGCCCCAACCAGTAACGTCGATATAATCACGCTGATGGTTGAGAAAACGATAATGGGTGCGCGCTGCTCCCGAAGGTCTTTGAGCCGTACGTGAATAGCGCCTGCAAAAAGTAGAAAATTGAGCATGGCGCCCATCAGGATTTCGGTAAAATCCAGATTTGCTATAAAACGCGAGAAACTATCGAACAGGTTTGGGAAGATATTACCCGTAATAACCAGGGCTACCGAAACCACCATAGCCATCAGCATAATACCGATAGTAGGCGGTAGTTTTAAGAAGCGTTCGTTGACGTAAGAGAATATAGCGGTTAGAACGATGAGGACTGAAAATGAATAGTATAATTCCATATAATGACGATGAGTGGGCAATGACAAACCGCATTATACGAAAAAAAAGGGACTTTTGCCAGTGATCTCTGAAAGGCTTTGGGTGTAGAAAGGTGGACCAGGCTGTAGTTTGTTGGCGAAAATGAACCGCTATAGCTACAAAAGAGGTGGTATTTTAAGCTAAAAACAAAAAACGCTTAACCGACTGATGAATAGTCAATTAAGCGTTTTTGTAGTAGCCCGACCAGGATTCGAACCTAGACAAACAGAACCAAAATCTGTTGTACTACCCTTATACTATCGGGCTGCTTTTGCAATTGCGAGTGCAAAGGTAACTGACAAATGGAGTTAAAAGCAAATTCTGTTTCAAAAAAAATGAGCTTTTTGTATAAATAATTAATAGACCTCCTGATTCACAGAGGTCTATTAATTCATCAAATGCCTGCAACTGGCGTAGCAGGGCTAATCTTTTTGATTAATCCCTGAAGAACTTTGCCAGGTCCGCACTCAAAGAAGCTGGTAGCGCCATCAGCCACCATACGCTCAACGGACTGTGTCCAGCGAACGGGCGATGTGAGTTGGGCGATCAGGTTTTCTTTAATTTGTTGTGGCTCTGTTACCGCTTCTGCGTTTACGTTCTGATAAACGGGGCAGCGTGGTGCGTTGAAGATCATTGTTTTCACGGCTTCAGCGAATTCGTTTCGGGCGGGTTCCATAAACGGGGAGTGGAAAGCCCCACTTACTGCCAGCGGCACAACCCGCTTGGCTCCGGCTGCTTTCAGGCGCTCTTCGGCTAGTTGGATGCCTGCTACGCTTCCAGAAATAACTACCTGACCAGGACAGTTGTAGTTGGCTGGAACCACAATCTCTTCGGTGATGCCGGCACATACTTCTTCAATAGCCGCATCGGCCAAGCCTAGTACGGCAGCCATAGTCGATGGGGCTAACTCGCAGGCACGCTGCATGGCCGTTGCTCGAATTGACGCCAACCGAAGACCATCTTCAAAAGACAATACTCCCGCTGCTGTAAGCGCCGACAATTCACCAAGAGAGTGACCCGCCACCATGTCTGGAACAAATGAATCGGTGGTGAGGGCCATGACAACACCATGCAGAAAAACGGCAGGCTGCGTATAAATGGTTTGTTTAAGGTCTTCGTCGGAACCTTCAAACATGATTTTGGTCAGGTCGTAGCCCAGCACCTGATTTGCCTGATCGAACAATTGGCGGGCAGCGTCGGAGTTCTGGTAGAGGTCCTGGCCCATACCGCGAAACTGCGAACCCTGACCCGGAAATACGTATGCGTTCATAATGAAATTCTGTTGACAGGTGAAACGGTCAAAGGGTGCGAAAATAGCGGGATAATTGTCGTTCTTCAAACGGGAAATCGTACGCTACTGTTTAAGTTTTTGACTATGAGGAATTTATGTCAATTTGAAGATGAGCTGTCGTTAGTTCGTATTATGGATAAACAATGGACTACCACAGCCCGTTGTCAAGCTAATCTGGCCGAAATAGACCGCTGACTTTAAGGGGTTATCAGATCGGTTATGGTTTTCGTAGGCTGGCTGACAGTCTTGGATTGAACGCTATAAATACGATCAGGACAAAGATTTTCTGGAAAAATTATACTGATTACAAAAAACGATAACCTATTGTAATCGGCTAATTTATACCGGCTGTAAATTAAGTTATAAAAAGGCGGATAATACCGCTTAATCTTGTTTCCGTGGCGTTTGTGCTTTAGCTTTGATGCGCCGTTTAAACCGGCTTTTCTTCAATCGTTTACACTAAATTTTCGTGTCGTTCACCGTATGGCTTGGGTAACACAAACTCTGTCCAGCTCCCTCGGCCGCAAGGTCATTATGTCGCTGACGGGACTGTTTTTATGTTCTTTTTTAATTGTACATATGGCTGGTAACCTCCAGCTGTTTAAGGGTGATGGCGGACGGGCCTTCAATGAGTATACGTACTTCATGACGCACAATCCGCTGATCAAGACCGTTTCTTACCTGCTTTATACCTCTATTCTGGTGCATGCCCTGATGGCGTTTATTCTGACGCGCCATAATCAGGCATCACGCCCAATTAAGTATGCGTATAGCAAGCCAGAAGCAAACAGCGATTGGTCGTCTCGTAACATGGGTATCCTGGGGTCTATCCTGCTGTTTTTCATCGTCGTACACATGCGTACATTCTGGTTCGAAATGCACTTCGGGGCAGTTCCTGTAGCCGAATATGATGGGAAAGAGTACAAAGACCTGTACACAGTTGTACAGGCTGCCTTTGGCGAACTGTGGTATGTGGCCCTGTATGTTATCTGTATGGTTGCCTTGGGTTATCACCTGGCGCATGGTTTTCAGAGCGGCTTTCAGACATTGGGTATCCGGCACAAGAAATATACCCCAGCTATCGAGTTCCTGGGTAAATTTTTCTTTGCTATCATCATCCCGGCAGCCTTTGCGGCCATGCCGATTTACGTGTATTTACAGGTTCACCATATTATTTGAGTGATTGAGTGATTGAATGATTGAATTAAAACCAGCCCACAATTTTGCTCGTTTGTCAACTCAACCAGTCAATCACTCAATCATTCGCTCATTCAAAATTTGACGAATGACACTGGAATCTAAAATCCCCGCAGGTCCTTTAGCCGAAAAATGGGCACGGCATAAATTTGCGTTGAAACTGGTCAACCCGGCCAACAAACGTAAATACGATATTATTGTAGTTGGTACGGGTCTAGCTGGTGCTTCGGCGGCTGCGTCGCTGGCAGAGTTGGGCTATAACGTAAAGGCATTCTGTTTTCAGGATAGTCCACGTCGGGCGCACTCGATTGCGGCTCAAGGTGGTATCAACGCGGCTAAAAATTACCAGAACGACGGCGACAGTGTGTTCCGTTTGTTCTATGACACAATCAAAGGCGGTGACTACCGCGCTCGTGAGGGAAACGTTCATCGGCTGGCAGAGGTTAGTGTCAATATCATCGACCAATGCGTAGCGCAGGGTGTTCCGTTTGCCCGTGAGTACGGCGGTACACTCGCTAACCGATCATTCGGTGGTTCGCAGGTGTCGCGTACGTTCTATGCGCGTGGTCAAACAGGTCAGCAGTTGCTGTTAGGGGCTTACTCGGCGCTGAGCCGTCAGGTGTCTACCGGAAAAGTAAAACTATACCCTCGTACCGAAATGCTCGACCTGGTTGTTGAAGGCGGCAAAGCGCGGGGTATTGTCGTTCGGAACCTGATCACGGGTAAAATCGAATCGCATTCAGGGCATGCTGTGCTGCTTTGCACAGGTGGTTACGGTAACGTGTTCTACCTCTCGACGAATGCGATGGGTTGTAACGTAACGGCAGCCTGGAAGGCCCACAAGAAAGGGGCATTTTTCGGGAACCCTTGCTTTACACAAATTCACCCAACCTGTATTCCGGTATCGGGCCACTACCAATCGAAACTGACGCTGATGTCGGAATCGTTGCGGAACGATGGTCGGGTTTGGGCACCGAAATCGAAAGAAGATGCGCAGAAAATCCAGAAAGGTCAGTTGAAACCAACCGATCTGCCGGATGACGCGCGTGACTACTTCCTCGAACGTCGGTATCCATCGTTTGGAAACCTGGTGCCTCGCGACGTGGCTTCGAGGAACGCCAAATACGTTTGCGATGAAGGCCGTGGCGTAGCTAAAACCGGTCTGGCTGTTTATCTTGACTTCGCCGATGCGATCAAACGCGACGGTCAGAAAACGATTGAAGCCAAATACGGTAACCTCTTCGAGATGTACGAAAAAATCACTGGCGAAAATCCGTACGAAACGCCAATGATGATCTACCCTGCCGTCCACTATACGATGGGAGGTTTATGGGTCGACTACAACTTGATGACCACGATTCCGGGTTTGTATGCCCTTGGCGAAGCGAACTTCTCTGATCACGGTGCTAACCGACTCGGTGCATCGGCCTTGATGCAGGGGCTTGCCGACGGTTATTTCGTGATTCCATACACGGTTGGTGATTATCTGGCTACCATTGGGCCTGCTGATAAAATTCCAGTCGATTCGCCAGCTTTCAAAGAAGCGGAGAAGAAAGTTCAGGATCAGATTAATCGTCTATTATCGATTAAAGGTGATCGTCCCGTTGATGATCTGCACAAAGAACTAGGCCATATCATGTGGGAATACTGCGGTATGTCTCGCACTGCCGAAGGGTTGGCCACTGCTAAACAGAAGATTCAGGCACTGAAAAAAGAGTTCTGGAGCAATGTGAAAGTGTTGGGCGATGCCGATGAAATGAACCAGGCTCTCGAACAGGCAGCCCGCGTAGCTGACTTTATCGAACTCGGTGAACTAATGGTCGATGATGCCCTGAACCGGAACGAATCGTGTGGTGGTCACTTCCGCGAGGAGTACCAGACGCCCGATGGGGAAGCGTTGCGTGACGACGAAAATTACGCTTATGTAGCTGCCTGGGAGTATCAGGGTGAAAACCAGCCTGAGGTACTCAACAAAGAAGTGCTTGAGTTCGAAAATGTGAAACTGACACAGCGGAGTTATAAATAAAGTTATAGAGTTGGAAAGTTATAGAGTTATATAGTTGCAAAGCCATAAAGTGGTCTAATCACCACCAACTTTTTAACTATATAACGTTACGACTCTACAATTGTATAACCTTACAACTTTTGTAAGATGAAGATCAACCTAAAAGTCTGGAGACAGAAAAATAGCAATACAGCCGGGAAATTGGTCGAATATCAACTGGATAACGTATCGGAAGATATGTCGTTTCTGGAAATGTTCGACGTACTGAACGATTCGCTGACCCGGAAAGGCGAAGATCCTGTTACGTTCGACCACGATTGCCGGGAGGGTATCTGCGGTACGTGTTCGATGTACATCAACGGACGAGCGCACGGCCCACAAACGGGTGCTACCACCTGTCAGTTGCACATGCGCTCGTTTAACGATGGCGACACCATTGTGGTTGAACCTTGGCGGGCACGTTCATTCCCGGTTATCAAAGACCTGATGGTTGACCGGGCCGCTTTCGACCGGATTATCCAATCGGGAGGTTATGTTTCGGTGAATACCGGTTCGGCTCGTGACGCCAACGAAATCCTGATTCCTCGTACCATTGCTGATGAAGCGATGGACGCTGCGGCCTGTATTGGTTGTGGTGCCTGCGTAGCAGCTTGTAAAAATGCGTCGGCTATGCTGTTCGTTTCGGCGAAAGTGTCGCAACTAGCGATCCTGCCACAAGGTCATTCGGAGCACAAAGAGCGGGCTGAACGTATGGTGGCGCAAATGGATGCAGAAGGTTTCGGTGCTTGTTCATTCACCGGCGCTTGCTCGGTTGAGTGTCCAAAATCGATTTCGCTCGATCACATTGCCCGCATGAATCGTGAGTATCTGGGTGCTAAAATCAGCTCAGATAACGTTAACGGATAAAAATAGAATAGCAATGAAAGCCCGACTAGTGATGGTCGGGCTTTTTGTGTTTAAATGCAGGTGTCAGCGAACTTTGTATTATAGAACAGAAGAGATAACTAAAATAAGATACGAATCATTGACGTATGAATGGGTTAATTAAAGAATTCGGTTCGAGCTCAGAAGTGCTAAGTTTTGTAAGGGAGCATGATGGCGTAAAACTTACAGATCTTAATGAGTTTGGTGTAGAATACTATGTACTAAGTGGCGATGAATTTATTATATATTCAAAAGAGATTAATGTTGGGTATTTATACAATAATTATTCGCTATTTAGAAAAATACATACGAATTCAATTCCAGAAGATATTAATTTTATTCATAAATATCTATATAAATTTAAAAGTCCTAAAGAGTTTAAAGCTAGCTGTATTAATGAATTGTCACAAGTTCTAGGTACATCAGTACAATATAATTTAACAGAAGAAAAACTTTTAGAGTTTTCAAATTTATTGAGCAAGAAATTGCATTCTTTTAAAGAAGGTAATTTATATACAAATTTAGTGTTTTTTGTTGGGGAACTAATTATTCTAAAAAAAAAGGCACATTGGGAGATTTTACTGACTGTTATGTTTTATAGTGCTCACCTTCCTGAAATAATTACACCCAATAACCTCATTTATAGTCCGAAATGGATAGTTGATGAAATATTAAATAGACAAATAAGCTTTATAGATATGTTTGAGATTGGCCTAAACTCTGCTTATTAAAATCTTATTTTTGATAGGATTAAGTTTGGCTATAAAATTTAATATTATATACTGGTTACGATTGAATGTAATCTTTCTTCAAATAATCTCTTTATATAAAATGAGTTATAAAGCATTTCTAAACTAAGTACAAAAATAAGAGGCCTATACGCATGAGTATAAGCCTCCGTTGTTTTTGTACTTACTCGCTTTAAGCCGTTGCTCCTTCCTTCAACCGCTCAGCGTTTTCGGCGATGCGAAGCTGCTCGATAAAATCACCGATACCACCATCCATAACAGCAGGAAGATTATAAACTGTCATACCAATCCGGTGGTCGGTTACACGGCTTTGGGGGTAATTGTAGGTTCGGATTTTGTCGGAACGGTCGCCACTACCGACCATCGTTTTTCGTTGTGAGGCAATGGCGTCGTTGTGCTTCTGCAATTCAATTTCATACAAGCGCGACCGTAATACAGTCAAGGCTTTGTCGAAATTTTTCAACTGCGACCGTTCGTCCTGACATTGTACAACCAGACCTGTCGGAATGTGCGTCAGACGTACCGCTGAGTATGTGGTGTTTACTGACTGTCCACCCGCTCCCGACGAACAGAACGTATCTTTCCGGATGTCATTCATATTGATCTCAACGTCCACTTCTTCGGCTTCGGGCAGCACGGCTACGCTGGCAGCTGAGGTGTGAATACGGCCCTGGGTTTCGGTAGCCGGTACGCGTTGCACGCGGTGGACACCCGATTCGAACTTGAGTTTGCCGTACACATCTTCGCCTTCGATTTCGGTAATGATCTCTTTATAGCCCCCCGATGTTCCTTCCGTGTAATCGACCAGCGACATGCGCCAGCCCATTTTCTCGCAGAACCGTTGGTACATGCGGAAAATATCGCCCGCAAAGATGGCTGCTTCGTCGCCACCTGTGCCACCACGAATTTCGAGAATAACGTTTTTGCTGTCGTTAGGATCTTTCGGCATCAGCATTTCCTTGAGCACTTCCTCCATAGTTTCCCGCCGGGGTAGCAACTCATCTAATTCGCCTTTCGCCATTTCCCGAAAATCTTCGTCCTTTTCGGTGGCAATGATTTTCTTTGCATTTTCGATCTCTTCAAGCAGTTGGGTATAAGCCTGATACTGCACTACGATCTTTTCTAAATCTTTATATTCTTTACTAAGCTTCATGAACCGCTTCTGGTCTGAAACGGCTTCGGGCTGTACAATTTGTTGAGCTACTTCGTTGAAGCGTTCACGAATGGCTTCTAACTGGTCAAGCATGAGTTATAACTTTATTTGTGGTTCCACCGGAACCACAAGAGTATGTGACAATTAAGAAATACAAAATTACGAAAATCCCGTGGTTCGGCACTCCGATGGTTTGGCTTTGTGGATATGCGAATGACCAACTATTAGCTAACCAATCTTATTAGTAGTTTAATTTGGTGATTTAGGGTACATGGTTGGCTATATTTGCCTATGCCTAAATTTCTGGAATTATACGGCTGGCGTTTTTTTGCCGTCATGTTCGATCTGTTAAACGAACCTTTCCATATTCATGTTACAGACAAAGGAAAGAAAGAATGTAAGTATTGGGTAAGACCGAACGGAGCCTTGCAACTGGCATTTAACCGAGGTTTTACAGGTCACGAACTTCGTAAAATTGAGAAAGCGATCATAACGCATTTAACTGCGATTATTCATCAATACCAAACGCATTGCCATGAGAACGGCCTTAAGCCCATCTACAAAAAAATCGACTAAGACCAAAGGCACCAATTCCGCTTTGTCGATTCAACCGGAGTTTCTGCCCGATTTATCGGCTGTTGTGGTTACGGATACCATGGTTAGTTGCACGTTTGAGGATGGACGTTCGATTAGCTTTCCAATCACCTGGTCTATAAAACTTGCTGAGGCAACTCAGGAACAGCGTCAGGCGTTTGAGTTTAACGCCCACTTTATATTTTGGGACAGTATTGACGAAATTATCGGAGTTCGCAATATCCTGTTTGGTAAGCAACTCCGCTGGGAGTAACTCATGAAGTATTCTTTAACTATGAAATTGCAAACGGTTATCTGCACGATTTTACTGCCTCTTGTCTTCTCTGCCTGCAACCCTGAGCGGGTGCATTATACAAGCGAGCTGAAGGCGGAAATGGCTGATTCGAAAATCAAGCGGATCACGAATGCTGATATTATTGAAACGGTAGATGATTTAGGTGGGAAGATTAGTGCCGCTGTAGAGAAAGATCTGACGACCCAGCTTCAAAAAGCGACCAAGCCTGCCGACAAAACGAAACTTTGTCAGCTGAAAAACCTACCTCGGGTCAAAGCGATTGCCGAACGATATGACGTAGACATTCGCCTTCTGGGCGAAGGTGATATTCAGAATATGAAGTTGGATATTAAGGAGCGCGATATTCTGGATGCTTACTTGTACAGTGTAAAGCAGAAACAGGCTCCAATCTCTAACATCCAGAAAATCAACGACACGCTATTTGTTTATAACTCAGTTGTACCGGCCAGTAATTTAATCTGTAAAGCTTGTTACGGAAATCAGGAAACACCGTTTGCCGTCTGGCATGTAGGCTTCAATAAACGGGAAGTCGTTCGGCGAATGAATTCAAGCGTCAAAAAGAAGAAGTCGTGATTTCTGGCATAACTGGCGCGAGTATTTACTCGTGCCCATAATTTCGTCAGTATTTACTGACACATAGAGCCTGTTTAGGATTTCAGTTCGAGAGCATTTTTGTCATCCTGACGCAGGACCGGGCCGCCGGAGCGGGGATCTTCGGATGAGGCAGAAAAACTTCCGGCTACAGAAGATCCCCGCTCCGGCGGCCCGGTCCTGCGTCGGGATGACAAAAATCACTCAACTCTTATCCTTTTTCAAAATCCTAAACAGGTTCATAAAATATCTAGTTAAAGGCGTCAGTGAATACTGACGAAATTATGGGCACGGGTGAATACCCGCACCAGTCGTATTGGCCCATTCGATCAGCTTTCCGGCCGTTTGGACTGGGCTATCTTCCTGGACAGCTATTGGATAGACACTCGTCGCATCTCGCTCTGAAAGACCGTGTAGATACGCTTTGTCGTAATAATGCAGCGTCAGATCGGCGACGTTTGCATAATCCTGATTGTCTAGTGCTGCGAGGGCATCTTTAATCGCTTTTCCGCCGAGTCGCTTTCGGATTCGTTCGGTGGCTTCGACCAGTAGTTTGTGGTCAATGCCTGCGTACTCTGCTACCAATCGGTGTATACGGTTTTCTTTGGGTACGTCAATGAAGGCAACCGGAGCGACTCGCATCTGGTGCCAGAGGGCTAGTGGAATGAAACAGGAACCAATGTTGCGGCTTTCATCCTCAAGCCAGATTCGACGGTCGGCATCCAACGCTCGTAGCTTATGAAAAAGAAGGTTCTCGAATTGCTCATTGGCCGGTTGGGCCTGCTGACCAATAGCACCATAGGAGGAACCCTTATGATTAGCCAGCCCTTCAAGATCGATGATCTGTTCGCCTTGTCGGGCCAGCTCTTTCAAAATATCCGTTTTGCCGCTTCCCGTTTTGCCGCCAAGAATAAGCAGTTTCCGGGGCTCAGCGAACGTAGACAGTACTGCGTTTCGATAGGCTTTATAGCCACCAATGAGTGTCGAAGCCGTTAGCCCGGCTGTATCCAGCAACCAGGCAAACGAGCCACTGCGCATGCCACCCCGCCAGCAGTGTACTAGTACTTCCTTGTTCGTCGGATTGAGTTTTTTCGACTGCTTAACAAAGTTGGCTAGTTTGGGCCCAACAAAATTAAGTCCCAGTAGTACGGCTGCATCTTTACCCGCGTTCTTGTATTTCGTGCCAACCTGCGCCCGCTCGTCATTGTCGAACAGCGGAATACTCACTGCGCCTGGAATATGCGCATGATCATACTCGCCCGGCGACCGAACGTCGATAATAGGTAGGCTTTGTGCTTTTTCAAGAAAAGCATCAACAGGCAACTGGTGGACCATCGGGAACCGGGATTTATTTGATTTTACTGACCGACTATGATTTTATTGTTCAGTTCGGCAAAGCCGAAATCAAAGTCAGTCAGTTAAATCAGATAAATCTCGGTTCAGACAGCGTAAATACATCTGAATTGTATTCTCCAACCCAAAATAGAGCGCGTCGCAAATAAGCGCGTGACCAATGGAAACTTCCTGCAAACCAGGCACTTGCTGATCGAAGTAAAGCAGGTTTTCCCGACTCAAATCGTGGCCTGCATTCAAACCCAAGCCTAATTCGTTGGCGCGTTTAGCCGCTCGGACAAAAGGAGCTACTGCATCTTCCCGATTTTCGGCGTAGTGCGTGGCATAGGGTTCGGTATATAACTCAATCCGGTCAGTACCAACGGCTTTAGCCCCTTCCACCATGCGTTCATCCGCATCGACAAAAATGGAAACACGAATGCCGTCAGCCTTGAAGGTGTCGATGAGGTATTTAAGATGGTCGGCGTGGCGAATGGTATCCCAACCAGCGTTGGAGGTAATCGCGTCGGGTGCATCAGGCACTAGGGTCACCTGTGCAGGCTTTACTCGTTTTACCAGCTCGATGAATCGTTCGTCGGGGTTGCCTTCAATATTGAACTCGGTTGTAACAACTTCGTGGAGGTCCAGAACATCCTGATAACGAATATGCCGTTCATCGGGGCGGGGGTGAACCGTGATGCCTTGCGCACCGAAACGTTCACAGTCGAGCGCGACTTTAACGAGGTCGGGGTTATTGCCGCCCCGAGCATTTCGGATGGTGGCAATTTTGTTGATATTAACGCTTAATCTAGTCACGGTTAGGAATGATGAATTATAAATGATGAATTATAAACCGTATATGGTTTTGTTAACTTTGCTCAATGATAGTTGGTTCGTTTTGCCAACATTCATCATTCATCATTCATCATTTATAATTCATCATTGCAAGATGGCTTTAAAACAACAAATTGACGCCGATATAAAACAGGCTATGCTGGCTAAAGATCAGGACAAACTTCGCGCGCTACGGGCGGTGAAGTCGATGATTCTGCTTGAAGAAACCAAAGAAGGCCAGTCCGGCGATCTTAAACCCGAAGATGAAACCAAGATTCTGACCAAAGCGGTAAAACAGCGGAAAGATTCTGCCGACATCTATCGCCAACAAAACCGCGCCGATTTACTGGCCGTTGAAGAAGCAGAAATTGCCGTTATTGAGCAATACCTGCCGAAGCAACTGTCGGAAGACGAACTGAAAGAGAAACTACAGGTGATTATAACCCGTATTGGTGCATCGGTTCCATCAGACATAGGCAAAGTAATGGGCGTAGCCACCAAAGAACTTGCCGGTCAAACGGACGGTAAGGCAATTTCGGCCATGGCGAAGCAGTTACTACAATGAGTGATTGAGTGATTGAATTGTTGAGTGACTGAATTACGGTTGGCCGTGCAGTCAAGGGTTTATTCAATCATTCAATCATTCAGCAATTCAATCATTCAATTTGAACACTCTCGACATCCTCATGCTTATTCCCCTCGCCTGGGGAGCTTTTAACGGATACCGCAAAGGTCTTCTGGTGGAGATCGTTGCGGTAATCGCGTTTGTGGTGGCTATGATTGTCGGGTTTAAGTTTCTGGCGTTCGGGATCGACTTGCTCAGCCCGTATATTAGCCGGGAGATTGCCCGGAAAATTCTGCCGTGGCTGGGCTTTTCCGTAATCTTCTTCCCAACCGTTCTGATGATCAACCAGATGGGATTTGCCATCCGCCGATCGCTAAAATACTCACTATTAGGTACGTTCGATAGTGTAGCTGGTGCTGCCGTCGGTCTTTTTACGTGGGTCTTTGGAATTAGTGTTATCCTTTGGTTGTTAACCCATATGGGCGTAAAAATGCCCCCTCGCCAAACCGAAACCGCGTTTTTGTACCCTTACATACGGCCCATTGCTCCCAAAGTGATGGATAAAGCCGCCGTCTGGGTACCAAAAGGGCTGGAAGCAGGAAAAAAATGGCAGGCAGATATTAATAATTGAATGATTGAGTGACTGAATGAAAGAATACCATCCGGTAGCATTCACTCATTTAATCACTCATTCATTCAATAATTCAACCAATGAAACAAGACATCCGTAAACTGACCGCTGTTCAGTTAAAAGACTGGTTTGCAAAAAACGGCGAACAGGGATTTAGAGCCAAACAGGTTCATGAATGGCTCTGGAAAAAATCGGCACTTTCGTTCGAGCAGATGACGAACCTTTCGTTGTCGACGAGGGAGTTGCTGAATACTAATTTTGAAATTCGTCCGCTAACCGTTGACCAACAACAACGTAGCAACGACGGCACAATTAAGTCGTCGTTTAAGTTGTTTGATGGTAATCTGGTTGAGGGGGTACTAATTCCCGCTTTACGTTCGGATGACACGGATCGCATGACGGCCTGTGTATCGAGCCAGGTGGGGTGTTCGCTGACGTGTAAGTTTTGTGCCACGGGCTACATGGATCGCAAACGGAATCTGGATGCCGCTGAAATCTACGATCAGGTAGTCGCCATTGACCGGCAGGCGAAGGAAAATTACGATGTTCCGCTCTCGAATATCGTCTACATGGGCATGGGCGAGCCGTTGTTGAATTACAAAAACGTGCTTGAATCTGTTGACCGCATTACGTCGGCTGATGGGTTAGGCATGTCGCCGAAGCGGATTACTGTTTCGACGGCAGGCATTGCCAAGATGATTCGGCAACTCGGTGATGATGCCGTGAAATTCAACCTGGCCTTGTCGCTCCATGCTGCCAACGACATAAAGCGTGACCAGATTATGCCCATCAACGAAAGCAACACGCTGGAAGCATTGGGCGACGCACTGAGTTATTTTTATAAGAAAACAGGAACGCGCATCACATTCGAATACATTCTCTTCTATAATTTCAACGATACCTTGCAGGATGCGCAGGAGCTATGGAAGTTTACGAAGCGTGTTCCGGCCAAGATTAATATCATTGAATATAACCCCATTGCTGAAGCTAATTTCAAAAACACCGATCCCCAAACGCTGGATAAGTTCGCTGGCTATTTGGAAAATAAAGGTGTAACGGTAAACGTTCGCCGGAGCCGGGGTAAGGATATTGACGCTGCTTGTGGGCAGCTAGCAGGTAAAAAGTAGAGACGCGACCCTTCGCGTCTTTTATTCGGATGGACCAGCTGGCGTATCTGAGACGCGAAGGGTCGCGTCTCTACTTAACAATTTGGTAATATAGCTATCCTCAGTTTGTCTTACTTTTGTGGCAATCATTGGCTTACGGACCCACTGTTAGCCTGTCTACAGAAGATATCCCTCGTATGTTTGGATTAGAAACGGATGTTTTTATCCTCCTCTTCATCAGCTTATTCGCTGCTTGTGCTTTTGAATTTGTTAATGGTTTCCACGATACAGCCAACGCTGTAGCCACCGTTATTTACACCAATTCGTTAAAACCAACCGTTGCCGTTGTCTGGTCTGGGATCTGCAACTTCACTGGAGTTTTGTTGGGTGGTATCGGGGTTGCGATGGGAATTGTGAATCTGCTCCCGGTTGAATTGCTGGTCGACCAGAATGTTTATCATAGTGTAGCCATGGTGTTGGCCTTGCTACTAAGCGCCATCATCTGGAATTTGGGAACCTGGTATTTCGGTATTCCTAGCTCAAGTTCGCATACGCTGATTGGCTCGATTTTGGGGGTTGGCCTTGCTTTTTCAACTCTGCCCGAAAACACAGCCGGAGCTGCTGTGAACTGGGATAAGGCTATCGAAACAGGTGAAGCACTCTTATTATCGCCATTACTGGGCTTTAGTTTAGCGATTGTCTTGATGTTTGTCTTACGTCGACTATCGTCTGAAGATGTCAAGACGGCGCTTTTTAAAGAGCCTAAGAAAAACAGCGAGCCACCAGCCTGGATTCGTGGTATTCTGATTCTTACCTGTTCTTTAGTAAGCTTCTTTCACGGAAGCAACGATGGACAGAAAGGTGTCGGTTTGATTATGCTCATTCTAATCGGGATTGTACCGTATCATTTTGCGGTTAAATCGGACATCGACCCGCGCCTGATGCAAACGAACATTACTGGAATTGAGCAGACGATTGCTGCGCTGGATTCAAATCAGTTATCGCCTGCCAATCGTGAACGCCTTGTTCGCACCCGTGCTGAACTGACGGAATTGAGCAAACTGGTTAATGGCCCATTAGTTGACAATAAAATTCCGAACGAAAAGCGTCTGGACGTACGGAAAGATTTATTGCTGATTAATAGCAATATGAAAAACATTACGGCTGATGAAGGAGCTAATCTTAGCACAAGTCAACTGGCTGTATTGAGCAAAAGCCTTAATGAAGAGAGCGGCTTACGTCGCTTTACGGATTATGCTCCTTTCTGGGTTATTCTGATGATCGCCGTTTCGTTAGGCTTAGGTACCATGATTGGCTGGCGCCGGATTGTAGTGACCGTTGGTGAGAAAATTGGTAAACAACACCTAACCTATGCCCAGGGAGCCTCGGCCGAATTGGTTGCCGCTACGATGATTGGCCTTGGTACCGCGTTGAAGTTGCCAATTAGTACCACACACGTACTGTCGTCAGGTATTGCCGGAAGCATGGTTGCCAGCAAAGGCATCAAAAACCTTCAAGCTGATACAGTCAGAAATATTGCACTCGCCTGGGTACTTACACTGCCCGTTTCGGTGCTGCTTTCGTTTACACTCTATATTTTCTTCCGCTGGATTTTATAATAGAGTAGCGTGGACCTCCGGTCCGCATAGCTTAAACACAACCTAAGCTATGCGGACCGGAGGTCCACGCTACTTTTACAGTTCTTTAATAGCAATATTTCGAAATCGGTGAGCGGCACCGGGTTTCCATGAGTTAGCCATATTAAAGGACTCTGCAGCTGCCGAATATACAGCCGACCAGTGCGCCTGTAGCCCAATCATCCCTTTCGTTTCTCCGGCAACAAAGTCATTGACTGGCTCGGTAACCTCCCACATTTGCTGACCGTTTACCCACAGGGTTACATGTGGAATTTCACCTTCCATGCGGATGCGGAAGGAATTCCAGTCGCCGGGTCTCCAGACTTGGGCAATGCTTTTAGCCTGAGCGCCTTTGCTCACGTTCATCCGTTCGCCTAATAGATCACCCAAACCGCTGGGCGTAGCTAATTCGACCTGGTAAGCTGCCCCGCTTTCGGTGGAGCGGATGAAGATGCCACCATTGCAAAACGAATCGACTTTAGCTTCCAGATAAAGTTCAAAGTTGCCATATTTTTTGTCGGTTAGCAGAACACCGCCTTGCCCGTATGGATATTGTTTCAGGGTAACGACACCATTTTCTACGTAGAAATTGCCGGTTGTTCCCTGGTGCGATGTCCGGCTCGTGTGCCATCCTTTTAAATCTTTTCCATTGAAAATAGGGGTGAAACCTGCCGGAATTTTGCCGATTTGGGCACTGGCAAAACTCGCCATCAACGAGAACAACAGGAGACTGGTTATTTTTTTTAAGGACATGGTTAATGAAATTTCAAGTTAGGGTAATCACTTCGTTTCCATCACAACGCGAAAACCGACATCCCACCCGTTGCCTGGTCCGGCTGCGTGAGTCATGTAGGTCGCATTTTTTACATCGCCCATAAACGAAGCTCCTTTTAGCACATGCTGGTTACCTGAACGTGGGGGTGTTTGATCGGCAAAGATTTTCTCGTTGTAATAATCCTGAACCCATTCCCAAACGTTGCCTAGCGTGTCGTAAAGTCCCCAGGCATTCGGTGTTTTCTGGCCAACCTTACTGGTCGTTTTGGAGCCCATTTGTGCCGATGCCCAAATCGCTTTCCAGGAAATGTCGTCCTGGGCACCAGCACGGGCAGCGTATTCCCATTCAAATTCGGTGGGTAGTCGGTAATGATGATTTTTGTCTAAAGCATTGAGTTTTGCCAGAAACTTCTGAGTGTCCTGCCAGGTGACTTGTTCAACCGGATGTTGGTCGGCTTCATCTTTGACTTTATCTCCCTGAAAAGCGGATGGATTGCTACCCATTACCTGTTTCCATTGGGCCTGTGTAACCTCAAATTTGCCAATGTAATAAGGGCTACTAATCTTGACCGGGAAGCCAGGCCGGGCATCTTGTTTTACTAATTTCTCCGCTAGTTGGTAGTCATTTTGCGTCCACGGCATTCCGGGATCTTTACTTGCTGATACTGTAGAAATCGCTGGCTGATGGGGATAAGGAGGCTGAAATCGTCCAACAGTCATACTCCCCGGTTGAATGAGTACAAACTCCATACCGATGCTATTTGTATAGGTAGGCTCTTGTGCGAAGGCCGCAGACGCATAAAGCACAAACAGACAGCCTAGAAGACTTTTTACAAAAGGTACGTTCATCGGTTTGGGCTATTTGTGAGACTTGTCTTTATCGTCTGGTTTACTCCAGTTAGTGCGTTCCGCGCGACCTAACTTAAATATTTCCAACTCCTGCTGAGTCATGCCTGCTGGAATGACGGGTGTATTGGCGCGGGTATAAGCTACTTCTTCGGGTGTGACAACCGATGATTTATTACCTAATTCGCTACTGTTTCGGACATAACTAAGTACCGAAGCAATCCATTTGTCATCGTTGGCAGCCATCGAGGGCATCATATCGGTGTAAGTTTTGCCATCTACGGGGCCTCTCATACCGTTCAGCAGCAGCTGCATCAATAGCGTTTTATCGCCTTTCACACGTGGCGAGCCAACCAGAGGGGGGAGCAGGCATTTGTTTGCCTCCCATCGTAATGCCTTTGCCATCAGGCCCGTGGCAGGTGGCGCAGAGCTGCTTGAAAATCGTTGCACCTCGAGTTACTAAAGCGCGATCGGCAGGACTTAGGTTGCGAGTGCGCTCCTGTTCGGCCTGAAGAATTTTCTGCGATTCAGCAAAAGTTGTAAACGAAAATTGCATCAGCTCATTCTTCGGGTTTTCGGCCAGTAGCGTCTTGACAAGCGCCTGCGTTTGGGGTGTTTTATGGCTACGAAGTGATAAGGCCAACTGAATCCGTACATCGGCACTTGGGTCGTCTTTCAGGGTGGCCAGCTTTGACATTACCTCTGCATCTTTCTTCTTCAAATAATACTCACTGACCCAGACAGCGGTTTTACGAACCTGCGCGTCCGTATCAGCAAACGCTTTAAAAAGCGTCGGTTTATCAATAGCTTCCAAACCTTCCAGTGTCCATAACGCATGAATCCGGGCTAATGGACTGGGTTGTTTGAGCAAAGATGCCTTTTCACCAATAGCGATTTGCCGAAGCGTTGGTACTACAGACTGATCGTTCCGAACAATAAGCAACTGTTGTGCATTATCTCGCCACCAGCCATTTGGGTGATCGAGGTAGGTTACCAATTTACTGCTCAACTCATTAAGCATATTGGGCCGTTGAGTATCGCGTTTGAAATCATCGTGAACGATGCGGTAAATTCGACCCATGCCTCGATTTTTATACAAACCTTTTTGTTGAATGATGCCACCCAAGTACGAACCGGGCTTGGTCCACTCGCTTTCCTGAATGATGCCGTGGTACATATCAACAATGTAAAAACAGCCATCGGGCCCCGTGTAGGTATTGATAGGGCGGAAATTCATATCAGCAGAAGCCAGCCAATCTTTCTGCTTATAGGCATCGTCAATGTAAATTTTACCATCTCGGTTACTCACTTTTCCGCGCTTGATAATCCGCCCTACGGGTTCCGGAATAAAATAATCGCCCTGCATATCGGCAGGTAAGCGATCTCCCCGGAAAATGGACTGACCACAGCCAGCGGTAAATTTATTGAGTGTGTTGTCTTCAGGCCGTAGAGCTTCCCTGCCACCTTGTGCATCGACAGTTCCGATAATTGGCCAGGGTTTTGTGAAGTCTTCTGAGTATTGATCGGCAAAGTTAAGAGCACCGTAGGCCGGATTTTGCTGAATTTGTACGGCTGGTAAGCCAGGCCCGGCTTCTGAATAAAATAAACGACCATAATTGTCAGTCGTCATACCCCATTGACCAATCATATTATCGACCAGCGTATCGGCCAGGAGTTTGCCGTTTTTGTATTTATACCGGAGATTATCACGGGTTGGATAAATCCAATTATCCAGATTCCAGATCATCCCACCATTCTGATGCTCCAGATTGCGGGAGTCGATGGCATCATTCTTAAATACTATCTTTTTCTCATCGGCCTTGCCATCGCCGTTGGTATCCCGATAACTCCAGATATGCTGAACATTGGTAATGCCCACCAACAACTGATCGCCCACGGGCAGGATAGTGCGAGGTAGTACGAGGCTATCAATAAAGATGGTCGATTTATCCATCTTGCCGTCGCCATCGGTATCTTCCAAACGTTTGATTCGGCTTGTTGGAGCATACTCTCCAGTGGCACTGGCATCGATCATGTATGTATTCATCTCGACTACATACAGCCTGCCATTTCCATCCCAGGCCATCGCGACGGGTTCCTGGATCATCGGTTCGCTGGCAACCAGCTCAACGTGATAGCCCGGCGGAAGTTGAATTTTTTTTATGCTCGCTTCTGGCGATAGAGGCTCCACAGGCGGATTCGTGTCCTGAACGACGCGCGCAAAGTCATTGCTAGAAGAGGATTTGTAAGACTGATTACAACTGGAAGCCAGTAAGCCTAGTACTAATGCGCAGGCGGGAAATAAACAGTTCGTTAGGGTTGGATTTACATACAATCGCATAGCCATTCGTCTTTAGAAATAAGTCGTTCGCCGTTTTGGCAAGTTCGTTGGCGTGTAGTATAAAGACGAGTTCTATGTAACCTACTATAAGCTATGAGGGTGAATGGGAAGCATGACTTGCATTGTGACTAACTTTTTTCCTGGGCCCATTCTGGGGCATCCTGCTCAATAGCATGACGAACTTTGGCTACGATATCATCGACCGTATCGTCGGGGCTGTAGTGTAGCGGGGCTTTAAACTGAACTGTCAGAAGGGTGTTCCGTTTTTTAAAGCGCAACCCTTTTTTATCGAAAGCACGTCGAAAACCGTTGATAACTACCGGAATAACAATGGGTTCGTTGTTTTTGAGAAGATGCCCAGTTCCTTTCCGAATGGGAGCGTAGGGAGTGGTAGTGCCCTGCGGGAAGCTAACAACCCAACCGTGCGCAAGCGCTTTGGCAATTTTATCATTGGCCGTGTTGTCAACTGCCCGCTGCACTTCGCGGCCTTCAGCCCGCCAGGATCGTTCGATAGTGAGCGCACCCGCTGCCGACAGCACGCGGGGTACAAACCCTTTTTTCATGGTTTCAGAAGCGGCTACATAATACTGTCGGGCACGTGGGCCAAGTAGATAGACAGGAGGCACAATCGTGTTCTGAAACCCCCATTTTACAGCGCAGAAAATCTGAAAAAAGGCAATCACATCCGCAAAATAGGTCTGATGATTCGACAGAAACAGCACATTATTGATCGGAAGATTTTCCAGATTTTCTGTCCCTTCGATCTCAATCCGGTTCACAACCGTATAGCGGGCATAGGTTAACCACCCAACAATACCAATAAGTATTCTTCTGATTAACAGTGAACTACCGAATGGATCGCACTCAAATAGGCCCAGTAAGTCCAACGGCATCAGAAACTTAGGCAGGTAGCTGAATTTAGTTGGCTTAATATACTTCATCGTTAGGTTAAGATTATAGGTAGTTGGTAAAGTTACAAGGACGCTACAATGTTTTCAAGAAAAAATACAAACTACTGATTGCCAGTAATAAACATTTAGTAAATGAGGACGAAATAAGGGCTGACGATAAACACGCATAAATTTTTTTTATGGACTGGTTAATCCTTTCGGCAATGGCTTCCTCTAACAGGCATAATCGCAAAAACAATAACTACTTCGCCTATCGCCGACGTTTTACGCAATCAATTTCAGGTTCTCATTTTCTAGTCAATTTTCCCTATAATACCATGAAACGAATTGTGCTTGCCGGTGTTCTTGCCTTCTTTGGCTTATTTGTTACCCAAATTTCTGTTGCTCAGGTTCAGGTTGGTATCCGCGGTGGTGCCAATGCTGGGTTTGCCTCAAAACCCGACTTTCTTGGCAGTATGATGCCTGATTTTCATCCGACAATTGGCCCAACAGCGGCTCTTTTCTTAGATATTCCATTGAGTGAGCGCGTCTCATTCCGACCCGAAATCGCTTATGTACAAAAAGGCGTGGCTATTAAAGAAGGTATTGATCTGAATCTTGGCGGATTTAATCTCCCAATAGGAGCTACCATTGCCTATCAATCTCAACAACTTGAAGTGCCCTTGCTCTTTAAATTTAACCTGTCTGATGGCCCCGTTCAACCTTACTTAATTGCAGGGCCTTCTGTAAGTTACGCGCTCGATGGTCGTATTCGGACACGGGCTTCGGGCCTGATTACGACAAAGCCTTACGATATAGACGTCAATTATGGCGGTATGCTGAACCGCTGGGATGTTAGCGCTGTAGGTGGCCTTGGTCTCGCGTTCGATGCGGGTGCTGGTAAGTTCTTTATCGAAGGCCGTTACACAAATGGCTTTACGCGTCAGATTCAAGTACCCGTCGTAAATGTCAATGTTCGGAATCGCGGAGTTGCTTTTTCGTTGGGCTATTCATTCCCAATTGGATATTAGATAGATGAGGTATTTCCTCGTGTATATAAAGAGTTTTATGTTTTTTGTTGAATCAACCTGAATTAGTAAAGGCGAGACGGCTCCGTTTCGCCTTTCTCGTTTACAGGAAAATATGATTAAAGTCAGGAATTTTTCGGGAGAATTAATAGCGTTACTAGTTGAAAATGTGTTAATTTTACTATTCGTATTCACTGTATTTGTACTGGCGATACCTTATTTATGGCAGCATTAACTGATTTTGTTCGGTCGAACACCACCGAACCACACCGAATTCGTACTCGACAAATCCTTAAATCTCACCCCGAAATCAAGAAACTGATCGGTCAGAAAAACCCGAATACGTTTTGGGTGGCTGCCTTTTGTGTAGTTCTGATGACGGGTATGGCCTGGCTCGTTCGTGACCAATCGTGGTGGATTGTAGTTGCGGCTGCCTGGTTTATTGGGGCATTCCCGGCACATACGCTATTCGTTTGTATTCACGAAGCGGCTCATAACCTGATTTTCAAGAAGCCCACAGCTAATGCATGGGCAGCTATTTTTGCAAACCTACCAACTGTATTCCCAACGGCACTAACGTTTAAGAATTTCCATATCAAGCACCATGCTTTTCAGGGGGTTCACGAACTGGATGCCGATTTGCCGGACTGGTATGAGGCTCGGTTAATCAAAAATTACGCTATTGGTAAGGCAATCTGGTTGTTGTTCTATCCTATTTTTCAGGGTATTCGTACGCTGCGGATGAAAGAATTAGCCGTTTTTGATAAATGGGTAATTGCCAATTTTATTGTTCAGATCACATTTGACGTACTGATTGTAACCTTGTTTGGCTGGAAAGCATTGGCTTTCATGGTGCTGTGTCTTTTCTTCTCGGTTGGCCTTCACCCATTGGGTGCGCGCTGGGCTCAGGAGCACTTCTTGACGCTTGACCCACAGCAGGAGACCTACAGCTACTACGGCCCGCTTAATGGCCCTAACTTAAACGTTGGGTTCCACAATGAGCACCACGATTTTCCGTCTATTCCCTGGAATAAGCTACCCGAAATTAAGAAATCGGCTCCCGAGTATTACGAGTCGCTGAAATATCATACATCGTTTGTGAAGCTATTCTTCCTTTTCCTATTCGATCAGGAGATATCACTTTATTCGCGTATTGTTCGTAAAGAGCGTGGCCGTGTCCCCGTTTCCGATCAATCGAAACCCGATATGGAATTAGTACAATCGCAGGTTGCTCCAGCCGAAGCCGCTGCTTAATCGACGCCTTAAGTATCTATCAATTAAAAATCCCCGCCAGAACATGGCGGGGATTTTTTGTGTAACGCGGACATCCTGTCCGCATAGTCTAACTATAACAATGCGGACAGGATGTCCGCGTTACGTTAAAACTTCGCCTTCCCTGAATCCAGAAACGCGACGAAGTTAGCTATATCACGGTCGTAGTTTTTAGGGGCTACCAGCAGTTTTCCGTCGCTATTTACCAGGCAGTAATGCGGTTGGGCGTTGTTGTTGTATTTTGTGATTTGCAGATCAGCGTTTTGGGAACCAATCGTTTTTTTAACCTTTTGGTCGTAGGTGGAGGTATACCATTCGGCTTCAGGAAGATCGGTTTTGTCGTCAACGTAGAGAGCTAGTACCACAAAATCATTCTGAAGTCGCGACAATACGGCGGGGTCCGACCAAACACGGGCTTCCATTTCCCGGCAGTTTACACAACCATGTCCGGTAAAATCAATAAACACAGGCTTGTTTACTTTCTTCGAATAGGCTAATGCCTGTTTGTAATCGAAAAATCCTTGTAAGCCGTGTGGCAGGTGAAACAGATCGGCATGTCGGATGGGGCCGCTTCCTGCTAGTCCTGGTGACTGTTGAGCACCGTTAGAAAATTTGCCGTGCAAATTGAAATCCTGTGATGTTTCGGGGGGTAAATAGCCCGATAATGCTTTCAACGGAGCACCCCATAAACCAGGAATCATGTAGACCACAAATGAGAACGTCGCGATGGCTAACAGGAGTTTCTGGACACTAATAAACTTGACCTCGCTATCGTGTGGCAGGCGAAGTTTTCCCAAGAAATAAAATCCAACCAGTGCGAAAATGACAATCCAGATCGCCAGGAAAACTTCCCGGTCGAGTAAATGCCAATGGTAAACCTGATCGGCAATGCTCAGGAATTTAAGGGCAAGCGCCAATTCAATAAAGCCCAGAACGACTTTCACGGAGTTGAGCCAGCCACCCGAACGAGGTAGACTTTTCATCCATTGTGGAAAGGCGGCAAACAGCGTAAAGGGTATGGCGAAGGCCGACGAAAATGCAGCCATTCCCAAAATGGGCTTCACCACTTCACCACCTGCCGATGCAACCAGCAAGCTACCGACAATTGGCCCGGTGCACGAAAACGACACAAGAACCAACGTAAAAGCCATGAAGAAAATCCCGGCAATACCACCCTTCTCCGAACGGGCATCGGCATTATTAATGAGCGAGTTCGGTAGGACAATTTCAAAAAGGCCCAGGAAGGAAAGACCGAAAATGAAGAAAGTCGCAAAGAAAATAAGGTTCGGCAGCCAGTGTGTACTAACAAAATTAGCAAAAGCTGGGCCGTTGAATCGAGAGACCACGGTGCCAATCAGCACGTAAATACCAATGATAAAGGCACCGTATAGAAAGGCTTTCCACATGCCGCCTTGCTGATTCGTAAAGAAACTCACTGTAGCCGGAATAATCGGGAATACGCAAGGAGTAAGCAACGCGACCAACCCCGATAGGAAAGCGGCCAGTAAAAAGCCTCCTAGAGAATCCTGGGGCGTATTTTTTGTGCCTTCCACCGACAAGTCCGGGATTTTAACGGCTTCCTTAACCGTAGGTTCTTCAGCTTTAACGGCTTCTGTCGCTGTCAGGGCAGGGGCTGGGGTAGCAGCCGCAACTTCTGTTTCGGAGGTTGGTTTGGTAACTGCTGAGGCCTCGGTTGGCGTTGATGCTACAGCGGTTGTAGCAGTAGTTGGCGCACTAACAACCAAGCCTGTAATGGCGAAATCCTCGTTTCCTGGAATGCACTGGCCGTCTTTGTCTGTACAAACCTGATAGTCGACATTACCTTCAATAATAGGCTTATCGCTAAGAATTTTAATGCGTTGCGAGAATTGAGCTGCGCCATGCATTACATACGTATCGCCCTCAAATACCTCTTCGTATTTGGTTTCGACTTTACTCACTGGCTTTACCTTTCCAACCAGTTCGAAGCTTTTGTTGGGGTTAAGCTTAATGACTGTTGGGAGAGGCCCATCAATTTTCGGGTTAACATCCGAGGAATAAATGTGGTAACCGGTTTGGACATTGGCCGTAAAACGTAACTCAATGACCTCGCCAACTTTGGCAGTAGTTTTGGCTGGTTTGTAGCTCCAGGTGACTGGTTTTAGAATCTGGGCAAACGTAGCTAGGGGTAGCAAGAGCCACACCGCAAGCGCAAGAATTGATTTCATCCCGCTTTGGGTAAGTTGATGGTTTGTTGGAACAACAGAAATACAGCAAAAATATTTCCATAAAAAAATAATAGTCGCCAATCGGTAGTTTGTAATAGACTGCATTCCTGAAAATGCTTGCCTATTCCAGACTATCGATTGGCGACTAATTGCTAGTAACTGATGACTAATAACTAAACAAAACTGGATTTATCTCGCTTTGCGGATTAGTTCCAACGGGCGCATTATTGAGCCAGGTGGCATGATCAGCAACCTGATATTCATTGCGAGGCTGCATCACAACCTGATCTTTATCCATATAAATCATGGTCATCACCTTGCGTGGACGATCGGATACATTAGGCCCGGCGCGGTGGAATGTCCAACCCGCATGATAACTCACTTCGCCTAACTCAAATGGCGTATCGTGAACGTTGAAATTTAATTTTTGTAAAGTATCAGATAGGATTTTTTCACTGTCATCACTGATTTCAATATCGCGGCCAATTTCAACATGCTGGCTTCCTTCGGCAAAGGCAAGAGGTCCCATTTCCATCGGTGTATCCTGCAACGGAATCCAGACGGTAACTGTGTTCGGCGAAGCAAGCGGCCAGTAAAACTGGTCGGCGTGCCAGGGGGTAATGCCACCTGAAGGTTCTTTGTATAAAGCCTGATCGTGATATAATCTTACACCTTCACCCCCCATTAGGTCGGCTGCGATTTTGGCTAGTCGCTTCGAGAAAACGAACTCTTTCGCTTGCTCATCTTCTCGCCAGAGATTCATGATCTGCAAAAACGCCCGCTCATAGGTGGTGCGCTCCTCCATTGGTTTGATGAGCGTATTGAGTCGAAAAACCAGATCCGTAATAATATCGCCGTAATAGGCCAGCGCGTCTGGACTCAGGACATGCTTGAGTTTTACATAGCCATGTTGACGATAGAAATCGATGGCTTCGGGACTAACTGTATAATAGGCGTCCAGTTCGTTGAGTAGAGTTTCTTTATCGATCGTAGCTTCCATTGATTGATGAGTAGTGTGTGATATAAAAGGGCTCTCGCACAAAGCTGTATCGGCATAACATGTATACAGCTTCGTGCAATTGCCCGTTCGATAGAGTAGGTTTAGGAATAGTCTAACACCACAAAGCTACCTGGTATTATTACACGATTAGAATAGAGTTTTTGCAGATTTGTGTCTAATTTTGATTCTGTATTCGTTATATAAGGAATAAGTAGGTTAAAATAGCGCACTCAGTGAAAGCACTTTTCGAAAAAGTAATGATTAGTGAGCAGAGCTCGGCACTAATCAGGCGATTTCAGTTGCCATACTTCGATGCGCCTTGGCATTACCATCCCGAATACGAGTTGACGTATATTATTAGCGGCTATGGCCGGCGTTTTGTGGGCGACCATGTTGAGTCCTTTCAGGCGGGCGATCTTGTGTTGCTTGGGCCAGATTTGCCACATTTCTGGCGAAATGATGAGGAGTTTTACCAAAATAAGCCAGATTTACGAGCAGAGTCGGTGGTGGTACAGTTTCCCGCTGCTTTTGATGAGCGATTGCTGGCAGCTATGCCCGAAGCAGAGGCTGTACGTCAATTACTTCACCGGGCGCGTTATGGTCTGCATTTTAGTCCGGCTAGTAGCCAGTCAGTAGCTTTGTTGATGGTGCAGTTGACTGAACAAACCGGATTGACGCAGATGTTAAGTTTGCTGGCTATTTTAAACCAACTAGCTGCAGATCAGGAAGCCCAGCTATTGGCCAGCGACAGCTATCAACTGGCTCCCGGTGCCGCTGAAACCGAGCGGATGAAGCGAGTACTGGAGTTTATGCTGCTCAATTTTCGGGAAGAAATTCGTATTGAACAGATCGCATCAGTAGCGGGGATGGCTCCGGCCGCTTTTTGCCGCTATTTCAAAAATCGCACCCGAAAAACGTTTGTCGAATATCTCAACGAACTTCGGATTGGTCATGCCCGCAAACTGTTAATGAATGTCGATATTAGTATTGGGCAGATTGGCCTGGAGTGCGGTTATAATAACAGTTCCCATTTTCACCGACAGTTCAAACTCAACACGGGCATGACGCCCTTTCAATATCAAGCTGTGGCGAAGGGGAAATGAAATCGAACGCTGATTTTTAGGATTAAAATGATCTTGTGTCATCATATCAATCCTAAAAATCAGCGTTCGATCAATTATCGCCAGTGGCCTTCAACCCAAACGGGGCCTCGGCGGGTTTGCTGCCAGTGTCCAGCTGCCCAGGCATTGTAACGAGGGGGAGCTACTTTATAAAATCCATTAACCCATACATAATTACGACCTCTGCGTACGTAATGGCCAGGAATCCAGATATGTCGAGCCGATGGTGCGGCAGGAATTACTTCAACACGAGCGGGTGGAGGACCCTGTACGGTAGTTGTTGCTGTAGTAGCACAACCTGACATAAGAGCGGGCAACAGCAATGCCGCCAGCACCCATACTTTCGATCGATTTTTCATAGTTTTCATATCGTTACTAGTAAGTTTACTGAAGCACATCTTTCAACTCAAACCGATAAATAATGTTGTCGGTATGTGCCTTTTCTTTAAGATAAACCTGCTTTGCAAAGGTTTAATGACCAATGAAATTCGATATCGGTAAACTGTGCGACGCAGGACCTGGATTTTGTCGGCATTGTCCTGAACATCGACAGTCTATTCTACCGTTTTCTGCCGTACCTTTGTTCTGAAATAGATGTTTGGTTTTCTGCCCGTTTGTTGGCTAAGGTTTTATTAACCAAACAGACAATCAATCAAATAAACCGTTCATACTGATGACGACCGTCACCAATACCACCCGCGATTCGCAGGTGTTCGACCTGATTGCTAAAGAACAACACCGGCAGGAGTCGGGTATTGAATTGATCGCTTCCGAAAATTTTGTGTCGCCTGCCGTGATGGAAGCCGCTGGAAGTGTTCTGACTAATAAATATGCTGAAGGACTACCTGGCAAACGGTATTATGGTGGCTGTGAAGTAGTTGATCAGGTTGAGCAAATCGCGATCAACCGGGCAAAAGAACTCTTTGGGGCTACCTGGGTTAACGTTCAGCCACACTCTGGTGCCAATGCGAACACGGCGGTATTCCTGGCTTGTTTGCAACCTGGCGATACCATTCTGGGATTTAACCTGTCGCATGGTGGTCACTTAACGCACGGTTCGCCGGTCAATATTTCGGGTAAATATTTCCGTCCGACATTCTACGGTGTTGAGCAGGAAACAGGCGTTATCAATTACGATGTTGTTGAAGAAACCGCTAAACGCGAACGGCCTAAAGTACTTATCTGTGGAGCTTCGGCTTATAGCCGCGATTGGGATTATGCCCGGCTTCGCGCTATTGCCGATGAAGTAGGTGCTCTTTTATTAGCGGACGTATCCCACCCAGCAGGTCTGATCGCTAAAGGTTTATTGAATGATCCATTAGCGCATGCGCATATCGTGACAACGACTACGCACAAAACGCTGCGCGGTACACGGGGCGGCATTATCATGATGCGGAATGATTTCGAGAACCCATACGGTATTAAAACTCCAAAAGGTGAAACGCGTTTGATGTCCTCACTGCTGGATTCAGGTGTATTCCCTGGAACGCAGGGTGGTCCATTGGAGCACATTATTGCTGCAAAAGCAGTTGCGTTTGGCGAAGCGTTAAGCGACGATTTCTACGATTACGCTGTTCAGGTAAAAGCTAACGCACAAGCCATGGCCAATTCATTCCTGAATCTGGGCTACAAAATCATTTCGGGTGGTACGGATAACCACCTGATGTTGATTGACCTGCGTTCGAAAGGTTTGACGGGTAAATTGGCCGAAAATACGCTTATTAAGGCAGATATCACGATCAATAAAAACATGGTTCCGTTTGACGATAAATCGCCGATGGTAACTTCGGGTATGCGCGTTGGAACGGCCGCTATGACGACTCGTGGCCTGAAAGAATCGGACATGGAACGAATTGTCGTATATATCGACAAGGTGCTGATGAATCACGACAACGAAAGCGTACTCTCGACCGTTAAAGAAGAAATTAACGAGTGGATGAAAGCGTTTCCGCTCTATAAAAGTTAATTGTGAATGAGTGAATGATATAATGAATGGTCTGCCGCAGTGGTGAGTAATACCATTCGCTATCTATTTATTCTATCATTCACTCATTCTATCATTCGCAATTAAAACAATACAATGCCACTCGACCAACTGACTGACGAAGAGATAGAATCTGAAGAAGGCAAGGAAATGTCCTTTTTGGATCATCTGGAAGAACTCCGCTGGCACATCATCCGCGCCGTTGGGTCTATTTTTGTGTTCGCCCTGATTGCATTCGTCTATATCGAAGATATATTCCGGATCGTGATTATGGGTCCCAAAAATCCTGATTTTTGGACGTATCGCATGATGTGTAAACTGTCAGAAATTTCTGGCTATACAGACCTATGCGTTACAAAGCTCAATTTTGAACTTCAGGCGTTGGGCGTTTCCGATCAGTTCACGATGGCGTTGACCTCATCGGCCATTATCGGCTTATGTTTTGCATTTCCCTATGCTTTCTGGGAATTATGGCGGTTTATCAAGCCCGGTTTACGTAATGTTGAAAAGGAAGCCGCCCGTGGGGCTGTTTTCTTTGTGTCGCTGCTATTTTTGCTCGGCCTTTTCTTCGGTTATTTCATTGTATCGCCGTTGGCAATCAACTTTTTAGCGAATTATCAGATTACTCCTGATATCAAAAACCAATTTGACATTACCTCTTACATTGGTATTCTGGTTACGCTGTCGTTGGGTTGTGCGTTGATTTTCCAAATGCCGATGATTGCGTACGTGTTATCGAAAGTAGGTATCCTGACGCCGAAGTTCATGCGCGAATACCGGAAGCATGCCTGGATTGTGATTCTGGTGGTGGCTGGTATCATTACACCTTCGCCCGATATTTACAGTCAGGTTCTGGTTGCCTTGCCGCTAGCCATGTTGTATGAAGTTAGTATCATCGTGTCGGGCCGAATTGAGAAAGCCCGCTTGAAGGCACAGCGCGAGTTGATGAATTCGTAAATTATATAATAAAGCAAAAGGCTCTTTCACTTAGGAAGAGCCTTTTGCTTTATTATGGGTTATTGTATCTTTACTAAAAAGCAGATGGATAATCTATGCAGGCTTTAGAGAAAGTACGGCTGAGTGATAAACAGGTGATGGGACTGGAAACAGGAAAGCTAGTTGCTGTACCAGCATCATGGGAAGAATTTGAGGAGTTTCTACTGGAAACTGATTACAATATTGAGTATCATAATGGTCAGATTATCATAATAGGATTAGCTACGTTTATCCACGAGCTTTTAGTTAGCCAATTAATTTTTTTGTTAAAAGGGTTTTATACAGGTAAACAAATTTATGTCGCTGGCAGTAATGCTGGTATTCGAAAGGAGGGTCGGAAAGGACACTACAATGGCGATGTACTGGTTGTAAAGGGTAATCCGGTTTTTGAAGGAAAATCTCGATCCATTATTACAAATCCATATATGATCGTTGAAATTCTTTCTGAATCAACATTTAACTATGATTTAGGAGCTAAGCGACGAAAATATGAACAAATGGATACAGTACAGGAGCTTGTATTCATTGATCCATTTGACCGTGAAGTGATCGTTTGCCGACGTACCGAACAGGCAAATGTTTGGACTGAAACGGCTTATACCGTACTTGATGAATTAATTAATATTGATGGTTTGCAGATACCTCTAAAAGAGGTTTTTGCCAATTTGCCTGAAGGAGTATAGCGACAACATGACTCAATACGATTTTAAAAAATACCACTACCGATCCATCAATGCGGCCGATGATGCCGAACGAGCGGCCATCAATCAGGAATTAAAAGATCTTTATGCCTCTTTGTCGGGTGACGAACAGGAAGAGTTCAATCGCCAGTTGCAAACCTTTCTAGCCAAAGAAATGGGACGTCTTAAGTCCAATTATGAATCGGTGAAGGGCGGCTTGGGAGATAATTAGTATTTTTTGTCATGCTGACGGAGGAAGCATCTTAAGATTCCCTTATTCACTCATTAGGATACTATAAGATGCTTCCTCCGTCAGCATGACAAAGACTAAATCATACCCCTGGATTTCAATTCCAGGTATTTATTAACCGTATTGGCTGTCAGATTTTGTGGTGCCGTCAATATCGTCTGGATACCGTATTGCCCTAACTCCTTCACAATCTGCCTTTTCTCGAAAGAGAATTTCTCTCCGATTGTTTTCATGTAGATGTGTTCGGTATCAGTGGCTGGCTTATCGATGAGCGCGCGTAACTCCGTATTCTCAAAGAAAATTACCAGTAACAGGTGATCTTTGGCTAATCGACGGAGGTAGGGCAGTTGACGTTGCATGCCGCTCATCGTTTCAAAATTTGTAAATAACAGTAGCAGACTCCGTTGCCGAATGTGCGCCCGGACACCGGCATACAAACTTTCGTAATCCGTCTCTAGAAAGCGGGTTTTCTGGCGATAAAGCAACTCCAGAATTTTCAACATTTGCCCGGTTCGGCGCTCGGCAGGTAATAGCTGGCCGATGTGATCGGAGAATGTCAACACGCCTGCACGGTCTTGCTTGATCAACGCAATGTTGCTTAAAACCAGACTGGCATTGATGGCATAATCAAGCAGTGTCAATCCATCAAATGGCGATTGCATGACGCGACCTTTGTCAATCAGGCAGTAAATAGGCTGTGAACGCTCATCCTGAAAAGCATTGATCATCAGGGAAGCCCCTTGCGAATCGCTTCGGCGAGAGGTCGCTTTCCAGTTAATGGTTCGTACATCGTCGCCAGTAGAGTAGGGACGAACCTGTTCAAACTCCATACTATGACCAATACGTCGGATTCGCTTTACACCGACTTCATTCAGGCGATTGGTAGCTGCCAGAAGTTCGAATTGGCGCATCTGCAAAAACGAAGGATAAACCGCCACCATTTTTCCCTGTTCAAACTGATACCGTCGTTTCAGCAAACCCAAGGGCGATAGCACAAATACATTTACGGCTCCGAAATTGTATTCACCCCGGCGTGTGGGGCGAAGTTCATAGCGAATTGCCTGGTTTTCGCGCGGGTTCAAGCGGGCTCGGAAGAGTACATTACGCCGTTGAAACTGAAACGGGATTTCATCGATAAGCTCTACATCGGTTCGGAATGAGTATCGGTTTTCGAGGTAGATTGTAAGCGGATTTTCGTCGCCGTTCGACAAGCGTTCGGGCACTTCGCGACGGGCAAAGAAAGCTAACCCGGCCGGTTGACTCTTGCTAAAAAAGAGTAACCAGAAGTCCAGCCCAATCATCGCCATAAAAACAGCAAAGGCTACTTTCACCAGCGAAAACAGGATTGGAAAAGCGTAGGCAGCCACAAACAACAACACAAGCGCAATTAAGCCGAACCACAAGCGTGTAGCAATAAAAAGAGAACGGATAGCCTTCATTGATTTCTGCGGTTTTGTTCAAGTAAGTATTTATCGCGTTCGATTTCGGCCATCAATTCTTCCTCAGTCGGAAGGTACAATTTGTATTTGGAGGCAAACAGTTGCTGACTTCCGTTCAGAACAGAATATTTGACAACCGTCTCATTTTTCTCGGTGCAGAGAATTAATCCAATTGTAGGATTGTCGTCTGGTTGTTTGGCTTGTTCTTCGTACATGCGAGCATACATATCCATCTGCCCGATATCCTGATGAGTTAGTTTGCCAATTTTAAGGTCAATAAGTACGAAGCACCGAAGAATATAATTGTAGAAAATTAGGTCGATCCGAAAATTATCGTCCCCTTCGAGCATACGTTTCTGGCGAGCCACAAAGGCAAATCCTTTCCCCAACTCCAGCATAAATGTCTGTAAATTGTCTAAAAGAGCTTGTTCGAGCTCTTTTTCATAAATTTTCCAGTTCGGTTTCAGGTCTAGAAACTCCAGAATGTATGGATCTTTGAGAATGTCTCTAGGTTCTAACTTAAGGGAACTCGTTTTCTCATTGGCTTCTCGTTTAACATCGGGGCGGTCAGCCTCACGGGTCGCTAGCAAACGTTCATAATAGAATGAGTTAATTTGCCGTTCTAGCGCCCGGCTACTCCAACTTTGGCTTGCTGTTTCCTGAATGTACCAAATTCGAGCATCAGCATTTTCCACTTTTAATAACAAGCGGTAGTGAGTCCAACTCAATTCGGGACGCAACGCGTCCCGAATCTGAAAGGTCAAGTAGAACTGCCGAATTCGGCGCATTTCTCGTTCATCAAACCCTTTTCCAAAATCATTTGTCAGGCGCTGGGCGAGGTATTTTAGGAGGCCACTACCATATTCCGCACGACTATTCCCCTGTTGTTCTTCTTCGACAATAAGCTGGCCAATGTGCCAATAAGCCTCGACCATAGCAAAATTAACAGCTCGGTATGCATGCTGACGAGCGCCATCCAGAACCGTTTTTATTCGTTCATAAAAAGTTGTCATTAACTATTTCGCTACGGTTTGGATTTTAATTGACTGATAATCTCGTCAATTTCGATCTCATAGATGGGGTTGAAATCATCTTCCTGATAATCCCCTCTACGCTCGGCTCGGAGGGCTTTGAAGAAAAAGGAAGCATCCTGAAAGGCTGTTTTAGCTTCGGCTGTTCGATTCAATAGGAGCAAGGCTCGCCCGCGGTGGTATTGGACAAGGGCACTCCGCTTGTAATTTTTGCCGGCTTTTTCTAGGTCTGCTAAGGCTTTCTCGGGTTGTTGGGTCGCGATATAGCTAACGGCCCGGCTTACAAAATGTCGATAATTAACCCATTCGTCACCATGCTTAGCGGCTAATGGTTCAATCGCTATCGAAAATTGCTCAATTGCCTTCTCGTGGTTTCCCATACTTCGATAGGCTAACCCACGCATATAGCTTACCGGATTGTAGCCGACGATGTCATCGAAGTTAGGTGTTAGCGCATCGTACGCATTAAAATGTGTCAGCGCACGCGGATAGTCGTGAAATTGAGTCAGATAGAATTCGCCGACAATACCATGTTCCTTTGGTGAAAGCGCAGTCGTTTTTTCCAGCCACACAACTGCCTGTTCATAGTCTTTTGCCCACACATAATTAAAAGCCCTATGCCGAAAATTCTGCGTATTGGCCGACAACGTATCTGAGCGGACCCTCTCCCGCCTTTCCCCAAAAAAGAATCTTGTCTGGGCTGATCGGTTCGCGGCTAGCGTCGACGCGAAGGATTTTAAGATGCGTTCGTTGTCCTGAGCGAGCACAGATAGTGGCGGCAAGAGCCAGCAAAAAAAACAGAGTCGCATCATGGTAGTATGTCCGTTATACGCCCGTCTTTAAACCGAAATGCGAGTGAAATGAAAGCATCGTGGAACAGGTCTCGATTACTATCTGGCTGACGGATTGATTGATCGGTGACGATATAGTCGCGACAGATGGCCAGCAGTTGGTTGGTAATTCGGGAGTCGAATTGCCTTGGACAATAGTCTTCATCAAACCCATTTACTTCCGTCTGCCCGCTTTCGCCCGAACAATTTATTACAAACTGAATACGTACAAGCCCTGACTCTCCCGTCTGATTAATGGGTTGATAATGCTTGGTAAATAGCTGAATGATGTCATACCGTTTCTGTCCACGCGTAAGCATAGACTCAGCCCATATTGACCGGAAGCAGTTATCGCAGGTCTGAAAACCACTGGGTTTGCATGTCTCTACCGCCGATAGATTTCTAACGAATCGAAACGGTTCGGCGGCTATCCGACACCCATTCCAGCCAATAGCCTGTAGCAAGTTGGTGGCTACGCTGCTAAGTTGCCAGATTACTTTATAGCCACTGTCCCAATTAGTTTGGTTTCCCAGAATAACCAGAAATACAGATCGGTCAAATTGAGCTAGTCGCCAGAAGTGTGCCGTTCGCTGTTTGGTTCCTATATTTTCTAAACTCGCCTGACCATTGGCAAAAAGAGAAATGGTTAGACTGTCGGATTGCCAGATACGCCCATTTAGCTGTTGATAGACGGTTGCCGAATCGAGTGGAAAGTCGTTAAATCGCCTAAAAAGCATTGGATAGTTCGTCCCGATTCGTAGTAGATCGTTCTGTAACGTGACGAGCTTAGGGGCATAATGGATTGTGTCCAGCCGTACTGACTCGCCGTGGATAGCCCACGTTGAGGTTATCTTACCCGCCGATCCATCAATGAGGCCGAGGTGATAGGTACTGTCAGCCTCTAACTGAAGATAAATCGGTAAGGTGCAAGTGAAATCCAGATCCCATTCGGTATGTACGCCAATCCAGGTACCGGTCAGTTGCTCCCGGGTGGGGGTTTGGGCAAATGTGAATGAATAATGAATAATGAATAATGCACAATGAATAATAAGAGAGACAAGGCCACTTCTGGTTTGTCTACCATTATTCATTATACATTGTGAATTATTCATCTCTATCTTGGCACCTCAATTTTTTGGACCAATTGTGCTACAACCTCATCAGCAGTTCCGCCTTCCATTTCACGTTCAGGCGTAAGCAAAACCCGATGGCGTAACACAGGGGCTGCCAATTCCTGAACATCTTCGGGGGTAATGAAGTCACGACCTCGGAGCGTAGCCAGTGCCTTAGCACTATTCAGCAGCGACACCGATGCACGGGGTGATGCGCCCAGATACAGCGATTTGTTAGCACGGGTAGCCTGTACAATCTGGGCAATGTAATCAAATAGCTTATCTTCAACGTGAACCTGGTGCACCTGATTGCGTAATGTGGCCAGTTGTTCAGCAGTAAGTACGGCGTTGACGGCCTCAAGAGCATCTGACAGGTTCCGGCGTTGATGATGACCTCGCAGAATATCTACTTCTTCAGTTGCCGTTGGATAACCAACGACAATTTTGAACAGAAAACGGTCAAGTTGTGCTTCGGGCAATCGGTAGGTGCCTTCCTGCTCAATGGGGTTCTGAGTGGCCAGCACCATGAATGGCTCATTGAGCAGATACGTTGTGCCATCATTTGTGACCTGCCGCTCTTCCATCACCTCGAACAAGGCGGCCTGTGTTTTGGCAGGAGCGCGGTTGATTTCATCAATCAGAACCAGATTCGAAAAAATAGGGCCTTGTCGGAACGAGAAATCACCCGTTTTGGGCATGAAAACAGATGTTCCCAGAACATCGGCGGGCATTAAGTCGGGCGTAAACTGAATCCGGCTAAAACCTACCGACATCGTTTTTGCCAACAGTTTCGCCGTTAATGTCTTGGCCACGCCCGGTACGCCTTCAATGAGCACATGCCCATCAGCGAGTAGAGCCGTTAACAGTAAATCGACCGTTTGGTGTTGCCCGACGATGACTTTACCAACTTCAGTGCGGATAGCCTCAACCGCAGCGGTGAGGGACGTAAGGTCTAAACGAGTTTCGAATGAATCCATAAAGTATGTCTGAACCGAGATGTCTGAACCAGGATTTTAGCAAGATTGAAAAGATTAATATGATTGAAGAAGCGATAATCAGTGAATCTTCGAATCTTTTCAATCTTGTTAAAATCCTGGTTCAGACATTCTACGGTCAGATAGTTTGTTTAAGTTTTTCCATTGCTCGGTTCAGGGTTAACAAATCAAATTCCGAGAGCGAGATACTGCGTTGGGCGTCGCGAAGGAGCCGCACTAACTCTGCTGTTTCGTCTATGGATGCACCACTTTTTCGGGCTAACGTTTCGGTAAATTCTTTGTCTAAAACGGTTGTGTTTAGGCCGTAGCGTTCGCGTAGATCGGCCAGGAAGTACTGGATTTTCTTGCGCGCGAGGTTGTCGTGGTCGCTCTGTTGAAAATACATGCGCCCAACGGTTTTCACAAAATCGAGCGATGTGTTTTTAGGCGATTCGATAATGGGTATAATGCGCTGCGTGCGTTTTCCGGCAAAGATGGCGTAGAAAATTAACCCAAAGACAACCAGATAGTAAGCCCAGTTGAGGGCGGGTTGTGAACGAACATATCGGAAAATTGATTGCTGATCTTCATCGAATCGTCCCTGTTTCTGGTATTCATCCCAGTAGGTAGGACGAACGGGCAAATAAGAAAGTGCTTTGAACGCGTAGTCCGATGTCTTGGTGCTCAGTACGTAATAGTTCGTAAACGCCAACGGTAGGTTCTGGATAAAAAACTGCCCTTTCCCGTACTGCACCCGAATGAAAATAGGCTCTTTACGAGCGTTACGACCCAGAATAGTGATGTTCTGCGGTTTTTTGATCATCAGGAAATTACGACCGTCGTCGTGGAAGAAATTATAGCCCTTCGCCGTATGCAACTTTGGATTGACGAAGTTCTGCCTGAGGGTTGTATCGGCTTTGTTATTCGGTTTTACGTCTGCCTTAAATCCCAATTTCGCACAAAGTGAATCAGGCAGATTGTACGCCGAAATGAAGACGGTATTGCCTCTGTTTACATACGCCAGGAGTTGCCCCTGCTCAATACTATCGGCTTTAAAGTCTTCATTGATAAACAGGTAATTGCTGAGCGAAGGGAGTTTCGTCTCGCCCAGAAAGTTGTAAATGGGCAGCCGTGTCATCTTCACCGTCGACTGTGGAAGAGCATCTGGCAAAAGCTCGAACAACGCCTGGGTTCCGAACGGCACTTTGTCATCGTTCTGATAAGTTGACCTCCAGTCAATCGGCTTGGGGCGGTAATACTCAAAGAGCATATAGGCCGTTACCGTTGCTAGCAGGATCAGGAAATATTTATTCGGTTTAGGCAAGGTGATTTCTGTTTAAGCCTGATGAGCAACCGGCTGATTAAACTGTCGGAATTGTTGACGAAGCTGCCCGAACCGGGATTCATCAATTGGGAAATCGCCGTACCAGACAAACTCAAATTGCCGGGTCAATGTCTCAAAGTCAGCCTGTAATGGCGAATTAGCTAACTCATACACATACTGCCGATTCGTTTTGTCGGGCTTATAGGTAATTCGACCAGCATCGGTTAGGCGTTTGAGTGTCTGTAGATAAAGCAGACGTGTGGCTAACCGGAAATTTCGGTTATTGACAGCTTCCTCAACGGCCACATCGAAATCAATTTCATGGATATTTTCGGCCAGATTTTCATAGTCAAGGCCGCTCGATTGAGCGCTTTTAGGAAACAAGATTTTCATCACTTCGGCCTTCATGAGCAGGTAAATTACCAATGCGACAACACCAGCCAGAATGACGTACTGCCAAACGTTGTAATAGGATTCACTGCGAAGAAACGCTCCGATTTTTCGAAATAACCACTGAAAAAAGCGGGCTATTGGGTTTTCGGGTGGAGGGGCATCGTTGCCATATTGATAATCATGGTCGGTTTGGAGATCGCGCAGGTGATCGGCTTCCGGGTAACGTACCTGCAGAGGAGTACGATCATCCCGGACGGCAACTGGAGGAGTTGTTTTTTGTACTTGAGCCAAAGCCGCTGGTGGTATGGCTAGCAAGAGGCACAACCAAAGGATCAGACAACATAATCGTCCAACGCGTAACTCGTAAACCGCAACCCGTAATTCAATACGATCCTTCATCCGATGCGCGGGGTTGACTTGTAGGTGTGCCGATAGAGTCGATGGCTGATTGTAGTCCCCGACCTTCCTGCCGTTCAACCAGATTTGTATACTGAAAGCCAAGGGCTACATAAATGATAGACCGCAAAAGGGTGCTGCCCACGGTTGCTACTACATTACCAAGAATGAGCCAAAATCCTGACATATCGGGCAGCAGTTTTGCCGTAATCAAAAAGCTAAGAATCCCGGCGGGGAGGGTAAAGATCAAGCCAATAACCCCCGAGATAATCCCCATGACGAAAATGATTCCCAGCGTTGACCACCATTTGTCCCGAATAAGCGCGAAACAACGGTTCCAGGTCTGGCCAAAATCCGTCCCTTCGAAGGTTGTTACGACCAGCCCCAGCGATAACACAATACCGACATAAATGCCTGGAATCACGAAAAACAACGTAGCGGCAAACGCGATGATCGAACTCAATACGCTGATAACGATTGCGCGACTAATCAGGGGCTGCATTTCTTCCCAAACTTCCGTCACACTAATGTCTACAGGCCCTGAGCCAATCGGAGCGTTCTGTTGCGTTTTACGAGCATACACCTTCATGTGTGCATAGGTAACCAGGCTTACAACCAAAATAGCCAGCAGCGTAAAGATCATCGTAAACCAGAAAGCCGGAGAGAAAACGCTTAAGGCCATTGCGTAGCCCGCACCAAAAGGGCTATCGGAGTCGATGTCGCCATTCCTTGCCATTTTTCCCAGATTAAGCATATTAGATTGGAAGACCCCCGTGGCAATGCCTGCCAGCAAGGCTACGGGGCCGACGATGTAAACGAGCGCTAACGCAAGGCTGCGAAAATTCTGGGTAATGTATTGAAATGTAACGTTGATTTTGTCCCCAAAATCACGTTGTTGAAAGAGTTGAATCATGGTTGAATCCTGCGGTTTAGTTGAATCGGGTAGAGAATAAAGTACCAGCCAATGAAGGCTGCTGATATCAGAATAATACTGCCACTAACTAGAGGAGGCAATGTCAGCCGGGTAACGAAACTTTCGAGAAAACCAGCCGTAATGAAAATAGGAACCAGGCCAATGGCAATTTTCAGGCCCTGCTTAATACCCCTTTTGAAAGACTCCAACCGGGAGTAAGTGCCGGGAAAAAGTAAGCTGTTGCCCACGGTCAGGCCAGCACAACCGGCAATAACGATAGCCGATATTTCGAGGGTACCATGAATCCAGATTTTCAGTACTGAATCCAGCAAAAGACCGCGTTCGTAGAAAAAATATTGAAAAGAGCCCAGCATCACACCGTTGTAGAACAGCATGGCCATCGTGCCAAACGAAGCAAACAGTCCAAATACAAACGTTCGGAAAGCCACGTAAATATTGTTCAGGGTAATTTGTACGAACATACTGGCCTGATCGCTACTGCCGTATACACCCAACGGATCGCCTTTTTTAATGTTTTCGAGCGTCATGTTTACATATTGATCGCCCAGAATCAATCGAACAAAGGTGTTGTCATGCGCTGCCGATACCCAGCCCAGAATAGACGCCACAAGAAAAATGCCCGCCGACAGAGCCAGCATTCGGTGCGATTGTCGAAATAAAAGCGGCAGTTCGTATTTCCAGAACGTGAGAAATCGACTTCGTTCGTCGCGCCGGTTTTGCATCAGGCCCCGGTGCATTTGCCCGGCTAATCCGTTGAGGTAGCGCGTTACTTTTGAGTCAGGATAGAACGTTCGGGCGTACGATAAATCGTCGGTCAATTCCACAAAGCGATCCGTCAACTCATCAGGATCGTTGGTTGGATTTTGTTCTATGTCACGCCACTTGTCGGTGTTGCGTTTAACGAAAAGGGCTTCACGCATAAACTTAGTCGCCAGTTATAAACCGTTAGCGTCAAATTAGGGAAGATTTACCAATGTAACCAAGTTGGACTTAGTTTTCTGCAATTTTTTTTTGACGAGCCACGCTTACTAACGACTTTTGACCAATGACTTTTGACTTTTAGCATGGCTGTTGCAATCCGCACTTCTCAGAACGTTCTGCTCGAATACGAACCCGCTAGTATTGGTGAACGAATTATAGCGGCAGTAATTGATTATGTCATCATTTTTGGTTGGATTCTACTGACGTTTGCGCTACCAAATTCGATGGGTTTTCGAGTCAACAGTTTCTATACCATTTTGGTCTTTTTTCCTGTAATCGTCTACGATTTGGCTAGCGAATGGTTGCTCAACGGCCGGAGTCTTGGCAAAATCGCGATGAAAATCCGGGTGGTTATGCTCGATGGCTCGCCACCTGGTTTGGGGGCTTACCTCATTCGCTGGCTGTTACGGATTATCGAATCCATCGCTTTTCTGGGAGGAATCGTGCCGATTATTACGGTGGCAGCTAATGGAAGAGGGCAGCGATTAGGCGACATTGCGGCTGGGACGACGGTTGTTCGGCTTAAACCCGCCGTAACCCTCGACGATGTTATTATACAGCCCTTTGTCGAAAACTATATCGTCCAGTTTCCCGACGTTCGATTACTTTCGGATCGTGATATAAATGTTGTGCGCAACATCGTTCGAGTAGGCGACGAAGACACATTGATGCGTACGGCTAATAAAGTGAAAGAAGTGACTGGAATTCGTAGTGAAATCGGAAACCGGGAGTTTCTGCTTACGGTTATTAATGATTATCAATTTATAACAGCACAGTAATGTCTGGGCCAAGTTCCTGCTTGGCCTGTGATAAATTTAACGGGCCAAGCTCCTGCTTGGCCCAGACTCTTATGCTTGACTCCATAAAATCTCTCGCTCATCAATATGCGGCCGATCTAATTAAGACCCGCCGACATTTACATGCTCATCCCGAACTCTCGTTTCAGGAGCAAAACACAGCTCGGTTTGTCGCCGATCAACTAAAAGCGATTGGTATAACCCCGCAGGAAGGCGTGGCTGATACAGGGTTGGTAGCCATTATTGAAGGTCGAAATAGCCATTCGGCTGGTTCGCGCGTAGTTGCACTTCGGGCGGATATGGATGCGTTGCCTATTCATGAAGCTAACGATGTTCCGTATAAATCGACCGTCGATGGAGTCATGCATGCTTGTGGTCATGATGTACATACCGCTAGTTTGCTGGGAGTCGCCCGTATTTTGCATGTACTTCGCGATCAGTTCGATGGAACGGTAAAGCTGGTGTTTCAACCCGGCGAAGAGAAAGCACCCGGTGGCGCTTCGCTCATGATTAAAGAAGGTGTTCTGGAAAATCCGACGCCAGCCAGCATGCTTGGTCAGCACGTTGCCCCCAGTATTCCGGTGGGTAAAATCGGTTTCCGCGAAGGCATGTACATGGCCAGTACCGATGAGATATACATGACCGTTCGGGGTAAAGGTGGTCATGCTGCCATGCCGGATAATCTTATTGATCCCGTCCTGATTGCGTCGCATATCATTGTAGCGCTTCAGCAAATTATCAGTCGAAATTGCCCACCTGCAAGTCCATCGGTTCTGTCGTTTGGTCGATTCATTGCCGATGGGGTTACGAACGTGATTCCCAATGAAGTAACTATTCAGGGGACCTTCCGGTGCATGAATGAAGAATGGCGTGCAGAGGGTAAAAAACGGATGGTTAAACTGGCCACAGGTATTGCCGAAGCGATGGGTGGTTCCTGCGAATTTACGATTGTGCACGGTTATCCATACCTGAAAAATCACCCTGAACTAACCCGGCGCGTTCGGTCGCAGGCAGTCGAGTATATGGGAGCCGAAAACGTAATTGACCTTGATTTGTGGATGGCCGGTGAAGATTTCGCTTTCTACTCGCAGGTGGTAGACTCCTGTTTCTACCGACTTGGAACCCGTAACGAAGAGCGCGGCATTATCTCGGGCGTTCATACTCCAACGTTTGACATCGACGAATCGGCGCTGGAAACAGGAGCTGGTTTGATGAGCTGGCTGGCTGTTCAGGAATTGAAACTGGTGTAATCAGTATATTCGTAGCAAGCGGTTATTGTAAGCTATTTTATTCATATACAGGCGGTTTGGAATCAGTAATTCGATTTTAAATCGCCTGTTTAGTATTATTCTAATTAACAGCTGTTCTACTAAAACTGCGTCTCCAAATTAGTCAATCCATTCTCCGATTGTTATACATTTGTAGTTCCTTATATCGTTCTATTTGAAAGTCTAATTTTGCTTTAAACCTATGAACAGAAGAGACGCCCTCATGCGGGTGGCAGCGTTGGCCGGTGCAACAATGACGTTGCCCGCTTTGGCCGATACGCTGGAAGCCTCGGCTGCCCGACGTTCCCTGACAGGCCAGCCGGTTTTCTTTACGGCCGATCAGGATGCGACCGTAGCTGAACTCGCCGATACGATTATTCCAACCACGAAAACACCTGGTGCCAAAGCGGCTAAGGTGAACGAAGTGATTGATATTTTGCTGAAAGACTGCTACAAAGCAGATGATCAGCAACGCTTCCTGGAAGGTCTGGCGCTGACCAATAAATTGAGCCAGGATGCCTACGGAAAAGCGTTTGTACAACTCGATCCAACGCAGCGTATTGAGATTGTGAAGAAACTCCAGGCCGACGATAAGGATCAACGTGCTAAAATGGCAGGTGCTAAAGCTGCTGCTAAAGTAGAAGGTTCTCAGGCCGATCTACAAATGCCCGATGCGAAAAAGAAATACACGCCGTTTTTCTCTGTGTTGAAAGACCTGACCTTAACGGGTTATTTTACCTCTGAAATCGGCTGCACGCAAGCACTCGAATATGTAGCCGTTCCGGGCCGTTACGACGGTTGCGTTACCCTCAAACCCGGCCAGAAGGCGTGGGCCATCTAAAAAGTTGTAGAGTCGTATAGTTATGTAGTTATAGGGTTGCTGCTGAAAGAACTCTTTGACTCTTCAACTTTATGACTGTATAACTGTAAAACTTTTCTCACAGAATGAACCTCAATATAGACGCTAAAAAAGATATGACCTACGACGCTATTGTCGTTGGGTCGGGTATTTCAGGTGGCTGGGCTGCTAAAGAACTTACCGAAAAAGGATTGAAAGTACTGATGCTGGAGCGGGGCCGTGATATTAAACATATCGAAGGGTACGTAACAGCAACCAATAACCCCTGGGATTTCCCACACCGAGGTCGTATTACAACAATGGCTGCCGAAGAGTATTGGGCCAATATGCGTACGGGTTATACAGCCAATGAAGAGTGGCGGCACCATTTTGAGAACGATAAAGAAAACCCTTACCTCGAAAAACGTAAAGTTGACTGGATCCGGGGCTATCACGTAGGTGGTCGGTCGCTGATGTGGGGACGTCAAAGCTATCGCTGGAACAAAGAAGACTTCATGGCGAATGGTAAAGAAGGGATCGGTGTAGACTGGCCTATTCGTTACGAAGACCTGGCTCCCTGGTACACAAAAGTTGAAACATTTGCGGGTATCTCGGGTAACAAAGATGGCCTGGACGTTCTGCCAGACGGAAACTTCCTGCCTGCCATGCAGATGAACTGCCTGGAGAAAGAAGCGAAAAAACGCATTGAAAAAGCATTCCCTAGTCGCCATGTGACGATGGGACGTACTGCTCACTTAACCGCACCTACGAAACAACACTATGATCTGGGTCGGGCGGCTTGCCAGTTCCGTAACCAGTGTATGCGTGGTTGCCCATACGGAGGCTACTTCAGTACGCAGGCGGCAACGTTGCCAGCAGCCATGAAAACGGGTAAGCTAACCCTTCGCCCCGATTCAATTGTGTCGGAAGTATTGTACGACGAGAAAAAGGAAAAGCTACGGGTGTTCGGGTTATTGACCAGAATACGAAAGAAGTTCGGGAATATTATGCCCGGATTATCTTCCTGAACGCGTCGGCATTTGCCAGCACGTCAATTCTGATGAACTCTAAGTCGCACCGTTTCCCAAATGGAATGGGCAATGAATCCGATCAGCTTGGCCGGAACATTATGGATCACCACCTTGCTGTAGGTGCTGCCGGAACGTTTGACGGCATGGAAGATCAATACTACTATGGTCGCCGGGCCAATGGGGTCTATATTCCTCGTTACCGGAACTGGGGCAATGATAAGCGCGATTACGTTCGTGGATTCGGTTATCAGGGTGGTGCTGGTCGTGGTGGCTGGGGCCGTGGTAATGGCACAGATGGCTTTGGCGCTGATTTCAAAGACAGCCTGACAACACCTGGTCCCTGGACGATGAGCATCGGTGGTTTTGGCGAAATGATTGCCGACCCAAATAACCGTATGACCCTTTCGCCCGATCAAAAAGACAAATGGGGTCTACCATTGATCGTATTCGATGCAGCCTATGGCGAAAACGAGCGGAAAATGCGGATCGACATGATGAACGATGCCGCTGAAATGCTTGAGGCAGCCGGTCTGAAAAATGTAACGCCTTACAACGACGAATCGAAACACCCCGGTATTGGTATCCACGAAATGGGTACTGCCCGTATGGGTCGTGATCCAAAAACGTCGGTACTGAACGCTCACAACCAGATTCACTCAGTGAAGAACGTCTTTAATACCGACGGAGCCTGTATGACATCCGCGTCTTGCGTAAACCCATCGCTTACTTATATGGCCCTAACTGCCCGCGCTGCAGATTTCGCCGTGAAAGAAATGAAAAAGGGTACGTTGTAAGCATTCGCTGTAAATACTAATTTCTTTTTCAGAAGTCGTAAGCAACGCATTGCTTACGACTTCTGCTTTTTAAGGGTTTTGTTTCAAGCAAGTCGCGTAGGACGAGATGTTTGTAGCTGAAAATAATTCGAAAATTTTACACTAAAAGTAAAAATAGAAAAACAATCTGCTATTAGTATAGTTGTATAGTAGAATAACAAGTCAAAACTCAACGATGAAAAAGAAAATGATAATGGGGTGTATGCTAGTAGCTGGCATAGCCTTCGGTGCAAACGCACAAACAACGAATACGTCGACCAATGCAGGTGCAACTGGTACTACAGGTGTGTACTCAACTAGCCCACGGACGAACACGAACATGGGTACGGGCGTAAACCAAACGCAACCACCATCAACCGTAAATCCGTCGATGCCAACAACAACGAATCCTAGTACGATTCAAACGCAGCCACCTGCAACCAGCACCAATACATCATCGGATATAAACACGAATCCTGCGGTTAATACCAGTACCCAACCGCAAACGGGGATCAATAATCAGCCAACATCGACGTATGGCACAGGAACACCGACGATGAATAGCGGGACAACAAACTCGTCGACAACGACGGATATCACAACCGACCGGGCTAATAATGGCTCGACAGGAAATAATAGTCGTCGGACAAGAAGTAAGTCGTCAACTACGACAACAACTCCAACGACCACGACACCTGCTACTACGATTCCTCCAAGGGAATAGGGGCAACGATAAAAATCTAGCTCAAATAAATGGGACCGGGGCTATACCTTTGCAGGGTATGGCCCCGTTTTTTATGTCTGAACAGATTCCACTAATTACCCTAAATAAGTTGACCGTCCAGAGAAGTGGCCGGACATTAGTACAAGAACTCACGTTTCAACTGCATTCAGGTGAATGCTGGGCTGTAATTGGCCCCACTGGTAGTGGAAAGACAGCTTTTCTGCAAGCGCTTTCGGGTCAATTCCATGCTGGGCCAGCTACTTTGTCCCGGCGGGTATCAACTGAATTTGTTTCTTTTAAAGAAGAATCCAGCAAGTTTTCGTATAGTGGCTATTTCTACCAGCAGCGTTATCAGGCCACCATGAGCGATAGTCCGGAAAGCGATGATCCTGCTTATCAGTCAATACCAACGCTTCGCAGCTTTTTGCAGTTGACGGACTCACCAGAATCGCTGGCACTAGTTGATCGATTAGGCCTGACACCTATTTTAGACCGGGCATTTATTAAACTATCCAACGGTCAGACCCGGAAAGCCCGTATTGGGAAAGCTCTTCTAAAGCACCCGTCAGTTTTGTTACTCGATAATCCTTTTGTGGGCTTAGATGCCGGTTTTCGGGCGGAGCTAACGCAGTGGCTAGACGAACTCACGACGCATGGGCTAACGCTTGTTCTGGTAACAGAGCCAGATGATATTCCATCGTTTATTACGCATACTGCTGAATTAAAAAATGGCCAGATGCAGTGGGCAGGCCCTAAAGAAAATTATCGCCCTGTTGCGCCAGATTTACCCGATGCCACGCCACCTGTTTTGCATACAAAGGCGCCCGTAGCTGATTTTCAGGAGGCTTTTCGACTCAATAATGTAACCGTTCGCTATGGTGATACCATCATTTTAAACGGGCTGAATTGGGCCGTACGGACGGGCGAACGCTGGGCATTGTTTGGCCAAAATGGGGCTGGCAAATCGGTTTTGCTAAGTTTGCTTTATGGTGATCATCCGCAGGCGTATGCCAATGATGTGAGCGTTTTTGGCCATCGACGTGGTAAATCGGGTGAGAGTATCTGGGATGTCAAGCGTCGGATTGGTTTTGTTTCTCCCGAATTGCATTTGTATTTCCCGCAGGGTTTATCGGTCCGGCAGGTGGCGTTAACAGGATTGACGGATACGCTAACCCCGCCCAATAAAGTATCGACTGAAACCGAGACTGATTTAAGTAATTTGCTAACCTATTTCGGGCTGTCGCATCTTATCAATTGCCCATTTGGTACATTATCGGCCGGGGAGCAACGCTTGATTTTGCTGATCCGGGCTTTTTTAAAAAATGCTCCCGTCTTGTTACTGGATGAACCCTTTCAGGCAATCGATTCGTCGCATATTTTACTAGCTCGGAAACTTATCGACAGCTTCGTTGATAAAACCATTCTTTTCGTTACACACAATAAGCACGAACTCCCTGATAGCATCGACCAACTTTATACCATTAAGGTAGAGTCTAGGTAAGAAATATTCTTTCTGCAGAATGGTCTTATAACAACCAGAGTTGCCTGCTCAATTATATACGTAGTTACTGTAATAAATACCTAACCTTGGCATGGTTTATGAGGAATAGGGTTCCCTGTCGTTGATATACGATAAAATGATAGTTTGTTGGTAAAACAATGGCAAGAGTAGCTTAAATGTCCCAATTAGTAGATATTCTGTACTGCCAAAAGGCTTGGCATGAAATTCGTCTTAAAGCCTGCTAAGCGACATGAATTGATGAGGAAACAGCTACTAAAAAAAATTATTGGAAGTTATGGTTGGGTGGTCCTATGGCTGATGGCAGTGCCAAACGTCATGGCGATAACCTATCCATTGGCCGATACATGTCAGCATCCCGACCCACCGGTCATTACGGGATCAGCTAAATTTATTTGCCGGAATGAGTCCGTTGTGCTAACCGCAACCGGCTGCACAGGTACCGTCATCTGGTCGAATGGTGATACGGGCAATACGATTACGATAAAACCCCAGCAAACCACCAAGTATACTGCTATCTGCCGGGCTAAACCAGGTTGTATTAGCTGCTTCGCCGACGTCTGGAAAGTGACCGTTAATACGCCTGCTGCCCCAACAGTTACAGCTTCGTCGAAACTTATATGCCCTAACGAGTCCGTTACGCTAACCGCTTCGAATTGTAAAGGAACCGTACGGTGGATAAATCAGGACGGAAGTGAACAGGATACGGGTGCTGTTTGGAAAGGAAATCTTCTTGAGACAACTACATTTCGGGCTACCTGCGAGCAAAATAACTGCACCAGCAACCCATCTATTCCCGTTTCAGTACAAGTTGCTATACCCAATGCGCCCGTTATTACCGCTGATAAGCAGGAAGTTTGCGCTGGGCAAGTTGTTCAGTTGAGGGCATCGGGCTGCGTGGGTATCGTTCGTTGGATGGATGGAGTTGAGGGACCTTTTCGAACTGTAAATCCTTCAACAACAATTAATTACAAAGCATTGTGTCAGGTTGGTTCGTGCCGCAGTGATAGCTCTCAAGCAGTGTCGGTGACGGTGCAGTCAATCGAACAGAAGCTGAATTTACTGACAACATTGACCAATAAATGTCCTTTTCAAACGGCTGACCTCTCGAAAGCTATCACGGCTGGAAACGTTTCGGGTCTTCGGTATGAATTTAAAACGGGACCTTCTATTGCGGCTCTCGCGGTTCAATCGCCGGGGGCAGTAGTTGCTGGAACTTATTATATTTTCGGACGAAATACGGATGGTTGCTATACCGAGCCAACCGCTATTACGGTAAGCATTACACCTTGTCAGAACGCCATTCCACCTTGTTTGAGCAATCCGGCCGCAGTAGCTATTCAACTCGATTCGCTCGACTGGACAAAAGGCGTTGTTCAACTCAAAGCACAATTGAGTGGTTCGGCAACGTCGCCAATCTGGCAAAATGAGGGTGGCGGATTATTTACCAATACAGGCTTAAGTGCTCGTTATTTGTTATCCGAATCAGATCGTCAGCGTGGTACAACAACATTTACACTTTCTGTTGCAGATCCTGATGGTACTGGTCCCTGTACGAGTGCTTCTGTTCAGCAAACCGTTAAGGCTCCATCACGAGAAATTGTTGGGCTGAGCAAAAAAGTGGGCGAACCAGTCTGGGTGGTTAATGGAAAAGACCGCCTGGTCGAACTTACCTATCAGCTCGTAGTGGCTAATATGGGACAAAACGAACTTAAGCAGATTCAGGTGGTCGATAATCTGGACGTTGCTTTCACCAGCCTAGGCGCAAAAATCCAGTCAATAAACGTCCAGGCCGATAACGGCTTAATCGTCAATGCCGCCTATACCGGACGTGGTGCCGATACAACATTAATTAGCAATGGCAGCCTGCCCGTTGGTGGACACGCTCGCGTATTGTTAACCGTGCGATTGGATGTAAGTCAGGCTAGCACCCTCACATTTAGTAATATAGCCAGTATTCAGGCTGTGGATAGCAATGGAGGACTTTGTCGGGATCGTTCGACGAATGGTGTTGAGGCAGACCCAGACCAAAATGGTAATCCTGCCGATAATGACGAGCCGACGGTAGTTGTTTTACACTCCCTACAGTCTGAAGAAACGGAGACAGTATTTATTCCGGAAGGTTTTTCTCCGAATGGAGATGGTATTAACGATCGGTTTGTTATTCAACGAGTGCCTGCCGGTGTAACAGTTCAATTAGACATTTACAATCGCTGGGGCAACCTGGTTTATCAAAATTTAAACTATGCAAATGATTGGGACGGGACTGCAAATCAGGGTATAAAAACTACTGATGCAAAGCAGGGCCTTCCGGACGGTACCTATTACTATCAAATTAGGCTTAGCGACGGGCGAGAGTTTGTCCGCTTCCTGACGTTGGCCAGATAAGTTTTTTAGCAATGATTTGAGGTCAAATTCGTTTGCCGAATGGGGGTAGAGCGGTTGATCGTAGGGTCTAAGTAAGACACCAATGAGTAAGAATTGGATAACGTGGATTTTGGGCGGATTTCTGTGGCTAAGCTGTGCAACAGCTTGGGCACAGGTAGATTCATTATTGCAGCAGGCGGACCGCTTGCTCAATTATAAAGCGTATGGACGAGCCATTGAAGCGTACTCACAACTATTAAACGAGCAGGCTGATCAACTAACGCCTGCCCAGAAAGTAATGGCCCAGGGTCGAATCGCCACGGCTTATCGACAAGTTGGTGATGGACAAAAAGCCGAACGGTACTTTCGGGAAGCATTAGGCAATAGTATTGATGAGAATCCGCAATTGATGCTACAGTTTGCCCAGACCCTGGTAGGCAATGGCAAATATCAGGAGGGACAAAAAGTATATGAACGTTATGAACAACTTAAAGCGAAACAACCCGCGCGCCAACCCATAAATCCACCTGCTGCCCCTTCGTCAACAAATACCCGGAAAGAGGCCGTAAAGTACCGACTGGAGTACCTGGGTTTTAATTCGTCAGGTGAGGAGTTTAGTCCGGCGTTTTATCAGGACGGGCTAGTGTATGTGGCTGGTAAAAAAGGCGGTTCTGCTATTGAAACGACGGGCAGTGGTGGTGGATCAGGCTATCTGGATCTGCTGTATATTCCTGATCGGAATAACTTGAAAGTGAGCAGCATAATTAATGCAGACGGCAGCACCAGCAAGCCTTCGAACGATCGGGCTAAAACTGATCGGCGTAGTGAGAACGAAAACTATAGCCGTCAGACGGCCAATGACTCACCCACAGTACCGAGTTTCGGGGATGGCATTAATATCTCAGGCGGTTTAGGCTATGAATCCAGTCCTCAAAATGCGTCGAAACGCTTTAGCCGGACGCTCAACACAAAATACCACGAAGGGCCAGCTACGTTCTCCCAGGATGGTTCGCAAATTATTTTTACCCGTAACAATTACAACAATGGCCGGGCCAATAAGAGCGCAGAAGGCGTAAACAAGCTCAAACTCTATACTGCTATTCAACAAAATGGCGCCTGGACAGATATTGTCGAATTGCCTTTCAATAGCGACGAATACTCGGTTGGCCACCCAGCCTTGAGCCACGATGATGCGTTGCTCTATTTTGCCTCCGATATGCCCGGTGGCTACGGCGGAACGGACCTCTATGTTTCTCGTTTTCAGGATGGAAAATGGAGTCGCCCTGTTAATTTAGGTAGTACTATTAATACGAAGGGGAATGAGCTGTTTCCATTCGCCGACGAAGCCGGCAACCTGTACTTTGCAACGGATGGCCATAAAGGATTGGGTGGTTTAGATATATTTTTTGCCACCTTAAGCCGAGGGACTACGGTGCAATCGGTTGAGCACCTCAATGCGCCAATCAACTCTCCGCAAGATGATTTTGGCTTAATTACAGATGCTAATCGTCGTGGCGGTTATTTTAGTAGTAACCGGCGTGATGGGAATGATGATATCTATCGGTTTATTCGGGAAAGCTCCCTCTTCGGCTGCCGTGACCTGATTATTCGGCTGTATGATACGAACACAGAACAGCCCCTGGATAGTGTTAACGTATTGGTTAAAGCGAAAGCAGAAGGGCGCCCCAATCAGACCCTAACCAGCGACCAGAACGGGTACGTAAGAATCTGTCTGGAAGGTACGAATGACTTTATATTCCAGGCCAGCCGGGATGGCTATATTAACAGTACCGTCGGTTTCACGAACCGAGCCGTAACGGATGATCAACCAAGCCGACTCGAAATTGGCCTGATCAAGCCAACGGTTGTGATGGATACGATTCCGATTGAGAATGTAAATACGCCAGTCACGTTAACCCGGTCAAGGGTTCGAGGGGTTGTGCTCAGTGAGCGAACGCATCGCCCCATTGAAGGCGTAACGGTTCGGCTTCGAAATGAATGCGACCGAACTCAGCTTGAATACGTAACTGGCCCCGATGGTCGGTATTCATTTGATATTAAAGAAGGCTGTGATTACACACTGGTCGCTTCAAAGCCTGAATTTGGTACAAATACCAATAAAATAAAACGACTGCCTAAAAAGGCAAAACCAAAAGAACTGTCGGCCGATTTGAAGATGCTGAGCGTGGGAGACGTCGTCACAATTGACAACATTTATTACGACCTCGACCAATCTAGCCTGCGCCCGGATGCTTCCCGCGAATTGGATAAAGTCGTGGCCACGATGCGTAAATACCCAACGCTGATTATCGAAATTCGGTCGCATACTGACAGCCGGGGCGAGGCCGAGCATAACAAAGCACTCTCGTTACAACGGGCAAAAGCCGTGGCAAATTATTTAGTCTCGAAGGGCATCAGCCGTCGACGTATGGCCACGCTTGGCATGGGTGAGTCGCAATTGGTCAATAACTGCACCGATGGCGTAATCTGTACCGAAGCGGAACACCAACGTAATCGCCGAACGGAGTTTAAAGTGGTAGCGATAAAGTAGGAATGATGAATGATGAATGATGAATGATATTTTATTTCGTAGCGTTTATTTTGCGTAACTGAAATGCCAGTTAGGTGGGGTGCCATTCTGGAGGAGCGCTGGTGTCTCAGATTAGTTATCATTCATCATTCATCATTCATCATTCTTGATCACATTCCCTTCCTGTAAAATTAACCTCGGTTTGCGCATCACTGAAAAGCGGCCCGATGGTTTTCATAACCTTCAATCGTGTTTTTATCCTGTTAATTGGAGTGATGTGCTGGAAACGATTCAAACTAATGAATTCAGCTTCAGTAGCAGCGGTTTACCCATTCCAGGAGATGCCCATAACAATCTTTGCGTTAAGGCTTATAATCTGTTAAAAGCCGATTTTGATTTACCGCCTGTTCAGATGCACCTACATAAACTGGTGCCCATTGGTGCTGGGCTAGGTGGTGGGTCTGCCGATGCAGCCTTTGCCCTGAAATCGCTAAATGAACAATTTGGGCTGGGTCTAAGCGTTTCTCAATTGGAGGATTATGCTCGCTTATTAGGCAGCGATTGCGCTTTTTTCATTCAGAACCGTCCGCTTTACTGTATTGAAAAAGGTGATGTTTTCTTGGAAATTCCGGTTGATCTGAAAGGGTATTATATTATGCTCGTCTACCCAAATCTGGCGATCTCTACGGCTGAGGCTTATGGAGGTATTAAACCTCGCTATCCCGAAATGTCATTGATGGAGCAGTTGCAATTGCCTATAGATACCTGGCGTGATACAGTTCACAATGATTTTGAAGATAGCCTGTTTCCCAAGTACCCAGTTTTGCCTCAAATAAAGCAGCAACTCTACGATGCTGGAGCTGTATATGCTAGCATGAGTGGGTCAGGATCAACTGTGTACGGAATTTTTAATGGGCCTGTTGTTGTCCCAAACCAATTTTCAACCTACCGCGTTTGGCAAGGAGAATTATGAAAAGTTTACAGTATTTGGTTTACGGTTTATACTACCGTCCCAAAGCCGTAAACCAAATACTGTAAACTAATTTGATGAGCAACTTCGTGACCAAACGGCGGGAGCCGTTTCGCTTTATGGTCTGGCTGGGCATTGCCAGTAGCGTGACGGTTTTCACGATGTTGTTAGTGACTTACGTAATTCGTCAGACTGGTTCTGGCTGGGTTAACATAAAGTTGCCCATGGTGTTTCTAATCAGCACGGGTGTTATTGTGCTCAGCAGCTTTACGCTCAACAATGCCATGCTGGCCTTCCGGCACGAACGTTTCGGAAACTACCGCACCAACCTGGCTACAACCCTTGGATTAGGCATTTTATTCATGTTGTTGCAAGGTTGGGGGTGGCGAGAGCTGATTCTTGCGGGAGTCGGGTTAGAGGGCAATCCGGCTGGTGGATTTATTTACATTATATCGGGAATTCATCTGCTTCACATTCTGGTTGGCGTAATTTTTCTTGGCATTGTGCTGGCCGAAGCGCTGGCTCGACGACCTTATATCGACTCGTTTGTTTACAGCGTTAACCCACCAAATCTCCTAAAAATCAAGCTAATTACGCTCTATTGGCATTTTGTTGATATTCTCTGGATTGGCCTGTTTCTTTTCCTACTTGTGCACCACGGTATCAATTGGCGCCTGTCTTTGTAGCTGCCATCTGATTTTAGGGCTTTATCGCGTTATTTGTAATAAATAATACAGTTGTTACGTACCTAGAACTTCATGAAAAGAATACTTCTCTGGGCTGGATTGTGGTTGGTAAGCTTACCATCATTCGCCCAAACGTCACCTTCGTCGACATCCACGCCGGGATCGAAATATGACCCGCTTGCGCTCTTCCACCCTTTATTTAATATGCAACCGGGAAACGATTATCGTACCGGCAGTGGAGCGCCTGGGCCGAATTATTGGCAGAATCGGTCAGATTATCAGATCAACGTTACGCTTGATGACCAGAAGAATACGATTACGGGTGAGGTGACGATAACGTACAAAAATAATTCGCCCGAAACGTTAGCCTACTTATGGCTTCAATTGGACCAGAATGCGTTTAGCGATACATCACGGGCAGCCAAAACAACCCCTGTTTCAGGAGGCCGGTTTGGCAATCAGGGCTTTTCGGGGGGATTAACCATCTCGAGCGTAACCGTCGATGAAGGAAAGGGCAAATTTGTTGCAATGCCCTACGAAATTACAGATACTCGTATGCAGGTACGTCTGGCCGATCCTGTAAAACCCAAGGGTGATGTCGTGAAAGTTAAAGTTGCCTACAGCTTTAAAATTCCCGAATACGGCTCTGATCGGATGGGGCAGCTTCTTCGTAAAGATGGTATTATCTACGAAATCGCTCAGTGGTATCCACGCATGTGTGTGTACGACGACATTGAGGGCTGGAACGTGCTTCCTTATTTAGGGGCTGGAGAGTTTTACCTCGATTACGGCGATTATGAATATAGCATTACGGCGCCCTGGAACCATATTGTGGTGGGATCGGGCGAGTTGCTAAATCCAACAGAGGTATTAACGGCCGAGCAGATCAAACGGCTGGAGCAAGCTCGTAAAAGTGATCAGACTGTCATTATTCGCGGCAAAGATGAAGTGAATAATCCCGATACCCGGCCGAAAAAAACGGGTACCCTGACCTGGAAGTTTCGTTGCCTAAATACTCGCGACGTTGCGTGGGCTTCTTCGCGAGGCTTTGTGTGGGATGCTGCTAAAATGAATCTACCCAGTGGTAAACCTGCCCTCGCGCAGTCGGTTTACCCCGCCGAAAGTGCGACGAATGATTCATGGAATCGCTCTACTGAGTATGTGAAAGGATGTGTTGAGTTCTATTCGAAATACCTGTACGAATTCAGCTATCCTGTGGCAACCAATGTGGCCGGTATTGTAGGCGGCATGGAGTACCCTGGCATTATCTTCTGCGATCATAAAGACAAGAAAGACGCTCTTTGGGGCGTAACCGATCACGAATTTGGCCACAACTGGTTCCCGATGATTGTGGGTAACAATGAGCGTAAATTTCCGTGGATGGACGAAGGCTTCAACACCTTTATCAATACGCTCTCAACCGCCAATTTCAACAAAGGCGAATACAATCGGGAACGAGGCACCATGCATGATTTAGCACCAGCTTTGTTCTATCCCGCTGAGCCAATTATGACGATTCCCGATGTACAGCAACCTCGGGCCTTGGGTATCCTGGCGTATTATAAACCAGGAATGGGGTTGAAACTGCTGCGAGATGTAATTCTTGGGCCAAATCGTTTCGACTTTGCTTTCCGGAATTACGTGAATCGCTGGGCGTTTAAGCATCCAACTCCTTATGATTTCTTCCGAAGTATTGAAGATGGCGCTGGTGAAGATCTAGGTTGGTTCTGGCGTGGTTTCTTTTACGAGACCTGGAAACTAGATCAGGGTGTGAAAGAGGTGAAATACGTGGATGGTGCCGCTGATAAAGGCTCACTCATCTCGATTGAAAACCTCGAAAAAATGGCTATGCCTGTTACAATTGAGGTAACGGAAACCAACGGAAAAAAAGGCCGTATCAATTTGCCAATAGAAGTATGGCAACGGGGTGCTTCCTGGACGTTTAAGTATAACTCAACATCGCCCCTGAAATCGGTTGTTCTTGACCCCGACGAGCAATTGCCGGATGTCAATGAAAAGAACAACGTTTGGCGAGCGGAAGCGCAGTAAATAAAGTTATAGGGTTATAAAGTTGAAGAGTTAGATAGTTGGAATTTCCTCACAACTATCTAACTCTTCAACTTTATAACCCTATAACTTTTAAACCTCTACCAACATAGCTCCGTAGGAATAACCCCCTCCGAATACCGTGATAATGATACGCTGCCCTTTCTGAAAGGTGTCCCATTGCTCCGAAAGGGCAATTGCACAGCCTGCACAGCCCGTATTGCCGTAGCGTTGAATGTTGGAAATGAGTTTCTCTTCGGGCAAACCAAGCGTATTCATGACATTTCGCGAAATGCGCAGATTGGCCTGGTGGGGCAAAATGTAATCTACATCTGCCAGTCCTAATCCGCAACGCTCGAGTACTTGCAGACTGGCCTTAGGCATATATTGGCAGGCATTAATAAATACATCGCGACCGTGTGGCATCGTTACGCCACCGTCGGCAGGTTTCATCATGACGCCAGTAGTTGCTTTAGGCGTATGAGCCGCTCCGCCTGTCAGCAAGGCCTTAATGGCAAAATCATCGTCACTCTGCCTTTCTTTGGTAATGAGCAAAGCAGCGGCCCCATCGCCCCATAAATGGCCGGAAATGGTATCCTGTTCGTTATAGTAAAGCGTGTTATGCTCCGATACAATGACTAACGCGCGTGTTGCTTTATTTAAGGCAAAATAGCCTTCAACTACCTCAATTGCGTTCAATAGCGATGAGCAGGCTGTTGAAATGGAAATAGTTGGGATATCAGCAATACCGAGGTAGTGTTGAGCCTCGTGAGCAATAGAAACAATGGTATCGTAAGGGGTATACGTTCCACCAACAATCAAATCAATCGTGGAGAGATCTGCCTTTTCCTGAAGTCGTTTAACGACTTCAATTGTCATGGTATTCGTATTTTCTCCGGGAGCAGCTTTACGTCGCTCCACAATTCCAGTGCGTTCGATAATCCAGTCGCTAGACAGACCGTTGAGCTGGGTAAAATGTTCGTTGCCAACTACCTGCGTTGGTAGGTAATGGCTTACTGCGTGAATGTACATCAGGCCAAATAAATTGGGTTACCACTCAGACAACCCTTAATTAATGTCTAAAGTTAAATCCTTCCGGGAAAACGTAGCATTGGACATTAGAACAATACCATAAACTATTCAATATGTCTTGTTTTTGTCCTACTAGTTAACTCTATTGCGCTCAATAAAGTATGTATTCGTAAAAATTAAGCAGCTTTTGGGCCTCGCTCGTCCAGTTGTAAAATTGTGATACAGCTTTATAACCTCGCTCTCCCATGGCTCTCGCTTCGTTGGGGTGATCCACCAGATAAGCAAGTGCATTGGCTATCTGAATTGGGTCAGAAGGCGACACACAAAACCCGCACTGATGCCGTTCAACAATGCCTAGGTAAAGTGCAAAGTCGGACGTAATAACGGGTAACCCAAGCGCCATGTACTCAAATAACTTGGTGGTGTAAGAATCAGGATAATCGCCTACAGGCTTAAGTAATGCCAAACCAGCCGTTGCCCCCGTAGCACAGGGAAAAGCAATTCGTTGATCAGTGTAACCGTGAAAATGGAGATTTGGCTGGATGGCGCTATAATTAGGAAGTTTAATTAAATCACGCTCTGTAAATGTTCGTTGTCCAAACAGGTGCACGCTGAATTTTGGGTGAATTTTTTTCAATTGTGCCAACGCTTCGACCAAAGTATCGAAAGCCCGCTCGAAGCTAAGCCAGCCAATGTAGAAAAATATTGGCTGGGTCGAACTTGGGTTATAAGGTTGTCGGAACGGCTCCAGAAAGGATAGTAGGGGATAGTTATAGATCACTTCATGAGGCTTTGCCAGTTTCGTATAGGTTTCCAGATACGCGTGTTCGGTAAAGATCAGATAGAAATGCTTTTGCGCTAGCTGATCGAACCAGGCGAATGCCTTTGCCAATAAAAAACCCTTATTGATGGTTTTAAGGTGCATCTTTTTGTGCAGATTTTCCTGCACCTCATAAATTACCCGCGACCCAAAAAGCCGAAAGATGTAAGCAAAGGGCAAAAACTCGGGTACGTATACGTGCACAAGTTTCGGTCGTAGCCAAATACATCGGAGAAGGATAAATGGACAGGTTACTAGAATTCGCCAGATAACCCGCCGAAAATAAGGCAGGCGGATAAAATGGATAGCGGGCGCGATGGTTGAATCGGCATGAGGTAAGGCGCAAAACACATCATAGTGTTCGGCGAGTGTCTGACATTGTTTGAAAACTATCCGTGGATCTTGCGGCTGATGGGCGGTACTAATATGCAGAACGCGGACTTTTTTCATTAACAATGCTTCATCACTTTATGACGCCTAAAGTACGGAGTTCTTCATCAATTTTCTGATTCCAGCGTTCCTGTGCTGCCTGATTAATACTGTGATTCGTTTCATCGTCGTATTGAGTCTGCATACGATTCAGTTCACGGAATGACTCGATAAACTGATACTGTGCAATGCTATTATAATCTTCTAAAGTCAGGCTGTCAGCATTCATTTTGCGCTTAAATCGCTCAACAATAATTTTTGTAATGTCAAAATGGCGTTGTTCATGGTTCAGTGCGTAGGCTGTTCGGGCATCAGATCGTCCCCAGGACGAGGTTTTTAACATGTACGCTTTCACCTTCAGATTGAGATTAATGACTCCGTCTTTCACCGTACTTTTTCCCTCGTAAGAAAAACTGGTAAAGACTTCAGCCGCATAGTGACTGCCTTTACGTGGAGCCGCCTGAAAATCGGCCCAGGTTAGTTTTCGGGCAGGATTATAGTGTACGGTATCGTCGTCAGTAATTCGGGTATCGTCAATAAAGTTGATTTTAAGGCTTCGAGCCAATTTCTCATTTCTGCCACTTTCCCGATTCATGTACTCGTTTAAGCTCTTTAACGAAGCTGTCAAGGCCTGACGAATGGTTTGTTCAATTACCGCTGTTTGGTCAATTGGGCGGGTATAATTGGCACTACCCCGATAATCGGTTAGGCGGGTACTTGTCTCAGTTCCTGAGTCATCTTTCCCCACTAAATCAAACGCTACCTCATATGTAAATTGCCCTGTTACACGATTTCCTTTTGCCGATTCGCTTACCCGACACTGACGGATACGCATCGCAATCGGGCGGAGTTTCTTATTTTGTTTCAGGCCCTGATTGATAAACTGCTGAAAACTGGCGGCTACTCCTTTCTCTAAATCAACGGATTGTATAGGCTGATTGAGGACTAATGCCAACCGAGCAATGGGACCTTGTTCGCTACGTTGATCGGTAACTTCAGCAATGTAAAATTCTTTCGGCGTGAAAGGTATTGGTTCTGGGCGAAGACGGATGGGGTCGGCCGCGGGTGAAAAGAACGAAAGCCCGACTAAAAACAGAGCAAAAAAGATGTGGCGCATGCTGCCTTGATAACGGCTTAATAAGATGAATAGTACAGCGCGTAATACATAAAAACGCCCTCCGAATTTACCATCCAGAGGGCGTTTTAACAACTATTGATCTGCGTCCTAATCGATTATCATGGCTTTACCGCTCAGGACATCGTTTTCCACTGTTTTGAACTTAACATCTTTTTTTACTGAACCATCTGCGTATTGCACGTTGACACGAGCGTTACGGTCCTGTTTGGCCACTCGTACTGGAGCTTGTCGAGGCATGGGTGGAGCCCCAGCGCCCATTGCATCATTCTCGGCCATTCGACGGGCGTATTCTTCGGGGCCAGTGGCCAGATGATCATCGTCGAAATCGTCAATATTAGTCTGGAGCTTCGGTTGTGGCTGCGGACGACGTTGCGCTGGAGCCTGCCGAATTTCCTGTTCTATTTCCTGTGCTTCCTGAGCGGGGATATCAGCTTTCGTCAGGAAGTTGATGGTGTCAAAATTGACTTTGTTCAGGAAGCGTTTAAATAGCTCCACCGACTCAAATTTGTACACCAGCAAGGGGTCTTTCTGCTCAAACACAGCATTCTGTACCGATTGCTTCAGATCATCCATCTCGCGAAGGTGCTCCTTCCACTCCTGGTCAATAACAGACAGAGTGACAGCTTTCTCCATTTCCGTCACGATTTCACGGCCACCGCTTTCAACGGCCTTTTGCAGATCAGAAACCACCGTTAACTCATGCATGCCATCCGAGAAAGGCACAACAATGTTTTTGATCTGGTGACCTTGCTCGTTCAGAACCTGAGTTAAAACAGGTAGCGCTTTCTCAGCAATCGCCTGATTTTTAGCTTGATAATTAGCTTCGGCTTCGTTGTATAAGTGCCGGATCTGATCTGGTTTCTTCATCCGACCAAATGCTTCGGCAGTTAATTCAGATGAAAGACCTAAAGTCGTCAGAAGCTGGAGCTTCACTTCTTCGTAATTCCCTTCCGAATTATTGACCGTTTCTTCCACCACATCATACATGGTGTTGGCAATATCGAGTGGCAAACGATCACCAAACAACGCATTCCGACGGCGTTTGTAGATCGCTTCACGCTGATAGTTCATCACGTCATCGTATTCGAGTAGTCGCTTCCGAATGCCGAAGTTATTTTCTTCGACTTTCTTCTGGGCTCGTTCAATCGATTTTGTGATCATGGAGTGCTGAATAACCTCACCCTCTTCAAGTCCCATTCGGTCCATCACTTTAGCGATCCGCTCTGAACCGAACAAACGCATCAGGCTATCTTCAAGCGAGACGAAAAACTGCGATGTTCCTGGGTCGCCCTGACGACCAGCCCGACCACGTAACTGCCGGTCAACCCGACGAGATTCATGACGTTCTGTACCGATGATAGCCAAACCACCCGCTGCGCGCGACTCTGGCGTTAGCTTAATATCTGTACCACGACCGGCCATGTTAGTAGCAATCGTAACAGTGCCCGGGAAACCTGCTGAGGCAACAATTTCGGCTTCGCGCTGGTGATACTTCGCGTTCAGAACCTGGTGCTGTATTTTACGCATGGTCAGGAACCGGCTCAGCAATTCGGAGTTTTCAACCGATGTTGTACCAACCAGTACGGGTCGTCCTTTCTCAACGAGACTGGCGATTTCATCCACCACTGCGTTGTATTTTTCACGAACTGAGCGATAAACTTTGTCTTCTTCATCGGCCCGACTAATGGCGCGGTTCGTTGGAATAACAACAACGTCCATTTTATAAATCTGCCAGAATTCAGAAGCTTCCGTTTCAGCCGTACCGGTCATACCAGCCCGCTTGTGATACATCCGGAAGTAATTCTGAAGCGTAACGGTAGCGTAGGTCTGTGTGGCATCTTCAACCTTCACGTTTTCCTTCGCTTCAACCGCCTGGTGCAATCCATCCGACCAACGACGACCTTCCATAATCCGGCCCGTTTGTTCATCAACGATTTTTACCTTACCATCCATAATAACGTATTCCGTGTCTTTCTCGAACAGCGTGTACGCTTTCAGTAACTGGTTGACGGTATTAATACGTTGCGTTTTAACGGCGTAGTCACGAATAACGGCTTCTTTATGAAGGATTTTTTCCTGCTCCGAAAATTCACCGTCTTTATCGATGACATTGAGGTCAATCGATAAATCGGGGAGGATAAAGAAATTAGGATCTTCGCCCGAACCCGTGATGTAGTCAATTCCTTTTTCCGTCAGGTCGATGCTATTGTGCCGTTCGTCGATGGTGAAATAGAGAGGAGCATCGGCTTCAGGCATCAATTTCTGGTTCTCAGCCAGGTAAATTGATTCCGTTTTTTGAAGAAGGGCTTTGTTTCCGGTTTCTGACAGAAACTTAATCAGAGGCTTGTGCTTGGGTAAACCACGATGCGCGCGGAACAAAGACAGGCCACCTTCTTTTTCATCCCCTGCCGCAATCTTCTTTTTGGCATCGTTGAGGTAATCGTATACTAATTTACGTTGAGCCTCAACTACACGGGATACACGGGGTTTTAATTCAATATAATCCTGCTCATCGCCACGAGGTACAGGACCGCTGATAATTAACGGCGTACGAGCGTCGTCAATTAAAACGGAGTCAACCTCATCGACCATGGCATAATGGTGTTTCCGTTGAACCAGTTCACTTGGCTCCCGGGCCATATTATCGCGCAGATAGTCAAAGCCAAATTCATTATTGGTGCCGTAGGTAATATCGGCAAGGTAAGCGTTTTTGCGCTGCTCAGAGTTAGGCTGGTGCTTGTCAATACAATCGACTCGAAGACCATGAAACTCGAACAAAGGAGCCATCCACTCGGAGTCACGCTTGGCCAGATAATCGTTGACTGTTACAATGTGTACTCCACGACCCGCGAGGGCATTCAAAAAGGCAGGGAAAGTAGCCACAAGCGTTTTCCCTTCACCAGTAGCCATTTCGGCAATCTTGCCTTGGTGCAAAACAACGCCCCCAATGATCTGAACATTGTAATGGACCATGTCCCATTTCACGGGCGTACCAGCCGCATCCCAGCGATTGGCCCAATGAGCCTGCTCACCATCAATGGTTATATGCTTTTTACGGGTAGCCAATTCGCGGTCAGAATCTGTCGCTGTTACCGTTAGCTGTTCATTTTTGGTAAACCGGCGAGCTGTTTCTTTCACGACAGCGAAGGCTCGGGGCAAAATATCGAGGAGTACGCGCTCTAACTCGGTATTCCGATCAGCTTCGAGTTTATCAATTTGATTAAAGATACGCTCTTTTTCGTTGACGTCTACGTCTGGATGACTAGCCTGTTCACTCAACTCAGCAAGCTGGTTGTCAATATCGGCTAACTCATCAGCAATTTGAGCTTTGAGCGACGCTGAGACCTGACGTAACTCATCATTAGAGAGGTCTTTTAATCGGGCAAATTCGGCATTCACCTTTTCGACATAAGGGAGTAATTCTTTGATGTCCCGTTGCGATTTGGTCCCGAAAAATTTAGCTATGAGATTAATCATTTCTTTTTGGTCAGTAGTCGTCAGTCAATACCAGTAAGTCTTATCGTTTAGTATTGACTACCGACCGTTTTTCCTACAAATTTAGTGCATTAAGGTGGGACTACAACGTAAAGGCTTGCGTGCCAGCCCCACCTTATTATAAGGGAACGGAGTTTTAACAAGAATCTATTACTTTTGCAGTTCAAATTTTGGCCCAACCGCCAGTCTTCATGCGTACTAAGGACAAATTGTCACATTTTATCCATTGTATTCTCTTCTATCCTGCTGTTTTCCTACTATTAGCACTGACAGGATCGTATCAGGCATCTGCTCAGGCAGCAACCCGATCCAGGGTAGATCAGTTAAGTGACGAAGATGTACAGAACTTTTATGAACGGGCACAGGCCAGTGGTCTTAGTGAAGCTCAGATCGAACAGGCTGCCATGTCGCAGGGATATACACTCGATGATATTGCTAAAATGCGGAAGCGAATTACCGCTCTTCGCGCCCAGAGTTCTCGTCCATTGAGTCAGTCTGTAATTGACAAACAAACGGGGAGAACATTGCCTCCAGACCTTTCTCGGCGAACCGATTCATTAACTATAACACGTAAGGATACAAGCAAAAAACTCCGCGTGTTTGGCGCTTCTTTATTTGAGAATGCCAATCTGTCATTTGAGCCGAATTTACGCATCGCTACGCCAAGGAATTATGTAGTTGGTCCCGACGATGAAATTAAAATTGACATTTCCGGTGCATCAACTGGGAACTTTGAATTGAAGGTTAGCCCAGATGGTACTGTGAAAATTCCTGATCTGGCTCCCATTTTTGTGAGTGGTCTGACAATTGAGCAGGCAGAACAGCGTATTATTGATCGCTTGCGAAAGGGAGGTTATCAGGGTTTAGGTACAGCTGGTAGTGGCACAAGTGCCAATATCACATTGACTAATATTCGTAGCATTCGGGTGACGCTGGTAGGTGAAGTAGTTCGCCCCGGAACATATACAATATCTTCTCTAGGTTCAGCATTTAATGCGCTTTACCTGGCCGGAGGGCCCAATCCAGAAACAGGATCATTTCGTAAAATAAGTGTGATCCGTGGAAATCGAGTGGTACGTACCATTGACCTATACGATTATATTCTACGGGCAGACCAACGGGACAACATTCAACTCCGTGATCAGGATGTCATTCGGGTTGCCGATTATGAGACCCATGTTGAATTAAAGGGTCAAGTACGTCGTCCAGCTATTTTTGAAGTACTTCCAGGGGAGACTCTGAAAACTGTTTTGGGATTTGCAGGCGGCTTCGCTGACGATGCTTACCGAGCCTCAATTACACTTCGAAGAAACACCAGTCGTGAACGGCGCATTGTTACAATTAGCGAAGATCAAATAGGAGCTTTTATTCCGCAAGGAGGTGATAAATACGAAGTAGGGAAAATATTAGAGCGTTATGAAAACCGAGTTCAAGTAGCCGGAGCTGTTATGCGCCCTGGCGATTATTCACTTGAGCCAGGTCTAGAAACGGTTCGTCAGCTTATCAATCGCGCTGATGGGCTTCGTAAAGATGCATTTACCAATCGGGCCTCAATTATGCGTGAGCGTCCTGATATGGATAGAGAAAATCTGTCCTTTGATTTGGGTAAACTAATGCGAGGTGAAATTGCCGATATTCCGCTGATGCGGCAAGATAGTTTAACTGTTCTATCCATCCGTGATCTTCGTGAGAAATACTACGTTATAATTGAAGGGGCTGTTAACCTGCCGGATAGTATTGAGTTTGTTGCAAATATGAGCGTAGCCGATTTGGTTGCTCAGGCTGGAGGATTCCAAGAAGGTGCTAAACCTAACCTGGTTGAAGTTGCCCGGCGTATAAGACAAGATTCTGCAGGTATTCGAGCTACCAAATTAGAAATTTATCGATTCGCGATTGATAGAAACCTACAGATCACGTCCATGAAGAGTGATTCTGGGACTTCTGCTGAGTTTAAGCTTAAGCCTTTCGATATTGTATATATCCGTACATCGCCCAATTACGAAGAACAGCAACAAGTTTATGTATATGGGGAAATTATGCAGCCCGGCAACTATTCTATTTTTAGTAGGGAAGAGCGTATTAGTGACCTTATTAAGCGGGCGGGTGGCCTAAAGCCACAGGCATATATTACGGGCGCTCAATTCAAACGAAAGGGTATTATTATTGGGAATGACTTAAGTAGAATTCTTACGGATTCGGGAATTGAAGAAAACCTTTTGCTTAGGGCACAAGACACCTTATATATTCCCAAACGACCAGAAATAGTAGGTGTAGAAGGCGCTGTTTTAAACTCTTCGGCTGTTAGTTATAAAGAGGACTACAAGTTCGGGGATTATATCAGTGAGGCAGGAGGTACTACCGATAATGCTCGAAAAAGTAAAGCATATATAGTTTATCCCAATGGTCGCAAAGCAAGAACACATCACTTCCTCTTTTTTTCATTCCGACCTAAAGTTTACCCAGGATCAACAATTGTGGTCCCATTTAAGCCTCTGGAAAGTAATAAATTAAGTACTGCGGAACGGCTTGGAATTCTGTCACTATTGACAACTGTTTCGATCGCCCTTGTTAATATTCTTCTTCGTTAAGAATTGCTTTCTCATTTTATTATGTCTATTACAGAAACTTCAAGAAAGAAAGATGCTGAAGAAGGCGAAATCGAGATTCGGTTGAGCGATATTACAGAATTTTTAAAGAATAGTCGCCGACGAATACTAATAGGTGCTTTAATAGGGCTTTTAATCGGCGCATTATATGCGTTTTCTAAGCCTAATATATATACAGCTCAAGTTACGGTAATGCCTGAATTTCAGGCAAGAGGTGCTAATGGTTTAGGTGGTTTAGGTTCTTTGGCTGGATTAGCCGGCATTAGCCTTGACAACATGAATTCAGTGGACGCTATTCGACCAGATCTTTACCCGAATATATTGCAAAGTATTCCCTTTGCATTAAATTTATTAAACCATCCAGTTTATTCACTAGAATTAAAGGCAAAAATGCCTTTGAAAGAATATATTGGGCGTGTTGGATCAAATAGTTTTATTGGCAAGCTTATGAGTTTATTTGCTGGCAATAAAGAAGAAAAAAATGATGGTAAAAATAAGTTGAAGAACTTTGAGGATGCTTTACAAGTCACGAAAGAAGAAGATGCACTGATTAAATCAGTCCAGGCTAGTGTATTAGGAATGTATGATAAGAAAACAGGTATATTAACGATTACTGCTACCGAGCGTGATCCTATGGTTGTAGCTACTATCTCTCGCGCATCTCTCAATTATCTCACGAACTATATCATTACCTATCGTACGGAAAAAGCTAGTAAACAAGTTGCCTTCCTTGAAGATCGCGTGAAAGAAGCAAAAAGTCGTTATCAATCCGCTGAATATACTTTATCAACTTATAGGGATCGAAATAGGAATCTGTTTTTAAATACTGCTAAAATAGACGAGCAGAGGCTTCAGGCGGACTATTTACTTGAGCAATCAGTTTATAATGAATTGTCAAAGCAATTAGAACAGGCTAAAATTAAAGTACAGGAAGAAACGCCAATATTTAAAATATTAGAGCCACCAACTGTACCACTTCGTAAAACAGGTCCCAAGCGAACATTTATCATGTTAGGCTCTATCGTAATTGGGGTTGTTATAAGCATAATGGTTGCCTTAGTTCGAGACATTCGATTGATTGCTAAATCCAAATCCCTCCAAAGTGCATGAAAACAGCCTTAATTTGTGGAGTTTCGGGTCAGGACGGAGCCTATTTAGCGAAATTATTACTTGAAAAAGGCTATAAAGTAGTAGGAGGCTCCCGAGATGCCCAAATGTCTTCTTTTAAAAATCTGGAGCGTTTAGGGATCCGCTCTTCTATTCAATTCGTATCTATTAGTATAAATGACTTTAGAAGTGTGTTGCAAACGCTCCTAAAAGTTAAACCTGATGAAGTATATAACCTAGCTGGTCAAAGCTCGGTAGGTCTTTCTTTTGAGCAACCCGTAGAGACGCTTGAAAGTATTAGTGTTGGTACGCTTAATCTCCTTGAAGCTATCCGATTTACAAATCAGCCCATTAAGTTTTATAATGCAGGTTCGAGTGAATGTTTTGGCGATACAGGTAGTTTAACAGCCGATGAAAACACGCCTTTTCGACCACGGAGCCCATATGGTGTTGCAAAAGCAGCGGCCTTCTGGCAAGTAGCTAATTATAGAGAAGCCTATCAAATTCATGCTAGTACAGGTATTCTATTTAACCATGAATCTCCCCTAAGACCAGAACGATTTGTGACGCAGAAGATCGTAGCTGCGGCTTGTAGGATTGCTAATGGAAGTAACGAAATATTGACGTTAGGTAATATTGATATCGCGCGTGATTGGGGATGGGCTCCAGACTACGTAGAAGCGATGTGGCTTATGTTGCAACAAAACCAATCGGATGATTATGTAATTGCTACAGGCAAAACACATAAATTAAGTGATTTCATTCGCGTTGTATTTGAAACGGTTGGTCTCTGCTGGGAAAACCATGTGCATACTGATAAGTCCTTTTTCCGACCGACTGATATTGCAGAAGGTCACGCTAATCCAGCTAAAGCCTTAAGGAATTTGGAATGGAAGGCTCAATTTACGATGAGTGAAGTAGCAAGGCAAATGGTTATGGGATCGACTAGTGGAGACACAATTATTGGCAAATAATTATGTCTCCACTATTTCTGCAATTTTGACATATTTACTTGCTGGATAAAGCACTTAACAATTGCTCTAATATATAACCTTTTGTTTAGTGGCAATATAAGTATTCTAATCGAATTATGTCTTAGCAAGAAATATCTTTGAAGGAATATGAATATTTTTTTTGACCATCAGGCTTTTTCTCTTCAGAACTACGGAGGTATATCTAGATACTACTGTGAGTTAATAAAAGGAATTAATAAAGATGAGCATCATAATGCTCATCTTTCTTTACTTTGGTCTAACAATATTCATTTACGTGAATATAAAATTCCCGTATTACCATATCCATTTCCAAAAAGGTATCGATTACTTTCTCAGTCAAATAAAATATTCAATATAGTAAACGCTAAACTTACTAATTATGATATATATCATGCTACGTATTTTAGTGATTTTTTAAAGAATTATACAAGCCATAAGCCATATGTAACTACATTTTATGACATGACATATGAGCGATTATCTCATCAGTTTGTTGAGCTATCGGCTGATACGTTGATTATTGGTCAAAAGAAGAAGATAGCACAATATGCATCTCATCTAGTAGCGATATCTGAAAGCACTAAACGGGATATGGTTGATATCTTAAATATCGACCCAAAAAAAATTACAGTTATTTACCTTAGTACTCCATTTTCCCAAAAAAAAATTTTAGAAACTACTTATAAAAATAACAATAGACCTTATCTATTATTTGTTGGTAATAGAACTGGGTACAAAAACTTTATTCCATTTTTACGCTCTATTGCCTACATACTTATTCGTTACCAAATTGTCCTTGTTTGCGCAGGTGGTGGCAGTTTTACAAGTAATGAGCATGACGTAATCAGAGCATTATCACTAAATGGATTAGTAGAACATCAATTAATTGATGATACTTTGTTGCCACATCTATACGGCGGGGCAATTGCTTTTGTATTTCCTTCCTTGTATGAAGGTTTTGGTATTCCTATTTTAGAAGCTTTTTCTTGTAATTGTCCCTGTATTGTAAGTAATACCAGTTCATTTCCAGAAGTTGCTGGTAAAGGTGCATTATATTTTGACCCGACAGATTCGGAATCCATGGCCACAAATGTCGAACGCGTCATATTGGACGATGAGCTAAGAAATAACTTAATTCAAAATGGACAACAAGAATTGCGACGATTTTCCTGGCAACATACAATTAATGAAACTTTGGAGCTATATGAAAAACTAATTTGACTATTAGATTTCATACCCAATTAACACTTTCACGTGCTGTAAATAATAGAGTTTTAAAACTTCCTATTGCGTAATTAAACTGGACAATGATTTTAAATAGATTGCTACAAGAATTGCAATAAACTTCAGAATGATAAACTTTAAGCGTTATGGCTAGCCACAATCATTTGAAAAAATATTATACTGTCGGAAGTTTAACATGAGAGCAAACTTGGTAGCTGATGAGCGTTTAATTATTCAAGCAATATTCATAAATTGAGCAGCTTTAATAGATAATATTTCCCGGTTATGAGTATAATAGGATTAATAATATATTGAAAGAGCAATTGGACTATTTACATAAATTTTATTTATGACAAAAAAATATTTGAAATTTTTTTTGAATGGATCTAAAGTTAGTTAGCTGGTATAATAACATATTAGCTATAAGGAAAAGATACAAAACCTATAATCGTTTTTTGTTAACCATCTTTATGTTTTAGAAACTTACTGAAGTAGGCTCAAAGGTATTTATTATAAATAATTGTTAACGTTAATATCGTGTGTAAAGAATATAACCTAAGCTAATTATGCATTTTCTTTCACAAAAAAACGCAATTGGACTATTAATACTTATGGAGTATTCATTCTGCTTTACTTATTATTAATAATTTTAAACTCAATGTCTAAAAATATTCGGGCTACTATTAAAAACCCTAAAGCATTAGAATGGATTAAATTAATTACTATCACCAGCTCTGCTCAAATAGTAGTGCAGGGAGTAGGAGCGATAAGTGGTATTTTAATAATTCGTCTATTTTCGACAAAAGAATATGCATTATATACCCTAGCTAATTCAATGCTTATGACTATGATAGTTCTAGCGGATAGTGGAATTGCTGCAGGAGTAATGTCGCAGGGAGGAAAAGTTTGGCAAGACCGTGTAAAACTAGGAACCGTATTAGCTGTTGGCCTTGATTTAAGGAAAAAATTTGCAATTGCGAGCCTTATTATTTCTGTTCCTTTACTACTATATCAATTGCTTCATCACGATGCAAGTTGGTTTACGTCTTTAATAATTATTTTTTCTCTTATACCTGCATTTTTATCCGCTCTTACTGGGGAGTTGCTTGAAATTGCTCCCAAACTCAAGCAAGATATTGCCCCATTGCAAAAGAATCAGGTTAAATTACATTTAGTACGTCTAGTGCTTACCTTTACAATAATATATTTTTTTCCGTGGGCTTTTTTGGCCTTACTTGCCAGTGGAATTTCTCAATTATGGGCTAATGTTAACTTAAAGAAAATATCTGACAAACATGCTAAACAAGAACAAAAATCAGATCTTATTATCCGGGCGGCAATTTTAGCAGTTGTTAAACGCCAATTACCTAGTTCTATTTACCACTGTTTTTCAGGTCAAATCACAATTTGGCTAGTTTCTGCTTTTGGCTCTACACTAGCAGTTGCTCAGATTGGAGCTCTTGGTCGTATTGCGCTATTACCTGGACTCTTAACTTTACTATTTAGTATAATCATTCTTCCACGCTACGCCAGATTACCTAAAGATCAGACAATCCTTCTAAATTACTTTATAAAAATACAGATAGGGTGGTTAATCGTAAGTGCTGCTATTATTGGAATTTTTTGGGTATTTTCTACTGAGATATTATGGATATTAGGCCCTAAATACTCGGCATTAAGAAAAGAGGCATTGCTAATAACAATAACTAGTTGTATTAATTTATTTTCTGGATCTGCTTTTAATCTGTATACAAGTAGAGGGTGGATTCTAAATCCTATTATTTCTATTGCTATTAATACTATTACAATTGCAAGTGGTGTTGCTTTTATAGATGTTTCATCACTCCAAGGCGTATTGGTACTAAGTATTTTTGTTGCTGTTATACAAGCTATAGCTAATACTTTATATGCCTTCCTGCAGATAATAAAATCTAATAACATTATTAATTATGATAATGTTGTATAGTTTATTATATTTGATAGCTAGAACTAAGTAATTAAATGCAATAAATCAATGGTTCATTTTTATAATAGATATTGCAATTTTTATTTAGAATGATCTACCCATTAAAGCTATATTAATGTATGTGGTCCAAACTATGCATAATGGAAAAATATAGGAAGTAAGATTGTAAATTATTGATACTAGTTAGTTTGGTTTTTAATAGTACCCTTGTATCTAATATGGAAATGGAAAACCTTTAAAGAGAAGTTGGTACTCACTTTATGTTATCATCATAGCTCAAACCTTTTGATCGCAATATGCTTTACCGATTAGAAATTCTACTTCACTTGGTTAAATCTTTAGGTTTATCCAAGGGCGTTGTTTTGTTTTTTCAAGGAACCTCAATAAAGAAAAAAACAGCGTTGAAAATTCGAAATTTTAAACACCCAATTATTTTGCGTCCTAATACTTCTGATAGAGAAGTGTTTTCTCAAGTTTTTGTATATAAGGAATTCGATATTGATTTGGGCTTTGAACCAAAGACGATTATTGATGGTGGGGCTAATATTGGCTTAGCAAGCATATATTTTAAAAATAAATTTCCAAATGCTACAATTATTGCCGTTGAACCGGATAAGGATAATGTAGATGCGTTGAGAGAAAATCTACTCCACTATACTAATATCCATATAATAAAAGCAGGTTTGTGGCCACGGTCGACAAGATTAAGTATAAGTGATAAGTACAATATGGGTAAATGGGCAATGGTTACTGAGGAAATTGATGCTAGTAAAGAACAAGTTACTAATACCCATACGATTGATACTATTACGATTGATAATATTCTAACTGAGTTTAACTTAGAACGAATCGATTTATTGAAGTTAGACATTGAATCAGCAGAAAAATATTTGTTTAGTGATAATTATTTAAGTTGGTTACCTAAAACAAAGGCCATAATTATTGAGCTTCATGATTGGATGGAAGATGGATGCTCAAAGCCTTTTTTTGCTGCCATAAACAAAGCTTTTCAAAATTATAGCCTTAAATTAAGCGGTGAAAATGTTGTTGTAATCAACAAGGATATTTTGTAATATTAACGATTTTTAGGGCGTGTTGAGGAATTGAAAAAGGCTCAGAGTGGTGTCAACTTTGTACCGACCAAAATGCAAAGCCATGACCGTACGGGCGGCCCCGCAAACAATTCTCAAAACTAACTCGCCCTCCGTAGGCTGGTTAACCCCAAACGCTAGCGAAAAAATGATTCACGATAGAAGTGGACTTGCTACATTTGACTGGACACGAAGTGGAGCATTACCAACTTAGTGAACCATGAAAACTAGGAAGCGGCACGAGCGCACGGGCCTTTAGATTTACATCGTTATGCGACTCCAGGATAGTCATGTAACTTAATGCCCTTAAACCTAAAGAGCGTTACAACCGGCGACGAAGACATTCTGTTTTAGAGTATTTATCACCTGTTGAATATAGTAGTAGACAATTCAAAAATGTTGCTTAAACTTTTGTCCATTATTTTGTTGAAAGTCCATGGTGGTGAAATCAGTATAACCGCACGAAGGGACTCGCTTGAAAGGGCCTCTACGTAAAGTATTGTACCACTGATAGCGTATATCAGGCGGAGGAGCTACAGCAATATCAATTGGTTACGGATTAGGGAAAGAGGACACACCAATGGAGTTACTAGGCAATATGTCCCCAAAGGGTGTCGAATTAGAACTGTCAAACCTAGCGACGTATCTTGGTTTCGAGATCAACTCAACCACTGATTTAACAAATCATTAGGCTTTTTAACTTCAATCCATTGCACTTTACAACGGGGAATTGAACTTCTAACTTGAATCTGCGTCTCTCAATTATAAAATGAGGGATGGGCATAAATAGGAACCAGCGAATGTTAAAGGGTTGATGGCCAAATCAATCCAATTACACCCGCGGTTTCATGCAAGCCAAATTACTGTATTTGTCGGACTTTCTAAACACCTGTTGGCTACCAACAGCCGATCAAAAGCCCAAACGGGGGAAACCTCAAACTTATTCGAGTATTTCATTTCTGCTATTTTTTATGCTCATGCTCCTTAAACGTATTCACCCTTTTGCCGCCATGCACCGGTGGGCCAAAGCCAACTATGCCCTGCTGGGTTGGCAACAGCCCCCTGACCGTAAGACCATCCGCAGACGCTTTCTGGCTCTACCGGCTCTGATTCAGCAACTCATGCCCGCCATTGCTGACCAATGTCAGCAACTGAATCATTCCTACGCTTGTAGCTTTGCCGACAAAAGCGTGTTTCGAGCCCTGGGTGGGTTGTGGCACAAAAAACACATGCTGCTCAAGGTGGTTCCACATCCTAGTATTGATACAGAGGCATCTTGGGCCAAAAGCGACTATCACGGCTGGCGCTTTGGCTATGGCCTCCACCTGATCTATAATCGCTATCGATTTCCCCTGATGGCCACCGTAACAACGGCATCCACCAAAGACTATACCCTACTACAGACCCTGATTGCGTCTTTGCAACAACGGCTGGGTATGGTTTTGGCCGATAGTGGCTACTTTGCCCACCATTTCCTGAAGGCGATCTACCAGCAGTTAGTTACTACGCCTTGCCTTTTCAAGCGCACCCAGCGGATGAGTGCTTTCGCCAAGTACTATAATGACATGGCTGGCAGTGTAGTGGGTCGTTTGACCTACAGCCGACGCAAGCCTTCGATTGAGCCCAATTTTGCCTATATCAAAGAACTGACTCAACTAACGGCCACTAATCCACTCCCTTACAAAGGCCTAGATCGAGTCAGTGCTTATTTATTGGTGGCTAGTTGCACGGTTCAGTTGATGATGTACGATAATTTTACTAACCAACAGGAATTAGGCAGCATGGAGGCCTTCAAAGCCGCTTTTCAATAATGCCTACCCCTCAATTATAAAATGAAATAAATAAATATCATTATAAGAATAAATTAATATTAGGTTAATATGTTCTGTAAAATTGACATATAAAGTTATAGTATTTGTTCTTTATTTATAATTTTACAAGATTATTGCGATATTTTTGTGTAGCATCTATGATGGATTTAATAGGGTTATCAAAAATAATATTTGCTTGAAATGGTATAAGCGCACATACACAGGCTCTTGAATAATTATTTCTAATTATTAAATATTTGACGAGATGAAACCCAGCTATTAGAATAGTCTTTAAGGTTCTAGGTTCCAATCCGTAGCGAATAAATGCGTCATAATAGATTAATTTTTTAGTTGAAACTTCAATTCCTTCAAATATTTTGTCAACGTATTTTTTTTTCTAATCTATTTGCAGGTATAAAATGTTTAAATTTCAGTCTTTCGTCATACCATAATTGATATCCAGCGATCAAAAACCATCTACATAGCTCTGAATCCCCACCACATTCTAAACTAGATCCACTTCTATCTGATACTTGGAATCTGAAACCACTGGTAAGTAGTTTCGTAAATACAGATTTTTTAAAAATCATCCCTGCTCCCCATAGGTACCCTCGTGATGAGACATCTCCTGAATACAAATTTTGAGCACCAACTGCATAAGCATATTGAAAAGTAGTAAACCATAAAGGTAAGCCAAACTCGCTAATAGGTTCGCTAAAACCGCCTAATACGCCAATATTAGGGTTGTTAGTCATTATAGAATATGCAGTTTCAATATAAGTAGGACAAAGCCAATTGTCGTCGTCGCAAAGAAGTATATATTCGTAAGTAGCTTCTGCTATACCCTTTAGCCTTGCATTATTCAGCCCCTGTTTTTCCTCAAATACAATCTTGAAATTAATATTAGTGATATTATATTCAGTCCATACTAAATTAGCTGTTTCAGCCGTATCATCTGTCGAATTATTATCCACAATAATGAGTTCCCATTTTATAGCGCTAGTAATTTCTTGTTTGACTATATGCTCAATGGTTTTAGTTAAACGTTGAGCACTATTATAACAGCATATGACCACACTAACTCCATTCATATTTGAAATAGTTGGGAGATTACCCATATTGACTTAATTCTTTATTCATTTTACTTATAATATTCTTAACTCTAACTAAGGGAAATTTACTTTGTCTTAAACAAGCTATATACATATTTAGTTCGTTTGAATCGTGTTTGCGCTTTAATATTATAATATAGATGAAATTTATTTTATTAAATTTATTGTCGATACATTACTATGTTAGAATTGCTAAAATCTGCGAGCTGTGCCAACTTGGTATCGATCAAAATGCAAAGTCATAACTAAGCTAGACCTGCTACATTTGACTGAACATTAAGTTAAGCTTCATCTAACTTAATGAATTATGAAAACCACAAGAAGGTAGTATTACTAAAAGTTTAAGAAGTTGGCCCTAGAGTTATCAGAAGCTAAATGCTAACTAACAGAGACGACTCAAGAACTGGCTATCACTCCTCAGATATTGATCCCATAGTGTAAAGAACGAGCGGCTGCTCATAGCACCGGAATCGTCAGCCGGTCCCAGCTCAGCTCAGAACAACAAGAAATAGTGCGGCTCAAGCAAGCCCAGTTAAGTCGGATTGCAGAAGCGACGAGATATTTAAAAAAAAGGCGGTTGGCATCTTCTCCAGAGACGATGGAAAAGAAAATATTCGGATTTATAAAAGCTCACCAAATGTAGTTTTTCACGGACCGCCGTTTCGGTTGAGGTGATATGTAAAGTACTAAACAAGAGACATAGTAAGTATTATTGGTTATTCACAGGACTCCCTAAATAGGCAAGAGAAAATCAGTCTATCACCAAGTTAATCAGTAGTTTATTTTCTGCTAATAAAGGTAGATATGGAAGCCCTAAATTACTAAACACCATGGCGCTTAAGGCATAAAAGTATCTTGACCTCGAGTAACTTAATTTATTAAGCAATCTAGCTTTAAAAGTATCATTCAGAAAAATATGCGGTTACGGTCACGGCTTCAAAGAACATTTACTTTGTGGCCGAAAATCATTTTAACCAGCAGCTCGATCCCGTAAATCCAGGTCAGGTATGGGTTTCCGATTTGCCTTTTCCGTGCTGGTGAAGGGCGACTCTGTCTAACCGTTATCATGGATTAATTACCAAAAAGTAATCGGTTAGGCCTTCAGTAGTTCGACCAAAAAGGCTGAGACGGCCATTTCTACCTGGCAGATGGCCCTGAAAAACCGGTCATCGAACGTAATTTTCGACGATCCGGTCGGATCGAGGAATGCTATTATTTTTGTTACAAATTCACAGTTGGAAGTTATACATTATTAGACATAACTATTGTAGTGCTAAATAGTACTCATTGATTAATAACTGATGTTACGCCACCTATTGAGTAGCTAGTTTAATTTTGAGTATGCAGACAACCCTCGATCTCTATACCGACTACTTACTCAGTAGTTTTGGCCAAACCACAGCAACGGGTCTATCTCGGTTGACCGATGGGGCGGTAGGCCATGATGCAGTGACTGATCTGCTCAATCGACTTCAGGGCAATAACCGAACGTTGTGGCAATATGTCAAACCACTAATTCGACAAATTCAAGAGTCTGACGGAGTCCTATTAACCGATGACAGCATTGCTCATAAGCCGCATAGCGACGAAAACGGCCTGATAACCACCCACTATGACCATTCCAGTGGCCAATAGGTGCGGGGCATCAATTTTGTCAGTGTACTGTATCAAACCACCAAAGGACAGTGCCCACTGAGTTTTGAGCCAGTTATCAAAGTCCAGCAGTGCGACTTAAAGACTCGTAAAATTATCTGGCGCTCGGAGCGAACCAAACACCAGATGTTCCAGGATATGGTGCGCCAAGCCCATCAGAATGCGGTTCCATTTCGCTATGTGCTGGCCGATTCTTGGTACACCAACGCTGACAATATCAATTTGGTTTTGGGCCTAAAGCATCACTACTTGGGAGCCGTCAAATCCAATCTGGAAGTAGCTCTCTCCAAACACGACCGTGCTAATGGTAAGTTTGTCAAAATCAGCCCGCTTAACTTACAACCTGGCACCGTTCTGACGGCCTTCATTCGCTCGGTACAAGAGCCGGTAGCGATTTGTGGCGACATTCTCCCTAACAAGGATGGGTCAGTCGGTGAACTCTTGCTGTTAAGTACCGATGTGACGATGCCCTACCAACAACTGCTGACAACCTATCAAAAACGATGGGGTATCGAGGAGTACCATAAATCGCTCAAACAGAACGCATCGCTAGAAAAATCGCCGGCTCGTACTCATCGTACTCAGACTAATCACCTGTTTGCGAGCATTTGCGCCTACGTCAAATTGGAACGCTTACGCCTAGCACAGTCCACGAATCATTTTGCTCTCAAAGGCCGACTCTATCTAAAAGCCATGCAAGCGGCCTTCATTGAGCTAACAGCCTTGAAAAACCAACTTAACTTAAACCAAACACTAGCTTTGGCGTAACATCACTTAATAATTGACCGCAAGATCCCTTTAATAACAGCATTTCTAAGGTTTGGATAGCTGTTCCTCATAAAAATTCCTACAGAGAATTATAAATCATTAATTTTTATTTTATATATATATCCTGATAAATAAACGCAGTTTATCAAAAACCATTAAAAGGTTTCCTTTTACTAATGAAATTGCGTCGTTCTTTATTTTAGCTCGATATGTTTCGCTGCTGGCTTTAAAAAGATTGACACTACTTACTCCACCAACACGCATTTTAGCCGTTATTTTATCAATAAATGAAGTAACTAATTGATTCTTTGCGCGAAGAAGCAATTCATAATCACCTGAAATTTTATATTCAGTGTCGAAAAAACCATATTTTATAAACAATTGTTTAGAGTGAAAGGTCCCCACATGCCAGGTAATCATTTGGTGCCTAAAACGCTCCCACTCCCAAGTCTCACCAACTACTTCGATAAGAGATAGGTCCATATTAACTAACTCTATGCGTGAGGAGACAAAATCTAACATGTTTTGATTAGGGTGATGGACAATGTGCTGTACATATGAGTACAAAGCGTCAGGATACAATTGATCGTCTGCTCCAACAAAAGCAATCCAGTCGCCACTTGCCTTGGCTAATCCCTTATTCCAAGCATCGTATATTCCTTTGTCAGGTTCACTCACCCAATGAGTAAGCTGATTTTGATACTTTTTAATGATTGAGAGAGTACTATCAGTGGATCCACCATCAATAATTATATATTCAAAATTCTTATAGGTTTGATTTAAAATGCTGGATATACAGGAATCTAGGTATTTTTCGGCATTATATACAGCTGTAATTATTGTGATTTTAGGAGAAGAAAGTATTTCTGAAAATTCCTTTGGTTGATCTTCATGCTTGCGCATAGTACCTGAGATTAAGGCCAATTATAAATAAAGAGCTTATTAACAGACTCTTAGAGTAATAATTGTTCTAAAGTTATATTATTTAAACCGAAATGGTGGCCATAGCTTGCATCCAAGTGAATAACATTGCAAAGGCAACAGATATAATTCACTAAATAGAAAATTAATGCATCTAGTATGTGATAGCTTATAAGCACCCAATTGACCTCATTTTCATCAAAAGTAGTGCATAAAATAATACCTGTTTATCTTTACAGAAGATTTGCTCTAAATAGAAGGCACTTTTAGCCTGAAAGGAAGTAGGTATTGGTAATTTTAAGTTATGGGACGTCCCTTAGTGTCTATCATTACAGTTGTGTATAATGCTTTGCCCACTTTGGAAGCTACTATTCAAAGTGTTATAGGGCAAGATAAGGAGTTAACTGAATATTGGATAATTGATGGGGGAAGCACGGATGGGTCTATAGACTTAATACGCAAATATGAAGACCAACTTGCTGGTTGGTGCAGCGAGCCGGATAAAGGTATTTATGACGCTATGAATAAGGGTATAAACCGGGCAACTGGCGATTGGCTTTATTTTATTGGGGGTGATGATACCTTAAGGCCAAATATAATAAGAACAATAGAACCTTACTTAAAAGCCGATTATTCAATAGTATTTGGGGAGATAATGTTTGATAATGGCCATCTTTATCGTTCCTTTCTGGGTCCAAGAACTATTCTGCAAAATACAGTACATCATCAAAGTGCATTTTATAATTCTTCACTATTTAAGCATTATCGCTATGATGATACAATTAAAATAGTGTCAGAATATGATCTACATTTACGTGTTTATACTAAAAATAAGCTTACTTATTATATGCCTTTAATTATAGCCGACTGTGCAACTGGTGGAGCTAGCAGTGAATTATCCCGTTCTTTAAAAGAAACAAATCAAGTAAGAACACGCTATGTGAAAAATAAGCTTAAAAATAATTTTCTTTCCATGTTTCTAAATTTGTATTATATGCAAAAAGCAATCAGATATTTTCTTTATGGACACCGAGTGTAAATTTGGAATACGCTGATTTGCTATTTTATAACTTCACTATGAATATCTTGTTTTTTTAATATCTTAATTTATTGATGTTTTATAGTAAGCATTGTTTGAAATGCTCTTAAATAATATCTTCTAGACCCACCGGACTAAATTTATTTGATCCAGTTTTAAAGAGCACTATTTGATTACACTAGGTTATTAGGTTGTATGGTGCATTATTTGGAAATGCTTGAAAATAAGATTTAAAAACCGTAAATCATGAAATTCTGTTATTTCCTTGCGGATTTTACGAGAATTTTGAAATTGTAACCTTGTATTTATGCATCAGAATAATTCAGCTACGAGACATTTACATCAAGAGCCTCTAATATCGATTATTATTACAATATTAAACGGTGGGGAAACCTTAGAACGTTGTTTATTAAGTATTCAAAATCAACTGTTTGCAGATTTTGAATTAATTATTGTAGATGGAGGTAGTAAAGATAATACCTTAAGTATTGTTGAAGCATGTTATATGCCTAACAAAAAACTACATGTAGTAGCTGGAGCTGGATTATACAAAGGATTAAATACTGGGATTAATTTGTCTTCCGGAAAATGGCTTTATTTTATGGGTGCAGATGATGAACTACATGAAATATATACTTTGCATAAAGTAGCTGAAGAGATTAAATCAATAAAGAAAGGTACCAAAGTAATCGTTGGTGATGTTAACTGTGTAAAGCAGGAGAACATACTTACTCCTCTTTTTGGATCACCTTATTTAATGCGCCATCAAGTCCATCATCAAGGCATGTTTTATAAAAGAGAGGTTTTTGATAGTTTATTATATGACGAAACTATGAGAATAGCTTCAGATTATAAGCTTAATCTGAAGCTAGCCTTGATGGGTATCCCTCACCAATCTATGCGTATTATTATATGTAATTTTGGGGGTGATGGAATCAGCGAAAACCAGATGAAGCGTGGTTATAAAGAGATGCAACAAGTGCATAAACACCTTTTTAATGTGCCCGGGCGTTACTGGGTTATGGGTTATTTTTGGTTTCGACGAGGTATTGGTGCCATACTCAGGAAATACAATTTTCCTATAGTTAGATCAAGTTTTAAAAAAATATTTGGATAATACCAGATTTATGTCTTTTACAAGTAAGGTGATAAATTGAGTAGAAAGTGCGAATATTTAATGCATAAATATGGGAATTGAATTTGATTTCTTGCCTGTACTTTTTGGGTGGGTATCGCTCTTACTGGCCGTGTATTTTATATTATATTATAAGTACATCTATTCTGTTGTAGATCCATTGTTTGGTTGGGTTTTTTCTACTGCATTCGCTAGCTACTTTGCTACCCAAGTCATTCCTGATACAAAAGATATTATTCATTTTTTTGGTTGCCAACTTGCTTTATGGATTGGCTTTTTAATCGCATACCGGCCAGATAGTAATTCTAATGAGGATGATAATCAAACTGACCAAACTTATACTTTTTCTGACCAATTTCTATTACGTTATACAACATACTTACTCTTAGCTGTTTTTATATTGTCGAATATAATTATAGGTTATAGTAAAGGATTCGCCTTGTTTTCTGCAAATCCAACAGAATCGAAAATAGCCGATTTTCAGGGGGGATTTGGTTTATTCAGAAAAATCAACTGGAGTGCAGGTACTTTTGTTAGTACTTCTCTCGTGTATATGTATCTGCTTGAAAAAAGAAAAAAGGACTTGCTTTTTTTATTAATCGTAGTATTTTTTTCGTCATTAGATGGTTCAAAGGGAGCATTTGTAAAAATTGCCGCTTCCGCTGGTGTCATATTGTACCATCCCTCATTTGCAGATAAGCAATTAATTTTGAAGAAATTTCAACGCTATTTACCATTGATTTTTGTTATAGGTATGGGAATTGCCTTTACAGTTCTTATAAAAGAGAATGGTGATTTTAGTACAGCTTTTTTAGCTTTTATAAAGCGCTTATTGTATAGCGCGGATTCTCTTTTATATTATTACCAGCCTGTTAACATAGCTTATTTTGAAAAATATACCTGGTGGGATTATATTCCTAATAATATAATTAATCCTATTTTTGGTTTTCTTCGTTTACAAGAATATCATGAAACCCCGGGTAATATAATGATTGACAACTTGCGATTGCCTGATTCCATCGCTACTGTTACTGTGGGGCCAAATGCACCATTTTATATTGAAGGTCGTATTTATTTTTATTACTGGGCTGCCTTCCCTTTTAGTATGCTTCTAGGATACCTATATGTTATTATTAGAAATCATTACTTTTCGCTAAAACGCACTAGTGCTTTCTATTTTGTTTTTATGGGAAGTGTTCTCCTATTTTCAGCTACGCTTATTAGCGATGTCAATTTGGCAGTAACTCAATTATTTAGTTTAGCTTTTTTTGTTATTCCTCCCTATATAGTGGTTAGCTTTCTGTTAACTAACCGCTTAAAGATTAATTTAAGTAAGTTATTCAAAATTACTAAGCTCCTTTCAAATGATATTCATTAGTGTCTGTATGGCTACATATAATGGAGAATTATATATTGAACGGCAGTTAAAATCAATTCTTCAACAATTAGATATAAATGATGAAATAATCATATCTGATGATGGATCAACGGACAAAACTCTACAGATAATAGATGGATTTGCAGATCGAAGAATAAAAGTATTTGTAAATAAAAAGCGCCGTGGTCCAGTAGGTAATTTTGAAAATGCATTATTAAATTCATGTGGTCAATATATATATTTAGCAGATCAAGATGATATTTGGTTGCCTGATAAAATTTCAACAATCAATTCTTTACTTAAAAATCACGATTTGGTACTAGCTGATTGTGAAGTTGTAGACCAGAATGGTAATCTATTACAAGCATCATTCTTTGAGCATAGGGGCAGTTCTCCAGGTTTTTGGAATAACTTATATCGAAACTCCTATATGGGATGCTGTATGGCTTTTCGGCGCGAAATACTAGACTATGTTCTCCCTTTTCCGTCCAAGATTCATATGCATGATTGGTGGATTGGGTTACTTGTAGAAGCTAAAGGCCGCGTTATATTCTATGAAGAACCATTGATTAAATATGTCCGTCATGGAGGTAATGCTTCACCCACAGGAGAAGTTGGCTATGGTTTTTATAGAAAATTCTCCAACCGTTTATTTTTATTAGTATATCTGATTAAACATTTACTGCTACATTAAAATTGTTTTATACTATTTTGTTATTTACCGCAATAATTTCTGGTTTTCTGATCTACACTTGATGGACGTTATAAATAACCATCTAATAATTTAATCATTATTTTAGTTCGTTTATCTACGCCATATTTGCCTAAATGATAGACTGTATCGTAAAAATCCTTATCGTTAAATACAAAACTTTGGGGTCGCCCAATTATTGGACAATTTATTTCTTGTAAATATTTTTTTTCTAGCAATTGCATATTTTGATAATTGAGGATAAAAGCTGAAGAACACAATGCCGGATATGAGAAATAAACCGTAGCTCCTTTGCGTTTTGCGTTATTTATAAATCCATTAACTTGTTTAATATATTCTGCGTCTCCTAGGTCTTTCCATTTCACTAAATCGGCTAGCGTTTTACGTTTTGGGAGTGAGTAATGTGATATTACGTCTCCTTGAATATTAAGTGCTGACCGATTGTAAATAGGGTCTAATCGATCAGCATTAATAACTTTATAGAAAGCGCCAGATAAACAGCGCTGTACATTTTGTGTGTAAAACTGTATGTAATCGATTAATGAAAAAGATAAGTATTCTTTTGCACGTGGATTTACATCAACTAGTTGTGCCTGAAGTTTCTTATCACCCTTGTCTAGAGTATACTCTAGACAAAGTACTACTATATCACCAGACTTAAGGCCAGCTAATGATTCATTAAGTATAAATGGTAAGCCAAGGCCGGCATGAATGCCCATGTTTACCACTTGTTTCCCAGTGACTTTTTCCATGAACTGGCTATTTAAACCAAGTGCCATACTTGAGCCACCGACAAATATAAGTCGCGGTTGATTTGCAGTTGCTAATCTATTTTCTTTATCAATACTAACTGCTGTATATACGTTGTAATTGCGCACATAAGGAGCTAGAAAAAAAATTATGCTTTGTAGGCTCAAAAGGCAAGCAATGAAAACAATGAATATGTATGAAAATAATACAGTTAGGCGCATTAGAATTGAAAATAAATAAACTGTTCTTGATTGCTAAAGGCACCGAATAAAATAATTAACATTACCAATGTATAATACAAAGATAGGCGAATATATATAGGTTGGTAGTTTAGCCAATTTCTAAACCATTGTTTACCTTGTAAATACTCAATAGTGAATAACGTAATGAGTGCTAAAATAGCGACTACCCATTCGTATTTAGTTGTTCCTAAGTTAGTTGTTGTAATAATCTTTAAGCTAGCTCTGATATTCGAAAATAAATGTGTGACAATATAAAATGCATCGTCTACTGTAGATGCTCGGAAGAATACCCAGGCTAAACAAACTAGAGAGAAAGTTAAAATTAACCCAATACTTTTGCTGACGGAGTGGCCTAGAGATTGACTAATTCGTCTGGTAATTGGCTTTAGGGTATTTTCGCATATTAGATATAACCCGTTTAATCCACCCCAAATTAGATAAGTCCAGTTAGCTCCATGCCAGAGACCTGAGATTATAAATGTAATTAATAAGTTAGCATACCATTTTGAATGAGAGACTCGATTTCCGCCAAGTGGAATATATAAGTAATCACGGAACCACGTAGAAAGTGAAATGTGCCATCGTTTCCAAAATTCTGCAATAGATTTTGAGAAGTACGGCCGGTCAAAATTTTTCATGAGTTGAAACCCTAGCGTTCTAGCTGTACCAAGCGCAATATCTGAATAACCAGAGAAGTCACAGTAAATTTGGAACGCGAATAATATAGTAGCTAATAGCAAAGAAACTCCTTCAAACTGATTCGGCTGATTGTAGACATGGTTAACTATTACTGCTAAGCGGTCGGCGATAACCACTTTTTTAAAGAAGCCCCAAGCCATTAATTTTAATCCACTAGCAATATTTTCTGACTTAAAAGGGTGGGGTTTGTGAAATTGCCACAAAACGTTTTGTGGCCGCTCAATAGGGCCTGCTACTAATTGTGGATAGAACATTACATATAGTGCGTAAATACCAAAATGACGTTCAGCTTTGGAGTTACCTCGATAAACTTCAATGGTATAGCTCATTGCCTGAAATGTGTGAAAAGACAGGCCAATTGGTAATAATATACTTAAATAAGGAATATGGTTGCTATATCCGAAATTTGAAAAAAGAAGTGTAAGGTTGTCGTTGAGAAAATTATAATATTTAAAAAAGGCTAAGACACCAATATTGGCTAATAGACTTATAAGTAGATAACCGCGACGTTTTTTGCCAACTGACTGTTCGATTAATATACCGGCAAAATAATCGATAATGATAGTAAACCCTAAAATTAGAATATAGATGGGTACAAATGCCATGTAAAAATAACAACTACCAGCTAATAGTAAAACCCATCTATATCGGTGTGGAAGTAAATAGTATGTAGTTGTAATGCTTAGAAAAAATGCAATAAAATGTAAAGAGTTAAAGAGCATATAAGTTCAAATTCAATAAAAAAGATGTGTAATTTCCTTAGAATTAACATTATAGCTTTTAATTCTAGAGTTATTTTCATATACATTTCTAGAATTAAGAGCTGTAATACCCTAGTACATTAGTGCCAATGCGGCAAGTTAACATATACAAGATAAAATGTTATAATAGAAATCTACTAGTGATTAACTTTGACCAATAATATAGACGATGTTACATTGATGGAATTTTGGAAATAAGTCAATGGTCAGCTATATAGAGACGCGCTCTTACACTAAATTGACAATTAACTAGCGTTCATTGGAGCACATCTTGAGCAAACCGCCTTATCATTTTAACATGATTATAAATGTTATCAGTTGTCATTCCTACTTATAATGCTGCCTCTTTTCTTCCTCTTTTATTAAAAAGACTTCAGGAACAAACAGTACCGCATGAACTGATCATAATTGATTCAGGGTCAACAGACAATACGTTAGAGCTAATAACTTCTGAAGACATATTATTACTGTCTATAGATAAAGCATCGTTTAATCATGGTACTACTAGAAATCTAGGACTCAAACTGGCGAAATCTGATATAGTAGTCTTTATGACGCAAGATGCGCTACCAGCGTCACCCGACACTTTGGAGAAGTTAATGGTAATGCTTTGCTCTCGGGAAGATATTGCTTTAGCCTACGGACGGCAGTTACCTTATCCTGAGACAGGTGTTTTTGGCCGATTCGCCCGTTTAATAAATTATCCTGATTATAGTGTTGTCAAAACGAAAGACTTAATTCCAACAATGGGAATTAAGACGTGCTCCTGTTCCAACTCATTTGCTGCATACCGCAAGGCTAATTTGGAATCTGTTGGAGGATTCCCGTCTGAAACGATTTTGGGCGAAGATGTATCTGTAGCTGCCCGATTTATTCTTCAGGGTAAAGCTGTGGCTTATTGTGCTGAGGCTCAAGTGTTTCATTCCCATGATTATTCGCTGCTTGAAGAGTTTAAGCGATATTTTGACATTGGGGTATTTCATGAAGAACAAAGCGCGGTATTAAGCGAATTTTCAAAAGCAGAGTCAGAAGGACTCAAATATGTTTTGCAAGAATGGCGCTATTTAAGCCAAAATGGCTATAAAAGGCTTATTCCAGCTCAGCTGGTACGAATGATCGCAAAATACATAGGCTACAAAATGGGAAGGAAGCAAAATTTATTTCCCAATTCTATAAAACGTCGAATAAGTATGCATCCTGGATTCTGGCATAAACTCCCGTCTTCTACAACGGAATTGGATCATTAATGAGGAAATCGCTTTGAATTTCCGCAACGCCATTATAAACAATGGCCTCTGATGTTGAACTTCCTGAGGCTTTTGGAGTAATAGTAACAGTTCCAATCCGGTTTAAAAAAGTGACATTAATCACCAGGCCAGTAATGTCAATAAATGTTGGATTTGTTGCGCTCTTATCTAGTATAATTACTGTCGAGGAAGGCAAATCCATCGTGCCAATATAATTTTGATTAATGATTATTTGGGCTTGAAAAGAAAGTACTGCGCTGTAGGCTGATCCGTAACTTCCAGCCTGAATTGTTCCATCAACCCAAATACGGTAGTAACCACCGCGGCTATTAGTAGAAGCTGTGTTATCTGCTTGTAAAAAACTAAATATTGTAGCTGTTGCAATAGACCCAATTGTTCCTGCACTTACTTTATTGTTTGATAATTGCCGAAGACGGCCTCCCTTTTTCTCAAAAGGTTGCGAAGTGTTAAATAATACGTTTGTTGCCTGTTTAAGCAGGTTGGGTGATATGATATATTGATTAGAGATAATATCATAGCAGGTAATTTCACTATCAATAATTGAACCAGACGAAGGTTGGTTTGGATTAGTATCTGGGGCATAGTAAATGACATAGCGATTAGGGCGCTCTGCAATAATGGGCAAAGAAACACGAAGTTTGAGTCCTCGTACTATACACCCTGTTACGTCGATTAATGAAGTCGTAGGAGCGGTCTCATTGGCTATGACGATATTAAATTCATTCCCTTCAAACCCACCATTAGTTGCCTTTAAAATCTGCGAGAATGATTCAATATTAGCGTGTATACGCAGGTTAGTCGTATACTGGTTGCATAATATGGCTGTTTCAACAGAACCGCTATTGGCTGTAAGTCGACTTAAATATCCATGAAAGTTTAGCGTGTTAACCCCATTTAATACTAAAGCTGGTTGCCGCTTTTCATAGTTCTGCAAAGACGTTGCCTGAATATCTATAAATCCCATGGAGCCGTTTCCTTGAGTAAGAGCCTGAAAGCTACTTGAAACGGTATTGGTAACACCTATTCCAACAAGCGAAGTCGTATTACTCATTACAATCGGAGTATTTGCTCGCACTAAACATTCATGTACAAAAAATTCGTCTGCTCGAACACATAAGATGCCAATTGTACCAAAACCGCTGTTAGCGGTAGGAAAATCTTGCATTTGAAAGTAGCAATTACGTATGCCACAATTAAGACCACCATTAGAAGTTAAAGCAAATAAAGTTCCTATGGTGGAGCGACTCGTTCCATTTCCAGGATTTGATATGAAAGTAAAATTTTCACATCCAGCTAATGATGATCCACTAAAGTCGAAGATAACCCCACCTGTAACACCAATAATATTCGTGTTCAAATAGCGACCACCATCGCCTGTTAGCCAAATGCCATCGGCGTTCGTTATATTTATTGGAGAGGTAATGTAATAAAAACCTGCAGGAAAGAATACATTAACTCGATAAGTTCCGCCACCTGTTGGATAGGAAAGGGTTTTAGCAAAATTTATTGCTTTTTGTATTGCTGCTGTATCGTCATGACCGCCATCGCCAAAAGCACCAAATTGTGCATCTTTAACATTTATCATAGTAATTAGTTAACGTCTATCGTAAAATTGAGGTAATGCAATTGATGAATAATTCTTTTGGTTATTTATTCAGAGGTATAAAGCCAACTGATGTAAGGGGTCTCCAATTATTTAGACACTCAACGATTGAAGATCGGACGTTCATCTGTTCTCTTTTACTGTCCTTCTCATATAGCGCCAATCCGCCCAGTAAACTGTGCGTCTAAAATGTTTTATTTCCATTTCACTAAGCTTCTGTCCTTACCCCGTTTGGTGAGCCAGTTTTGGCTGGAGGTCAGGCCACCTGTCGATATTCGGCGGGTGTCATGAACTTCAATGCCTGATGAGGTCGCTCCGTATTATATTCGACTAGCCACTCATCCACCGTTCGGCGTACCTGCGCCAAGCTCCTAAACATATTAGCATTCAACACTTCTCGGCGAAACGTGCCATTGAAGCGTTCGATGTAGGCATTCTGAGTGGGCTTGCCCGGCTCGATCCAGTGTAGTATGACTTCCTTATCTGCACACCAATCCTGTAACGCTTGGCTGATAAATTCGGGTCCATTATCACTTCGTAGCCGTTCCGGTTTGCCGTAGCGATCCACTAACTGATCCAGTAGCCGGGTAACTCGTTGAGCAGGTAAAGAATAGTCTACTTCAATGCCTAAGGCTTCCCGGTTATAATCGTCAATCACATTCAGCGTCCTAAAGTTACGACCGTCGGTCAGACTATCGGACGTAAAATCTAATGACCAACATCTATTACAGGCCATTGCTTTGGGCAACGGTTGCCGAACCGACTCCGGTAACCTCTTCTTCAACTTACGAGGTAAATTAAATCCACCCAGCCGATATAATCTTCTGACACGCTTGTGATTAGCGGTCTCACCTTGCTTCCGCAGTCTGCGGTAAATCTTTAACAGGCCCCAATGTTTATACCGGTTGGCTAGCTGTTTGATCCGGCCTACTAGCAGCTCATCTTTTTCTTTAATAGCTACTGGTTGGGCCAAGGCGTTGCGGTTTAGACCTACCCAACGGCAAGCTTTGCGCTGGCTAATCTTCTTTTCGGTGATCACCCACTTGGCCAACGCTCTGCGCTCGGCAGGCCCTACCACTTTTTTTGTAAAGCCTCTTTGAAGATGTCGTTTTGCAGACTTAGCTCGGCATACATTTTCTTCAATCGCCGGTTTTCCTCCGCTCCGGCGGCCCGGTTCGAGGTCTTTCAATCGTTTGACTTCCGAAGCCTGCATACCGCCAAATTTGGCTTTCCACCCGTAAAAGGTGGCTTCACTAATGCCATGCTCACGGCTAATCTGGGCGACAGTTTGGCCGCTGTCCTGCTGTTTGAGAATCGCCACAATCTGCGATTCGGTGAATCGTGCTGCTTTCATTTCCCTTTTATAAACCTGTGAAAGTTAGTTTTTTTACTCTACTTTTCACTGGCTCACTTTCAGGGGTTCAAGACACTTCGATCTTATCTCGAGCATACTTCAGTGACAGAAACTAAAGAGCAATAATCAGCTCAAAACACCTTTGAATGACTTAAAGAACGGAATATCACTCCGCTTACCTAGTCTTAAAAAGGCTGGAATTACCGCATAAGTCCAATTGACAAATGCCTTGGAGATAAACTCGCTATCAAGGTCAACTTGAATGTGGTCAGGAACGTTTAAAGATACTACTTTCAGGCTTTTCATCAGGGCTGCCCATGCGGTGGTAGTTCTGATTTTCTCTTTTTGACCAATATACTGCCCTTGTCAGGACAATTGGAATAGAATGGGGATCTAAAATGGAGATTGCGCCGGCCTGGTTTTATAGACTGCTCAATTTGAGAAATGGCAAACTACTAAAACTTGGTTTCTTATTAATTTCCAGACCTAAAGGGCAGTCGGCGAGCTTATTTTATAGAACCTAAAGCGCCTGAATAAATGCCGTCTAATCCAGTCTACCTTACTTTAGTAAGGAGAGGTCAAGTTACTCAGTAGCTTCAGATCACTTACCTCAGTGAATTATTTAATCGATATTTCTTCTGTACGAAGCTTTATTATATTGTCATTTTTACCACATAGTAAATTTAAAATAAAATCTATAAAATTAAATAGAGATTTATGTGGATATTAATTTTCAAATATCTTATATGATCAATTTATAAATTCACTAAGTTAATCAAATGGAAATAATGAAAACTAATTACTCAACTTTGCCACAAAGTGTACTATACGTATTACTAAGTCTATTGCCAACACTAGTAGTAGCACAAAATAATTATGTAGCTACTACCCCAAGTTCAACAACGCCTGGTGTGTTCAACACATTAGTAGGTGTCAATGCGGGACAGAATATGTCTTCTGGTGGCACATTCAATACCTTTTTAGGCGCTCAAGCTGGCAATGGAAACACAACCGGTTCACAAAACACGTTCATAGGCTATCAAGCCGGGTATGCTAACTCAACTTTAGGAAATAATACATTCGTAGGTTATAAGGCAGGCTATGCAAACAGTATTGGTATCGCTAACGTTTTTGTTGGTAGTGAGGCTGGCGTGGCTAATACGACTGGTCAGGGAAATATGTTTTTAGGGCAACAAACAGGGTCCAGTAATACAACGGGCAATTACAACCTATTTATAGGAAATTCTTCCGGTGCTGGTAATACGGCTGGATTAGGTAATACGGCTATCGGTGATGGTTCCTTACTACATAATACCACAGGTCAGCGTAACACGGCTATTGGTCAATATGCAGGTGTTAATAATAATGGCAATTATAACGTGATGATCGGTTTTGCCGCAGATGTATCTTCATCCTCAGCTACTATTACCAACGCCGTAGCTATTGGACCTTATGCTCAAGTAAATCAGAGTAACAGTATTGTGCTGGGCAATGGAGCTAATGTGGGGATCGGTACTTCAGCCCCGGCCAATAAACTAGAAATTACGTCCGGAACGGCCAATAAGTCAGGACTACGCTTCACTAATTTAACTGGAGCATCTAATTCACTGGTTAGCTTGTCAATTAGTCTGCAAAATCCAATAGTCAAAGTACTAACGGTAGATAATAATGGCGACGTAGTGCTGGCAGGCCTTGGAGTGAACTTAGGCTTAGGCTCCCTACCTGGCGGGCGCCTAAGTGCGGATGCAGGACAATTAACAGGAGCACTTCCATGGTCACTAAATGGATCGACAATTCAGTCAAATAATGATAGTCCAGTAACTATAGGCGGTAACATCAATCGACTGCCAGCTGGTTATAAGCTATATGTTGCCGGAGGTATTTTGACAGAGAGGGTAAAGGTAGCGATAAAGGACTCTGGTGAATGGGCCGACTATGTATTCGAGGATAACTATAAATTACGTAGTCTAAGCGACGTTGAGAGCTATATCAAAACTCACAGGCATTTACCAGGCGTACCTTCAGCCAATGATGTGGCTAAGCAAGGTATTGATGTGGGTAAGATGGATGCCAAATTATTAGAGAAGATTGAAGAGCTGACTTTGTATATGCTTGAGCTAAAGAAAGAAAATCAAGAAATGAAGAAAGCCATAAATGAACTTCTTAATAATAAGTAACATGAAAAAGTCATTCGCTTTCATTTGTTTCTGGTTCACGAGTCTTCTGGCCCTAGCCCAGAAAGAAGATCTGACTCGCACACTGGCAGCCACTTACTATCCACAACCTTTAGAGCAGGCAGTTAAGTCATTAATTGCCAGTAATATTGTATCAGTTAGTCAGCAAGTTGAATATCGGGCAGGGAAATCTATTTTACTTAACCCTGGGTTTGAGGCTAAGGCTGGTTCCATATTTGCTGCTCATACAGAATACACGGCTATTAACTTTGGGGATGGCCACTCTGACCATTTATTAATAAAGACCTATCCTAATCCGTTTGTTGAAAAAACAACTATTGTTTATCAATTAGCAAGTACTGCCGTCACTAATCTATTTATTAGCGATGCTGAGGGTAAAGTAGTAGGTAGGCTGGTAAACAATCAACTTCAACAGGCTGGCCGTTATGAAGTTGAGTGGCTAGCCGATCAGTTGCCTACAGGCGCTTATATATGTACGTTAGAAGCAGGACAGCAACATATATCTAACCGCCTAATTAGGAAGTAAGCGCTAGTAGCTATTAATGATAAGCAAAATACACTAAGTCAAAGGACAGAAGATTTAATGAAATTTCATTAAATCTTCTGTCCTTTGACTTAGTGTATTTTGGAACAGTGTCTACAGTCTCAAGTGTGTAGAAAGCTGTTAATTAATAGGAATGACACTTTTTCTTTACGCTTAATATGGGTACGAAGGATCGCTTCAAGTCAGAAAGAGAATTTTTTAATCAAATTTTGGCGATTTGAAAACAGGTAACTGCTCATTCAATCGGGCTTAAATAAAATTCCAACAGATTTTTTAATCAATACAGGAATAAATAAACATTTCAAAATTATTGACTAGTATAACGATAATTGAATCGCCGGTCTGGAGCATTATCGCCGTTGGTAAAAAACTCGCTTATACTGTTTAATTTCTGAATGTTATCAGCCCAATGAAAGTCTATGTTAATCTTATTATTAGCCTTCCGAATGAAGGTTAATGGTACACCTATCTCGAGTTCGTTATTTGTAAACTTAACAGTTGTAGTGGCTATAGGTTTCCAGAACTTATCTTCCCATTGACTGATCGTTGATTTATCACCTTTTATTGTCTGATTTATTAAAAGGTCATAACCTGCCCAGCCAGTTTTGGTTGATTGATCGGTGTCAATAAATAGCAACATCCAGTTTTTATTGGTTGAAGGGGTTAATTTATCGACTGTTTTGACATAGAAATAAGCAAAATTACGATCATGGGTTACTATGCTGTGAGTAATATCATTACGCCCTGTATTATTTACATAATAAATCTTATTGTCAGCTCTAAGCCAGTTGCGATGCATCGTATCACCAATAGGGTCAACAAACTCTGGCTTTACACCAGTCCATTCTGTAAATTTTCCATCAATTGTAACTGTGCGAGCAGGGGTAGCTAATTCAGGGGCGGGTAGTCCCTTGAATCGGCGGATATTAGCAACCATTTGGTAATAATAATTGTCTGTATAACCGCCTTTCATAGGGTCTATGTCTCGATTATATTCTTCATTATATAAATCAACAAAAAATGTTTGTCCTGATTTTAGGGGTTTACCAATAAACTTTGTTTGCGTTATTTTTGCGACTGAATCTGTTTGCTTGTTTATAAAACGTTGCCCAACCCATTCATTCCATCCTGCAATGAAAACCACCGCTGGATCTACTTGTAAAGCACGTTTCCATTGTTCATCAAAATATAATCCTTGGGAAGTTTGAGTCGTAATATTTTGCTTATTTAATATTCCTATATGACCCTGCCGATAACTCTTACCTATATTGTTATCAAATGGATGACTGGCAACGGCCACCGGTATTTCTTCTGGAATAGTATGATCTTTATCCCAGCCATAATTTTGGGGAGTTCGATCGAGCCACTGCCAGTGGTGCGGTTCATTACGGCTGTTTGTCCAAGCCCAGCTATATCGCCAAGTAAAGAAATCTCGGATACTAGGATCGGTCATTTCTTCTATCTTCCCTAGTACCAATGGCTTCCCCTGCCATCTGAACCAAAGTTCGGAATAACGATTCTGTGCATAGAATTGCCGATAGATAGTCGTAACAGTCTCGGCACTTTTTGTATAAGTAACGAAGCATATATAGGGTGTAGGAATTCCTTTGTGGCGCATATCTAGCGATATTTCACAAAGTTTATTAACTACTGATAGATAAGGATCAGTGTTAGTTGCATCAAAAAAAAGTATGTCAATACCTGCTAGAGCCAGCAACTGTAGATTACGTCGAATGACCCAAGGGTCATCTGCCTTGAAGTAACCAACTTCAGGTTCACCCCACCAATGCCAGGTATTTTCTGGACCGTAATTCGGATTAGTTGGATTCGCTTTTGTCAAAGCCGATATATCATAAACAGCTTTATCATGGTATTGCCCATGTAAAAGGAAATAAAAAATTCCTGCATATTTATTTCGCTTAAATTTACCGGTAGTGCTGTATGTAGGCAAATTCCGCCCAGCTCCGTCTGTTGCAACCCAGTTAGCACTTATTGGTGGGAGAATAGGGGAACCCATTTCCTGCTCTTGATTAATTACGGATATGTCGTTAGTAAATCCGACCAAAAAGGGTAGAGAGCTTATCAAGCTAAGCAGTAGCATACAGAAAAATATGTATTTCATACGTTATTAAAAATTAAAACTTGTAAGAAAAAATTCTCAAGAAAAATAGCTTTTATGGTTATTCTAAATTTTCATTATTTATCTAAGTTTGGTGAAAAGTGACTTGTTATGTTCTAGGAGATTGACAGATTTAGCTTTTTATTGAAAACTTAGATCTATCCCAATATCTTTTAAAGCTATATATCTAAGTTTCGATGCATTTAATTAAAAGTCTTCCAGGGGCAAGGCATCAAATCATTAGAAAATAGGTGTTTCTTAAAGAATGCTTAACTCTGAACCAATTATATTTAGAGTATTTTTTGGTTAGTCATATTCTTTTCTCACTTACAAACGACTATAAAGTCGCCCGGATCAATATTGAGTCGGTTTTTGAAATAGTCTTCCCAAATTGGCCTGAGGAAACTAGAATGCTTCAACGCGCTCTAGTAATCCACTACAGTATGTCCCTCAGGATATCCAGCATCGAGCTTCAATTCTTTTAGAAAATAAATTGAGAATCCCTTCTGCGAGCAAAAACTGGGTTTATGGATATACCGAATGAGCTTTGTGGTTTTATTCTTTAACGGTTCATTTACAGCTCTAATTACATTTAGTCTAAAAGTTGTTAATGTGTACTACTTAAGGTATTTGGTCGCAAGTAATACTAAATCAGAATCTTTTTGACGTACTTTAATGAATGAACTATAGCACTCAAATTAAGGAGGAACTCGGTTATTTACAAATCCTTGAAAAACAGCAGTCAAAAGCAAAATTACGGGACGCCGTTCGCTTAGTGCGCTTGCTTAAGTCGGGGCAGTGTACTACCCAATTACAGGCCGCTGAGTCTATCAACTTGAGCCTACGCCAAGTCCAACGTATTTGGAAAGCCTATCAAACCAACGGGATCGAGGCCTTGATCGCCCAAAAGCCCCCAACTTATAGGGGTAAACTGTCCACCTTTCAAATCACCAGGCTGCGCCAATATCTTTTTGATGATCAAGCCCAGACCTTAGCCGACATTCAGGCCTATTTGGCAGCCAGTTTAGGCGTTAGCTATACTATCGGTGGCGTATTTGACTTGTGCAAACGGCTCAATATCAAGGCCAAAACGGGTCGCCCCGTGCATGCTCATCAGCGACCCGGTGCCCTAGAGGCATATAAAAAAAGGTCTCCCAATTGAGTGAAGATTTTGCGAATACCTCCATTTTTTTTCATGATGAACTGCGAGCAGGTACTCGTACTGAATTAGGGCGCAAGTGGTGTCCGGTTGGTCATCGGCCCATCTCACCCGTGCATATTGGGTATGAGAATGTGTACCTCTATCTGGCTTTATGCCCCTTTACGGGTCAGGCTTATGCCGCCTTTTTACCTAAGCTCAATGGGGAGTGGTTCGGGTGGTTTATTGAGCAGATCCAGGGTTGCTTAGCCAGTAAGACCCTATTTATTGCTGATGGAGCAACGGCTCATAAAGCCAATTTATTTAACAATACGCATAGGGTCTTCAGTCAGTTACCAGCTGCTTGCCCAGAACTAAATCCAGTCGAGCGGATCTTCAAAGAGGTTCGTCGCCGATTGAAACATCGGTTGTTTACCAGTTTGGCAGAAGCTCAGCAGCGGGTCAGAATAATCTTGGAAGATTTATTTGATGACTGCCAAACGATCATCAATTTAGCCTGCTTTCCTTATATTCTAAATAAGACAACTAATATCTGATTTAGTATAAGTTTAGGAATAACGTAAAAATAGTTAGTATATATAGAATCTTAAATTAGATTTTTATAGAATCATATCAGCGTTTTGCCAACTTGTGCTTTTGTGCTGATATATCTGCTGAACATCCCAATCCCAGTAGAATTGCCTTTAAATAGTTAATTGAAAAATAACTTGACAGAGAATATCTTTCTCTGTTATTTATAAACAACATGGCATCTTGTGAGTTTTTATAGTAAAAAGTGCCTTCCTTCAACGTGGTTTAATTCTGGTAATACTCGTAGAAAGTTAGGCTTTATCTTCTGTGTTTTGATCACTAATCCTTTTTTGTGTAGATCATGAGAAAAGTGTTTACAAACGGCTGGAAAATCACTTTATTGGTTTGGTTAGTAATTAGTAAAGGGTATTCCCAGATACGTATAGGCCCATCTTCTGGAACTATAGTCAGTTCTGCATCGCTTCAGGTCATTTCAGGCCCTTATAGTTTAGGTAGTCTATATAGAGGTTTATTACCTCCAATTGTAACTACTTCATTACGAAGCCAAATTCAAAGTCCGGCTACCGGGCTACTAATTTACAATAGTAGTACTAATCAGATTGAAGTAAATACAGGTAGCCCTAGTGCCCCAATATGGACAGCGGGAGGAGCCGCCAGTGGTGCTGCTAACTCGTGGAATTTAAGCGGAAATGCCGGTACAACTAGTGGTAATTTTCTTGGAACGTCGGATAACACTCCTTTATATTTTAGAGTAAATAATCAAAACTCAGGCCGAATTGATCAATTACAAAATAATGTTGCTTTGGGTTATCTTGCCTTTAGTAGTGGAGCAACTGGAACAGGTAATACAGCTTTGGGAACTCTAGCATTGGCCAGTAGTACAAGCGGTAACTATAATACAGCTTTAGGTTTGCAGGCCTTAACTAGCAACACCAGTGGTACTGGTAATACAGCTCTAGGAACTGTTGCACTACTTTCTAATACCACTGGGCAGAACAACACAGCTTCGGGCTATAGATCTTTATATTCAAATACCACCGGACAGGGTAATACCGCCTTAGGTTCAGTTGCATTAATGACCAATAGTAGTGGAAATAACAATACTGCATTAGGCACAGTTGCCTTAACGAGTAATACAACAGGTGCTAATAATACGGCTTCAGGGGCGGGTGCCTTACAAAAAAACACTACAGGTTACGAAAATACTGCAGTAGGTTCTAATGCGTCTGCTTCGAACACAACTGGTTATTCAAATATAGCTGTTGGTACAGATGCATTGTATAACAATTTAGACGGGCATGATAACACCGCATTTGGTGGCTCCGCCTTGTTAAATAATACAAGTGGACCAGGAAATATGGCATCGGGTAATCTAGCCCTTAGACTTAACACAACAGGAGCTAATAATACGGCTTCGGGAACTATTGCTTTGCAAAATAATACGACAGGTAGTTATAACACAGCGTTGGGTTATAATTCAGGCCCTTCAACTGGAAACCTAAATAACGCAACTGCGATTGGCGCAAATGCAATTGTTAATGCCAGTAATCAAATTGTATTGGGTGATAATAGTATATCCTCACTTCGGTGTAATGTGCAAACTATCTCTACTCTTTCCGATAAACGTATTAAAGAAGACATTCGGGCTAATGTTCCAGGACTGAATTTTATAATTAAGCTTAACCCTGTTACTTATCATATTAACAAGCTTAAGGAAGCTAAGTTATTAAGTTATTCGGTAAGCAATATTAAAGATGATACTGTTTTGCACAGCGGTTTTTTGGCTCAGGATGTTGAAGCGGCAGCTAAAGAAGTAGGCTATGATTTCGAAGGTGTCCGTCAGGAAGAAGGTGGTAGGTATTACACCTTGGGCTATACTCTGTTTGTCATGCCATTAGTTCAAGCGGTAAAAGATCTTAACGCTGAAGTAGAAAAACTTAAAGATAAAGTGCTTGCAAATGAAATGGCATATAAACAATTAGCCGATCAGGTTAAACGAATGCAGAATTTGATTGGGGTATCGCAGGAGGAAAAAAGTGCAAAAAATGGAGGAAATAATAAAATACCCCGTTAATTACTCTAAGGATACGTAGCAATCTAATACGTCTTTCCTCAAGAATGCCCTGTTTAATTTAATACTTCATTGTAAAAATAGACTAATCTAAATTTAGTATGAGGCCTACTATTTACTACCTTATCGTTCTTTGCCTATATATAAAAAATATACAGGCATTGGGACAGATTATTGATGTACCTGCGGGAAGTCCATTAACTATAAATAGTGATATTAACCTTCCCACAGGTTACTCATTAAAGTATAATGCGCAGACAATTCTTAGGGGACCAGTCGCTGGGTCTTTTAATACGTATTTAGGAATTGAATCAGGCAATAGCACACAGGGAACCCAGAACACATTCATTGGTTATCAGACAGGGTTTAGTAATACAGGTGGAGCAAACACTTTTTTAGGATATCTGACAGGTCGATCTAATACCTCTGGCACAGGTAATACCTTCTTAGGTAATCAGGCAGGTAATGCAAATACCACCGGTCAAGCTAATGTCTTCCTTGGTTCGCAGGCAGGTTTTAATAACACCACAGGTACAGGTAATCTATTTTTAGGCCAGCAAGCGGGCTATAGTTCCATTGGATCTTATAATCTCTTTATGGGAAATGCCGCCGGCAGTGGAACCACTACCGGATTAGGTAACACTGCTATCGGCGATGGCGCTTTATTACATAATACTACTGGCCAACACACTACAGCCATTGGGCGATACGCAGGTGTTAACAGTAATGGCGACTATAATGTGTTAATTGGGTTTGCAGCTGACGTAAATTCAGGGAATACGGGAATTACAAATGCAGTTGCTATTGGAGCATATACTCAGGTGAACCAAAGTAATAGTATTATACTAGGGAGTAATGCTAGAGTAGGTATTGGCACATCTGCCCCTCAAAATAAATTAGAAATTACTCAGGGTACAGCCAACCAATCAGGCTTACGGTTAACTAATTTAACCAGCAACTCACCAGCGAGCGCTTTAAATCAGAATAAGTTTCTAAGCGTAAATTCTAGTGGTGATGTGATTTTGGTTAGTAGTGGGTCGGCCCGATTGAGTGCAGAATTGTGGACAGCCTCTGGAGAATATGTACAGACTACTAATGGAGAAGGCGTAATTATTGGTAGCAAGATGAGTCGAACTCCAACTGGTTATAAATTATACGTAGAGGATGGTATTCTTACAGAAAAGGTAAAAGTGGCGGTGAAAAATACTGCTGACTGGAGCGACTTTGTATTTAAAGCTACCTACAAGCTTCAACCTCTAAAGCAAGTGGAGCAATACATTCGAAAGCATGAGCACTTACCAGGTTTGCCGTCAGCTTTGGAAGTAGTTAGCCATGGGCTAGATGTGGCTAAGATGGATGCTCAACTGCTGAAGAAAATAGAAGAGCTAACCTTATATAGTATTCAATTGGAAAAGGCTAACCAGGAGCAACAAGCGATCAATAGACAACAGCAATTAGTGAACCAACGGCTTCAGGCGGAAATAGAAAAGCTGAAGAAGCGCTTTAATTGATTTGACGTGGTACGGCCAAGTTCCTTAACCTGGTTGTGCCACGTCAAAAAACAAACATTGGTAGCTCCCTGCCGAAAATAGGATAAAACCTCATAGACTATAGCAATTCGACTAGTTATCACTACCACAGTTTATGAAGTTAACAACAGGTTTATTCAAGATAAATATTTGATCTATCTTTGAGTGTAAATTCAATACAGATCAACATTGTAATGATTATTAGACAGTATATACTCTGTTTATCTATTGGTTTTCTTATAATGAACGCTGATGGAGTTTGGGCTCAGAACAATTTTTCATTTGTCAATAGAAATGTATTGATAGGTAACTTAGCCGGTATTCAAAATACGAGTGGTACCAATAATGTTTTTGTTGGTTTTCAAACGGGAGCAGTTAATTCTGTTGGTACGGGTAATACATTTCTAGGTTACCAAGCGGGCTATATTAATACATCTGGTACCGCAAATGTTTTTATTGGTAGTCAGGCTGGATTTAGTAACGGTACGGGAACTGGTAATATGTTCTTGGGCCAGCAGGCTGGTTATAACTCTACAGGCTCTTATAATTTATTTATGGGGAATGCTTCTGGTAGTGCTACAACCACGGGAATAGGTAATACGGCTATTGGTGACGGTTCTTTATTACGTAATACCAGCGGTCAACGCAACACTGCTATTGGCCAGTACGCGGGCGTTATTAATAATGGAAATTATAATGTGATGATTGGATTCGCGGCCGATGTATCTTCCTCTACTCCAACCATTAATAATGCTGTTGCTATTGGTCCTTATGCTCAAGTGAGCCGAAGTAATAGTATTATTTTGGGTAATGGTGCAAATGTGGGTATTGGTAATACCGCTCCTGCCAATAAACTGGAAATTACTCAAGGTACTTCAGGTAATAGTGGATTGCGTTTTACTAATTTGACTAATGCAAATACGGCTGTACGAGCTACTAATGATAGATTTTTGACTGTAGATGAGTCAGGTGATGTTGTCTTACGCCGAGTTGATCTCTCGCTACTTAGTATTTCAATTGGAGGCCTTCGAACCGCAGCATATCCTTGGACACTTAGTAATGAAATCATTCAATCTGAAAATAGAGTAGTTTCCATAGGTGATAGTACTATGGATATACCAAAAGGGTACAAGCTATATGTTGCTGATGGAATTTTAACGGAAAAGATAAAAGTTGCTGTACGAAATACAGCACAATGGAGTGACTATGTATTCAAAGATGATTACCAACTGAAGAGTTTAGAGGAAGTTAGGCTCTTCATACAAGCAAATAAACATCTGCCAGGTGTACCTTCTGCCAAAGAGATGACGGAACAAGGTAATGATTTACATCAGACAGATGCTAAATTGTTAGAAAAAATTGAGGAGTTAACCTTATATAGTATCCAATTACAGCAGGTCAATAAAAAGCAGCAAGCTGATATTGACGAATTAAAGCGATTAGTTAAGAAGCTTATTGATAAAAGATAATAATATAAGATATTGGCGACATAGACCACTAGCTGATTAATTAGGTGCCAAACTGTGGGCAGGCTATTTATATTAAGTTAGTTGCAATATATTTGGGAGAAATACCATCTCTTATGTGAAGGCAGTTTGTTCTTTTGGCTAAATTATTGTAAGGAATGGTTAATTTTTATTAAGCTCGTCTAGGGCGAGACGTTTATGTATATTAAAAAAAAGAATGAGTATAGTTTTTAACGTTATATTTACATGCCTTTTACCAATATAAAGGGCTTGTATGCTAATCATTTCCATTTAACCAGTGTCATTAGGCTTAAAATACCTGATTTTCTACTTTACGACCAGATACCTTTCTAATTCAATAACTATGTATTAAAGTAGTTATTGAATTATTTAGAATAATACGGCATAAATTTTGTAACGATTATCCATGAAAAAATGCTTTTGCATAGTTTTTTGTGAATAAATATCGGTAATTGTTCTTAATAAACTAAATGCAGCCAATGCTAGTGCCTTTTCCTATATAATGTTTTACTTATAAATATATTGAACGTGAAAAAAACATTACTAATACTTAGTTGCTGTTCGTTGGCCTTGACCGGAGTTGCCCAAACGAATTATGTGGCTACTACACCATCATCAGCTACGCCTGGTTCTGACAATACTTTAGTAGGAGTAGGCGCTGGCAATCAAAACATGAGTGGTGCCAGTAACCTATTCATTGGTCGTGGGACAGGTATACAAAATATGGCAGGCACCAAGAACGCATTTTTGGGTGCTTCTGCTGGTAACCAAAACACATCTGGCCAAGACAACTCATTCGTAGGTTATAGCTCAGGATTTAGTAATAGTACTGGAGCTCGGAATACATTTGTTGGGTCAAATGCAGGTTATACCAATGGAGTGGGATATAATAATGCATTTATAGGTTATAATGCGGGTTATTCTAATACTCAGGGTAACTATAATGCTTTCTTTGGTAGTGGAGCTGGTTATGTCAATACGCAGGGAAGTAATAACACTTTCATCGGGGCTGATGCGGGAAGCGCTAACACCACTGGCATTGGTAATACCTATTTAGGTTCATTGGCAGGTTCTGGAGGAAGTACGGTTTCGCAAAACACATTTGTCGGAGCAAATACAGGTACGACTAATACAGGTACAGCAAATACTTTCATTGGTTATCAGGCTGGTCTAAATAATCAATCTGGTGGTTTCAATGTATTTGTTGGTTCATTAGCCGGAACAAATAACACTACTGGACTTGGTAATCTATTTTTAGGCCAGCAAGCAGGTGGCAGCAATAGTATTGGCAACTACAACTTATTTATGGGAAATAGTTCTGGTAGTTCAAATACGTCTGGATTAGGTAATACTGCCATTGGCGATGGCGCTTTGTTACATAATACCACTGGCCAGCATACTACAGCCATTGGCCGATATGCAGGTGTTAATAGTAATGGCGACTATAATCTATTAATGGGGTTTGCAGCAGATGTGGCCTCTACTTCAGCTACAATCACTAATGCAGTAGCTATTGGGGCTTATGCGCAAGTAAATAAAAGTAATAGCATTGTACTAGGTAATGGAACCAATGTAGGTATTGGCACATCTGCTCCAGCGAATAAATTGGAGGTGGTGAGCAGCACCACGAATACATCTGGCTTACGATTGACAAATCTTAAATCAACGAGTCCTGCAACAATTTTGAGCGCAAATAAATTTTTGACAGTTGATACCAATGGTGATGTAGTACTAGGCAGTACCACAGGTTCAGCTCGAATAGCAGCCGATGACGCAAACTGGGCTATTGATGGTGATAACTTGCGTAATGGTAACACTGGAGGTGTTGTTATAGGACCTGGAGTAGCGCAAACCCCAGTCGGTTACCGTTTGTATGTTGCCGACGGTATATTAACAGAAAAAGTAAAAGTAGCCATAAAAAGCACCGACGCATGGTCAGACCGAGTATTTGATCAAGGGTACAAGTTGCGTAATTTACAAGAAGTCGAGACATTTATCAACCGTGAAAAACACCTGCCAGGTATACCTTCAGCCGCGGAAGTTGTCAAAGAAGGTGTAGATGTTGGACAGATGCAGTCGAAATTGCTAGAGAAAGTTGAGGAGTTAACACTTTATGTAATCGAATTAAAGAAGCAAAATGATGCTTTGAAACAAAAAAGTGCTCAATTAGAACAGCGAGTTAATAAACTTCAACCTAAAGCCCGTAAATAATATGCGACTTTTACTTCTATTTATGGGTTGTTGTTTGGCCATTAGTGGGATGGCACAAGCTCCTCAGCAGAAATTACGTATTCAAATAACCTACGAAAAAGCAGGTCAGTATTTAGAACAGGCAGTAGAGACAATAGAAGCTACAAATATTGTTGGCAAAGCTGCTCATGCCGAATACCAAGCGGGTCAATCAGTCACTATGTTGCCTGGTTTTGAAGCAAAAAATGGCAGTACATTTGTTGCACAGATAAAAAATGTTGAGATAAATGGCGAATCTGCGCTACAGCTGACAGCCTATCCTAATCCGTTTCAGCAATCAACTACTATCAAATATTACCTTCCTAATGATGGAATCGTAAATTTGTGGGTTATTGATACTCAAGGGAAAATTATAGGACAATTAGTGAAATCCGAAAATCAATCTGCTGGACAGCACAGCTTAGAATGGACGCCATCTGCTCTGAGCGATGGTATATATATACCAATAATTGAATCTAATCAGAAGAAGGCTGTCACTCGTGTAGTCAAAAAATAACCCTCAGAAAATAATAACACCCTAAAGACCCGCATTCAGTATACGAGTCTTTAGGGTATTATTTATTAGCCAATTTAGACTGCTCACCGAACGGTGTCACAGGTGAATAACAAGATAAAAACTCTAACTTTTACTATCATAACCAATGAGTTCGATTTAGAGGCCATCAAGCAGGCCGCTATCAAAGGCCTTTACGAAGGCAAGTGACTGATTGGTAAAAATGGCCTGTTTGCACCATTAAACACTTCTTGGACCTGCCTTAGAGGGAGAAATGTAGGGCTATCTAGCCCAAATTCAGCTCACCGAGCGAAACCGATGGAATAGTAAAGCCACCAAACGAGTTAAAAGCAGTGCTGGTCCCTTAGAATTGCATACGCCACGCGATCGTATCGGCAGCCACTAACCCAATTCGAGCATAAGGTACTCTCACTCTATTGCATTGGCAACAGTTATGCCGATATTAGCCAGCATCTGCTAGAAATGTATGGCTATTCACTGTCCGACAGGGAGTTGACTCTTACCATTGACATGGTTATTCCAGCCATACGGTAAAGGTAGAACCGGCCATTAGAAAGCTTGTACGCACTGGTATGGCGAGGTGGCATCTATTATAAAGTACGCTATGATGGAAAAGTAGTCACTCGAGTACTTAACAGCGTGATCGGCCTGAGCTTGTTGGGAAAAAAGCAGGTATTGGGGATTTATATTGCTGAAAGTGATGGGGCCGCTCGTGCGTCAGCTAAATAAAGAGCTGGCTACTGATCTAAAAACGGTTTATCAGGCTTCTAATAGAGAGTAAGGCCTAGAAAACCTGTTGTTGGTACAGGAGCAGCAGGGGCAGCTTATCCTAAAGCAGTCCAACCATGGGTGAAAAAATTGGAATTATTATCGCCGTTTTTCGATTATCCAGCCGCTTTTCGCAAGGTGATGTATACAACTAGCCCGGTCGAAGGGTATCACCGTCAGTTACGCAAAGTGACTAAAACGAAGGGAGTGTTTTCGTCGGATGTGGCCTTACAAAAGTTGGTTTATCTAACTATCCAGAATTTGCAGGTCAAATGGGAAACGGCTTACATTTGGAAAGTAGTAATCAATCAGTTCAGCATAATCTTTGAGGAGTGCATTAAATCACATCGCTTCGACTAAAATCCTGCTAATACAGTTCAGCGTGCATTCCCTTCCCTATTGACTTACCAATGTGGCTATTACTATATTGGATTTTTTTAAGACCATAATTGTCATTAATTTGCAGCTCTGTTTTGAGCCGTAGAATAATATTCGTGTTACTCATCGACTTGTATATATTATTTTAGCGTAAACGGTTTGCTAGCTTTTTGTCATGACCGATGAGTAAACCTAAAAAGTATGAGGCATCGCTATTCCATACTGTTTTTCCCACTTCATGTAATCATTGATTTCTTGAGCCTCAACACGGCTTTCGTTGGGGCATATTGGATTAAATTTCAGACGCTTGAGGCTGTCTCAGAAGCTCCTTACGCATCTCTTTGGTGGCTTTTTAATGTAATCTGGCTGGTTGAGATATTAGTGTTAAAACCCTATATATACCCTCGACAGTTATTTAAATCTGGCCATCTGGTACGACAACTACTTTTATTGACCTTTATCCATGTTGCTATTATTGCCGTGTGCTGGATAGCGATTCAAGGCTACTATTATTCTCGTGAGCACCTTCTTATTACGTATATATTCTTTTTAGCTCTTGGTGCAATTTTCAGAATAGGTGGTGTATTATTCCTAAAAGAATATAGAGCAAGAGGATATAATAACCGACGATATATTATTGTCGGCTATGGTAAATTAGCAAATACAATTCGTGCCTTCTACGATGTACATCCAGAAATGGGCTTCCATTTTTGTGGATATTTTGATGAGCCTACCGTTGAAAATTCCGAATTCCTTCGGGGAGAATACGAGGGTTTGATAGATTATATACGTACCAATCATATTGATTGCGTTTATTGCTGTATGCCTTATATGGATAATGAACGCCTAAAATCTATTGCTGAAAACGCTGAAACATTTGACTATCAGGTGAAAATTTTAGTAGATTTCAGAGGATTCTTAGCGCGGAGCACATCAATCGAGTACCATGATGTATTACCAGTCCTCAATCTCTCATCAGGCCTACTTTCTGATTTTCGTGTAAGTATATTAAAGCGGTCATTTGATATTGTTTTCTCATTGCTGGCATTAATTTTAGGTATACCGTTATTTCTGCTAATTGCAGCTATAACACGGATAACATCAACTGGGCCCATTTTTTATGCTCAGGAGCGTATTGGGCAAGGAGGAAAACCTTTTAAAATTTATAAGTTTCGTAGTATGTATGTAGACGCTGAAAAGACTGGACCAGTACTTTCAGGTGGACTGCTTGATAATCGAATTACACCATGGGGACGCTTTATGCGTAAAACTCGCCTTGACGAAATTCCTCAATTTTATAATGTATTGATCGGGGATATGTCAGTAGTTGGCCCTAGGCCAGAACGTCAATATTTTATTGACCAAATTGTTGAAATTGCACCAGAGTACCGCTCTTTGTTAAGTGTAAAGCCTGGTATTACATCTATCGGTCAAATTAAATATGGTTATGCAGCTAGCATTGACGAGATGGTGCAGAGGTTGCGTTACGACTTGCTTTATCCCAAACGACGTTCATTCTTATTTGATATGTGGATCATTGCCCAAACTCTTCGAGTAATGGCGCAAGGCCGCGGTAAGTGATCACTATTGATCGACTAATTGTATAATTGGCCCATTTTCTAATGAGATTTTTGTTTTTACTAATTTGGTATGGAGTGTTTACTATTGCCAATTGTACATTAATCTATGGCCAGCGAATTAATCAATATCAGATAGAAATAGGAACCTTGGCTTCATCTGGCCAGACTCCATTTTGGTTACGGGCAAATCAATATGGGACTGTTCCTCTTCTGAATCCAGTTTTAAGACTGAATGCTAACATCCATTCTGAATATCGGCCTATAGATACTGCTGGTTATAGACCAAAACTTGATTGGGGTTATGGTTTGAATATTGTTACTACTGCTGGAAAGGTAAATCAATTTTTGATTCCAGAAGCGTATGTAAAAGGTCGTTTAGGTGCTTTTGAATTGTACATTGGTCGTCGGAAAGAGATTGTAGGATTGGTTGATACACTTCTAACAACGGGTGCTTACGCTTGGTCAGGAAATGCCCTTCCTATACCTAAAATTCAAATTGGTCTGCCTACTTACACTGCTATTCCGTTTACCAAAGGTGTAGTGTCTATAATGGGTGCTTTCGCGCATGGCTGGTTTGAGAATTCTGATCGATTAGTAACAGGGTCCTACCTACATCAATTTTACGTTTATGGTCGAATAGGGAAACCTTCATGGCGTTTTAGGCTGTATGGAGGGTTTAATCATGAAGTAATATGGGCGGGGCAGGCTGATCCTACTGTATTGGGGCCAATTGTTGCTGTCGACGGAAAATTGCCGTCAAATATCCGGTATTTTCCCGCAGTTGCTTTTGGGACGAGAGGAGCTGATTATACTAATGACAAAAGCATTACTTCATTTGAAGATAACCGCATTGGTAACCACTTAGGCTCGCTTGACCTTGCCGCTGATATAGATTTAAATAATTTGAATCTCTATGTATATCGGCAATTTCCATATGACGATGGCTCCTTGTTTTATGGAACAAATCTTGAAGATGGTCTGAATGGGCTACGCGTAAGGAATCGGCAACGGCCAACTGGATCGAACTTCTTTGTACGGCAAATTACCTTTGAATATATGTTCACTGGTAGCCAAGGTGGAGATGTGTTTATCATTGATGATCCAAAGCGTAGAGGCCGAGATGATTATTTTAATCACAGCCAGTTTATCGATGGCTGGACTTATTTTGGCCGTACTATAGGGACCCCTTTTCTAACCCCACAGCAAGAAGTCAATCCATCATTGCCACCCCGATATGGCATTGCTAATAATCGGGTTAGTGTTTACCATATGGGTCTGAGTGCGTTAGTTTTCAATAAAGTGGATATGACGGCCCGTTTATCATTTAGCAAAAATGCAGGCACTTATGCAGTCCCTTATCTTACAATTCCATCGCAATTTTCAGGATTACTTACAGCAGCTATACCACTAAATGTATTTGGTGGAACAGTACTAAATGGTTCCATCGCCGTTGATGCTGGTGACCTGCTACCGAATAGTGTAGGCGCTTATATTGGTTTGAGAAAGTCGGGCGTATTAAGTGGCAAACGTTCCGTAATTATTTCTCCTCGTCGAGGGTTTTAAGTAACCCATTACTGCCGAGACCGTTAACAAACTTTCACGTTATTTTAATAGAAAATAGAGGTAATAGCTTCAGCAAATCCTAGTTTTGCTGTAACTTGGTCGCTATAATAACTATGAAATAACGTGCGCGGGGATGGTGTGGACGAATAAAATTTGGAGTTGGTTAAGTATTTTGATTATAACTGGAGTCGGAATTTCATGCGGACAGGATTCTCAAAAAAATCTGAACCAGTCAGTAAAAGAAATGCGTACCTGTGCTGATGGACAGATATTTACCTCAACTGAGGAAATGACTATTCGCCAGCAGATTAACGCTGATAAGAAATCTCAACAGATTGATGAGATATTCCAGCAGAAAGTACGCGGTGGCTTAAATGGGAATGTGCTGGTAGCCCAGAAAGGTATAATTCTCTATAAGCATTGCTTCGGGTTAGGCCACTTTGAGCGTAATCAGCGGGATACTTTAGTGGATGACTCGAAGTTTCAATTAGCCTCGCTCTCGAAAACATTCACTGCCGTTGGTACACTAAAACTGATTGAGGCAGGCAAGCTGAAATTTGAAGATACGATTCAAAAGTTTTATCCTGATTTCCCATATCATGGGATTACAATTCGTGAGTTGCTAAGCCATCGTAGTGGTTTGCCAAATTATCAATATGCCTTCGACGATAGTATGAAGGTAAACTTCTATAAAAAGGAAAAGCCTTATCCATCCAATGCAACCATTATGCACTGGTTTGCAACTGTGAAGCCAACACCCAAAGCCTATAATATTCCTGGCCGGGGTTTTAGTTATAGTAATACGAACTATATGGTTTTAGCCTCTATCATTGAGAAAGCAACTGGCCAAAGCTACGAGACGTTTATTCACAAGACTATCTTTGAGCCGTTGGGTATGCACCAAACCTTTGTGGCAACAACCAAGAACGACTCAATCAATCACCATCGAACAGCAGGATATCAATGGAATCGCCGGATTCCGAAAGATTACTATGATGATGTCGTTGGCGATAAGGGTATTTATTCTACTACGGGTGATTTATTTCGATGGTATCGAGCCCTAAATGGTGATTGTTTATTGCCGAAGAAACTACTGGCAGAAGCCTTTGTTCCCCGTAGTTTCGAGCGGAAAGGAGCTAAGAATTACGGGTATGGCTTTCGTATGATGCTGAATGATACCAATCAGCCTGAATATATTTATCATTCGGGTTGGTGGAAAGGGTATAATTCGATGTTCTGGTTTAGCCCCAAAGATGAATACGTTATTATTATTCTTGGGAATCGTTATAACACAACGGTTTATCGCGTAAAAGAGCTAATCGATGTACTACACGGAGGTTCAAATGATACATCATCCGATTCTGATACAGAAGTAGAAATATGAGTAGAGCCGACCAACAGGTCGGCTTTTTTAGTTTTTAACCGAGTCTCTATCTGTATAGCTGTTATTTTTATGCGTGCTCTCCTTTTTAGTATGATTGTTAGTGCCCTATTACCGCAACTCGCTTTAGCGCAGGAAGTAATCAAGCTTTGGCCAGACGAAGCTATTCCTAATTCAATTTCAGGAGCTAAGATTACTGAAAAGTCAGAAACGGATGCCAATGGTATTCTTCGAATTAGCAACGTATCGGTTCCAACTATAACGGCCTACTTACCTTCGAAGGCGAAGATGACGGGGGCTGCCGTTATGATTTGTCCGGGTGGTGGGTATGGAATTCTGGCTGCCAGTCATGAGGGGTCTGATATAGCGCACTGGTTCAATGAAATGGGAGTGGCCGCTTTTGTCCTAAAGTATCGTTTGCCCGATCCTGCAATTATGACCAATCAGCAAGAGGTGCCGTTGATGGATGCCATGCAGGGAATGGTACTTATTCGCCAGAATGCAACTCGGTATGGGATTGATCCGACAAAAATTGGCGTGATGGGTTTCTCGGCAGGCGGCCATCTGGCATCGACGTTGGCTACGCATTACAATCGCGGAGCTAAAGCCAATGAATTAGCAAAACCGAACTTTGCCATTTTACTTTATCCGGTAATAACCTTTGGCGAGAAAGCGCACGCCGGCTCTCGCGATAAATTGCTGGGTAAACTAAATACATCCCCAGAATTGGTCGCTTATTATTCCAATGAGTTGCAGGTAACAGCCCAGACTCCGCCCACCTTTCTGGTACATTCCGAAGATGACAAAGCTGTTCCAGTTGAAAATAGCATTAGTTTTTATCTGGCTTGTTTGAAAAATTCAGTCCCTGCCGAAATGCATTTGTACTCAACTGGTGGACATGGTTACGGAATGCGTACGGCTAAATTTGGATCGCTCAATACCTGGCCAGACGCTTGTAAAGCGTGGTTGACGGCTTTAACGACTTCAAAACCGTAGGTAAGTTATCATCATATAAAACCGCCATCGGCCTGATTATTCAGGCCGATGGCGGTTTTAGCATATACTGGCTAACGAATTGAAATGACGTATTAACGCAATATGCTCGCTGAAAATTGGATGTTAAGAGTTAATGCTGAGAGGAGTAGAATAAGCTGATTTTGTGGCCTGTCTAAAGATTCGAGAATGGAGCCGTTAAACACAAAAAAAAGCATCCGGTAGACTACCAGATGCCTTTCTTGACAACACTATTAACCCTTCAGTAGATTAGCGTGAAGTTTTTGTAGATTTCTTCTTGTCTTTAGCGGCTGGAGCAGCAGCAGGAGCCGCAGCTGTTTCCGCAGCAGCGGCAGCCGAAACTACTTCACCTTTCAGGTAAAGAACGGTTTGGCCAGCTTCAGCGTTGCTGGTTACCGTTACCGATTTGTTGAATGGACCAGCAGCGGCAGCGTTGAAGGTAGCCGATACAGTACCTGTTTTGCCTGGCATAACTGGTTCACGAGTCCAGCTTGGTTTTGTGCAGCCGCAAGATGCCTGTGCATCATTGATCACAACCGGATCAGTACCTGTATTCTTAAATTCAAATACGTACGTTACTGGTTTACCCTGCTCAACTTTGCCAAAATCGTGCGTTTCTTTCGCAAATTTCAGAACTCCCTTCTGGGCGTAGCTAACTGCGACTAACACAAATAAAGCTACGAAAAGTGAAAAAATCTTTTTCATTGGACTAAACGGAATTATGATTTGGTTGTTAAGATGCTTACCCCTTACAAACCCCAATCATAGCAAACACTTTGCCAATTCTTGCAGGTTGTTGTTCGGTTAACAAAGAAACTCAAAAAATCGTTTTTTTGAAAGCTGTCTTGTTTTAGCTTACTTTTACTTTCGTTTGGTAATCGAAGTATTCGGTTCCAACCACTTCATCGATTAATAGATTGTTTGACGATTTCAATCCGTAGCTCTGTTGTGATAGCAAACGAACAACTCCGCTCGACTGATATTTTAAGTCGTGAAAAAATCCTGTCGGACTACCGGTTGGCGTATGAAAGTCGTCAAGCGAGTCTGCTAGGTCGTCGTGATGTTATGGGGGGCCGGGCTAAGTTCGGCATTTTTGGCGATGGAAAAGAACTCGCTCAGTTAGCTGCTGCCCGAGCCTTTAATCGAGGTGATTTCCGATCGGGTTATTACCGGGACCAGACGTTTGTTGCCGCTTTAGGCGAGTTGCGCTGGTCGGAATTTTTTGCCCAGCTTTACGCGCATACAGACCTTGATGCCGAACCCAATACTGGTGGCCGCTCCATGAATGGCCACTATGCTACGCGTTGGCTCGACGATCAGGGACTTTGGCGAAACCAAACGGAACTATATAACTCTGTTTGTGATATTGCACCTACCGCCGGACAAATTCCACGTTCAGTGGGCCTGGCTTATGCATCTAAGTTGTTTCGGAATAATCCTGAACTGAGTTATCTAACGAATTTTTCGCACAACGGCAACGAAATCGTTTTTGCGACTGTTGGCGACGCATCGACATCACAAGGGATGTTCTGGGAGACGATCAACGCAGCGGGCGTATTACAGGTCCCACTGCTGATGTCGGTTTGGGACGATGGCTACGGCATTTCGGTGCCCGTTGAGTATCAGACAACAAAAGGGAGTATTTCAAAAGCGCTGGCTGGCTTTCAGCGTGATGGAAATGATAAAGGGATTGAAATTTTCACGGTAAAAGGCTGGGATTATGTTGGATTGGTCGAAACCTATCAGCAGGCTGCCCATATTTGCCGTGAAGAACACGTCCCGGTACTAGTTCATGTACAGGAACTTACCCAGCCACAGGGACATTCAACATCGGGTTCGCACGAGCGCTACAAATCGAAAGACCGACTGGATTGGGAGGCTGAGTATGATTGCAATCGGGTCTTTCGGGAATGGATTCTGGAGAATGGATATGCTTCTGATGAAGAGTTGGAAGTAATTGAGGCCGAAGCCAAACAAATTACAAAACAAGCTCGTATCAAATCCTGGAATGCATTTCAGGATTCGCTGAAGGGTGATTTTAATGAAGCCCTTGATTTGCTTCAGCAAGCAGCTCGACATAATTCGAAATCCGCCGAATTGATGGCAATTCGGGAAGAGTTGCGCAAAACAATTAGCCCAATTCGTAGAGATGCGGTAACTGCTGTTAAAAGGGCTCTCCGTTTGCTACGGACCGATACCGGTGGTGCCAACCAGCGATTGAAAGCTTGGTTAGATCGTACAAATGCCGAGAATTATGATCGCTTTAGCTCGCATTTATATAGTGAGTCGCCCGATTCACCTATGCTGGTAGAGGCAGTTCCGGCCACATTTTCTGACGATAGTTTATACCTGGATGGCTACCAGATTCTCCAACGCTATTTTGAGAATTTGTTTTCCCGAGACCCTCGTGTTGTAGCCTTGGGCGAAGATGTTGGGAAAATTGGCGACGTAAATCAGGGCTTTGCCGGTTTACAGGAGAAGTTTGGCGAAACACGCATTACAGATACGGGTATTCGGGAAACAACCATTATTGGTCAGGGTATTGGTTTAGCTATGCGTGGTTTGCGGCCAATTGTCGAGATTCAGTATTTCGATTATGTTTATTACACGCTGGCAACCCTCACCGACGATTTAGCAACCCTACTTTATCGCACCAAAGGCGGTCAGAAGGCCCCGCTTATTATCCGAACGCGCGGCCACCGACTGGAAGGCATTTGGCATTCTGGTTCACCAATGAGTGCTATGCTGGGTAGTTTACGCGGATTACACGTGCTGGTGCCTCGCAATATGACGCAGGCAGCAGGATTTTATAACACGCTTATCAAAGGCGACGACCCGGCGCTGCTCATTGAATCCTTGAACGGCTATCGGCTTAAAGAATCGTTACCCAATAACCTAGACGAGTTTTGCATACCGTTGGGGGTTCCCGAAGTACTTCGTTTGGGTACCGATATAACGGTTGTAACCTATGGGTCGATGTGTCGGATTGTGATGGAAGCTGCGAATCAGCTAGTATCGTTAGGTGTGAATGTGGAAGTCATCGATGTACAGACACTTTTACCTTTCGATGTGAATCAACTAATTGTTGAATCTATTAAAAAAACGAACCGGGTTCTTTTTGCCGATGAAGATGTGCCGGGTGGCGCTTCTGCCTATATGATGCAGCAGGTACTTGATGGTCAGAACGCGTATCGTTATCTGGACTCGGCACCACGCACGTTAGCGGCAAAGCCGCATCGGCCCCCATATGGTTCAGATGGAGATTATTTCTCGAAGCCAAACGTTGACGATGTAATCGAAACGGTTTATGAACTCATGAGCGAATCCGACCCAGAACGGTTTCCGCCAATTTAATTTTGAATGAGCGAATGATAGAGTGATTGAATAAGGTGCAGTGCATGCTATTGCTATTTAATCATTCAGTCATTCTATCATTCAATCATTTAGAAAATGTCATATTTCAAAGACATACAATCGGGCATACGGACAACGATCAAGGGATTAGGTCTCACGTTGCGGCATCTTCGAAATGCCACCCATCGCCGGACTCCCGAAGGTATTGCGAGTGATAACTATTTTGACCTTCAGAATGGATTAGTTACCCTCCAGTACCCTCACGAACAATTACCCATTCCAGATAATGGTCGCTATCGGCTTCGTAATGAAATCGATGATTGTATCGTTTGCGATAAATGCGCCAAAGTTTGCCCGGTTGATTGCATTACAATCGACGCTATAAAAGCTACTGAAGAAGTAGGGCGGGCGTCTGATGGCTCTCCCATTCGATTGTACGCAGCCAAGTTTGATATCGACATGGCTAAGTGCTGCTATTGTGGCCTGTGCACGGTAGTTTGCCCGACTGAGTGCCTGACGATGGATAAGAAATTCGATTATAGTGAGTTTGAGTTAGGCAAACTGACCTATAATTTTTCGAATCTTACGGAGGAGGAGTCTAATGAGAAGCGTTCATTATATGAACAATTCTTAGTTGAGAAAGAGGCAGCCAAAGCAGCTCAGATAGCGGCCAAAGCTGCGGCCACAGCTCCAGCTGCCAAGGCAGATACTCAATCCGTTGCTCCTAAAGCAAGTCCAGCTCGTCCTGTATTCCGGCCAACCGTAAAGCCTGCAGCCAAAGTCGAGCCTGCAAACTCTGAAGGTTCGTCTATTGAGCACCCGCTAACAGATGCCACTCCTCAGGAAATGGAGCAGATAGCTCAGGGCGCTATAGAAACCACCAAGCATCCCGTTTTCGAGCCAACTCAGAAACCGGTAATTCATATTACGGATGTACCTGCCGATGCACAGCAAGTTGAAGCTAAAAAGCCAGTAGTGCCTAAAACGGGTTTCCGTCCATCGATGAAACCCAGTGCGGCTGCGCCATCCCCACCATCCACTTCCGATGCTAGCCCCAGTACTGATGTACCGGCAGAAACGGGACTAGTGCTGCCAACACCAAGTGCTAAGCCTGCAGGTTTCCGACCAACCATGAAGCCTCCTGTGAAGGAGCAAGCGTCGGAAGAAGAGCCACAAGCATCTGAACCACCTAAGGCTAAGCCTGCTTTCCGGCCAACCATGAAGCCAGCAAAGCCAGTGGAAGAACTGCCAAATGAGTCGTCAGAAATAGCAAAGGTAGACGCGCCAGTTGCAAAGCCTGCGGGTTTCCGACCATCGATGAAACCTAAAGTGGCGGAACCAGAAGAGGGTGATACACCATCGGCGTCTGAACCTCTTAAGGCTAAGCCCGCTTTCCGGCCAACTATGAAGCCCGGACTAGCGAAGCCGGAGGAGCCTAAGTCGGATATATCAATAACTCCCGAAGATGCCTATACAAAGCCTGTGGAGGAGTCGACAAGTGAGCCGGTTGAGGCAACTGTGCCGGATGTGCCAGCTGCAAAACCTGCTGGCTTCCGGCCAACAATGAAGCCGAAAGCTCCTGTAGAACCCAAGTTGGATACACCGGCTCCATCGGAAGAGGTGGCACCAGTTGCCAAGCCTGCGGGTTTCCGGCCGACTATGAAACCTAAGGCAACCACGCCTGAGGTTGATGAAGTGAAGGCAGATGCTACAATCAATAAAGACGAGAAAACAGAGGATGCCCCGGTGGTTGAACCTGCCAAACCAAAACCCGCTTTTCGGCCAACGATGAAGCCTAAACCAAGGCCTAACGAAGGAGAGTCGGCGTAATTAAAAACAGACAACTCAGTGATTCAACTTGCCTTTTATGCGTTTGCTAGCCTTAGCCTTGTTGGGGCATTAGCCGTTCTGTTCACGCGGAACGTGCTATATGCTGCTTTTTTTCTCCTGCTCACACTACTTGGCGTAGCTGGTCTGTTTGTATTGGCCAGCGCCGATTTTCTGGCCATTGCTCAAATTATGATTTATGTGGGGGGCGTTTTAGTATTAGTCATCTTTGGGGTTATGCTGACGCACAAACCTGAAGCCCCCAATGATGTGAATAGCCAACAACCGAATCGTATTGCCTCTTTGAATCGGGCTGGTGGCTGGTCGGGCTGGGTACTTGCGGGATTAGTGGCTAGTGGCTTGTTTTCAGCTCTTTTTACATTGCTGATGAGGGCAAATTTTGCGCTTCTAAATCAGCCCGTTGGCTGGAAAAGCACCGTGAATACAATTGGCAAACAACTCATGACGGAATATATAGTCCCGTTTGAAATTGCCGGAATTCTTCTACTGGCAGCCCTCGTAGGAGCAACCTACTTAGCATCACCTCTGGCAAAATCGTTTCGAAATGCAACCCGTTGATAGCCATTTATTTTTGATTGTAGGAGCTGCTTTGTTTAGTATTGGCCTCGCTGTTGTGCTTCTAAAGCGCCACGCTATTGTTGTTTTGATGGGCATTGAACTAATGCTCAATGGCGTGAACGTTAACCTTGTTGCCTTTAGTCAATACGATCCTGATCGCTTACAAGGGCAGATGCTGGCGTTGTTTGTGATGGTTGTGGCAGCCGCAGAATCGGCAGTGGCATTGGCTATTGTGTTGCAAGTGTATCGCCATTTCCGGACGGCGCAGTTGGATGAATTGAACGAACTAAAACAATGAATCCATTTTTTGAGCCAATCATTGACGGCATTTTGACCGATGGTTATGGCGTTACGGATAACTTCTTAAGCCCTGGCGAAATCACCGCTCTTGCTAATCGGCTCCACGAGCGCCGAAGTGCCGGACAGTTTCGTGCCGCTGGCATTGGTAATCAGTCGGTAATCGTAGAAAATGCGATTCGGGGGGATGAAATTTTGTGGATCGATGAGGCCACAGCTACGCCTGAAGAAGCGGCTTTTCTGCAACGCATCGCCGAGTTTATTCAATATGTGAACCAAACTTGTTACTTGGGCCTGCGCGAGTTTGAATTTCATTACGCCCTCTATCCAGCTGGCACATTCTACAAACGCCACCTCGATCAGTTTCGGAGTGATTCGCGTCGGAAACTTTCAGTTATCTGCTACCTGAATACGGACTGGCAGGAAACCGACGGTGGTCAGCTAGCCATTTATTTACCCGATCAGACTGGAGAATCCGAACAGCAGCAGAAAATTACGCCAATTGGCGGTCGGTTAGTTTGTTTTGAAAGTGGCCGATTAGAGCATGAGGTTTTGCCCGCAACTCGTGAACGGTTGAGTATTACGGGCTGGTTGAAAACGAGTTAATCCGAGGGTTCTAATAGATGGCATTTTACCGTTTCAGCATTCGCAGCAGGAATTTAGGTACATACTGGCCCAACATTAGAATTGATTCTGGAATGGTGAATCGCTTAGCGTATCCTTCACCCTTATAAGCTAGCGTTTGGTCAAAATAGGTGTTTGAAACAGGCTGACCAGTGGCAATGTTCGTTATTTTCCGAACGTAAAGTTTATCAATGGCTGAGTCAGATCGGAGGGGCGTATAATAAATGCAGTTTTCAAAGAAATAATGATTTACCTGGCTATGCCGTGTGGAGCCGGGAGCCAGAATCTTTTCACCCCCATGCAATAGGTTCGCCGACCAAATAATGGCCTTCCCTTTGGGCATATTGAGCGTTTCTTTTTTCAATCCGTGTGCTTTAACAACTTCACTCAGGCGCTCTTCATATTGCTTGTAAGTTCCTCCATAAATTTCTTCCGTCGTTTTTGCGTCCGATCCTTTTAAGCCTAAGTCGACAAGGTCATAGAAAGGCAGTTTATGACTACCGGGGTAGTAGTGAAGCGGCCCATTGTCGGCATGCACATCTTCAAGAGCGACCCAAACACCACACATGAATCGTTGTGGAATCGAATTGAAGTGAATGGAGTCAGAATGCGTGCGTTGCTGGGTTCCAACCGGAAAGTTGAGGGTTTGAAAAGGAATTGGCTCACGACGATAGAGTACGCGAAGCATATCCAGAATTTTAGGCGCGGTCGCAATTTGGCGAACGGCTGGAATGGTTTGCCAGGCATCTGTTGTCCGTAGTTCATTACCATACAGTGGTTTTACCCCTTCTCGGGCAGCGTCGAGGACTGATTCGTCAATTTCTGGGTCGAAAATTAGATAGCTATCCTCGGCATACTGCCGAACTTGCTCGGCCAGGACTGGGTCAAGATTGGTCTGTTGTAGTTCCTGATTGAAAAAAGGGGATTCAACCCAGGGTAGATTGATCGATGCGGCAGGTGTCATAGGGGAACTGGCTTAGGAAGTGGAAAAGCAAAGCTACTAAAAAGTAAATAAGGCAGGAGAGACTGCTATGTGATTTGCTTCCACACGGTATAATCGGGATATTTGCGGCCAATTCCGACCGACTACGAATGCCCGTTGATAATTCTCAACTACTTCACCTGCTAACGCTCGTCTTACCTGCACTACCTTTTGCTGGATTTCTGGTATTGGCGGTGGCAAGCCGCCGTATAGCGGGGATACTGGCTATTATACTAACCAGCGCGGGCTTAATATTATCAATTCTGTTAGCGTTAAGTTTAACAGAGCAGTCCGTAGTTGTTCCATTGAATTGGGCAATCCTGTCAGGAGTATCGTTTCCTATGAGCCTGCGGGTCGATGCGCTGGCTGCCATGATGCTCATTCTGGTGCATTTTGTGGCTTTACTTGTCGAAATCTACTCCGTTTCCTATCTGCATGACGAGCCAAAACTGCGCCGGTATTTTGCTTACCTACAGTTATTTGTTGGTTCGATGCTCGGCATTGTGATGGCGGGCAATTTGCTCATCCTGTATGCCTTTTGGGAATTGGTAGGTTTAGCATCGTATCTGTTAATTGGATTTTATGCTGAACGAAAAGCTGCTTCAAAAGCCGCAATGAAAGCCTTCCTGATGAATCGGGTAGGCGATATTGGTTTTCTGATTGGTATTTTCCTTACCTACTATTACTTCGATACACTCGACTTCGACGCGCTGACAGTAAAAAGTGCAGGAGTCATTACGCCCACCTCACTGGGACTTTGTCTGTTTATGGGCTGTGTTGGTAAATCGGCCCAATTCCCGTTGTTGACGTGGCTTCCGGATGCGATGGAAGGCCCCACGCCTGTATCGGCTTTGCTGCACGCTGCCACAATGGTTGCCGCCGGGATTTTTCTACTCGCCCGAATTCACCCGTTAGTATCGCCCGATGCCTTAGTCGTTATCACCTTAGTGGGTACTATTACGACGATTTGGGGTGGGTATTCGGCACTCTTTCAGACAGATATAAAAAAGGTTTTGGCTTTCTCAACGGTCTCGCAGCTGGGTTTGATGGTGGTTGGTATGGGTACCGGAAATGTAAGCGGGGCTATGTTCCACTTACTGACACACGCTTTTTTCAAAGCAGGCTTATTTCTTAGCGCCGGGGCTGTTATCCATGCTGTGCATACGCAGGAAATGCGGCATATGGGGGGGCTACGAAAGGTGCTGTCAACCACATTTATTGGTTATACGATCTGTGCTGCGGCTTTATCTGGGCTGCCTTTGCTGTCTGGATTTCTATCGAAAGAAGCGATTTTGGGGGGAGCATTTAGTTGGGCTGAGCATCAGAACACTCCATTAGCCTACGGCGTCCCAATAATTCTTTTGCTCTCGTCGGGACTTACGGCGCTTTATATGGCCCGGCAGTGGCGGCTCATTTTCTTTGGTGATTATCGCAATAAAGATATTCCTGTAAATCAGGCCCATGAACCTGATTGGCTCATGCGTGGCCCTGTGGTTTTGTTAGCTATTTTGTCGATCGGATTCTGGTTTTCAATCAACCCGCTCTCAGCGCATGGGAGTTGGTTTTTTCAGATACTACCTTTGATGGAGGAGGCTTCTTTCTGGTGGCTGGCTCCGGTTTCGATTGGTCTTGTTTTGATCGGCGGGTGGATTGGTTTTCGAATGTCTGAACCCTCTGCAAATTCCCTGTTTGTTCAGCTATCGATTTCGTACGGGTTTTTAGATGTGGTGTATAAATACATTATCATTAGTCCAACGCATAGACTGGCAGCTTCCCTGAGTCGGGCAGATAAGCGCGTTGTTGATGGCTTAGTAAATAGGGTAGGTGTTTCTACGGTCGTTTTGGCCCACCTGACGCGTGTGCTCGACCGATCTGTTGTTGATGGCCTTGTGAATGGTATCGCCTGGTTGGCTGGCCAACTTGGGCGAGTAACGCGTTCAGTGCAAAATGGCCAGGTGCAGTCGTACATTACGGCGGCTGTAATTGGATTACTAGTGGTACTTTGGTGGATTCTGTAAGGTATATATGATTCTTTCATTACTCATTTTTATTCCGTTACTCGGCTCACTGGCAGTGGCATTGCTGCCGGAAAGTCTGTCGGTACGGTTTCGTTGGATAGCCTTAGGAATAACTTTTGCTGAAGTTGTTTTGGCCAGTGCGGCTTATGTAACATTCGATGCCAGCATGGCGGGTTACCAACTTCTTGAACAAGCTAACTGGATCACCTTGCCCCTTGGAAGACTGGGCATAGCCTCTATTGACTATTTAGTGGGCGTTGATGGGATTAGCTTACCGCTGGTTGTTCTATCGGCAGTAGTAATGCTTGTCGGAGTTATTTCTTCCTGGTCGCTGACACACCGGGCTAAAGCTTACTACGCGCTCTATTTATTGCTAACAGGGACTATTATGGGCTGTTTCGTCGCACTTGATTTCTTCCTGTTTTTCCTGTTCTTCGAATTCATGCTTTTGCCAATGTACTTCCTGATTGGTTTGTGGGGTGGCCCACGCCGGGAGTATGCATCGATCAAATTTTTTCTCTACACATTGCTGGGTTCGTTGCTGATTTTATTGGTCATGATTGGCCTGTACTTGTCTGTCATGGACCCCGTCAGTACGGCAGTTGTTGCCGGTCTGGTGGCTGACCCATCGGCAGTGACTGACGATATTGTTCGTACGTTGCAGACGTATTTGCAAAATGGTCAGTTAAATCCAGCGCAGATCGTACACACGTTCGATATGCGTTATCTGGCTGATGGGAGCAACTATTTGCCGAACGCCTTTCTGAACCCAGCCGCCGAACCGATCATACTCGGCCTACCTGCCCGAATGCTGGCCTTTTGGGCCGTGTTTATTGGGTTTGCTATTAAACTACCCATTGTACCCGTGCATACCTGGTTGCCCGACGCGCACGTTGAAGCCCCCACGCCGGTATCGGTCGTACTGGCTGGCGTGTTGCTGAAAATTGGTGGTTATGGTTTTCTGCGAATTGTATGGGATTTCTTTCCCGACGGAGCCGCCGAATATGCGCAGACGTTAGGCGGATTGGGCGTATTATCAATCGTATACGGCGGCTTAAACGCACTGGCGCAGAGTGACCTTAAAAAGATGATCGCCTACTCATCGGTATCGCACATGGGCTTTGTTTTGTTAGGTATTGCGTCGCTGACGGCGGAGGGTATCAATGGCGCTATCTATCAAATGGTAAGTCACGGCGTATTGTCGGCGATGTTGTTCCTGATTGTCGGCGTTCTGTATGATCGTACTCACGATCGTCAGATTGACTCGTATCGTGGTCTGATGCAGCCTATGCCACGGTATACAACCCTTACCGTTATTGCCTTTTTTGCCTCGCTCGGCTTGCCAGGGTTCTCCGGATTTGTGGGTGAATTATTCACCCTGATGGGCGGGTTTCAATCGAGCTGGCTGCCGGGTTGGATGACAGCTATTGCCACTACAGGCATTCTGCTGGCGGCCGCTTATTTTCTATGGACGCTCCAGCGCATGTTTTTTGGCCCTACCTGGGTTCGCCCCTTCGAATCGCAAGCTGGGACAACGGCGGTCCTCTCCGATTTGACCACCCGCGAAAAACTTATGCTCATTCCGTTGGGGTTAATGGCATTAGTATTGGGCTTATTTCCAAATCTGATTTTCAACCTTACCAGTGCAACAGTGGGGCAGTGGCTGGTGAAGTTTTCGGTGGAGTAAGTAGCTTAGATTTTCAAACACAGAGAAATGGAGAACACACAGTGGTTTAGTGCTCTTACTACTCCGTTTCTGTACGGTTAAATTTATAATTACTGACCATACTGCCTGCGCCGAATTACCTGCCAAACCAATCCTACAATGCCCAACATGGCCAATGGGCCTAGAAGGTTAAGTGCCTGCCAACCTGTACGGCCAGCGTCAACGCGAATTTTGTCTAAAGGGCGTAACGTGACAGTTCGATTACGAGCTTCGATTACACCGTTTGGGTCGACCAAATAATCAATGGCGTTTAAGGCGAAATCTTTGTTCGCATAGGTAGTACGCGTGTAACGATCGAAGCCGAGTGGATAAGGCGTTTGACGTTTGTAATCCACATCATTAATGATCAGGTCACCGTCGGAACAGATCAATATCCGGGAGGCTATGCCCTCTGCTTTAAAACCAGCAGCGCGTGGGTCGCCGGGTAGAATTCGATTGGCGAACAACGACTGGAATTTACCTTCAAGCAGACAACCAATAATGTGAGTGCCCTCGTTGTACGTTTGCGGATCTGGTTGCTGACGAGCTTCGTTATACGAAATCAGTGCTGGCGTTTTTAGTAGTTTCGTATAAGGCGAAGTTAACAACAAAGGTGTTTTCTGAATACCCGTTGACCGAACCGTATCGAGGGTACTTACAAAATGCCCTACCACGGCATCCAGGTTACGGACAATCGGATTAACGGATGTGCCGAAGTTGTTGAGTCGTGGATAAAACCGCCAGGGAACTAGTTGAATATTAGGTTTGTCGCCCAGATTACCTACGTTGAGCGGAACAGGCGCGCAGTACAAATCCTTAACGACATCGCGATTGATGCGAACTCCCCAACGAAAGAATAAGTCGTCAAGATTCAGGCTCAACGGTTGGGCGTAGGTGCCTTCGTTACTGACACTGTCAACGCGTTGTCCATCTACAAAAAACAGCGCTCGTCCCCCATTTACGACAAACTGATCTAGCTTAAAGATTTCATCTTCTGAAAAAGCTTTATCGGGTTTTGGAACCAGTACCAGATCCAGGCCGGTAATGGGGCCGGGCTTGGTCATGTCAATAAAAAACAGTTCGTAATTCTGTTGGATTGATGCAAGCAAATCCGAAAAACGGGAGGGAGGCACTTGGGTATGCCCATATAATAACCCCACCCGATGGCGATTTTCTTTGGTCTGCGTCAGCTTCTGAATCGCCGAAGCTAGTTGAAACTCAACACCTTCATACGACTGATTTAATTGTTCCTGTGGCGAAGCGGCTTTGTTCCCTTTGAGCAGTAGTACAGGTGTTTCTTTACCCTGATAGGAGACAATGGCACCCGGAAATATCAATTTTTCGGTACGCTTTCCCCCTTCATTATCAAACAGGTTTGTAGGGAAAAGGCCTCGTTGCTGTAGTTTGTCAATTAGCTTATTCTTCGCATCGGGACTAGTAACGTCATCGGGGTTAATAAATCGATAGGTAATTTTAGTACCCGCTTCAGCTTGAAAGCCATCTAAGGTTTCCTGAACGGCATTTTCGAGCCGTTTAAATCCCGGAGGAAGATCGCCCGTTAAATACACATCGATATGGACGTCATCGGGCAGATTGGCCAATAATGTCTGTGTGGCTTCAGACAGGGTATACCGTTTTTCCTGAGTTAAATCGAGCCGGAAAAAGACAAAGGCCGACAGTATATTGACGGCAATTAATATTGCAACAATAAGAAGCGTGCGCGAGAGAGCGGATTTCATACGGAAACTATAACGAACGAATACGCTAACCTATGTATCTATAGGCTAGTTTTCACTAATTCAGTCGTTGTTCTGGAATACTCGTTAGGTTGATGGCCTGGGCATCATCCTGAGCGGTTTGGGGCGTATCGAGTTTTTCGGGTTGAATACCGAGTTCCTTCATAAGCCGATACTGACGAGCTTCGAGGTAAACTAGCCGTGCCATAATTTGACTCATTTTAGCCTCCTGCTGATCTTGCCGGGCCAGTAAATAAGCCGTTTTTACTTCTAGTTCGTCAAGGCGTTGTTTGTCCCGGTCAGTCATAAGAATCGGTCTTAAAAAAGCATTGTTAGGGCAAGTTACTACTTTTTCGCTTGTTAGTGAAGGGGTTAATTTGTTTATTATTCATTTTTGTTAAATGAATATACTTGGTGCCTTTTGCAAGTGATTTCACTAGGCATCATGATCAAGTATAATGTCTAAAATCCACCCCGGTCGTAGAAGCTCCGGCGACGGCTCAGCTTAAGCTCCTGTAAGATAGCCGACCGTACTCGTAAATCGAATGAGTAGTTACCAGAACGGAAATTGTTGCCAGAATAAGGTGTCCAGTTGAACGCCATTTCCCAGCAGTGCAAATCGCGGTTAATGCCAATGGTGGTGAGCGTAGGGCTCTGGTAAGCGAAATCGTAGCCTGTATTGATGGTTATTTTCCACTTTGGAGTCAAGCTCAGATCACCCGTTAACGTCAGCGCCTGCACTACCTGCGATAGTTCAGGCGTTAGTTTGGTCAGACCAAATGTATAACTCACGTTCATTGACCAGGGGACGTTGAAGTCGACATAAAGCTCCGGATTGCTATTGATGGCTTTCATGGTCGCATCAGATGCATTTGGGCTGCTTTTCTTCTTATCGGCTTGTTTTGGAGCAAAGCGTGCACTGACGTAAGCCTGCAGGTTCGTTAAGCGAAGCAGACCTTGGCCGGCCTGGAAGGCGTACAGATTGGGTACTCGAATGTATTGCTGACCGGTGTATTCTTGCCCAGCTCGCAGCGCCTGAATAGAGGGCGAATAAGCCAGCGGAGTTAGCGCAGTAACCGTTGTGGGGAAATAATACTGGGCTGTACCACCGTAAGCTTTAGTTGCGTAAGGGTCGAATGTTGATGAAAAGTTAAAGCTAATATTCTTGAAAATCTGGGTGTTAGCACTAACCGAGATTGGTGATAGCTTATAGTCCGGAGCCAGGAAGTTGTAGCTTCCATTGATACTGAAGTTATCAAAAATTGGAATCTTCTTAAACTCCTGCCCCAATGAATCACTTCGGGTTCGGACTTTCATTTCCAACTGGTTTACAACCCCGAATGAAATGAAAGCCGATTGCGAACTCGATGCACTACTAGTACTTGCGCCATCGATTCCCCGGAATACCGAGAGCTTACGGCGGTAATCGGGTAAACTCATCAAGATATCATTTGTAGCTGTGCCTGGTTTGCCCACAACCGTAAAAACCTGACCAAAAACCGGATTTGTAAAGTCAGGCGTATAACTAAATGAAATAGAAGGCGCTATGGTGTGACGGATGGCTTCAATGCGTTTGCCTCGAAGGAAATACGTTCCATAAAAACGCGTATTCATACTGACACTAGTCGCGAAGTTATAGGATGCATAAATGCCCCTGGCCGTATCAATCTTTATGGAACCGTTCTCCTCCAGGGCAGCCATATTCTGAGACAACTTTTTCGTGTAGATATTCCCTTGTAGCGAAATGCCCGGTGTCAGGTTAATGTACCGGAACAGTTTAACGTTTGGTAATCCTATGGGAATGCTATAGCGAGCCTGTATCACCCGATTTTGCCAGATTCGATCCGCATTGGGAAAGCTAAAGGCAATTAAAGTCGGATCGGCTGCCACAATACCAAGGCGAAGATTATTGACACGGGTCAGGCTATCCTGATAGCGTTGAAGAGCGCTAATGGTTGTTAAGCCTGTAACAACCGGGAACCCTAAACCAGTTGTATCGAGTTGGGTTTTGATGGTATTGCTTACGCCAATAGACCCACTGACATCCAGTCCCACCCGGAAACTTTCGTACCAACGGCCCGAACCACCTTTGAGCGCAAACGGCGCAATCTGATTCACACCAAAGTTGAAGTCTGATGATACATCTGTTTTCCCGTTTGCCCGAACGCCCGTTACCTGATTCACCTGGCCAAATTGCTGGTTCACCCGTACGTTGGCACCTGCCCGTACGTATTGCCCAAACGTGCGGCTATACTGTACCGACGACCCCGCTACATTGGAGATGTACGACTGGGTACTGTAGGAGTTAAACTGGTTGTAACTGTTGCTACTAACGTTGACATTGGCCGAGAAACTGCCCCGTCCGCGTGGTACGGGTGAGTGCGACCAGGTAAACGAGAAATCGTTACGTGGAGTTTGGGTAGTATCGACCCGGTCGCCGGAACGGTTACGGTTGAATTGCAGGTTGACCGATCCACTGTAGCGGTACCGTTTGTTATACGCTGATGAGACACCTAACCCCCAGCTTCCACGCGAATAAATCTGGCCTTTAAACTGAAGACCAAGATTTTCGTTAACCGCCCAATAATAGCCACCGTCGCGAAGATAAAAACCCCGCCCGTTTGGCTCTTCCCCATATTGCGGCACGATGATTCCAGAAACCCCAATTTCTTTCCGCTTGGGGAATGGGAAAAATCCAAAAGGTAAGCCAATGGGTAGCGGAATCTGGTTAATGACCAGATTAAATGGCCCGGCCACAACCTGTGTGTTATGAATAACCTTTAACTTACTGGCGTTGATATGAAAGTGTGGGGTTGCCAGGTTACAGGTCGTGTAAATCGCCTTGCCGATGTAGAGATTATCCTCCGCATCCTTTTTAACCGTGGTACCTCGTATATTCCCTTCGCCCTGTTGCGTGATAACGCCCTGAATTCGCCCTTTTCGGGATTGGAAATTGTAGCGAATCTCTTTAGCGTCATACTTTCCTTCGCCATCCTGAAAAACAGGTCGACCAATTAGTTTTTTTGCTATTGAATCGTACCGACCTTTAGCGTATACTTCGTTCGTTAAGTAATTGAGTCGGATATATTCGGCTTTCAGTGAGATATCACCATAAATCACGCTGGCATCACCGAATAATTCGACGGTTTGACCATCAGCTGCATAGATGGTCGAGTCTTTGGCCTGATAGTTGACAGTAGTTTTAAACGCATCGGGTACCTGTGTGGAATCCGCGCTAACCGAGTCGCTTGCCGCAATCTGTGATGAATCAGCCGAAACAGTAGGTTTACGCGCTGTGGTACTGCCAGGTTTCGTTGTTTTTGTTTTTGTTTGATTTCGTTTCGTTTGCGTTAGCTTAGGTGGGTTGGGCTTAATCGGGCTTTCTGGACGAACTACGTTGGGCGAAACAATACCCGGCTGCATTTGTTTCGATGGAAGCGATTTGGAGGCTATCTGGTCGATAACCGGTTTTTTGACAGGACTGGTTTTGGGTATTGAGTCCTTAACAACAGTATAAACGGGCTTAAAAGGAATAACGGCCACACGTTCCGGACGAACTATAGCCGGTGAAATTGAACGAGGTAAGGACACGTTAGCCAGCTGAATACCTCGAAGGAGTCAGTTTTGACACTTGAAACCGAATTGCCTTTAATGAGTCAAATCGTATTGAATCACTGGAGGCAACAACTGGACGAGACTGAGTGGTATCGCTACTGGTTGACTGAACTGTATTGGAGGGTACGCTATTCTTTTTAGATGGACTAGGACCAAGGCGATTGGGAACAGACGATTTCTGATTAAGCTCCCGTTCCAGATCACTCTCCTGCGAAACCGCTGTTTGCGAGCGAGGAGTGGTTGTGGCGGGAGTGGTTCTTTTTTGAGTTGATGGCTTACCCTGACCTAGCACGTTAAGCGTACACAATAGTAGGACAAGACTAACAACAGTCTGTATCCATATCGGTCGTGTGCGTGAGAACCACAAAATAAAGTATGCTTTTTTTGAGTTTATTAAAAAAATTATATTTGCCAAAAGTCCGTTAAGTCTATGGCTTACAAAGGTATCCATGAACAGTTATCCTACCTATTGCTTTGAGACGATTTCGGCTGTTAAATATTATTAAACCCATGAACCTGCCGGCTCCCGGAATAATGACAACGCTGGTTTTGGCAGTAGTTCCTCTACTCGCCTTAACTACGCCCGATTTTTTAGTTTCTGAGCTAAAACAGGACACCATTCGCCGGGTTGGATCTCAGGATACCGAAACAACTTCGTCGACGAGTAATGCCCCCAACCAACTCCGCACTATTGTGCTGGATGCGGGTCATGGGGGTAAAGATCCTGGCACACATGGTCGTTATGCTAAAGAAAAAACGATCAACCTAAACCTAATTCTGCAATTAGGGCGGAAAATTAAGGAGAAGCATCCAAATGTTCGGGTTATTTATACGCGATCATCCGATCATTTTGTTGATTTATATGAGCGTGGTGCTATCGCCAACCGAAATCGGGCCGATTTATTTATCTCTATTCACTGCAATGCCAGCCCATCGAGTAGCCGGGTATATGGTACCGAAACGTACACGCTGGGCTTACACAGAACCCAAAGTAATCTGGATGTAGCCCGACGTGAAAACGCGGTTATTCTGCAGGAAAAAAATTACCAGCAGACCTATAAAGGATTTGACCCCAACTCGCCTTTAGCGACCATCATGCTGGCTAATTACCAACATGCGTTCATTGAAAGTAGTATTAATTTTGCCGAAAAACTGGAGCGTAGCTTTCGGTACAACGCCAGCCGAAAAAGTAATGGCGTTAAACAGGCTGGTTTTATTGTACTCTGGAAAACAACGATGCCCAGCGTACTGATTGAAAGTGGGTACCTGACCAATCCTGATGAAGAGGATTATTTACGATCAGAAGAGGGCCAGGATGAAATGACCGACGCTATTTATAAAGCATTTCTACGCTATAAAGAAGAGATTGAAGCAGGAGGGTAGGGAGTTGCGCAATAGATTGAGTTGGGCAGGTATACGATATACTTAGAGTACATAACACAGGCGCTTCACTAAATTCCTGACTTTTCGGGACAAATGGACTCAAAAGTTGGTTATACGTCTAACCAATCTGGTTGGTACAGCCCAACGGGCGGTTCACCTTCACACAACGCATGAAAGTTTCGCAGGAAGTAAAAGTAGGTTTATTAGCTGTCGTCTCCCTGGCGATGTTCTACTTTGGATTTCGATTTCTAAAGGGTTCGGATTTTTTTAATTCAACAAATAAATACCGGGTTGTTTATGATAATATCGATGGATTAGTGCCTTCTAATCCAGTCAGAATCAATGGCTTATCGGTAGGGCGGGTTAAATCCATAGAAATTTTACAGAATAAAGGGAATAAGCTTCTGGTTACGGTAGAGCTTCGAAAAGACATTCGCGTTACACAAGGAACAAGAGCTATTTTAGTCGATGACGGTTTGTTGGGCGGTAAGTTGATTCAACTAACCATAGATCCTCAAAAGCCTGAACTCGAAGACGGTGGCATGTTACTGGCTGTTAAAGAAACGGGCTTGTCGGCGCTGATTAAGGAGAAAACACTCCCCGTTCTGAACAATGTAGATTCGCTGACCTACCAGTTGAACCGTGTTGTTAGTCAGTTTGATCAAACAGGTGTTATGCTGAATCAGACGTTGAAAAGTGCCGATGCTGGTGTGAAAACACTCGATTTAACCATTGCCGAAAATCGGGCCGGTCTGAAAGCAACGTTGGCCAGTGTAAGCCATTTGGCCGCTTCATTGGTCGAAACCGAGAAGCAACTCAAGCCCATTCTGGCCAAAGCCGATACCTTCGCCGATTCGCTGCAAGGCTTGCAATTGAAGCAAACGCTTGGCACGGTAAACAAAACGGTCGAAGGGTTACAACGGATTTTGACCGATGTCAACAACGGACGCGGTTCGTTAGGTAAACTGACTTCCGACGAAGCACTTTATAGCAACGTTAATAAGACCGCTGCCAGCCTGGAAAAACTGTTAACCGATCTGCGTGAGCATCCTAAACGGTACGTACAGTTTTCAGTCTTTGGCAAGAAAGAAAAACCGTACGTTGCCCCGACGGCCAGCACGACCATTACAACCGTTACTCCTGCGGATTCTGCTAAAAAGTAGAGACCGGTCCGTCGGTGCGGCAATCTCTTTGCGTCTCTTATGCGCTAGCCAAAGCCATCCGGTCAGGAGACGCAAAGGGTTGCGTCTCTACATATAATTCCCAATGTATGCAACCTCTTCTCGACGAACTCGCCCAACGAACCGCTCAAACTCAGCTTGGTGGTGGCTCGAAAAAAATTGAAGACCAGCATCGGAAGGGTAAACTGACCGCTCGCGAACGGATTGCTTATCTCACCGATCCAGATAAGCCGTTTGTTGAAATTGGCCTATTTACCGGCGAAGGCATGTATGCCGAGCACGGTGGTTGCCCGTCGGGTGGAGTGGTCGTAGGAATTGGGTATGTGTCGGGCCGACACTGTGTTATTGTAGCTAACGATGCTACGGTAAAAGCCGGGGCCTGGTTTCCAATTACGGCGAAGAAGAACCTCCGCGCGCAGGAAATAGCGATGGAGAATCACCTGCCGATTATCTATCTTGTTGACAGCGCTGGTGTTTATCTGCCCTTGCAGGATGAGGTTTTCGCCGATAAGGAACACTTTGGGCGGACATTCCGCAACAACGCCCACCTCTCGGCAATGGGTATTTTGCAGGTGGCGGCCATAATGGGCAGTTGTGTGGCGGGTGGCGCTTACTTGCCCATCATGTCTGACGAAGCGTTGATAGTTGAGGGAACTGGCTCTATTTTTCTGGCTGGACCCTATCTGGTAAAAGCGTCTATTGGCGAAGATGTCGATGCGGAAACCCTTGGTGGCGCTACGACCCATACCGATATTTCTGGAGTTGTCGATAACAAGTACCCAGATGACAAAAGTTGCCTGGATGCGATCAAGCGAATTTTCGATAAACTTGGCCATCACGAAACGGCAGGTTTCAATCGCGTTACACCAGCTCTTCCCGCTAAAGATCCTGAAGAAATCTACCAGATTTTACCTTCCGATCGTGTAAAACCTTACGATATGCAGGAAATTGTGGATAGACTTGTGGATAACTCGGAGTTCGATGCGTATAAACCCGGTTACGGTCAATCACTCTTGTGCGGTTATGCTCGAATCGATGGGTGGGCCGTGGGAATCGTAGCGAATCAGCGTAAAGTAGTAAAGGCTAAAGGTCGAGCGGGGCAGCCCGTCGAAATGCAGATGGGTGGGGTTATTTACGGCGATGCTGCCGATAAAGCAGCCCGATTTATTATGAATTGCAACCAGAAGCGGATTCCCTTAGTGTTTTTGCAGGACGTTTCGGGCTTTATGGTCGGTAGCCGCGCCGAACAGGGCGGTATTATTAAGGACGGTGCCAAAATGGTGAGTGCTATGGCTAATTCTGTAGTGCCGAAGTTTACAGTTGTTATCGGAAACTCGTATGGCGCGGGCAATTATGCCATGTGTGGGAAAGCGTATGACCCACGCCTGATGCTTGCCTGGCCTACGGCGAAAATGGCTGTTATGAGTGGAGCATCGGCTGCTAAAACACTACTTCAAATTCAGGTAGCAGCTCAGAAAGCGAAAGGCCAACCCATGACACCTGAGGAAGAACAGGCTCAGTTGACCAAGATTACAGACCAATACAACGCGCAACTATCGCCTTACTACGCAGCTGCACGTCTTTGGGTCGATGCCGTTATTGACCCGCTTCAAACCCGACAAATTCTCTCCGAAGGGATTGCCGCAGCCAACCATGCGCCTATCACGAAATCTTTCTCGGTGGGCGTGATTCAAACGTAAGAGTTTGTTTCAGGTTCAAGGTTTCAAGTTTATTGGCTGGAACCGTGAACCTGAAACAGAAAAACTATTTCCCCCGTGCGGTCTTAACTTCATCGGCTGTAATAGCGTCGGCCTTGTTGCCAAAACTGCTTCGTATGTAGGTCAATACGTCAGCAATTTGAACGTCGGTTAGAAAGTCATGAGCAGGCATAGCATTGTCGTACATATCCCCTTCAATCTCCTGGCCTTGTAAGCCTTTCAGCAATACATTGATGAGTCGGGTTTTGTCGCCTAGGACCCAATCGGTACCACGTAGAGGTGGGTTTAGATTCGGTACGCCAGAGCCATTTGTTTGGTGACAGGTCAGGCAGTTTTGCTCGTAGATGAGCTGTCCCGGCGATTTAGTCGCTACGGCAGCAGGTTTAGGGGGAGCCTTAACTGCGGGTTTCCTGGTTTGCGCATTAGCCGCTGAAAGCGCAAATAAAGCCAGGATCAATGTCCGGCAAATCGTAAATCGTAATTCGCTCATCGTAAATCAATTTACTTTCTCCATTTCAGGGTGTTCAACAGATGCAATATGTCTTTGCGAATATATTGAATAACGGGTTGCAGTGAGTCGTTTTCAGTTGCGGTGTTGAAGTACAGTGCTCCGCGTAAGAAATGCTTCGTTGAATCCGTCGTGATAAACTGCACCTGGCTGGGCACCTCGCCCGACAGGTCAATAACGCTTGCTTCCAATCCTGACTTTAAGCGGAGTTTTTTCTCTTCAATCGCATAGGCTTTTATGTTGTGCCGAGCCGCGAGTTTGTACGAATCGTCAAGCATAGCCCGCAAGCGATTTACGTCATTATTGACAGGTTTATAGGTTAACTGGACACTGGCATGGTACGCTGGGTAATTAATGAAAATCCAGTCTCGTTCTGCTTTGGCAAAGGTATCCGGTAAAATTCGGGCAATGCTGTTATATTCGAACTGATAGGGATGCGTGGCCTCGAGGAGTTTGTAGCTTGGTGTGGGCAAGTCGAAACGAGGGAATCCCTTTGGTTTCGGAACATAATTGTCGGCTGAATTACTGCCACAGGCAGCCAATACCAGACCAATAAAAAGAGCGAGTGAATACCTAAGCATGAATGAGAAACAGTCTGGTTGTCGTAGTGACAATCAATCAGATGACATAACAACGCAAAAGCCCGGCGTTTTGGTGCTGGGCTTTTGCGTTGATGTAATTCGGGTTATAAATCAGACGTTTACGTCTTCTAGTTCTTCCTGCCGTACAGGCTGGCCCATCAATGTTGCAAACCGATTGATGTTGAACGTGGGTTCAAACCAGACTTCACCCATAACCGGATGTTTTACGGGCACGTCGGGATTCTTAATCTCGTTCAATAAAATACCCGTTTCGCCGGTAGTATGCCGTTTTACCTGACGAACCGTATACATTTTATCGCGTTTAGGGGTTTGTACGCCAAACTCCGCGTAAAACGCCAGTACAGGGGCTGCAAAATTGTCGTTAGTGCAAATAACTTCCATATTTCTGAACCGGGATTTATCAGATTTTAGTGATTAACATGATTTTGAGAGAAAATGTCCCGGCAGTCAAATAATATTTGACTGCCGGGACATTCAAGAAAATCAGTCAAATCAAACAAATCCCGGTTCAGACTAATCCTCAAACAGATTACCCAACTGACCTAACACAGAGCCGCCTTCTTTATGGCTTTGTGCGCTGCCCGGCGATAACCGCTGAACCAGCTTAGAAATCGGCATCGACTGAATCCAGACTTTACCCGTACCGCGTAAAGTAGCCAGGAACAAGCCTTCGCCACCGAATACCATACTACGCAGGCCACCTGCCCGCTGAATATCGAAGTTGATACTTGGTTCGAAACCAACAACGCAACCCGTATCGACCCGTAGCGTTTCGTTATTGAGGGTTCGTTCAATCACAACGCCACCGGCATGAATGAATGCCATGCCATCACCTTGTATTTTTTCGAGGATGAAGCCTTCGCCACCGAAGAAACCCGCGCCCAGTCGTTGGTTAAATTGAATACTCAATTTTGTGCCAAGGGCTGCACACAGGAAAGCATCTTTCTGAACGATGAGTGTATTACCATATACATTTGCCAGATTGACGGGCATAACCGTACCCGGATAGGGAGCCGAAAAAGCAACTTTACGTTTCCCAACACCCCGGTTCGTGAAATGTGTCATGAACAACGATTCGCCCATAACCATACGCGACCCAGCCTGAAGGAGTTTTCCCAGAAAACCCTGATCGGGTTGCGAACCATCCCCCATTTTGGTTTCGAAGGTGATACCGTCTTCCATAAACAACATGGAGCCAGCTTCGGCAATAACGGTTTCGTTGGGGTCGAGTTCGATTTCTACAATTTGGATGTCTTCACCAATGATTTTGTAGTCGATTTCGTGAGAGTACATACTGAGCGTTGTTAGTGGTTATTTGTAAAGGAAAACTACACAAACCCCCGCAATTCACGAATAGTTTTTCTGATAAACGGCACAAAAAAAGCCCGACCGGGCATTTTGGCAGGTCGGGCTTTTAGCGCTGGTTAATGTCGTCGGGCAGATCGTTATCTGTCTCATCGAAGAGTCGATCATCCTCATCCTCTTTCTCATCAGGTTCTTGATCATCCGGCGTGGAATCGCCTTTCAGATTCAGATCTGTGCGATGGCGAAGTTTTTTATCATCAACGGTTTTGTTCAGAAACTGATTGATCCGGTCGATATCGAAACTCGTCGTGATTTCGCCGAATGAGTTAATCTGAATGTCGAAACCTTCGAGTTCTTTATGAACGCGAGGTTTATCGTTTTCATCGGGATTCGTTTTTTTCTTTGCCATGATTAAGGGATATATGATGTATGGCTTAAACGCGATTTTGTTTCTTGGTCAAGATAATACTCTTGATGATTTTAAGAAGTGCTTCGGCATCAGCATATATGGAATGGAATTGTTTTTCGTCAAGATAGTCTGTTGCGTTTAACAACTCTAGCCAATAACATGTTTCGTCGCATTCTTTCTGAGCAATCCCAAACTTGTGAATAAAATCGGCGTCTGATTCCGCATTATAGCCTTCGCGGATATTTGCTCCTACTGAGGTTCCACTTCGCAGCAATTGCTTACTTAAAACGGTTTCTCTCTTGGTTTTTCGGAGGTATTGCTCTAGCCTAATTATGCGTATGGCAAACGCAAAGCTTTTGTCTTTCGTAATATTCGTTTTTTGACTCATCTGGTATGATGTATGTTTAGGTGGGTAATTTGGTCACTTAAACATACATCATATATCTGACATCATACATTCACTTTCAATGTCTCCAACGCCTTCTCCAGCCGCCCTACCGTCTCATCTTTGCCGATGATTTCCATCGTCAGCATCAGGTCGGGACCAGCGCCTAAGCCGGTGAGCGCCAGTCGCATAGCCTGCATGATTTTTCCCTGCTTAATGCCTGCCTGTTGCATGGCATCCGACAGGGTGTGTTTGATAGTATCAGCCAGGAAGTCGCCCTCAAATGATTGAAGCGCGTCGCGGAAAGCGGTTACTGCCCGAACGGCATCATCATTCCATTTCGCCGTAGCAATGGCTTCATCATACGAAGTTGGTGCGTTGAAAATGGTGCCAGCCTCCGTAAAAATCTCGTGAGCAAAATTGACACGACCTTTCAACAGCGCTACGATCTTCTCTGCTTTTTCAACCGAACAAACAAAGCCAGCGGCTTCGGCCTGCTGCTGAACCGTGGGGGCCAGATCCGCATCTGAACGTTGGCGAATGTACTGATGGTTGAACCACTGCGCCTTTTGGATATCGAACCGCGCTCCCGCTTTATGAACCTGCGCAATGTCGAAACTAGCAATCAGTTCGTCCATTGTGAAGAGTTCCTGCTCAGTGCCAGGGTTCCAGCCAAGTAAGGCCAGGAAGTTGATCGTGGCTTCGGGTAGATAACCATCTTCACGGAAACCTTTTGCCACCTGTCCTGTATTGGGGTCAGTCCATTGCAGCGGAAAAATTGGGAAGCCGCCCAGATCAGCGTCACGCTTACTGAGTTTGCCGTTGCCTTCAGGCTTAAGCAATAAGGGCAAGTGGGCAAACTGGGGCATGGTGTCTTCCCAACCTAAGTACCGATACAGCAACACATGGAGCGGGGCCGAAGGCAACCACTCTTCACCCCGAATTACGTGCGTAATGCCCATCAGGTGATCATCCACAATGTTAGCTAGGTGATAGGTTGGTAACCCATCCGATTTCAATAATACCTTATCATCAATGGCCGATGAGTGCACATTAACCCAACCCCGGATGAGGTCATTCAGCCGAACTTCTTCTTTGCGGGGTGTTTTCAGGCGAATTACGTGTGGTTCACCAGCATCGATACGGGCGCGAACCTCATCGGGTTTCATGGTCAATGAGTTGCGCATTTTTGTCCGGGTAATGGCATTGTATTGCGCGGCAGGAGCATTGGCTTCTTCAAGCTGCTTGCGCATGGCATCCAGTTCTTCCGCCGTATCGAAGGCGTAATAGGCTTTACCTTCGTCGATGAGCCGTTGGGCTTCTTTCTGGTAAATTTCCCGACGTTCCGATTGGCGGTAAGGCCCGTGTGGGCCACCGACTCCCTGACCTTCGTCGATTTGAATGCCTACCCAACGGAGTGCTTCGAGAATGTAATCTTCAGCTCCCGGTACAAAGCGATTTTGGTCGGTGTCTTCGATCCGGAGGAGCATTTGGCCGCCCATTTTTCGGGCGAACAGGTAATTATAAAGCGCAGTGCGCACCCCGCCAATATGAAGCGGACCGGTAGGACTAGGTGCGAAACGAACGCGTACAGGAGTTGACATAATTTTGGGGGATGAGGGGGAGAAGAGGGACGAGGGGGAGGAAAAGATTACAGCTTTATGTTATTTCCTTTCCTCCCCCTCGTCCCTCTTCTCCCCCTCATCCTTTTTTATTAAATAGCAATAACAGAAATTTCAACGTTAACATCTTTAGGCAAGCGGGCAACTTCGACGGTTTCGCGAGCAGGTGGTTCGCTGGTGAAGAATTGGCCATATACTTCGTTAATAGCTGCGAAGTTGTTCATGTCCTTCACGAAAATGGTGGATTTGACAACGTTGCTATAATCCAGACCAGCGGCTGTCAAAATAGCGCCGATGTTCTCCATTACTTTCAACGTCTCCGCTTTAATATCGCCTTTAGAGGCTAAGTCGATGGCAACCTGGCCAGAGACGAACAGCATTCCATTCGCTTTAACAGCCTGGCTATAGGGTCCAATGGGCTCTGGAGCCTGATTGGTATAAACAATTTGCTTGCTCATAGTTTTTAGTAGTGATTTGTCGATAGGAAGTAATCTTGCAACTGGCAATCAGGGCGAATTTATTACCCGCTTTTACTAATGTATAGTCTATCGACTGCCAAAGTTACCACTAAACCCCGGATGGCCGAAAATCGCTCCATTATCTTCGCTAAAAAACGAGTCTGACTCCTGTAAACCTATCTGATTGTTAGCTTATGTCTTCCTGGAAAGATTTTTTAGTAAATACAGCCACTGACGTTGAGACTCAGTTTGATCGGCTCAAAAGCCGACTTTCTGGACGACTGGATGCCGAAACACCGTATCGAATTATTTACTATCGTGGTTTTGGTGGGCCTGCTCCGGGGGCGGTTTGGGTGAAAGGCCGCGTTTTGCGCCAGCGAGATTTAAGCACACCCAGCGATCGGGATACGTTCTGGCAAAACTTACTGGCTACCTACCAGCGCTTTGATAGTGATGAAGTGCCGGATGTTACGGTGCGTGTCGAAGCGTTTGACCAGACGTACACGACAACCACTGATGAGAACGGTTATTTTGAGGTGACCATCCATCCACCGACCGACTTGGCTCCTGGTCGCGTATGGTTTCCGGTTCGGTATTCGCTGGATGGAATTATGCAGCCCGTTTCGGCAGAAGAAACGACTAACCAGCCGGTTGCGAAAGATGGGTATTTGATGATTTCGCCCCCGTTCAGCCAATTTGGGGTAATTTCTGATATTGATGATACGGTGCTCGTAACTGATGCCACTAACCTGCTTCAGACCGCCCGTCTGACATTCCTGGGCAACGCCTACACTCGTTTGCCCTTTGCCGGAATTGCCGCTTTTTATCGGGCGTTGCAGAGCGGAGCGGTTACGACGCTATTCAATCCAATTTATTTTGTGTCGAGCAGTCCCTGGAATTTGTACGATCTGCTGGTCGATTTTTTTCGAATTCAGGGCATTCCCAAAGGCCCGATTTTACTACGCGATTTTACCATATCGCCGTCGTTTCTCTCGTCGGAAGGACACCATACGCACAAACTGGCCATGATTCGAAAAGTGATGGACGTAAACCCAGAACTGCCCTTTGTGCTTATTGGCGACAGTGGTCAGCAAGATCCCGAAATTTACGCACAGGTTGTTCGCGAAAATCCGGGTCGAATCCGGGCCATTTACATTCGCGATGTGTCGGAAGATCGGCGGGACGAGATGGTTCGGGAGCTAATTCGAACAACAGCGGCCCAGAATGTCCCGATGTTGCTGGTAAACGATACGGTAGCAGCCGCCGAACACGCAGCCTCTCTGGGGTTAATTGACCCCGACACAATTCCTGAAATCCGGGCCGATCGTCGGGCGGATAAAGAATAACCAAGAGTTGTCAGGAAATGGTCAAGGGTAGTCAGAGATTGCCAGGAAATTGTCAAGATTGGTCAGATGATTGTCAGATATAGTAGTGAAAATACACTCCTGATCATTTCCAGCAACCACTTGACAATCATCTGACTACTCTTGACCAATCCTGACAATCACCTGGCTACCTCTGACTGCCCCTGAGTATTTCTACAAAACTTTTCATCGCTCACGCAACCCTTTTTCTATACCTCCCGTATTGCCCACTGAACCGGTTCAACTGTTCTTTTTTCTCACATTAAAACACAGTTGATAAAATGAAATTGTTCATTTATGCTAATCGTTTTGTGGTGCTGACTAGCTTCTTGATAGTCACGTTGCTAAGCTGCAAGGATGAAGAAAATCCGACTACCGTGGCTTCTGTAGAAGTAAGCACAACGACACTCGGTAAGGTATTAACCGGCGAAGGAGGTAAAACACTATACTTTTTTGCCCCCGACGTGGCGGGCGATGCAACCTGCTCGGGAACTTGTAGAGATAACTGGCCAATATTCTACCAGGAAAATCTTACGCTTGGCAAAAGCCTGAAAGCGTCTGACTTTGCAACGATTACTCGGGCTGATGGTGCCAAGCAAACGACCTTTAAAGGCTGGCCGCTTTATTATTTCAAGAATGATGCAAAAGCGGGCGATGTCGCAGGGGAGAATGTGGGCAATGTATGGATGGTGGCCAAGCCAAACTACACGGTTCAGCTTGCATCGCGCCAACTAGTTGGTAATGATGGTAAAAGCTATACATTTGATACGAAAGAAGGTACGGGCAATTCTATCTTTTTGACCGATAGTACCGGGCGTACACTCTATGCGTTTGCGAATGATAAAAAGAACGTTAACAAATACACTAAGGCCGATTTTAGCAATGATGGAACCTGGCCAATCTTCCAGGCTGCTACGCTCGGAGAAGTTCCTTCGGCGCTGAAGAAAACAGATTTTGCAACGATTACGGTTTTTGGAAAGACACAACTAACCTACAAAGGCTGGCCGTTGTATTATTTTGGTTCTGATAATGCACAACGAGGTAGTACTAAAGGAGTAAGTGTTCCAAGACCCGGCGTGTGGCCTGTAGTGAACGCTACATCGGTTGAGGCACCAAATCTATAAAGTTGATTCTGGTTGATAGGTGATTTCTAGCCATGAATAGTAAACTGTAAGCGATAACCCATAGATTGACTTGCTTTGTCCAACGCTCCTAACATACCGGCTTTAACCGACATTTTGGCGGGGTGTCTACGTAACCACCGGCGAAGTCAGGAATTGCTGTACCGGCAGTTTTATGGGTATGCTATGAGCGTTTGTCTGCGCTATGCACCCACTCGCGATGAGGCTTTGGAAGTACTGAACGATGGATTTCTGAAAGTCTTTACCCGATTGGAGCAGTATGACTCGGCGCAACCGTTTAAAGGATGGCTTCGGCGCATTTTGATTAATTCAGCTATTGACCATTATCGGCAGGAAGTGCGTCACCAGCACGAAGATGTTGATAAGGTTGCCCAGATAGCTGTTTCAGAAGCGGCCGATGCATTCAGTCAATTGTCGCACGAGGAGTTACTGGGCTTCGTTCAACGCTTATCACCGGCCTATCGGCTTGTTTTTAATTTGTATGTTATGGAAGGATTTACGCACGAAGAAATTGCCACACAACTTGGCATTTCGGTTGGTGCGTCGAAATCGAACCTGGCTCGGGCGCGCGAAAATCTGCGCCAACTATTGAAACACATAAACTACGACGAGTATGCCAGAGCTAACCGATGACCAATTGGACGGGCTCTTCAGAAAGTCGGTTGAAGAGTTCGATACCCCGTTCGATCCGGCAGCCTGGCAGGACATGAAAGCCCGCCTGGATGCCAACGACCGCACCACGCCCAGCGGTGCATCAAACTGGAAAAACCTGCTCCGTTGGGGCTTGCCGGTTGCGCTTCTGTTACTACTGACGGGTAGTAGCTTGTTTGTTTATCATAAAGTGAAATCTGGGAATAAAGTTATCGCATCAAAAAAGATAACAGATTCTAAATCAGTATTGACGAGCACAGCTAAAGGAGTGTCGCAGGCCGAAACACCCCGATTGGCCAATACGGAATCAGCAGAAACAAAACCGGCGCGTTCTTCGGAACAACAGGTTGATGAAGTTGAGCAATTGGCTGATCGGGGAGAGACGGCAAGGGGGCCAGGTAGTTCAGAAAATCGCGTTGATAAATCTACCGCCAAGGTTACGGAACTGACTTCGCCTGAGAGAGTTAGTGCGATAAAACGTACTGAAACGGAATCGTTATCAAGTAAGTCATTAAATAATCCTAAAGCTCATGTTGCAACAAAAGCAGTAACATCGGCGTACAGGCAAAAGGAAACAAATAACAAGCCTCGGACAAATCGTTCTCGGCTTGCCCAAAAATCCTTGGTGACCGATAACGCAGACATACTGACGAATCGCTTAGACCAGACAGCTTCGTTCGAAAATAGAAGTGTCTTGTCAAATCGGAAACGGCGTAACACCCGGCAAAATTCGGTTGCTTTTCCAACAGAAGGCTATGCGTTATCGTCTACTCCGTCGTTTAAGAAACGATCTGTAGTAAAAGAACAAGAGCCCGGCACACCGGATGGTGCCTCTACCGAAAATAAGGTAGTTGCTGCTGAGTCGAGTGAGACTACTACTGGAGTATTACCAGACATCAATGAACTGGCAAGTCGGCCAGCGCATTGGCCAAAGTCGCTAACGTTTACGAATCGGCCAGTTGAAGCAGAACCTGAGCCTGTTTCTCAACAAGCTACACCGAAGTTGCCGCCCATGCGGGGCTTAAGTGTTCGATTTGTAGTTGCCCCCGATTTGAGTACAGTTGGCTTGAAAAACTTTGATCGTCCGGGTACAAATATTGGCTTACTCCTGGAGTACCGGATAGCGTCTCGGTGGAGTATTCAGGCTGGCGTGATTAAAAGTACAAAAGTCTATAAAACCTTGCCGAGCGAGTATACGGCACCATCGGCCTGGTGGCAACCGCCTATGAAATCGCCGGATATGGTCGATGGTCGTTGTAATATGTTCGATATACCGATCAATATACGTTACGATGTTGCCGTAATCCCTCGTCTTGATGAGCGACGATTGCCAACTCGCTGGTTTGTCAGTGCTGGCGTAACCAGTTATATCATGAAGCAGGAAGATTATACCTATACGTACCCTCCGCATACGTATAATCAGCCTACGCAATGGAGCACCAGTACGGGTGGCTATGGTTTCAGTAATTTAAACCTATCGGTAGGCTACGAACGCTCCATCAGCCGACGATTATCCTGGCAGGTTGAGCCATTTATGAAAGCACCCTTACGAGGAGTAGGTTTTTTTAAAGTCAATTTATTGAGCACCGGCGCGTTTTTTTCTCTCCGCTATAAATTATGATGTGAACGTTTACAGATGGTAGCCTACAGGAGGCTATTAATTAATGTAACTACATGAAAACAATCGACCAAATGAAAAGCAATCCAACAACCGACCAAATGAATCGCGGAGAATTTATGCGTAGCCTCGGTATGAGCAGTGCCGCCCTGATGGCTTTCTATTGCATGGGAACCGGACTAACTGCCTGCTCGAAAAGTAGTAGCGATGGCACGCCGGGAGGTACAGTTGTAACGCCTGCGGCTGGCGTGACGGGCAATGCAGATGCTTCGGCTGGAACCGTTAGCTTTACCATTGATTTGACTAACTCAAATTATAGTAAGCTGAAAACAGCGGGTCAGTATTCAATTATTGGAAGCCTGATTGTGGCTAAAAGTACAAGTGGTTCATTCGTCGCGCTCTCTAAAACGTGTACGCATGAAGGAACGGAAGTACAGTATCGGGCTACTCAGGACGACATCTATTGCTCAAATCATGGCTCAGAATACAGCCTGACTGGTGCTGTAGAAGTAGGCCCAGCTACTAAAGCATTGACTAAATATAAAACATCCCTGAGTGCGGATGGAAATACGTTAACAGTGACTGCCTAACAACTAAATTTTGCTCGATGAAGTACATTCATGTTGCCGTGCTCCTGTGGCTCGGGATAGGAGGGCTCCGAGCCCAGGATTCGACGGCTGTTCGTCGGGATACCGTTATTGCACCAGCAAAAACCGATGCTTCGGCCACTGATTTGCTGGCTGGCCTTTCCGATTCAACAGAATCGCAACCGTTGTTGCCCCATAAAATGATTTTTACACAACGGGCATTTTGGGGACCTAAAGGGCTGTTGCGAACCATGAAGATTGCGCCGTTAACGCCAGAAGGGCGTGCACATGAGCTAAAAATTCGACGGACTATGCTCGTAGCGCACCAAATTGGTGGGTTTGTGACGCTGGCTGGATTTGTGGCTCAGGGGCTTCTGGGAGCAAAACTATATAATGCCAAAGGACAGGATTATATCGATACCAAAAAGTGGCACGAACGCTCCGCTACGCTTATCAATGTTACCTATGGTACTACGCTGCTCCTGTCACTTACGGCACCTCCGCCTGTAGTGGGCGCAAAAAAGGGTTTTACGTCTATAAAACTGCACAAGTATCTCGCCATTGTTCACCTGACGGGTATGGTTGCGACAAATGTTCTGGCCCACATGATTGATAACAATCCGGACCTGAAGCCCATACACCGGGCGGCTGCCTATACCACGTTTGGGGCCTATGCGGCTTCGATACTTTCTTTAACATTTTAAGACCATGAAATACACGCTTAAGTATGGCTATTGGTTAGCCATCGGGATTCTCTTTGCCTTTACTTCGGCACCGATGGCCAAGCGCAAGATTATGGCTGACAAAGCCTTATCGACGGTCACGTATTCGGCTAAGCATCCGTTGCATAAGTGGGATGGCGTAAGTAAAGAGGTAAACTGTGCCATCATGTACAACGACGATACCAAACAGCCTGAAAGCGTGGCTGTTTCCTTAAAAGTATCGTCATTCGATAGCGATAACAACAACCGCGATTCGCACGCTATGGAAGTTCTGGATGGACTGAAATATCCCAACGTTACGTTTGTTAGTTCGGATATTAAAGCGGGCGAAAATGGGACGTTGACGGCTAAAGGCACGCTTACCTTTCATGGTGTGGCTAAGCCTGTTACGCTGGAGGCTACTCGCAAAGATGCTGGCGGAAAAATGACACTAACCGGCGAATTCCCCGTCAACATGAGCGACCATAACATCGAGCGACCCTCGCTAATGGGCCTCAAGACCGAAGATGCCATGACGCTTAAGTTTAATGTCGTTTTTGGATTGTAATCTGATCAGGGCTAGTTTATTTTTTGTCATTCCGACGTAAGGAGGAATCTCAAAAAACTTTACAGATTTAATAAAATAATTACAGGATTTACAGGATATTTTTTAGGAGATGTCCAGTAAATCCTGTAATCGTTTTAGAGCGAAGTTGACTTGTTCGTACATTGAGCTTAGCACGCGATACCAACAGCCTACATGAGAAAACTAACTGTACTTCTTCTTGCCCTAATCTCCCTTACGGCCTCTGCCCAGAAGCCAATCTCTGCGAAACAAATTCAGGAATTCGATGCCTACGTCGAAGCTGCTCGTAAGCAATGGAATGTGCCCGGTTTATCGATTACAGTTGTCAAAGACAACAAGGTTCTTTTTGCGAAAGGATATGGTGTGCGTGAGGTGGCCGGGGTCGCGTCCGACAAAGCTGATCCGGTTGATACCCAGACGTTATTTGCCTGTGCTTCGACTACAAAAGCCATGACCGTCACTTTGATGGGAATGCTGGTGGATGAAGAAAAACTCGCCTGGAACGATCCCGTTTCGAAGTACTTGCCCGAGTTGCAGCTATACGATCCGTACGTAACTCGCGAACTAAAAATCCGCGATTTGCTCATTCACGATACAGGTGTCGGTAGCACCGATTTTATGACTGGAGCTATGACGATTCCGGTCAATGAAATGCTTCGGCGGATGGAAATGGTCAAACCAAGCTACCCGTTTCGGGCTGGGTTTGCTTATCAGAATACATTTTACTCTGCGGCCGGACGCGTAATCGAACGAATTACTGGAAAGACCTGGGCCGAATTTCTGAAGGAGCGAATTTTTACGCCATTGGGCATGAATCGGACGGCACCCAAGCGTGGCTATATCAAAGACAATAACCTGACGAGGCCTCACTACAACATCAACGACACGATTAAGGTCATTGAGTATGGTGCCGACAGTGAAATCGGTTCAGCGGGAGCGGTCTGGTCATCGGCCGACGATATTAGTAAATGGGTTATCTGCATGCTCGATAGTAGCAAATACAGCGGTGGCCGTTTGGTAAAGCCCGAGACCTGGAAAGAGATGTTTACACCACAAACGTTTTTTCCAGAAGACGAGTACCCAACCATGCAAATCCTGAAACCCAACTGGCGAACGTATGGCCTGGGTTGGTATCAGCATGATTATAAAGGCCATAAAGTGAATTTCCATACGGGTAGCCTGTCTGGTCTGACGGCTATAACGGCGCAATTACCCAATGAAAAACTAGGTGTTTACGTATTTGGTAATTACGATCACGCCGAAGTTCGCCACGCACTCGTTTATAAAACCTTCGACTGGTTTGCCTTAGGTGGTAATCGGGATTGGAGTACCGAATTCAAAAAGCTCTACGATGGCTTAAAAGAACAGGACAAAAAAGCCGAGAAAGCATTCCTCGATAAACGGGTGCTGAACACATCACCATCGCTGCCATTGGCAGCCTACGCCGGAAAATACACCAGCCCGTTGTATGGTAAGGCGGAGGTGAGTGTACAGGGAAATCAACTGGTTATCAACGTAAATGATAATAGCCTAAATGCCAATCTGGCGCACTGGCATTACGATACGTTTTATGGCCCTTATACAAAACCCTGGTTAGGAAAAGCCAGCGCCCGTTTTGTTCTGGGCATATCCGGCAAAGTTGATACCTTGGTTTTTGATCGATTGGAGTTCAAAAAGGAGTCGTAGTGTACATTGTGTTTGTGAAGTCGGGTTCTAAAACCCGACTTCACGAAGAAATACGTCAGTTTTGGATTAGGCTGGATATAAAATCAGCTAACAACCGTCTGTCGTTTCAAGCCACGCCCAACTAAACTGGCACTCACAATAATCAGCAATGACGCCAAAAAGAACGGGGCTCCGGGCAGGTACACAGGCGCTGCTGGTGAGGTGAAAAACGAAAACAGGTTGGTCATAATGAGCGGCCCGAAAATAGACGTCGTGCTGGTCAGACTGGTTAAGGCCCCCTGTAGTTCTCCCTGTTCATTCGCTGGAACCTGATTCGAGATAATTCCCTGAATAGAGGGCCCGGCAATGCCGCCCAACGCATAAACGACCATAAAGGCAAACATCATCCAGCTTTGATTGGCGAAGCCAAATAAGGCAAATCCAATGGCGCTAAATATCATGCCAACATACACGGATTTTTCCTGGCCTAGTTTCGGAATAATAATCCGACTTAATCCTCCCTGTACAATCGCAAAGGAGAGTCCAATTGTAGCCAGCGACAAACCAACCGTTTTTTCGTCCCACTTGAATTTCTCCATCGTATAGAATGTCCAGGTTCCCTGCACGGCAAAGCCTGCAATGTAAACCAGTACTAACGAGGCTACCAATCCCAGAATAACGGGATATTTGCCTAATCGCATCAAAGACCCAACCGGATTGGCACGTTTCCAATCGAACGCACGGCGGTGTTCGGGAGCGAGTGATTCGGGCAGGATAAAAAAGCCGTACAGGAAGTTAATCATCGTTAGTCCTGCCGCTACAAAAAACGGTACACGCGGACCATACTGCCCCAGGAATCCACCTAACGCTGGACCTAGAATGAAGCCCACACCAAAGGCGGCTCCAACAAGCCCGAAGTTTTGAGCCCGTTTTTCGGGTGTGCTAATGTCGGCGATGTAAGCGGTAGCCGTTGTAAAACTAGCGCCTGTAATACCCGCAATCAGCCGCCCGACAAACAACCATTCGATGGTTGGCGCAAAGCCCTGAAATACGTAATCGACTCCAAAGCCAAGTAACGAAAATAACAAGACAGGTCGTCGTCCGAAGCGATCACTCAATCCACCCAATATGGGCGAAAAAAGGAATTGCATGCCAGCATAGGAGAACGACAGCCAGCCCCCCCAGCTTGCCGCCTGACTAATATTGCCGTGAATGAGTTGTTCAATCAGTTTCGGGAAAACCGGAATAATAATTCCCAGCCCCGTAACGTCAATCAGAAGCGTAATGAAAATGAAAATAAGGGCCGGAGCGGTACGTTTGGGCATAGTTGGATGTAGTTATAAAGTTGTAGGGTTATAAGGTTGTAAAGTTGGCTACCGCATCAACATGGACACCGGAGGAACTCTACAACTCTATAACCCTACAACTTTATAACTCTTTTTTAAGCGTATGTATTCAACATCACAGGCATAACCAGCATCAGGATGTCTTCGTTTTCTTCTTTATCGGCCGGAATGAGCAGACCCGCGCGGTTGGGTGCCGACATTTCGAGCGAAATCATTTTAGCACTCAGGTTGCTTAATACTTCAGACATCAGCTTGGCATTGAAACCAATCTCCATTGGATCGCCGTCATAGTCGCAGAGGAGTTTCTCGTTGGCTTCGTTGGAGTAATCTAAGTCTTCTGCCGAAATAGTTAGGGAGTTTGTTTTCAGCGATAACCGAATCTGATGCGTGGTGCGGTTGGCGTAAATCATAATCCGCTTCAGCGAATTCAGAAGATCCGTCCGACCAATGGTCATCACGTTTGGGTTGTTGGTCGGAATGGCGTTTTCGTAGTCGGGGAAGCGCTCATCAATCAGGCGGCAAATCAATTGCGTTGGGCCAAACGTGAACGATGCATTCGCCTGACTGAATTCAGCAACAACAGCCACATTCTCGGGCAACGATGCTTTCAACAATTGCAGTGCCTTACGGGGAATGATAATCGACGTGCTGGCTGATGAACCGAGGTCGGTCCGGCGGTAGCGAATGAGCCGGTGGCCATCTGTGGCTACGAACGTTGCATTGTCATCATTGATCTGTAAAAGAACCCCTGTCATAGCCGGACGCAGATCGTCGGTACTGGTGGCGAAAACGGTATTATTGATAGCACTTAGCAATACGTCCGACGTCATTTCGACCGACATATTTTTGTTAACCGTCGGCAGTTTTGGGAAGTCAATCGGGTTTTCGCCCGAGAGTTTATAGCGACCGTTGTCGGTCAGAATTTCGGTACCGAATGTTTCGGTATCGATGTTTACGGTAACGGGCTGTTCGGGTAAACTACGAAGCGTATCGAGCAGCAATTTAGCGGGAATGGCAATGGCTCCATTTTCACTGGCATCGACCGGAATCTGCGTCGTCATCGTCGTTTGCAAATCGGAAGCCGTTACGGTAAGTGTCCCATCCTCAATGCGAAACAGGAAATTTTCGAGAATTGGCACGATTGGGTTGGTAGCTACCACCCCGTTTATATGTTGAAGGTTTTTAAGCAGGACTGATGAGGAAACAATAAATTTCATGGGCCAAGTGTCTAAGGCTGTTCATTAATGTATAAGAGAACAAAAGTAGCAAAAAAAGCCGACAGCATATGCAGTGTTTACTCAGAACCTTTCGGGGTTAAATCGCCGTTGTAACAGAGAATGAATAATGGCTAATGGACAATGAAGAATGCAGTTGCCATTACCCGTTGTTCATTGCTCATTATCCATTATTCATTTTAAAAATGGAAGCTGAAATCGTCAATCGCGTTGCCAATAGTGGCCTTGTTACGCTCGATCTGGAAGACTATTATCACCCCGGTGATCGAGTCGTTTATGACTTGAAAGACAACCTCTTCATGGGGTTAATTTTGAAAGAAAAAGACTTTCGGGCTTTTCTCAAAGAGCACGACTGGAGCCAATATACAGGCAAAAATGTAGCCATCACCTGTACCGAAGATGCTATTGTGCCTACCTGGGCGTATATGCTACTCACGATTCAGTTACAGCCTTACGCTAATACCATTGTGTTCGGCAATCTGGCCGATTTGGAAGAGAAGCTCTATTTTGATGCGATTGCCCAGATCAATCCCGAGGAGTATCGGGATGCTCGCGTTGTGGTGAAAGGTTGTTCGAAAGTTCCGGTCCCAACGGCGGCTTATGTCGAAATCACACGTTTACTACGTCCCGTTGCGCAAAGTTTGCTTTTCGGTGAACCGTGTAGCACAGTGCCGCTTTATAAACGCCCGAAGGCGTAAGACTTCTAGTAAATTAGAACCCATGAAATAGCGCTTCACTAACTAGTGGCGCTTTTTTTATGCCTTTCAGCTCCGATGCCAGCCATCTGTGAAAGTTTGGTCAAAGATTTCGAGTAGTTTTATCATATTCGCTTTTTCGTAGCTTAAACCAAATACTCCTTACCTCCCTGTTATGCAACTCGAAATAAAAGATCTCGCTAAAACCTATTCCAACGGCGTTCGGGCGTTGAAGGGTGTTTCCCTGACAATCACACAAGGCATGTTTGGTTTACTAGGGCCAAACGGAGCCGGTAAGTCATCGCTGATGCGAACTATTGCCACGCTACAGGAAGCCGATAGTGGCAGCGCGAGATTAACAGGTTTGCCTGAAGGAGACCTGGATGTATTGACGCAAAAGGATGCTGTCCGTCGTGTATTGGGCTATTTGCCGCAGGAGTTTGGCGTATACCCGCGTGTAACGGCCGAGGCCATGCTGGATCATATAGCATCGTTGAAAGGCATTGCCAATGGTCGCGAGCGAAAAGAGATTGTACAGGGTCTATTACAGAAAGTGAATCTGTATGAAGTCCGGAAGAAGAACCTCGGTACGTATTCGGGAGGAATGAAACAGCGGTTTGGCATTGCGCAGGCACTAATTGGCAGCCCAAGACTGATTATTGTGGATGAGCCTACGGCCGGGCTGGACCCCGCTGAGCGAAACCGTTTCCATAACCTGCTCTCCGAAATCGGGGAAAACACGATTGTTATTCTGTCGACGCACATTGTGGAAGACGTCACGAATCTCTGTTCCGATATGGCCATTATCTGTCTGGGCGAAGTGGTGGCCACGGGAAATCCAAACGATCTGGTGAAAGACCTAAACGGGAAAATCTGGCAGAAATTTGTCAATAAATCAGAGATCGATACCTATCGCAAAACGCATCGGGTGATTTCGACCCAACTCAAAGGTGGCAAAACCCGTATTCATGCTTACAGTGATGCTCCGCTGACTGATTTCGACGCCGTTAGTCCCGATCTTGAAGATTTGTACTTCGCCAAGATCACCGAGAAAATGGATGTGGTAACGGTGTAATCCGTGGTGTCAGGTTCTCAAACCTGACATTCTCACGTCAGCAATTCGTGTCGGGTTTGAGAACCCGACACCACATAAACCACCCTTTTACTCCTTCGCAAGCCATGTTTCTCGAAATTTTCAAATTTGAGCTAGTGTACCGGTTGAAACGACCCGCTACCTATCTCTACGCCCTTATTCTGTTCCTGTTTACATTTCTGTTCGTCATTTACGGCAGCGGCCCGGCATCGGAGAAAACGAATATTAACTCACCTTATGCCATCAGTCAGTTTGTGGTTGTGCTGACTATTTTTGGGATGCTTGTGGCCTCGGCAATCATGGGCGTGCCGATCTACCGAGACATTGAGCACAACACCAAAAACTACTATTTCAGCTTTCCCATTACCGAACGGGGTTACGTGCTGGGTCGGTATTTCGGCTCGTTTGTGGTGCTGCTCGGCATCATGGCCGTCGGGATGCTGGGCATCGTGATCGGTTCACTGTTAGGGCCAATCTTTAACCTGGCCGACAATACCGAACGCTTCGGGCCAATTCGCTTTCGCGATTATGCCTATCCGTTTCTGGTGTTTGTTGTGCCGAACATGTTCCTGGTCGGTAGTATTTTCTTCTGCTTGGTCGCCTTCTCGAAACAGGTATTTACGACCTACGCGGGTAGCATTCTGCTGTTTATCGCCTATTTGCTGGGTTCTACGCTCTCGCAGGATCTGGAGAACAAGCAACTCGTAAACCTGCTCGATCCCTTCGGCTCCTACGCCTACGATACCGCTACCAAATACTGGTCGCCGGTGGAGCAAAATACGCTGGTAGCACCCCTGGAAGGCGATCTGCTTACCAACCGACTAATCTGGTTTGGGGTAGCGCTGCTGGTGTTTTTACTGACGGTTGTGCGCTTTAGTTTTCCCCGCTTTCTGGCAATCAAGCTAGGTAAAAAGGCGAAAGATGAAGCTGTGCCTGAAAAAGCTCCCGCGCTGGCGAGTTTACCAACGCCAACACCCGTATTCCAAGTTGGAACCTATGTACGGCAGATGTTCCAGCAGGCGGGTCTGGAGTTTCGGAGCATCGTTCGCGACCCGTATTTCATAGCCATTCTGCTTGGGGCGGTTTTGTTCCTTTTTTTAGATGGCTGGTTTGCGTCAGAAACCTACGGTACACCTTCTTTGCCAACGACTTATGCCATGCTCGAAGCGCGAAATGGTACGTTTTTCTTCTTCGTGCTCATCGTCCTGATCTTCTATACGGGCGAGGTGGTTCACCGCGATAAAGTCGTTCACTACGACACCATTGCCGATGCCTTGCCCGTTCCTGACTGGATGAACTACGGAGCCAAGCTGTTATCGATGACCTACATCTGTTTGTTGTTAAGCACGTTGATCATGGTCTCGGGTGTATTGAACCAGACCGTCAAGGGCTATTTTAATTACGAGTTTCCCCTCTACTTCCGCGACATCTATGGTATTGCCTTTACTCAGTATTTCCAACTGGTGATGCTGGCGTTTTTTGTGCATACGATAGTCAACCAGAAGTTCGTGGGGCACATTGTTACGCTCGCTACCTATATCGTCATCTGGGCGATTCCTCAATTTGCGGAGTTCAATTATCGGCTGGCCATTCCGTTCTCGGGAGGTTCGGTACAGATTTCCGATATGAACGGATTTGGACACTATCTGGCGGCTCTGGCATCGTTCCGATTGTATTGGTATGCGTTTGGAGGTATGTTGTTGGTGTTGGCACTCTGGTTCTGGAATCGCGGTGCCGACACGGCATTTAAAGCTCGCTGGCAACTGGCCCGGCAACGGATGGGACGACTATCGATGGTTTTGTTCGCACTGGCATTGGTTGTATTTGTGAGTATGGGCGCGTGGATTTATACCAATGTGAGCGTGAAAAATCGCTACCTATCCGCCGATCAACAGCGTGAATTACGGTCAACGTTTGAGAAGACATACCACAAGTATGTCAACGTACTGCAACCTAAAATCACGAGTGCGAAGCTCAATGTCGATGTATTCCCGGATGAGTTTAAAGCCGTGGCATCGGGCGTATTTATGATTGTCAATAAAGGACACCAACCCATCGACTCGTTGCATCTGACAATGCCCGCCGATAACTTCCATCGGCAGTTGACTAAATTCATGATCGGTGGCGAAGCGCCGAAAAAAATCCTGAATGACGAGAATTTAGGCTATTACATTTACCGATTGCCCAAACGATTAAATCCCGGTGATTCGGCTCGTATGGAAATGACCGTGACGGGCCAATACGTTGGCTTCAGCAATTCGGGCGACAATCGGGATATAGTGGCCAATGGTACATTTTTCAACGTGGGCATTTTTCCCGGTTTCGGCTATGATGCAGGCCAGGAATTAGAAAGTGACAAATACCGTAAGAAGTATGGCTTACCCATCAAAGAATGGACAGTACCAGCGCAAAACGACTCGCTTGGTCTGCGCGATTTTTTGTTCACCGACGATGCTGACTGGGTAACCTTCGAAGGAACAATCTCGACCACCCCCGACCAGACGGCCATTATGCCTGGCGAGTTGCTTAAGACTTGGATGGCTAACGGTTCAGACGGAAAGCCCCGCAAGTATTTCCAGTACAAGCTTCCTGGTTTTTCGGATTATTTTTTCAGCATGTGTTCGGCAAAGTACGGCGTAAAGCGCGATAAATGGACTGGGCCTGATGGTAAAACCGTGGCCCTGGAAGTCTATCATCACCCCGGTCATGACCGCAATCTCGACCGGTTTATAGCCAGTATGAAAGCATCGCTGAGCTATTACACGAAGAACTATGCGCCCTTTCCGTATCCGGTATTGCGGGTGTTGGAATTCCCACGTTATGCCTCGTTCGCACAGTCGTTTCCAACTACAGTGCCTTATTCGGAGGAGTTTGGTTGGGTCGGCGATTTTCACGATCCGAATAAAACCGATTATGCCTATTACGTTACGGCTCACGAAGTAGCGCACCAGTGGTGGGGACATCAGATCATGCCAAGCCGGACACGGGGTGCGAACCAGATTTCGGAGACGATGGCCGAATACTCAGCGCTGATGGTTCTCAAACAACGCTACGGGGCCGATGCTATGCCAAAGTTTTTGAAATACAGCCTGGATCGCTACCTGCGTGGCCGTGCTAACGAGGATAAGTTTGAGGCCAATATGCTTGACAACGATACGCGTTCCTATGTCTGGTATCAGAAAGGGTCGATGCTGATGTATGCCTTGCAGGATTACATCGGCGAAGAGCGCGTCAATCAGGCCATGAACAACTACATGAAAGCGGCTCGTTTTCGGCAGAAAGCGCCCTTCACCACCTCGCTGGAATGGTACAGTTTCCTGAAAGCCGCTACCCCCGACTCACTAAAGCCTTGGTTAACCGATAATTTCGAGAAGCTGACCCTTTACGACAACCGCATCACCAAAGCCGAAGCGAAATCAATAGGCAACGGGAAATACAGCGTGAAGCTATACGTCCGAACCGCCACCGAATATTACGACAAGACCGGTAAAGAACTGGCCAAAGGAAAAGACCCAGTCATTGCCGATATTGCGGTACTAACCGACGATGGCAAAAACAAAGACGGTTTAACGACCAAAGTGCCTTTACTGATGCAAAAACGCAGCCTGACATCCGGTGAGCATGTGATTGAAGTGACCGTAAAAGGCAAGCCAGTTAGAGCCGGAATTGACCCGTACAACAAATTGATCGACCGTGTTTCGGATGATAATTTAGTGAAGGTAGATATGTTGTAGATCATGAAGAAAAATCTGTTTAGTAGTTTCATTGCGCTTTACCCCACCCCCGGCCCCTCCCCTGAAAACAGGAGAGGGGAGCAGACTCAGACACTTTCTAGCCCCTCTCCTGGTTTTCAGGAGAGGGGTTGGGGTGAGGTGAAACGCCGTAAATTACTTACTCGCGTCCTTGCTTTCACCTCCCTCACTTGTGTCCTTGCCTTACTCGCCCTAACTCCCCCCGGTTACTGGCGTCCGCCCGCCGACAGTCGCATTCCGGCTGGAGAGCTTGGTAAACAAATTCGGTATGGTCGGGAGTTGATTGCGCACACAGCCAAATACCTCGGGCCAAAGGGGTCCGTGAAGAAGCTATCTAATGGTATGAATTGCCAGAATTGCCATCTCGATGCGGGAACGAAAGTGCTGGGGAACAATTACTCCGGCGTATTTTCGACCTATCCGAAGTTTCGGGAGCGCTCGGGAGCGGTTGAGACAATTGTGAAGCGGGTATCCGACTGTTTTGAACGGAGTCTGGCGGGTAAAGCGCCCGATAGCACGAGTCGCGAGATGAAAGCCATCGTCGCCTATATGCAGTGGCTTGGCACCGATGTACCAAAAGGCGAGCGACCCGAAGGCGTCGGCTTGGCGAAACTGGCGTTTCTGAGTCGGGCGGCCGATTCCACCAAAGGTCGCATGGTGTATGTCGCTAAGTGTCAGGTTTGTCACGGGGCAAAAGGCGAAGGCATGAAAATGGCAGGATCGAACGAATACGTCTATCCGCCCATGTGGGGACCAAACAGTTATAATGACGGTGCTGGATTGTTTCGACTCTCGGGTTTTGCGGGATATGTGAAAAACAACATGCCCTTTGGTGCCAATTATGACAGCCCGCAACTAAGCGATGAGGATGCCTGGGACGTAGCGGCTTTCATCAATTCGATGCCCCGTCCGCATAAAGACCAAAGCAGCGACTGGCCCAAGATCGCCAGCAAACCTGTTGATTTCCCATTTGGCCCCTATGCCGACTCATTCAGTGAGCGACAGCACAAATTCGGGCCGTATCAGCCAATTGCCGATGCGCGAAAAGCGAAGTAACTTTACTCAAAATCAAAAACTAAAAATCATGAAGAATTTCATTTACCTGTTCGCTCTGGCATTCCTGACTGCTGTAGTGCCAGCTATGGCGCAAACGAGTGAAACAGGTACATTTCAGGGTGCTCAGCCAACCAAGTCGCACTATCGTGCTGTTTACCAGTTGAATACAGCCGATACGGCAACCATTCGGCATGCGCTGGCCAATATCCAGAATGCGCTGAATGATCCTCGACTCAAAGGGAAACTAGAGGTTGAATTAGTGGTGTATGGCGGTGCCAATATCGTTTACCGGAAAGACAAACCTTATTTTGAGCAGGACATTGCCAAATTGCACAAGCAGGGAGTCATCATGGCCATGTGCGAGAATACCATGCGGATGCGGAAGATCAGCCGTGAAGAGTTGTTCCCGATTGTCAGTTATGTACCCAGCGCCAACGGTGAGTTGATCATCCGCGATCAGGAAGGCTGGACCATCATTCGCCCGTAACTTTGCTCCATGCTCGATTTTCGACTGAATGTCTTCTACACCGTTGCCAAGCGACTCAGCTTTACCAAAGCCGCTGCCGAATTGTATGTAACACAACCGGCTATCACGAAACACATTCAGGAACTTGAACATCAGTTCGGCACGGCGCTGTTCGACCGGCGGGGTAATCAGATTAGCCTGACAGCCGCCGGAAATTTGCTGCTTAGCCATGCCGAAACCATCATGGCGACCTATCGCCAACTGGAGTTCGACATGAATGCACTCAAGGGTAAACCGGCGGGAACGCTTCGGGTTGGAGCCAGCACAACCGTGGCTCAGTATGTGATTCCGCCAGTGCTGGCTCGCTTCCATGAGCAATCGGCCGATGTGGCTATATCGCTTTTGAGCGGCAATACCGAACAGGTTGAACAGCGATTGCTCAACAACGATATTGATTTAGGGCTGGTAGAAGGTCGGACGCACCACAGCGATATTCGTTATACGTCATTCGTAAAAGACGAACTCGTGCTCATCTGCCGCGCCGATCACCCGCTAGCCGACCGCGACGAGATCACACTGGAGGAGCTACGCGATGTCCCAATTGTCCTGCGTGAGCGGGGTTCCGGTTCGCTGGAGGTCATAGAGCACGCACTTCGGGGCGTTGGCCTTCGCTTGACCGATTTAACCGTCGAAATGCAGCTAGGCAGTACCGAAAGTATCAAATCTTATCTCGGAAGTTCGCGTTGTATGGCGTTTGTTTCAGTCTTTGCCGTGCAACATGAATTGCAAGCGGGCACACTGAAAATCCTTGATGTACAGAATCTTTCGATTCAGCGGGATTTGTATTCGATTCAACTACAGGGCGTTAGCGAAGGACTAGCTGATACATTCATGCGCTTCGCCCGGCAGCATTATAAGCGAGGGTGAAGCGCATCAGGCCCATACCCATTTGCTACTTTATACAGCCAAACCCGCCAGTAACTCTCCGGTTCGTCAAACACCTTTTCTAAGTGTAGTCTGTTTTCGGCTGCGTTATGAATCGGTACGGCTGATATAATGTACTGGCCATTTAGGGCCACCAAAGCATCTGTGTTGATTTGCAGATTATTGACGGATTTGTTCTGCGTTTTTCCAAACAAATAATTCATGCCTAACTCGGCTGTATACAGATAAGCCCGACAGGCATAAGCGTCGTAATAAACACGCATTTGTTTAGTGCCTTTGGCTAGCTCGGTAGCGATGATTTTCCGAAAAGCGTATTTGTAGGGGAGTGGGTAATTGTTCTGGTAGCTATCCAATGTATAAAAACCATTGAATTGGGCCACGGATGGATGCATGCCCAGACAAATAACCCGGTAATCGGCCTGCGGTTTTCCGATGTAATCGCGGATTTGGGCAAACTGCTTTTCGGCAAAAAACGCCCGGAACGACGGTTGTCTGGCTTCGGTGATAGCCCCCGCCATCTTGCCAATGTTGATGCGCCATTCTTTGTTGGCAAAAATCATTAGCACCAACTGCACAGCCAGAAACAGTCGGTTCAAGGCTGTATTGGCCCGGAATTGGCGCAGTGAGCACGCAAACAGAAAAAACCAGAGCGTTGGGAGAAGGAAATAGAATCGGTCGAATTGAAAGACACGAAACTTCATCCCTAGTGAACTATCACCAAGCCAAACGACCAGGTAGTGATAAAGCCCGTGAGCCAGGCAAATAACGATTGCCAGAATCGGTAAGCCAATAAGCCATTTCACTGCCCTGAAGTCGCGCTGTGTATAAGCCTTCCAGGCACTCAATCCCGCAACAATCAAAATCCAGACCGTAAAAAATGCACCCGTGTTGAACATCGGCCAAACGAACAGATCGATACTTCGGCGCAGGCTGTCTGCAAGCTTCATAGAGCGTAGTTGGCTGTAACCGAACTCAGTACGCTGGGAAATGTAGGTTTGATTAATGAATCCATAGATCAATTCCCATTCGCTGGCTAGGTATAGAAACGAGAGCAAGAGCAGACCGTTGATGTAGCCCAGGTTGATTTGCCGAAGCCGAACCATGCTCCAAAGGCCAATAACGCCTAATGCGACGCAGATAAATAAACCCGCCCAAACGAAAAAGGAGTAGAAAGGAAAGAGCGCAATAATGAGCCAATCGCTCCAGTGCGAGCGTTTTTGTAACAGATTGATGAACGCAAATAACAACAACGGTTGCCCCGTTACTGACGCGCCATGAACAATATAACAGGGTACCAGCGCGAATAAAAAGGCCAGAGTTACACGGGTAAATGCCCAGTTAGCTTCTTGTAAAACATGCTTTTTGAGCAGAAGGTACATCCCCACAAACCCAATACCGTGTACAGCCGCGAAGTTAACAACCTGGGCTGCGTAAGGCGGCAGTAACCAAAACGATAGTACTTCAAGATTCAACCCCGTCCGAAATGCTGATCTTGGAATACCTGTAAATTGTCCCCCGCTCATCATGTTCGGAATGACCGTTTTTAGGTCAAAATCGAAGGCGGTTTTGGTGAGTTTGAGCAGGTATAAGTACAGAAAATCACTGTCCAGATTATCGTGAATTGTCAGGTGAGCACCTTCGCCAAGCCAGATGTAAGGGAAAACGTAAAGTATGAGTAAGCCTATGGCCACAAACAGATACGTTTTTTCAGAAGATAAATGAGGAGACATAAGAACGACCAAACCGATACGGTTTTTGAAACCTTATTGGTTTATTGCAAAAATACTGAAATTCATTGAGATGGCTTGGTGGCAAATCAGTCGCAGGGTTTTTCGTACTTTTACAGACAGAAATCGAATCATCATGCAAACACCATCTACGTTACAGTTAGTAGCCGCAATTGTCCTGACCGTAACTTCAGTACAGGCGCAAACCCGTCCTGCAAAAGCCTCGTCTACGGCCAAAGTCGTTTTTACGCCTAAACTTCCTGAATTTACTATGTCTCGGGCTGAAGTAGAAGGGCACATGCGCTTTCTGGCTTCCGATGAGCTGGAGGGCCGTCGGACAGGTGAACAGGGAAACCGCGTTGCTGCCCGTTATATAGCTGAACAGTTTCGACAATTGGGCCTGAAACCCGCTGTGACGACTGATGGCCAGCACGATTACCTGCAGCCTATAACCTTCGAACGAGTTAAGGCTGCTAGCACAGCTACCATGATTGTGGGTAAAGATACCCTGCAGCTTGGCAAAGATATTTTGGTAATGGCAGGTGGCCCAACGTCTCTTTCGGGCGAGGTGATGTATATCGGCTATGGCTTGACCGATGGCGAAGACGGCTACAAAGGGCGTGACGTAAAAGGCCGGATTCTGATTGCTCAGGGTGGTTCGCCTGAGGCAAAAAGCCCTCGCGAAATCTTCGGTGCATCGGCTGCAAAACGAAAACTGGCGACAGAAAAAGGAGCTGCTGCCCTGATTGAACTCTACAGCGAAGCATCGCCCTGGGGCTTAGTAAGCCAGTATCTCAACCGAGAGCAAATGAGTATTGCAACGCCAGGGGCTAGTAGCACACCAATCGCTCACCTATGGATCAATAACGCCAATAACAAGTATAAGCAGTTAAAAGAAGCGGGCCAGCGAATAACACTCCAAACGTCAGGACGTCAGCGTGTTAGCGCGGTATCGTCTAACGTGGCTGGAATTATCGAAGGTAGTGATCCCAAACTGAAGGATGAATATGTGGTACTTTCGGCCCATTTCGATCATGTTGGCGTTGGCAAACAGGGCGGTGCTCCTTACCAACCTGCCGACAGTATTTTCAATGGCGCGCGTGATAACGGCATAGGAACAGTGGCCATTCTGGAAGCCGCCAAGGCCTTAACCTTGCAACGCCCCAGTCGATCGATTCTCGTATTGGCTCTGACTGGCGAAGAAGTTGGTTTACAGGGAAGTAGATATTATGCTGAACATCCGTTGGTGCCGTTAAAACAAACGGTTTTTGACCTGAATACCGATGGTGCTGGCTACAGCGATACAACGGTTATATCGATTATTGGTCTGGAGAGAACAGGGGCAAAAGCCGAAATAGAAGCGGGAGCCAAAGCGTTTGGGTTGGTTGTCTTTGCAGAGCCTGCTCCGGAGCAGGGTTTATTCGACCGGTCGGATAACGTGAATTTTGCCGCAAAAGGAGTTCCTGCACCAGACTTTGCACCAGGCTTCAAATCGTTTGATGCCGAGATTGCAAAATATTATCATCAGGCTACCGACAATCCCGAATCACTGGATTTTAATTATCTCCTCCGATTCTGTCAGGCTTATGCCCATTCTGCCCGTCTAATCGCCAATCGCCCAACCCGTCCACAATGGTCGGCAGGAGATAAATACGAAGCGGCCGCCAAAGCGTTGTACGGATACTAGGATTTTAAGCGAGATTCTTTAGATTCTCGTGGGCGGTTCAGCTATCTGGCGCTCCCAGGAATCTAAAGAATCCATAGAAACTAAAACTACAGAGATCCTAGTAGAGTTTGGGCTGAAGTGCTTTTTACTACAAAGACGCTTGCTGCCGATTAACCCGGATACAAACCGTCTGACAAAAGAGAAAACTAAACGTCGAAAGTCAACGTTTATTGACTATTAACGATACGCCGATATGTTGCTTAAATATTTGTTTATCATCACCCTGATTATTCTGTTTGTGCCGCCGGTACGCCGATTTGTATTTTACCTGTTGGTAGGCCGACAATTAGTGAAACAGCAGAGGGCGCAGGGTGGTAGCCGAAGTGGTAACCGGGAAGGTGAAGTACGCGTAGAGAACCGCTCCGCAAAAGATACAGATACCCGCTTCAAAGGGGGTGAATACGTTGATTATGAGGAAGTAAAATAGCGCTGTTAGCATAAACTAAACATGTCCGCCAAGCCTCGGTTTAGCGGACATGTTTAGTTTACAGGCGTCTCTGCCTCTTTCTTATATTTGACCGCTACACCGGTCATCAGGTAGCCATTATCGGTTGTCGAGGTGTAGTAGGTGTATTTAACGGCTACCAGCGCATCGGCACCGAGCTTCTTCGCCTGCATGGTTAGGCGGGCCAGCATCAGGTCTTTTTGCTGCATATCGTTTCCTCGGCCAACCATACGCTGATTTTTTGACTGACGGTCGGTTAACGGCACTTCGCCTTTTACTTCCAGATCCTGCATAGGCGCAAACGGACGATCAGGCCGCTGATTGTCGTAAAAAACATCAACCGGGTAATGTGTCTTGTGATTTAGGTAAGCGATGGGCTGAAAACAGCCTGTTAAAGCTACTAACAACACTAGAAACACGTATAGTCTATTCATAATGCTCATTTTATAGACCGCTGATTTTTATGATTGTTTGATCATAAAAATCAGCGGTCTGTTTTCTTTAAATCAGTCCGGCTAAAACCTCTGCGACTATCCTCGGATAATGTTCATGCTCCAATACCTGTACTTTTTTAGCAACATCATCGGGGGTATCAGTCGGCACAACCAGACAATGGGCCTGGAAAATAATCTGACCTTCGTCGTAATGCTCGTTTACATAGTGAATCGTAATGCCAGACTCAGTTTCGCCAGCGGCCACTACGGCTTCATGAACGAAGTGCCCATACATGCCCTTCCCACCAAATTTAGGCAATAAAGCTGGGTGAATGTTAACAATTTTATTCGGGAATGCCCGAACTAAATCGGCTGGCATTAGCCACATGAAACCGGCTAATACAATCAAATCAACGTTCTGGTTAAGAAGAAGTTGCGTAATGCGATTTGTGTCGTAAAAAGTTTTTCGATCGAAGAGCAAAACCGGAATGTGCAACCGCCTGGCGCGTTCGATAACTCCCGCTTTCGGATTATTGGAGACAATTAGTGAAACCTCAACGTCGGCGTTACCCACGAAATAATCAGCAATTTTCTCGGCATTTGAGCCGGAGCCGGAAGCAAATAAGACAATGCGTTTCAAAATCGATACAAGTCGTTAGGCGAAAGTCATTAGTCATCAGAACAGAGAAATTATAGTGCTTATCCAGCAACTACTTTTGACTAAAGGCTGACGACGGCTGACTAGTAGGGCCAAAATTACCTGATTGCCGTGTATCGTCAAATGATGAGAGAAGAAAGTGCTTTTGTTTTAACGTAAGCTCGGTAGAATCGACTTCGTTTTATGAACGCTTACAATAGAGCAGAATCGGTCGTTAAGGGCATGTAGATCTGAAATGTGGTCCCTTGACCAAGTTGACTTACCGCCGTAATAGCCCCGCCGTGATTGGCAGCAACTTTTTCGCAGATGGCTAATCCAATACCAGTTCCTGAAAATTCGCTTTTTGTATGCAATCGTTGAAAAACCTGAAAGACGCGATCCAGGTACTTTTCATCAAAACCGATACCATTGTCCGTCACTTCAATTCGATGGTACATCGCCGTTTTTCGGGTCGGTTTGATCGATGAAGGCAATTCACCTACGGCAATGGTTCGGGTGCTCACCTTAATGTGGGGTGGCACGTCAACCCGCCGGAATTTCAAAGCGTTACTCAATAAGTTTTGCATAAGTTGTTCCAACTGTCTACGGTCGCCTTGCACGATGGGCAAAACGTCAACATCTATCTGTGCATTTGCCTCCCGAATAGTCATTTCCAGATCTTGTAATACGCTTGCAACAACCTGATTCAGTGAGACCGGCGAAGCTGCTTCCTGGCGGGTTGAAATTCGTGAATAGGCCAATAAATCTTTAATCAAAGTCGACATTCGATTTGCGGCTGACTGCATCCGCATTAGAAAATCAACGTCTTCACCTAAGTCATCTGCACGTTTCGTTAGAAGAATATCTCCAAAGGATTGAATTTTACGAAGTGGTTCCTGCAAATCATGACTGGCGATGTAGGCAAACTGTTGCAGATTTTCGTTAGATCGCTTCAGATCCTGAACAGACTCCTGCAACTCGCGGGTACGTGCCTGTACCTGGCGTTCCAGATCATTCGATAAATCCCGGTATCGATTTTCGCTTTCTTCAAGGCGCTGTTGGGCTATCACCTGCTCATTTATAATATTTTGGCTTTCTTTAAGCAGATCTTGTTGCTGTAAATGAAAGGAAATCAACTCCGCAAAAGCGGTGAACATACCTTTAATTTTGTCGTTATCGAGTTGGGCTGGTTTGGGATCAATAGCGCATAGAGTTCCGAAAAATTCACCAGTTTTTAGGATAATGGGGAAGGAAATATAACTCTGAAATCCATACATCAGAGGAGTATGATGATTCCGAAACGCTTCACTTTCCTGTACGTGATCGATAACTACTGCCTGATGCGAATCCCGAATCTCATCACAAATAGTTGTCTCTAGTTTTAATTCGCCACCAGGAACCAATCCGAATTGAATTTCATCCTGAACACTACAGGCAATCCACCTGTCCTCTGTAACCCGAGCTACTGCTGCAAAACCCATTCCGGTTGTTTTGCAGATGACGTTTAGCAGGGTAGGTATAATTGAAATTTGTCCAATTTGCTCAATATCTTTCTGAAAATCAACGTCTAATGGCATCATTTTGTGAGGCAGGTAGCTAATCAAAGGTACTGATTTATTCTCTTATTAAATAAACTCATTTTCAGGAGTTAGTGGGTTGCCGATGCCTTAATTTAGCGGAGACTTCAGTGATAAAAGCGCCTGTTAATTCGGGCACTCTTCCCTTATTAGCTTAAAACGTGTCATAGACCTGGTATGTTTATAAAGATGATCTGCTTGATAACTAAATCGGTGTTCTCATCTAAAAGTACCCGCAAACACTCCCAATAAATGAACGAGCGATTGCCATTGGGTAGGAGAGAGATTACAACTTTTGCCTATTTTTGTGAATACTCGCCTGAATCTGATGCTGGTAACGAACCAACTTACATTTGAATACGGCCCTGCGAAACAGTTTACGTTTCCGGATGTCCAATGTGCTAATCGCGAAGCTCTTCTGATTTTGGGGAGGTCTGGTACCGGCAAAACTACGTTTCTGCATTTGCTGGCGCTACTGCTAAAACCAAAAAGTGGTTCAGTGATTATCGACAAAACTGATCTGACAAAACTCAGTGTGGCCGAAACGGCTGCATTCCGGGCTAAACACGTCGGGATTGTTTATCAAAAGCCCCATTTTGTGAGCGCGTTGTCTGTTATGGACAATCTGCTAATGGCGAATTATCTGGCGAACAAACCACAGGATAAAAGCCGGGCCAGAGAACTGGCTACTCAACTGGGCTTCGGCGATCACCTCAACAAGAAAACCAACCAACTCAGTCAGGGCGAACAGCAACGGGTAAGTATTGCGCGAGCCGTTATGAATCAGCCCGATGTTATTCTGGCGGATGAACCAACGTCCAGTCTGGACGATGAGAATACCAGCCGGGTTGTTGAACTTCTGCGCGAACAGTCGGAGCAAATCGGAGCTAGCCTGATTGTGGTTACCCACGATCAACGTCTAAAAGACGCGTTTCAAAACCGAGTTGTCCTCTAAAAGCATAAGCTACTATTTATTCATGCGTAAATTTCTCGTTCTGCTTTTGCTGATTCCTATCCTCTCGATTGCCCAAAATCGGAAGAAGAAAGACTATCTCGTTTCACTCAATACTACATTTGGCACCATGCGGCTGGTGCTGTACGACCAAACGCCCCAGCATAAAGAAAACTTCATTAAACTGGTTAACCAGAAGTTCTACGATAGCCTGTTATTTCATCGAATTATTCCTCTGTTTATGATCCAGGGGGGCGATCCAAAATCGAAGAAAGCCCAGCCCGATCAGCCACTCGGAAATGGTGATGTGGGCTATAAAATTCCGGCAGAATTTGTCCCGTCGCTCTTTCATAAAAAAGGCGCTTTGGCAGCTGCCCGCGACGGTAACCCTGAAAAAGCATCGAGCGGTTGCCAGTTTTATATCGTGCAAGGCCGTGTTTGGGATGATGCTAGTCTGCAAACTCAGCTGGATCGTATTCAAACCATGAAAGGGCGGTTGCCAACCGATGAACAAAAGCAGGTTTATAAAACGCTTGGTGGCGCTCCGCATTTAGATGGAAATTACAGCGTTTTTGGCGAGGTAATTGATGGTTTAGCTATTGTTGATAGCATTGCCAAACAGCCTCGCAACGAAATGAATCGCCCGGATAAAGATATTCGTATGACGATGACCGGTGAGTGGATTAAGAAAAAGAAAATTACAAAGCAGTACGGATATAAATTTTAGTAATGTGTAGAGACGCATCTTTGCGTCTCCTAATGCGTCAGCCAAACCATCCGGTACAGGAGACGCAAAGATGCGTCTCTACACGAAACATTATGAAAAAAATACTTATTACTGGTGCCAATGGCTTATTAGGCCAGAAACTGGTTGCTTTACTCACAAAACAACCAAACATTGCATTAACCGCTACAGCGCGGGGCGATAACCGCTTGCCGTTTTCGGAAGGATATACCTACCGGTCAATGGACATTACAGATCGGCAGCAGGTGCTGGATGTGATCACGGAAGTTCAACCGGACGTAGTTATCCACGGGGCAGCTATGACCGATGTGGATAAGTGTGAAATTCAGAAAGATGCATGCTGGGCGCAGAACGTTTCGGCGGTTGAATACATCATTGAAGCCTGCCGCACTGTAGGCGCTTTTCTGGTCCATGTTTCAACCGATTTTATATTCGATGGGGCTGCCGGCCCTTATGATGAAACGGCCGAAGCTAATCCAATTAGTTTTTATGGCTGGAGCAAGCAGGCGGGTGAATCGGCCGTCAAGCACTCCGATATACGGTGGGCTATTGCCCGAACTGTGCTTGTGTATGGCATTGCTCATGATATGAGCCGGAGCAACATCATTTTGTGGGTGAAAAAATCGCTGGAAGATGGCAAGACGATCAAAGTCGTAACCGATCAGTGGCGTAGCCCAACCCTAGCCGAAGACCTCGCTATGGGCTGCTACCTCATTGCCGATCAGGAGGCCGGAGGTATTTTTAACATATCAGGCAAAGAGGTTCTGACCCCTTATGAAATGGCGATTCGAACCGCCGATTATTTCAATCTTGATAAATCGTTGATTACGCAGGCTGATGCCTCTACGTTTACGCAGGTGGCTCGTCGGCCTCCCCGTACAGGATTTATTTTAGACAAATCCCGAACGGTACTTGGCTATGATCCACATACCTTCGAGGAGGGGATTGCGGTACTGGCCAGTCAGCTTAACTAGTAACTCTTTTGGATTCTCTCGATTTTTATTGATCAAAAAAGTACAAACAGAATCCAACGAATCGAGAGAATCCATTTATAGATATGAGTCAGGTAAAAATTTATGGGATTCGTGAACACTTGCTACCTATTCGGAATCAGCTTTCGGAGGTGATTCATTCCTGTGTGGTCGATGCGCTCCAGTTTCCGGTCGATAAACGGGCACACCGATTTTTTTACCTCGACACCGATGATTTTTTTCGGCCAGCCACCGCTTCAGAACATTACGTCATTCTGGAATTTATGATGATGGAAGGGCGCACCGTAGAAACTAAAAAGAAGTTGATTCATCTACTCTACGAGCGCATTGGAGAGCAACTTGGGCTGGCGGTTACAGATATTGAAATCTGTATTCTGGAAAGTCCGGCGCATAACTGGGGCTTTCGGGGAATGACCGGTGATGAAATTAAGCTGAACTATAAGGTTAACGTATAGCCATCGTGACGCTTCACCTGAGAGTCAAGCCCGGAAGTAAGGTTGATCAGCTCTTTTACGATGCTGCCGGGCAACTTAATGCCAAAATCAAGGCCCCCGCGCAGGATGGGAAAGCCAACGCCTATCTAGTAGAATTCCTCGCCAAACAACTGAGTATTGCCAAATCGAACGTAACGATTGTGGCTGGTTTTACCAATCCACATAAACGGATTGAAATTGCGATATCGCCGGAAGCCTACGAGCGTTTTCTAGCCAAACTAGCCTGATTGAACTACCGTTAGCAGACAATCAGCTTCGAGTTTGTCAAAGGGTGGTTAGGGGCTTTAGGCTCTATTTGTTAAGTCATTTCCAGTGCTAACTACTATTTCAGACTAATCTAGCTCTACGGGGAATTTTCAATTACAATAGACTTTCACGACGTTTAAATAAACCGTGGCACGGCTTTCTGGCCACTTGTGTGAAAGTCCTATACTATACATTATTCAGACATAGGTTTATTCTATCTCATGTGAACTCTCATATGACTATAAATAACTATTATGTTGCTTATAATGAGATATTTAGGTTATGGTAGTTGTCGGTTCATATAATCGGGAAGGTGTTTTAACAGGTGGCATATTTTTTGTTGCCGGAAATTAAATTTTAAAAACAAATAATATTATTTTTCTAACTATTAGGTAAGCGACAGAGATTTACCTAATAATATATTTATCATCTAATAGGAGGACAATTCCCGCAAATTATTTCTCTTTTTGCGCAAAAGGCATGTTATTTGAAATTGCCATGTAGTAACGTTTATGGCATTTTCTATTATCGAAATTATGGTATGGGATATCTATAGTTTACGATTGATTAGATTAACTTTTCCTTTGTCGAGATGTTGGGTATGGATAAGAACCGGTTGGCTGTTAGTCGCTTTGGGGTTTTTATCAACATTTGCCTATGCCCAGCAATATGGGGCAAAAAACAACTTATCACAATTTGTAACGCCCACAAACCAATATACCATCTCAGTAAGCGGATGTGGCTTTTTGTGTTCCAGCAATGTTTCCAGTGGTTCTTCGGTAGCAAACCTTAGCCTTACCGATTCCTCGGCTATTACGATAACGGGTATTAGCCTATTAAGTGGTATTTCAACATCCGTTCGGGCGAAACTTCAATCAGGAACAGTATCAAAGGCAGGAGATTATGCGGGTTGGGTATTATCTTCTGGTGGCCCATTGAATGCCGCTTTATTCAATGCAATGACCCTGAAAACCTACAAAGCAGGCGTTTTGCAGGAAACAAAAAGCGGCTCATCACTTCTTAGTCTGAATGTACTGGGAATATTAGGTGGTATGCAGAATGAGGTAGCGTTTAAAACGACAAAAGACTTCGATGACGTTGAAATTATCATCACTGGAGGTGAACTCATTAGTGTAAGCTTATTCAACTCGGTTAGTTATTTCTACGCCTTTGGCTCACAAACGGCGGCAACGTTCAACTTCAATTGTGGGTCTGCCACAACTATAGGTACTTTTGTTGCTGGAACGCCCTCTTCAGGCACCCTAACGGTTCCTGTTACTGGTTCAACGTCGGGTGTTGTCTCTCTCTCGGTAACAGGGTCTGGCTTTGCCAGTTCTCCAGTACCTTACACAACCGTCATTACCAGCGGACAATCTTCTATAGCAGTACCAATTAGTTATAACGGAACGGGTGCATCGGGTACACGCAGCTTAAGCATAACCTCAACCTTATCATTTACATCTGGTCCGGGAAGCTGTTCGACAGCGGCAACAGTCTATCCGGTTCCGTCTGTAAGTTTTACGAACCCCGCTCCCAATAGTCTAACGAGTACTACGCCTGTGGTAAACGGTACAGCTACAGCTGGGATTAGCCTGACAATTAGTGGTCCAAACGGACAATCGTGTGTAACCACAGCGGATGCGGGTACAGGGGCCTGGTCCTGTTCGTCGCTGGTACTACCTGCGGGACCAGTTACGCTAACGGCCATCGTAGGGAATCCGGCTGGGACAGCCACCGCAACGCGCAGTTTTATAGCTGTTGCCCCCCCCTTGTACTACGCCCTCAGCACTAACACTCAGCTCGTTGGCAGTAAGCCTGACGATTGGGCAATCCATTGCAATTTCAGCCTCGGGCGGAACGCCGGGTGTATTTGGTTGGGCAGTGAGTCCAGCAACGGGAATTAGTCCTGTAGCAACGGGCACGGCAACAACTACGGGCTCACTGACATTCGTAAAGGCTGGTATCTACACGCTCACTTATGTAGTTACGAATGCTACAATCCCGTTAACGTGTATAGGTACCGTTAGCGTTACAGCTACCACAACCATCACGGTAATAGACCCATTGGCTGTCCTAAATCTTCGCGTGCTGCTGGGTGGTGCTTATAACGCATCAACAGGCTTAATGCGTGACGATTTACGGCAGAATAACCTGCTTCCACTCACCGAACCTTATTCGTTGTCGACTTTGGTTGGCACCAGCTTTACACATAAGGGTGGAGGAGGGAATGAATCAACAACAACATCGGTGTTAAGTACAACCGGAAATAATGCAATTGTCGATTGGGTATTTGTCGAATTACGAAACCCCACCAGCGCATCAGTTGTGGTAGCAACGCACGCGGCTTTACTGCAGCGAGATGGCGACATTGTTGCCACAGATGGCGTATCGCCCTTGACGTTTAGTTCGGGAGCGGGCAGTTACTATGTCAGCGTTCGGCATAGAAATCATCTGGGTGTGATGACGGCAGCTGCCAGTGCATTAAGTAGCACAGCGGTAACTGTAGATTTCACGAATCCTGCCACCACTACCTATGGCAGTAATGCGCAACAACTGATTTCCAGTACCAATAAACGGGTACTCTGGGGCGGAAATGCCGACGGGAACCGGACTATAATTTACCAGGGAAGCAATAATGACGTTGGGTGGGTGCTGAACCAGGTACAGCTAGATACCGGAAACCCCAATGCGCTGATCACGTATATCGCAACGAAATATTCGACCAGTGATTTAGACCTGAATGGTCAAATAATAAGCCAAGGAGCAGGGAACGATACACAGATAATTTTCCTGAGTGAACTCCTGCATCCAGATAATGCCGCCTTTTCGATTGCCTATATCGTGAGCGAACAAGTCCCCTAATACACCTACTATAAACAAATCCCTATTGACATGCGACACACACCTCTACTTTTTAACTATTTGTTCTGCCGACTTACTTGGATTTCTATGTTACTACTGGCTAGTATAACCGTTAGCTGGGCACAAAATGGAATCAGGTATGCCGTGAAACTCCAGTCTGATGGTATTACCTATCAGGTATCGCTGTCAAGTACGGTTAGTTATACGGGTGCCGATCGGCAAACGAATAGTGCTCAGGTTACAATTGTAGCCCCTGCTGGTAGCTTTACGGTTACGTCGTTAACGGGGGTAAATGGTCAGTGGGCCAATAATACTATAGTTCGTGCGCCGTCACAAAACCCGACTAAAGACTACTTTATTTTTGGTCTGACAAACAATGGCGCTTCCATTCCTTATACCGCCAATACAGAAGTCGCCTTATTTACGTTTCGTAACCTCGGGCCGTGTGCCGGGCCAATAGAAGTCTGGGCCAGTACTGATGCTTTCAAGCCTAATCCGCCTTCGCAACCGATAAACGTGGGTAATGACCTGACTGCATTGGGTTTCGCCAGGGAGGGCGTTACAAATGCCTGGCTTGGTAATTATGGGGTGGGTTCCGCAAACTGCTTGCTGTTGCCGGTAGTGGCTATTTTAAGTCCGGCTCCCAGTAGTCTGACAAGTTTAACCCCGGTAGTAAGTGGAACGGTAACTGCAAATTCCAGCGTAACACTTACGGCACCAGGAGGCCAGTTTTGTGTTGTTAACGATGGCGGGACAGGCAACTGGTCCTGTAATTCACTGACATTAACAGCGGGCCCGGTTACGCTAACCGCTGTTGCTGCCAACAATGTTGGACCCAGCAATACCGCAACGGTTAGTTTCACGGCTATCGGGCCACCAACGATTGCGTTTACCGCACCTGCGTTGAATGCACAAACAAGTCAGTCGCCACCGGTGAGCGGTACCGCAACACCGGGCGCTAGTGTAACCGTGACCAGCCCGAATGGGTCATCCTGCGTTACCACGGCGGATGGGAGCGGCAACTGGTCCTGTAATTCGATTACGGTTCCTGTGGGGCCAGTCACATTGACGGCAACCGCCGGAACTATTGGGGGAAGAACATCGACGACAACCACTTTTACAGCCATTGCTTCTCCAACGATCAGTATTATTACGCCTACACCGGGCACGCAAATCACCAACTCGCCAACCGTAAGTGGGACCGCTACGGCCAGTGCCAGTGTAACGCTGCTGGGGCCAAACAGCCAATCGTGCGTAACTACAGCTAACGCCAGTACAGGTGCCTGGTCCTGTAGTTCGTTTGCCTTGCCAGCTGGTCCGGTTACGTTAACGGCCATTGCCAGTACTATTGGTGGCACGGCGACTACAACAGCCAGCTACTCGGTATTGACAACACTGGTTGCCTGTGGTCAGTCATTGAATCTGTTATCGTCGTTTAGTGCTACAGCCCCCCGCACGGTTGACCCATCAACCGTTCAGGTTGTATCGCAGCCAGCTACGGGGAAAGTTTATGTGAATAGTGATGGAACCGTGCGCTTCCAGCCATCGACTTCGGCAGCGGGTACGGCCACATTTACGCTTAGAGCCGCTTCTGTCTCATCGACTTCGTTCATTACCAGTTCTGCGCCCCAGTCGGATAAAGATCTTACCTGCCTTCTATGCTCTGTTACGGGGATAAATAACCTGACCAGCACTAGCACGACCGATTTTGCAACAATTAACCAAACGGTTGCTCTGGATGGTACTGTATCTGTCCGAGCTAAACTCAATGGGACGGGGTTAAAGGGAGATCTCGCCGGATTTGTGATTGCCAATAGTGGAATCTTAGCGGCCAGCGTGTTTCCGACGCTGGTTATCCGAACCTATCTGGCCGGTGTTGCAAAAGAAAGCTATACAGTTAGTGGACTGGCTAGCGTGCAGGTGTTGACCGGGTCACGTTATGAAATCAGTTTTCCAACAACCGTATCGAATTTCGATGAGGTAGAGTTGAGTGTTACGGCCGGACTTGGCTTACTGGCTACGACCGATGTGTATTATGGATTTGCTAAGCCAGCCCCACAGTATCAGACAGTTTCGTTCAATATTGCATTCCCGGCTAATCTGTGTACCGATGTACTATCGCAAACGGCCTGTCCACAGTCGTTCTCGGTGCTGGGCAACGACATTGCCAGTGGATCGGGACTGTTAGATCCTACTACGGTGACTATTGTGTCGCAGCCGGGCAATGGTAGCGCAACGGCTAACTCAAACGGGACGATCAATTTCCGACCAACAGATCCCAGCTCGGGAACGGCTGCCTTTTCATATCAGGTATGTACGAAAATTGATCCGGCTGCTACCGCCAACAATACAACCGTTGGCGTGTCGGCAAGTGGATTCACCACTACAGCCTGTGTGGGATGTAGCATTACCAATGTGGATCAGGTAGGCGATGCCAGCCTCACGAACTTTGGTAGCATTGTTACAACCGTCGGTGTATCGGGTTATGGTTCTATCCGTGCCAAACTGAGTCGGATGGCACGCGCTGGCGATATGGCTGGTTTTGTGGTCGAAAATACGGGACTCGCGCAGGTAACACTGATTAATTCGCTCACGATTGTTACCTATAAAGGGGGCGTTATTCAGGAATCCGTAGGTACAAACAGCCTGTTAACGGTATCGCTTCTGTCAACAAACAAGTACAAAGCGCAATTCCAGACGACGAAGGAATTTGACGAAATCGAAATACGCGTAGGCTCTGTGGTTAGTGCTTTATCTACAACAAATGTCTACTATGGTTTTGCTGAGTTCGGCCAAACCTGCTCGACTTATAATGCAATCGTTAGTTTCCCTGCCGGAATGGCTTACGAATGTCCAGGCGCGTTTACCTTCGGAAATTGTACTACCTCAACTGTAAGTGGTACTTTCATTGTTGGTTTCCCATCGTCAGGTACGCTGACCTTTCCGTTAACGGTTAATCTACTCGGCACGACCACCGTTTCGATTTCGGGAAGTGGGTTAACAGGTGTAAGTACGCAAACGATCGTAAGTGGACAAACTACCTTTACAATGCCCATTAGCTACAACGGCAGTGGTCCACGGGGTATTCGATCGCTCACTATCACATCGGGAGAAGCTACGGGCACTTGTTCAACAACGGTTCTTATTCACGTGCTGCCTACTGTTGCCATCAATGTACCGGTGGCTGGTAGTCAAACAAACCTGAATCCTTTGATTAGTGGCACGGTAACAACAGGAGCCAGTGTTACGTTACTGGCACCGGGTGGACAGTCGTGTGTGCCCGTGATTGATGGTAATGGCAACTGGTCTTGTACAGGTATAACGCTAGCGGCTGGGCCGGTTACGCTAACGGCTGTAGCCGTCAACGAAGTGGGGAGCGCTACGGCAACAACTAGCTTTACAGCTGTGGCTGCGCCGACAATTGCCATTCTGGTTCCCGCTCCGAATAGCCTGACTAGTCTGACACCGTTGGTAAGTGGCACTGTCACGGCGGGCGCTTCGGTCACGTTACTGGCACCGGGTGGACAATCGTGTATCCCAACTGTAGTAGGAACGGATTGGAGCTGTAGTTCACTAACATTAACGGCTGGCCCAGTTACACTGACGGCCGTAGCCAGTAATGTTGGTGGCACCGCTACAACCACAACCACGTTTACGGCAATAGGGCCACCAACAATAGCCATAACCAGTCCGGCCCCCAATAGCCTGACCAGTACAACGCCCCTCGTGAGCGGCACCGTTACCGCAGGCGCTTCGGTCACCTTATTGGCACCGGGTGGACAATCGTGTATCCCTGCCGTAGTGGGCACGAACTGGAGTTGTAACTCACTGACGTTAACGGCTGGGCCGGTTACACTGACGGCCGTAGCCAGCAATGTTGGCGGAACGGCCACTACGACAACCACCTTTACGGCGGTTGCGCCACCAACAATTGTGATTACGACACCAGCGATGAATTCGGTCACGTTCCTGAATCCGGTAGTTAGTGGAACAGCTACGCCTAATACCAGTGTAACGGTAGTAGCACCGGGTAATGCCCCCTGTATAGTAGCAGTTAGTAGCGCAGGAAGCTGGTCTTGTACATCCATAACGCTAACGCCCGGACCGGTGAGTGTAACTGCCTCCGTGACAACGATAGGTGGGTCTGCTTCGGCTATAACCAGTTTCTCGGTAGTTGCTCCACCCTGTACAGTACCTTCTGCGCTAACCCTGACCCCGTCGTCTATATCCCTGAACATCGGGCAGAGTGTGACTGTGGCCGCTCTCGGAGGCACACCGGGCGTATTGAACTGGGCAGTTAGCCCAACATCGGGAGTTTCTCCTGCAACGAGCGGGACGGGGACATCCACTGGCTCGCTAACGTTTGCTACAGCGGGTTCGTACGTGATTTCGTATACAGCCACCAATGGTAGTTCGCCCGTAAACTGCGCCAGTCCGGTTAGCGTAACGGCAAGTATGACTGTCACGGTTACAGATCCGATCGCGGTTATAAGACCGAAGGTTTTCCTGGGTGGGGCTTACAATTCCACAACAAGTCTCATGCGCGATGATCTTCGGACAAAGAATCTACTGCCGCTAATCGAACCGTATTCTACTCCTGTGCTGGTAGGCTCTGGCTTTACACATGTTGGTGGAGGAGGTAACGAAGCGACAACCGCATCGGTGTTGAGCACCACGGGAAATAATGCAATTGTTGATTGGGTATTTGTTGAATTACGTAATCCCGCCAGCGCGTCGGTTGTAGTGGCAACCCGGTCGGCATTGGTACAGAGAGATGGCGATGTGGTCGATATTGATGGTGTTTCACCGTTAACCTTCACTGTAGGAGCGGGTAGCTATTATGTATCCATACGCCACCGAAATCACCTGGGTGTGATGACACAAAATACAGTGGCACTCAGCAGCACGGCCGTTACGGTTGATTTCATATCAACAGCTACACCAACCTATGGTACACTGGCTCAGCAGACAATCAGTACAAACCGGGTGCTCTGGCCGGGCAACACAAGTGGCGTTGAAGGAACATCGGCAAAACGGCAAGTGATCTATCAGGGCAGCAATAATGATCTCGGAGCAGTATTTAGTCAGGTACTTCTGGAAGGAGGCAACACATCAACCTTACCGACCTATATCGTGCAACGCTATCTGACTGGTGATGTCAATCTGGATGGTGAAGTGCGGTATCAGGGTGCCGGAAATGATCTACAGACCATTTTCACCACAGTACTGCTCTTCCCAAATAACTCGGCCTACGATATTACATACATCGTGCAGGAGCAGATTCCGTGATTTAGCGTAAAGATGATTCTAGTGATATGGCAGAAGGGCGGAGCTGTTAAGTTAGCCACTCTCCCAAAACGGGAGAGTGGTCGGGGTGAGGGGAAATTCAGTTCTTAACAACTCCGCCCTTGGAGGTTGGGGTTAGACGCAAAAGCCAAACTGAAACAGTATTAGTATGTTGAATAGCCAGGAAGTAGATAGTTGTGTAGAACCAACGAATTCTTTAAAGCTAGACTTAACTGAGTGCCAATGTGATAGTTGAAATATGTTTGTAAATTTACTTATACACTAACTATAGGTGGGTAGTATGGGGAATTGATAAACTAATCCTACGTTACTTATGACTTATACACACCATAAATCCCATTCATGGGTATACTTACAAATCGTCGGTATACTATTGCTAGTACTGTTCAGACTGACTAACAGTGTGGCGCAGGATGGTATTTACTATTCGGTAAAACTGCTTCCCGATAAGGTCACCTATCAGGTATCGCTTTCCAGTACTGTGAGCCTCTCGGGAGCCAATCGAATTACAAACACCGGGCAGGTAACCATTGTAGTACCGACGGGTAGTTTTCAGGTTGCCAATGTGCAAAATACCAACGGGGGCTGGACGAACAACACAACCGTTCGGGCTCCGTTGCAAAGCCCAAACTATGATTATTTTATCTTCGGGTTAACGCCCAATGCGCCAATTATCCCCTATAGTGCAACGCAGGAAACAATTCTGTTTACGTTTACCAACAGTGGCCCTTGTGTTGGACCTGTGGAAATCTGGACCAGTAATGATCCCTTTCAACCGAATCCGCCTACGCAGCCTATCAACGTGGGAAATGATCTAACAGCCCTTGGTTTTCTGTCGAATGGAGTGGTATACAATGCCTGGAAAGGAAACTACAACGTGGGCAGCGCTAACTGTCAAACTCCTCCAACAATTGCGATTCTGAGTCCAGTAGCGAGTAGTACTGTCATAGGCCCGGTTATTCCCGTGAGCGGAACTGTAACGGCCGGAGCGAGTGTAACGCTCAGCGAAGGCGCTACCGTACTGTGTTCTACGACCGTAACGGCTGGAAGCACATGGGGCTGTTCTGTATCATTGCCAAATGGGCTACACACGCTAACGGCTGTCGCTCGAAACAGTGCAGGACTTGGCGCTCCGGCTACTACAACATTCACGGTTTCGATGCCGGGGGCAGATTGTCGACCTGTTTGTGTGCCGATCACCATAACGCAGGTCCGACGGAGAAGGCCTTGAGGCAACCGCAAAACACAAATAGTTTATAAAAAAGCTGGTTAGGTTGGATTGCCATAGTCCCGCCTAACCAGCTTTTACTAACTCAGCAGACGAATTGTCAGAGCTGAATCTCTTTCTATTTAACGTGAATTATGGAGGATTTACGAATAGAATTATACTAGTTTTTTGTCATCCCGACGCAGGAGGGATCTTCGGCAACTGGTTATTTACCGAAGATCCCTCCTGCGTCGGGATGACAAAAAAATAACAATGAATAATCAGCTAATAACCAATTGATTATTCATTGTTCACGTTATTTCTAGACTATGATTAATCGAAGTCCTATACGCCAACCGGTTCTTCAACTTTCTTCACACTCTCCCGACGGGGAATATAATGGCGGAAGAAACTACTGATTTTCATCTGAAGTACACCAAAGACCGCTTCCTTGAAAATTTTAGACGACATTTTGGAGACTCCCCGCGTACGATCAGTGAAAATAATGGGGACTTCCTTAATGCGGAAGCCATACTTCCAGCATGTAAATTTCATCTCGATCTGGAAGGCATACCCCACAAATTTGATTGGGTTATGCAGAATTACCTCCAGCACTTCGGCTCGATAGCAAATGAAACCTGCCGTTGGATCCATGATCGACATGCCTGTGATAAACCGAACGTAGACACCCGCAAAATACGACATCAACACCCGCCCCATTGGCCAGTTCACTACATTGACTCCCCGAATATACCGAGAACCTACGGCCACATCGGCCCGCTCAGGGCCTTCGTCGGCACAAGCGTGATAAAGCTTGATCAGGTCTTCGGGATTGTGCGAGAAATCGGCATCCATCTCAAAAAGATATTGATAGCCTCTCGATAATGCCCACTTAAACCCATCGATGTAAGCGGTGCCTAATCCTAACTTGCCTCGGCGTTCGAGCAGGTGCAGTTTAGGGAGCGAACCCCGCACTGAAGAACCGGTAGGCGGAAATTCTTCCTGTAAATCACGGACGCGTTGGGCGGTCCCGTCAGGCGAGCCGTCGTCCACAATGAGTACATCGAATGACGTCGAAAGGCTGAACACCTTCCGAATGATCGCTTCGATATTCTCGATTTCATTATAGGTTGGGATAACGACTAATCGCTCTTTCACGGTACGAGTAGATTTTTAAGTAGGGATTATTTCTACAACACCAAAACAAGTGGTTTTTGTACAAGATAATCATTAAAAATTGTTAATGCCCTTACTATTAATCAATTGTCGGGCTAATGTCTGCGCTTTTTGTATCCAGTCAGACAAAGATACGCCACCATATCAGTTAGCCCACACAATTGCCAGGCAGATACGTTCACGAACTATATTCTAGTAATACGCTATCTTGAATCTATATGTTGCTGGGTCTGCTTTATCAACCTTTTGCCTGTTGTTGTACTTTTTTGACGTCAATCTTTTTTTGTAGATTTTCGGTAACCCGCTTATAGATAACTTCCATATCCTGGGGGTGCGACGAATAGAAAATATAGCTCTTTCGATAAGCAGACGTGTCCACTCCGAATTTCTTGAAGATATTCGTTTCCAGGTGTTTATAAGCAATATTTGAGGAGTCGATGGAGGCTAAACCCAGGCGACTCACGCGCGATTCGGCCATATGGACTTCCGTTAGGATGTCGGCCATTTTATCTATATCAATCAGCCTATCCGGCTTTTCATCTTCCGGGGCTGTACAGGCTATAATCAGCCAGCCACTTAGGAGCAGAATCCACAGATGAGCGCAAAATCGGTTTAGGTGCATACGTTTAAATCAATAGCTTTGTAAGCTAATCCCTACGGGCAAAGTTCGGGATTGGTTGTTAAAATAGTATAACGCCTGTTTCGTATGGACGAGTTCTTGGCCAGGCTTCGTAATTTCGATATTCGCATCCGCAAGGCAGTTAACTCGCAGATGCGCGGAAGTTTTCGCTCTATTTTCAAGGGTACTGGTTTGGAGTTCAGTGACTTGCGCACATATCAGTATGGCGATGATGTGCGGGCTATCGACTGGAATGTTTCGTCGAAAGGGCACGGTACGTTTGTAAAAGTGTTTCGGGAGGAGAAAGACCAGACAGTGTTTTTTGTGGTAGATGTGAGTGCGTCGCAGCAGGTTGGGCCACGCCACCGCGACAAACTGATGGCTACCAAAGAAGTATGTGGCGTGTTGGCCATGTCGGCAATTCGCGAAGCCAGTCATGTGGGTCTGTACTGCTTTTCGGAAAAGAAAGAGCGTTACATAAAGCCAGGTAATGGACTCAAAACGGGCTATCAGTTGATTATGAGTCTGTTTAAGTTGCAGCCGGAGTCGAGCCGAACGAGTATTGCCGATGCGCTTTTATTTACCCTCAATGCGCTTAAGCGACGGAGTGTGGTGATTCTGCTTTCCGATTTTATTGACCTTAATTACGAACATAACCTGAAAGCATTGGCCAAAAAGCACGATTTGGTCGTTATTCACTTATACGATCAGCGAGAGGTAAATCTGCCCCGATTGGGCATTATTCCGGTACACGACACCGAATCGGGCCGAACGGTGTGGGTCAATACATCGTCAATATCGTTTCGGAATGGGCTGCATGATACATTTCGCCAGAATCAGATTCGCTTGGAACGACTTTGCAAACAGTACAATGCCAATTACCTCGCGCTCGATTCGCAGGAGGACTTTGTGCCAAAACTTGTCGAATTATTTAGAGTGAGGAAATAACCTAGTTGTGACATACGCCATTCGACTTATTCTTTTCCTGTTACTAATACCCCTGTCAATTCGGGCGAACGAACCGGCGCGCCCTGCTCCACCTCTATCGCTGATTCAGAAGGCACCGGCACGTAAATCGCCATTGTCGGGCTATTTTCTGACCGATAGCATTGAAATAGGGCGTCCGTTCCAATATGCAGTAACGTATCGGCACGCCCCGATAATCGATGTGTTATTTCCAGATACAGCCAAGCACTTTGCGCCTTATCGGGTACAGAAAGTGACTGTTTTTGCTACAGAGACCAATGGAATTGGCTTTGATGCGATCAGCCGTGATAGCGCCGTGTACACCCTGGTTTCGTTCGAAACGGACTCTATTCAACTCTTACGTGTGCCCATTCGAATTATCAATGAGACCGATTGTACGGCGCAATGGACGCCGATCGACACCGTCTTTTTACGATCGAAGTTACCTCTATCAAGCGTAGATTCGTCGCGACTAAACAGACCAAAACTCACGACCGATACAAACCTGGTTACGCTTCAGCAGCAGTTTAATTATTGGGCGCTGGCCTTGGGAGTCATATCGATTGCGCTGGCAACGCTACTATTATACGGGCTGTTTGGGCAAGCGATCAAGCGGCAGTGGCGACTTTACCAGTTGAAACGTAGGCAGCTGGTGTTTCTGAATGATTATAATCGACTTACCCGGACGATTAACTCCTATACAGCCGCCGAAATTGCGAATCAGGCTGTTGTTATGTGGAAGTCGTATCTAGAGCGTCTTGATAAACAGCCGTATACATCCTTAACTACGCCCGAGTTAGCAGTACGGATAAATGACGAACGAGTTGCCAATGCACTTCGTGAAGCCGATCGAATGATTTATGGAGGAACCTATTCGCCCGAATCCCTACCCGCCTTACGGCTATTAGGCGAGGTGGCAACCAATGCGTACCATCGGAGTCGGGCCAGTATGCAGACGACTGCACATACAGACTCCGACCCAACAAGTCAATCGGCCGAAACGCCAACTATCTCCTGAATCACATGGAACCCTGGTATTCACCTCACTGGCTAAGTCCGGCGCAATGGCAGCAATTCCATGTAGTCTATCCTTTGGCTTTATCGTTGATTCCGGCCATTCCGGTCCTGTTTCTTATTCGATATTACCTGAATCGGAATGCACAGCAACGACTAAACATATCGACAGGTCAGCTTTATGCCCGAACGCCTACCGGACGCGCTCAGACGCGTGGTTCGTGGCTTAGTTTATTACGGTACTTATTGCCGCTAAGTGTATTTATAGGCAGCAGCTTTCTATTGATTGCATTGTCTCGTCCGCAAATTGTGCGAACGCAGCGTGAAGAATTATCGGAAGGGATTGATATTATGTTAGCGATCGACGTATCGGAGTCGATGGACGAAACGGATCTGCCTCCCAATCGACTGGCCGCTGCCCGTCGGGTTGCCCAGCTATTTGTGAACGGTCGAAAAAACGACCGAATCGGACTAGTGGTCTTTGCCGGAGAGGCTTTCTCGCTTTGCCCACTGACAACAGACTATGGATTAGTGACGCAATACCTGAATGATCTGAATAGCCAGATGATTCGGACGTCAGGTACGGCTATTGGCGATGCGCTGGCTCGCTGTATCAATCGGATGCGTGAACGAGCACCGTTGTTAACAGATACAACGCAGACAGGAAATAAGCGGAGTAAGCTTATTATTTTGCTGAGCGACGGTGATAATACCGCGGGGAATCTCGACCCAGTTACAGCCGCGAAATTGGCCAAAGCATTTGATATTAAACTCTATACCATTGCTGTCGGGCGCCTGGTTACGTCGGCCTCGCAAGCCACTACCGTTGATGAAGGTATACTGAAAACAATTGCAACCATTGGCAATGGAAGTTTTTTCCGAGCGACTGATATCCGCCGACTGCAATCGGTATTTGCGCAGATTAACCAGTTGGAAAAATCACCAATTCGCGTCCGAGTTTATGAAGATGTGCAGGATTTTTACCGCATCTATCTGTACTGGGGAATCGCGTTTCTCTTATTGGCACTGCTATGGAAAAACACAATTTTTGGCAATGTGCTGGAAGATTAAGACGGTTTACAGTATTCTGTTTACGGTGGCTGACACACACATGAATATGGGGCGCGTCAGCCACCGTAAACAGAATACTGTAAACCATAAACATATACTATGCTACGTTCCTATTACAATGCCGATGCTGTTGAAGCGGGTTTAGATGAAGTTGGCCGGGGTTGTCTGGCTGGGCCCGTGGTAGCGGCTGCGGTTATCCTGCCCAAAGATTACACCCACCCAATTCTGAACGATTCGAAACAGTTATCGCACCTGCAGCGGGAAACACTGAAAAAAGACATTGAGCGCGATGCGCTGGCCTGGGCTGTTGCCGAAGTATCGCATACCGATATCGACCAGATCAATATTCTAAAAGCCAGTTTTCTGGCCATGCACCGAGCTGTCGATGCATTGATGATCAAGCCGGAACATCTGCTAGTAGATGGCAATCGGTTTGTGCCTTATCCGATGATCCCGCACACCTGCATTATTAAAGGCGATGCGCACTATCTGTCCATTGCAGCCGCATCCGTACTGGCAAAAACGTATCGGGATGACCTCATGGCTCAACTTGGATTAGAGTTTCCGGCTTATGGCTGGGCGAAGAATGTGGGCTATCCAACAACTGTTCATCGAGAAGCTATCCGGCAGTTCGGCCCAACGAAGTACCACCGGATGAGCTTTCGGTTGCTGTAGACCGTTTGTTGGCTACTTCAGCCAGAAGTTATTTTCCTGCGCTACATCAGCCAAGTATACTTTGGCTTTTATAATCTGGCCGTTCTCTACAGTATATACGTCGATATTATCCACATCGAGGACACCGCCGTTGGGCTGCACAGCTTTCCAGTGAACCAGACAGGCGACACTGTTGCTGTTGGCCGTTAATACCTTTATGTCGGTTAAGGCCAAACTATTATCGGTTGCCTGAAACATGCCACCTACCATTTGAAAGACTTCGGTACTCGATTTTTTTGTGCCCGAAAAACGGTTGTTTCCCGGCTGGTTCCATTCGATAGTTGGGTGGATAAGGGCAGCTAATTTGGCCTGATCTCCCTGTTGAACAGCGGTTAAAAACGTACGAACAACTTGCATTGATTGCGTTTCCATAGTGGTTATTTGGGGTTGTTTATGTGATGATTGATTGAATAAGGCAGGCTGTTGATGATTGGGCCTGGGAGCATTTTCTGAATTGTTCAGGCTGAGCAAGAGTGCGATGATGATTGGTTTCATGGCGTTTTTTTGACAAAAGTACCGGGCGTATCGCGGCTGAGTTTTACCCTAAACCGCCACACAATTACCATTTCGCGCCAATAGAAAATAGGAAGATATATTGGCTATGGCGCGGGTATTTACCCACGCCAGCGAAGCTACATTGGTCAAACAATCAGCTTATAGCCGATACCCCGAATGTTGATAATCTGGATCTGTGGATCGTCGCGTAAATGCCGCCGGAGCTTGGTGATGAATACGTCCAGACTTCGCCCGTTGAAAAACGAATCATCTCCCCAAAGCTCCATCAATACAGCGCTGCGTTCGAGGACCTGATTGCGTTGTTCATAAAGACGTCGGAGTAGTTCAGCTTCCCGGTGCGACAGAAGCATAACCTGACCACCTAATAGGAGTTTTTGTTTCGAAGGGTCGAATTGGTAACGACCGATGGTTAACAGCGGAGTGGCTGTTGGCTGCGGGGAGGGCTTTCTGCGTAGTAATGCATTGATTCGAACGATCAGCTCATCCAGACTAAAGGGTTTTTTGAGGTAATCGTTACCGCCTAGCTCAAAGCCACGGACAACATCGGCGGTTTGGGAGCGAGCCGTCAGAAACATGATTGGTACATCGGGATTGTCCTGGCGAATGTGTTCGGCCAGCGTGAATCCGTCCATCTGTGGCATCATAACATCGGCTACAATTATATCGGGTCGATGCTGCCTGAAGAGCGCTAAGCCCTCAATGCCTTCGCTGGCATACAGTACAGTAAAACCGCGCACTTCGAGGCTATCGCGAACGATCATGCCCAAAGCAGTTTCATCTTCAATCAGTAGAACAGTCGGCATACGTCAAAATTCCAGTATAAATTCACTCCCTTTGCCCGGCTCACTCTGCACTCGGATTCGTCCGCCATGTCGTTCGACCACCTGCTGTACGTAGGCTAACCCTAAACCGAACCCTTTTACGGGATGTAGATTACCCGTAGGAACCCGAAAAAAACGGTCAAAAATTGCGGATTGATACACTTTCGGAATACCAATGCCATTATCTGCTACAACCAGTTTCCAGCCATCGTTAGCTCGTTGCTGAAATGTTAGCCTAATGTCGGCCTGATCACGAGAGTAGTTTATTGCGTTGTCGATCAGGTTGTTCAGGGCATTGCTAAAATGGATACGATCAACTGAAATGGTTGCTTCTGGAGGAATATGCGTGGACACATACAGCGGTTTAGCTGCCCGAAGTCGATGATTGGCAATCAGGTCATTGGTCAGATCGGCGAGCTTGATTGGTTCGGGGTGTAAGACCAGATCACGCTTTTCTTCAACCGCCAGATTCAGTACTTTCTCGACCAGATCTGATAGCCGTTGCAGATTATTTTGGGAGATGGTCAGGTACGTTTGGGTTTTCTGCGGATCGTTCAAGACACCGAAATTCTGGAGCGCTTCGACGGCTGCGGATACCGTTGCAATGGGTGTTTTCAGCTCATGGGTCATGTTGTTGATGAAGTCATTTTTAACTTCCGATAGCTTTTTCTGACGTAGAATAGTGGCCAGCATAAACAGAAAACAGCTGGTTGTCAGGATCAATAAAATCACAGAACTCCCCAAGAGCCAGCCCATTCGTTGAAGCAGGTAAGAGGTTGGTGTACTGAATGTTGCCTGTACAAATAGGTTTTGTAAGGGATTCAGCGGCTCGGGTGTTGTTTGCAGAACATTGGTGTTTTTAACAGCCTGATTGGTGATGTCCCGGCGAAAAATAAAGATTTTATCCTTGCCTTGCTGATGAGTTTCCTGGGAACGGATTCTTAACGTGTCGAGCTGAAACTCGGTGTCAATGGCTCGGCGATGAAGTTCGTCTTTATAGATAACTGTCAGATTGCCCAGATTCGTAATGGTACCTGCGGCCCAGTCGAGTAAGACTAACTTGGAAATACGCCGGGCGAGTGTATCAGCAGGGTCTTGAAGCTTCACAGGATCAATTCGATTATAGGTAACCACTAGACGCTCGGGCGATTTGTCTGCTTGCAAACTATCAATATGTCTTTGAACAAAAACTCGGGTCTCTCCTCCGCGAGATGCTGCCTGAGGGTTATCGAAGCGACGCACAATAATTCGGGTTTCCGAGCCTGCCTTTGTAGGGGTTCTTTTCGATTTCCCCGGCGGTTGCTTACGCATCAGTTGTTTCGCATCAATCACCTGCTGGCGCTCCAGTGCCTGTACCAAGGCATCCTGAACGGTACGGACAAACTGATCCCGATTGAGCTGGTAGGTTGTCCAGAGCCAATATCCCTGAAAGGCATTGATGCCAACAATGCAGGCTGTCATTAGCCAGAAAATCGAACGTATGCGTCGGGTCATATACAAATCTACGTCGTGCAAATGGCCTTTGTATCACTGTTAACACTGGTTAACATTATATAGCAGTGCTTTACAAACGATCGCCTGACCTTTGATTCATCAAATCAAATCAGACGATTGTGTATGAAAACGCATGTTATTTTAACCATTATCCTCGCTGTATTACTGGCCGCCACCCGACCCGTGTTGGCGCAAATAACTGGTCTGATCAGTTATGAAGCGGCTCGAAAAGTAGACCTGTCGGCGATACGTATTGTGATCAATGGTGAGCAGATCAAACCCGGCGATCCTAATTTCCCGACCGATATTCCTGATACACGGACTTTCGGGCAGAAGGTGACGTTTACCGATAAATACGCCAAAGAAACCCGAGACGAGCAAGGCATTACCATTCGCGCTGTCGGCCCAGGTGGTCCAGGTGGCGGGCCTCCGCGCAATACGAATTTTGGTCGTCCATTCGAAGAAAAGATTTTTGTCGATCTGGCCAATCAGAAAACGGTTACCCTGCTGACCGTTGGGAAAGACAAGGACGCGAAAACGTATCGGGCCGATGCCCCTATTCAACGTGTTTCTGGCTGGCAACTAACCGATCAGACCAGGAAGATTGCAGGCTACACTTGTCGAAAAGCTACCGTACCGTTCAAAAATGAAACGTATACGGTCTGGTTCACCACCGAATTGCCTATTACCTATTCACCTATTCGTGAGCTAACTCCTGAAACGGGAGTAGCGCTACTGATCGAAAGTAGCCGCGAACAATTTAAAGCGACCAAAGTGAATTTGTCGGCTATCAATGCCAAAGAAGTGCAACCAACTGCAGAGGCTCAAGCCGTCACGCCTGAGCAACTAGCCGACCTCCGCCAAAAGGCCACCGCCGACTTCCAACAGCAGATAATGATGGGTGAGCGAAACTGATCAACCATTTTTTTGACAGGATATACCACTAAATCCTTCCACCCGAGGTATAAAAAAGCCCCTCTCCTAAAACAGGAGAGGGGTTGGGGTGAGGTTTTACAGCATGAAATTCTTCTCTCTTTTTGTCCTCCTGCTACTGGCTGGAAGCGGGCTTACGTTTGCCCAAAAAGTATCTGGGAAAGCTGAAGTCATAGGCGTTGCAGTCGATTCGGTTAGTGGGAAACCCCTACGGATGGCCACCGTTTCATTGATGACGGATCGAGATTCCAGTTATATAGATGCCACCATTACAAACGGCGATGGCCAATTTCGACTCCGCAACGTCGGCCCAGGTCGTTACCGAATCCTGGTAACGTTTCTAGGGTACCGAAACGCGTCATCGTACATAACTGTCGGTCGAGAAACGCCGATCAATGCGGGGACCATACGAATGATTGAGCAGGCGAGCACACTTAATGAAGTGACAGTCAGGCAAGAACGCAGCCCCGTTGCCGTTAAGGGCGATACCGTGGAGTTTAATGCGGGTTCCTTTAAAACTCAACCCAATGCGCAGGTGGAAGAGCTTCTGCGAAAACTGCCCGGTGTTGAGGTGGCGCGTGATGGCTCGATTAAAGCGCAGGGACAAACCGTAAATCGCGTGCTGGTCGACGGCAAACCTTTTTTCGGAAATGACCCGAAAATGGCTACCCGAAACCTCCCTGCCGATATTGTCGATAAGGTTCAACTCTACGATCAGTCGTCAGATCAGTCGCAATTTTCGGGTATCGACGATGGTAATCGCGAACGCACCATTAACCTCACCATTAAGCGAAACAAGCAGAAAGGCTATTTTGGACAGAATTCCATTGGGGCAGGGACTGATGAGCGCTATCAGGGAAGATTAAACCTGAATCGCTTTAACAACCGTGGCGACGGACCGGGCCGACAGCTATCGTTGATCGGGCAGGCCAATAACCTGAACCAGCAGAACTTTACGCTTGGTGGCGGCACGGGTGGCCCCATAACAGTTGGTGGGCCAGGTAGTATTGACCCTTCGGCTAATCAGTCACCGACGAATATTATTGAAATCAAGGCAGGGGGACTCAATTTTCGGGATAAGCTAGGCAAACGGGCAGAACTGTCATCGAGTTATTTTCTGAATCAGGCCACCACCACGACCGATCAGCGAAGCCGGCGGGAAAATGTGCTGCCCGACCGGTCGTTCCTGACCGATCAGCATACCTATTCGCAAAATCGCCAGACAACGCATCGCTTCAATGGTCGGCTGGATTGGCAGCTTGATTCGCTAACCAGCTTACGTATAAGCCCCAACGTTTCATGTCAAGCTACTGGTTACGATAGCCGGATTACAGCCCGATCGTATTTGCCGACAGGGCAGGCGCTCAACGATGGCGACACTCATTATGGCTCAACCGGCGACGGTCTCAATGGCTATAATAACCTGTTAGTCATGCGGAAATTTCGTAAAGAAGGACGAACATTGTCGGTGAACCTGAACACTGTGCTGACAAATGGGTTGACGAATGCCCTCAATCAGTCGATTAATCAATTCTATGATTCGACAGGGACGACTCCGCTGACTACAATCCGATTGAACCAGCGTAATCGCCAGAATAGCTACTCGCTCCAGAATACGCTGACCCTATCGCTGACAGAGCCCTTGTCGCTCACACAAAAATTAGAACTTCGGTACGCCTACGCAGCCAATCGAAACCGAGCCGAGCGCGATGTGATTGATGCGAGTGAAGCAACAGGGCAATATGACCAGCCCAATGCTGCTTTGAGCAATCACTTTAGTAGCCTTTTCGCAACGCACCGCATTGGCACCACCTTACAGACGCGCCGACTTCGGTATACCTATGCACTGGGTTTCGACCTGCAACAGGCCAACTTAGAGGTTGACAATCGTTCTGTTGACACAAGCAGGAGTCGCCAGTATCTGAATCTGCTTCCTAGTGCGCTACTTAGTTATACGTTTTCGAGAAATCGCAGCCTTCGATTGCAATACCGGACGAGGATAACTCCGCCTTCGGTGACACAATTACAACCCATTGTCGACAATACTAATCCGCTGACTATCCGTCTGGGAAACCCCGGCCTTCGGCCGGAATATTACAACAATATTACCCTAACCTATAATGGATCGAGTGGGGCTGGAGGGAAAAGCCTGTTTATATTTGCCAGTCTAAACCAGAGTACTAACCGCATCAGTACAACCACAACGATCAATAGCGCTGGCGCCCAAACAACTCAGCCCATCAATGCGGGTGGATATCTGGCAGCAAACGGATCATTATCGATTGGCCGCACACTCCAGCCAACGAAACTGGGGCTTACGTTGACAACGAATGCTAGTTTCAGTCGGGCAATTAGTTTGATCAATGACCAGACCAACGAGGCTAAAAATGTATTTTTGGGACAGGGCGTGCGGTTGCAATCGGCCTATAACGGCAAACTGGATTATGGCCTCAGTGGTACAATTAGTTATCAGACGGCCACCTACTCGCTCCTGTCAAAGCAGAATTCAGCCTTCTGGTCGCAGTACGCAACGGTCGATGTCCATTGGCAACTCCCGTTCAACTTCGTCCTTACCAGCGATCTGACTTATACGGCCACAACGGGTCGGGCGGCTGGCTACAACCAGCAGTTTACGCTCTGGAACGCAGCCCTTGCCTGGCAGTTTCTAAAGGCAAAACAGGGTGAATTTCGCGTGCAGGCGTTCGATTTACTGAACCAGAACCGAAGCGTCATTCGAAACACGGGTGATTCGTACGTAGAGGATGTCCAAAGCCGAGTTCTGACGCGCTATTTTATGGTTAGCTTCGTCTATAACCTCCGGAAATTTGGGGTGTAAGTTATCGTCTGACTCTGGCGCGGGTAAATACCCGCACCAGATCGTACCATACCCGCCAATATATTACCATTTCACACCCGGGAAAAAACAGCCAGCTCGATTTCTGTAACTTTGTATTATGCAGGATTATCAGAAACGGTTGGCGCTGAATTTACTAGCCTATGCTGTCCAGAAGAATGTCGATCTGGCCGAGTTATGCAGTCGCTCAGGGATTGAGTTGACGGAGCTGAGAAGTGAATCAAGCCCAAGTCCAACCACGCAACAAATCAATGCGCTTTGGCTGGCTGCCACGGAACTGAGTAACGATTCCTTGTTCGGCCTTCATTTTGGCGAGTCGTTGCAGGTGTCAGCGCTGGGTGTTGTGGGCGAACTCATACGGCATAGTCGTACGATTGGCGAAGCACTAACCCATGCTGCGGCTTTTTCCCATCTAATCACCGATCTATTGACAATGGAGGTGGCTCGCAGCGAGAAATCCTTCACCATCCGATTCATTCCTTCGACGGTGGCGCGAAGAGAATCTCCGCTGATGTTTCGTCAGGTGATGGATTTTTTCATGGCGTTTACCCTGCACGAAGTGGATGGACTTATTCTGAAAAAAATACAGCCGCGCACGGCCAAGTTTTCCGTTGAATCGACCGAATTGGCTGAATATGAACGGGTATTGCGGTGTCAGTCCATTCAAAACGCTTCGATATATGAGATGGAACTCGATAGCCAGTTTTGGGATGAGCCTATTCTGGCCGCCGATTATGACTTGCAGGCCGTTTTGTTGCGAAAAGTGAGTGCTTTGGATGAAGCCTACACGAATACCAAATCGCTGAGTGAACGGATTAACAACTTCCTGTTGGCGAATGCGTATCTGGGCGTTCCGACCCTTGATGCTATTGCGGCTAATCTTAATGTGAGTAGCCGAAGCTTGCAGCGGAAATTGCAGGAAGAAGGCGTTACCTATCAGCAACTGACCGATTCCATCCGAAAATCGTTAGCATTGCATTACTTGCAGGCAGGCCAGTATCCGGTAAAAGAAGTGTCGTATATTCTGGGATACAATGAATTAAGTGCTTTCAATCGGGCTTTTCGGCGTTGGACAGGCACCACGCCGGTGAGTTATCGGAAACAGTATGCTGGCGCTATTCAGCCTGGCGCGAGTATTTACTCGTGACGGTTTATATAGCAAGCATTCGCTTTCGTCAGTGAATACTCGTGCCAGGTAGATTAACCAAATTGCCACCCCATACAAAATCCTTAAAATCGCCCGGAGCCGGGTGTCGACTAACCAGGATAGTTTCTGTCAAGCCTATGCTGGTTGCCCGTTTTTGTAAGGTTTTCAAATCACTTGGCGTAGGCGTTTCTTTTACTTCTACCGCTATTTGCTCATTCAAAATAAAGTCAATTTCCTGGCCAGACTTTCGTTGATAAAACTGTACGGTGCCGAGCCAATGTAATTGATTAGCTATGGCATTCTCAAAAAGTTGCCCACCACTTACCTTCGCCAGTTGATTCAATAGGCCTGTGTCAGCCACATAGATTTTTCGTTGTTGAGCAATATCGCGGTCGGTACTTCGACTAAAAGCGGATACTGTCTGAATAAAATACGTGTGTTCAAGCAACATCAGGTAGTCCTTGATTTTATGACGACTGATACCCATCAGGCTTCCAATTTTCTGATAGTCGAGCTTGCTACCCGTATGCGCAGCTACTAAGCGAACGAGCCGTACTAAGTCGTCGCTTACTGAGAAATCAGACAAGAGCCGAATATCCAATTCGATGTAGGCGTTGATAATGTCGCTCAAATAGCTTTTTCGGTCGTCATCTGTTTCTGCCAGCGCTACCTCTGGAAAGCCACCGAATTGTAAATAAGCTTCGTATAAGGCTTTGTATTTCAGATAATAGGTTTGGTTAAAGGGCTGACGAGCAAACTGGTTGATAATCCTCGTATCATCGTCGAAGAACGCTACGTATTCAGGAAAACTTAGTGGAAACATTTCGAAAATACGCTTTCGACCCGCTAAGCTTTCCGAAAAATGATTTTTGAGATAATATGAACTTGAGCCCGTTAGTAGAAATTTTATCGAATAGGTATCATATAGATACTTAATGACGCTGGGTGAGTTTTTGACTAACTGAATTTCGTCAATAGCAATTACCGCCGGTTTGGATAAATCAATTCCCTGAATCTGTAAGTCCAGTTCAATGTCACGGTACATAGGCTGGTTAAGCAAATACCTGTTTTCTGCTTTTTCCAAATCCAGAAAGAGCTTATTGGTATGCGGCACTTTAGCAAGCAAATGACGCAGTGCTGTAGTTTTGCCAACTCGTCGCATACCTACAATAACAGTTGCCTGTTTTTTCGTCAAATGAGCTTCCAGATCGCTATAAAGAGCCCTTTCAATCATAAAGTATTACTTTGTGTATCAAATTTGATACACAAAGTAATACTTTATGATTGAAAATAGCTAATTGTATTCTAAACTACCTCTTGCGGTTGGCGCGAGTGTTTACTCATGACGATGTATGGAGTCAGTATTCACTGACGCAAGCGAATGCTTGCTATATAAACCGTCACGGGTGAATACCCGCGCCAGACCGAATCACACCAACCCTTCGATTCCTAAACCAACTCCTTCTTCCCAACCTGTTCCCGCAATTTCTCCGTTGGTCGGAAACGTTCGCCGTAGGTATCAGCCAGTCTGTCGCATGTGCTAACGAAGGTTTCGAGACCTACGAAATCCACGAATGATAAGGCGCCACCTGTATAAGCTGGAAAGCCCCAGCCTAGAATGGAACCTAGGTCGGCATCTAGTTTTGTGCGCACAACATTTTCCTCAAAACAGCGCACCGCTTCGATGGCTTGTCGATAGAGCAGTCGGTTTTTTACTTCGTCAAGCGAGGGTTGCTGGGCTGCGCGTGGAAAAAGATCTTGTAAGCCCGGCCAAAGTTTTTTGCTTCGGTCGTCGGCGTAGTCATAGAAACCTGCTTTCGATTTCTTGCCTAATCGTCCGAGATCAACAAATTGCTTGGCAACCTGATAGCTGGTGTCATCTTCGCGAATAGCGCCGTCTTTGATGCCCTGACCGGCAATTTTATAGACCAAATCCAGCGCTACTTCGTCGGTTACGGCCAATGGTCCTACTGGCATTCCGGCATCTTTACCCCCATTTTCAATCAGAATTGGGTTGACGCCATCTTTCAGCAACTCCATGCCCTCCGATGAATAGGTGCCGAAACAACGCGAGGTATAGAAGCCCCGCGAGTCGTTAACCACGATGGGCGTTTTACGAATCTTACGAGTAAAGTCAATGGCAACCGCCAGGGTATAATCTGACGTCTGTTTCCCCATAATGATCTCCACCAGCATCATCTTATCGACGGGTGAGAAGAAATGGATGCCAATAAAATTTTCAGGTTTGGCCGATACCTGCGCTAGTCCGCTAATAGGTAAGGTAGAGGTATTCGAGCCGAAAACGCTTAGGCCATCAGTGGCCAGCATAGGTTCGGCCTCTTTCGTGACCTGTGCTTTCAGTTCACGGTTTTCGAAGACAGCTTCAATAATCAGATCGCATCCCTGCAAATCCTGCACCGAAGCGGTTGGCTTGATCAGGTTCAGAATGCCGTCTACTTTACTGGCATCAACCTTGCCGCGTTCAACGCCTTTTTGAAGCAACTGGCGAGAATAGTCTTTCCCTTTTTCGGCAGCTTCGACCGATACGTCTTTCAGGATGACTTCGATACCAGCCTGGGCAGATACATAGGCAATGCCTGCCCCCATCAGACCTGCCCCCAGAATCCCAAGTTTTTTAACGTCCGTTTTGGGCTGGTCTTTTGGTCGGCTGGCACCTTTGTTGGCTTCGTTCATCCCCAAAAACATTGTCTGGATGAGGTTTTTAGCCACTTTCGACGTCGCTACTTTCACGAAATGGCGCGCTTCAATAACCAACCCCCGGTCAATATTGACTTGCAGACCTTCGTACACACAAGCCATAATTTCGAGTGGAGCCGGATAGTTGCCTTTGGTTTTATCCATCAGCATAGCCGTTCCCGCTCCGAAGGTTTGCGCGCCAACAACACTCTGAATGTTGCCACCCGGAACTTTGAAATTGTCTTTACCAACAATTTTTCCAGTCTTTCGATCGACTTCATCCCAGGGTTTGAGCGGTTTTGGCTGGGCGGACGTTCCGTTGGCGGCAATCCAGGCGCGGGCTTTCTCCAGCATTTCGGCTGGACTATTGGCAATATCATCGACCATGCCCAGGTTCTTCGCTTCCTGAACGCCTACTTTTTTGCCTTCCAGAATAAGCGGCAAGGCTGTCTGAATACCCAGCATGCGTGGAAGGCGCTGCGTACCACCGGCACCCGGCAATAACCCGATGGTGACTTCGACCAGACCGATGACTGTCTTCGGATTGTTGAGCGCTACCCGGTGATGACAGGCCAGGCAAATTTCGTAACCACCACCGAGTGCTGTACCGTTAATGGCCGCAACGGTTGGCTTTCCCGAGGTTTCGATACTGCGAAATACGCGGTTCAATTCCGATGAGACTTTTAGCATCTCGGCCGGATCTTTATCGTTGTTTCGCAGGATCATTTTCAGATCGGCACCAGCCACAAACTCGGGCTTGGCAGAGGTAATAATTAGCCCTTTCACGGAGTCATCCGCAAAAGCCCGTTGTAAAGCCGCTTCAAATTGCGGGATAGACTCGTCGTTCAGGACATTCATTGGCGACGACGTCATCTCCCACGAAATGATCGCTATATCTTGGTCGAGGGTGTAGTTTATCATAATTTTTGGTTTTCAGTTTACGGTATTCGGTTTACGGTGGCTGACCGCACCGACGGACCGACATGAATTGATGATGCGTCAGCCACCGTAAACCGAATACCGTAAACCATAAACTTTTAATTTATCCGTTCGAAAATAGTTGCGATGCCCATGCCGCCCCCAATACACAGAGTTGAGAGGCCGAATTGTTTGCCAGTGCGTTCGAGTTCGTCGATGAGGGTGGCGGAAATAATGGCGCCTGTTGCCCCCAGCGGATGGCCTAGTGCAATGGCTCCACCGTTGACATTGAGCTTGCTGTGATCGACCCCGAATTCGTCCATAAACAGCATCGGAATCGCAGCAAAGGCTTCGTTAACTTCGAATAAATCGATATCACTAATGCTCATGCCCGCCCGTTTGAGTACTTTACGAGTGGCTGGAATGGGGCCGGTTAGCATGATTGTTGGCTCAGAACCCACAATCGCGAAAGCTTTAATCCGGGCACGCGGCTTTAGGCCCGACTTTTCGCCGAATTCCTTGCTGCCCACCAAAACTCCAGCCGCTCCATCAACAATCTGCGACGAATTGCCCGCATGATGGACGTGATTGATCTTATCAAAATCAGCATACTTGAGTAAGGCGAGAGCATCCAACCCCATCTGTCCCAGACTCTCAAAAGCAGGTTTCAGTTTGCCCAGACTTTCGACAGTTGTGCCGGGTCGAACACCTTCGTCCCGGTCGAGAACGGTAATGCCGATTTCGTCTTTGAGCGGCATCAGCGTTTTCGCGAATCGATTCGCGGCCTGTGCTTCTACGGCCCGGCGATATGACTCCGCAGCAAAACTATCTACATCGGAGCGGGTGTATCCGTATTTGGTCGCAATCAAATCGGCCGAAATTCCTTGCGGAACAATATTATGACGGGCTACAATCTGCGGATTCATAAACAGGGCCCCGCCATCCGACCCCATCGGTACCCGCGACATCGATTCGACTCCACCGGCCACAATTGCATCGACCTGGCCCGACATCACGTAAGCCCCGGCCATATTGATGGCTTCCAGACCAGACGAGCAGAACCGGTTGAGTTGCACCCCCGCCACCGACTCGTCGTAACCGGCTTCAAGCGCAGCTGTGCGAGCAATATCGGCCCCTTGCTCACCAATGGGCGTTACGCACCCGATGATCACATCATCCACGAGCGATGTGTCGAGTTGATTGCGGTCGCGGAGTTTGCGTAAAACGCTGGTGAGGAGTTGAACAGGCTGCACATCATGCAGCGAACCGTCGCTTTTACCTCGCCCGCGAGGTGTTCTGACGGCATCATAAATGAAGGCTTCTGCCATGATTTTGTTGTTGTGAAATTAGTATGCATGCATACGTTTTCGGTCAAACAAAAGTAAACGCAAAAGCTGAATCAGGCAATGAGTTCGCATGAAAACAATAGTAAGGATAGGAGCATGGGTTAGGGCAAACAAAAAATCCCATCCGGTCAATTGCCAAAGGGGATTTCTATCACTCATCTAACCCGGAAGGGAGTCTATGTAAGCCTATTGAATTGGCTTATTCTTTTATTTATCAGCTACTTATAGGTTAAATTTTAGTCTATTTTCGAGAATAGGTAATTACGGCGGGGTTTATATCAGGTGGCCATTAGTGGCCTGCTTACGCTAGCGTTACGGTTAACTCTACTAATGCGAGGGCGGGAGAGTCGTTTTGGTGACGGTCGCTCCAGTTGATTCATGATTTCTGGAATACGTCGGCGACCTACAGGAAGCGAAGCGCCATTACACATAATGATAGACGCTATGATGGGCGACGTTAATACACCACGATGCACGTGCGCAGGGTTAATCAAATATCCTTTGTGAATACGGATAAAATGAGGCCATCGGGTGTGGTACCATTTTAAGGTTCGGCTCGATAGAATCCGTTCGCCGTTGAGCAAATAGACGAAACAATAATTAATGTCGCCCGCTAGGTAAATTACCTGAGTCGGGTCAAAATTATGCTGAAGTTGGGCGGCTGCTGAACGTTTCATAGCGTGGGTGAATAGGTGGAAACAGCCGAAAATAAGCCAGGGCAACAACTGCCAGGGGCCGGTAAGTACAGGCCAACGGGATTAACCCGTTTGTTGGGAAATGGGCGCTTGCGAAGCGGGCGAGACGGAGTCTTTGGGAGCCTATAGGTGTGGAACGGAAACAAGTAATCGGAGGTAATCATACCCGTATTAGATTGGTGAAAAGAGAAAGGTTCTTACGTGACTGCATTGGTGCTGGCAACTCTGCTTATATAGCCAGGATTGAGGCCGTACCCGCTGCTGTTTTTGTAGGATCAAAATTCGGTACGGGCTACTTAACGGATTCTACCGAATCGGACAAAAGCTCTACCCAAATGACCATATGTTTGCTCTTTTCTGCTCAAAGGCGCTCTTTTTATGATTTTTTGTGTTGAATTGACTAAAATGGTGTACTTATACAATCGAGCAGAATTACATTAACATGGACCCTGATGGGGTCAGATGTTTATAGAAAATGAGCTTCCCCTATAAACATTTGACGGCAGCGGCCGACCGTCCCATCGGGGTCATACTGGCCACAGATATCTAAACCTGCACGGGTAATTGTGGCGTTGAAGAAAATGTGGTGCCGTTCGGCTGTTCGGGGAAATACACCGGGCAACCGGCTATGCATTGTGTTTTCTGGCTGATGGAGCGTAGCCGTACTGTTCTTTATAAGCCCGGCCAAAGGAAGACAGGCTACCGAACCCAACCGCGTAAGCTACCTGGGTTGGCTGAATGCCTTGTTCCAGCATGTCGTTGCCCCGCCGGAGCCGATAATGACGAATGGTTTCGCGCGTGTTAAACCCTAGCAGTGCTTTGAGTTTTCGATTAAGATTACGGCTACTCATGGCCAGCACGTCGGCCAGTTGATCTACGTCAAAATCAGACTGGTCGAGGTGTTGTTCCAGAATGGCGTAGAGATTCTTTATAAACGGGGATGTGTCGGGAAGGGGTTGACTTACTGCCTCAACTTCTTCGGGGGCGATTGGCTCTGCTTGCGACACCGAACTGGCGAAGAGACGTTGCCAATAGGCTTGTTGGGTTGCCTGCCTACGACGCAGGTTCAGCAAGCGCACCAGTAATTCGGCAGGTAGGAATGGCTTGGTGAGGTAATCGTCGGCACCCGTTTCGAAGCCAATCAGCCGATTCTGAACACTCGCTTTGGCGGTGAGCATAACCAAAGGTATATGGTCTGTCCGGGTATCTGCACGCAGGGCGCGACACATATCTAGTCCATCGAGTTTGGGCATCATCAAATCCGTTACGATCAGATCAGGCAGGGCGTCGAGGGCCATTTCCAGACCCTGCTGTCCATCGCTGGCTTCGAGCAGTGTGTAGTAAGGAGCCAGAATTAGGCGGACATAGGCACGTAGATCGTCGTTGTCTTCAACCAGCAATAACAACGGTTTGTCGGTTTGTGTATCCGGGGTGTCAATATAGAGGTCTGCTTCGGATAAAAGCAGAGTTTCAGTTATGACCGATGCTTCCTGGATTGGTTGGGTAGTGGCTGATGATTTATTCGATTGATCGCTTTCGTTAGAGAATAACAGATCAGTGCCTTGCGGAATAGGTAGAGTTACACAAAAAGACGAGCCTTCGTTCGGGCGGCTTTTTACCGTAATGGTACCACCGAGGAGTTGAACGAGTTCATAGGTTAAGGCCAGTCCTACGCCGGTACCCATATCTTTCCAGTGAGACCCTGATGCCTGGTAAAAACGATCGAATAAATGTGAGAGTACCTCTGGTGTCATGCCTTCGCCAGTGTCGCGAACCGTAATGGTTACATTCGTTGGGCTATAGGTAGCGTCTACCTCGACTAATCCACCCGCTGACGTGTGTTTGATCGCATTGCTGAGAAGGTTGGTTACTATTTTTTCGACTTTATCAGCATCATACAACGCAGCCCAATGGACCTGGTTTTGTCGTAAGGAGAGGGTAACTGATCGGCTTTGCGCCAACGAGTCGAACAGAGATACCCAAACCCGGATGTCGTCGGTCAGGTTTCCGGGACTGGGCGAATTTTTTACCTGATGGGCATCGAGTTTCGCCAGATCGAGTAATTGATTGATAAGCGTTTGGAGCCGATTGGCATTTCGGTGCATAAGCGCATACAACTCATTGTCGGGAAAACGACTGTGCAGCGTTTGTAGTGGCCCCAATAATAACGTGATCGGGGTGCGGAGTTCATGCGATACGTTGGTGAAAAAATCGGTTTTGAGTCGATCGAGTGCCTGGATGTTTTCGCGATGCGCTTGTTCGAGCTGCAGTACGTTCGTGGTGTTAATGCGTTCGCGGGTTGCCTGCCAAAGCATTAATACCACGAAAAAGGGTTCACTCGCAAAACTAACGAACATAATTAGGCCAATTGTTTCCTCGCTGAGTGAGCCGGTAAAAAAGCCCGCATTACGTCCGTAGAAGTAAGTATAAATGGGTAACGTGACGACCATTGCCAGTACATTCCAGATAGCTGGCCGGATTTTTCGTAGATACAGCACCAGTAAAAGCGACAGTGTAAACCCAAGCATAATTGCCAGAGTGCCCACTAATGCCCAGGTGATGTATGGGTGCCGCACAAAAAAACTCAGGACCGCATAGAACAGGCCGATTGTTCCAAAACCCACATATATCCAAACCAGTCGGGGCATGTATTGGGGTAATTGGAACGCCTGAATAACGTAATAAGCCAGGGTTGGTAGCAACAAGCCGACCGTTACGTAGTGGCTGGTGTGTGTCCAGTAAGGAGAGTGTGGGAAGAAAACGCCCGAGAAGCCCGTTGCGAAAAGCACGCTCAGGCAAATAGAAAAGGCAAAAATGGCATAAGAACGAAGAACGATATACTGATGCATGAGCAACAGCATGGCAATCTGGAATAAGGCTAGCATGGTAGCCAGCGTAAACATAACGTATCGCTCAATATCGGGTAGTCGATTCGTTACAAACGTAGCCCGGTCCCACACTCGCCACTGATAGCTATGGTGTTGCGACGATAGTATACGTGCATAAAACGTTTGAGGAGCCTTGCCCGACACCGATATATAAACGGAGGGATAGCGTGTTGGGGGAGTACGCTGGGCAAAAGGTATCCAATCACCCGCATACTGAACATGCCAGCCTTTCAGCGAATCCGGTTGATAAAGAGTCAGGCTGTCAACGTAGAAATTGGTTAGCTCCAGCGCGTAGTTGCGGGATGTATCTGTGGCCTGCGTCAGCGTAAATCGACACCAGACCGGATGCGTTGTAAACCCAAGAATCAGCGATTGGTCAATCGGGGATTTCCAGTGGAGCTGGCTACTTGTCAATTGCTCGATGGACAACTGATCGGTTGTGTCGACCAGATACTGAAAAACTATAGGTGTAGGTTTAGTAGCCTGGGTCGCTGGTAACTGTGTGACGGGTGCTTGAGCTTTCGCCTGGAGTTGCAGCAGAAGACAGAAAAGGAAGAGGCTACTCCAAATTCTGTATTGCTCACCGATTGAAGACCAAGCGTTCATATGCCTTTTACTAAACTACCCAATTGGGTTATTACCAGTTAGGTAGACGTGGTGTGAATGGTATCGTTTGCTGAAGGCTGAATCACAAAAATAGATCCTGGTGCGTAAGACTTGCTAAACGCACCGTACTGGATCGGTTAAAGATACTAGTTGGAGCGATTTTGTTGCCGCTTGTTTACTTTATGGCAATTACTTCCACTTCAATCAGGACATCTTCGCGAGTAGTTTGAGAAACTGCTTTGGCCGTCACAATGGATGGTGTTTTGGCAAAATAGGTTGCCTCTATAGCTTTTACAGTTTCTAGCTTGGAGACACTAACCTGGGTTACACCGGCCGCTTCTTTAATCGAATAGGTCACCTGTGTAACGTCCGTCAGGCTCATGCCAACCGTTGCCAGCGAGGTTTTTACATTGTCGAATACCTGTCGGGTTTGAGCACCTAAATCCGTTCCGCCGACTAAGGCTCCCGTGTCATTAAATGGCCGTTCGCCACATATATAAGCCGTTTTGCCCGAAATGGCTGGCTCCACTTTGTAAAGATAACCGCTGGGCACCTTAACGGTTGCGACCGGCTCGTCCTTACTACACGACGTTAGTATTGCCAGGAGGAATAGACTACGTAAGTACTTCATCATCGTATTGAGTAAGCTACTAATATGCCGCCAATAAATACATGAAGTTACTGTAATTTGTGATTTGATTTATGTATTGGATGATGAGTCAAGTCTACGATATCTCGTAGTATCCAAATTTTGATAGGGGAAGGCCTATTTTATCGTTAAAAAACGCTTGCCTGGCTAAGAAACCCATTTGGGATGACCTGTTAATAGAAAGCAGGTGGGCTAATAGCTTAAAAGCGCCGTAGGTGCGACCTAATTTAATCATCAGGTCGCACCCACGGCGCTTTAGTCAGGATGGAATTCTTTATTTTGCTATTGACTGGCCGCACCTAAGGCGCTAAACCGACCGACTCAATAACACTCACACGACTTTCGCGAAAGCCGTGTTTAAAGGCTGGTTCTTACTTGTCCAGCACGACGGTTTCACCAACTAGGTAAGCGCCAGATTCGGTCACCAGATTATAAACACGCTTTACCGAGCGAACTGCCTTTTCTGTCTTTACGACGCTATAAGCGACTACCTTACCATTTTCGTAGCGATACATAACGTCGCCTGTTTTTACTTCGCCCAACGCCTTACGCTCCGGTGTGGATTCGCCTGAAGCGGTCAAAACCGGGTGGTTGGCGGTTGCTTCTACGAGAATTGGCGCGCTTAACGCAGGACGGTTATCGGCTGTAAGTTCGTTGGCAGTAATCCATACACCGACCAGCGTAAACTCACCTTCGTTGCCTTGGTGAACATCTACGCGGGTAACATGTGTTGGCGTAAGGGTTTTCGTTTTAGCATCGTAACCAAGAACAACATCACCTACAGCTACATCGCTAATCGCTTTCGACGAGCCATCGGCCAGCGTTACAGGAGCATCGGGCGCAAAGCAGAAGTTATACTCCTCTTTTTTCTTGCCACTGCCTTCGTCGGTTTTTGCGCCACCGCCCGATAGTAGACTCGCCATCTCCCGCGACAACACAAACGTCAGCGTCGACATCAGGCCGGGCTCTTTTTCGCCCACATATTTCAGATCGTCGATGTAAGCATCCCAGGCTTTGCGGTCAGCCGAAGCACCGGGAATAACGAAAGGTTTTACCTCGTTGGTTTTGGTGTTCTGGTAAATCGCCAGCAGGCCAAGCTCCTTGGTGTCTTCGGCGGTGAATACTTTATAGAGGTAGATTTTCCGGGTAATACCATCGCTATAGGTGAACACGTAGGCAGGGCGTTCTTCGTAGCGATCCAGAATAAAACCGCCTGATTTGAAATAGGTGTCCTTGTCAAGATTCGCGACCTTAATAGCTTTGATGGCTTTCAACTGGGTTTCTGTCATCGAAGCTGAAGCTGTCTGAGCCCAAACGCGCTGGCTGAGTAACTGAGTTGTTACGGCACAAACAAGGAAAATTAAGAGAGAAAGTAGGTTGTTTTTCATGGTTATTGTCTGGGCTAAGCTCCCGCTTGGCCCGTTTTGTAAGCGTAATTTTCTCGGGCCAAGCGGGAGCTTAGCCCAGACAACTTTATTTCTTCGTGTATTCGCCTACTCGGGCGTGAAGTGCTTCGACTGTCCGACGGGCGGATGTGAATGCACCGGCCATCCAGGCGGTCAGGTATGTTGTGTGCTCTCCGGCAAAATAAATATTGCCATCGGGTTCGAGTAACGAAGGGTAATATTTTTTGCGCGTTGCATCATCATACACTGCCCAGCCTCCTCCGCTATAGGGCAAGCGGTGCCAGGCCAGTGAAAACGAATTGTCGAATTCGGCAGCGTATTGCGGGTGAATTTTACTGCCCTGAGTCAACGCCAGCTTTTCCCGTTCGGCAACAGGTAGTGCACCTATAGCTTCGGCCCGGCTGTAAAAATTATAATAACCGATCAATACACCTTTCTTGCCTTGCAGGCCAAACGACGGGTACCAAATTTGGTTAATATCCATATTGGTACGCGAAATGCCGCCGTAAATACCATCGTCTTCCTCCCAGAAACGTCGTTTAAACTGCAACCCGATTTTGCCCGTCTTCATGTAAGGTACGAAATCGGCGGCTCGTTTCACCGTTCCTGACAAGTCCGATTCAAGGTTCTTAAGCATCGGCAACGGTAGGGTACACACACAAAATTCGCCCGTGATCTCAACAGGTTTGCCGTCTTTCTGATAAACGACTCGAACGCCATTGTCGGTTTTTCGAAGCTCGCTGACCGGTGCGTTAAAGAGAATCTTGCCTGCCAGTTTTTTCTCCAGCGCTTTCGGAATGGCATCCATGCCGCCAACGGGTTGCAACAAGGTGGATTGCTGTTCGTACGCGTAATCGCCCACGTTATAGAAAACCGGTTGCATGAAACCCGACCGTAGTAAATCGGTAAGGCCATAGGGGTCGGTGAGTGAACCGGGTGTGTTACCAGCACCAGGATCGCTTTTCGTTTTGTAACCCCGACGATTTGTGCCTTTGTACAAATGAGCCGTATTTAAATCGCCTTCGTTTTTCAGAAAGTCAATCAGTTTCTCAACATCTTCCTTGGTTAACTGCTGATCCAGTGACGATTGGTCGAGTGCTTTGGCGAGCAGTTCGGAGGTATAACCGCGCATATCGTGATGATAATCACTGATGCGCATCCGTCGATTAGCAAAATCACCAGTTCCGCCATCATTGTAGAGATAAGCCGACTCATTGGCACCGTTGAAGATCTGGAGCGGGACCCCCAGTTCGCGGCAATAATGCAGGGTTATCTGGTGGTGGTGCGGAATACGAGCAGCCCCACCGTTGAAATAGTGCCCTTCTTCAAACGAGCAGGTTTGCGCCGTTCCACCTGCTAACTCTGTTTCTTTGGTTCCACCCCGAACCGTCCAGACACGCCCACCTGAGCGGGCGCGGGCTTCCAGTACGGTGCAGTCGTAACCTAATTTGCCGAGTTCATAGGCGGTGGTCATTCCGGCCAGACCTGCTCCTAGGATAATTACTTTTCGACCTTTGCCGTCACTTTTCAGGCCGTTGGCGGGTAAGTCGATGGCCGATGCTGGCGCTGGGTGTAGCATTCCCCACGCCAACATGCTGGCATAACTGGCACTCGTTGAATTGATGAAGTCGCGTCTTGTCATACAAAAGAAGGGAGGAGTGGGAGGAAGGAGAAGAAAGGGAGGAAGGGGGAGGGACGAGGAGGAAAAGCTATATTACCTTTTGTCTCTCTCTTCCCTATCCTCCTTTGTCCCTTTACTCCCTTTCTTCCCCTTCCTCCTAATTATCCCACTACCTTTTTAAATCCATCCATGAAAATGGCCATTTCGTCCATGGTGCCAACGCTGACGCGGCAGTAGGGTTGCCCGTTGAAATCGCGGGTTTGGATACCAATGCCTTGCGCAAACATTTGTCCCTCAAACGACTTGGTTTTCATGCGAATCGGGAACAGGATGAAATTCGTTGAGGAGGGAATCACCTCATAACCCAGATCAGACAGTGCTTTGGTTGTGTAAGCGCGGGCTTTGGCGTTTTCGGCCCGGCAATGGTTCTGCCAATCGATGTCTTTGTAGCTGGCGATACCGGCCATCAGCGTGGTGATGCTCACGGCAAAATCGCCGTTGGTATAAGCTTTCAGTATTTTCAGCATATCGGGCTGAGCAATGGCATAGCCCAACCGTAAACCGGCAAATCCATGAATTTTCGAGAAGGTACGTGCCAGAATAACGTTCATACCTTCGGCTACCAGTTTGCCTAGTTTTGGGCGATCGGCAGGTTCGTAGAAATCGATATAGGCTTCGTCGATGAACACGGGCACTTTAGGCGATACCTCACGGATAAACGCTTCCAGTTCAGGCGTTGGAATAATCGTACCCGTTGGGTTGTTTGGGTTGACGATATAGATCAGCTTCACATCGGGCGTAATGCTCGCTTTGATTGCGTTGAGGTCAAATTTATATTCTTTCGTCATCGGCAACGCCTTGATCTTGGCCCCCTGTTTTTCGGCCCGCTGGAGCAGATCGTCGTAAGTCATGGTGCTGGTCAGGATCGTGCCGCCCCCTTTTGCGAAATGATCGGCAGCGGCCATCAGAATATCTGAGGAACCCGGAGCCATCATGATATTAGCTGGCTTTACGCCGTCGTCGGTAGCAATAAGCGATTTCAGTTGACCAAACTCCATCCAGGCGTAGCGGTTACCAACTTCAGTAGCTTTTATAATAGCTTCTTTGGCACTGGCAGAAATACCTAACGGATTTTCGTTGGCGAATAGTCGTGCCCGCAGTTTGGGCATCTTATCAAAAGGGTCATCGGCAAAAGCAAACTCATTGGTGAACCCTGAAACCAATGGTGCATTAGGGGTAGCAGCCTCGGCAGGAGTGAATCGGCTGAGGCCAAGGCCAGCTGTTAAAAGGCCGCTGGCGCGTAGCCAATCCCGGCGAGTTAGTTGTGATGACATGGTTTTTTGTATTAATTCCGGATAAAATAAGAGTAAAGACAAATATAACTCCTTAGTAGATAGGGTTTTGTGAAAGTACGAATTAATGCCAACAAAAAAGCGTCTTCGACTGGAAAATGCCTTTAAATTATTTTGATAATTGTGAATTGGTCAAAATTTATATAAGTATAATTCTGTATTGTCGAAATAAAAGATGTTGATTCTGAAATGGAATGATTTGGGTATGAGATTGAGTGGATGGTACTTAGTTCACGAGTGAAGCTATTGGGCTAGTCATGACAAACCTGCTCGGATTAGTTCAGCTATTAGTTGGCTTTCTGCCAGGATTATCTGTGCGTTTATACTCAAAATACAAGGTCGATTTATCCGTAAACAGAAGAAGGTCGCTGAGTGCTCAGCGACCTTCTTCTGTTTACTATCTTTAATACTATTGTTTGCTATAAACGAGTTGTAAGTTAAACTTGACTAGCTCTTTTTTATTAGTTGTGGGATTTACTAATGAGTCTGAAACTGCCTGAACTGGATAAAGTAATAATGGAGTTGTGCCAGTGCCATCGTAAGTAAATGTTTCAGAATTGCCGTTATCATATTTCAAGTTTAATTGAGTACCTGTATAATCCCAAGTACCAGGATATGGTGTAATAACAACACCTGAGCGATCTGTATAAATAAATGATTTATCAGTCTTGATTTCGTAAGAATCACTAATTCCATAGGCTAATGGATTCAGTTTCGCTCCATTATTCGATGTATAAGGGGCTACAAAGCCACTTGCAAGTAGGTAGTCCGGGGCCCATTTACCTACTACAGGATCTGGAGTGGGATCATTGCTTTTTGAGCATGAGTTAAGTGCGACAGATGCCGTTAGGAGGCTGATAAACAATATAAACTGTTTCATAATCAGGTGAACTTTAGCCGATTGAGTAAATAAATGAACTATGAGCGTGTAAACTACGGAAAAAACGAATAAAACAATATCCAATAGTACGCCGAATACAGACTTTTTGATGCAACACCAGCCTCTAATTACTATCGGGTATACTCATTAACCTGTAATAAAATTCTGTATTACAGGTTTTTAGGGTTTAAATATTTATCAAACCATTGCAAGTACCGATCCACCCGATCTTTCTGATAACTAGGTACCGTAATGCCATGATTCTGACCCGGATAGATGATTAGTTGCGTCGGAATGCCTAATGAGCGCAACGCCTGAAACATCTGCTCGCTACCTGCCGACGGCACATTGAAGTCTTTTTCGCCCGCCATAAATAATGTTGGAGTTTTTATCCGATCAGCTTTCAGGAATGGGTAGGACAACTTCAGCCATTTGTCGGTGTTTTTCCAGGGAGCGCCCAATTCCGTTTCGTACTGGTTGGTGTATTGGTCGATGCCATACATCGAGAGTTGTAATGAACTCCCGGCCCCACTGGCGGCAGCTTTAAAACGGGTGTCGGTGGCAATGGTGTAATTGGTCAGGATACCGCCATAACTCCAGCCGCCAATACCGAGTCGGTCGGGGTCGGCGATGCCTTTCTCAACAACATAATCGGCAGCGCCCAGAATATCCTGCACCTCTTTGTTACCCCAATCGGCGTAGATCGCTTTGGTGTAGTCGAGACCACGGCCATTACTGCCCCGATAGTTAACTGCCACGACCGCATAGCCACCAGCCGCGAGTAATTGCCGGGTCAGGTCAAACGAAAATTCATCCTGCGACACGGGGCCACCATGAATGTAGAAAATGGTCGGGAGTTTTTTGCCCGCCGGTGTGTTTGCCGGACGATAGAGTACGTTGGATACCTGCGTGCCGTCTTTACTTTTCGAACTAAATCCTTCGACGGTAGACAGTTCAAGCGGGGTCAGAAAATCATCATGAACGCGTGTCAATCGTCGGGGATTCCCGTTTTCAATCGCGTACAATTCGCCGGGTGTTTGTGGGTCGCTCATCAGGGCAACCCAATTACCGTCGGGTGTTGATTCCAGATTGCTGAATACCCGATTGCCGCCGGTTAGCCCCGCAAATTTTCCTTCGGGAAAGGTATAGTGACCAATGTACGTTTGGCGGTCGTCCTGTACCTGTATCGCAATCGATAGACCGTCTTTGGACCACTTCGGATTACGAACGGGACGATCCAGCGTTTTGGAAAGAAGGGTCGTTTCGCCACCTTCCCGGCTGATTACGGCTAGCACGGGTTGATCATACATGATGAAATTGCCGGATGCCGTAGACCGAAGATACGCAATGTATTTTCCATCGGGACTCCAGACCGGGTTGTTGTCGGCACCGGTCCAGGTTGTTAGCTGCTTCATGGGTGCCCCTTTACGAGCCTCCATCACGTATAGGTTCGTGTTTTCATTCCGATCAGGATCATCGCTTCGGTTACTCACAAACGCTAGTTGCGATCCATCCGGCGACCAGGCCGGGGATGTTTCATCATAGATGCCTGTCGTTAGTGTATCAATCTTTTTCGTGGCGACATCAAATGAATACAGATGAACAGCCCCTTTTTCCAGATAACCTTTTACATCGGCCTTAAAGTGGTAGCGGTCGAGTACATAGGGTTTCCGGACTTTAGTTTTCGCGGAGTCGGCATAATCGGGATCACGTAGAACCAGTGCGATCTTTTTACCGTCTGGCGACCAGACGTACTCTTCCAGATCGGTTTTTAGATCGGTGAGCTTTTTCGCTTCACCGCCCCGGCGATCCATTAGCCAGATTTGCCCTTTGGCAGCACCCTGTCGGGCGGATATAAAAGAGATGTATTTCCCATCGGGACTGAATCGGGCTCTTGATTCGCCATCCGGACTATTCGTGAGCTGAACAGACTCCTTGCCATCCCAGCTCACCATCCACAAATCGGAATTGCGTTTATCTTTTGTGGTATCCACCGTCGACAGGCCATAACTGACCCATTTGCCGTCGGGCGAAACCTGTGGATCGCTGACGGTCTGTAATCGGTAGATATCCTTTGGCATCATGGAACGCTTTTTGATCGGCGCCTGAGCCAGACTGGCAAATGCCGAGAAGGTCAGGGAGAAGACTAAGATTGATCGGGTCATATTGATGAAAAGAGACTATGTATCTGTGATAGCGCGAACGTCATCGTTCGTGCTGCTTATTCTCCGGCCTCTGGCCGGAAGCATGTAATCGTTAATCGGCCAGAGGCCGAGGAATAGTCAGCACGAACGATGACGTTCGCGCTATCCTACATTATACTGCTAACTCTTTCAGCGCTTTTACAAATTGGTCAAGCTCGGCAGTTGTCGTATACAGGTGAGGAGTTACGCGCACGCCCTGTATACCGGCACTTGGGTAATCAATGGCAACAGTAAAAATTTTATACTTGTCGAACAGCACTTTCGCTAAGTCGGCGGGCGGCTTTCCGGCTATCCCGACATTGGCAATGGCGCAGGAGCGAGCTGGGTCTTCGGAGGTATTTAGGACAATATTGGGGTGGTGCCGCAGCTGATCGGTCCAGTAGTGTTGGATGTAGCGAAGCCGGGCTTCTTTTCGTTCGAGACCGATGGACTCCTGAAATCGGATAGCGTCCTGAATCGCCAGGTCGGTGGCTACCGGGTGGGTCCCGGTATGGTTTAGTTTACGAATATCGTTGTCGGGAACGCTGCTATCGGCGAACATTGGCCAGAGAGCAGCAATTTTGTCCTTGCGTACATAAAGGAGACCCGCTCCCAGTGGCGTACCCAACCATTTATGCAAGCTGCTGGCGTAATAATCGCAGTCACCGAGATCGCTTAGTTTATAATTCAACTGCCCAAAGGCGTGCGCCCCATCCACCAACACCTCAACACCATGTTTGTGGGCCATCTCGGTTAGCTTACGGATCGGCAAAATCTGACCCGTAATGTTGACCATGTGGCAAACCATAAGCAGGCGGGTTTTGGGCGTGATGGCTTGCTCGTACAGACTCACAATTTCCTCATCCGATTTTGGGTGGTTGGGCAACGAAACCGTCTTGTTGATAATACCATGCTTTCGCGCCTGAAGCTTGAACATATCGAGCATGGCACCGTAATCCTGCATCGCCATGATGGCTTCATCTCCTGCTTTCCAGTTCAGGCCACCAATAACTGTATCCAGCGATTCGGTGGTGTTTCGGGTAATAATGAGTTCATCAGGTGAGCAGCCTAATAAATTGGCCAGTTGCGTCTGCGACTCGCGTTTATCTGCAAACTGGCGGGTTCGCATATAATAAGATGATACAGAGTTGACAGCCTGAATGTGCTTCAGGTAGCTATCCATCACGGGTTGTGCGGCCAGCGAGTAATAGCCATTTTCAAGCTGAATAAACTTGGTCGTTACGGGATAAGCCGTTCGGATTTTGGCCCAGAACTCTTCCTCTTTGGCCAACGTACGCGCTGGCATATACGCCACATTCGCCAGCGTTTCTTCCAGGTCTGCCCAGGTCGATAAAGCAGCTGTACCGACGAGGGATTTAAGAAATTGTCGTTTGGAGAGGGAGGTCATGGGGTGTTCAGAGTAGATTGTCTGGGCCAAGCTCCAGCTTGGCCCATCACAAATTTATATGGCCAAGCTGGAGCTTGGCCCGGACATCTTACCGTAAGTTCGGGACAGGCAATACGGGCAACCCTTCATTTCCATCCTCACTAACGGCCTGTACGGCAAAATAATAGTTGTCCTTTGAGAAGGGAAGCGTCATGCCGAGCTTGGTTGTGAAGAATTTCTTTTGCCAGAACGGCCAGTACGTTTCACGCATCAACACGTAATAGCCTTTTACCTTACCCGTCTGAGGAGCCTGCCAATACAGCACCGTCGCGTTGGTTAAATTCCGCACATCGACGGTCACTTTCTGAGGTACAGTTGGCGATTTGGCCAGATTGGCGAGCGTTGCCAGATTGACCGCTGTGTTTTTACGCAGATATTCGAAATCCATGAACTTGGGATAATCACCAAACTCCGTGCCGTTTTCGGTACGTAAATCCTGGTGCTGGTGTTCGTAGTTTTCGTTCATCTCGGTCATGCGCACAGCTGCGAAACCGCGTTGAACATAAGGTGTATGATCGCCCCCACGCAGGTAGCGGTCGTTGCGGTACACCATCACCACCTCCAGATTTTCGACGTAGCGTTCGCCAATTTCTTTCAGATAACGAGCGAGTGTACGGGCTTTGCCGTCGTTTTCATTCCCAAATCGTTGAATCTGGCCGATTCGTCCAGTGGTATCTTTAAGCAAACTGGCTGGCAGCCCTTCGCTGAAAACGCGAAGTCGGGTATTGTCGATAATATGGGTATCGCTGCTGTTGTTGCTGCCCATAATATCGTTGTTCAATACGGCTTCCAGATTCCATTTTTCTTTAACCGCCCTTTCCGACAAATGCTCGGCACCGAGCAGCCCCTGTTCTTCTCCCGTCAGCGTAACGAAAATAACCGTAGCTGGAAACGACGATTTGCTCATCACCCGGCAAAGCTCAATGACGGCAGCTGTTCCCGAACCATCATCGTTGGCGCCAGGCGCGTCAGATTCGCGGTTCATGACGTTGGTAACGCGGCTGTCCATGTGACCTTGTACAATGAAAACCCGGTCATCGTTAGGGTCGGTGCCTTTCAGGGTGGCCATCACGTTGCCCATATTGGCGGGTTTGTCCACACGTTTGCCATCAGGTTGCAGTGTCCAGGTATCGAGGGTAGCGGTCATGCGGCCGCCCGATTGTTTGGCGTATTGATTGAATTTACCCAGAATCCATTGGCGAGCGGCCCCGAGTCCTTTTTTGGCAACCTGCGCATTGGCATCCGCAGGTACACTTAGTGTATGGCGAGTACCGAAACTAACAAGTCCATTGATGTGCGCCCGCAGGCTATCGGCCGAAACCTGACTGACCAGATCGGCGATTTGCGGGTCTCGATTTAAAATTGTTTGGGCGTTGAGTAGGGGAGAAAGAAGAAAGAATGGAAGAAAAAAAGGAAGTAACGTTCTGGTTTGCATGTGTTTGCTGATTATCTCAGCGAAGCTAACAAAAAAGTGTAAACCAAGGGCCTGCACTACCAGGAAATGCCCGAGATGTTGCCTAGAATGACCAAGATAAACCCGCCCCTACGGCAAATTGCCCGGTTATTGGTGTTTGAGCAGCTGATATGCTCACACGGGGTTGCCGAAGCATCTCATTATAGCGCGTAACGGCCTTGCTCACCTGACCATTACCGATGATGGCGAGTGTCAAAGAAGCCGCTATGGAGCCACCATACACCGACCAGTAGGTGCCATTATTTCGATTACTGGTTAACAGGATATAGGCTAACGGAGCAATAGCCGTCAAACGACTTAAGGTTGTTAGAGTGCGAAATGCCTGGAAATGGTGCGATACGTCGGGGTCATTCAGTTCGTAAAACGGGATTTCCAGCGAATAGGGCGACGAGAGCCTTTTCCCGCCATAGAAATACACACTTCCAATTGACGATGAGCCGAAAGCGCGTTCGATAGGTAACAGATGCGCCGGAACAGGTACGTTACGATAGTGTGAGGTATCGTCGTCGCGTCGGCGTTGCTGGGCGTACGTTGATAACGATAGAAGTAGTGTGGTGAGCAGTAAAACGGTTCGCATAGGAGTAAAACGGAAAAATGCACACTAGAGCTACAGCAGCATGTAAAAATAATGACGCTCTCCTAGAAAGCGTCATTGGTAAATGATAAACGGAAAGGAATAGCCCTGTACGGCGCTACTTCACGACCTTCAATGTCCCCTGCATCAGTGATGAGTGGCCGGGAAATGAGCAGACGAACTGATAATCGCCGGGTTCAGTAGGGGCGAGGAAATAGATCGTTTCGGATGTTTCGGGTTGAAGAATGTTTGTATGAAACAAGACGTTGGGCGAATTAGGGACGTAATTCATTTTAGGTCCGTTCAGGTTCAATCGCAAAGCCGCATCGCCAACAGCATTGGCCGCACCTGGTTTGGTAATAACGCAGTTGTGCAGCATGTCGTCGTTGTTGTTGAACACGAGTTTTAGGCGACTACCAGCCTTCACTTCTACTTTGTCGATGTCGAATTTTAGTCCTGGTTTGGTGCCAATTGTAATGGACTGATCGGGGCCGTTCGTCCAGTCGGCGGGCATCGTCACAACGCGTTTAGCATTGACGGCTTTCACGTTCTTGGCGGCTGTTGTAGCGGCCTTTTTCTCCATCGCCATCATATCGGCATGTTCGTGTTTCGCGATGGCAACGGCCCTTGCAGGGAGCGTTAGTTTCTCACCCGGTGCAATGGCGTTCAGCGTGTAGTAACCCGTTGCGTGCAATAGGGGCATACTGCCTGAAGCTGACCGAATGCCTTCGGCTTTTACTTCATGAATAAAGCCTTCGCGAAGAACAGTATCGGCAACGATGCGGACGCTCATGCCATCGGGAGCAACTACTACCCCGCGAATGGGGACGGGTTTTGCATCTTCAATCGGGCTGCCATACGTTCGGTGATAACGATAGGTGAAGCTGTTCAGGCTATAACTTTCGGGATTTTCGGCGGTCTTGCGATCGACAGGCAGGGTAAACGTTACTTCGAAACCATCGGGTTTGGAGGTGATGGTTTTCATTTCGAAGGGTGTTTTACCGGTCCAGACCAACCGTTGAATACCATATGGTTCTTTTCCGGTTGCGGCCCAGCCCCGGCTTGTCATGCCCACAAACATGGAGCCATCCTGCCCCCAAACGGTGCGGATAATCCCCGACTCAAATCCTTCGCGGAAGGGGAAGCAAGCGCCCTGCCACTCGCCGTTTACTTTCTCGAGAGCCACCCGCATGATTTTGCTATGGCCCTGATCGCCAACAAAAAGCTGATCGGTAAAGGGGCCGAAAGCGCCATTTGTTGTGTCTTGTTTGAAATCGGAGGTGGAAATACCCATGAGTGTATGTGGGAACCACACGGCCGGAACCTTCAACTCTTTGATCGTTTTAGCCACTTCAAACATGGGTTTGCCCGTACTCGGTACGTCTTCGGGTTTGAGAGCTAAGGGCGAATTGGGTTCTCCTGACCAGCGAAGACCGGCTGGGTTACCCGCAAAAGCGCCTTTAGTTAAATGAGTCATCCGGCCTGATCCTACCCAGTCGCCCTGGTTTTCGGTGTACAGAATGCTGCCATCGCGAAGAATACCGAATCCTGCTGGTGAGCGAAGACCGGTTGCCCAGGGCGTCATTTCCCCTTTTTCGGTCAATTTGAGCATCCAGCCGCGCCATTTGGCCAGACTAGCTCCATAGCCAATCCAGTCGAGGTTGAGCGTAATGACCATGTTACCATCGGGCAATAGAAGCGGGCCATAGCTGTATTCGTGATAATTACCCGAGAGTGGCCATTTGTAGAATGAGCTGTATTCATCGGCCACGTCGTCGCCATCGTTATCGACCAGCTTGGTTACCTCGCCCCGTTGCGTACACAGAAAATACCCTTTTGGATGCCACATTAGACCCAGCGGCTCGTGCAAACCCGACGCAAACTTTTTGAATGTAGCTACCCGGCTGCCCTGCATGTAGGGATTGCTGATTAACCAAACATCACCCCGGCGTGTACAGACCGCCAATCGGCCATCGGGCAGTGGAGCCATACCACCCACTTCGAGTTTGATATCTTCAGGAATAGGTAGGGTGATAATTCGGTAATAATCTTCCTCACTCGCCGGGCGTTGGGCGAAAGCGAAAGAGTGAATGAGTGAAAGAGCGAAAAAAAGAGCAACTGAGGCTACTAACGTCCTCATTCTGCATTGTTCATTATCCATTATACATTCGTTATCAAGCAATTCGTAATCCGTTTTGGGTTGGGCGTTCGGTTTGGAGCAGGGTTACGGTACCATCGTCGGCAACGGCTCCCAGCACCAGACATTCGCTCATAAAGGTGGCAATCTGTTTGGACGGGAAATTGACGACCGCCACCACTTGCCTGCCAATCAGGTCATCTGACTGATAGAGTTTGGTTAGTTGGGCCGATGTTCGTTTCGTGCCCAGTTCGCCGAAATCAATCGTCAGTTTATAGGCTGGTTTTCGCGCTTGTGGAAAGTCTTCGACCGCAATGACGGTGCCCGTCCGGATTTCCACTTTCTCAAAGTCAGCCCAGGTAATTTGGTCATTCATAGTTAGGAAAAGTCAAGAGTGGTCAGGTATTGTCAGACGTTGTCAAGTATAGCCAGATGTAGAGGGGCCGCGTTCATTTCTTGGCTAACCCTAACAATACCTGACCATTTTTTACAACCCTTGACCACTCCTGACCCTTTTAAAACACAATCGAATAGTGCACTGAACCGGTCCCGTTTTTCAGCTCAACAGGCAGCAGTAGTTCCTGCTTTCCGTTGCTCTGGCGCATTTTTACTTTCGCTTTTGGATCGATGCGAACGTAATAACTGCGGTCGTTAACGGCATACAAACCTTTACTGACTTCTTCTATTGCTGATCCGGCAGCCACCCGACAATAAGGCGTCCCCGTGGGTGAGCCTGCCAATGTCAACGTCCGAACCAGCGCATTCCCTTCTGCTCGCGTAGCGTCTGTAACAGTGGTGCCAGCTAACGTATACGTAAGCGTAGGAACGCCCTGCTTATTGATACTTAAGCCTTTGTATTGCAGGATGTTTTCGCCCAAGCTATCAGGCCAGGCTGTCGCGTCGTTCGGTAACACCATCAATGGTGTTTGAGCGGGCAAATAAACGGGTGGACCCAGCGGAGCCAATAGTTGCGGTTCACCACGCTCGTACCACATTTCGGTTGTATTGGCAAAGTCGCCTTTCCAGACTTGGAGTAACGCCATCTGATTCAGATCGACTGTGTAATGAATGCCAACGGGCGAACCAACCGACAAACTATGCGTTCGTTTCGTTTTCTCGCCGGGCAGTTGCACAAATGAACGAATGCGCTGAACCTGGTTTCCGGCATCGCTGAAATCGGGGTTTACGCTGACAACCGCCACCGGATCAGGTTCTGGGAGCGAAGTCGGTGCGTGCAGCGGTTGTGGGCGTGTACCAGCCTGCGATACATACAGGCCCAGACCTGGCCGGAACCAGGAGCGAGAGAAATAGACCTTTACATCGTGAGGCCCTGCCGTTAAGGGAATGGTATTCGCATTGGGCATACCCAATTCAAGGTGGTTGATGGGCAATACCTCTTTGCCATCAATCCATAAAGCGGCTAGTCCGCCCTGATTCAGATCAAAACGGTAATCGCCTGTTTGCAAGGCGTTTAGTTTTCCGGTAAAAAAGATGGTGTATTGGCGAGGCTGGCCATACGAGACTTCGTAGCTCAACAGATTGGTGGTATCCTGTTTTAGAACTTTCTTCTTAGCAGCCTCCGCTGGATCTTGAATATAGCCCCCTTCGACAATGGTATAGCTCAACGGACCAGCCCATTGCGCTACAATACGAGGGGTCATTACCCGGTAGCCAACGTTTCGTATCGCCATCGATCCTGTTTTCGCCATGACCGTAAGAGGGCCAAGTGCCGTTCCTGCTACCGTCTGCCCTTCGCGTACAGTTATCCCGTTGATCGCGAGTTTTTCGAGCATAGAAGACGACTTGGTACTACCGATTTTGTACCACAATTCAACTGTCTGCCACAAACCAGGAGCTTTCAGTATCCGGGCAATTTCCTGCGAATGAGCCAGACTAATCGACTGGCCGTTGGGTAATGTAAGCACAACATCGGCACCGGCTGTCATCAGCGTCTCGAAACGCACGCGAAAGTCAGCTGTTGGTGTCAGCAGAGTTAGGGGGGCGCTGGAACCGACCAACACATTGGCTCCCGATGTGGTCTTCATGGACGTACTCTCTGCATTTGGCGATACCGATCCTACTAATTGCCAGCCAGCCGGACGGGTTAATTGCGCCAATGATACGGGCGGTAAATCACTCTGAGCGTATACAGGTACCGACAGTAGCCAGCCTACCAATAAAGCGGCTATTTGTCGAGTCATTAAGGTGACGAGTTTATTCATTTGCCTGGGAAAAATAGCCGGGTCATATAGATACTTCCCAAAATTACCGAAATAGAACGGTTTGCGGATTTGATTAAAAAACTTTTAGTGAAAATCGCCCGTTTAGGTAGGCATACTGCAAACCCAATCCTATTCATTATGAAAGCAGCTCTGCTTTTATTGACGGCTGTAACCTCAGTCGTTGCAGGCCCAAAGAAACCGATCAAATCACGGCCTTCGTCAACAGCTATCACGCATGTCCAGTCTGTAAGCCCTCCCGATAACGGAGCTATTAAAGTAGCAAGCGGCTTTCAGGCAACGGTTTTTGCCGATAATCTCGGAAAAGCACGGCACATGGCTGTGGATAAAGCGGGTACGGTTTTCGTTAAACTGGAAAAACTCAATGAGGGCAAAGGTATTGTTGAGTTGATGGACAGTAATGGCGACGGGAAATCCGACCAGACCGTTATGTTTGGTACCAATACCGGCACTGGAATGGGGATTTACAACAACTATCTCTATGCTTCTTCAGATACGTCGGTTTACCGCTATAAACTGACCGACGGGAAGGTTCTGGAAACCACACCCGCCGAACCGATCATTGTGGGGCTAACCCTCCAGCGCCAGCATGCGAGTAAATCACTGGCTATTTCGCCGGATGGAAAACTGTTTGTGAATTTCGGTGCCCCATCGAATGCCTGTCAGGAGAAAGATCGGCAGAAAGGTTCGAAAGGAATGGACCCTTGCCCCATTCTGGAAGAGTACGGTGGCATCTGGCAGTTCGATGCGAACAAACTCAACCAGCACAAGTCCGATGGCAAACGCTACGCAACGGGTATTCGTAACGCCGTTGCCCTCGACTGGAACACGGCCACCAATACGCTGTATGCCCTGCAACATGGCCGGGATAACCTGAATAACTGGGGCGGTGTATTTACCGATGAAGTAAGTGCCGAATTGCCTTCCGAAGAATTTCTGATGGTAAAAGAAGGGTCGGATTTTGGTTGGCCCTATTGTTACAACGACCATTACAAGAATAAGAAATTCCTGGCTCCTGAATATGGTGGCGATGGCACCAAAGAAGACCGTTGCGCTGGAAAAGACAAACCCATTATGGCGTTTCCAGGACACTGGGCACCTAATGATTTGTTGTTTTATACCGGCAATAGCTTCCCTGCTCGTTACAAAAACGGTGCCTTCGTGTGTTTTCACGGCTCCTGGAACCGGGCTCCCCTGAAACAGGGTGGTTATTTTGTGGCCTTCATTCCGTTCGGAAAAGATGGTCGTCCGTCGGGTAAGTACGAAGTATTTGCCGAAAACTTTGCGGGTGTTCCCGAACTTGGCAAACCGGGTACTGACGTGAATGCCGGAAAACTCGATTTGGCTAGCCCCGGCGATGCGGTAGCCCGACCTGTAGGACTGGCGCAAGGTCCTGATGGCGCCCTGTACATTAGTGATTCTGTGAAAGGGAAAGTTTGGAAGGTTAAGTATACTAAAAAATAAATAATAGATATAAATTCTTGTTTGGCCCGCGCTGAAATCGTTTATTTCGGCGCGGGTTTTTTATTCCCCTGCTTATACATCTATGTCCGTAACCTTTGTCGAACAATTTGATAGTGTTCTTGACCTAATCCGGCAGGCCCAACAAAGGGCACTCCGGGCTGTAAATGCCGAATTAGTTGATTTGTACTGGCGCATTGGGCAGTATGTGAGTGATAAGATTGCTCAGGCGGAATGGGGCGATGCGACTGTTCAGGAGTTGGCCAACCATCTTCGTAAGAAAGAGCCAACATTACGTGGCTTTGATCGTCGGAACCTATACCGGATGAGGCAATTCTATGAAGCTTATAAACATGATGAATTTGTGTCAACAGTGTTGACACAAATTCCATGGAGCCATCATTTGGCTATTATGTCTAATTCAAGAGATAAAAAGGAGCGCCTTTTTTATATGCAGGCAACTATCAAAGAGGGCTATACTTTTCGAGAACTTGAACGGCAGATTAAAAGCGGGTTGTATGAACGAACGATGTTGGCCAATAAAACATTACCGTCAGCCGTTCGGGCTTTGCCGCAAGATGTGTCAGGAATTTTTCGAGACAGTTATATACTGGAGTTTCTAAATGTGCCGGATGAGCCAGTTTATGAACGCGATGTACAAAAAGGACTCATCAAACAGATGAAGCAGTTTGTCATGGAACTAGGTCGGGATTTTTTATTTGTAGGCGAAGAATTTCGATTGCAGGTAGGAATGAGTGACTTCTACGTTGATTTACTGTTCTTTCATCGAGATCTCTGCTGTCTGATCGCTATCGAGTTAAAGATGGGGGAATTTAAACCAGATTATATCGGTCAGATAAATTTTTACTTAGAGGCTCTTGATCGCGATGTGCGGAAAGCTCATGAAAATCCAAGTATTGGCATTTTACTTTGTAAGGAGCGAGATTCGGAAGTAGTAGAGTATGCACTGAGCCGCAGTTTATCGCCAACATTAGTGGCTGAATATCAGACTAAATTGCCCGATAAACAGTTGTTGCAAGCTAAACTCCATTCATTTTTGGAAAATACCACTGAGCTTTGATGTAGAAAAGGTGTGCTTATAAGGTATTTTTCACCTTCGATCGTTATTATCGTGCCACCGCCTTTTTAATCTAAAGCCACCCGTTCGATTATGAATTCAGAAAATCCTGATGCGCATGAGCCTCACTATACGCCCAACTCTGAGTCAAGGCCACCAAGAGCCCAGCAGTCTAATCCGTTAGAACTGCTCAAACCCCGCGGAGGATATTTAATAACGCCTATACTTATCTGGTTGAATGTAGGCGTATTCCTGCTTATGGTTATCAGTGGGGTAAATGCCCTGGAACCGAGTGGTGAAGACTTAGTTAAATGGGGAGCTAATTATTCGCCCTTAACAACCGGTGGGCAACCGTGGCGATTGCTGACTTGTTGCTTTCTGCATATTGGGATCATCCATTTAGTGTTCAACATGTATGCACTGATGCAGATTGGGCCTATTCTGGAGCCATTGCTAGGTAGCCGTCAGTTTACAATAGCGTACCTTACCGCAGGCTTGATGGGTAGCGTTGTTAGCGTTTGGTGGCATGATGTTGTTAATGGAGCAGGCGCGTCGGGGGCTATTTTTGGCATGTACGGCGTATTTCTGGCCCTCCTGACGACTAACTGGCTCGAGGCCACCGTGCGTAAGGCGTTGCTTCAGAGTATTCTGATTTTTGTCGGGTTCAATTTATTCGTGGGGATGCAGGCACACATCGACAATGCAGCCCATATCGGCGGATTACTGGCGGGGCTGTTTACGGGGTACGCCTATTATCTGTTTGTGCTGCGCTCCAATCAACCGGCAAACCGAGCCCTTTTGCCAATGATTGTTCCACCGGTGTTGGCGATAGTGCTGGCTGTATTGGTCTATACGTATAAATCGAACCCACTGGCTGATTTTGATCGACTGATGGGGCGGTTTAACAAGCTTAATGGTCAGGCGATGAGTGTTTTTCAGCTACCGAAAACTACCCCAGCGGCTGGGGTAGCTAAGGCAATAAACGATCAGGGAGTTGTGGCCTGGGAGGAAGCTATTAACCTGCTCGATGAGGCTGATAAACTTGACTTGCCGGATGGGTACCATCAGCATACGAAATTGCTACGCCAGTACACTATGTTACGATTGAAAAGCTTTAACCTTCTGCAACGTTCACTGGCGGATACAACCCATATTTACGACAAACAGATTGGACTCTACGACCAGCAAATCGCAGCGGTTTTAGAGCAGTTGAGCGCGAAAAAGAAATAAATCAGCCAGTTGGCGACTAGGGGAGTTTTGCCAATTCGTCAGTCAGGAATTTCTGGAATCGCTCCTGCAAGCTCTGGTAATAGGTGAGGTATTTCTCGCCTTCTTTGGTCACGATGGTTCCTCCGCCCTTTTCGCCCCCAGTTTGTGTAGTAACAAGAGGTGAATCGGCTTGTGTATTCATGGAATGTACCATTTCCCAGGCCCGTTTATACGACATGTTCATGGCCTTGGCCGCCTGATTGATAGAGCCCGTTTGCTGAATGTGCCCAAGTAATTCCAGCCGACCAATGCCCATAAACCGTTCGGCAGAATCGTTGGAGAGGGTTTCGAGCCAGATGCGGCCGTTGATGCGAAGGTTCATGCCGAATGCAGAAATTGGTTCTGGCGGCTAAAGTACAACGATAAATTAATTGGCTACCCGCTTCACCTTCATTTGTCGGAAAGCGCCTTTCAGCTTTGCTAACTCTTTATTCGTTAAACTAATTGAATCTTTGGCCTGTTGGCTCAGGCTTCGGGCGGCACTGTCGGACAGAAACCAGCCCAGCGGATACTTGTCGTTGTAGGCAAGGCGCAGTGTTAGGTAATTCGTTTTGGGGTTGTCGAAGCGGTTCATAAATGAGCTGAACATATTGTCGCGGGTGGTAGAGCCGTTGTCCCAGGCATTGAAAAATCCTAACAGAGGTATCTGAATTGCCTGTACGATGGATCGCTTTTGAGGGAGCTTGCCAATGGTGTGGCTATTCTGAATGAAGAGGATATACGGAATGACGGTGACGCGCTGGGCTGTATCGAGCTGCCGAATAAGCGGGACGAGGTTATTTAGAAGCTGGATGCAGGTTTCAACCCCCGAATTGTCGAAGTAACCACCATCGACGACGTGCCCGCCATATCGTCTTTTTCGGCCATTCCCGAGGAGCGTGTCTTTCTGAATCAAACCGCCGTTGGTCACGATTGGAAATCGGCTACACAACGATGCGGCTGTTTTCAGCGGGACATCGGTGCCCAATACGTCCAGCGTAGAGACTACATTTTTAAAATAACCGGGATCGAGTTGCAGGTTTGACGTGACGATTTTCTGACCCGATTCGGCCAGTGTGCCATTGAGCAGGAGGGAAGGCAGGTCGTAATTATAGCCCGTTGGGGTTTGGTACAACTGAGTCAGCGACGAATCGAGGGTGTGCAATCCAATATTATCGGCGTAGGAGTCCGCCCAGGAATCTTCGAGCCATTTTGCCCGCTCAAGGGTTGGTAAAGGCGTTGGCACAAACCGTTGAATTGACTCAGGAAATAACAATGCTGCTGATACCGCCGATAAATAATCGTCACGGATGACGTTTCTGAATTGCTCGAATCGGCCTGTACGTTCTGTTTCGGCTACATCGCGAAGAAAAGCTGTGTAAAATACCGTTCCAACACCCCCGCCCGATACCCCACTGAGTGCGTACACATGTCGGCTAAATCCCGGAATAATAGAGTCGAGCCGAATAAGCGCTTCCGCAGTCCAGTTCAGTGCTCGAATACCTCCTCCTTCGGCGGCTACCAGTACCAATGGAATCGTATCTCCTTCTTCCTGTCGGCGGGCGGCAATCCATTGGGCAAAATGCGCCTGGATTGTGGGGCGTTGCGTTACGGGCATGACGGATGACTTCGTGGCCTGTCTGACGGTAGTATTGTCGTTAAAAGTGCTGATGATAATTAAGTAAACCAGTACAATTAGCATCAATGGCCGATAGCGGTAATCGTTGAAATAAATGATGAGGCTACCGATAAATGTGTACAGAGTAATGCCAAAAATGATAATGGCCGTTGGGCGGAAACGTTGAGCAATGCCCCAATTAACGGGTAAACTGAACAGAACAATCAGGCTTATGCTTAACGCAAGCCCACCCGTTGTGACAACCCGGCCAAGTGGATTTCGCCAAAGTGCTCGTATATCCTGTGTGAAATTGGTGTAGCGTTCCGAAAATTTCCAACGTGCAGGAAGGGCAAAAACCGGCACATAATGCTCGATGGATAGAAAGACGATCAGCATCAGGTAGCTTTCGAGAATCAACAGGTATGATTGCCAGTGATCGGGTTTCCAGAAGGCATAAGCCAGAATGAAGGCCGGAATCATACCGCCGAGCTTGGGAAGCCATCGGAGCAGTAAATCACACTCACTATTTAGCCGTAAGCCAACGGGCGAAATATGTAAGATCATGCGCGTGCAACCATAGACCATCCAGCTCCAGATGAAGGTACTTAGCAAAATGGACTGGAAAAGTCGACTAAAAATGCCGTCGTCGATTACGGCATTGATCATGTCATCGGCCTGATCGGGTACGGTGAGCACATACAACGAAATAAGCAACGTAACGATGATCAGAAATGCCTTTCGCTGGGTTTGGTAAAACGCGATGACGTAATTCCGGAATTGTCGCGAAACGGTAGGAGGGCCAATGGACTGCACAGGAAATTGGATTGATCCGTCAATTTATTGAATGTAATTCTTTATCAGGTATCGGTAGCTAAACCAGTAGTAATTTTTCGCTAAAAACTAGTGAAATGCCATCCGCCTTATAGGCATCCCGTCGTACCTTTCGGGCGATAGTTTTCTCGCCTAGTTCGCCCCCTTATCGCACTGCCTGTCTGCGATCTCGGCGACCTGTCCCCACTATCTCGCTGGTTATGGACAATGTTGAGTTACTCTCCCGGATTCAGTTCGCTTTTACCATCGCGTTTCATTACATCTACCCGCCCTTAAGTATTGGCTTGGGTGTTTGTCTGGTGATTATGGAAGGTCTGTATCTGAAAACAAAAGACAAAGTTTATGAAGAATTGACCCGTTTCTGGGTCCGTATTTTTGCGCTCATTTTTGGTATCGGTGTCGCTACGGGCATTGTGATGGAGTTTGAGTTTGGTACTAACTGGGCCACTTATTCCCGTTATGTTGGCGATATTTTCGGCTCGGCGCTGGCGGCCGAAGGTATTTTTGCGTTTGCGCTGGAATCGGCGTTTTTGGGTATCCTGCTGTTTGGTTGGAATAAGGTAAGCCCACGAGTCCATTTCATGGCGACCATCCTGGTGGCGCTCGGCTCTATTTTCTCCGCGCTCTGGATTGTGGTGGCAAACTCGTGGCAGCAAACGCCTTCGGGTTATCGGATTGAAGGAACAGGTATGCAGGCCCGCGCTATCGTTACCGACTTCTGGGCGATGGTCTTCAACCCGTCGTCGGTGGAGCGCTACTCGCATGTGTTGATTGGCGCTTTGCTGGCTGGTTCGTTTTTGGTACTGAGCGTAAGTGCGTGGTATATCCTGAAAAAGAAGTACCTCGTTCATGCCGAAGCCGCCTTCCGAATCGCGCTCTGGGTGGCAGCCATATCAGCGCTGGGACAACTGTTCACGGGTAGTAAATCGGCGGAGGTAGTTACGAAATACCAACCCGCGAAACTCGCGGCCATGGAGGGTCACTTCGAGAAATCAGCACCCGGCGATATGTATCTGATAGGTTGGGTAAACGCGAAGGAGCAGAAAACCACAGGCCTAAAAATTCCCGGCGGCTTGTCCTTTCTGGTTCATCACGATGTCAATGCGCCCATTCCTGGTCTGAACAGCATAAAACCCGAAAATCGCCCAACGGCGGTCAACTTCGTGTTTCAGACCTACCACCTCATGATTAGCATTGGTATGTTGTTGATTGGGTTAACTCTCCTCGGGTTATATCTACTCTACCGAAAAAAACTCTTCCAAACGCGCTGGCTGATGAGCGTTTTTGTCTTCTCGGTTTTGTTGCCCCAAATCGGTAATCAGGTAGGTTGGTACACCGCCGAAGTAGGTCGCCAACCGTGGGTGGTGTATGGTTTGCTACGTACATCTGACGCTCTTTCGCAAGCCGTCAAAGCCGAACACGTTCTGGCATCGCTCATTATGTTTACCTTCATTTACGTGATGCTATTTGTCTTGTTTCTGTATTTGCTCAACAAGAAAATCCAGCACGGCCCCGATGTGATTTCGGACGATGAAACGTCTTCCCGCATGAATCCATCGCTTTCATCTTTAATTAGTGAATGATAGAATGATTGAGTGAATAGCTGACGCAAGCCATTATTCATTCACTCAATCATTCTATCATTCAAAATTCAATCATGGATACAGTCCTCGGAATCGATCTTCCCACGTGGTGGTTTTTGCTGATTGGTGCGCTGATCAGTGGGTATGGTATTTTAGACGGCTTCGATTTGGGGGCCGGGGCGTTGCATCTGTTTTTTCGGAAAGAACAGAGTCGCCGGATTGCCCTCAACGCCATTGGGCCAGTTTGGGATGGTAACGAAGTCTGGCTAGTGATTGGGGCTGGTTCACTATTTGCCGCGTTTCCGCTGGTGTACGGCACCATTTTGTCGGTGTTTTATTTACCCTTCATGTTGTTTCTGGTGGCCATTATCTTTCGGGGTATCTCGATTGAATTTCGGAGTAAGGAGAAAATGAAATGGTGGCATCAACTGTGGGATATCAGCTACTGCGTATCCAGTACGGTTATTTCGCTCCTGTTGGGTCTGGTTTTGGGGAATCTGATTCAGGGTATCCCGCTCAACGCCAATCATGAATTCGTCGGGCGACTACGCGATTTTTTTAACCCCTACGCCATCCTGATTGCCGTTACCGTACTGTCGCTGTTTATGATGCACGGAGCCATGTATCTGCTTATGAAAACCGAAGATCGGTTGTATGCCAAACTGACGATCATTGCCAATAATACCAGCAAGTTTTTTATCCTGTGCTTTATGGCTACATCGATGGCGACGCTTATTTACGTGCCGCACATGACAGCTATTTTCAAGGCATATCCTGAACTCTTTGCACTGGGCATAGCTGCCGTATTGATTGTCCTGAACATCCGCCGGAGCATCGAAAAACGGCAATATCGACGTGGTTTCATCTCCTCATCCGTCACGACGGCCTTATTGTTGATCCTGTTCGCAATGGGCCTGTATCCAAACTTAGTGCTATCGAATATCGATCCGAAAGGAAGTATCAGCATCTACGAAGCTGCTTCGTCGGATGGGTCATTACGGACAATGCTGTTGTTTGCCGCTATTGGGATGCCGTTAGTCGCTACCTATACCGTATTTATGTTCTGGACCTTTCGCGGGAAGGTGAAACTGGAGGAACATAGTTATTGACAGTGTATTGGATGGGCTGCCGGTTCTGCATAACGACACAGCTATCTTCAGCACAAGCGCAACCGTTTTATCACAGCTTAATAAAAGGTGCATTAGATTTTTTGAACGGCTGATAAACAAAAGTTGACATTTGGTAAGTTATTTGTCACATTACTGTCGATTTCAGAATACTTCCACAACCATGCGAATCCTTGTTGCTGAGTATCTAGTCTGTTGCAGTCAAAATACCCAGAATACTATCCCCATGTTTTCTGTATTCCAGGTAGATGGATCACCCAAATATGCGATGGTGTACTGTTGGTATTCCTGATACTTTTACGCCTGCTAAACAGCTAGTTGCTTCCACCTACTAGTTAAATTACTTAGGGAGTTTCTTAGTCAGCGATTTTAATTGAAGACAGGATGGATATAATTTCAATAAAAGACCCCAGTAATTGTGTTAGGCCGAACTTGATCTGTTTACCGTTTCGGGATAAGTATATGGACTTATTAACCCGATTTGTGCCGACCAGGGCTCAAGATATGAGCTTTATGGCAGGAGTACAAGACCTTCTGGTTCCTCTGTATTTCAATTACTTTGAACCGTTAAGCCAGCCTACGGGCCAGGCTACCGCCAGGGCCTTGTACCAGCAAGACAAAATCTGGTTCTTCAATGTATTCGTAGTGAATACGGTGGATGGACGATTGCACGGTCAAATTGGCGCCGGATTAAATCCCTTATTCGACATAACCTCAACTAGCGGGATGGAACTCCCTACAGGGCTTTTTGGAAACTGGAGGCCTTCCGGTAGTGGACTAGGGCCAATAGTCATCCCTGGTGCCAACCCTAATCTGGACATAGACCATCAATAGTACCATGCTATTATTTTCAACGGATAACTGGCATCCTGCGCCAACTGACTACCCTTCTTTATATTTGGTTGATAAGGAGTGGTATCTCTGGAGTGCAACTCCTACACCCACGTTTGGCCCATTCAGCTATACGAGACCGGCCATTGACCGCAACATTGTAAGTGTGCGGCAGTATGCCAGAGAATTCCACAGTGAAAAAACGCTGGCTGTTCTGAAGGAGATCGTACCTGATTTCCCTCCTGGGAAAATGACCCTTATTAGCGCGAATCGAATCAATCAATCACCTATGTTTCCATGGCGAACGAACATTCCCGAAGCCATAGAGTCGATACGATTTATGACTCCGCCACCTGGGTCTGTTGTTATGGTAAATCTTTCGCCTGTTCATGGCAGCTCGGTTCTGACTGACAAGTATATAGGACAGCAACTGGTTAAGCTAACAGCGAGTGGTTGCGTCGTTATTGTGTCGGCGGGAAATGAACTTCAGTTATTGTCTGCCGATAGTATCCCATCCGGTAATCAGGTTGTGGTAGTAGGTGGATACTCTGCCCAATCCAACACTCCTGAGAGTAATTATGGCCCTGGGGTTACAAGCTACATGCCTGTCCCTATTTCCTTGACACGCTACGATGTTGCGATGACCTACGGGCAAAGTTCGGCGGCTACGGCGCAAATGGCTGGTGTTGTACTACTGATGCAGAATTATGCCCACTCTCGTAGCCGATTCCTGACGCCTTCGGAGGTGAAAAGCATACTAAGCACACGTGGGAAGCCCATTTCAATTCAGCGAGATAGGCAAACGGTCAACAGCTTTACGCCGGTCTGGTCGGCATTGAGGGTAGGCATTGATGCAAAATTAACTCCACCTGTTTCGCCAATTGGCCGCATTCCGAACATGCCACCAGGCAATTAATGAAAACTACCTTTACCCTATTTTTAACAATTAATTTATTGATTTTCAACCAAGCCATATGAACACACCACCAACACCACTACCACTGACAAGCGAACAGCTTGACTATCTGGAAGGATTAAAATCGGGCGATGTACAACAATCAGGACTACAGGTCAGAAACGTGCTGACAAACCCGGATCGGGTGGAGTTAGCCGATAATTACCAAACGGATGCCGACAGGTTTAGCGCCTTTCTAGCCTTTAAGGGACAGCCTCATCCATCGGCTACGGCTTTAGCGATGCGTATTCCGAAACAACAACTCATTGATTTACTGACCTACTTTAAGGATAAAAACTGCCTGTTGCAGACGAACTGCTTCGGGTTTACCAAATCCGTTAAGAACAAAGGGGAGATAATTCTCATTAGCCGGGGGAGCTTCTGGCAATCGGCGCCGAAAATAACCGATGAACTGGTTTGGGGTAAATTTTTGGTTGAAGAGCAGGTCGTAAAATCGTACGGCGAACTTGATTTAAATAAACCCCTCAGAAACAGTGTAGCCCAGCGATACATCCAGAATTTCCTGAAAATTTATCCCGATTTGGGTGCCAATGCAATACATGGTTACCTGTTCCCCGTCAAGGCAATGCTTACTTTGCTCAATGATCCTGCTGCCTTTGGCCCTGAAACCCATTTGCGCTTATCCTGGGGCTTAATTACGTACAATCCGCTAAATCATGTGCCGGGGAATTTTAGTCTCCTAATACAGGCCGATGACGCCAGCCAAAACGGATTTGTTCTCGAATTTCGAACGACCAACATAGCGCCGAATGATGGGGATGGTTGCCCTCCAAGACAACCCTGTAATCCTCCCACTCAAAACTGATGTTAGTTGAGCATTCCCATCAGTTCAACACAGCGCTTTCTTTGTAAAAAGAATTTGGCAAAAATACGTTTTATGAAAACGTATTTTTGCCAAATATGGGCTTCAATTGTTGCCAACGAACTATAATTTTATTGTGACGCTCTACGATATTCTTGACCTAATCCTGTATGTTTCTACGGCGGTTGTACTGATACCTATTGGGCTTGGAGTAAGGTATTGGTCTGAACTCTCTGCTCGGGAGCGAGGGCTTATCTGGTTCCTGACCGGGATATTAATAGTAGAGGTGGCGGACACCATTCTTCGTTACAGTTATATCAGGAATCATTTTACGTCTTACTTCAGAACCCTGGCTGTCTTGTTGATTGGCGCTTATTTCTACGGTGCAAGTGTCGGTTGGGGACGTTGGCCACTATTCCTGTCTGGATTGGTGACGGTGTTGCTGCCGGTTGAAGTAGTTGGATGGGTTGGATTTAATCATATTAATTCACTTACAAGATCGGTTGCCTGGTTTCTGCTGGCTATGTATGCGTTTCGGAGCCTCATTCGGTTGTTCGATCAGCCGAATGAGGTTTCCTTACGTCAGCAACCAACTATTTATTATGATCTCGGTTTTTTCCTAATGGGCTTTGTCTCCGCCGGAACTAAGTATTTTGAAAATTACTTTATCGAAACTTCGCTCGACTTATATTATTTTTTCGATACATTCACGGTAATGATTAATGCCTTGGCCTTTGGCTTGTTTTCGATTGGGCTAGTCCGAAAACACCGGACTACTGATCTCCGTTTGGTATCATGAATCGCCGGATATTGATCAGCAGGGTCGCTTTTTTCTTGTTCCTTTTTTGTTTACAGGCCCATGCTCAGTCGGTTAGCATCATAGATGTTAAGGCGATGAACCGTGTGTTTGTGAAGCCCGAACCATCTACTTTCAGAAAAGGCGATTCATTGATACAGTTGAGTTACCGACACAACAACACCGTTATCTATTTCCAATCGCCGGGAACAGATCATTTGTATGAATACAAAGCCAGACAGCTTTTTTCTCAGCCGATTACGACCCGTGATAGCTTCGCTGTTCTCTCCAATTTGCCTAATGGTGAGTTATTATTTGAGGTAAAGGATGCCCGATACCCCAATAGTCGCCCGGCCCGCCTGAAAATCATTGTCGAATCGCCACTTTGGTTGCGTTGGTGGTTTTTGCCGATGATGTTTTTGTACGGACTGGTATTCGTGAGCGCTGGTTTGTATTTACTGTACCGCTATCGTCTTCGCCAGCAACTGCGCCTGCTTTCCGTCCGAGAAAACATTGCCCGCGATCTTCACGATGACATGGGCAGCTACCTCAGTTCTATCAGTATGCTCAGTCAGAGCGTGCTCAATATTGCCCAGAAAGACCCGAAACATGCCCGGTTGTTAGTCGACAAAATTGGCGAAACCGCCCGGCAGGTGATGGACTCGATGAGTGATATTGTCTGGAGTGTAAATCCCGAAAATGATTCGATGACCCAGGTGGTTGTACGAATGCGCGACGTTGCCACCGACCTGTTGGGTACTCAGGATATTACATTGCATCAGGATATTGATGAAGCTGTACCGCATATTCACTTGCCGCTTGAACAACGGCGTGATTTCTTCCTGATTTATAAAGAAGCCCTTACTAATATTGCTAAGTATGCATCAGCTAGCCATGTTTGGGTACGACTTCAACGTAGCGGTTCGTTGCTGATACTGGTAGTACAGGACGACGGAGTGGGGTTCGATACCCAACAGCCCGTTGGCCAGAATCCACTGGGAGGCAATGGACTCAAAAATATGCACACCCGAGCCCAGAAATTAGGCGGGACACTTTCCATTCAGTCAACACGCGGGGGTGGAACCACGCTTACCTTACAAATTTTAGGGGTGTAAGTCTGTATCACATCGCATATTTATGGGATTTTTCGATACTTATAAAGCCCTTACTTTTACGGATTGACACCTCTACTTCTCTTGACTTATGGCAATCCGCATCAGCATATACGAAGATAACCAACCGTTGCGTGATGCACTCTCGCTACTCGTGCAAACAACCGACAATTTTGAGTTAGTCGGCGCTTATGGTGATTGCCTGAATCTAGACCAGCAAATGGCTACCCATCGCCCGGATGTGGTGCTTATGGATATTGATCTCCCCGAAATATCAGGTATCGAAGCCACGTTGAAGCTGCATCGGCAATTTCCCGAAACCGATGTACTTATACTGACTGTATTTGACGATAGCGACCGAGTATTTGATGCTATCAAGGCCGGGGCAACGGGTTATCTACTTAAGAAAACACCGCCAGTACGCATTTTAGAGGCTATTCAGGAAGTGTATGAAGGGGGCGCACCTATGTCGCCAGGTATTGCCCGACGTGTGCTAAAATCCTTACATCGTTCTAGCGCTCCTCATGAGTTAGACCAGCTTACGCCCCGCGAAGCAACCGTACTGGCATTGCTAGCGGCTGGGAATAGCTACAAAATGGTGGCTGCCGAAGCGGCTATAAGTATTGATACCGTCAGAACGCACATTCGGCGCATTTACGAAAAACTGCACGTGCATTCCGTTACCGAAGCCATCGCTAAATACCTGACTCGGTAATTATTCTTCCTCTCGTCTTATCACTAACCCTGGCCTTCTGCTGGGGTTTTTATTTACCTATTACTTTAAAATTCAGGGCTTTATTAAACCGATCGTCGCCATATCATGCGATTGACGAGCGAGTGTAAATACTCCAACTTTGAGCCAGTCAAAAACATCCGCTCCTATTCGACTTTAAAACAGATGCATCATGAAACACACATTTCCACTTCTATCTACCCTGTTTACCCTATTGCTGTTGTGGGCCACCTCCTGTAAGAAAACTGAGGATACGCCATCGCCCGGTGGGAGTACTACCAACCCCGGCACCAAAAGCTCGGCCAAATCCATTACAGCCTTCGCCTTCAACGGATTGAATCCCACCGTTACAGCCACCATCGACGCCACAGCTAAAACCATTTCGGCCACTGTTACGGCCGGAATGGACGTGACGAAATTAGTGCCCACCATCACAGTATCCGACAAGGCGACGGTTTCACCGGCTTCAGGAGTGGCGCAGGATTTTTCTAAAGTGGTTACCTATACCATTACCGCCGAAGATGGCAGTACTCAGGCCTATTTAACTACCGTTACGGTGGAGAAGCCAGTCAACAACGGCACTGTATATGTTGGCAACTTGGATGGCGTTTTGGTTGCAGTGGATGCGCTGACTGGAGACAAGAAATGGTCGTTTACGGCTGGTGGCGCTATTGAGTCCACACCAACGGTAGCCAACGGACTGGTTTATGTTGCCAGCTGGGATAAAAAACTCTATGCGCTAGATGCCGCTACTGGTGCGAAGAAGTGGGAGTTTGAGACAAATAAAATTCACCCATTTGCTGCGCCAATGGTTGCCAATGGAATCGTGTATTACGGTGGCGATCCATATCTGTACGCATTAGATGCGCTGACGGGGGCCAAAAAGTGGCAGTACCAGGGCGACGCAGTTCGTACGTTTGACGCATCGCCAACAATGGTTGATGGAATTGTATATGCTAGCCTCCGCACATTTTCGCCCCCTGTTTTCGGGCTGGATGCGTTGACTGGATCTCTAAAGTGGCGATCTGTTGAAACAGATGGCTCGGGCATACTAAGCTCCTTAAGTGAATCGTCGCCAGCTGTTGCCAATGGCTTTTTATACATTGGTTCAGAGGGAGATGGAGTCTCCGCCTTCGATCTAAAAACCGGCGCTTTAAAATGGCGCTTTACGGGAGCCAGTATTGCCAATTCGTCGCCAACAGTCACTAACGGTGTTCTGTACATTGGTAGTGGTGTATTTGGTACAAACAATAAAAAACTGTACGCTTTAAATGCTACTACAGGAGTCAAAAAATGGGAGTATGCGATTGACGAAAGCACGGCCGGTTATTCCTCGCCCATTGTTGCTAATGGCATTGTCTATATAGGAAGCGGTTCTACACTCTATGCGGTTGATGTGGCATCGGGTGCTAAAAAATGGGACGTTAAACCCGAAGCCAACACGCTAATTTACTCGGGACCAGTGGTTGCCGGGGGCTATGTTTACCAGGGTATTGGCAAAAAACTGTATGCCTTCGATGCTGCAACGGGCGCTAAAAAATGGGAGTACGATACGGGCCGAACCATCGATCAATCTTCGCCTTGTGTACTAGCTAAAGATGGTACCGTTTATCACGCTGGTATCAGTGGCATGGTGCAGTAAGTAGTCGCAGACTAAGAGCTACCCTTTACCTTCTACACGCCCTCATCTCTCTGGCGCAGTAGACGCTGCCTAGCACAATTATCTAGCTGATTTTTCATAGCTAATGCTCACATAGCAAAGCGTTCCCTAACGCCGACTAGGGACCTATATATCCAATTTTTTCAATTTAAAACTAAATAAAACAATGGCAAATGAACCAGGATTAGCGATTTTGACTGTTTTCAGTCAATTAATTGACAGAATTAAATCCAGTCGTCCTGTTCGGACTGACGGTAAAGCGCTGACAACAGGCTTTGTTTATTCACAATTAGTATTGGGAGAAATGGTTGATCCCAAAGACTATGCTAATGCATGGTCACCAATGGGCGGCTCTTCGTTGCAGGACGATGTAAAAGCGGCTAACGGGGGGGGGGCCTCTGTCTACTTCTCCCACTCCGACTGCGGATGGAACTACGACTACTCCATCATCGAACGGGGGGACTTCTTCCGCAAACAAGCCTGCCGATCCAAAATTTCGGCGAGCAATAGCAGCCGCTTACCGGACGGCCCAATTAGTAGACAAGAGACTGATGGTCACTAATGATGATTCTTATCTGGAGTATCCAGGCACGCAACACATCAGTTTTGCTTACGAAAACATCATTAATGGTATTCAGCCAGAGCCTGCTCCATCTATGGCACCGGAGGTGAAGAAACGCATTGATGATGCGCGGAAACTACTTTATGAATTAGATGAAGATGGAGATATCACTGGTAAATCTAAGCTCTATCGCAATTACGTGAGAAATGCTAGTGATTATGCTCAGGCTAAAGTAGACTACAGCGATGCACAAAATTCTTATTTGAACGATGTAAACAGAGCCGATAGCTGGCCAATGGCATCCGTTGTCTACCAGCGCAAAGTAGATGATGCCTACGATGCCTGGAAAACGGAAGGTGCCGAACGAGTGGAGCAGGCTCTTGACACAATTGAGTCAGTTGGAGTCAATATGCAAGCCAGGATGACCACGAAATCCCGCAAACTATTCGATGCTTACAATTTAGGCTTGGCCGGGGTACCATCGCCCATTCCGTATTCTTACGTTAATCCTACACACTGGTATGATTCAGATGATGATAGCGAGGGGTGGCAAACATTGACTATTAGTAGCAATGAATATAATAGCCAATCGGCTGCTCATCAAAACAGTACATACAAACAGCATTTCGAATCTCATTCGTCGTCATCGGGTGGCGGAGGGGCCATTTCATTCGGTTTTGGGTTTGCTGGTGGTAGTGGTGGTACCAGCTCAACTGAGCGAGTGATTACTACGGGGGGAAGTGAATCGGAGCAGTATCAATTTCACAATGATGCTACTGATCTGAGTATCGAAATTACATACGGATTGTGCACGATTGAACGCCCGTGGTTTATGGGTGATCTGTTCTACATGCAAAAATGGTACTTGGTCAATAATCCGGCTAAAGCCATTAGTGACGGCCTGATCGATACGCAGATAAGAAAAGAAGCACCTTTGTTGCCAATGGTGCCCATGCAATTTCTGGTTATTAAAAATGTAAAAATTAAAACCAGTACCTGGGGGCAGGACGGACAAACACTCAACAATATGTACCGACAAAGTCAGGATACCAGTAACTCAACCAATCAGCACGTCAGTGCTGGAGGTGGTATATCCTTAGGGTTCATCTCGTTTGGTGGGCACGGCTCTCATGATAGTAGTGATGCTATTGCCGATTATGCTGGAAGCACAACGAGTAACTCCAATTCCGAGTACGGGTGGCATTTTGACGGCTCAACACTCGAAATCAAAGGAACCCAGATTATTGGTTGGTTAAGCGATATTTTGCCCGCATCTCCACCCGAGTCCGATCCTGGATTAACTACATAGGTTTTCTCAAGATCTAGTGCGGTAATCCTTACATAAAAATTAACCTTTTCCGGTGCAAAATCAGGTGCGCACCGGAAAAGATTATTCACCTTATTCTATCCCTACTACTATGAATGAAATAGATGATCTAATGCAACATGTCTATGACTATTTTTTAGATAAGTTTCATCAGCAAAATCCTGCTACTCAGAAGGATGTTTTTTTATCGTTTGAACCAATCGGTACATCCGTTAGCCCGTCAGATTTCAAAATAGATAAAACAGGAGGTGTTTATTCGCCAGCAATGGCCGTTGAAACCCTCTCGGGCTTAGTAAATAATATCCCAACGGTTGATGCTAATACCTATAACCGAACAGGAAAAACGGTTGAAGGTCAGTACAGTACTATTCTAAACGGTGCCTTTTCATTGACTTCAGAGGAACCTGATATTTCCTTCTTTAACCACGTCAAAAGCCAGGCTCTCAGAACATTTGAAAATACACCTATTGGTTCTCTCAAAGAAAACAATCCCACATCGTTCCACCCAGCCTATGCAACCCCCACCGATTGGTATGACGCTACTACGCAAGGCAATTGGTCAACATTTACATATAGTAACCAGATACAAAGTAATGAATCGACCAGATCAACTTCGTTGGTCAAACTCAATCCGGAAATCCGTCGGTGGATGTGGCAGGTACTGCCTCCAGATTTTGTTCAATTAGTTAGCCAGCCACGGTTACTAGACAAAGCAGTGCTACAGTTGCAATTGCAGTCAATTAACGAAGAACAGGCACATGTAGGTATTGATCAGTTAGTGAAGCCACAACTCTTAAAGACTGCCCTATTGGCAGTAAATAGAAGGGCTACCATGTCGGCCATGACAAGTACGGCATTTCATGTTGATGGTCGGATTGATTCAACGGTTGTTCATCCATTGCCTGATAAAATATTTCAGATCAAATCAAGTATGATGGACATGCAACGGGTAAAACAATCACTCTTACTGAGCACAACCGCAACGTATGTTCAACGTGCCGACTCCCTGAAAATTTCATTCGACTATTGTCTGGTTCAGGTAAATCGCCCCTGGTTAGATGACTCCTTTCTGTTTTTGAAAAATTGGTATATGCCTGGTTACCAAGAGGGTGTGTTCTCAAATGGGATGGCCGCCAATACGGGGATTTTTCCAGCTCTCCCCATTGCTTTCATTGTGGCTAAAGACTTAACGATTAGTGACTGGGCAGATGAGGAGACGCAAACCGTAGAAACCGCACTATCACTAGGCCCTTTTTCCCTAGAAGATAGAGCGATTAGCCAAGCAGAAACTAAACGGTCGCTGACTAAAAGGGGTATGCAAATTATCGCCTGGATCTGCCAACTCATGCCCACATTACCCCCAACTGCCAAAGCTTGATAAAAACTACTATAAACACAAGCAGAAATCATGAATCCGATTCCTAATGCCAATTCGCAACCGTTAGATGACTTCGATACATCGACAAATGAATCACAAACTCTAGCTTCAGAAGGGGAAGAACAGTTGCCGCCCGCTCCTCTCAATGTTTATACGGACGTAACTGATCGTGTTCTCAAAGAACTAAATGTTGTGCCAGGAATGACTAGTCGATTAGGTACAATAAATCGGTCTGAGAATGTATTGCCGATGATGCAGATGCGCGCAACTAATCTGCCCGAACTGCCTGACGATGATTCGGATGCAAATGCATTTTTAATAGCTTTTGAACAGGCTAATGTTGACGTTTTTCCAACTATCGATGCTGGTTTTACCGATATAACCTTTAGCGTACCGCAAGCTCAGGAAACAGATAAAGAAAATGTTTTTGACTTTACTCTGGGAAGCTTCGAATTTACCACTAACGAATCAACGACGGTTATACTGGAACGACCGGGAAATGTTTTTCCCAAGTTAGTAGCAGTTAATGTTCCCAATCGCCTGTTAACAAGTGAACTGGATTGCTGGCCGGTTCTTATTTACATTCATCCGACAGCCGGCCAAAATCTGAGCACCAATTATATAAATGCAGATAATCTGAAAAGTATAGATGATGCACACTTCTATCCTTACGGCTGGGACTTCTTATTTCACATGTTCTGGAAGTATTTGTTTTATGAAACTTTAGGGGCCAACACAAGCACTAATGTGGGTATTGTTTATCAACATCAATTTAGTGGTAAAGACGTGATTACAGTACTGCCTATTCTGAATCAATCCGATTCAATCAATATGGGTGATTTTAATAATCCAGACTCAATTTTACAGATTTTAGGTGAAATAAAATGGTATTTCACCCAGCATGTCAAAATGAATGATGGACTGGTTTCTACTGATAATTTTCGGGTGGCGATGGCGGCCTATAGCTCAGGAAATGGATTGCTAAAAACCTTTCTTGCCGAAAAAAATAACGCCTTTTGTCAGCAGATACTTAAAGAGGTCTACTTTTTCGATGCTCCGACAGGAATTGGTCCTGCCTGCGTTACGAACGCTCTACAATGGGCAGGTAATGAATCTGATCGGTTTATTCGCTTTTATTCGCAATGGAGCTATGCTAATTATAGTTCAATTGTAGGAAGTAACGCTACTGTTTTACCTGGCCAACTTGTAGCCAACCCAGATAAGCCATATCATTCGATCGCTTTGTTAAATGACTCTTTCTGGCATCAACTGTTACCTGGTTTATTTCCTTCTGACACTGGTGATTGGAGCCAGTATCATTCCTTAATTGCTACAGGTATGTTAACCGATGCGCTTACTCGAAGTGGATTTTAAGTGATCTTACTCATTGACAAAACTAGCCCCTTATTCACTATGAAAAGCCTAATTCTAGCCATTTTGTTAATTTCTACCTGGTTACCTGTCAATGCACAAATAGATAATTATTCTATTAATGGGAACAAGGTTTTTATATTTAAAATTGGCCATTTTATCGTCTATAAAGACGGAACATATTCCTTGCAAACTTATCAAACAATTGAAGAAGGAGAAGTTATGTTTAAACTAAATTTCGATGGAAGTTTTACGGTTATGTCATCGAAAATACAATTAAATAATAGTCAGAATTATATTGCTTCATTAATCACGCTATTAAATGACAAACAGATTTCTGGAAATATATCTACTCTGAAAGCTACTAAAATTGAAAATGTTACTATCTCCTATACTGGGGATAAAGTTACCCGAATCGGTAATACTAGTATTTTCTATACTGGAGATAAAGTCATTCGAATTGGGAATACTAGTATTTTTTATACTGGGGATAAAGTCATCCGGATTGGGGATATTAGTATTTTCTATACTGAAGATAAAGTTACCCGAATTGGCGATACTAGTTTTTTTTATACTGGCGACAAAGTTAGTCGAATTGGGAATACCGTATTGCCGTAGCACTAAAATTGAGTATTCATTATCAATTAGAGGGAAATAGATAGACTGGTAGAACGCTAGGTGGGTTGAATAGTAGCCTTATTCAAGGCTTCGCCCCTAAACTCAACTCCTGCTGATGCTCTTTGATGTAATCCGCCTTCACAACGGTAGCGGTTTTGTGATCGCCGGTATGACTCCAGCCGGGTGGCATGAAAATGTAGAGGATTTTATCTTTAAGGCCAGGAGCATGGTATACATCCTTACCTAATGCGACAATCTCGCCAAAATAAGCATCCAGGAAATCTCCCTTTTTCATTGGGCGGCTGATTCCATATTCGATTTCCATGCTTTGTTTTTCATCCTGTAAGGTACCAAAAGCCCGATCCCAGATATTGAGCAGATTACAGAAATTCGTATCCATGTACAAGGGGTTACGAGCATGATGAACGCGGTGATGCGATGGTGTAAGGATATATTTATTTAAGAAACCCAGTCGACCGTCTTTTAGTAAATTTTCGCCGATATGGATAAAAGCTCCCCAGGTTCCGTCAATGAACATGATCAGGAAGAGTAGGGGTGGATTTACGCCTAGTAATATACAAATGGTGGTACGGATTATATCGGTATAGGGTGCTTCGAGAAAAAAGTGGGCATAGGTTACGGAGAGGTTCATATACTCCGGCGCATGATGCGTGGAATGCAGACACCAGAACAGCCGAACTTTGTGTCCGAAATAATGATAGACGAAGTGAGCCAGCTCCCAAATCACGTAGCCGTACACAAACCAGTACCAGGTGAGAGTAGTCTTGACGAGTGCATAAGGTTCAAACAAGCCGATGCAAAAGGCGACCATGGCAATGGATAGAAAGCTGGAGATGAAGCGATTCAGAATATACGTGAATAGAGAGATCTTGTGTTGAGAATGGGAATAACGTCGGTAAAACAATCCCCGAATGATTTCGATAAGTAGTAATACCGGAATCAATGGTCTTAAAAAAGCCTGAATACCTTTTAGAGTCAGTAGTGCTTCATAGTTCTGTGTCCGAATAATTTCCCAAAGCTGATCGAATCCCCAAAAGCCGGTGAATTCTTTATAAATAGGACTTACGCAAAAGTGGTAAATTGAAATAAAAAATAGCTTGAAGGTCACCGCACAACTTTACGGACAGTTTCTACTGAGTAGCCAGATCAACTATACGGCTACCTACTTGGCTGATCACCTGGAAGGGATCACCCATGACAATGTGCAGTACTTTCTCAAAGCTAGCCGAGTGGCACCTCGCCAGGTCTGGCAACATGTCCGCCACCAAATTCAACTGGATACCGATGGCTATATCCTCTTTGATGATACCGTGCTCAATAAAGAACATAGTCATAAAATTGAACTGGTTCGTCGGCAATACAGTGGAAATGCTCATGGAATCATCAAAGGCATCGGTGTGGTTAATTGTGTCTACTTCAATCCTAAAATTAATCAGTTCTGGCTCATTGACTACCGTATTTTTAATCCCGATGAGGATGGAAAAAGCAAGTTGGATCATGTGTTGGACATGCTTAACCAACTAGCACCCCGCCAGATCAGTTATCGAATCGTCTTAATGGACAGTTGGTATGCTGTGACCGACCTCTTCAAGTGGCTCATTACCAATGAAAAACTGTTTTACTGTCCTATCAAGAGCAACCGTAAGGTCGATGATTCAGGTGGCAAAGAATCGTATCAACCTGTCAGCTATCTGAGCTGGTCAGCTCAACAGGTGCAGCAGGGTAAGCTGGTTAAAGTACACAAGATGCCTCAAAACACCTATCTTAAACTGTTCCGCGTACTGGTGTCTACCCACCGGACGGACTATATCGTCACCAACGATTTAGCTCAAAATGAGACGAGTGCCGCTGAAGAAAAAAGTGGTATTCGTTGGACAATTGAGCAGTTTCATCGAGAAGATAAGCAGATCACGGGTCTGGAATGTTGTCAATGTCGATTAGCTCGTAGTCAACGCAATCACATTGGCTTAGCGGCTCTGACTTGGTTACGTTTTAAACAGTTGGCTTATCAGACTAAGAAAACGGTTTACCAACTCAAACAAGGCTTATTAGATGCTTACCTTCGTCAAGAGTTGGCGAATCCTTCAGTTGCCTTTGCGTAAGTCCTAATAAAGAATCTCGAAGATGTTCATGGTGTACAACGGGTTTCCGGTAGAAATGATCTGGGTTTAGTTCATGCACAAAATAGCCGCAATCAGGATAAACAACTTTTGTGGGAATTTATACCGTTCATTAGCTACAGGCAACCCTTGTCATCAATTATCCCGCCATCGCTTCCCGCTCACCCCGCCGTAACGCATTTACCAGGTTGTGCGCCCGGCGGGTGGGTTCGGGAATTCGATAGCCACCGTTGCAGGCCAGCGTTAACGAAATAGCGGTTTCCAAATCGATCAGGTGACCGGGCGATACATAGACCGGATTGACTTTGTTTTTCGTTCGCAAAGCGGCACCGATAACCTCACCATAGTGCTTCATGGGCGACCAGTTACCTCGTTCCAATGCGGGTTCGTCATACTTGCCAACCAGCACCGATTTACCGCATCCGAACGTAGGTCGGTTAAGAAATAGCCCCGCATGTGAGGCAATCCCGATACGTCGGGGATGCGCTGTACCGTGACCATCGAACATCACTACATCAGGTTCGATGGTCAGCTTTTGCCAGGCTTGTAGTAGCGAGGGAATTTCGCGGAACGACAGTAGACCTGGAATATAAGGAAAAGGGGCAGTGCTAACGACGCCCGCTTCTTCGATGGTTTCGAGCGTGTCGAGTCGTAGGACAACGATGCCGGCGTAGACGGTTTCCTCAAACTTATTGAACGAAATGTCGCAGCCCGCAATCGTTTTAGGCTGTTCGGTCAACGGCTCAATGCGAATCTGGGAACGCAATTGCTGTTGTAGCGCGACAGCTTCGGTGGGTGTTACGTTCCAATCGTGAAGCGGTTGATAACTGGCCATAGAATAGGTGAGGTTTATTACATAACACCAGATATGAGCAACAGTTAGTTGAGACAAGAGTTTCTGACAGGATTTACAGGATAAAACAGGATTACTAAGACGAAAAATCCTGTTTTATCCTGTAAATCCTGTCAGAAACTCTCTACTTCTGTTCCCGAATTAACTTGGTCACAAAATTCAATTGAGCATCCGTGTGAGTCAGAATGTTAGTTCGGGTAGTTGGAACATTGTAATCAGGTAGAGTGCCACGACCTTTCTGCTTCGGCTCGGGTACGGCGTCGTTGTAGTAAACCAGGGGCGTTGTTACCTGCATGCCTGACTTGGGCAGATCAAGGGTGATGAAGCTACCTCCATTGCCACCTTCATACGCGCCACCCGATTCAGTTCCAATAAATACGCCGACTTTATTGGCGTGTGCAACGGCCAGAAATTCCGATGCGGTTGAGGCACTTTCGCCATCCATTAACACGTAAACCTGACCTTTAAACCGATTAGGTTTAGGGGCATATCGTTTAGGCGTTCGGCCAGTCGAATCGATTCCACTGTCTTGCTTCAGAGTAAACGTACCATCAGGTTCAGGCGTCAATTCGTTCTTTGCATTCTGTCGGTCAGCTTCGGAAAGGTCTGAAAACGTAAGAAACTCGCTACTACTACCCTCGCCATTGGTGATGCTATGCTGGCGGGTGTAATAGGGAACGGCGGAATCGGTTTTCATCAGATAAGTAAACAATTCAATACCCTGGCTGTCCCAGCCACCCGTATTTCCTCTGACATCGATAATAAGATGTCGTATCCGCTGCTTCTCGATTTTAGCCAGGCTTTTGTTCATAAAAGCCTGGAAGGTAGTGATGGCTTCTGCCCCGTTTTTAGCCCCTTCGCCACCAAACCCATCGAACCGAAGAATAGCTGTGTTGGCCAGTGTATCGGGAAAGCTGAGCCGCCAGGGATGTTTGTGTCTTTTGTTGACATACCAGGCTACCATCTGCTTGTTGACCGGATTTTTGATCATTTGCCGGAGCGATTCGCTGAATGGTTTGGCGGGTGCATTTACCTGAAGGGTATCACCTGTCAGGCTGCGGAACGTGAGCGAAAACTGATCCGGCTGGCCAATGAACCAATAATAAAACAAGTTAAAAAACTCACCTCGCAGTTGGCTTTTCGAGGATTGGATATACCCATCGGCCCAATGTTGACGGTACAACTGCTGACGAACATCGGCTATCGATTGTCCATTGATACTCAATAGCTCAAAGCCAGGTTTGATGGTTTGATCGGTTGTTCCGTTCAATAGTACGAAGACGTGCTGCTGAGTGGGTAGTATAAAAAATGGAATGGTTTTCTGGACTTTATTGAATTGCGTTCGCCAGTCTTTTTGCGGTAACGCATGCGTATGAGCGCAACGGATATCAGCCAGTAGACCATTGACCGTTTTGAAGAATCTGTAGAAAGATTGTGGTTTCGTAAACGACCGATCAAGGCTGTCCAGCTTGGCTTGCATGCTGGCTTTGGCTGTGTAACGATACAAGCCCGGATGCGTTTCTTCCAGCAATCGACGGAGGTAACGGAAGTCAGCTTGCATGTCTGCCGGTTGCAGGACTCGGGTTGATAAGGAATCCGTTCCTGGCTGAGCATTCAGGGGGTAAGCGAGGAGGAAAAGGAGACTACAGTAGAGAAATTTCATGGATTTAGGAAGTAGCTTAAACAGGAATGAATAGGCGGAATCACTTACAATCGCTTCGCCACTACGTCGCCATTTTGGTGAACCGTAATCTGAGTAACTCGCCCGGTTTCGTCTTTCTGGAAGGTTAATTGCGCGTTGACGGCTTTGAGGAAAAAGTCCGTTTCACTGGATGGAAAAATCTCGAATCGTTCCTGACCTGTTACTTGTAGAAATAATCTGTTCTGGTCGAGTGTAATGGTTATGATTCGTTTCGGGTCAAGCTGGTATTGGCCTACGTACTGCTGTAAAATCGCTTCGCTGACCTGAACCGTTTTGAAACTAACAGGTAGTTGGTATGGCATGCCATACGTAACAAAAAGCAAGTCTTTAAGCATCGGCTCCAGCGTAGTCATGTCTGATGTGTCATCGACATTGGCGAGCATTATCAGGACTGTATCATCGTCGGGGATAAGCACCAGAAAGGTGGCGAAGCCTGGAAGGTTGCCATTCTGAAAAACTAACTTTTTGTGGTTCACGAAATAATTAATTCCCCAGCCGCAACTCCAGTTGCCGGGCTTGATGGGAGTAAATGCCAAACGTTGTGAAACTGATTTCAACAATTGAGTAGAGCGGAAAGCCTGCGTCCAGCGGTACAAATCTCCTACTGAACTATACATACCACCAGCGGCATAAGCTGCCGTTGAATCGAGCGGACGAACAGCTACTAGAACTGAATCTTTCCAATACGTATAGCCCGTTGTTTTATCTGGCGTTTGTCGATTGATAAAATCAAAGCCTGTTCGGGTTAGCTGAAGTGGTTTGATGAAGCGCTTCCGAATGACGGTTTCAAATGGTTGTTGGGTTACTTTTTCGATAATCAGACCCAATAAGAAATAGCCGGAATTTGAATAATTGACGGCCTTCCCCGGTCTGTTGGCCAGTGGTTTGTCTTTGAATGTGGAAAGTATGCGCACTTTGCTGACAGGACGGGTAAATTCCAGGCTGTCTTTCGAATAAAGCACGCCTTTGTAGTCATAAATCCCGGACGTATGGGCAAATAGCTGCTCGATGGTAATCTGATCACCATTGGGGTAATCGGGCAGGTATCGGCTCAGTTTATCCTTGATCGATAACTTTTTTTCTTCCTGCAACTGAAGTATGGCTGCCCCTGTGAATGTTTTGGTGATTGACCCAAGCTGGTAAATACTAGTCGTGTCATTCGGGATTTTAGCGGGCTCATTGCGCCAACCGTACCCCTTCTGGAGAAGGATACTTCCTTTTTGCGCCACCAATACGGTGCCATTGAATCGGTGCAGGTTGGCGGCAGCGGTCAGGTATTTGTCAAGCTTTTCGGCTGTCGATTTCGTGGGCTGGGCGTTTGCTGAGTGAATCAGGAAAAGAGCTATTGGGAAGATAATTACCCGAAACAATATGTTCATAGCAGGTCGTTTTTGGGTCAAAGCTGCCCGAAAAACAGACGCTGATCTGCTCAAATCCTGATTTGAGAGGTATTTTTTAGGTATTCGCCGGGTGAAACGCCCGTTGATTGCTTGAATGTACGCTGAAAGGTCGCCTGCGAGTTGAAGCCACAGTCGAAGGCAATGCCGGTAAGGGTCAGGTGTTCATAGGCGGGATCGACTAATCGACGTTTTACTTCATCGACTCGGTAGTCATTAATGAACCCATTGAAATTCTTGTGTAGATGCTGATTGAGCACTGCCGAGATCAGTTTCGGTGGAAGTCGCAAATGCTGCCCTAATTTGTCAACGGTCAAATCCGTATCCAGGAAGAGTTTTTCCTGTTCCATCGCACTCGAAAGCGCGTTAACGACCTGCTCAACGGTTTGCGGATTCAAATCTGCATTAGCAGGTTTGGCAGTGGGCTTATTACTGCTTTCCGACCGTGTAAATAAATACCCTTTGAACCCCAGCCAGTAGATCAGAATGGCAATAGGAATATAAATGGGATACCAGCCAAAGCGATCAAGTAAAGGGCCGCGTGAAACAGGGATGATATAAGGCACTAAATGAATAAACCAGATGACCTGAAAAACTAGAAACACATTGACAAATTGCCAGAGCCAGCGCATAGGAGGAAGTTGACCTGCCTGTTGATTTGACGTAGTTGATTTGTACTGACGAAGTGTACGCCTGGCTAGAAATAGATAAATTGTAGCCGATAGCCAGCGAGGAATATCAACATACGTATCGTATTCGTCCATTGCATTTCCCCAATTGGGGCCGGTTTCCCGCTCAAAAAATCCCAGCAGCATACCAGTAATGAAAACCCAGCCTATGAATTTCGAGCCTAAATCCAGAACAGCTGGATAAAAATGACGTCGTTCGGTTTTGCCAAATTGAAAAGCGGGGTCCAGCATCGACTTTGTATAAAAGTAAATGAGTGGCCCAATGGGCATGGCAATAATAAGCGGAATTAAATCCAGCACGAGTACTACCCAACGATTGGTAATGGGATGCCCTACCGCAAAACTCATCGATGCCAGTAGGCCAATGAGCGTAGCCAATAACCGGTTCGGCAATCGATTACCTTTCGGATTGAGCCATAAGAGTGCCGCCAGAATAACTCCCTGAACACTACCCAGTAACAGAATCAGGTCAAAAGGAGAGATCGTCATGCCACTGGAGTAGACTAATAATCCTGGATTTTTACGCGTATTCGGTGAGGAGCCACGCTGGTACCCCCGAAATAAAGTCCAGTGTTATACGCAAATGATTTATTGTGGGTGAACGGAATCGTTTTGCCACCCAATACCTGATACACTTTTCGATCGTAATCGATCTTGATAACCATTTTGGTGGGGGTATTAATGGCTACTTCGGCTACTTTGAAGTCAATGCGTTGGCCTTCAACATAAACATAGGCACCCAGATCAATACGTTGCCGTTGGGGGTTCCAGCGCCAACCAATCCGTGCCCCATCTACCTGATGAGGAGCGACTCCATCCAATGGCTGATCTTTAGCGCCAACAAATCCAACGCCAATTACTTTGTTCCAGTCATCGGCATCAACGGCTCCGACATCGTAGATGCAGCTGCTATCGAAGGTGACCGTGGCCGATACTTCACTCGGACTGATAAGTAAGCCAAATTTGCGGGCAGGGCTTGGCTCATGTTCACCGGCTTCAATAACAACCCAATCAGAGTCCGACACTAAAAAGTCGGGCACACACGCACTCATGAATAAGCTAAGGCTAATCAATAATGCTTTAGCTACAAACGACTTACTGTTTGCAGAGAAATTGGAATGGAGCATATGATCTGGCTTAAGTACACGCATCGATACGCAAATAACGCTATAAATCAGTGGAACTGTATCCCGTTGGCTCAGAGAGCGTAAGCGTTGTTGCCAAGCGATCTCACGACTTTGCGCAACATTTCGTATTTTACAGCATCATTAAGCCCTACGGGTAATTTGTTTATTTATGCCATCTATCTCCTCTGCTGATCAGCGTTTTAGCATACCAATTTATATCTACGCAGCTGTCTTCGCTTCATTTTGTGTCATTATGGGTCTTCTCTGGGACATCATGTGGCACATGAGCATTGGACGTGATGGTTTGTTTGCGGCCCCACACCTGGTTATTTACGTAGGGGGAGTGGTTGGTGGATTATTTTCTGCCTACCAGATTTTTAACCTGACGCTGTCTAAAAATCACCCTGGCCGCCCTGAGGCAGTACCTTTCTGGGGTGTTTTTTATGGGCCGTTAGGCGCTATGTTCTGCGTTTGGGGAGCATTGGCCATGCTCACATCGGCCCCTTTCGACGACTGGTGGCACAACACATACGGGCTTGATGTTCAGATTCTGACCCCTCCACATACCATTCTGGCCATTGGTATCATGACATTACAGTTCGGGGCCATCATTGGTGTTCTGGCTTTACAAAACAGGCACCAGAATACTGGTTTAGTTAGTACTACGTCCATACGCCTGAAATGGTTATTTGCCATTGCGGCAGGCTTGCTGCTCACTATGCTATTTTCTTTGTTCTCTGAAACAATGGAACGGGGCGATACGCATAGTACAGCTTATTATGTTACAGCAGCCATTGTGTTGCCGTTCTATCTGGTAGCTATGGGGCGAGCCTCCTTATTACGGTGGCCAATTACCTCAATTGCAGGCCTATTTATGTTGTTTTTACTCCTGCCAAGCTGGGTCATTCAACATCTGCCCGCCGTTCCCCGGTTAGGACCGGTGCTTAATCCAATCACCCATTATCAGCCGTTTGTGTTTCCGCCCCTACTCATTATCCCAGCCTTTGCCATGGACTGGATTTTGCATCGGTTCGATAATCCGGTTACGGGACGAAAACTCAACGATTGGGTGTTGGCCGTTTTATTGGGTGTTGTGTTTTTGCTGATATTACTGGCTGTACAATGGCCATTTGGCGAGTTTCTGGAAACATCTCCCTATGCGCGGAACGGCATCTTTTTGTCGTATTCCTGGACATATGGCAGTCCGCCCGATTGGGAGTATCGGTATGCTTTCCCACCCTGGCGTACCCAATCGCCAGCCGAATTTGCTATGGGTTTTGGGAAGGCATTGATTTACGCCAGCCTTTCGGCCCGAGTTGGATTGCTTTGGGGAAATTGGATGAAACGAGTAGCTCGCTGATTGAGCGTATTAAGGGAAAGAGGTCATGAAATTCTGCGAAATGAATCCAATAAAAAGCAATAAACGAATGTCTGGACGGGTTATACGACTTGCCCTATTCTATTCACTCATTCTATCACTCACTCATTCATTCATTGCCTCCGCTCACGTTGGCAGTTCGGGCGTAATTGTACAGAAACAGGTTGGTAACTATCAATTGCTAATCAGCGTAAAACCGCCTGATGTAGTGCCTGGAACGGCCATCGTAACGGTATTTGTGGAACAAGGCCGGGTGAGTAGTATTGGAGCAAGACCAATTTATTTCCGTTCGGGCGATAAAGGCGCGCCAACGCACGATATTCTGACCCCTGTAGAAGCCAATCGTTACGAGGGAGATTTGTGGCTAATGGACTCTGGCTCGTCGAGTATTGAATTGAGCATCGATGGACCCGATGGTAAACAGCAGGTGATTGTGCCTGTTGTGGCTATGGCAACCGCTTTGCGTGAAATGCCCCAGGGAACGGGTCTGGCATTGGCCGCAATGGGTCTCCTGCTGGTTGTTATGCTCATTACCATCATTGGCGCCAGCAATTCGGATGGCGTTTTGTTACCCGGTCAAAAAGCACCTGCTACACTCGGTCGTCGGAGATTGGTTGGCATGGGCGTTGGTTTGGCTGTTATTGTGTTGATTCTAACAGGCTGGCGCTCCTGGTGGACGAGTACCGCCGAAGACTATCGGAATGAGCAACTCTATCAGCCAACACGCATTGCAACATCGGCGCGTGTTACTAATGCGCAACGCCAGCTAACGATCCAGTTCGATACAACAGGCTTTGGTAGTGGCCGAAGATCTCGTCGGCTTTTTAGTTTTATGCTGCCCGATCATGGCAAACTTATGCACGCTTTTTTAGTTCGAACGCCGGGGCTGGATGCCTTCGCGCATTTGCACCCTGAACGTCGGGATACGCTGAACTATGAATCGACTTTACCGCTATTGCCGGGAGGCAAATACCTGCTCTATGCTGATGTGGTTTACCGGAGTGGATTTGCTGAAACGCTGACCGATACCGTTGAGGTCCCATCGCTAAAAATTACAGCAGAAACAGCTGCTAATGCGAAGCCAACTGATGTAGACGATAGCTGGCTCGTAACCGAACCGATGGGAGTAAAAGCAAATGCAGTAAACGTCCCCCATTTAGATAATGACATGGTCGTGTGTGGCAAGCCCGGTGCTAGTGTGAAACTTAGCGATGGGTCTACGATGATTTGGATGGACAAACCCTCGCAGATTCTGGAAGCGGGGAAACTATATCTGTTAAAATTCGCTGTAGCCGATGCACAAGGAAAAGCCGCTGCTTTAGAGCCATATCTGGGCATGGGAGGGCATGCAGTTATTCTGCGCTCAGATGGAACGGTCTATATTCACTTGCATCCTGTTGGAACGTACTCAATGGCAGCCGAAGGTTCCCTGGTAAATCGTATTGCCGATACAGCCAGAACTTTCCATTACCCCAATGCTGCCCGATTCCGTGATAGCATCGATACCTACGTGACTAAATTGAAAACATTGCCCGAAGTCGAAAAGAATAAGCTACTGACAACAAGTATGCCTGGTATGAGTCATGCTATGAAAACAAATAACATGGTGGAGTTCCCTTACGCATTTCCGCGTGATGGTCATTATCGCATTTGGGTACAAGTAAAACGTAACGGACAAGTACTAACAGGCGTTTTCGACACGCAGGTAAATGATGCGTTGTTAAATTAATTCAAGTTGCGAGATAGTTTGAGCCTGCCAGTCAGGAGTGTATTTTAGAGTCTCCGAGGTTCTAAAATAACAACTCCCATGACTGACAAAGCCATAGCAATCTACTGCTTTTTAGACGATTTCTTCAAGCTTAGTGCCCCTAAAGAAGATGCTCATTGTAAACTTAATGATGCCGAAATCGCGACAACCGCTTTGCTAGCGGCCCTGTTCTTTTACGGTAATCAAGGCTCGGCTATGAAATATATGCGCGAACATCATGGTTTAAAAATGATCGACAAATCAGGATTTAATCGACGTATTCATCGACTTGAAGCCCGGTTAATAGCCCTCTTTCATTCCTTGGGATTTACCCTTAAAGACCTCAATATCAATAGCCGTTATATCATTGATTCGTTTCCCGTAGCCGTCTGCCGCAATTGCCGGATTCCGGTTTGTAAATTGCTGAAAGGCAAAGCCTATCATGGCTACAATGAAGCTAAAAAGGAATATTTTTACGGTTTCAAGATTCAAGTCATTGTGGATGAAGATTGCTTGCCAGTTGATTATTTCGTGCTAGCAGGTAGCTTTGCCGATGTCACAGCCCTGCAGTCTATGACTATTGATCTGCCAGCGGGCAGTGAACTGTATGGCGACAAAGGCTACACCGACTATGAACAGGAAGATTTATATGCCCAGCATGAACAGATTTATCTTCGAATTCATCGCAAAATAAATTCTCACCGCCCTGACCAGCCTTGGGAAGTGTTTCTTAAGAACCACTTCCGCAAGCCAATTGAAGGGGCATTTAGTCAGATCACCGACTTATTTCCCCGCCATATTCATGCGGTAACGGCCAAAGGATTCCTCTTGAAAGTGTTTTTATTCCTTCTGGCATATACCTTCGACGGACTTACGCCACATGCTCTATAATCTCGCAACTTGAATTAAATTAGATAAAGAGTAATTTATTCACAATCAGATTTATACATATAGACGCGCAAAATTTTTAGTTTTTTTTAGACGTAAGACTTGACAAACGAAGAAAATAGCCTAATTTTGCATCCACAATTCGCCGAGAGAGTGGCAAATTGTAAAACGCGAAAGTAGCTCAGCTGGTAGAGCGCGACCTTGCCAAGGTCGAGGTCGCGGGTTCGAACCCCGTCTTTCGCTCTACAAAAAGGCACCGACCCCGGTGCTTTTTTTGTAAAAATCTGCTTCGGCGGAAATGGAATGCCGGGATGGTGGAATTGGTAGACACGCCGGACTTAAAATCCTGTGGGCCTCAAGCCCGTGCGGGTTCGACTCCCGCTCCTGGTACTTGATAATCAAGAGGTTATATCTTCAGAGGTATAACCTCTTTTTTGTTCAGGACAACAATAGGACAACATTTCAGGATTTTATTTTTTAACAAAGATTTATAGGGCTGGCAGGACTCACAACGCAAAAGTCGCTGGTTCGAGTCCTGCTCCCGCTACTCTGAAAATTAAGCCGTTACAGTTAAATACTGTGACGGTTTTTTTATTTGGTACAACAATTACGAATGTTGCCGTTCATTCTTAGCTTTTAAATTGCTACTGGAGCTGTTTAACAGTACTATGTTCCTTAAATAAACTAACTTAGAAACAGTGGGTCAGTAGTCCGATTTCACCCATTGATTCTTGACTGTCAATAAGGTAATAAATAAAATCTGTAAGTTATTTTTTATTTGTACAAAATTTACAAAAGAAATTTAGCAGATAAAAAGTCAACTCAGAATCTATAACTACTGTATATACAGCACACTTTTATTTGTTCTTTTTGGGGTCCCACTAGTCAGTTGTTTGTAACTAGCAATCGTAAAGGGAGGCCCCTGCAACTGCTTTTGCCAGCACAAATCCATTACTTTAAATTGCTGCTCAAGGTCAGATGGTCGAAAGAAGAGCGATATCTTAACGTGATAGAATGATATGGCCTTCTCCTAGGCCCTGCGAGGCATTTTTCACTTTCACACCGCATATTTTCTGCAAATCTGCCTGCATTAGGTTAACCCAATCGCGGGCCGAGATACCCTTTTTTTTCTTAGTATCTAGATACGGAATCCGAATGTTGATGAACTGCACTAGCTTATCTGTTTCGCCCGGCTTTGTATTAGGCGACTCTGAATCGGGTTGTTTGTATTTTTCAATCAGGGTCAGAATCATATCCCTGTAAGGCACGCCAGTAGTGCTACATTCATTCGATAGTTCGAACTCTGTACTACCGGCTATCGAAACCATAAGTTTAATTGTACGGCCGTTCGTCTGGATATCTTCCTCGTGTTCATTAATGCCGTTGAGAAAAGTGTTCATATTATTAAGTACTTGATCAGTCAGTAAAACCGGAACGTTGTCCTCAAGGGAGGCTAAACCGGGATTGGCAATAGCTTTAATCACTTTGTTGGTGTACGAATCTTTAGCCGCCAGCACAAATATCAATCTATTGGTCGCATTTCTCTTCTGCATTTGATAAGACAATTCAAGAACCACGTCGGGTCGTACTTGATTCAGAACCTGCGTAAGAGCATCGGATTGTAAGTTGCGAATGTCACTCGTAATGTTCGTATTATGGAGTTCTTTCAAAGAGTGTTCCAGATCTTCCAGCAGAAACCCCTGTTTGGCAAACTGATCAGCAATGGCGGCACAGGCGAAGCGCAAATCGATCTGATCGGCAAAAGCTTTCTGGTAATCCCGTTCTAGAAAAGTTACGCCGTTAATGGTTATATACTTCAAACAGTTTAGTCGTTTCAGCAAATCATCGGCCGGAATAACCATCAGCCGTGGTTTTATTCCTTGAGCTTGCCCATTAATGCACAGAAAAAGTAGTATACTGAGTTGGCATGTTTTACCAATTATATGTAATAGGTGGTTCATCAGTGATAAAATTGAAGGCTGAATTTTCGAATGGTTTTAATTTTGATCAGCTATTACTTAAGTTGGCTGAAGTTTACTTTTGCATTGACGCCAATGCTGTATACCCTCTTAGATCTTGTACGTTTATTGTAGTTTTACTTAGATATATTGAGATATTATCATTAAGTTATCGATTCAAATTAATAACTATAAATTACTGATTTTCAAAAATTTACAATATTATTAACTCGTTTAATCCCTAAAAGGAGTTTTGGAATTAATGATTTTTAATTTAAAGTAATTTCTTTGATATAATTTAGTCCATAAAGCCCTAAATTTGAGCAATTTAACGAACTATTTAATTCGAATGAGTGAATGAATATATTAAAAGTACTGATAGCTCTTTGTTGCCTAATACTTCTACCCACCTTTCTATTCAGCCAGTCATCTATCAGGAAACTTGATCCAGATAAACGTTACATGTTGCAGAAATGGGAGGTATTTTATACTAATATACCGGTTAGCGGTGGGGTGAGAGTGGGTATTATGGCTTTTGAAAATAGTGATAAAATAGTACCAAACTCTTTTTTTGTGCGCATACCCAAGCATACTCAACCTCTACTTTGTGTAGAGATAAGTTCGCGAGATGGGAGATATCAAGCCAAGCTACCCTTTACGATTGTGGGTTCTGAACCAGGTATTTATGAGCTTATCCTGCCAACCCAGTACCAAAATGAATTAAAAAATTATTCCATTAAGGATATCACGATCTTGGCTAAAATTACAAAAGCCTGCGATGAAGAACCAGAATGCTATGTCCTATCGGCTTGGAACAGTCCTAAATTTAATCAGCAGCAAGCTTATGTGTACCTAAATACGGATGTGTATACTGAGCTAATTTTAAGTGACTTATCTAATAAATCAGTTGAGCATGTTATTGAATGCGAAAAAATACCTGAACCAATTGCTACAGCCTATAACTGCCTTTGTAAGCTATCAGGCTACGATCTTACTAAGTATTCTGAAATTCGAATAAAACGAATTATTGTCAGATGGCCTACCAGAAGCACTTCCATTCTTAATTTACCTGTTCGGTTTTAATATGAAACGAGTTTTACGAACTACTTGGTTATCACGAAAGACTTGGCTAATAAGTATAGTGGTATTAGTATGTTCAGCTATTTCCTATCCATTACTATTTGACCCAATCGTAACTACATTTAATATTACCGCGAATACAGAACGAATAGAAATTCAAACAGTAGATGAAAATGGTAGCCATCTAAACTTTTACGATGCTGATATCTACGATACCGGCACCAATCCTATTTTTAAAAAGTTTACTGGCTCTTTGAAACTTAATAAAGGAGTCGCTGTCACTATTGAACGTACAGCTTATGGTCCAGCAATTTTACAATTCAATGCTCCTAAAAATCAGATTATTGGAAGCATATTTGATGAAAATAGTCAGTTTGTTAGGCATACAAGCCATTTTCTGCAAATCTTCATCAGTAACATAAAATCTAGAGCTGAGAACGGCCAAACTATTATTTTACCGGTTGATGGTGTAGTGAATATAGGCCGATCCGTTGATTTTGAAACACCAGATGAGAGTACAGCGGTGCTTCGAAGTGGTGAAATCAATATGACCGGGAAGTCAACATTTACTGATACGTTTGAGGCAGGCACCAATCAACTTTACTTAGGTGATCAAATAACGTTCGATGATAAAAATAATAAAGCTTTTGGTTTTATTACGATTAATGAACAGCCATGTATGCAAGCTGCTTATCGCGTAATCGCTAAACAGGCTACTATTTTAAAACCAGGTCCGAAAACACAAAATAGCGGAGTTGACATTCAAGCTACCAAATTTGATCGCTTATCAAAAGCATCTCCCTTTCAAATTATTTCGCTCATTTTCGGTGCATTAGGCTTTCTTACAAGCTTATTTACTTTTTTAAAAGATAATAACTTAATAAAAGGAGTTATCCTTTCTTGGCAAAAATGAAAGCTTTTGTCGTGATTATACTTTCCTATTTAGGACTAAGTACTCATGAGCTTGTCTACGGGCAGCAAGCCGTTCATATACAAGCTCATGAGCATGGATCTGGTATACTAAGGACTAGGTCAGGTGAATGTTTTGTGATCACTCCTGCCCATGTAGTTCAAGATATGAATAAGCCTTTTTCAATATGGGGTCCTAGAAGTGTGTTGTCTACTGGAGAATTGGTCGAACTATATCCATACGATTTGGCCATTGTAAGAATCATAGCAGGAGGTGAACAGTATTGTACGGATTGGCAGATTGATGTAAACTATGAAAATATTCTAACTGGAAGCGTAGATGGTTTTCTTGACATTGCGCAATTGAATGGCATAGTCAAGTCAATGAAGGTATTCTTATTAGAAAAGGATAATATCCGAATTGTCATCAGACCTTACTTTCCTAAAGAACAGATTAGTAAAGGTATGAGTGGGTCATCTTTGTACACAATCGTCAATGGCAAAAAGGTCTTCTTGGGTATGCTTCAAGCCATTGAAAATCCAGAAACTGGGATTATTCTTAAAGCAAATGTAATGGAAAGCATTTTAAGCAATTTCTTTGATGTTACCAACACGCGTCGCAAAGTTGAAGTGGCTGTTATCACCGTCAAAGAGAGTTCGATGAATGGATTTGAGCTAGCAGAGAAGGCTTCTGAAATTCTTTCTAAACAGTATGTAAATTATTCATTTGTTCCATATGAGAAGGGCAAATTGAATTCTACCAAACCTGTCTGTGAAATTTCTGAATTTACAGAAAATGATCCCGAAAATCGGGCCAATGGGCAGATTCACAAATACAAAACTCATGTAACATTGACAGTCAAGCACAATGGTCAAGTAATCAGCCGGGAAACACTTGATGGTAGTGGTACTGACTATTCAAAAGAAAATGCTCAAACGCTCTCAATAATTAGAACTCTTGAATTAACTGAAAAACTAAAATTCTCTAAAAGGTAGACATTATCAATCTTTTACAAAGGATTTTATTATTTGTGATTATAAAGCATATTTTGAAAATATTCTAAAAAGGACTCTTTTTATATAGATGATAAGTAGAGCAGAAATTAAATACACTACTATATTAATGGGAGTAAATACCAGCAGCTACACCCTTTATACAGTTGCTTATAACAGAGTATAAGAATGCCAATTACGAATTATATATTTATGCAGTTGGAAAGAATAAAGGCAATTGTTTTTATGGAAAATTATCTGCTATTGCGAAAAGCGGTAAAGCGGTTGTTCATATTATTAACCCAAATCGTTTATTCTTAACTTAAACTAAAACAAAGCAAAAAAATGAATCGTTCCTCGTTTCTAGCCACCCTGTTTTTTGGAATATTTATTTACAATAATGCATTGTCTCAAGATGTTCGTTCCCAATTACGCCAAATTGCAAACGACTTAGCTAAACAAATAGAAGCCAAAGGCAAAAAACGCGTTGCAGTTGCCTCTTTTCTTGACCTACAGAACCAGGAGACCGAATTAGGCCGATATATGGCCGATAAGTTTAGTTTAGGCCTCAGTAATAGCCCTAATCTGGAGGTATTGGATCGTAGTCAACTGGCACAGTTAATGGAAGAAAATAAGTTTGGAGCTAAGAGTATATTAGATCCGAAAACTATCCCTACCCTTGGTAAAATTGCTGGCGTAGATGTATTTATCACGGGCAATTATGCACCTTTAGATAACTCTATTGACCTCACTGTAAAAATTATCGATAGTCAACGAGCTGTTCGTTTGGGCGGGACAGATGGCGTTATCCCTCGTACACCAGAAGTCAACAAATTACTGAGTTCAGTAGGAGGTATTGGAATAAATAACACTAATAACTCTAGCAATACATCTAATACTCCAAAAGTACGGACTGAAATCAAGCCTGCCCCTGACTGTGGAACAAAAAACTCCTGTGTAATCTGTTTAACAAATGGCTCTTCAATAAATGTCAAAGGGCTTAATCAGCATATGTGGAGTTATGCTGCATATAATGTTTTCTATATTCATCCTGGAGAGACGAAGTGTTGGAAAGAGGTTTACATTCAACAAAAGCAAGATCATATGAATCATCAAATCTGGTTTCGAAATGATAATGATGTCGAATTAAAAACAGAGCAATTTGTCATTGAGCCATGTAAAGTCTATACAAAAACTTACACCGACTAACTCATTACAATCAAGACACATACATGGCTAAATAGGTTTTAAAAATATAATAGTTGAAAGATGTAGCTTGTTTCGCATAGAAATAGTAAAGCCAAAATTTATCAACTCAAAATTTTAATCTTTGTAAACGCAAGAAATTTTTTACCATTTATTAATGTGTACAATTTAGATAAAAATAAAAAATAATAGTCTTGCGTTTTATTTTTATACAAGTAAAGAAGTGAAAAATCAGCGTTATAGTAAAATATCACCTGTAACTGAGCTATGCTGAGTGATTATTAATCTAGTAAATTCAGCTCGTATTTTCATAAAAAAGAGTTTGAACCAGTAATATAACTTCATCGAAGCTAATAAAGTTTTTGTTCGAAAAGCGATTAATTTTTATTTTAATATGAGAAAAATTCATATCATACTTTTCCTTGTATTTAATTTTTTAATTATTTATGACTTGCATGCTCAGTACGACTTGCAGATTAAGTCGATTGCGCAGGAACTGGGCAAAAAAATCGCTGAAACAAATAAAAAGCGTATCGCAGTTGCCGATTTCACAGATACTAATGGATCTGTTACACAATTTGGTCAATTTCTTAGTGAAGAATTTAATACATATTTACCTGAAGCCGGTCACGGATTTTTAGTAATTGATAGAAGCCGTATCAACATCTTAATGCAGGAAAACCAACTGCAGAGTAAAGCCCTCACTGATCCTTCTACAGCGATACAGCTAGGTAGATTGGCTGGGATAGAGGCTCTGATCTATGGTACTTACACTTCTTTCAGTGAGAGCGTGCGAGTGAATGTTAAAATAATTGATATCCAACGAGGAATAATTATACGCTCAGTAGCTGGAGATATAACTCGAACTCCTGATATAGATAGATTAATAAATGGAATAGTTGTAGTAAAAGATCCTTATCAATCTAGACATACTACTCCATCTCCAAAACCGATTTGCAGTGGGAGAAACTCAGAAGGGATTCTAATTACTCTTAAAGGGTGTTCGCAAAGTGGTGATTTTCTGACATGCCAGTTTACTATTTATAATGATCGGGCTGACAAATCTGATATATCATTTAGCTATAAAAGTAGAGCAGTAAATATTATTACTGATGCCGGTGAACAGTATGGACCAGATAGGACTTTCATAGGGTCTACCGAAAATAATGGATATGCCGACGTGATTACTAATTATTATTCTAAATATGGTATTACAGTTAGCGGAAGTGCTCTTTTTGCAGTAGGTGATCGCAAAGTAAAAAATCTCCAACTTTTCGAAATGCAAGACCAAGAGCTAAGTTGCAAAAATATTCCTGTAAAATGATTTAATTTTTTATTCATTGACATGAATAAATTTTCCTTATTTATAATGTTTTTCGTTGGATTACACAGTACTTATGTTCAAGATATACGTTCACAATTAAAACAAATTGCGAATAATTTATCTAAATAGATTGAAGCAAAGAGAAAAACTAGAGTTGTAATCTTTTCGTTTTTACACCTAAAAAGTCGAGAAACTGAACTGGGGCGCTACATGGCGGATAAGTTTAATGTTGGAATAGTTTCGGCAAACACTAATCTCCAGATAACAGACCGTAGCTAATTAGAAAAGCTTCTGAGCGAAAACTAACTAGCATCAAGTAGTATCCTAGGCCCTAAAACTGTACCTAAGCCAAGGAAAATATCTGGAGCTGAAGTCCAATTATACAATACAGCATTAGATAACTCCTTAGATATTACCGTAAAGGCAATTGACTTAGAAGAGGCATGGCCTCAAACCTTTATGTTACAGTAAGCATTGTCTATATAACAACAATTTACTGGGCCGAATTGGCTTCTACCGAAGATGCAAATACGTGGATTAAGGAAGCTGTTAAAGGTCTCGAAATAGCAAAAATGCAAAGTGGTAATAGATACATAGAAGGTCCAGATTTTATATCAAGATCAGAAATAAGATGGGTATTGATTTCTCGTAATTTTACTTACTATATACTTTCGTAATCATCTATTTCTTTTTTAATAAAAACTTCATGGAAGTAATCTGCCTGCAAGATGAAGCCTTTTATGCTCTGGTTGAACAGGTTGTTGCTAGGCTTAAAGAGAAGAGCGGGCAAGAAAAAGAAAAATGGATTTCTGATGAGGAAGCCATGCAATTGCTAAACATCAAATCGAAAACGACATTGCAGAAACTGAGGGATGAGGGAAAGATCCGTTTCTCACAGCCGCAGAAGAAAATCATTGTGTATGATCGTGATTCATTAAATGCCTATCTTGAACAAAACGCACGAAACACGTTCTAGCTATGGAAGACGAGGAGAAAGTAGAACCAGATTATCTGAAAGGCTTTAATGAGGGGTATACGATTGCTCAGCACCTGCCACAATTGGCCGAACAACTAGCCAACGTCCAAGGTGAGAGCAATCGCATTGCTGGTTTTAAAGCAGGACGTGACCAATATACGACGGAGCGGATGAAAGATCGTTTACCGTCCTGGCTAAAGGGAGAGCGTCCATCAAAAGAGCAGGGTACACCAACCAAATCCAGAGGTCGGGACATTGAACTGGATAAAGATTAAGTGTGATCAAATTTTAATCACGATCCATGTCTTTGCCTCGCTCAGGGGATTTATCTTTTGAAGGAAGTCTTCTTGACCGGGAAAACATCGAATCCATATAATTCTGCGATAGCTCTAAATCCTTAGGCTTACTGTGAAATGTATTCTTTTTCTCAACATCCATCTGTCTAAACGGATTAGGATATAGCGTTTCACGGGCTTGATCACGCACTTGCCGAGCAGCTTTAGGGTCAGCCTCTCTTACTTCCTGCTCAACCTGACTGAAAGTATCTTCTTTCAATTCAGATTTCTGCTGTTCTAAAGACGCGATTGCCCGTTCGCGGTTAAAATAGCGTGGTTGTGTGAAACCAGGTGGCCTGAAGGCAAGCGTCGGTTTACTGTTCTGTGGGACATTTTTGATCTGCTCATCAATCTGCCGAGCCCGCTCTTGGGCGGCCTGCACCTTGTCTTCGATATGGGCGTATTCCGGTGGATACCCTTCATCTTCGCCTTCTTTCTCGTTCATTTGCTTGTGTATTTAGTGTTTGCTGTTTGTTACTGTTATGCTAATATAGGGAATGTAATGAATGCTTTTACGACCGGAGCATAAAAATGAATTCAAACCAGACGATCATTGATGAATATTACAACGGCGATGTTAAACGTTTCGATGATGCTTACGCTGAGGCCATTACGGAAGGCCGCAAGGAAATGGTGCAATGGAACGACCTTATTACCGCAGTTACAATACTGCCTGATCTTGAAGACGAGGGCCGGGAGTTGATCGAAGAACGTTTAGGCTATCTCCCCAGCGACAATGTTATCTTACCCTATGAGCCTTATTTACGCGGATTACTGCAGGGCTACCGACAGAGGCAGATGACATCATGTGAATTTCGTCATCAGGTCGATGAGCACGTTAAACTGATCCGCAATGCAGACATGATGCCCAATCTATACCTAATCTACGATCCAGAAATCTATCAAAATTATGATAGAACATTTTCCCCTTATGGATATGCTGTGCGCTCAAGACTAGTCTGGCTGCTAGGCTATCAACCCAACCTTGACCATTCACTAATTGCGGAAATGTGGTTGCGTGATGTATTCGCTCGCGATACGATTCAATTGCCAGAAACAATCACGGCAGTAGATTGGAAAGCCATCACATTGATCAAATACCGGGAAGTTTTACTCGAACATGGGCAAATGGCTGCTGATGCATCGCCATTACTTCAATTGCATTTTATCAGGTGATTTTCTGCCTGCAAGATTGGCGTCTAACATCCATACTGAAATTAATTACAAATTGAAACTTTTATATTGTGTATCGTGTTGCGCTACAGAATACAAATTGATTTTGATATGGCCCTTGAGGACATTAATACTACACAAACTCCGGGCGAGTATATCCGAGAAACGATTCTAACGCCCCAGAAGATAACAGTTAAAGATGCGGCAAAAACCCTTGGTATTGGACGTCCTGCCTTCTCAAATTTTATAAATGGGAATTCATCATTGTCTTCTGATATGGCTGCTAGAATTGAAAGAGCCTTTGGTATTCCTGCGCAAAAGCTCCACGATTTACAAGCAGCTTATGACGTTGCACAAACAAAAGGTGCACCAGCCAACACAAACGCATATGTACCACCATTTTTGAGTATTGTAGCTAATGAAATAGAGACCTGGGTTGATCATAATATCAGTGCCCGATCACGTCTTTCGGTTTTTCTGCGTACACTCGTCCATTCAACCGGTGTCGGACTAACAAAAGTTGATTTTTCTGGGAATGATGACGCTCAGCGTCCAGGCTGCGATGGTTCTGTTACCGCTACTTCAGGAACTCCGTGGATTCCTGAAGGCCAATCTGGATGGGAGTTTGGTTGTAACGAGGCCATCAAAGGCAAAGCTGATCACGATTATAAAAAAAGTACGAAAGCCGAAAGTAAATCAGATCGTAGCAATACGACATTTGTTTTTGTCACGCCACGTCGCTGGCCTGGAAAAACACAATGGATCAGTGAACGGAAAGCTGAGGGACATTGGAAGGATATCCGTGCTTATGACGCCAGCGACCTCGAGCAATGGCTGGAACAATCAGTAGCTGGGCAAACTTGGTTTGCTAATGAGACGAAACGTTTTTCAAGTAAAACTAGATCGCTTGATCAATGCTGGTCTGATTGGGCACAAGTCGCTTCTCCGCCATTACCAAGAACTTTATTTAAAGTTGCTGTGGAAGGGGCGAGAAAGACGGTGGCATCTATATTGGCTAAGGAACCAGAGGAACCCATTATTATTGCTGCGGATTCAACGGAAGAAGCAGTGGCCTTTTTAGCTGAATTATTTAGTGAAACGGGAACGGAACTAGCTTCTTTCCGGGATCGGATTGTTGTTTTCGATGAACCGGGAATACTTCCTAAGCTTGCTATAGGTTCCTCAAACTTCATTGCAATTGCTACTACGCGAGAAGTTGAACGTGAACTGGCACCATTTTGCCGCACTATTTATACGGCTGTTGTATATCCTCGTAATGCAATTAATACCGAGCCGCATGTCTTATTAGAGCCGTTAAATTATGACACGTTTCATTCTGCTCTTGAGGAAACTGGGTATAGTCGAGACGAAGTGAATAGACTTGAAAATGAATCTGGCCGCTCGTTAACTGTTCTGCGAAGAAGACTTTCCAAGGTGCCAGCCGTTAGGGCTCCGGATTGGTCTGTTAATCGACAGATTGCGACTAGCCTGGTGCCATTTATGTTTGCTGGAGCATGGAGTTCTACTAATAAGCTGGATCAATTTATTTTGTCTTCATTAGCAAAGGAAACCTCATACGAAGAGCTAGAAAAACAACTTCAAAAACTTACACAGTTAAATGATTCCCCTGTCTGGTCGGTTGGCTCATATCGTGGTGTTGTTTCTAAAATTGATCTCTTATTCGCAATCAGTGGTACGCTCACTCGTTCTGAATTAGAAACCTATTTTGAAGTTGCTGATTTCGTCCTTTCGGAAGATGAGCCTTCTTTGGATCTTCCCGAAAAAGATCGCCTGTTTGCCATGCTTCGTGGAAAAATGCGTGAAATTTCAGGGGCATTACGTAAGGGAATTTGTGAAACGCTTGTCTTATTAGCGGTCTATGGGAATAAATTGTTTCAAAAGAAATTAGGGCTAAATGTCGAATCTATGGCAGTTGGCTTGGTTAGAAAACTACTGGGTGAGCCGCTGACAACCCGCACATTGGAAGCACAGGATCGTGACTTACCGACGTATGCGGAAGCCGCCCCTGACGAATTTCTAAAAATATTAGAGAAGGATTTAAAAACAGTTGAGCCCGCATCTTTTGGCCTCATGCGGCCGGCCGATTCTGGAATCTTTGGCGGCACCTCGCGGGCTGGTTTATTGTGGGCCTTAGAGAGTTTAGCTTGGTCACCCACAACCTTTTCAAGAGTCGTTTTCGTACTGGCAAAGCTCGCTGAAATCAAAATTGATGATAACTGGGTGAATAAACCAATTGAATCACTTAAGGCTATTTTTCTTTCCTGGATGCCACAAACTGCTGCAAGCCTCCAACAAAGATTAACAACCATAGAACTTCTTTCCATACGTTTCCCAAAAATTGCCTGGGAAATATGCATGGAGCAATTTGGTCAACTGCACTACACGGGTAATTACAACCACAAACCTAGCTGGCGAAATGATGCCCAAGGATATGGGGAACCTAAGCAGGATATTGAAATAGAGGCCTTTGTTATGAAAGTGGTCGATATGTCTTTAAACTGGAAGACTTATGATCGATCGATGATCGGTGATCTTGTTGAACGCCTTCATGGCTTAGATAATAGGCGACAAGAAACCCTATGGAGCATCGTGGGAAATTGGGCCGCTACAGCCAATGATTTTGACAAGGCACAGGTGCGAGAGAAAATTCGAGTAATGATCATGTCACACAAGGGAGATGCTCAGAGTGAAAAGAGTAACTCAAGTAGGCTTATTCGTGCCGCTAAAGCTGCTTATACGGCATTAGAGCCTACTGATCTTTTGAATAAGTATGAATGGTTGTTTCGTGACATCTGGGTCCAAGAATCCTTCGATGAAATACAAGATGATGACTTGGATTACGAAAAAAGAGATAACCGCATTACAAAAATGCGAAGTGAGGCCCTTCAGAATATTAAGGCGGAACGTGGAATTGAAGGTATTCTAAACTTAGCAGAAATGGGTAAATCTCCTGACCTGATCGGAGCATTAATGGTCACTTCGGTTTTAGCTCCAGAAGAGGTTGTTGATTTCTTGTTAAGAGTTACAAAACCCGGAGACGAATTCAATTCATGGACCTTTAAAAATCTTGTCAAAGGAGCTATTCGATCAATTGAAGATGATTTAGCAAGAGCAGAAGTACTGAAGCAGCTAAGAGTATCTTTACCAGAAGAGAACTTCGTAAAGTTGCTGGAACAAGCTCCTTTTCGGACTACGACTTGGTCTCTTATCGAGGAAATGGATTCATCATGTCAGCAAATGTATTGGACCGAGGTTATACCAAGCTGGGGAAACCAAACTGACGATGAGTTGAACAATATTGTTGATCAATTACTCATGGTCAAGCGTCCTCGCGCAGCATTCCATTGCGTTCATCTTGTGTTTGAAAAACTACGCCCTGCCGTTTTGTTTAGACTTATGGATAGGCTTGTAATAGGTGGAGATGAACCAGAAGGGCACTACCCACTAAAGGAATATCACATAGAAAAAGCGTTCAAAATCTTGAATGAAAGCGCCACTTTCACGGTAGAAGAGATGGCAGGATTAGAGTTTTTTTATATTGATATTTTGGTACATTATCGAGGGTTGAGAGCAAAACACGGCGCTCCTAATTTGGAAAAATATATAGGTAATCATCCCGAATTTTTCACTCAAGTTATCGCGTGGGTTTATAAACGTCAAGATGGAAAAGAAGATCCGGAAGAGTTGAGGCTTGAAAAGGCGGACCATATTCAGAACAGAGCAAAGCAGGGATACAAACTTATAGAGGGCCTAAAATTTATACCAGGGCGAAATAAACAGGGTGAGATTGACCCGGACTTACTCTTAGGATGGATCAATGTAGTGCGTAAATCATGTGCAGAATTGGGGCGGCAGAATGCTGGCGATCGTTCTTTGGGAAAATTGCTGGCAACGTCTCCGAATGGTGTCGATGGTGTTTGGCCTTGTGAGCCAGTAAGGCAAGTTCTGGAACAAATTCAATCTGAAGAAATTTCCCGTAGTATCACCATTGAACTCTTTAATTCGCGTGGTACCCATATGCGGGGAGAAAATGGCGACCAAGAGCGTGAACTAGCTTCCATGTATAGGAGATGGGCCTTGGCTTTGGAGTTTTCTCATCCTTTTGTGGCTTCCACCATTCTAAAAAGTATGGCAGATGAGTACGAAAGAGAAGCGCAACATGAAGATACAGTGGGAATTATCCGAAACCGTCTACGATAATCTATGATACATCAAAACGAAATCACCTACTAAACTAACCATCAGCTAAAAAGAAAATCTGTGAAGTTTGGCTTTAAAAAGGCAAAGCCAAGTGTTTTCTTCCATTTATTTAGATTTGAGAGAATTTAAAATTGTCACCTTCTTTTTGAATTAAGGAATCAGTATCTCTCTATAATTAGGTTATCGAACATTTAAAACGTACTGCTATTGAAAATAGCTTGATGGAAAACTTATTTGAAATTTCAGGTGACGACATTGCAAAGCTTAGTGACAGTAATTTGAGAGATCTCATTGGCTTGCTATGTGAAGCAGATTGTAAAGCACATGAACTTTCCCCAAGGGGAGTAACCTGGGGAGGACATCAAGATGCTAAGGATGGTGGACTTGATGTTGTTGTTGAGCTTGAAAATATAATTTCAGGAGGTTTTATACCAAGACTTAAGAATGGATTTCAGGTCAAGAAACCGGATATGTCCGCGTCTGCCATAGTCGAGGAGATGAAACCTAACGGTATATTAAGAGATTCGATTAAATCGCTTATTCAAGCTGGCGGAAGCTATATAATAGTCTGCTCAACTGGTTCAACATCTTATAAGGCTTTACAAGATCGTCGTCATGCGATGCAAAAAGCCGTAATAGGTGCAATTAACCACGAAAAGATTCACCTTGACTTCTATGATCGGGGAAGGGTTGCGACCTGGGTGAGAACACACCCTTCAATGGTTTTATGGGTTCGAAATAAAGTAGGCCGCAATTTAAAAGGGTGGCAGCCCTATGAAAACTGGACTCAACCGGGAGAAGTGATAGGAGAGTATTTGTTTGACGAAGGCATACGTCTTTTTGATGATACAAAAAAAATTAAAGAGAAAGAAGTAGACATAGAAGCTGGATTAAATAAAATCAGAGCGATTTTAGCCACACAAGGTTCTTGTGTTCGGTTAGCTGGTTTATCTGGGGTTGGGAAAACAAGATTTGTACAAGCCCTTTTTGACGAGAGGATTGGCGAAGCCCCACTAAACTCATCTCAAGTCTTTTATACAGACATGTCAAATGGGCCTGATCCTGACCCAAGAACATTTGTTGAACAACTAATAACTCAAAGAACCAAGGCAATAGTCGTATGTGATAATTGTCCTCCTGAATTGCACAGAAAGCTAACGGAGGTATGCTCTGGCTCAGGAAGTACATTAAGCTTGATTACAGTTGAATACGATGTTCGGGACGATTCGGCAGAAGAAACACACATTTTTCGCCTGAAACCTTCCAGCGATGAACTAATCTATAAATTGATTCGAAAACGATTTGGACATATAAGTGAAGTAGCTGCAAAAAGTATTGCTAGTTTTTCAGGGGGGAATGCTAGAATTGCAATTGCGTTAGCAAATACAGTACGGCAAGGAGAAACGCTCTCTGGTTTTAAGAATGAAGAACTGTTTGACAGACTCTTTCGACAGCGGAATGAAACAAATGCTGATTTAAAGAAAGCAGCTGAGGTGATGTCTCTAGTATACTCATTCGAAGGAACAGAAACTCATGCCATATCTGAACTATCTATTCTAGCTTCATTAATCAACAAACCAGTACACGCTTTATACGGGGATGTGGCCGAGCTCCGAAATAGAGACCTTATACAATCAAGAAGTGTTTGGCGGGCCTTATTGCCACAAGCAATTGCGAATCGACTGGCTAAAAATGCCCTAAAAACGATCCCTTTAAATAGCATTGTATCGACGTTTCTTGAAAATGGCTCTGAAAGATTAATAAAGTCGTTTACGCGCCGATTAAACTATCTCCACGATAGCGACGAAGCGGTACAAATTGTAAATGGATGGCTTGAGGAAGATGGATGGTTGGATAACTTAGAGAACCTAAACGACTTTGGCATAAATGTATTAGAAAACATAGCCCCAGTTTCTCCCAAAAATACTTTGGAAGCGATTGAAAGGGCTGTAAAAAATGTTGAATCAAATAATGGGTCTATTGCCCATCACTCGCGTATCGTACAATTACTTCGTAAAGTAGCTTACGATAGCGAACTTTTTATAAAAAGCGTAAGAGTGCTCTATCTTTTGACTTTGTCTGGAAGAGATGATGAGAGAAAGAATGCTAAGGCCGCATTAAAATCATTATTCTTTTTATATCTCTCAGGAACACATGCCCCAATAGAAATTCGCTATTCATTTATCAATGAACTAATTACTAGCACCGATTCTAATAAACAAGAATTAGGGCTTCTGCTTTTAGAAACATCTCTAGAAGCTTGGCATTTTAATTCTATGTATAGTTTTGATTTTGGTGCCAGGCCACGCGACTATGGATATACTCCTCAAACTGTTCAGGAGTTATCTAATTGGCATGGTTATCTAATTAAAAAATGCGTAGATATTATTTTGTTAGATTCAAACTTATCGGATAAACTAAAGAAAATATTAGCGAATAAATTCCGAGGCCTATGGACAAGGTCAAATGTACAGCAAGAATTACAAGATGCCGCTGTAAAAATTAAAAATACTGGATCTTGGATCGAAGGCTGGCTTGAAGTAAGGACAGCAATATACTTTGATAAAGAAGATAATGATGATGACGGCCTAAGGAAGCTAAGAAATCTCAGTAGATTATTAGAACCAGTAAATCTGGTAGAGCAAATAAGGGCATATGCGCTCTCTAGCAGAGGAATGTATATCGACGAGGATGAGCGCAAAGATATTCCAAGTGCAAATTGGGAAAAAGTAGATGAAATTTCATTTAATCTAGCGCAGCTATTAGCTCAGGATGAAATAAGCTTGGATATATTAATTCCTGAGTTAATGTATAAGGAAAGCAACCGCTTATGGATTATTGGGCGAGGCTTAGCAAAAGGTTCTAATGATAGAAACGCACTCTGGAAAAAACTCAGAGATCAATTAGAAAAAACTGATGAAAGTAAAAGGAATGCTACTTTGCTTCAAGGATACCTAGTTGGGACGTATCAAAATGATATAGAGCTGTCAAACATCATATTGGATGAAATTCTTACTGATCCGATTTTAGGCTGTTGGTTCCCTGATTTTCAAACAAATGTTATAATTGACGCCAATGGTATCGAGCGCCTACATAAAGCATTAGATTTTAATATTGCTCCTCTTATAGCCTATAGGAACCTTTGGCTAAGGCAAATAGATCAGACACTTATTGACCAAGCTTCAGCTAGCCTTATAATGAAAATATTATCAAAAGAAGGGGGAGATGATATTGCATTAGATTTATTTAGTTCGTTCCTCCGTAGCTCTGATGACAAGGAATGTCCAGAAACTTTGCTCGAAGTAGGGAGAGCTATATTGGTTGGTTATCAATATTCTGAACATGTTGATCGCAGGCTGATGGATTATAATTTAAGTACAGTAGCTAAAAACTGTCTGCTGGGTGAAAGTGCTAGTGAAAGCGCCGTTACAATATGCCGGAATATAGTTGACGCTTTCGCATCTCGCGACTTTTATGCCGATGAATGCGACGATTTCTTAGAAGTAATAGCAGAATTACAACCTAAAGCATTTCTTGATGTTATTATTGGAACAGACCTTCTAGAAGACTATCAGCTTCGCAGATTAATTTCTGATAGTTTTTCCAGGAAGAGAAACCCACTAACTAAACTAACTGATTCGCTGATTATTTCATGGTGCGATATTGATCCTTCTAAACGCTACGAAAAAATAGCGACCTTAATCGATGTTTTTTTTCATAGCCAGGATACGTCCAGATTAGAATGGTATCCTCTTATAGGTACTATCCTTAAGAAAGCACCGAGTACAGAAAGTGTTATAGCTGCGCTTAATGACGCCATTTGGCCGAGGTCTTGGTCAAATTCATTAGCAGATATTCTGCAATATCGTCTTATATTACTTGAAGACTTTTTTCTTCATAAGAATATACAAATATCTGCTTGGGCAAGGGAGACACATTCTAAAATGGAAGCTGCTATCATAGAAGATCGAGAACAAGCGCGTGAAAAAAATCGTCGCGAAGACGAACGTTTTGAATGAACTGGATATAAAAAAGCGAAGTTTGAGGTATTGTGCAGAGAAAATGAAACCGAATTAACTATTCGTTAAAAAGATAAGATGAAGGACAGCTCCAGAAGGTAGCCATACTGTATGAGAGCTAGATTGTCTTCGACGGGCGTTTTGTCCAACTTAGCTATCTCTTTTGGTGGGTGTTCCTTTAGGAGCGCCCAATTCTTGTTAGCGCTGGTAGTAAATAAACGGTTATATATATTGTAATAAGAGTGACCGTTTTCGATAGTTAGTTAAGATCGGACAAACCTCTGTAATAAATTGTAATCATAGGCATCAGCGGCTTTTAACGCTGTAATGTATTGTTTTCTGACTGTACCAGAATTAGAAAGATCGCTACTCCCCCAAGTGAAGGCTTCCTGATTCAATAGTTCAGTTAGCAGGACGTCGGTTATAAGTCGTGCATGTCGGCCATTCCCATTTGGAAACAAGTGTATCCAAACCAGGCGATGATGAAATCGCAATGCTATTTCATCTGGTGAATAGGCGGAATATTCAATCCATGTTTTCGTATCGTCCAGAAGTTGCCTCAGTTCAACGGGAACACGACTCCAGGTTACACCAATATTTTTATCGGATCGTCGGCAACTTCCGGCCCATTGCCAGACTTTATTGAACATCTTGTCATGTAGCTGGAAAATAAATTTTTCGTCCAAAATGTCAGCCTTACGTCGGCGCGATAGCCAAGCTAATGCCTCCTGAATATTCTCTTGCTCCCAGCGGTCTAGTTCGGCCCGTGTTCTAATATGCTTGAGCTTCAACCCATCTAGTTCTTCAAGATTTAGTGGCGTTGCGCCCGGCGGGTAATCGAACGTGCTCATTGATCCCAGAAATCCTTAGGGTTTTCGATAAGTATCTTTTGAACCAAATCGTCAAACGATTTCATTTTTTCGTCATTCGTAAGCTCTTGTTCCTCTAAACGCATCGTATGGTTTACCCGGCCCATACGCTTGAGGGCTATTTTTCGAGCTTGCTCCCTAACCATGCTTTCAAGGCTGTTTTTAGGAACAAATCCGTAAACAAACTGCATATCCAAAGCGTCTGCTATTTTCTTAAGGGAAGAGAGTTTCAAATCACCGTCGATTTCAGCATTTTCCAAGCGAGAAATCCGGGACTGATCAATTCCAACTCGCTTGGCCAGTTGTTGCGTAGACATACCCAAGGCTTCACGGATAAGCTTTATCCAGCCTTGATCTGTATAGAAAGCAGCAAGCTGGGTTTTGAGTTTCTGATCTAGTTGCTCTCTGATGAGTTTTCTGTCCCAATAGGTCATTTTATGCTATATACCGCATTAATCATTGATTATATCATGCCAATTATAGCATAAAATTAGACAATGTCAATGCTATTAATAGCATTAAATTTGATGATAGACAAAAGATTGAGTTATATAAATAAGCACGTAGGTTGCAAGTACGGGTGCCTAGATGAGGCCTGATCAAAGTGATTTTTGATAATACTTCATTATTACTTTATAGAAAATCAGGACTTTTGAGAGCACTGAGCCGTATATCTACAGAAAATGGCTATTTCCAATTGAATAAAACGCGTAAAAGTTATCCACAAAAAATTGGCGAGTTATCCACATTGTCTCGGGGAAAATTAAAGGCCTTCTGATTATAGCTCGTGGAATGGATAAACAGCTAATACTGCGCCTAGCTTACTCTTTTGAATTCAGAAGTTTCTGTAACAGCTCATTTTTCTCCCGCTCAATTGTTAGCATCCTTTCATAAAGTTCAATTATTTTCTCAATTGGGTTAAACGTCAAGGATGAACGATAAGCTATAGAAGTCGATTGGTCATGACTGTTGAAAGTGGTGGATACGATATTAATAGCAGCTTCCTCCGTAAAGTTTTTTATTGCTTCTTCTGGAATTCCAAGTGCTTTCGACACCTTTTGTAGTACGTCTCCATCCAATATATCTTTCTGTTCCAGTTGGGATACAGCTTGCTGACTAAGGCCTAAAGATGTCGCTAAGGCATCTTGTTTAATCCCCAGAATCTCCCGAATCCGCTTGATGTTGCGGCCTTGATGTATCGTAGGCGTGTCCATGCACAAATCTAAGTGAAATCGCTCTGGTAAAAAACAAGTGATGACCTTGTGCGATACAAGCAGCGGCACAGATAATGACCGTATCCAATACAGTAACTTTATAGCAGTCAACACATTTAAACACCTCGACTATGACGGCAATTCACCAGAACGATATCCTGTTCGATGATTTCTCAATTCTCAAACAACTCATCGGACAAAAACAACTGACCATGACATCACGTAACACAGACTGCGATTGTATCGGATATAGCTCCACTCCAAGCGATGATAACATTGATACCGATCAAATCGCCCCACCTGCTGGTAAGAGCTATTGACAATGAGCATTTTTATGCAGTCAACTGTGCCTATCCGAATTCACTACGTATTCTCAATAGAGCACAGTACGAGATTATTGCAGCTATCGACAACAGAACCAATACGTCAGCACTTTGCAACAAACTTTCTATTCAAACCGACGTTTTAGATAAATTTTTAGGTGTTCTTTCTCAAACCGAGATCATCCGATTTGACGATCACTTCAGCAAACCGCAGAAACCAGCTAGTCCGAAATCCTTGAATTTCTGGATTCACACCACTAACCGCTGTAACCTCAGCTGTGGCTACTGCTACATCTCAACCCTGAATACCAGCAGTGGCATGCAGGATGCTACACAACGGCAATTGCTGCATAAGCTGGTTGGAACTGTTAGCAAGCGAAAGCTGAATAGCGTTAAGCTTAGGCTGGCCGGAGGGGAACCTTTAACACAGTTCAAAGCGTGGCGAACGTTTATCCCAGTCGCGCGAAGAACCTTAAAAGAATTGGGATGCGCTCTGGATGTCGCTTTCATTACCAATCTAACAATTTTAACGGACGAGATTATTGAGTTCTCCAAAGCATATAATATTAGTTACGGTGTGTCGCTCGACGGAGTGAAAATTCATCATGACGCAACCAGGTCATTCAAATCGGGGGCAGGGAGCTTTAAGCTGGTTGATAGTAACCTACGCAAACTCTTAGCCCATAATATACCAGTATCGACCAGTACGGTTGTCAGTAATGCTAATCTGGAAGGCTTAACAGACTTAACGCGATACTTGATTGATCTTGATGTCCCGTTTCGTTATTCCATTGTTAAAGGCGAGGCCATCGACGCTGAATTGCTGGAAAGACACTTATCGGAATCCTATGTGGTCATGAGCGATGCCATTCAAACCGGCTGGCAATTTTCAAATCGGCATCAATTCTGTGATCTAAAACCCAATGAATTAGGTTTTCAGACCTGTGCGTCAGGGTTTTCGGGTGGTGCAATTTATGTAGATGGCTCGGTCAATTACTGCCATGTGCACTTTGGCGATGCAAGCAAGCTCTCACATAGCATCTTCGATGACAGTATGGATTTGGTTGATATGATCGAGCAGGGCAGCCACTATGAAGGCATGAAGTCGCAAGACTGCCAATCATGCCGTTATAAATCCGTCTGTACCAGCGGCTGTCCTGTGTACCGGGTGAATGGTAAAGACCCTCAATGTAGTTTGTATTACAAGTTTATCCCCCTGATTTACGAACTCCAGGCAAGGGAGCGATTGAAATTACTGCAAGATTATAAGATGATATAACCTCTTTTCGAGCAGGGGGCTAACTTGTCAGTCACAATTTCAATCATCATTTCTATGTTGGCTTTGCTAGCCACATTTTATCAATTACGCCTGCAACGGGTTCATAATGAAAAGTCTTTGAAACCTTTAGGGCAGATTGACTTGCCAGATCATAAAAAGAAGCTTGGAATTCAAATCCGCAATAATGGCTTGGGGCCGCTAATTATTGATCGACTCACTTTCAGTAAGCATGGCACTACATATTCCAGTATCGAAGAGTGCATAGATATTGACCCGAAGTCCTATATGCATATTTCAGCCGGTAATTTAGTCCGAAGAGTGATTTTGCCTAATACGTATTTGGCGGTTTTCGAGAAGAATTTTGGTGAACATGCTGACGAATCAATAATTGACCATGTCCGTAAGCAGTTAAGCTATATTACCCTGAAAGTGGAGGGACGGGATATCTATGATAATAAAATCACATTTGAGCGCGATTTCCGATGGTTTTCCCGGTATATCTTAGAAACTCCTATTAAGGGATAAAATCTTTACTCGGAAATTGTTGAACCTATAACTAGGTGACATTAGCTTAGACCTGTTAGTTTACGATCGATTTCCAGCTTTTCCTTTAACGGGACTAAGATTAGTTTGAACTCTCAGCGAGAGTATATTTGAATAAATATAGTATTACTTTATTTTTATATAAACAAATTTGATTATTTTTCACTCGTCGGCTTAGGACCGATCCTTAAGTTTCTTGCCGCGAGGTATGAAACTAGTCCAGTTTAGTTCACTCGTAGATTCTACGAGATTTGGGTTAAGAGTAAGATGCTCGACCTCCTATAGTGAGGAAGAGCTAGAAATTATGCTCACCCTTTTATAGGGGTGAGCATATTTGTAGTTGTTAGATTTGACCGAACTAAGTCTTATTCGAAAGTTATAAACTGAATTAAAAATAGCTGAAGGCCACTGCATATTTGATATAAACGGCAACGAAGGTATTTAGTGTAAGATTAACTGTACTCATTTGAGTATTACAGTAGACAAATCCAGATTGGTTACTTAAAAATTTGGCTATTATTCTGTTGCAAGTCCATACTAAAAGTTTGTATGTTACTTATTATTCAATTTCCTTTTCTTGATTTAAGAAAGTTTCTTCCAACAAATTGTGGTCAATGTAGCCGGCCACAATGGCTAGACTTATATGAACATGAATACGTACGATCAGTGGGAGGAATAGTAAGTCGTAAAATGACTGGGATTGAAGGCTGGCTAGCTGAGCCTATGGTCTGCAATGCTTCAAAGGCAATTTCTTTCACTACCAAACCTCGCTTCTATAGTAATGTTGTTTCATTCAAATTTTACCACGGGCCATATAAAGTTGCTTTTAAAAGGCTTTCTTATGATGGTTTAGCTACCGGTAAATTTGAAATAGGACTTATTCTCAATCCGAAAAAGAAAGCATATATTACTTATGAAGAAGTGGTCGAATCGTTTCTAAATCTTACTGTTACTATTCGTCGCCCAGGAAATACTCCTTGGATTGGCAAACTGGCAACTGCAGGAAAAACCCTAGCAAATCTATATCTAAAATCAACTACAATTCACAATTTTAATAAAGATGATGTAAAAGATTGGTGGGTTCAAGCTGGAGAACCCCTTCTTTTTTGCGAATCACGAATAATTCGAAATTATAAATACAATAATAATCTAAATAATATTCAAGGTTATATTGACAACAATAATTGGAGCGTTACTAAAAATAATTATCATATCGACTTTCCAATGCCTAATAAAAATATTCATAAATTCTGCTTAGATAAATTTTCTAGTGAATTGAAAAATCTATCTGTTACTAACATTGAAGGTGCATATTTAACGGTAAGTTTATATCAAGTGCGCAGTGTATTTATAGCTGTAGATAAAAAAAACTATGATGAACGAATTACTGCTCGTTTATTTAGAGTATCCCTTATGCGATTAAATGCAGAACGCGAATGTTTACGTAAATTTTTATTGAATATAAATCAGAATAAAATAAATCTATCAGAAAGAACAGAAGGCTTCGACTTCTTGCAAGATTATCTTAACCGTGCCACGAAAATTATTATGCGCCGTGAAAAGCAACTTGATGGCCTAGAAGAAGGAAAATTTATTGATTGGGTTAGAGATATAGAAGATCAATTCAAACCTTACGCTAGACAAAAGTATCTTGATGAAATAAGCCGAGCTCTTATAAAAGTAAAGGGGGCTGTAATTAGGCCAAACATTGAAAGAAAAATTGAAACAATAGTCAGTAAACTCGTAAAGCAAACAGTCATAAATTATATCATGGGAGACAATACAAATAACTTTGAATCTGGCGACAGAATTCACGTCGAGGGTGGCGCTATTGTAGGATCAATAGGCCGAAACTCTACTGGGACAGTGAATTATAATCAAAAATGGGATAACCTAAAGTCGGGAATTGATTTATCTTCTTTAGAAGTCGAGCTTGAAGCGTTAAGATTAAAGCTTAAGGAATTGGCTAAAACAGAAGATGAAGACGTTGCTGTTGCAAATGTAGCAGAAGCAAAAAAAGAAGCTCGAAAAGGAGATGGAGCAAAAATGCTTGAAAAATTAGCGAGTGCGGGAAGTTGGGTTTTAAAGGTAGCTCAAGAGATTGGAGTAAAACTAGCAGTTGAAGCATTGAAGCAGGCGCTGTTACCAGCTAATTAGAACGGTAATATTGTTGATGCGCTAGTATACTAGGATGTATTTATGTTGCACTTTATAGTAAGATGCAAACAATCTGAGCTTGAGGTTTTCTACGACGATAAATTTGTTCGATCACTAAAGTCGGAGCAAAATAAACATCGCCCATACTGTACGCAACAATTGTCTTTTCTTCTTAGTATTTTTACCACTAACCCTCAAGTGACTGATAGACTGAGTAGTAAATACATTGTTTTGTCGTTGTAAACTTTTGAATTGTATGAAAAGCGGAGCTTGGAAGTTTTTCGTTGCCGCTGCGGGCGTTCTCCTTCTATTTATTGTCCTGGTGTGGTATATGTTAAAAGCTCCGCTATATCCAACTGTGTTTGGCGCTTTGGCTGGCTTTTTTGTATTTGCTAGAATTGTCAGGTTTTTTTCAAAGTAATTGTCTTTTCTCATTTTAATCGGATCAGCGTTTACCTTCTTATGTCGTGGTAAGTAATCAGGTTCATTTTGTCATCTCTCGCCGACGTTTGCCCTCAGTTTATCACCAACTAGAAGCTATTCATCAACAGGGTAGTAAGTTTGTAATGGGGAATCATCAGGTTCGTTAAATGGCATGAGCGATATGAATTCATTCAATTCCCCTGTCTCATGAAAACGCTCCCATTTGAGACGAAGAATCCTTCATGTATGCTACTTAAATTGACGACACTATAAAACCAATATCGTCTTGAGCCTTTTGTGAACCGTCGGGCATGTTATTTATTCATCATAATTTAAATCAATGAATTTAGGGCGGGCTTTATCTTCTAATAAGATCGTAAAAATGATAGTTATCAATGTTATCAACGATTAAGCTTCGTATATCTGTGTCGGTTCGCAGTGTATCAACTAGGGACAGCCTTATTTGACGCCTTGTGTAATGAACGTAATACTGTATAATTAGATCTAGCAATGGTATAGGTAGAAAGAAGTGTAGATTTTTATTTCGAATTCTATTTCAATAGTGAATTCAATAATTTATACACTTTGTTAGCTTTCTGCTCGAGGAGCCATCTACTCATATTTTGCCGTCTAACACAGCATAAGAGAGCCCCTTAAACCCTTGGAATTACTGGTTTTTGCGTTTATCTACGTCTAAACAGATTCCTTGCAATCCAACATGGATGTGAGTAGAATTAAGGGTATAAATGCCGCTCTCTGAACTTGCCATCAAGGCTCTTAAGCCTAAGGAAAAGCTCTATCGTATTACCGATAGTGGTGGATTGATTCTGGAAGTATCGCCAGCAGGCAGCAAACTTTGGCGTTGGCGCTATTATTACAATGGCAAACCCCAAATGCTGGCTTTAGGCCGTTATCCTGATACCTCGCTGGCTGAAGCCAGACTGAAGCGTGATCAGGCTCGTAAGCAGCAACAGGCAGGTAAACACCCAACTCGCGAGAAGAAAGCCGAAAAACTACGCCGGATAACTGAGGGTGAAAATACCTTTGAGCGAGTGGCGAGGCAATGGCTGGCTATTAAGGAAAAAGGACTTGCTGAAAAATACCGCAAACAATGTCTGATTCGCCTGGAAAAGCATGTCTTTCCACTGATTGGTGCACTCCCCATAACCGAAATTACCATTCCTGATGTCGTGCGAGTATTGGAGAAAACCGGGCAGGGCGGAACTATTGAAACAGCCAAACGCATAAAACAACTGACAAGCCAGATTTTTCGCTACGGCGCTCAACGCGGCATATGCCTTCATAATCCAGCCGCAGACCTTCGGGATATCCTTCCCACAGTGAAAGAGAAGCATCACGCCTGTATCCACCCAAATGAGTTGCCCGATCTGATGAAGGCCATACAGGCTTACGGGATTGAAAATAACAATTTGACCGGAGCTGCCATGAAATTCCTGGCGCTAACGTTCGTTCGCACTGGTGAACTTATTGGTGCAAGATGGGTAGAGATCGATTGGGAAAATCAGGAATGGCACATACCAGCGGAACGCATGAAGATGAAACGACCGCATATTGTGCCGTTATCAGTGCAAGCCCTATCTCTTTTAAAAAGCCTGCAACAGCTTACCGGGCATCGAGACCATGTGTTCCATAGTGGTGCCAGCAAAAGCAAACATATCAGCAATGGGGCTATCCTGATGGCTTTACGGCGGATGAACTATCAAAACCAGATGACAGGACATGGCTTTCGGACGCTGGCTAGTACGATTTTGAATGAAAAGGGCTATCAGCCAGATGTTATTGAGCGCCAATTAGCGCATGAAGACAGTGATAAAGTTCGCGCAGCTTATAATCGCGCTGAATACTTGGCCGAACGCAAGAAAATGATGCAAGACTATGCTGATCTATTGGATAAAGCCACTAAAGAAAAAAGCCTCAAAAAGATAGTCGGGTATAATTAAAAAAGTGGCATAAACCGTCACGATTGCCCAGGGGCTGGTTCGATACAGAAACTCCACATTTGATTACGTACAGCTAATTGTGATACGCCAGTTCTTATAAAGTGGAGTGTTTATTGAGAATATAGACTGTATTGTGACGTGTTGGAATGGCAAACATACAAGAACCTCTATGCAAATGGTGCTGCTGTATTAACTGAATCAACCTACACGACGATCTATTATTGTTACCAGATGAGAGTAACTATTCTTAAGGTGGAGGGGGAAATCGTGAATTGTGTTACCCACACTTGCCACTTACTTCTCCCAGAACCTCAGGCAAAGGACTTAACATCTGATCGGAATTGTATTGAATTGTAGATTAAGCTGAACGACCTATAGCCGTCTCTATATATCCTCCGTAATTTGTAATAATTTACAATTGTTTTAACCAGTACATACTTCGATAAAATGAAATAGGCTTTATTTCAAAAGGTATATAGCCATAGGTCTCTAAGCGATACCGAAACTTCTTTTAACTTAGTCGTAAAGTTCAATTTTCAGAAGAGATAGACTTTGCCTTCTATTTTTTTAATAGATCTGCCACGCTTGATGGTAGCTCTTCTCCGCGTTTCAGTAACAAACCGGTGGTACTGGAGGCAGTAGCCTGAAATTGTGGTTTAGCATTTAGAACATTTCCAGAGATAGTTCCTTGTGCTTGTTGATCATTTGTAACATCAGAAATATCGTAAGTTGATGGCGTAAATAATTCCATCAAGTCTTTTAATGTTACAGATGCATCCAGCAAGCTAAATTCAATAGCATCAGCTCTGGCATTATAAAATGCTGCAACACGTAAAATGTATTTAAATACCCGAAACGCAATTTGGACTAAAAAAATCAACGAAGTTGTTACAGCTGTTAAGGTTATTCCCGCCACGGTAGCACTTGTATTCTTATCTTTAAGTGGAGATAACAGATAATAGAAACTGATGACAATTAGTACAAATATGAAACAGAATATGATCACTGATAAATTGTTAAATAATAATGCTCTTAATCGAAGTTTAAATACAATATCATTTTTCTTGGTATTCGGTTTATAATCCTGAGGATCAAATATAATATTCTCAAGGTGCAGAAAGACGTAAATACTTGCCCCAATAAAGTAAAACAAATAAATAATGAAATGAACCAAACTATCGCCATTTGAAAAAGAAATTGAATAGAGCAAAATGATGCTTGCAGAAATGAGTAAAATCTTGGCAACCCTCAAGATTGATTTCTTGTTATTACTATTTATTTCCATCTAATACTATTGGTTTTGAATATTTTATTTTCTACTGTTAATAAACTTTGTCGTTAATAAGACCACAAATTGTGATTCATTATCTGTACTAGAATTATTTAGCTTGGTATATCTAAATGCAATACTGGAACCAAGTGGCCCTAAATCCTTGAATAGACCTGAGAATGACAATGTAACATCGAACCTAATAGTATGAGGTGTATCCGAAATTCTAGTGGTTTTTCCATCTTTCTGAACGTCCAGATTTTTCTCTACATAATTATACTTCCCTAGTCCAAATGACAATCCCATCGTATTTACTGGCGGAGCATCATCGAGGTCAAAAAAGAAACCCAGATTTCCTGTAATTGCATTTTTGGCGACCAATTCATCCTTAAATGGTTTTAAATAGTGGATTGAGCCAACAAAATCAAATATTCCCTTTCCTCTAGCAGCTGTAAGATAGAGATCAGCCGCTGAAATATCCGTTTCAGCCCCCAAGCTTCCTAATCGATAAACTCCGCCTATAATTGCACTAAACTTTCTTAATGACTTTCGAACGACTTCTTTCCACATATAGTCTTCGATATACTTTCTAACTGAGTCACTTTTTAACTGATTTTTTGTTCCTGAAGCTACAAGGCTAAGATCTAAATCAGTTAGCAGCTTTTTTTCTTGAGGGGATAATCTATCAAATTCCCGGTTATTTGCCAATTGAATGGCTAGCCCCCCCATTATACTATTGACCGTTTTACCTTCAGCCGCCTTGTCCTCAGTAGATAAAACGTCTGATTTATAGACAGAGGATAAAGCAGGTGTAAACCAGTTTGCTGCTCCGAATTGAAGAAATATTCGTTTCCCAACTTCATTGGAACCAACCACAACATTCGTATTAACCGAAAAGGCATCATAACCAAATGTATTTGGTTTGCTAGTTAATCCTAAACTGCCGTTCATTGTTAAAGCAAACCCATGATGGGTGGCTGGGTCCCCAAAATTTCCTAGGCCTCCTTGAAGCTCTGAACCTGGGGTCACTTTAAGTTTATCCGGATCGGATACTGAAGTGGCAGATGTGACCCCAGTAGATATCATTAATGATGTATCTGAAATTGGAGCTGAGGAAGAACCTGGGGCAGAGGTTGAACTAGTTGGAGTGGACTGAGTGTAAGCAATCGTTGAGTAACAAAATAAGATAATTGATATGAAGGAAGCTAAACAGCCAGATTTTAATTTATTCATCACTTTCAAAATTTAATGTAATTGATGCGATATCAGGAGATATAAGTATAGCATCATTTAATTGCTGCGCTGCACTTGTCGTAGAAAAAGCTGATCCACCTTCCTGTTGTATCGCTAAGCCCCAAGGGCGTTTATGAAATAGGAAAAATATTTGTATTGACATTGGGAAGGTTCCAATGGCCTGAAACTCTCTGCTTGGAGGAAAAATCTTTGCATTATCTCCTTGTCCAAGAACAACGGTGGTTGAAAACGCAGGGTCTACAGCAACGGCGATATTGGCAGGAGAACCTGCCTTACCTTTAACCATTAATTCCATAGTTTATTGATTGTTTAATTGCGAATAGAATTATAGTTATGTGTTCATTCGTTTGCAGGCGTATTCTAGATTTTTATAATTCATGATCAAAATTATAAATTGGTTGGCTGAATAAAAGGGGAGTTTTCCCGTTTTTTCTTAGTAAGTAATTACTAGCCATCTTTAGTGGATTTACCAATGTTTATTAGGAGTTTCGCCATTCTACGAGTATGACGCCTGTAACGTTATCGATCATTAAATTAAGTAAATGGCGTAATCAATTTGGCTTTTATACTATTACGAACTAACCAGCGCCAACTAATTTTAGGCTGAATACTTTATATTGTACGTCTTTTAAACGTCCTATTCTTGAGATGGAAACAGTTCTAGCCCAGGCAAACTCTTACTTTATAAGATAAAGTCTTATAAAGTCATCCGCACCGGCGACCCGGTCACATATCAAATTCAAAATCTTACATTTTAACTGAGTTTGTGAGACTTTTAGTAAATCAATAAATTTACTTTTTCGGGGATTTTAGCTACGAAATAATAGATTTTCCGGCAGCGGCCCGCAACGGCGGACCGTGTCCGCCTTTTTGTTTAGCTATACCATACATAACTAAAAATCGCTGTATACTAACAGGATTAGATTTATACAGCGATGTCGTGATGATTTATGTACCTTTTTTTAATTGCACCCATAGTTGTAAGCTGATTGCATGATCTAAGTTAGATCGAGCAAAGACCGGCCTTCAGGCTTCTGCTTGTGGGGCAAGCCTGAAGGCCAGTCTGCCAATTTAATGTCAGCTACATTGAAAATTATTCATGCAATCTTGAATATCGCTCATCTTCCAGGCAGTAATTCGTGGTGCCAGTTTATAAGGTTTAGGAAACTGGCCTGACTTGCAACCATTCCACCACGTTGCTTTGCTAACCGGTATTAACTGCAAAACCTGTTCCAGTCGGAGAAATCCTAAAAGTTTGGTAGAGGATGTTGATAAATCGTCCATATAGAATCCTTACATAGGGGGGTATGTTTTTGCTACACTGATTGGGCATGATATGCGGCAACAAAGTCTTCGAACCCGATGCCTCATTTAAATAATATATAACCAGCTTGAAGAAAGGACTTGGGAAAGTCATTTCATTAAATCAGATATAAATATAATAACATGCAAATAGACTCGATACTACCGAATTGACCACTTCATTTTTTATAAAAAAGTAAAACACACAGCGTGAAAGAGACATAATTTTCGTCAACGATCCTTGGTTGATAAACAGTTGTTATTAGTCATTAATCAACCACGAATTGAATTGACAGGCTGTCTTAAAATTATTTAGCTGCATCACTGTATAGACGTCACGTTGTCTCTTGCTGATGATAAAATCGCCCCTTTTACGAAAGATGCACCATGCCCAATAGAAATCCTCCAGAACCGCTACTGGATAGAAAGAGCGCGGCTAAATACCTTCGTGTCTCCCCTGGTACACTGGCCGTCTGGGATTGCACAAAGCGTTATGATGACCTCAAGCCAATCAAGATAGGTCGTGCCGTGCGGTATCGCCGTTCTGATTTAGATAAGTTTATCGAACAGCGACTCTGCCGGTAAGAGTCCGCGTTAACCCGTTCCAGTTCTATACGCCTGTTTCTATTCCCACATTCTAGTTTTGGAGATCGTCATGAACATAGATCATGCGAAAGCGACACCTATTGTCGAAATTCTGAGCCGCCTACACATTGAAGCCAAGCGCATTAACGAAGCGAAAATGCGGTATCTGTCACCACTTCGAAAAGAGAAAACACCTAGTTTTGACGTCAACCCGATCACCAATTGCTGGTATGATCATGGTGAAGGGGTTGGTGGTAACGCGGTTGATTTTGCCTGCGCCTATCTCAAAGCCAACCGTGAAGATTATACCGTATCCGACGCTTTGCGCTGGCTCAAAAATATGGGAGTGGGGCCCTATGAATTTACGCCCCTTCAAGTAGAACGAGATGGTAAGAAGAGCCAATCCCTAATTCTAAAATCGAAAAAGCCGATCCAACACCTGGGTTTGATCCATTATCTGCAAAAGCGCGGTATTCCTCTGGCTATTGCACAACAATACTTCCTAGAAATCCACGTGCGTAACAAGAATACAAGGAAAAGCTTTTATGCCCTTGGTTTTCCGAACGAAGAGGGCGGGTATGAGCTGCGTAACCCGTTCTTTAAAGGATCGCTAGGCCCCAAAGCCATTTCCTTTATTCGTGGCCGCGAACCCAAGCCGGAGGGTGTCCATCTTTTTGAAGGCGGTATGGATTACCTGTCGGCCATTGCAAAGTTGAATGGGAAACGCTTCAAAGATGATACGATTATTCTCCATTCAGTTTCCTGTTTGAAACAGGTCATTCCCTACATCCAGAATTACGGATATCGCACCGCCTATAGCTGGATGGATAATGATCCGGCAGGCGAAAAAGCCACGATTGCTTTGAATGAATTTTTCAAAACTCAGGCGGATCTTGTCCATAAGCCGATGAACAGGATTTATGCCCAGCATAAGGATGTCAATGCGTGGCATATGCACCAACTCAATCTGACTTTGTGAAGGCGATGGCGTACATGGATCAACACACGCTGCAATCCCTCTTCAGGGTCAATGAAGTGGAAATCATCTACCGCAATAAAATTCCGTATCAGGATCGCATTCAGATTAAAAAGTCGGCAACGGCGTATGAAATCCTGCTCCATGCGTGGGATGAAAATCGCATGGAACTGATCGAACAGTTTAAAATTCTGCTGCTCGATCAGAAAAATAACTGTCTTGGCATTTCGGATATTTCGACGGGCGGCATGAATGCGTGTCTAGCCGATCCTAAAGTTATTTTTGCGACGGCCTTAAAAGGCAAGGCGACCAGTATCATTCTGGCACATAACCACCCGAGTGGTAATTTACAGCCTAGCGATAGTGATAAGGCGCTGACCCGTAAGCTTAAAGAGGGTGGCAAACTGCTTGATATTGCCGTCCTCGATCATTTGATCATCACGCCACAGAACTACATCTCGTTTGCAGATGAGGGTCTGATGCCGGGTTGATGATAATGGGTAACCGATGAATTCCCTATAGGACGATAGTTTTGCCAATTCGTCACAGCGGTTCTCCACAGATAAGGTTTCAGGACGGAGATGTACCCGACATCGCTCATTCCACCAACAGGAATTTTCGCCCCGCGTGGATTCGCCTGCGCTGTGCGCATTCCCCGCCCAGCCAAAATTCATATTGGTTCATTCGGCTCAACTGCCGGGCTGTTTCATCCCCGTAACCCTGACTTGTGGAGAACAGCTAATGACCATTACCAAAAAATCTATTTCAACCCATACCAGAAAGGAACCTCTTTTGACCCATTCAACCGCAACGCAAAAGGATATCTACGCTCGTGTAACCGATAAAATTCTGTCCGATCTGGAAAACGGGAATCTCACCTGGCGGAAACCCTGGAACGCCGATTATCTGGCCAGCCAGGTCACACGCCCGCTCCGCTGGAACGGTGTTCCCTATGGCGGCATCAACATCCTGATGCTCTGGGGAACGGCTGTCGAGCAGGACTATACATCGCCCTACTGGATGACCTTTAAACAGGCCATTGAATTGAAAGCTTCTGTACGTAAGGGAGAGAAAGGCACCCAGATCGTTTATGCCGACAAAATTGTCAAGGAAGAGGAAAACGCCAAAGGCGAAACAGTCATCAATCAAATCCCGTTTCTCAAACCCTATACCGTTTTCAATGCCGCGCAGATTGATGGATTAGGGGAGAGTTTTTACAAAACGCCTGAACCCCTAATTGCCAATCCGCAGCATCGCATACAGCAGTTGGAAACGTTCTTCGCCCAGACCAAGGCGGAGATTTATACCGGGCGCGAAGCAAGTTATATACAGAGTAGAGATCGCATTCAGATGCCCCCGTTTGAAAGCTTTGACCGCGTGACAGGCTATTACGCCGTTCTGGCCCATGAGCTGACCCACTGGACGAAACACCCCACCCGCCTGAACCGTGATCTAGGTCGTAAACACTACGGTGACGAAGGCTACGCCAAAGAAGAATTAGTCGCCGAACTCGGAGCCTGCTTTCTGGCTGCTGACCTGGGCTTTGAGCCGATGCCGGAAGCGCATCATTCGGCCTATCTTCAATCCTGGCTCCAGGTGCTCAAAGATGACAAACGCTTTATTGTCTCAGCCGCATCCCAGGCCCAGAAAGCCGTTGAGTATATCCACACCTTACAACACCCTTGAGGAGGCACCACATGCATAAAGCGGTTAATTGGCCATGGATCATTTGGTGGGTTTCATCAGAACCTGCTTTCCTGTCCTGGTTGATTGGTGATGGCAGCGTAGGTCAAGCGCTGGTGCTAACACTGATCCCTCTTTTTTGACCAGTCAAAAAAGCTCTGACGACTTCGGTCAAAAATAGACGCTACGCCGATTGGCTGCGCATCGATTTTTGCCCTTCGGGGAGCTGGCCCCCTCGCTTGACCTAAGGCCGCTCCCATCATCAACCAAACAGAAAAGGAGATTTGATGATGACTACCCACACCGAAACCACTTCCAAACTACCAACCCATACGATCTATGTGGTCGAAACCAAGGAGGGCAATGCCAAGTCCGACTGGCTCACCGTGGGCGCTGCTTGGGAACACACTGACGGAGGAGGCTTAAACCTGTCCATCAATACGCTGGGCATCTCTTACCTGAAGGATAAAGGCCAGGACGCGACTTTAGTCGTCCGGCGTAACAAATCACAGGCCTAATTAACCGAAGCCGGGTAGAATGCTACCCGGCTTTTTTCGTTCGTTTAAGCAAATGGTTTTATTCTAACCCATTTGCAAAACGTTCAGATGACCGCAGCTAAACGATGTTAAGTGCTTTGGCAAGCCTTGTTGTAGAACCATTAAAGATCGTGTATTTAGTAGGGGAAAATACGGGAAATTTCCCGGAGCAATTTGATTTCCAATCCGTTATCTTCGCCGGAAACACCCTGTTTCACCTGAATACGTCTGCGAGCAATATGGAAGATAACTGGTTTGATATAGACGGAATTGCTGTTCCGCTAGGCGTTACCTATGATAGCCTTCAACAGTCCTATAACTTTGCTCTTTATTCAAACCACGCTGCCAAAGTAACGCTTTTGTTATATGGAGCCAATCAAGTACAGGTGCCTGATAGGGTTATCCAACTGGACCCCTTACGAAATAAATCACAACGGGTTTGGCACTGTCGTTTACTAGAGACGGATATACCGACCATTGTGTACTATGCTTTCCAGGTAGAGGGAGCTTTAGCAGCAAATGCCGCCGATCAAGACCCTTATTTTCACGCCTTTAACCCCAATAAGATCTTGCTTGATCCCTATGCCAAGGGGATTTATTTTCCGCCTACGTTTAGCCGACAGGCGGCCTTAGGCAAGGGTTCAAATGCTGGACAGGCGGCTTTAAGTTGTTTGCGCTCGGTCAAAGAGGTGGCTAAGCCGTTTGACTGGCAGGGAGATCAACCCATTCGGCATACAACGGATCTCATCATCTATGAAATGCACGTGCGTGGTTTTACCCATCGTTCCAACTCAGCCGTGTCCCTCTCAAACAGGGGCACGTATACGGGTATCATTGATAAGATACCCTACCTGGTAGATCTTGGTATTACAGCGGTTGAACTGATGCCGGTCTTTCAATTTGAGCCCTCAGAAAACAGTAATGCTAATTTCTGGGGATATAATCCGCTAGGTTTTTTTGCTCCTCACCAGTTCTATTCGGTGGGTCTGGCGCCAGAGTCGTCAATTATGGAGTTCAAAACAATGGTCAGAGAACTCCATAAAGCCGGTATTGAGGTTATTCTGGATGTTGTCTTTAATCATAGTGCTGAAGGGGATATTCAAGGGCCAACCTATCATTTTAAAGGGATCGACAATAGCACGTATTATTTATTAAATACCGATCCAAGAACGCCCGCCAATCCCTATGTTAATTTTACCGGTGTCGGTAATACGCTACGAACCAATCATCCTGCAACGCAACGTTTTATCGTTGATGCCTTACGGTTCTGGGTAAAGGAAATGCATGTCGATGGCTTTCGGTTTGATTTAGCACCCATTTTTGCCCGCTTTGATGATAATGCAGACCACTCAGCCGAAACGCCCATTTTTGCCTTGTTTGCATCCGATCCTGTATTAGCGAATGTCCGGCTCATTGCGGAACCATGGGATGCCACTGGCAAGAGTGCTGGCTATTTATTAGGCAAAAATTATCCAGGTCTCTCGTGGCGTCAGTGGAACGATAAATTTAGAAATGATATCCGTCGCTATATTAAAAGTGATGCAGGGTTAGTGGGCGCTGCCATGTTACGCTTATATGGTAGTAATGATGTCTTTCCTGATGATACTTATAACGCGTATCACCCCTATCAAAGCATCAATCATATTAACTGCCATGATGGCTTTAATCTATATGATTTAGTGGCCTATAGCGATAACAACACGAGTTGGAATTGCGGATTTGAAGGGGATGTCAATGTCCCTGTAGAAGTCATGCAACTGCGAGAACGCCAGGCAAAAAACTTTTTTACGCTCCTGATGCTGGCGAATGGAACGCCAATGTTTGTAGCAGGAGACGAATTTTTAAATACCCAGGGTGGTAATGGGAATCCTTATAATCAAGATAACGAAACAACATGGCTTGACTGGGATCGCCTGACTCAATTCAATGGGTTTCATGGGTTTGTCAAAAAGGCAATCAAATTTAGAAAAGAGCAAACGGGCTTGGGAAGAGGCCGTTTCTGGCAAGACGATGTTACATGGTATGGAGCTAATCAACGTAACCCCGATTTTGGCGCGAGTGCGCGGAGTTTCGCTTATTCGTTAAAATTATCCCCGAACCGGGCCTTGTATGTCATGATTAATGCATACTGGGAGGCTCAACAATTTTCGATACAGGAAGCGGGCCCCTGGAGTCGGATCATTAATACGTATCTGGCCGCTGGCGACGATTTTGTTGATGAGGGCGTTGATCCTGTTAATGCCACGTACCTAGTGGGTGCGCGGTCTGTTATTGTATGCCTTAAAGACATAGGTTAATTTTTTAGCAAGAAACAGAATCGCATTAAGCCTCTTTTTGCTCAACAGTGATTTCAATGACCACTGCCTCTTTTGCGTCGTCTTTCAATACGTAACGTGGATCAATCGCGACAATCAATCGTGGCAGATGATCTAGTAACGCCATAAAAAGCGCATCCAGGGAAAACCCCTGTAAGAGAACCGTGTGGGATGAAAAACTAAGCTTAATGCTGTTTTTATCGCTGTCAGGCTCAAATTCCCCCGCCAGTAGATAGGCATAGTTTAAAAACATTCGCCGACCATCGGGCCAAATGAAGCACAGATTACGGGTATGACCCGATGTCTGATAGAATTCCTGATCGACAGGTTTCAATCCGGCCTCTGGATCGGTCGGATTGCTGTCGCGCATCTGATCAAAGCGTAACTTAAAGCCCTGGTTCATAATCGCGGTCTCTGCTTCTTGCTGGTTTGACGACCTCCTTTGGTTTTCCCTTATTGACCGGTGTCCGGTTTAAATCGGCTCGAATGCGTTGCTGCACCATATCCAGCGTCTGATTTTTTCGCTTCACCAGTTCAGACGCCGATTGCCGGTCACCAAGGCGTGATGCATGATCCAGCAACTGTTCCTTGTCATCGGTATAAATCCGCGCCCGGTCACGACCGCGCGATACAGACACATAGAATTGTTTAGCGTCCGTTGCGGGAAAGGTGGCCGCTGGCTGTGAAATGAACACCTCATCAACCGTTTTACCCTGGGAGGCATGAGAGGTAACGCAATACGCATGAGCCAGATGGCCGTACTCCTTACTTAATTTATAATCCGCTTTGCTAACGCTGTTTCGCAAATGCAACTCACCCGCTTTATTGACTGATATGACTTCCAGAATCTGGCCATTATTCAACCGGTTCTTTTCGGCATCAAAGCCATTGCGGGTAATCCTGATGGAATCCCCTTTGGCCAGCGCGAGATCGTCTTTTCGATACAGATCATAATCGCCAGACTTGCCGGTTGGTAAGGGCAGGGAGTGTCCTTCTTCATTTTTGATGATCACCCCTTTATCCGTGCTGGTGTCAACAGTCCACACGCTACCGCGTTTAATGCCGGGTCTGTTTTGGTTAAACTGAATAATCTGTCCGGGACGAAAATTGCGCCAGTCACTTTTCTGCGCTTCGGTCATGTTCAAATTTGTGAGCCGGGTGGCTGATATTTCTTTTTTACCAAGCAGCCCACTCGCTTTCATTTTGTCGCGAATGGCTTCTGTTACGGCTTCGGCCTGCTGATGAGTCGGCGAGACGATTAAAGCTGATTTTCCCTTGCGGAGTGTAGCAACATAATCCTTCACCAAGGCTTCATTCGGCTTCAATGGGTCAACGCTCTGAATTGAGCCCATACTATCCAGCCTGGCGAATGCCTGACGGACATCACCCCTGGATAAATCCTCCACAGCCGTCCGATATCCGGCATCTCGCTGACGGTAAATCTTGCTGACTTCCGCTGTTTGAATGCCTCCAACGGTATTCAATATACGTAAAGCGTCACCACGTACCACACTGGCATGTTGCCGCGTGTCACCGCCCAGAATAAGCCGGGCATTTTTCTCCTGGGCCAAACCAAGGAGAGCAGTCATATCCTGATTTGACAGCAACCCGGCTTCGTCAACCCAGATGACCTGACCTATTAAAGCCTGCTGCATCTTTTCGTCAGACAGTAACCTGGCTACCGTTTCAGCATGCTCAAATCCTTCTTCTCGCAAGACACCACGCGACGCCTGCGAGGTCGGTGCCACAACGGTTACAGTTTTACCGGCCTTCTTCATCCAGGCGGTAGCCTCGCTCATCAGCGTCGTCTTGCCGCTACCCGCTGCACCGCGAATAATGGACACGCGGTGGGTCGTGGTCAGCACGTGCCGTATCGCATCAGCCTGTTGACCATCCAGCTTTACTTCAGGAGCCTTTGTATATAGGGGTTTAAGCTTACCCTGACCTGCCTGGGCTAGTTTCACCATCCGTTGTTCTTCCTGCAACACCTGTCTGGTTGTACAGAGTATCCGACCTTTCTCTTCAACATGGATCAGTCGCTCGTCTGACTTAAATCTGTCGGTAATGCTGTCCAGTTTAACCGACGCATCGCCGATACTGTGCCGATAGGCCGAAGCCAGCAGGCGACGATCCTGTAACACAGAGGCCCGTTCAAAACCATGCTCTAAAGCGTGTTCGACACAGCGCTCAGATGTAAGCGTTGTTTTCTCTTTCGCTGGGGCGAAGCGAATAATCTGTTTCCCGTCGTCTTTATCGCCTGTATCTAAATCCAGAATCTGTTTGCGCCACTCGGCTTGCAGTTCGGCCATCGTGTGGCCTTTCTGTTTTCTAGAGCGGGTCCGCGCCCCGAGCGCATCCAGTTCTTTCGCGTCGGTAATGCCTTTGTCCTTGGCAATGCGACCGATTTCATCCGTCCGTTTTGAAAACAGATCAATCACAGCTTGCGGGACACCCTCAACCTCAAACGATTTGTCCGTCCGCCTGATCTGATAGCCCAGTTCAATAAGCTTGTCTGAAAGCCGCTTGTGAAACCGGGCATGGTAATACGGAATATCAGAGAAGACATCGCGCACCCGCGCGGATTTGATCTCCTGTTCTTTTTCATCCCAGGTGGCGTTAAATATGAAACAATGGGCATGTAAATGTGGGTCGGGTAAATGACCATCAACCGGTCGGGCGGTTTGATGGATAAATTCGCTGTACAGCAATTCACCCGTCTGCCGTTCATCCTGTAGCCCGTCCTTGCGCACACGGGTTTTGACATCCTGTTCCATATCCAGCATGGTCAGGCGTACACTCTCGCGAAACGCATCCAGAATATGATCGTCGTTCGAAAGACTATGCAGAATGCTGACGGACTTGGGGACATGGAAATTACAGTCCCAACCGGTGACACGATTGTCTTTTGTTCGGGGTGTCAGGTTCTCCCCGGTGGTGGGGTTGATGTTTTCACAGAGGGCGAAAAAGACATCTTTTGTCACTGGGCCGACGAGACCTAACCGTTCAGCCAGTTTGCCGCGCATCTGTCCCTGAAGTTCCTGATCATTCAAATAGTAATCAGCCTTCGACAGCGCATCGGAAAAATACGCTTTGGCATGGGCGGCTGAGGTTGATGGAATCATTCGGATCATGGCTCCAGCAGCTTACACCTCTACCCTGCCACCACGCGCCGGTTTCCCATTTCGTTAGGGTTGATGCATCACGAATAAAGGTCACCGGCAACGTGGAGCAGTGCAGGGGGGATTACATGACGGGTTAATCATTTACGATCAGACATATGCCCTAAGCACAGCTTAGGACTTAAAAAGCCTCGACCATTTCCTCCTTTTGCATGACCAGATCGGCAATACGTTGTCGGGAGTCCGGGTCAACAGGTCGGCGACCATAAAAATTGAAACCACGTGTTTCACTGGAATCGCGACCTTCAACCAAGGATTTGGTCAGCTCCTCGTTGCATATCATCTCATCTATTTTATCCATGATAAACTGGTCTCCCTGATAGTAGGCTGCTCGGTAACTCAGGGCGTAAAAGACACTACACACGGTTAATAGAGCCCCAAGTGGCTGTTGCAATGCCCACAGGAGAGAGCCAATTAAAAAGAAGAAGCCGGGTTCAAGCCTGGTCTCAATACCACGGATAGTGAAGTGGTTACCTCTGAAAGTATAGCTCAGAAAACGTGGATGGATGGTTCCGGTCGATTTACTAAATCGGGCAAAATCGAAAACGGAGGGCAGACGTCGAATTTCGTTTCGACGCAGAACGCTCATATACCAGAACCCGGCCAGATATACATACCAGGTGAGAAACATCCCGATAAATGGCATCAATGTAGAGCCGCCATGCCGACGACCAAGAGCATCAATAAAAAACAGGGGCAGGAACGCAAGGATGATTAAAAGCATCACTGCGCCTGAAAAAGAAAAATAACGCTCGCCAAAATTCTTACGGATAAAGACTTCCAGCAGTAAACGTGGCCAGGAGAAGAAAGCCAGAAAGAAACTTAAAAAGAGTTCTTTAATCGTGTTCGTCCGCTTGAAAACTGTGCGGTAATACATGTTTTTCATGGCAATTAATTAGTTTAAGTAAAACGGAAATTATTAGGGATGATAATTCTGATTGAAGGTCATCTTGACGAAATTCTTGCCGTTCATAATGCTGTCGCCCTGACGGTGCATGTAGCCCTCTACGCGAAAATTATTAAGAGGCCCCCCCCGTTTTTAAATTCACGAAGCCTTCCGGGCGTACAACTCGTTCAAGTTTTAGAGAGCGCCCTCGCGTTTGTGAAAAATTCTGAGACACCGTCATACTCTCGTTTTCATCCACAAAGTAGGCGTCACCAATCAGTTCTGAAGCATATTTGTTTGTTTCAGCGTCGGCATTGGCATGAAACAGCTTTGTAGCCAGCGTACCTAAAAATGCTTTGACCCGGTATTCACTTCTCTGCCCGCCCATTGACGCGTAATAATTGGGCAGGTTTTGACTAATGTAGACCGTACAGACACGGCTGCTACGGGCCGTAGCCTGAAACTCCGCGTCCTTCTCGTGTAAAAAAGTCTGTGCTTCGTCGGCCCAGAGAAAAACTGGACGACCATTGGTGCGAACATCCCGTTTTTCCATTGATTTTTGCCAGACGTATTTAAACAATATTTGACAATTCTGCCCCACTTTTTGATAGGACTTCACCGGTAGATTGATCAGGATGATCTTTCCTTCCAAGCTATCTTCCGGCGTAAACGTGGAATGATTTCGACTAAACAATGAATAAACCGGTTCACGTACCAACGGAGCCAGGAAAGCAGAAAATGAAAAATCGATGATGCTTCTCGTTTTGTCAGAAAGCGGTATGAAATTGTCGAAGAAAAACTGGTCCAGATGTTTCAGCAACCTGGCATCTGGAATGGCTTCCAATACTTCAGATTCAAACACATCATCAACACTCAACTGCTCCCGTTCTTTTTGTGAAAGAGTAAGAATCCAGCTATCAATTTGAGAGGTTACATAGCCACGTGCTGACTCGAACGCCTGTGTAAATGCCTTAGGTTTGGCAACTTCTAGATGTAACGCTTCTTCGCTCTTGGGAATAGTCTGGACAATATCGAATAGCCGCATCACTGTTACATGACCATAAGCCAGTTTACACAAATCAATAATGCTTGCCATGAGCATATCGAGCGCTGATTGCCAGAATGGATCGTCATTCCTTCCTCCGCCTTGTTCTTGGCCCGCGTTAATAACCGTCTTTAAAACATCAACTATATTATCTGTAAGAGATGCCTCGCCAGAGGTCTGAGAAGCCTCATACTCCAGAAAATTAAAACAGTGCTGACCTTTTTCTTCCAGAATAATCAAATCATTTTCACGTCCGGTTAGACGGCAATACTCTATCCAGTCTTCCTTCTCTGTTTTTTTTGCAGTCAGCACTAAACCGCCAAAACCATTTGCCAAATATTTCAGAGCCAACATATGACCACTTCCTGATGTTTTACCTGACCCGATCCCTCCGAAAATTCCCACGCCTTCGCATGCATGCCTTATAGTCCAGCCACTTTTCTCTGAGTCAGACGCCAGCCCGATTAGAGTGGTGTCCAAATTATAGTTGTCCATATTTCTTAAATGATTTGTTGTTACTGTTCATGCAGGAAATTAGATTTCAATCAGCAAACGGGTGGCCAGCCTGTTTGCTGATTGAAATCACCGGCAGAGCCGGGGCCGAAGATTTGTATCTCCGGTCAGGAGCGATTAATCAACCGGATGATATTTTCCGCTACTCCAATTGATCTCATATGTCCGATTATTGTGGCTGACCACCGTTGGTGTGCCTGCGGACGATTCTAAAACGGACACGGTAATCTCTCTACCGTTGTGGTCCGTGACTTTTGTACTGTACATATATTTGTTGTTTATAAGATGTCAGAAATTTCAATAATTGGGCCTTTCTGACTTTGGCCCATCCAGTCTGCGCAGATGAATATTTGAGCGGACTCTATCTGTCCGTGCTTGATGTCAGTACATAGCCCGGCTACCAGGAATTATAGCCGGGCTATGTAGGAGCTATTCAGGTAGATAAAGCCCCATTGGGCTTAATCGCAATATGAGTCCGCTTGAAAAACGGATACGGAATGGTAGGTCGCCATACCATGTAATGACCTCCGCTTCAGCAGGCAGGTTGTTCGGAGTTGTTCGGTTCATAATTCTAGATTGGTTAAATGGGTGTCACTATCGTTTTCCGGTACAACCGGATTGCCTTTGCCAGGTTTGTTAATTAATCGGCCTTCGGCAGGTGGATTCCATGCTATGGCCGGTCCTATGAGGGTTTCCATCGTGGTTTGGTTAATTTTTCAAGATTGCCTAGAACAGCGTTGAATTAGTATGATTTCTGAACGTTTATCCGAGAGCGTAGAAATATCCGCCATACCCCCTTTGGTACAGCCTTCCATCAACGGAAGCCAGAAATGGAACCCTTTTTGCAGGCCAGCCCCAAGTTTCTTCTTCGTCAAATACTCCTGATCCCCAGTCTATGACCTGCGCCCAAGCTTTACTTCCATTGAAAAACCTTATTTCTACTTCCATGTCGATTATATAGTAGGTGCTTGTAAATGTTTGCAAATAGACAAGCTCAGATTGTCCACAGGAAGGATATTCTGAAATTTTCTATAAATTCATCTTGCAATTTTTAAAGTCATCAATCTCTATTGACATTTATATCTTTTCATATTATCATAACATGATGTTTTTTTTTTGATTTATCAGTTAGGTGGTGTGATGAGTGATAGTCCGAAGAATGGAAGCCATATGCCCTTGCATTTACACGAGCTACAAGCGTGGGAACAGGGTATGGAACCTATAGAATTATCAAGCCATTTCCCTTCAACCGTAAAGAAAGAAGTAAGGGCATATATGCTGGCGCAACAGCATTTTATAGAAGCTTTAAGTGAAATACTTGATGATAAAGAGAATTGTGGAAACTCCACACATGAAGATATGTACAATAAAATATTAGGCTATTGTGCTAATCGTAGCGCGTTAGCAGCAAAGTGGCATTTTCTGCACCGAAATCCCGGACTACATTAATTATTCTAATTTTATTATATTGCCTTAAACAACAAAATAAATCATTTCCAAATGGGGACTACTTCGTCTATTTTCGTAAATCCGTACTTAATGGCCTATTTGAAAAAAGTATGGTTAATATATTGGTATGGACAAGGGACTTTAAACCTTTCAGAAGAGGATTATTATAAAATTGAAAGTCTTAGTGGAATTAAATTCGAGTATTTAAAAAAAGTATTACGAGCAGATAATATCCTATCTTCGTATAAACCAATTACACTTAACAACCTGTGCAAAGCAATAAGCTCTGTTGTGAGAAATTTTCCTGACAACTGGCAGTATTTAGCAGATCAACAAATTTTAAATAACGTTTACGAAGAATGTGGGCGATTAGAGAAAAAAGTTAAAAGAAAAACTAATTTAATAAAATACGACGATAACCTTGTATCCCGAATACATGATGCCGCACTAATCCATGCTAGCCGTTTTTATTACCTCAGTTCAACAGATACCGTTTTTGAAGCAGAAGTAATAGATGATTACCTCTTTCCTGTAATTCAAATGGCTACGGAAGGTGATGTTTATAAAATAGACAACACTATTATTCCAAGTAATCCTTTTCTTTCTAGAGTCACTTCTGGAAGAAACAATATTGATTATAATATATTACCTTTTTGGCAAAAAAACCCTAATACCATTTATGTTATTCATGATGAGCAGGGCCAAATTTGTGCAAATTTGAATATCCTTCCATTAAAAAGAGATTGCTATCAAAAAATCCGTGACGGTATCATCTCGGAAAATGAAATTCAGCCTCAAGATTTATATTCGCCTAAAGAACGGGATTTGGCTCAATATATATATATTGAAGATTTTTTTTGTTCGCGACCAAATTACGTAAGTTTATTTTTGAACTTTTTAAGTTTAATATTTGATAGGGTTACGAATTCAAAGAAAGAAGATATAGTCATTGGTGCAATAGGAGGAACTGAAAAAGGGCAGAAATTAATGAAGCGGCTAAAATTCGAATTAGTAACTAAAGGAGTCAATAGTTCAGATGAACACGATTTTTATGAATTAGATTATAAGAAACTTCCTGAGGCTTACAGAAATTTAAATCTACTGACTCAACATGTAGAAAATATTAAAATAGAAGCCAGCGCTTCTATGGAATAAAATGTCCTTGTTAGCCAACTGTCTTGAGATCAACGTATGTCGGTAAAATGTTTGCAAGAGTTTTATTTTCATACAGATTGCCGAGCTATAACGAGCGATGTGTAATAATTTTTATTTATTGTAATCACTCCATTTGTAAAACAGCATGTAAAGCATCATCAGCATTCTTGTTGATAAAATTGCTCCGGTAGCCAATAGTCATAGTAATATTGGAATGGCGATAGAGCTTTTGAAGCATCTGGATTGGAGTTCTCTCGCCAGATATGCTGCCAAATGTGTGTCGTGAAATATGCATCTTCAAAGGCTTTGTAAGGCCCGCACGCGTTGCGATCTTCGCCAGAGCAGTATTTAGCCTTTTTATCGCATGAGCAATCTTGCGCTGCACATTATATGTGTCTGAGAGATCATCCAGTACCTTAAGCTCTGGAAATATCGGATCATGCTTTCGTTTATCAGTCTTATATTGATCAATAAGTCCTAAAGCCTTGGTCGGTACTTTTAGTAATCCTGCTTTCAAATTCTTGCTCATTGTGCAATTAAGCCTGTCGTTTTGAAAGTCGGAGTATTTCATGCGCAGAATATCCGATATGCATACGCCTGCAAAATAGAAGGAGAACAACCAGATATTCCATGTATGATTTAGATCGGTCAAAAATTCTCGGCCTTGTCTCACTCTAACCAATAACCGCATCAAGTGCTTCATCAGCATCCTTATGAATGAAATGCCCTTGGTAGCCAATAGTTGTTGTAATTGATGTATGCCGGTAGAGTTTTTGTAAAAGTTGGATCGGTATTTTATCTCCAGAGAGGTTACCAAATGTATGGCGGGCGATGTGCATGGTCAACGGCTTTTTGATGCCTAATATCTTTGCAATATCCTTTAAATGCTCGTTACAGCTCTTCACTCGTGTCTTGATTCTGATCTGCACCTCATAGGATTTCGTTATGTCAGGTAAACTGGCAAGGTCGTGGAACACAAGATCGTGTGAATTATCATGGGGGTATTGTTCCAGAATCTTTTTGGCCTTGTTAGATAACTTTATTGAACCTCCTTTCTGGTTCTTTCCCATCGAATAGTAAAGACGGTCGTTCTGAAAGTCTGACCACTTAAGGCGTAAGACATCGGACACGCGCATGCCTGCGAAATAAAATGAAATGAGAAAAAGATTACGTGCGTGATTTTCTCCTTCTGAGAGTTCCGCATTCTCAAGCTGCTTCACTTCCTCTGCGGATAAACCAATTTTTAGGCTGTCCGGGAACTTGATGATGATCTTGCCCTTTCCAAAAGGGTAATATTTATGATCAACAATTCCAGCCGCTATTCCCTGGTTAAAAATCGTGCGGATGACGATCAGGTGATTGACAATCGTTCTGTCGGTAATATTACGTGTGCTTTTCAAATGAGCCATAAACTTCTTGAGCAGTCCAGGATTGATCTCCTTAAAACTTATATCAGCAACGCCAAGAAACTCTTTGAAGCGATTAATACGGGGCAGGTCGGTCGAAAGCCTATTGGACTTGCCCGTTTTTCGCAGATGATCAATATAAATGTTTGCCTGATTAAAAAACGTCTTTTCCTTAGCTGTTTTCACCGCTGATCGCATGGCCTCGACCGAAGTGTCGGCATTATCCGTTTCTCGTTCCAGCAATTTTTCATTATACTCAGCCACAGCTTTGGCCAGCATGTTATTGAAGCGCGTCGCGTTTGGATACGACTTTTTGACGCGTTGTGATTTCTCATCCCAATCTGACGGAAGAACGGAGTGACCCAGATAGGTATAAAAGGTTTTCCGGTTGTTCGTGTATCGGATGACGAGGGGATATGTTCCGTCAGCTTTGATATTTTTGCGCAGTACAATATTGATGGAGGCCATATTGTTGAAGAATAAGAGGACAACAATAGGACAACAAATGGCAATTTTACTTGGTTTCAAGTAATTGTATAAAATCGTAATCAATTGATCTTCAGTAATTATTAATACAAATAAAACCATATGAAACCAATTGGCACAGGACTTAAAATCCTGTGGGCCTCAAGCCCGTGCGGGTTCGACTCCCGCTCCTGGTACTTGGTAAGCCTCTAATTAGCTGTTTGGCTCGTTAGAGGCTTTTGGTTTTTAGTTTATCTTTATCCAGTAAGTTTCGGCAGTTCCGTTTTACTCCATTCTGGGACAGCAGCCCATACCTCCCTATCGTCAGAAGAGTGCCCCGAAATCCAAACGATTGAGTTGGCATACAATTCCTAACACACCTCAGATACTCGCTGAATTTTGTGTTTTTATCTTTCTTCGCTTTGATAGACTACTTTTTAGCGTCATGTTTGCCTTTTGGTTAATATAGATGTTATTAGTTAAGTATATTGTTATCTATATAGTATGCGAATTGTATATTTACTTATACTAGTAGGTGTTTTTTTAGTATTCTATTTAAGCTGGGAGCCTCATAAAGACTTAAAGTTTGTCTGGTTTATTCCCAACTGGTTAGCTAATTGGACTGACTCGCACGAAAATGAGGACCTCCGAACAGCTGTTCCCTTTGTAGTTTTAGGCCTGTTGACTGGTTTTTTACTAGGTCACTCCCGACCTGTTTACTGGTGGGCGTTAGGATGGGTAGCGTTGGTTGGGGTTGTGATTATGGCCGAAGCAGGACAACTGTTAATAGCTACTCGTTATTTTAGTTGGGCGGATATTGGCTGGGGCGCTTTGGGTGCTTTTGCTGGCTTAATAATGGCTGCTGCCTTTTGGTCAATAAAGACTTCTCGCTAGATTTTAAATGAAGGATGGGTAAAAATTATTTCCCGCGTTATCAAACCTAATATAGACTTTATTGTAACTTACTAGAATCAAAAACAGGACGATACCAGGAAAGTTGATCTTGATATGTCTCCCACCAACTAATTGTAAACGATAGTTGATCTTTGACTTGAGCAAAGCCTGCTTGAAACAAGCGGCTTAATTCAGTCAGTTCTTTGACGAACTGCGTTTGGTTGAGCCACCGCTTTACCGATTTCCAAACCTGCTCAATCGGGTTCAGGTCTGGACTATAGGCCGGCAGTGACACAAAGAAGATGCGACGCTACAACTCCCAGGTTTCCAGGCATTTGTGACTACGGACATTGTCCCAAAACACGACTAAAGCCCGGCAATCGGTTTGTTGAGCTTTCACCCCGAGCAATGCTTGCTGGATGGCTTCCATTTTGCCATCAGCTAAATCGACTAGATGGCTCACCCCGTTAATACCATAAAAACCAAAGAAACTTTGACTGCCCCGATCCGTATTGACCACACGGCTTAAGTGAGGTTCAAACGCCCAAAAGCGAGCATTGTTGCTATGCAATTGAGCGGCTACTTCATCCGCAAAACCCCATTTAACTTGCTGTAAGTCATAGCCCATTGCTTGTAAGGCATCGAATGTCGCCTGAATGCGGGCACGTAGTTGTTCTTCGGCAGCGTCCGCTCGGCGATAATCGCAGGGCCGGGGCTTATCATAATACATACCTTGTTGGTGGCGTAGTAGACTACACCAATAGCTGTGACTGTAACGCACGCCGGTAAACTGCTCAAATACATCCGCCAGTTGGTCACTAGTCCAATGCTGAACCGATTGGTGTTGCAAATAGTCCCGCCAGACTTCCCACCCGTTGGCATCCACTTGTGGAGCGGGGCCACCGCCTTTCCCACGGCGGCTGGCTAAGGCTTTTTTTTAGCGGTTCGTTGGGACAGATTCCACTCAGCCAGCCATTTATAAAGCGTCGATTTGGGCAGCCCGGTTTGAGTCGCAACTACGTCAAGATTGCCCTGTTGCTGATGAATCATTCGTAGCCCTAATGCTTTCAAGTCAGGACTGTAACTGGGTGTTTCGGCTAAAACCTCATCTAACAGATCAGCATCATCCACACGCATTTGTCAAGAAATTTAAGTTGTACTAAATCAAGATAGCAATTTTAGATTGTTATCACAAAGTCTATAAATAGAATTATTAATTCTATGGAAAGTGCTCTCCACACCCTATCGTCAAAACCTAAACGAGATTCGCGAAATTCATCCATTGATTTAATAAGAATAATAGCCGCTTTTGGTGTGATATTTATCCATGTCCACACGGATAGTAACACGGCAGAAAATGTTTCGTTTTTTTTCTTGAAATTATGCGTGCCATTCTTTTTTGCCACGTCATTAGTTTACTTTGTACAAAGCCTTGATGTTGCTATAAGTGTCAAGGTCATTATTGGTAAAATTTGGAAGAGAATCGGTATACCATTTTTAGCCTGGACGGTTATCTATTTAGGGCTCAGAACGGCGAAATATCTAATTACAGGGAGTAGCACTAAATTTACAATAAACTTACTAGTTCGGGCATTTTTGTATGGAGAGAGTAGCGAACAAATGTATTATTTGCCCGAGTTAATAATTATGCAATTTAGTATACTAGGTATTTTTTTGCTCGTTACCAGAATTAAGCGCTCAATTGGCTTGTGCCTATTAATTTTTTCAATTGTCTATCTGTACTGGGGCTATATTCATAATTATTATGGAGTTATTTCTTTATCACATTTTTTAGTTTATAAGTGATGTTACGCCAAAGCTAGTGTTTGGTTTAAGTTAAGTTGGTTTTTCAAGGCTGTTAGCTCAATGAAGGCCGCTTGCATGGCTTTTAGATAGAGTCGGCCTTTGAGAGCAAAATGATTCGTGGACTGTGCTAGGCGTAAGCGTTCCAATTTGACGTAGGCGCAAATGCTCGCAAACAGGTGATTAGTCTGAGTACGATGAGTACGAGCCGGCGATTTTTCTAGCGATGCGTTCTGTTTGAGCGATTTATGGTACTCCTCGATACCCCATCGTTTTTGATAGGTTGTCAGCAGTTGTTGGTAGGGCATCGTCACATCGGTACTTAACAGCAAGAGTTCACCGACTGACCCATCCTTGTTAGGGAGAATGTCGCCACAAATCGCTACCGGCTCTTGTACCGAGCGAATGAAGGCCGTCAGAACGGTGCCAGGTTGTAAGTTAAGCGGGCTGATTTTGACAAACTTACCATTAGCACGGTCGTGTTTGGAGAGAGCTACTTCCAGATTGGATTTGACGGCTCCCAAGTAGTGATGCTTTAGGCCCAAAACCAAATTGATATTGTCAGCGTTGGTGTACCAAGAATCGGCCAGCACATAGCGAAATGGAACCGCATTCTGATGGGCTTGGCGCACCATATCCTGGAACATCTGGTGTTTGGTTCGCTCCGAGCGCCAGATAATTTTACGAGTCTTTAAGTCGCACTGCTGGACTTTGATAACTGGCTCAAAACTCAGTGGGCACTGTCCTTTGGTGGTTTGATACAGTACACTGACAAAATTGATGCCCCGCACCTATTGGCCACTGGAATGGTCATAGTGGGTGGTTATCAGGCCGTTTTCGTCGCTATGCGGCTTATGAGCAATGCTGTCATCGGTTAATAGGACTCCGTCAGACTCTTGAATTTGTCGAATTAGTGGTTTGACATATTGCCACAACGTTCGGTTATTGCCCTGAAGTCGATTGAGCAGATCAGTCACTGCATCATGGCCTACCGCCCCATCGGTCAACCGAGATAGACCCGTTGCTGTGGTTTGGCCAAAACTACTGAGTAAGTAGTCGGTATAGAGATCGAGGGTTGTCTGCATACTCAAAATTAAACTAGCTACTCAATAGGTGGCGTAACATCAGTTTATATAATAGCCGCTTTCTATTTAAACCCAACTCCTAAGGCATCCATAAAGAAATGGATGGGGATTATAATAGGGATTATCTTCATTAGTATAGCAACCTCTACAATAACCCACCTTGAATTGCCTGTATTTACAAACGTTATAAGTGATTTGCCAATTGGTGGCTTGGGACTGCTACTTATTGGAATCAATACGTCAGCAATTCAATTGCCCGCATGGATAAAAACGCTTAGCATAACAACCTATGGCATATACCTAAGCCATGTTGTGTTTTTAGAGTTTATGGAGTCTTTTTTTGATAAATTTAATATAAAAATAATTTACGACTTTCCTTCGAAAGTTGTACTAAGTTTTTTAGTATTTATTGTCTGTGTATCTTTTGTTTTGATAGTAAAAAGAGTAACTATCTTAAGCCTTATTTTGTTAGGGGAAAATAAGGCTTAAGATAGTTACTCTTTAATTGCCACAAGTTATAAATCGACTATCAGGCCAGCCGTAGCCAATCCTTATTCTCATCCGTTTTAGTTTGCTTGTAGGTTGTTATAAGCGTTTGCACCTGAGCAAAATTTTTGATATAAACTTCCTCGTAAACTAGCAGCTTAAGTCGCTTGCTAGGGTCCATCCAATCTAATTGATCTTCGCTTAAATTGATCCTCAAATTAGATTGTCCGTTAGGTTGATCGGCAGCCAAAACATCCGGATGGTTTTTGAGCGTCTGAATCCGGGTTTTAACCTGAGTCGCTGCTGGAATAGGTAAGTGATACCAGAATTGGGATGAGGGAGCCTGTGTGTCGAGTTGCTTTATTTTTGCTTCAGTCGGGAAACTCTCATCGATCTGTAACAACAGCAAATCGGTTTCAAACTGGAAGCGCACCAGCGTTGAATAAATAGACTGTCTGGCCAGATGAGCTAACACCAGCGTTGGGTCTTGTTCGGTGCCTCTTTCGATACTACGGAAAACCTGCCAGCGCTGTTTACCTCTGACTTTACAGATTTGATCGATAGGTATCCACATATCGTTACTTAAGGACTCCAGGCCTCGTTCGTAGGCCCGGCGTTTTAGGTAATAGTCTCGAGCACGTTGGTAAGGGTCTTTAATTGTATAGTCAGGGTAAGGAGATTGTCGAGATAGAAATGAATCAGGATGAATGAATCGTTCGGGAATAGCGCCGTATTTTCTGTATTTTTTCATTGGTGGTGGGTGTTATTAAAAGAGGTATTTAGCTAGGCAGCCGCTCTTTGCCATCCTCAGGAATAGGTGAAGGATGAAGCAGAAGAGAGGCCGTTAAAAGCGACCATATATTATTCTGATGTACTCGTAGGTAGGGATGGACAGATTACAACCCTATGCGTGCTTTAGTAATCTGTCGCTAATACCTGGTAATTGGTAGGATGGCAAAACATACGATGAATTACGGAGAAGATGTAATTCTTGTTTGCCGGGATAGCCGTAAATGGCCGAGCATCAATGAGATGCCTTTTATTGATAGTAGAGTTCATTGCAAGTTCAGTTCGGTAGATAGTTTACTAATTTATATGTTATTGAAATACGTGTTAATAATATTTTGGATAATGAGTCTTTGTAGAGTCATTATTTTAAGCGCAATATATTGATTTTCAGTAATATATACCAACGAATAACTATAGATAAGAGATACTTTTTCGGTTACGCTCATAAGGTATGACCAGTTCCTAGATCTTCTTCTAATTTCTCGGCCGAATCCTTAATGGCTTCTTCTACTGAATGGGATTGGCGTAGGTCGGAGGCCTGTTTAGTAATTTCGGCCATTGTTTGATAGTGCTTTTGGAGAACCTGAAGTTCTTCTTCGGTCAGATTCTCGACTGATACCAGCCGATTACTTGCCCCTTTGGTGGCGGCTATCAGTTCGTTAAGCTTCAACTGGACAGACATCGAATCTTTATTTTGCGCTTTTTGAATCAAAAAGACCATCAGAAACGTAACGATTGTAGTTCCCGTGTTGATCACCAATTGCCATGTCTCTGAATAGTGAAAAATAGGACCTGTTATAGCCCAGATAATAACGGTAAGGAAGGCTATAATAAAAGCGGCTGAGCTGCCGGTTGCTTTCGTGACCGCTGATGCGAATCGTTCAAAAATACCTTTTGAGGTAGAGGATGCTGAGTCTGTTTGATGCGTTTCCATATAGCTGTGCTTACTGTGAACAGGTAGAACCAATGGCAAGAGATAAAGTTGGTTAACACGCTCAGTTTAATAAGTCATTAATCTTTCGTACCAACAGTAATATGTTCTGGGATTAACCTGGTTTCAGCCGGATAATAACTTTCGAAGCTTACTGAGAACGGTTTATCATTTTTGCTGAATTCCTTCTTGTACATTTTACTTTGATTCGTATATTTGAAACCGTTGATAAATGCGAATAGCATATAAACTGTTCATAATGAATGCTTTTGTATTGCTTTTGCCTGGTTTGTTAACGTATTCATCCACCCTTTTTCTAATCGATTGTTCACCTTTTTCTGTCGTTCGGCCCCTCTTTAACCGGATTGGTCATGAAGGACACGTGCTCCATGAAAGTTTCGCCTTTGCAACCGTTTCAAATCGTGTATTCATTGCTGGATCACGAGTTTCTGGGCTACCTGATCGAAGCTTTCGTTGTACAACGGAATAGCAAAGGCGAGTTGACGCTTCAAAATCAGACGCTATCGACCCAAAACGTTGGCGAATTCGCCAAAGGCCTGGATGAACAGGATTTTGAACTGGTTAAGCTCATCGATAGTATCCAGCAGGACACCATTGTCAAAAAGTTTAATACTCGTAAACTGCCTGCCGTTGATTTTTTTCTAAAAATCTACGATTCGCAAAAGGGTGATAAACTGATTCAGGAGGCCATTGGCGCGTATCTGGAAAATATAAAGGCCCAGATAATGGGCCTGCTTCCTGGCAAGCCTTTTTATATTATGGGCAACGATGGTAACCCCGCCTGGCAAGCCATCAACTGGATGCCCGAACCGGCAAGGGTCCATTTTCACTTTGTACGCAACAGTGACTCGACCCATTATTTTCCCATCATTCGTTATCCTATTGGGCCACGTCAGACTGGGGCTGGAGAGGGGAATAATACCAGCGAGACAGAACGGGTCGAGTTTCAGTTTAAAGATGCATTGATGATTTGCGATGAGCCAGCCTATATGATGGTTGGTAATCGACTCTACCATTTTAGTAAAAATGTAGATGGCAAAAAGCTGAGGCCGTTCTTTAATAAAAACCATATTATTATTCCCCGAAATCTTGAACAGCAGTATTACGAACGCTTTGTTGCGCAGTTAATTGCTTCCTACGACGTATATCCAAAAGGGTTCGAAATTAGGTCCGAAGCGATGGTTGCTGTGCCCGTTCTGACCGTCTCGGAAGTAGTGCAAGCAAACCGGCCTGTGCCCGCAACACTGTTTCCGACAGATACGAACGAAGTGGACACGCTTACGCCCGAAGATGAACACAGTCAGCGAATCATGTTTGACCTGGCATTTCAATACGGCGATTTTACATTCCGTTTCGACAATTTTGGCCCGTCGGCGAATGTGAGTTTAGAGAAGAAAAACGACGACTATATTTTTCACAAAATTCGCCGGGATCAGCGCCTGGAGCGACAAAAACTAGCTTTCCTGCGCGATACGGGACTGGATCTTCGTCATGGGCGATTGGCTCTTCCCAAATTAGAGGCTTTTACGTGGTTATCGAATTATGGTCGGCAACTAGAGGAGTCGGGCTTTTTACTCCGGCAAGACGCGCAAAATACAAAACGGTATTTTCTGGGCTATTCGAGTATCGATGTCTCGATTCAGGAAAGCCGCGACTGGTTTGATATCTATGCCAATGTACGATTTGGTGAGTTCGAAATCCCATTTCTGAAACTGCGGAAACTGATTTTGAATAAAAAGCGTGAGTTCACGCTTCCCAACGGCGAAGTAGCCGTTATCCCCGATGCCTGGTTCACAAAGTATTCTGAACTGTTCGGGTTTCTGGAACATATTGATGATGGCGATGAGCGCTTAGTGCTACAAAAGCATCATCTCGCTTTGGTACAGGAACTGGAGAACGATAATCTGGCAACAACCGTAATCAGTCGAAAACTTGAGCGGCTGCGCGATTTTGAAGAGATTGAACACTTCCCACTACCGAAGCAATTTAACGGCACACTGCGGCCATATCAGCAGGCGGGCTATGATTGGATGAACTTCCTGCGTCAATATCGTTTCGGCGGCTGTTTGGCTGATGATATGGGTTTGGGAAAAACAGTCATGACACTGGCCATGCTGCAGGGGCAAAAGGAAACGGGTATTCTAGAGCCTAGCCTGTTGGTTATGCCTACGTCCTTGCTGTATAACTGGGAACTCGAAGCGCGTAAGTTTACCCCCGATCTGCGCATTATGGTGTATACGGGCACGTATCGGGATAAGAACACAGCACAGTTTGACGATTACGATTTGATTTTAACGTCGTATGGTATTGTCAGAATCGATATTGATCTGTTGAGTAATTACCGGTTCAACTATGTTATTCTGGATGAATCGCAGGCGATTAAAAACCCATCGTCGCACATAACAAAAGCTGTTAGACAACTCAATACGGCGTATCGACTTATCCTGACCGGAACTCCGCTCGAAAACAGCACCCTGGATCTTTGGTCGCAGATGTCGTTTATCAATCCTGGTCTGCTGGGCAGTCAATCGTTTTTTCGGAATGAATTCCAGATCCCTATTGAGAAACGCCACGACGATGCGAAGACAGGAAGACTATACAGCCTGATCAAGCCGTTTATGCTTCGTCGGAACAAAGCACAGGTCGCCACCGACTTGCCTGAAAAAGTAGAAAGCGTACTTTATTGCGAGATGACGCCTGATCAGGAAACGCAGTATGAAGAAGCGAAATCCTACTATCGGAACCTGATTCTTGAACATATTGAGGAAGAGGGTATGGCCAAATCGCAGATGATCGTGTTGCAGGGCCTGACCAAACTTCGGCAGATTGCCAACCACCCGCGCATGGTCGATGCCGATTACGAAGGCGACTCGGGTAAGTTAGACGATGTGCTCATGCGGCTGGAAAGTGCCATGACCGAAAATCATAAGGTGTTGGTGTTCAGTCAATTTATTAAACATCTCAATGTAGTTCAGCACTATCTGAAAGAGAAAAATATCAAATACGCCTATCTGGATGGTTCGACCACTGACCGACAGGGCCAGGTTGAACTGTTTCAGAAAGATGATTCGGTGAAGCTGTTTCTGATTTCCTTAAAAGCAGGCGGTTTGGGGCATAATCTGACCGCGGCCGATTACGTGTTCATTCTTGACCCCTGGTGGAATCCGGCTATTGAAGCCCAGGCCGTTGACAGAGCCCACCGAATTGGCCAGCAAAAAACGGTGTTTACGTACAAATTTATTGCCAAGAACACCGTCGAAGAAAAAATCCTGTCGTTGCAGCGGGCTAAACAACAACTCGCCGGAAGTCTGATTTCTACGGAAGAAACCTTCATGAAATCGCTGACCCGAGAAGATATTATGGTGCTGCTGGAATAGGCGTAAAAACAAAATCCGAAATTATGCGGGACACTATTGGTTGATGTTAGTTATCTGTCTGATAATCTATCATTCGCGATTAATTAACTCAACGTATGAACGTCAAAAGCATATTCGGCATCATTCTAACACTGATCGGCCTGGGTGGTCTGATTTACGGTGGTATGGATTTTACAAAAGGAGGAGTGGCACAAGCTTCGTTTGTTTACCTTATTCTAGGCGGAGTTTTCTTCTTTGCTGGTATCAGCCTGATTCGCGGTACAAAAGCATAAAAATAATCGATAGTCATAGCCGTCAGTTAATGACATTGGCGGCTATGACTATTGACTTATCGTAAATACACCCCCGCCCGTTCTTCGTCGCTTAACACAACATCAACGTGTTCGCTTAGGGTTGTGCTTAATTCATAGCCTTTATAGTCGGCAGCCACTGGATAGCGGGGGTGGTTGCGATCAATTAAAACGGCCACTTGTAGTTTCCGGATGGGAACGGTCAGAAAAGGTTGTAGACTGAAGGCCAGTGTCCGGCCCGTATAGAGTACATCGTCAATAACGATGACCGTTTTGTCGGTAAGATCCGTGGCGGAGGGGTCGTAACTAACGGCAGGTTGGGCCAGCCGCGATTTGTCTAAACGGAGCTTAATTAACTCGACAGAAAAAGGCGCTATTGTTTGCAATTCACGTGCCAATGCTTCGGCAAGTATGTATCCTTCCCCCGAAATACCTGCCAATAAGAGGGCGGTTTCTTCAAAGTTATTCTCGTAAATCTGAAAGGCTATCCGTCTGATTTTCTGATGGATCTGCTCTCTATTGAGGATAAGCGTGGGCTGGGCGGTATTCATGCACAAATCTGAAAAGCGAATTAGAGTTGCAAAGATGGTAAAAAAGATGCTAGTCCGCGAAATAACTAGTGGAGTTGGTTAGTTGGCACAATTTTAGCCATTAGTCGTACCAAATAGTCTCTTTTTAACCAGTCATGCACACGATTATTAGTTTTATTTTTGGTCTTTTTGTCTGGATACTTCCAGGCAAATCGCCTACAGAGGCCGATATTACACAGACCGTGGGTGTATCGTTACGTAATGGGGATGCCAGCCAGTTATCCGCTCGTTTTGCCAAAACGATTGAGTTGGTTATTGACACCGAAAAAGTTGAATTTCCGGCGGTTCAGGCAACGCATGCCGAATTAATTTTACGTTCGTTCTTTCGAAAATATCCTCCGCACAAATTCCGGTTTGTATACCGGGGTTCATCCGACCGATTACGCTACAGTACCGGAAACTACGAAACAGGCGACCAGACATTTTCGGTTTACGTTCTCATGCGCCAAACCTCCGATCATGGCTATGCCATTAATGCCCTGCACTTTAGAAAAGAATGAGCTTGGTATGTATGATATATGATGTAGGATATATGGAGCTTTGCCATATATCCTACATCATATATCCGAAACCATACATCATACATCGTAAATCCCCCGTATCTTTGCGCTTTCATGTAGAGGTACTATGATTGTTAAGACTAAAAAGTACGCATTAGACCAAAAAACGTACATCAATATCGCCCTACGCCAATGGGTGAAAGAGAACTGGAAATGGGGATTTATACCCCTGGCGCTGATTCTGCTGAATGTTGTTCTGAGCCTGACGAAAGTCTACCCTAATTATTGGATTTACATCGTGGTTGTTTTGCTGACGATTTTGTACGTCCTGTTCTGGGCTGTTCAGATTACGGGTATTGCTCAGATGGAGCAAAGCAAGGCGCTATTTCAGAAGTATGTTTATGAAATTGACAGCCGCCAGATCCTGATGCGGATCAATGCCAAAGAAGGCGGCATTTTAAAATGGAGTCAGATTGAAAGCGTTGTAAAAGACAAAGAAGCGTATATTCTTTTTCTAGATAATGCCGAAGCGATGGCTAATGTAAAGGCGAACTGGCTGGCTAAAACGGTTACAAAAGGTTTATCGAAAGCGCAGTTTCTATATCTGCCATTTAACATATTTACCAGCGAGAATGATCTGCGGTTTACAGACGCCCTGCTGAAGCGGAAAGGATTGCTACCTGGTAGTGTTCCTGCTGAAACAGTAAAGTAAGCTTATTTAGTAAAAACGTAGAGCCACAAAAGCACAGAATAAGCCGTTGAAACGGTTTACTTTGTGCTTTTGTGGCTTTTCTTATCGCATTCACTGAACAGATGTACCGTTAGGGTCGGAATATGGTATTTAGGGTATAAAGGCCTGTCTCCCCATTCTCCCCTTTTTTGTATCTTTGATAAAAACGCCTATCACCCATGCAGTCTATCACGCTGACCATACCGCCGAATCTGAATGTGTTTTCGGACGACGAACTGTACGCGTTCTGTTTGGCTAACCCCGAACTCCGTATCGAACGAGACGAAACGGGACACATTATTATTATGCCGCCCACCGGACTAGAAAGTAGTTTTACAAACGGCGAACTTTTTGGCGAAGTTCGCAACTGGAACCGCCAAACAAAGGCAGGCCGCACCTCTGAATCAAATGGTGGTTACACCCTTCCTGATAAATCCATGCGAGCACCTGATGTGGGTTGGGTGAGTAAAGAGAGGCTTATGGGTGTTTTGCCGGAAGAGCTTAAGAAATTCGCTCACGTCTGCCCAGACTTTGTTATTGAGGTTAGATCGGAGTCTGACAATTTGAGCGAATTACAGGCGAAGATGCAAAAGTGGCTTCAGAACGGTGTTCGGTTGGGCTGGCTAGTTGATCCGCAAGTAAAAACAACAACGATTTATCGCCCTGGCCAGGACCCATTAATAAAACCCTTTACTGAAACACTTTCCGGTGAAGATGTATTGATTGGCTTTACAATGAATGTTGCGGAGGTGTTAACCTATTAGGAAAACACAGGAACGAATGACTTTAAAAAATATACGGGTGGGTGTGGTGCAGGCTACGCCAGCTCTCTTTGAATTAGATAAGAGTGTTGATCTGGTGATCAACTGGATTGAAAAAGCGGCTCAGGAAGGTTGCCAATTGGTCTTATTTCCGGAATCGTTTATTCCTTGTTATCCGCGTGGACTAACATTCGATGCCATCGTTGGCCGACGAACAGATAAAGGCCGTAATATGTGGCTGGATTACTGGGCCAATAGTTTAGAAGTAGAGTCAGCACAAACGATTCGAATACAGGAAGCTATAAAAAAGGCAAACTTGTTTGTCGCGCTGGGAGTAACCGAAAAAGAACCCGTTGGGGGAACACTCCATTGCGCGATACTTTACTTTGGAAAGGATGGCCGTTTCCTGGGAAAACATCGGAAACTGAAGCCCACTGGTCTGGAGCGCTATATTTGGGGTGAAAGCGATGGTAGCACCTTGATTAGTTTTGATACCGAAGTTGGGAAAATAGGCGGACTTATCTGTTGGGAGAACTACATGCCCCTGGCCCGCACGGCCCTTTATCAACAGGGAATCGAAATCTACTTAGCACCTACGGCCGATGCCCGCGATTCCTGGCAATCGACCATGCAGCACATTGCGCTAGAGGGACGCTGTTTTGTATTGGCCAGCAACCAGTTCGTCAAAAAAACGGATTATCCTGATCGCTACCAGGCCGATTTAGTTGATGAGCCGGACATTATGAGTGCGGGTGGAAGTGTCATTATCTCGCCTATGGGCGAAATCCTGGCCGGTCCCCTCTGGAATCAGGAAGGCTTGCTCATTGCTGATCTTGATTTTTCGGTACTGGCAAAGAGTAAACTAGATTTCGATTGTGTAGGGCATTACTCGCGTAATGACGTGTTCAACTTAACTGTTACCAACCAACCTCCTATACAGAAAATTTGACGCAAAAACGGTAGGTAGGACGTATGCCATATCTCCAAGATATGGCATACGTCCTACCTACCGTTTTTGCTTACAGCCTGGGTTTATTCTTATTTTGCCTGGTTCGTGAAATCGACAACCGTCAACTCATCAATCCAGGGGCCAACAATGCCACCAAATGCTTTATGAGCAGGGTGAGGCAAATAATCGTCCCGATCTTTTACTGAATCGAAGGTTAAGATAAAGGCGTGTGTCAGCCCATGTGCATGGGTTTCAGGGCTGTTGTTTGTTCCCCACTGAAACCCTTTAATCTGGCTAATTTTCGAAGGTAAGGCTTCGAAGGCAGCCACAATCTCTTTCACTTTGGCAGCCGTTGTTTCTGGCTTAAACTTAAATAGCACAATGTGTTGAACCGAATTTGTTTTCATTGTTTTTACAGGCGGATCGCTGTTAAGTGTGTGCGCGTAGGTCGTAACCGATAATAGAATCAACGCTACGAGGGTAAGAATATGTTTCATAAGAACGGGGTTTGGATGCAAAGAAAATAAAAGTGCCACCCTACTATATGAGTGGCACTTTGTCTGAACCAGGATTTTTATGATTGAACTAATTAAGCTGATTTTGATTGTAACATGGTCGATTTACAAAATCATAGAAATCAGTTTAATCAGCTAAATCCCGGTTTAGGATAATTTAGCTTTCAGATTTTCATCCAGCGCTTCGAGGAAATCTTCGGTGTTGAGGTAATGCTCACCTGCTACCAGTTTCGTACCAGCAGGGTAGGCCGAAAGGGCTAGATCTTTCGTCATTTTGCCACTTTCAACGGTTTCAACGCAAACCGCTTCGAGTGCATTGGCGAAATTGATCAATTCCTCGTTACCGTCCAGTTTGCCACGGAAAGCCAGACCACGGGTCCAGGCGTAGATCGAAGCAATTGGGTTGGTAGACGTTTTGTTGCCTTTTTGGTATTCACGGTAGTGACGTGTAACCGTACCGTGAGCTGCTTCAGCTTCCATCGTTTCGCCATCAGGCGTAACCAGTACCGATGTCATCAGACCCAATGATCCAAAGCCTTGAGCTACGGTATCCGACTGAACGTCGCCATCATAGTTTTTACAAGCCCACACAAAATTACCTTCCCATTTCAGGGCAGAAGCAACCATGTCATCGATCAGGCGGTGTTCGTAATGAACGCCTTTTGCCTTGAATTCGGCGTCGTAGATTTCCTGGAAAATATCTTTGAAACGGCCGTCGTATTTTTTCAGGATCGTGTTTTTGGTAGAGAGGTACAACGGCCAGCCTTTTTGCAGAGCCATGTTAAAACAAGCCTGAGCAAAGCCACGAATCGACTCATCAAGGTTGTACATACCCATCGCTACACCAGCACCTGGGAATTTGAAAACGTCGTATTCTAGTACAGTTCCGTCTTCGCCTTCAAACTTCATCGTCAGTTTACCTTTGCCTGGTACCAGGAAATCGGTAGCGCGGTACTGGTCGCCAAACGCGTGCCGACCAACGATGATTGGGTATTTCCAGTTGGTAACCAGACGTGGTACGTTGCTCATCACGATTGGTTCGCGAAATACAGTACCGTCCAGAATATTGCGGATCGTGCCGTTTGGCGACTTCCACATCTGCTTCAGATTGAATTCTTTAACCCGGTCTTCATCAGGTGTGATAGTAGCACATTTGATACCCACACCGAATTCTTTAATGGCATTGGCCGCATCAATCGTTACCTGGTCGTTGGTTTCATCGCGGTACTCGATACCTAGATCGTAGTACTTAATGTCAACGTCAACGTAGGGCAGAATCAGCTTATCTTTAATGAATTTCCAAATGATACGGGTCATTTCGTCGCCATCCAGTTCGACAACCGGATTTGCTACCTTAATTTTTTCCATTTGACTTGGTTATAAACGATTGAAAACGATACATAAATCTGACAGGGCGGCCTGTGCGGTGCAAAAGTAGTGAATTAGGGGTTAGCTTGGTAGTATCAATTTGACCGCGGTAACGTGTTGAGAAACGCGAAAACAGATGTACTGAGCCTATCCCAATCTGGGATTATATAAATAGATGAATATAGCGTAGAGTATCAAATTTATATTGCTATTAAAGGTATGTTTTCATTATTTTTAAGGGATTTTATTTGATAATGCAACATAAAATTTGGCAATACTTATGAAAAACTGTACGAATCTTTTATTTGTAGTGCTATTGATGCCTGTGCTCTTGTTTGGGCAAAGCAAAAAGGCGACAAAGTCTGTTGCATCAACCGACCGAATTGAACGATTAAAAGCCGAAGCTGTCGCATCTGTGGAGGCTAGTAAAGTTCAGGCTCAGCAAATCAATGATATGCTCTTCAGCTTTTCGGAACTCGGTTTTCAGGAAGAAGAGACGTTCAAGTATTTAACGACAATTCTCGAAAAAGAAGGCTTTACCATTCAGAAAGGGGTAGCGGGTATTCCTACAGCCTGGATCGCTACCTGGGGGTCAGGTAAGCCATTAATCGCCGTCGGTTCGGATATCGACTGTATTCCAAAAGCTAGCCAGAAACCCGGTGTGGCGTACAAAGACCCGATTGTGGAAGGGGCTCCTGGGCACGGCGAAGGCCACAACTCAGGGCAGGCGTTGAATATCGTAGCCGTTCTGGCCGTAAAAAAGCTGATGGAGCGGGAGAAAATTCCCGGTACACTTATGCTCTGGCCGGGGGTTGCCGAAGAACAACTCGCTACGAAAGCGTTTTATGTTCGAGACGGCTATTTCAAGAATGTGGATGCCTGCATCTTTACCCACGTTGCCAGCAACCTTGGAGTTGCCTGGGGTGATAATGGAACGACCGGCATGATTTCAGCCAAATTCAATTTTGAGGGTCAAGCGGCTCATGCTGCGGGTGCTCCCTGGCGGGGACGTAGTGCGCTGGATGCCGTCGAATTAATGAATATCGGCTGGAATTATCGGCGTGAACACCTTGAACTAACCCAGCGCTCCCATTATGTTATTTCGGATGGGGGCGATCAACCGAACGTCGTGCCTTCCAAGGCAGCCGTTTGGTACTACTTCCGCGAACGTACCTATCCCAAGATAAAGGCGTTGTTCGAAACGGGAATGAAAATGGCCGAAGGAGCTGCTTTGATGACCGATACGAAGTTTACTTACGAAATTCTGGGGTCAGCCTGGCCCGTACATACCAACCGACCCATTGCAGCGGCTGCTTATGAGAACATCAAGAAAGTGGGCTTACCAACTTGGTCAGAAGAAGATCAGTTACTGGCAAAGGCCACTCAGCGGGAACTGCAATCTCCCAACCTAAAGGGACTTGACATGAAAATCGATTCTGTTGGTTTACCTGTGTCTTCGGCCCCTGTGGTTATGATGGGTGGTCAGGCCATGACGCCGTTATCGGGCGGGTCGGACGACATTGCCGATATTTCGTGGTCGGTGCCAACGATCGTTTTAGGATACCCTAGCAATATTCCAGGCTTGCCCGGTCACCATTGGAGCGATGCTATTTCGATGGCTACGCCTATTGCTCACAAAGGTATTGTAGCGGGTGCTAAAGCTGAGGCCATGACGTTGCTCGACATGCTACTAAAACCTGAAATTATTAAAGATGCCTGGGCTTACTACAACGATGAGCAAACTAAAGGCATCAAATACGAACCACTCATTAGTGCTAAGGAACAGCCTGCGGTTTATCTCAACAAGAAGATCATGACCGAGTTCAAGCCTAAACTGGAGAAGTTTTACTATGACCCCAGCAAGTATAAAACCTATCTGGAGCAATTAGGTATCAAGTATCCAACTCTACGCGACGATCAGCGGGAAGCCATTGCGAAAGCGGCTGAAAAAGAGAAGGGAATGAAAGGAAAATAAAAGCTTAACCAATAACTAACTCAATCACTTCAAAACAATGGTCATTCTTGACATGAAAAAGTACAAACTGCTTTTGAGTCTGTTTTTGCTCACGCCCGCACTTTTATTCGGACAGGCAAAAAAAACGGCTAAATCTAATGACAGCAAACTGGACAAACTGAAGGCCGAAGCCGTGGCTTCAGTAGAGGCTAATAAAGTGCTGGCTCAGCAAATCAACGATAAGCTATTCAGCTTTGCCGAGCTTGGCTTCCAGGAAGAAGAGTCGTTTAAATACCTGACAGAACTGCTGGAAAAAGAAGGTTTTACGGTAAAAAAAGGCATTTCGGGTATTCCCTCGGCCTGGATTGCTACTTGGGGATCGGGTAAACCGTTGATCGCTGTTGGTTCCGATATTGACTGTATTCCTAAGGCAAGCCAGAAACCCGGTGTGGCGTATAAAGATCCAATCGTAGAAGGAGCTCCTGGCCATGGTGAAGGCCACAACTCCGGTCAGGCGTTGAATATCGTAGCCGTTCTGGCGGTTAAAAAGCTGATGGAGCGGGAAAAAATTCCTGGTACGCTCATGCTTTGGCCGGGGGTTGCCGAAGAATTAGTCGGTACGAAAGCGTTCTACGTTCGAGATGGCTATTTCAAGGACGTTGACGCTTGTATCTTCACTCACGTGGGCAACAATCTGGGCGTTTCCTGGGGCGATAATGGCAACAACGGTCTGGTATCGGTACGATTTAATTTTGAGGGTCAAGCGGCTCACGCAGCAGGTGCCCCCTGGCGCGGACGAAGCGCCCTGGATGCGGTTGAATTGATGAACATCGGCTGGAACTTCCGTCGCGAACACCTTGAACTGACCCAGCGTTCCCATTACGTTATTTCGGACGGGGGCGATCAGCCCAATGTGGTTCCTTCTAAAGCCGCTGTCTGGTATTATTTCCGCGAGCGGACTTATCCGAAAATCAAGAAACTCTTTGAAACTGGAATGAAGATCGCCGAGGGGGCCGCTATGATGACCGATACGAAGTTTACCTACGAGATTCTGGGATCGGCCTGGCCAGTGCACACCAACAAAGTGATGGCAGCAGCTGCCTATGACAACATCAAGAAGGTAGGTTTGCCAACCTGGTCAGAAGAGGATCAGTTGTTGGCTAGAGCTTCGCAAATTGAGCTACAAGCGCCTAAGACCGAAGGGCTAGCTACGAAATTAGATTCGATGGGAATGCCAACTTCATCGGCTCCGGTAGTGATGATGGGTGGTCAGGCTATGACGCCAATGGGCGGTGGTTCGGATGATATTGCCGACATCTCGTGGTCGTTGCCTACCATCGTGCTGCGTTACCCCAGCAACATTCCTGGGCTGCCCGGACACCATTGGGCCAATGCTATTTCGATGGCCACGCCTATCGCTCACAAGGGCGTAGTCTACGGCGCCAAAGCCGAAGCGATGACCTTGCTGGATCTTTTACTAAAGCCTGAGTTGATCAAAGATGCGTGGGCTTACTACAAAGACGAGCAAACCAAAGACATCAAATATGAGCCACTGATTTCGCCTAAAGAGCAACCTGCTATTTATTTGAACAAGAAGATCATGGCGGAGTTCAAGCCGAAGCTGGAGAAGTTTTACTACGATCCGAGCAAGTACAAAAGCTACCTGGAGCAGTTAGGCATTACCTACCCGACCGTGCGTGACGATCAACGGGAAGCTGTTAAAAAGGTACTTGAAAAGGAAAAAGAAAAATCGGCGGCTGCCAAGGTGGGCTCGTCGCGGTCAGAATAGTTTTCTATAAAACAAGCAGTGCGGGCAGGTTCACAAACCTGCCCGCACTGCTTGTTTTATAGAAAACCTAAAATGTTGCCTGCTTTTCCAGATAAGCTATCATCTTCGCTAGTGCTCGGGAACGATGGCTCATGCCATTTTTTTCTTCGATACTCATTTCGGCAAATGTCCGATCATGGCCATCCGGTAGAAAAACCGGATCGTAGCCAAAGCCGCCCGTACCACGTGGTTCGGTCAGAATCTGCCCTTCAATAACCCCATTGAATTGGTGTTCAACACCATGTAGAATAAGCGTGAAAACCGTAACGAATTGTGCTTTTCGATTGCTGGCTCCGTTTAGTTTACCCAGCAATTTTTCAATGTTTTTCTGTGCATTCCGGCTGCCTGAATAGTAAGCCGAATCGACACCCGGTTCGCCGTTAAGGGCTTCTACTTCCAGACCCGAATCATCGGCGAAGCACGAAATGCCAAAATGCGTCCAGACATAATCTGCTTTCTGGCGAGAATTGCCCGGAATTGTGCCCGTGGTTTCGGGTAATTCATCCTCGCAGCCAATATCGCGCAGGGTTTTGAGGGTGAACGAGTTGCCGAGCTGGCCAGCTACTTCGTCAAGTTTGTGTTGATTGTTGGTGGCAAAACAGAGTTCCATCATAAACAAAAAAAGTCGTTTACAGCAATAACTGCAAACGACTTTATAAAAACTTAGCTACGATTCGATTACCGACTTGGTTGTTGTGGCATGCCTGGTTGAGCTGCCTGACCTTTCTGAATATCGATCAACTCAATATCGAACAGCAATACCGAGTTAGCTGGAATTGCCTGGTTGCCGCGTGGGCCATAGGCTAGTGTCGATGGAATGATCAGCGTTGCTTTTTCACCTTTGTGGAGTTTGCTAACACCTTCTTCCCAACCTGGAATTACCATGCCAACGCCTAATTGGAATTGAGCTGGTTTGCCACCCGCCTGTGGGTTCGTGCGCGAGCTATCGAAAACTTTACCATCCAGGAGTTTACCTGTATAATGCACCTGTACAACTTCGCCTTTTTGTGGCGTTGGGCCGCTACCGGGCTGCGTAACTACATAGTATACACCCGATTCAGTTTTCTGCGCTTTACCCGTTAAGCCATTCTTGGCGATATAGTTTTCGATTACTTTGGCATCGATGCCTTTTTGTTTCTCGAAATCAGCCGCCTGAGTTTTCTTATATTCTTCCTCTGTCTGAATATTCACAACTTTCACGGCAATACCGATGTCGGTACCTTTCTGAACACCTGGAGGCAGTGGTTGCATAGCTCGTGTAAACAGCGAATCGGCACTTACGTAGAACGTAGCGCTATCCCCTTTGCTCAGCATTGTCAAACCTTCTTCGTAAGAACCTTTGAAAGGTGGCACTTGCAATAACATCTGGAACGGAGCACCTTCTTTGTGGGTGTCGCGCAGAACCGAGTCTTTGTTGTTCATCAACGTAAGGTGCAGCGTCAAAATATCACCGACTTTCCCTTTACGTGTTCCTTCCGATTGTTCGTGAATTGTGTACTTCAGGCCGTTTTCCGTCACCTGTTGGCGGTTTTTACCGCAGGCTGCTACCACAGCAACAAGTAGGGCGGCTTTCCCGAAATTTTTAAGAGACATGAGAGATTACTTGGTTTATACTTATAATGTGTTTACGGTTTATCGTTTACGGTACTAGCACTCGGACTCATCGGCTTACTACCGTAAACTATAAACCGAATACCGTATTTTAAACGGTTTCCAGCAACTGTTGCTGATATAAGGGTACTATTGATAAAAGCTTTTTTTCTGTTTCGGCCAGCGATAATTTAGAACGCCCTCCAGACGCATTTCTGTGACCTCCTCCCTCAAAATGAGTGCTAGCCAAATCACGTACCGAAAAATTGCCAATCGATCGAAACGACATGCGAATTTCTTCGTTCCGATCAATCAGGATGGCTGCCATAACAACACCTTCAACGGCCAGCGCATAATTCACTAAACCTTCGGTGTCGCCGGTTTTAGAGCGATAACGCTTCAACTCGGCATCAGTTAGGGTAATATAAGCGAATTTGTATTCGGGCAGTACTTTTAACTTTTCGTTAAGTACGTAGCCCAGCAAGCGGAACTTGTCGAGCGTTACATTATCGAATATTCGCCGGTGAATGCTGCTCACGTCAATATGGAGGTCTAGTAACTGAGCCGCCATACGGTGCACATTTCCTGTTGTATTCGAGTGGCGGAAAGAACCGGTGTCGGTCATTAAACCTGCGTACAGACATTCCGCAATCGGAATATCAATCAGGTCTTTTTCGCCTAACTCTACAATGAGTCGAAAGATCAATTCGGTAGTCGATGCGGCACTTGGGTCCCAAAGAGCCATATCGGCGAACGATTCGGGTTCTAGGTGATGATCGATCAGTACTTTGCGGGCACGCGACTGTCGTACCATAGGAGCCAGCTCGCGGATACGGTCGAGACTCGAAAAATCGAGGCAAAAAATAACATCGGCCTCTTCCATCATCTGACTGACCGATACGCGCACTTTTTCCTCAAACGCAATTACATCGTCATTGCCTGACATCCAATGGAGGTTTAGCGGATAGTCAGTCGGAGTCACAACGGTAACTCGATGGCCTTTTTTGCGAAGGTAGCCCGCCAGCCCCAGCGATGACCCCATCGCATCGGCATCGGGATTCTGGTGAGTGGTAATCAGCACGGTTTTCGGTTGACTGATAAGCGTGCCAATTTCTTCAATATCTTGCATACATAAACAGCCGGAGCCGTAATCGAAACCCAAAAGTACGAATAATACTAATTGGGATGGACGGAAAAAGTTTTGGCGTAGAGATGCACCCAGAAAACACAGAGATTCAAGAAGGTTTTAGTATTATTTCTCTACGAATAGCTGTGTTTTCTGGGTGCATCACAGCGTCAAAATACTGAATTTAATAGCATTTCATGGGAAAGTCTGTACATTAGTGCCGTATAAAATTGGGACAAAAAGAACTAGAATGGCAACTAACAGAACATTCACGATGATTAAGCCCGACGCTGTAGAAGCCGGGCATACAGGTGCAATTATTAAGATGATTGAAGAAGCGGGTTTCCGAATTGTAGCCATTCGGAAAACACAACTGACCGGTGAACGGGCTGGACAATTCTACGCCGTTCACAGCGAACGTCCGTTCTATAGTTCCCTTTGTACCTATATGTCGTCGGGCGCTATTGTTCCGATGATTCTTGAAAAAGAGAATGCCGTTGCTGATTTTCGTAAACTAATCGGGGCTACCAATCCAGCTCAGGCTGAAGAAGGTACCATCCGGAAATTATACGCCAAATCACTCGAAGCCAACGCAATTCACGGCTCCGATTCAGACGAAAATGCTGAGATCGAAAGTAATTTCTTCTTTGCAGGTACAGATCAGTATTAAGTCTGAACCGCACGGGCGGCCCCGCAGGATTTTTATGATTTAGCTGATTGACTGTGATTTTTTATGATTTAGCTTTCAAAGAAAGCCGGAGGCTAAAATCATAGTCAATCAGTTAAATCAAATAAATCCCGGTTTTAACTTCTCATAATATTTACAAAACTCCTTCAGCTTACACTCATCGCATTTAGGCGCTCGAGCCAGACATACGTAGCGACCATGCAGAATAAGCCAGTGATGGGCTTTCGGAACGTATTGTTTGGGAATATGCGCCATCAGCGCCTTTTCGACAGCTAAGGGCGTAGTGGCTGTGAGTGGTGCTAGTCCAATTCGGTGTGATACACGAAATACATGGGTGTCGACTGCCATCGTCGGCTCATTATACACCACCGACAAAATCACATGGGCTGTCTTACGGCCCACTCCTGGCAATGTCTGTAATTCCTCAACGGTTGCCGGAATTTCTCCCCCGAATTTCTCTAAAAGTGTCCTTGCCATGCCAACCAGGTGTTTCGCCTTATTATTAGGATATGAAACACTACGAATGTAGGTGAACACCTCATCGGCCGAGGCAGCAGCTAATGATTCTGGTTCTGGAAACCGGGCAAAGAGCGCTGGCGAAATCTGATTGATTCGCTTATCGGTACACTGCGCTGATAAAATTACGGCGACCAGCAACTCATAAGGATTATTGAAATTCAGTTCCGTTTGGGGTTCGGGATAATGTTCGGTGAAGTACTCAATGAATCGCCGGAACCGTTCTTTTTTTTTGCATAGCATAGAGTAGCGCGACTGGAAAGTCGCGTAGTGGGTAGCTCATTTGTAAATTTATTACAAAATAACTTTCCACTACGCGGGTTTCCACTCGCGCTACAGGAATAGCAATATCCACCTGTTCGTTACGAATGTCGTTGACGAGCAGGTGGGTTTGCTGGATGATTTTGGGAATAATTCAGAATAGTCTGAACCGTATTTTTTCGTGGCTGACGCTCTATTTTATTCATCAAAGCTCTGAGTTCCAGGGCTTCGAGGAAGAACGTCATCAGATCTGGCTCTGACATGAGGGCATCTTCTATGAGGAGACTTTCCTCTGGCGAGGTCTCTTCATAGACATACCGGATTACATCATCTTGGGTAAATGTTTTTATCATAACTCGGCGAACGTTTGCTCAGTTGTTTGCGCAGATTTATCAGCGCATAACGCATACGTCCCAAAGCCGTGTTTATACTGACGCCGGTAGCATCGGCAATCTCTTGGAAACTCATTTCCTCATAGTGCCGCATAATAAGTACCTGACGCTGCTGTTCCGGCAATCGCTGAATCAACTCACGTAGGTGCTCGTGTGTTTCCTGCCGAATCTGGAGCGATTCAACGGAATCCTCCGCAAACTCAAGCGTATTAAACACACTGCTTCCGTCCTCAAACACCACACTGGGGTAGCGTTTATCCTTTCGGAAATAGTCAATGGCCAAGTTGTGAGCAATTCGAATAATCCAGGGTAGAAATTTTCCCTCCTCGTTGTATCTACCCGACTTAAGCGTGTCCACGGCCTTAATAAACGTGTCCTGCATTAAATCTTCCGCTACATATTGATCTTTTACAATCAGATAAATAGTGGTGTAAATCTTCGACTTGTGCCGTTGCACTAATTTAGCAAAGGCTTTTTCATTACCACGGATGTACAGGGAAATCAACTCACTGTCGTTTACCTGGGCTTTTTCCATTTTCAGTAAGACAATTAGGTAACGTAGAGTTGTGTGCCGATAGTGTATGTGAGGTTATGTTTTTACTAATCTTTATCCGATCCAGCCTTGAAGATACTAAATTATTCTGTTTAAATCCAAATATACAGTACAAAAAATCTGCCAAATGGTAGTTTTTTCCTTTAAAACTTCTATTTAGAACAAGAAATAATACTGTAATCTAAATAACAGGCTAAAAATAGCTTATTCTTGGAAATAATTGTATTTACGTTTGATTACACAATATAGATTCAATTGCTAAGCAATTCGTTTAACAGGAGATTAACTTTTTTTAATAACTGGCTGCAAAGGTAGCTTTAGCTATCACAGATGCAATTCTCTGTCCTGCTTTTATTCAACTTATCTAGGTACACGTTATCGCTAGACTAGCTATAAAAAATAAGCCCTCCTGTTGTCAATGCCTTGATTTACTGCGCTAAATCAGTATTTTCGTGTTTCGTATTATGTTGGTAATACCTCTATGAGATCAGTTTGGCTTGGAATGGCAATGCTTGGCTGGTGTGCCACCTGCTTTGCCCAATCATGTCCGAAACTGCCGGAATTTAACTTCGACCGGCGGGGTGATACTGCTTATATGGATAGTTTGCTAACGCTCGGGCGGGCACATCGGCAACTGGCAGCCCGCCTTCCCCGGAGCCGGATGAATGATACGCTCAGGCTGGAGGGCATCCGTTTTATGGCCCTTGTGTTTAAGCAAATGAGGGGCCAACAGCGCGACAGTAGTTTTCTGTACGCAAAGCAACTGGAAGAACAGGCGCTTATTTATCACAACGATCTTTATGTTGTTCGGGCCTTGATGTTTCAGGAGTATTATCTCCGAACCGTTAAGGGCGACTATCCCCATGCACTCCAGATTAACCAGCGAGCTTCTGAATTATGTGTAAAACTCCCCCGCGAAAGTTCGCCACGCTGGCAGGTTCAGATGAATATGGGAGACATTTACATGCTCCTGAAAGAATATTCGAATGCTCTGACCAGCTATCAGCTTTCGCTAACCCTACTCAGTTTTAATAAACTTCTAACGCCCAAAAACCGGAAGCTACTGACCAGTCAGGCGATTAGCCAAATTGGTGAAGTGTACGAGATTCAGGGGCGGTATGAAGAGGCACGTCAGCAATATGAAGCGAGTCGGCAAATAGCGTTAGATACGCATTCCCAGATTAATGTGGCCTATGCCGATGAGCGATTAGGGGATTTCTTCATTAGCCGTCAACAGCCGGTGCAGGCCATTAAGGTATTCGAAGAGGGGCTTTCCGTTTGGACTCAACTAAATGACCGACCCGGTCAGGCTGCTGTTTGGGCGAGGTTGTCAGAATGCTACACCCAAACCAACCAGCCCAAACTAGCTATTGAGTTTGGTGAGAAGGCTGTTGCCATAGCGCGAAATGCCGGCTATACCCGTATCCAACAGATGGCGACTCAGTCGTTATATCGGGCGTATCGTGCGGCTAATCAACCCGCTCTGGCATTGGCTATGTACGAAGAATATAGCGCCTTGCGGGATAGCCTGACAAACCTCAAACGAGTAGAGGAGTTATCAGCCGTTCAGAAAAAGTACGATATCAATCAGGTTACGATTGCTGCCGAAAAAGAGCGATTTATCCAGCAACAACAACTGATCAACGTGCGTCGGCAAGCTGAATTAGAGAGACTTCGGGCCGAAGCCGAACGGGACCAATTAGCGAGCCAAACCCGGATGAATCACCTGAAACAGTCGATCGAAACCGAGCGGCTGCGGGCTGAATCGCAGAAAACCCGGTTGGAACAACGAGCTCATATTGACCAGCTCAGTCATGATATTGAGCAGGCCAGTCTCTTACGGATTGTGTTGGTTGGTGGGCTGGCTATGCTGTTTGGTTTTGTGGCGGTTTATTACCGGAAAAATAAACTCATCAATCGGCAGAAGCTGGAAATTGAAGCGCTGAATCATGATTTGGAAGACAAAGTTCTGGCTCGAACAATTGAGTTGAAACTAGCCAATGATCAGTTACGGGCAAAGAACCGTGAAATTGAGGAAGCGCTTCTGCGCGGACAAACCCTTGAACGTAAGCGCATGGCCGCCGATTTACACGATAGTCTTGGTGGATTACTGGCGGCTATAAAAACCAGTTTATCGGCATTGAACCCAGCAAAGATGGCCGATCGAGAACAACAGATTTATCATAATCTGTTGAACATGAGTAAGGAGGCATTTGCCGAAATACGTTACCTATCACACAATCTTCAGCCGGATGAATTAGAAAAGCAGGGCTTGTCGGAGGCTCTTATCCGACTGGTTCATAAACTCAATATCAGTCAGAAGATTAAATTCAGTCTGGAAAATGCAGAATTGCCTCGCCTTGATAAAACCGCTGAGTTTAATCTGTATTCGATTTGTATTGAATTGTGCAGCAATATTCTTCGACACTCCGAAGCAACGGAAGCTCAGATATTGTTTCGGCGATTCAACAACGAGTTGAATATGATTGTGAAAGACAATGGGTGCGGCATGGACCCGAGCGATGCAACGGGCATGGGGCTACATAATATTCAGGCGCGTATGGATCTGATTCAGGGACGTTACGAAATCCACTCTGGTCCTGCTGAAGGAACGACCTTTATTTTTATTCTTCCGGTGCTACCGAATCTGGAAAAGGCCTGATTTTACTAAACCTATAAAGTTTCCGAAACCTTATAGGTTTTTGGCAACTACCCGCCCCTCCACTAAAAAGTTATTCTTATCGAAATACGGAAGCTTTTGGAAACCACTCACTTTATAGTGTTGAACGCGCCACGCTTTGCCAACAGCACCACTTTCGAGCAGAAGAGTACGCTCCGATGAATAGAGTGGGTTGCTGGTTTGAAGGGTGGCTTCAATTCGACGTGGCTGATGCGTTACCGAATCGACCTCTACACGGAGCGATCGAACGGCTAACCGATCATCCGGATTTTTTAAGGTATACTGGAATGTCATCGAATCGGGTCGGGAAATCTGGTAACTGCTTTGGAGGGCTGGTTTGTTGATGTCTGCCTGAGTAAATAATTCCAGTTCATGACTCCAGTTAATATCCCGTGTGGTTTGCTGACTCTTGGAATCATTAATAGCGACAGCCTTGCGAACGAGCGGTTTCTGCGCTGAAAGGTCAGAAATCTGCTGCTTAACAAAGCTAAGGACGTCATAATAAACATTGGGTTGCGTTTGCTGAGCAGGATCGGCACAGCCACTGATTAACAGCGTAACTAGAAGGAAAGAGGGATAAACAAAGCGCATAAATCACACCAAAACGGCTCCAGATAAGCGAGCCTTACGGAACAACCAACACGAATTTTTACAAATCGGTTTGGGTAATCAAATTCTGAACCAAATTTGCAGTCGGAATGCTATGTATTAGATAGGTTTACGGTTTACAGTTTAGGGTTTATGGTAGGCTGACGCAGGTATTGTTAATGCGTCAGCCTACCATAAACCCTAAACTGTAAACCGTAAACCAGAAACTCAAGAACAACTGTTTCATGGAATACGATGTTATTATGATTGGTTCGGGCCCAGGTGGCTACACTGGTGCCATTCGCTGTGCTCAACTCGGTCTAAAAACGGCCATTATTGAAAAATACCCAGCGCTGGGGGGCACTTGCCTTAATGTAGGTTGCATTCCGTCGAAAGCATTGCTCGACTCGTCGGAGCATTTTTATAACGCGTCGCATACCTTCGCAGAACACGGTATCAAACTCGCTGATTTGCAGGTTGATCTGGCACAAATGATTAAGCGTAAGCAGGAAGTTGTTGATGCTACAACAAAGGGTATAAATTTCCTGATGAAGAAAAATAAAATCGACGAGATACACGGCGTTGGTTCGTTTGTTGATCCGCACACCATTAAAATTGTCAAAGCCGACGGATCGGAACAGACAATCACCGGTAAGAATATCATCATCGCAACGGGCTCGAAACCATCGTCGTTCCCGTCGATGCCTATCGATAAAAAGCGGGTCATTACATCGACCGAAGCATTGAAACTGACAGAAGTGCCCAAGCACCTGATCGTAATTGGTGCTGGTGTCATTGGTGCCGAATTGGGTTCTGTTTATGCCCGACTAGGTGCGAAAGTGTCGTTTGTAGAATTTGCCGATTCGATGATTCCAACGATGGATAAAACGATGGGAAAAGAGCTACAAAAAGCCATCAAAAAACTCGGTGCCGATTTCTATTTCAGCCACAAAGTCACGAAAGTAGAAAATACAGGTAACGAAGTCGTCGTTAGCGCCGATTCACCAAAGGGAGAGCAAATCACGCTTACCGGCGATTATTGCCTGGTTTCGGTTGGTCGTCGTCCGTACACGGATGGACTGAACCTCGAAGCCGCTGGCGTCAAAGTTGACAATCGGGGCCGAGTTGAGGTAGATAATCACCTACGGACAAATGTTCCTCATATTTATGCGCTGGGCGACGTGATCCGGGGTGCTATGCTAGCGCACAAAGCCGAAGAAGAAGGTACGTTCATCGCCGAAACCATTGTGGGCCAAAAGCCCCATGTTCATTATCGCCTGATTCCGGGTGTTGTGTATACCTGGCCAGAAGTGGCAGCAGTAGGCTACACAGAAGAGGAAGTAAAACAAGAAGGAATTCCTTACAAGGTCGGTTCTTTCCCATTCAAGGCACTTGGCCGGGCGCGGGCGAGTATGGATATCGATGGACTTGTAAAGGTGTTAGCGCACAAAGAAACCGACGAGATTCTGGGCGTTCATATGATTGGTGCGCGCGCTGCCGATATGATTGCTGAGGCCGTGGTTGCGATGGAGTTCCGGGCATCGGCCGAGGATGTTTCGCGCATGTCGCACGCTCACCCAACCTATACCGAAGCGTTCAAAGAAGCCTGTCTGGATGCTACGGATAAACGGGCCATTAATATATAATTCCCCTCATCCCTGTCCTTCTCCCAAACGGGAGAGGGGAGATGAAAAGCCCGGTTGCTGGAAAGCGGCCGGGCTTGTCTGTATATTGCCTATTCGATCATGCCACGATCAACTAAACAACCCCAAAATATCCTTCGGGCTTAGTTTTTTTAGGAAGCCTGTTTCGGTTGAGATAAGGTCACTGGCGAGGGCGCGTTTGCGATCCTGAAGGAGTAGAATCTTTTCTTCGACCGTGTCTTTGCAGATCATGCGGTAGGCAAATACGCGCTTGGTTTGGCCAATGCGGTGTACACGGTCGATGGCTTGCTGCTCAACAGCGGGGTTCCACCAGGGGTCAACAAGATACACGTAATCGGCTTCTGTTAAGTTAAGGCCCACACCTCCTGCTTTTAAACTCATCAGAAATACCCGACATTCATCGTTAGCCTGGAAGTTTTGCACCCGACTAGCCCGATCGTTCGTTTGCCCATCGAGGTATTCGTAGGGGACCCGGTCGCGTTCCAGTTTCTGCCTGATTTGGTCGAGCATACCCAGAAATTGACTAAAAATGACGATTTTATGATTGGATGCATTCTGCCCGATTTCGCGTACCAGTTCGTCTAATTTGGCCGATTCATTGCCGTAATCTTCCTCATCATTAAGTAAGGCGGGCGAGTCGCAGATTTGCCGGAGCTTCAGCAGCCCTTCCAGAATCAGAAATGCCGATTGCTCGGCGCCAACCTCTGCCACACGTTTTTCAATCAGGTCTCGGTAGCGATCTCGATACGCTTCGTAAACCCGACGTTGCTGTTTGTCCATTTCGCAATAGAGCACAATTTCGGTTTTTTCAGGTAAGTCCTTCGCCACTTCTTCCTTGGTACGCTTGAGCATGAATGGGTAAATCAACTGCCGTAGTTCAGCTGCCCGTGCTTTGTCCTGATGCTTGTCGATTGGGTTAGCGTATTCGGTTCTGAACAATTCGGCGCTACCCAGAAAACCCGGATTCAGAAAATCGAATTGAGCGTACAAATCAAAGGTGTTGTTTTCAACCGGCGTACCAGTCATGGTCAGTCGATTGCGTGCCTGAAGCAACCGGACCGATTTGGCAATTAAAGAATCTGGATTTTTAATGGCCTGGGCTTCATCGAGAATGACATAATCGAACTTAAATTCCCGCAGCCACTCAATGTCGGTACGAACAGCCCCATAGGTGGTTAATACAATATCGACATCCGCAAGTTTATCGAATGTTTTAACCCGGCCTGTTCCCGTATGAATAAGCAGGCGCAGCTTAGAACAAAATCGAGTTGCTTCTGCTTGCCAGTTGAATATGAGTGTTTTAGGGACTACTACTAAGTGAATGCCATCGGGTCGTCGATTTTTCTGCTCTTGTAAAAACGTTAGCATCTGTAGTGTTTTGCCGAGGCCCATGTCATCGGCCAGACAACCACCCCAACCAAACTCATCCAGAAAGTGGAGACATCGGTAACCCTCTTCCTGATATGGCCGAAGGGTAGCCTGTATGTTACTAGGTAGCTTTACCTTCTTGATTTTCTGGAAGTTGAGCAATTTCTCTTTCTTGTCATCAAGTTCCTTCAAGAGTTTAGGGTCGCTGATACGTTCCCGGTAATGTTCCAGAATGGAGAAGTGCCGCTTAGAGAGCCGAATGTTTCCCTTTTTATCATCGATCTGCCCAAGCCGGAACAGTTGAGCGTGTTGGGCAATCCATTCGTCGGGTAGCACTCCAATGGTTCCATCCCCCAGTTCAACGTAGTTTTGCCGCCGTAAAATGGCTTTGCGGACATCGGCTAAGGCAACGGCCTGATCGCCGAACGAAATCTCGACTTTTAAATCGAACCAGTCGATACCCGACGAACTGCGAATGTTGAACGCAGCCGCATTCGGATTATAACGAAATTTTTTGAGGGAGCTAAAGCCAAATAGCCGCGTCTGATTCTGGCGTAAGGCTTCGTAGAAATGGAATAGCCAGCCATTTTCGAGCACTTTCTGTGTAGGTAAATAAAAAAACTGATCGGATTGATGGGCGAAGTCGGGGTGTTGCTGCTGAATAAACCGCATAAACTCGTTTTCGGCATCAGGGTCCCGTTTCTGAAGCTGAACTGCTCCATCATACGCAACGACCCGTGCTGGGCGAAAATCGCGTGGTAGTTCAATGTCTGGCTCTTCGTCCGTAGCATAGCCAAAGGCGGGTACAATAAGGAGGTTATTTTCGTCTTCTTTGAGGTAAATCCGGCCTTCCCGAAATTCCAGATCCGTTTTGGTAATATCTGATGCCTGATCGAAATCGACCGCAAATCGATTCGCCAATGGGATCAGGAAACCATTGAAAAACTGTTCGTCGCGTAGGGATCGGAAGCGTAGCGCACCATCCATATCCATGAATTGTCGGGCGGCTTTGGCCGTATCGAGTGATTGATAACGACACAGGCGGTCGCCATCAACCAGGACGAGCGCATCAGAACCCGTATCGGTCAGGCGATTAAACGGAATTGGCTCGTCGTTCCCTTGTTGCACGGTGGCTTGTAAAAGGGTTTCACCATCCGCACGACTTAATTGAAACCGGAGTGTCAGCGGACGTTCATCTACAGTTACTACTGAGCCTACTGAATAGCCTTCTCCTTTGAGTATCCGCACTGGCCGACTGGCCAATAACGGTAGCAACCGATCTAGTAATTTAAGCGACCATTGCAACAGAGCTTCACGAGCTTCGTTGCTATAATTAATGTTCCAGTAATTTTTGCCCAGTTTAAACCCCTGTCCCGTTAGCCATTCGTTAAGGTAGTTAGTGGTGAGCATCCGACCCAGATTCATGATTTCCAGATCAATGGCATCGGTGGTGGGGCGCTCACGGTCGTAAGGACTCATGCGAGCTACCTGCGTCAGTTTTCCGGTTTTCGTATTGAGTTTGCCCTGGCAAAGGGTTAACTCAAAAAACGGGGGCGTCTGGCGGGTAAATTTTTCGAGCAAATAAACGTAAACGGAAGGCTCAACAAAGGTTGTAATCGGCACTATTGGTTGTTCGGTAAGACTGGGTAGTGTGCTTTTGAATAAGCTATCCCAGTTATTACCGCTGATGCGCTGGATACTTTTGTCGAGTAGAATCAATTCCAGGTTATCGCCCGATGGATCAATTTTAAACTCAAATTTATGGGTGAGTGAATCCTGCATCGAGTAGCCATAGTCGACCAGTAAGGCGTTTTTCTCAGTAGTCCAGTCTCTTAACAATTCGAGCGCCTGTATACCTCGCAGGTTCGCCATCCAGAGCAGTACGCCCATCTGGTGTTCACAAATCGGATGCTTAAGGGTTTGATTACATGAACACGACAGATGATATGTGCCTTTCTGAACACGGCTGATACGAATGCGATAGGTACCGTATTTTTTCAGAGATAGCTCAAACGTTTCGTAGCCTTTACCCTGTTCTATCGACCGGACGTTCTGGTAATGTCGCCGATTACTCCAGAAATTATCTGCCACTTTAGGGCGAATCTGATTTTCTCCCAGATTTTTCAGATTTAGGGTCGTATCGCTGGCCACCCATGTGGGTACAACGGGTTTGGGTGGGACTGCTACTGGTTTCGATACTTTGTTGATGTTTATGATCTTTTTTTGTACTAATTCATCCGGCGATTTTCGTCCTCGATGAATAGGAGACCCTATTCTTAACGACACTTCGAGGGTGTAACACGCGGCTAGTACGTGCTTACAGACGCCCTCATCCGAATAAGGACAGGTACAATCTCCCCAGACTTCAGTTGGATCATCCAGATTGTAAATGTTAACCTCATATTCGCTTTTTCCCGAAACACTCCTAACCGTAAAATAGGCTTCGTATTCTTCAAAACTTTTTACAGCAACATGTCCCTCTTCATACACTAATTGTGCCTGTTTGACTACAGTGGGCAGTGCTAATTGACGCAGCGCTAACAGACAACGGATAACTAAATTTGAATCCATAGGGATTATACATAGGGCACTCGCCAGGAGCTATGCCGTTGGATCGGTAAACTGGCTTTAAAGTTACGGCAAAACGAGTATCTTGCCTTTTTAACCAATACAACCATCTATAATGAAGAAAACAATTACACTTCTCTTTACGCTGGTAGTCGGGTACGCACAGGCGCAAAACGCCGATTCGGTTACCATCCGAAAAATTTATAACGAAGCGCTTTCGAATGGGAAATCCTACGAATGGCTGCGTCATCTAACCAAGCAGATTGGGCCGCGTCTGAGTGGTTCGGAAGGGGCCCAGAAAGCTGTTGACTGGACCAAACAGGTCATGGAGAAAGAAGGCTTCGACCGAGTGTTTTTGCAGGATGTTATGGTGCCGCATTGGGTGCGCGGGGCAAAAGAAGTGGCTTATATTCAAAACGGGAAACAGAAGACAACCGTGCCGATTGCCGCTTTGGGTGGATCAGTCGCAACAGGGCCAAAAGGCGTTGAAGCCGGTGTAATTGAAGTGACAAGCTTTCCTGAATTGCGGGCGCTCGGTGCCGACAAAGTAAAGGGTAAGATTGTGTTTTACAATCGACCAATGGACCCGACAAAAATCAATACGTTTGAAGCCTATGGCGGAGCTGTCGACCAACGAGCTAATGGGGCTACTGAAGCGGCTAAACTAGGTGCTGTGGGTGCCATTGTTCGGTCAATGAATCCTCTGCATGACGATTATCCGCACGTGGGTGGTATGCGGTATGCTACAGGCGTTCCGCTGATTCCAACGGCGGCTATTAGCACCAATGCCGCAGATTTGCTCAGTAAATCGCTAAAGGAAAATCCGAATCTGACGTTTTATTTTAAACAAAGCTGCGAGACTTTGCCCGATGCCAAGTCGTACAATGTGGTAGGTGAAATCAAGGGTAGTGAGAAGCCCGACGAAATCATTGTGGTGGGTGGACATTTAGACTCATGGGATCTGGCCGAAGGAGCGCAGGACGATGGAGCAGGCTGTATGCAGTCAATAGAAGTGCTTCGGCTGTTCAAAGCATTAGGCATTAAGCCGAAGCGTACAATTCGGGCTGTTATGTTTATGAATGAGGAAAACGGCCTGCGCGGTGGTGTACAATATGCCGATCTGGCTAAAAAGAACAATGAGAAGCATATGGCCGCCGTTGAGTCCGATGCGGGTGGATTCACACCACGTGGTTTTGGTATTGTTGGAACACCCGAGCAACGCGCCAAAGTAATGCCCTGGAAACCGTTGCTGGCTCCCTACGGCTTGCTGGAAATTGGTGCGGGTGGGGGCGGAGCCGACATTGGTCCATTGGCTCAATCGGGTACGGTATTATTTGGATTTCGCCCCGATTCGCAGCGTTATTTCGATTACCATCATACTGCTATCGACAATTTTGAAGTCGTTAGCCAACGTGAACTTGAACTAGGTGCGGCTTCGATGGCATCGCTGATCTATTTGTTGGATCAGTATGGATTATAACAGGTTGTCAAGAAGTGGCCAAGAGTAGTCAGGTATTGTCAGGAATGGTCAAGAGTTGTATGTCAATCCTTGCCACCCTTGACCATTTCTGACAACACCTGACCACTCTTGACCATTTTTTAGCCTTAGAGATTTTTATCGATTTCTTTTCTGACATCCTCGAACGCGCTCGGTAAGGGCGCGTTTCGTTTTACAATCTTCCCGGTACGATTGATGATCGTTGCCGACAAATCTTCATCCGATCGAAGTCGCTCAAGAGCGCTCAGAAGCTGCGTATTAGTTAATAATAAATGATCGCCGGAGAGGTTATAGCGCGTGGCAATTTCTGGCCAAAGCGATTTGTCGGTGTCGGGCATTGGTAAGTAGATAAGCGCCAAATCGCGGGCACTGTAAGTATTTTGCAGCCGTTGAGCGTCAATTGCAGCTTGCCGACCCGCTTCGTCAGAAGCAGATGTCATCAGTAAGTAAATCACTTTGCCCCGATTGGCATTGATGACCTGATCTAACAAGGACGAACCGCTGCCAAAGTCATTCCGGGTTATGAAGATACCCGGCGAAATTTCCAGACTACTGGTAGAAGGTCCTGCTTTTCGCAAGGTCTGGATAGCTGTCCTGATACGGGTACTATCTTTTACTTCGAGCCGATACAATTCGTCGAGCGACTGGGCCAAGGTTGGATTTTTTACCTGTGGCCGTGCGTAATCATAAAGGAGCTTCGAAAAGTTCAGGGTAAGTCCCGGTAACGAACTGGCAAGCCAATAAGCAGCCAGATAATCGACGGCACTACTATCGAACTGACGAATGCTACGCTGAATCAGCGTCTCATAGTTTACCAGACGTTGCAACGTATCCGGGCTTCGTTTGACCAGCCCATCGAAGAACTTCAAATCAGATTGTCGGGCAGAATTCGAGGTAGCGTAATCGTTAAGCCGAAGGCGCTCTTCGGCCGTTATGTTTTTGCCATACCGTTCTAATAAGAGAGCTAACGCTCGTACGGTTAACCCATTCGCGCGGGTGGCTTCGGTCGTAAGCCGATGAGTTGCATAGCTGGCAAATCGATTCATAGCCGACGCTCGAGCTGCGGTCAGCAGTTGATCATTAGGTGGGCGTAGCGAATCGTTCAACAGCTTTGTTAAATTATCGTTTTCATACGTAGCCTTGTCATACAGGAAAGCTGCTGCATTATACCGATCAGCGTAACCAACCCAGCGTTTGAGCAAAGGGAATGGTTTTTCTTTTGCCGAAAAGGCTAGAAACGGAGCCTGATAGGCGCTGGAAATTAACCGATAAGCAGCATCGTCGCTCGCATTGGTAACCTGGTTCGTAATTTTCCTGCCATCCGGTTTATTCGGATAAGTAGCTTCGAACGCCTTATAACGAGCAAATTGCTGGTTTACCTGCGCATTGACACCCCCAAACCGGAAAGGTACGGCGGCTGTAAATAACGAATCGGCATCGATTTCAATCGTCAACGTGCCGGCATTAGCCAGGAAAGCAGTCGAAATACGGCCATAATTGAAATACATTTCTTCCTGCGGAAAAATCAACGGCATCGATACCCGGAAAGAACCGTCTACGTTGAGTGGGGCTGGCCGTACTAATTCGCGATTGGCTTGTAGGATATTGTTGCGGCTGACAAATATGGTTGGCGATTCTCGATACAATCGGGCCGATAAGTGATAAATACGGCCAGTTACAACTACCGAATCCGTTTGGGCAATAGATGTCAGGGATACTAAGCAGTAGATAGGAAGTAATAAGCCCCGAAGGCGTTGTAAAGAATTTTTCATCGATTCAGGAATACAGATATAGCAATAACAAACGAAAACCAGAAACAGTCAACTCCAGGCTAAAAAAGCTGACGGCTTATTTGGTTTTGATGCCGTGATACTGCTCCTGTTCCTGATAGTCGGTGCGGAGTGGATGGCCAACCCAATCGGTAGGCAACAGGATACGGCGGAGGTCTGGATGGTTTTCAAATCGGATACCAACCAGATCAAACGTTTCGCGTTCGTGCCAGTCGGCGGTTCGCCAGATATGAGCTACACTCGGTATCGTTGGCAATTCCTTTCCAGTGGTATTACGTGGAATAACCACTTTTACCATAAGGTTATGCTGGTAGGGAATAGAGGTAAGATTATAGATGACCTCCATCGTGTCGGTCCCCAGCCCGTTATCGATGCCTGTAATGCAGGCTAGTAAGTCAAAAAATAACTGGTCATCGTCACGCAAAAATTGGCAAATGGCTACCAATTGGTTTGCAGGAACAGTGAGGTAAGGCTGTATCGCTTGCGGATTGGCCTGTATATCAGGGCCGAACTGGGTGGTGAGCAGGTCAGTAATTTCGGAAAAGGTCATCTTGTTAGTAAAATTATCGTGAGCTTACGCCAGCCAGGCTAGCCACTGCATCCAGTTTTCAACCCAGAATAAAAACTTAGCCGCAAATTTAGCCGCTGGGGCCGATGATGGTTCAAGGGTTAAACTATTATTGTTAAGGTTGGTATCCATGTAGATCTTTTGCTTCGGATCGACAGTTGCCCAGACTACTTTGGCGCTCTCGTTGAGTGTAAATTGACGCTGCCGACCTTTACCGTCCCAGAATAACATAAGCTCGTGGCCATTGTCAAAATGCACCAATATGTCCACCGGCATTACCCCATCGCCGTTTCGTTGCACCGTTATAACGCTCTGTTGCTGACCATTACCCCTCCGGTTTTTAATGGAGAGAAGTTCATAATCAACAACTTGATCGCCATACAGTACCTGGTCGAAAAACCAGTTCATATCGGGGCCGTATTTAGCGCCAAGTCTTTTGGGTACGAGTTCGTTTACAATGTCAATGAAATTCTGGCCGTCGGGATGTTTGAATTTCCAGCGGATGAAATATGTCTGCATAATCTCGTCCATTACAGTCCGTCCAACCAGTCCTTCCAGCGTTCGCATCCAGGTTGCCGTTTTGGAGTAGGTTAAAACGCCATACTGGCCTTCGGGCAATTGCCAGGTGTTGCCAAACGATGAACCAAGGGCAGGATTATCCTGATGCACATAATTGTCTCGTGAGCTTTCCAGATCACCCCATCGAAAGCCAAACAAGTCAATCTGCGATGAGCGAGCGCCGTAGGTAGCGTCCATAATCCGGCCTTCGTAGTATTGATTAAAGCCTTCGTCGAGCCAGGCTTCTTCAAACTCGTTGGTCGCCAAAAGCTGCATAAAGTACTGATGGCCAAACTCATGAATAGTTACTTCTTCCGGAAAGCGGGCTCCGGCGGGCAAGAACCAAGCCGTTCCGGCGGTAATGAATGTTGGATACTCCATGCCAAACGAGCCGCTGGCATGTAACGGTGGATCGACAATGGTCAGGTTCGGAAACGGGTATTTGCCCAGGTGTTTGTCGAAGTAAGCCAAAGCCGCTTTGGCTGCGTCCAGATGGCGTTTCGCTTGATGGGCATGTTCGGGTTGCATCACTAACTCTATATCGACCTTGCCCCCCGAAGGCCGTTTCCAGGTATCGTTAATAACCTGAAAATGGGGAGAAGCCGTCCAGGCAAAATCGACCACATCTTCGGCATGATAGAGGATTGTTTTGGTACCGTCGCCGTGTAGCTTTTCGGACTGAAAAAGGCCAACGGCGCTCACCCAATAATCTTTGGGAGTGGTGATGTTTACATCATAAACGCCATAGTCGGCATAAAACTCGGAGTGTGCATGGAACTGATGGCAATTCCAGTGTCCTGTTTTTCCTAATCCAGCGGGTTGATAACGCGTTCCGGCCGACTCGTAAACGCCAATTTTAGGAAACCATTGGCCTACCAGAAAAAAGTCGCGGCTAAAACCAGTTCGGGCGAATATTTTGGGCAGCTTAGCTCGAAAGACGATGTCTAAAGTGATAGTTTCACCCGGCCCAACAGGTTTGCTTAAAGGCACCCGAATTACGGTGTGATCGTCCCGGTTCGAATCATCAGGCTGGAAGAATTGATAAGCTAACACCTCCCCGCCACGAACCTTCATCGACACAACATCGATAGAACCATAAGGATCTTCTTTGGCTTTCCGGTCAATCTGGTCTCCTCGCAATTGCCCGCCCGATTCCCGCATGAACGTAGACTGATCGTTGCGGAAGGCATTCAAATACAAGTGGAACTGCAATTCATGGATTTGATCGGTAGACGAATTTTTCCAGGTTAGCGTTTCCCGACCATCGAGTTTTTTCGTGATCGGATTTAGCTTCACATCGATCTGGTAATTCGCCAATCGTGGACTCAGGGGTGTCGGGAAGATTGGTTTTTGACCATGCCCAAGTAGGGCTACGAAAACCCCCGCGATACTTAGCAAAAGGCGAGATGACATAGATGACGAAAGCTAATGGTTGCCTACTGATACAAAAGTAGCGGGATTCCTGTGATAACGAATATAGGGCTAACTCGCCCACAATTTCAGGTAAGTTTTCAGAAGAGAATAACCGGGTTTACTCCTCACAAATCGGCAAAACACTACTGACATAGGGCTGTCACAGGGGCCATTTACCTTTGTTTCAACAATAAACCAACGACAATTCTATGGAACTCATTCCGCTGTTTTTGACTGAAATGGAGCAGGAAGCGCAAACGACCCGCAAAATGTTACAACGCATTCCTGACGACAAATACGACTGGAAACCGCACGAAAAAAGCATGACTATCCGGCAATTGGCTACGCATATTGCCAACTTGCCGACCTGGGTAACTATGGCATTCACAACAGACGGATTAGATTTCGACGTTAACCCCTACAAGGAGGATGTCATTAATAACACGGCTGAGTTAATGGACTATATGGAAACCTGCCTGGCGGATGGGAAATCGAAATTGGTCCCCGAAAATGAAGCCATCCTGAACGACCCTTGGACGTTGCGAAATGGTGACCAAATCTTCTTCACCTCGCCGAAACATGAAGTCATTCGGACAACGTTTTGCCAGATCGTACACCACCGTGCTCAGTTAGGTGTCAACCTCCGATTGCTGGATATTCCGATTCCGGGAAGCTATGGCCCAAGTGCCGACGAAGCCTAATTATAAGCATAGGCGTTCTGGATAATTATTGTTAATAGCATTGGGAGACAGTTACTTGCAACTGTCTCCTTTTTTATTGGACTATTCCGCCGGTTCGCTGGAGAATTTGATTTTGGCCGGAAAAACACCCATATTCAGAGCGAATAGATTGTTTCACCTTCCTCGACAAATCGATGCCCTTTCGTCTCTACGCGCTACTTAGTTGCCTTCTTGCCTCCTGTTTTACATATGCTCAACCTTACGACCTGGTTATCAAAAATGGTCGCGTAGTTGATGGTACCGGTAATCCCTGGGTCTATGCCGATGTGGCTATTCAGGACGGGCGTATTGCTAAGATTGGTACAATAGCGTCGGGCGATGCCAAACGAACCATTGATGCCAGCGGGTTAGTTGTAGCTCCCGGTTTTATCGATGTACATGCGCATGTGGAAGGTAGTCTGGAAGCCCAGCCCGGTGCCCCCAATTTTATTTACGATGGTGTAACAACGCTGATAACGGGTAATTGTGGGGGCTCAAGTGCCAACTTACGCACCTACTTCGATACGCTCCGAATGACGAAGACATCCGTCAATGTCGGCTCGTTGATCGGGCATAATTCGGTGCGGATGAAAGTGATGAAAATGGCCTTTCGAGAGCCCACCGCTCGTGAGCAGGCTGATATGGAAGCGCTCGTTGAGCAGGCGATGAAAGACGGTGCTGTAGGCATATCGACCGGCCTGATTTATACGCCCGGAACCTACGCTCGCACACCCGAAGTCGTGAATCTGGCGAAAATGGCCTCGCGCTATGGAGGAGTATACGCATCCCACATCCGAAACGAGGGACAGAATGTGAAACAGGCCGTTCAGGAAGCGATTCTGATTAGCAGTGAAGCCAAAATTCCAGTTGAGATTTCGCACTTTAAAGTGGCCAGTAAGCCGCTTTGGGGGAAAAGTACCGAAACCGTTGAGCTAGTCGAAGCTGCCCGGCGGGAAGGTCTGGACGTAACGGTTGACCAATATCCGTACACGGCATCCAGTACGTCGCTGGAAAGTATTGTGCCCTCGTGGGCACTAGCCGATGGCGATTCGGCTGTGTTGGTTCGGTTTCGTGACCCGGCTACCCGCACTAAAATTCGCAAGGAAATGCTGGACGGCCTGTCGACAAACCTGCGGAAGAATTATGAATACGCCGTTGTGGCCAGCTACAAGCCCGATACGACATTTAATGGCCTGAGCATCAGTGCGATAAATCAGAAGCTGGGCCGGAAAAACACGTCCGAAACGGAAGCTGACCTGATTATGGATTTGATGGAAAAAGCGAATCTGAAGCGAATTCAAATGGTTTACCACACCATGTCGGAAACCGATGTTGAGAACATTCTTCGGTATCCGAATACCATGATTGCTTCCGATGCTGGGGTCGCTAAGTTGGGGTCAGGTATGCCACACCCGCGTGCGTATGGAACCAATGCTCGCGTATTAGGCCGCTACGTACGGGAACGACACGTTATCCCGATGGAAGAAGCTATACGCCGGATGACATCCTTACCCGCTCAACGATTTAAATTATCAGATCGCGGCTTACTCCGCCCCGGCTACGCTGCCGACATTGTGCTGTTCGATGAGAAAACCGTTTCTGACAAAGCCACTTACGAACAACCCCACGCTTATACAACAGGCATTTCCTGGGTTATCGTTAACGGCACGCCCGTCGTTGAAAATAGCAAACACAACGGTCAGCGACCAGGCCAGTTGCTCATGGGACCGGGCTACGCTAAATGATATATGATATAGGGTGTATGATGTATTTTCATGACAGATATACACCCTATATCATATATCCTACATCTTTTAATGTCCGCCCAGACCCGCTGTAATCGTTACCTCTTTCCCGGTTTTCTTTTGCATTCGGCTGAACACGGTGATCAGTACGAGCAATAGGCTAATGGGAATGAGGGAGAAATAAAATGCCGTCTGTCCGTCGTAGGCTTCGAAAACGTGTCCTGTAATGATGGAGCCGGTGGTGCCACCTAAGGCAGAGAAAATCACAATCAAACCGGCCATTGGGCCGTGTTGCCGTAAGGGCAAGCTACTCAAAATGGCTGAGTTGATGGCTGGGTAAATGGGGGCAATGAATAAGCCGATTAATGGGAAAACGAAAGCCGCTACGGGCGCATCTCCCCAGCCTGTCACCGTGCGGCCATCAATGCCCGTGGCTAGTGGTAACGCCAGCAAGACCAAGCCAGCTGACGCGATCAGGCAAATAATCAGGAGCCAGTACCACGAAATACGGCTTAATAGCACACCAGCCAGAAACCGACCGGCTGCTGTTGAGGCTGCCAGAATACTCGCCATCTCGATACTTAATGAGGTGGGCAGTTGCAGAATTTTGCTGTTGAAGGTAGGAAGCCAGCTCATGATTCCCTGCTCCATTAGTACATAGACAAAAGCAGTACCGATAAATACCAACACGACGGGGGTAATGGCTAAACGAAACATATCGGCCAGATCATCGACCAAACTTGTAGGGACTTCGTTCTTGACGCCCGATTCGTCAATCGGTGTACTGAGTAACAGCAGAAAGGCCACTAAGGCAATACCCGCCAGAACATAATAAACGGTGAGCCAGGAGGCTGATTGAGGGTTCTTGTCATCAACGAATGCACTAAACAGAAAATAGCCAGATAAAACGCCAATCATGAAAAACGACTCCAGGAAGTTCATGAAGCTGGCGTGCCCGTTCGAATCGTCGGTAATTAAGCCGATCGTAGCAAAGATGGACACTTTAATGAGCGCAAACCCAGCACCTGTTGCCGCAAAGAGCAGCTTGGTTGTCCAGAAGGCGGGGACTTGCGGCATTAGCAGACAGGCCAGAATAACCAGTCCGAGGGCAATTAGCATAGCCCGTTTGTAGCCAATCCGGACAATGTAGGAGGCTACAATAAAGGACACAAACGCAATGGTTAAATCCTTGAACGCTTCAAGCACGCTGGCTGCCGAAGCCGTTACACCATAATTATTCTGAACCTGCAAAATCACCGTTCCAACACTGTTGAGCAGAATGGCGAAAACAAAATAGTTTAGAAGTAGCGAGAGTTTTATGCGCCAGTGAGCCATGCTGATACGGTGGTTATAGGTTTAGGACAATAAACATACGGGTTTCTAAGTATTATTTTTTCCAGTTCTATTGTGGCATTTTGCATTTTTGTTTGCCCAATCGATACCGTCAATGACAAACTGGGCTTTTTCTGGTTAAATCATCTGAACTTTTTGTCTTCATATTTTGGTAACTTCATCTTTCCCCAAATCGCCGGACCAACTTTTCGGTACTCTGTTTCAGGATGTACAGTTAGGACACGTTTTTGCCGACTCGAAAACCTTTGTCGATTGTGTGCCTAAACTCGCGCCTGCCGATCTGGTCGCGCTCTATGAAAGTGAGAAAACCAAAGCTGGTTTTGACCTTTCGGTGTTTGTGCATACCTATTTTGTCGTTCCTGAAAAAGTTGCCAGCGATTATATTAGCGATACATCCGTTAGCACTGCCGAACATATAAACCGACTTTGGGACCGGCTCACGCGGCAGGCCGATCCGCCTGTTGAAGGAAGTTCGCGGGTGCCTTTGCCATATCCTTATGTCGTTCCGGGGGGGGCGATTCAGGGAGATTTTCTATTGGGATAGTTACTTTACCATGCTAGGCCTGAAAGAATCGGGAAGACTCGATTTGATAAAGGGTATGCTCGATAATTTCGCTTTCCTGATCGATCAGTTCGGGTTCATTCCAAACGGAAATCGGACCTACTTTTTGAGCCGTTCCCAGCCCCCTTACTTTGCGTTGATGGTAGGCGTGCTGGCTGAAATTGAAGGCAAAGAAGTACTGGCAAAGTATCAATCGCAGCTCCTGAAAGAATATGATTTCTGGATGGATGGTCGCAATGCCCTAACAGATGAACAGCCTATTACTAAGCGAGTTGTTAAGCTAGCAGGTAATCGGATTCTGAATCGGTATTGGGACAACACACCTACACCCCGCCCTGAGGCTTATCGGCAGGAAATCGAACTAACCGAAGAAGCGCAACCGCTGGGCGTTGTGCCCGAAGAGTTGTATACCCACATTCGGGCTGCCTGCGAATCAGGTTGGGATTTCAGTAGTCGCTGGTTTAAAGATCAGCAGGCTATGACGACTATCGATGCAGCCAATATCATTCCCGTGGATCAAAATTGCCTGCTTTATTGGCTCGAAGTAACCCTACACGATGCAGCACTTCAAACAGGCCAACACAAGATGGCTTACGATGACTATGATTGGTTGATCAAAGATCGGGAGAAAGCCATCCAACAAACGTTCTGGAATGAAGAAACAGGCTTCTTCCACGATTATGATTTGGTAACCGGTCGACAAACCGAAGCGCTGACGTTGGCCGGAGCATTTCCATTATTCTTTAAACTAGCCACACCCGAACAGGCCGAACGCGTTCATGACCGACTCAAAGCAGACTTCCTGCAAGCGGGCGGTTGGGTGACAACACTTAATCATACGGGACAACAATGGGATTGGCCAAACGGCTGGGCACCGTTGCAATGGATTGTCTATCGGGCGCTGACCAATTATGGATTTACCGAAACCGCCAATGAAGGGCGTGACCGGTGGCTGGCTCTAAACGACAAGGTTTTTCGGGCAACGGGCAAAATGATGGAGAAATATAACGTTGTTGATGCCGCTATTACTACAGGAGGAGGGGAGTATCCGAACCAGGATGGTTTCGGTTGGACTAATGGCGTTTACTTAGCAATGAACGCACATACTAAATAGTAAGTGATTGATCATTAATTAGTTGTGTTGATGCTGTATTTATGGCACTGAATTTGTAGAGTAAGATTTTAACAACTTACCCAATAAATTTAGTAGGCTATGAAAAAGCTCTTCGTAACTGTGTTGGCAGCTGGTATGACTACTGCTGCCTTTTGCCAGAAGACGTTTATTCTATCGCATCAGGATAAAAAAGGTTTTTTTGCTGTATCGGCGGGGGCTAGCGTGCCCGTTGGCCGGTTTGCCAGTTGCTCAGCTACCGACGATCAGGCCTGCATGGCTGGAAATGGACTTGCCTTTAACGTATCGGCAGGCTACCGAATCGCGGGCCCCGTTGGCTTAATGATTCGGGGTGAGCAACATCGGAACTCGGTAAATACGGGTGCTATGCTGGATGCTCTGTATCGGAACGAATCAGATGTCTGGACGGCGAGGGCCGATAACTGGTCAATTCTTACAATGATGGTCGGCCCATACGTGTCGATTCCAGTAACGGGCAGATTATCGGTAGATGCTCGACTGCTCGCCGGACGCGCACTGGCTGTTTTACCTAACACATCGATGTCGGGGACATTCGGTCACACTGAAATGTCGCTTAAAACGACGGGTTCCCAGAGCAATGCAATGGCTTATGGGGGCGGATTGTCGCTGCGGTATCGTCTTGGGCGGAGTACGGCGCTTAACCTGAATGCCGATTATAGCCGTTCTGATTTTACGTTCAACAACCTGACGTCGATAGCTACCAGTGCGAACAGCGTTTCTAAAAGTTCAAACTACAGTAGTGACCGGACTGTTGGCGTTGTAAGTGTATCGGCTGGTGTATCGTTGCTATTCGGTACCAAATACCGTCCGTTCTAGCAACCGTTTGCTAAGCTCAGTCGACAGTTCATCCCTATTGGGTTGTAGCCTTGCCGTCGGGAGTGTAGTTTAGTGGCTGATTCTTAATCAACCTAACGTATGACACCGACTCGCCGACATGCCGTTCTTCGGCGTGTAAAAGATATTACCCTGAGCACAACCCTTAGTATAGCGCTGCTTGGTGGTGCCGTTGCGCTTCAGAGCTGTGGTAACAATAACTCCGACTCCGACGAAGAGCAAACCGAAACTCGTTTTGGTAAAGGTGTACGAACCTATATCACCGAAACGGCCCCCGGTAATTTTAAAATCACCGACGAAGTCCAGGCCAATCCGGGGCAGGCCGGGGCTATTGTGAGTTATTTCGATGGCCACCGCGACACATTAAGTGTTGAAGCCGCCAAACGACTTGTTGAAACCGATCAGTCCACCAATACCTATCTTCATAATCCAGGCGCGTATCAGGCTCACCATCATAATGGCTTAGCGAATGCGCTGTTGTGGGGTAGCCTTGGCTATATGCTGGGACGATCTACGGCACCCCAATATCGGGATGATGCCCGTCGATACGGTTCCGGAATCTATGCGAATACCGATTTATATAATCGCTCCACACGCGTTGGCGAAAGTGTTCGAACTTCCCGCGTAACACGCTCTGTTCGGCCATCGAGCGGGCGTAGTGGATTTTTCGGAGGCCGTAGCCGTAGTTTCTCTTCATAAGTTGGATAAATTAAAGATAGTGCGGCAACTAATTGCCTGGCTTCTGCCGTTACCTGATTACTATACGTCAGGGAATTGACAGGTACTATTGGTCTGAATACCTATGAATCGGAACGCAAATTGGGAGCGGCTACAACAGGAATCATTTGATGTTTGTATCATCGGTGCAGGTGCCAGTGGTGCCGGTGCTGCTTTAGATGCCGCCCTGCGTGGCTACCGAGTCGCGCTGATCGACCGGGGTGATTTTGCCAGTGAAACCTCTTCCCGTTCTACCAAACTGATTCATGGGGGCGTTCGCTATCTGGAGCAGGCGATTAAAAAGCTTGATCTGGCTCAGCTTCGACAAGTACGTCACGGCTTGGCCGAACGCCGGACGGTTATTCGAAACGCTCCGCATTTAGCTCATCCTCTGGCTATTCTTACGCCGGTATTCAGTTGGTTCGAGGGGCTTTACATGACCGTTGGGCTGACTCTTTACGACATGATTGCTGGGCATGATTCCTTTCCCAAAGGAAGCTGGCTCAATCAGGCAGAGGCTTTAGCCAAAAGTCCAATGCTAACGCGCCAGATGCACAGTGCCGTTTTGTATTACGATGGACAGTTCAACGACGCCCGTTATGCACTTGCGTTAGCTCACTCAGCCGAAGAGGCCGGAACGGCTGTGGTAAATTATGCGGCCGTAACTGGTTTTACACGGGAAAATGGCCAGCTTAAAAGTGCTACGGTACAAGATCAACTCACGGGCGAAACAATTGACGTAAAAGCCACAGTATTTCTGAATTGCACTGGACCCTATTCTGATGCACTTCGCTTGTTGGCAAATCCAGCAATCGACCAACGTATCCGGCCGAGTAAGGGCGTTCATATTGTATTGCCTCGCGAAACATTAGGTAGCGACTATGCTATACTCATTCCCAAAACTGCCGATGGCCGGGTTGTCTTTGCGATTCCATTTGGCGATAAAGTGTTTGTGGGCACCACGGATAACGATTACGAAGATCTGAGCCTGGAACCCATGCTGGAGCCCGATGAGGTCGATTACCTGATCGAGACGGTGCGCCCTTATTTAGCTAAATCGCCGAATCGTTCGGAGATACAGGCTGGCTTTGGCGGTATTCGTCCGTTGATTGTGAGTAGCCGGGCAGATACCAAAACACTGCTTCGCGATCATGAAGTAGAGCACGATCCAGAATCAGGCTTATTAAGTTTATTGGGCGGTAAATGGACGACCTACCGGGTTATGGCGCAAGATGCTGTTGACCGTGTTGGCGAATTCCTGAATAAACCTGTTAAGAGTACGACCGAAAATCACTACTTGATTGGGGGAGAAAACTATCGTTTCGATGATTGGCAACGGTTACAAACCCAATATGGTCTTCCGGCCGATAGCTGTCAGCATCTGATGCGTACGTATGGAAACCGTGCTGAAGCAGTTGCGAAATTAACGCAGCAATCGGTTCTGGCTGAAAAGCTAATTGATAGCCAACCTTTTCTGAAGGCAGAAGTTGTGTATCAGGTACGGGAAGAAATGGCGGTTACGTTACGCGATGTGTTGGCCCGACGCTGGCGACTAGAGCTTTCGAACTGGCAGCTAACGGCTCAACTAGCTCCCCAGATTGCCGAATTAATGGCGGCTGAATTGGATTGGAGTGAAGCGCACCGTTCAGAACAGATTCTGGCTTATCAACAGTTGCTTAATACGTTTATAAAACAAGCCGGACTGTCTTTGGAACAGTCCGCCGTTGCTTCGCTATAAGTTTACCGTTTGAATCTACGAAGGAAAATCACAGAGTAACTTTATTTCTTGGCTTTATGAGCATGGCTCACCTCCCGAACCATCGTCATTAACCGTTTCCAGCATCGGCCAATCGTTTTTTTATCCTGCTCTTTGGCTGGTGCCGTCGTGGCTGGCGTTTCTGGTTTAGCGGTTGTATTGCGAGCCAAAACCGGATCGTTGGTTGTCTTTACAGGTTCTTTGCTGAAGATTGAGGTTGTCGTGAATGCAGCTTGTGAAGGCATTGCGACAGTAACTGATGCCACAAATGGACAGGCGACTAAGGAAGCGGTAGCTACGTAGCCTGCTGCTTTTTTCATCAAAATAGTTCTCATGAGGTAGTTGGTTTTAGAATTACTGTCGGGTCATTCAGCAAATCTTACAAAGAGGATGCATTCATCGCTAATATAACCATAGAATAGTACTATTGCCTCATAAAGTTGAATTAAAGTGAAAAGTTTTGCTTCCTTCTATTCCTTATCAACTATAATGCCAAAAAAATATTGTTTTGCGTAGGCACCAAAAAACAGTATTTTTTTAGTGTGTTTATAAGCCTTCACAACCTTGTTCACTATTTGGCAATTATTGACCGTTGGAAACTGTTATCTTTGCCACAAGATGGTCAATAAAGCTATGAAGCAAGCCACATATCGAGTTTTATTACGCAAAGAGCCAGAAGGTGTTTATACCGCAATAGTTCCATCGATTCCAGGCTGTGTAACATGGGGAGAAACTATTGAGGAAGCAATTGCAATGGCTCGTGAAGCTGCAGAGGGCTGTTTGGAAGTATATGCAGAAAAGGGAATACCGATTGATGATGATAGTGAAACGTTTGAGTATTCGATCAATCTTCCAGTAGCCCCTCTGACCGATCAGGCTGCTTAAATTTCTAATGGATTACTCCCCGAAACGCTTGATTAATTTGTTGAAGGAACGTGGCTGGGAATTACAGCGTATCAAAGGCAGCCATCACATATACTTTAACGAGGAACTAAATCGCACTATTCCTGTACCCATTCATGGTAATCGGGATATGGCAAAAGGTACATTTTATACCATTTTAAAACAGGCCGGTATTGACCGGAACGAAGTCTAAAACGCATGTTCGAGAATCTTCAGGATAAGCTAAATAAGGCCATTAAAACCCTTAAAGGGCAGGGCCGCATTACCGAAATCAACGTTGCCGCAACCATCAAAGAAGTCCGTCGCGCGTTGACCGATGCCGACGTAAACTATAAAGTTGCCAAAGAAATCACCGACCGCATTCGCGACAAAGCGCTTGACCGAAAGGTGCTTATTTCTGTTGAACCGGGCCAATTATTCGTCAAAATCGTTCAGGAAGAACTGACGGACTTGATGGGTGGCGAAGCCCAGGGAATCAATATCAAAGGCGATCCGGCGGTTATTCTGATCGCAGGGTTGCAAGGGTCTGGTAAAACAACCTTTTCGGGTAAGTTGGCAGCCTACCTGAAAAAGCAAGGACGAAATGTGCTGCTTGTTGCGGCAGACATCTATCGCCCGGCGGCTATTGACCAGTTGAAAGTGCTGGGCGAGCAGGTTGGCGTAGACGTACATGCCGAACCCGAAAACAAAGACGCGGTTAGTATTGCCAAGAACGGGATCGACCAGGCGCGCAAAACGGGCAAGAAAATCGTGATTATCGATACGGCTGGCCGTTTGGCTGTCGATGAAGCGATGATGCAGGAAATCGAAGCCGTTAAACGCGCGATTAACCCAACCGAAACTCTGTTCGTGGTTGACTCTATGACGGGGCAGGATGCTGTCAATACCGCGAGAACGTTTAACGAACGCCTTAATTTCGATGGCGTTGTGTTAACCAAGCTCGATGGTGACGCACGAGGTGGAGCCGCGTTATCTATCAAAACGGTTGTTAACAAACCCATCAAGTTCATCAGTACGGGCGAGAAAATGGAAGCCCTCGACGTGTTCTATCCAGATCGGATGGCTAGTCGGATTCTGGGAATGGGTGACGTAATTTCGCTGGTAGAGCGGGCGCAGCAGGCGTTTGACGAAGACGAAGCTAAGCGCATCAACGCCAAGATGCGGAAGAATCAGTTCGACTTCGACGACTTCCTATCGCAGTTGCAGCAGATCAAAAAGATGGGTAACGTTAAAGATCTGCTCGGTATGATTCCAGGTATGGGCAAAATGATCAAGGACTTAGATATCGATAACGATTCGTTTAAGCCCATTGAAGCCATTATCAGTTCGATGACACCCAAGGAGCGTAGCCGCCCTGATATCATCGACGGGAGCCGTAAAAAACGTATCGCAGCGGGTAGTGGTACCAACATTCAGCAAGTGAATAACCTGCTGAAACAGTTTGACGAGATGCGGAAGATGATGAAGAAAATGAACACCATGCAGGCATCCGGTAAAATGAACAAAATGATGCGCTAGTAAACCGAGCATCCAGTGCATATAGAACAGGCTCCAATGTATTGCCACATTGGAGCCTGTTTGTTTTTATACCTTTAGCGAAGAGGTAATTAATCAGTTGTCAGCGTCCGGCGCATAGGCTGCGCTTTCCAGTATGTCAAACTACGCCATACCCACTCAAATGGCCCAAATCGGAAATAATTCAGCCAGATAGGGGAGATAATCAACTGAAATAGCCAGACACAAGCCACGACATAATACAACTGGTGATAAGCGAGTTTTCCGTAATACCCCAGGCCGTATCCATAAAAGAAAAGGGTGCAGATAATGGATTGCATGAGGTAATTGGTAAAAGCCATTTGCCCCACGGCCGTCAGGGATTTCATTAGCCAGGGCACCACATTCGATCGGTAAATCAGTATCAACAAACTAGCGTGGCCAAGCGCCAGCAGGATTCTGCGAACGTCGTAAACCTGAAAAGGTATTGTTCGGAAGTTGTCAACTACCTGAGTAGGATGGACCAGCCATGTTACTTCCGATTTTACATAGAACCAGCTTATCGGCAATCCTATACCATAGCCAATCAGGAGCGTTAAGAGATAGGTCGATGTAGGGAGCTTATTCGCGAAAAATCCCCATTGCAACAGAGCCATACCGACAAACATCATCAACAGCATATCCCAGCCTCCGAAGTAGGTGCCATATATCTCGTCGTCACTGTTGCGAGGAAGTAAATGGGCGAAGACAGTGCCATAATCACCCCGCATTGCTTTTAGCTCTTTAGCCTCTTTTTTAGGATCGCGTTTCGTATTCTTCTCGAATTTTTCCCAGGCGGCCTTTGCTTCTTTCTGTTTCTCTGTTGGCTTTTTATGGACTTTCTCTAAAGCCACCGCTTCCAGGTAACCCGACCGATTTGAGCGTAACTCGCTATACCATAGTTCAGTGCGGATCGTGTTTATACCCAGACAGGCAATAGCCAAGCCAATTAACCACGCTGCTTTTGTTCGGCGGAAGGGATAGAGTAGCATGCCACACAGTCCGTAGAAGAACAGAATGTCGCCAAACCAGAGTAAGATATAGGCGTTAAAAACACCGAATAAAACCAACCATAACAAACGACGATAGTAGTATTCCGCTACTGTAGGACCATTTTCTGATTCTTGCTTATTTTGAGTGAACAAGACCATGCCCGCGCCGAACAGCATCGAAAATAAACCCCGCATAGTGCCTTCAAAGGCAACACCTACAATGGTAAAGGCGTAAAAATCGGGGCCTTCTGGTTTGCTGAGTACTGTTCTGAGGGTGGTCCATAAAAAGCCGAAGCCTGGGATGTTCATCATCAGGATTCCTAATAAGGCAAATCCCCGAATCAGATCGATCGTTTGAATACGATCGGCTTTTGCTACGGGTTGTGGAGCTCGTTCGTTTATTTCCTGATTGCGTTCCGACAGTACAGTATCAGCGTAGATTGGGGCCGTAGTGTCGGCAGGTATGAGTGAGATTGGATTTGTTTCCATGACTTAGTTTGGGTGGAAGGTTATGTATCAAAGCAAAACAGGCGTTGGGGCTGGAGATGGTTGCGTTAATCGCATGGGTTGCTGCTCACCATAAGTCAGTGAACGCCAGAGCCATTCCAATGGGCCGAATCGAAAGAAATGCAACCAGACTGTACTGAAGACCAGTTGGATCAACCAAACTTCGGCGACGACAAAGTAGAGCTGATAGAACTTCAGATCGCCGTAATAGCCGAGGCCATAGCCGTAAAAAAATAGCGTACACAACACCGACTGCATGAGGTAGTTGGTGAAGGCCATTTGCCCCACTGCCGCCAACGATTTCCAAAGCCACTGCGCTACTCCTGATCGATACAGCAGTAAAACCAGGCTAGCCCAGCCAATACCCGAGAAGGCTCGTTCAAACGGCATCAGCAGATCGCTAAGCGGTACTATACTGGTGCTAATAAATTTGCTGTAGTCGGTTATGGCCAGTTCGTGAGAAGGAAGCGAAAGCCAGGCTATCGTTTGACCAATAAGCAAACCTCCAATTGCTAACAAGGTGTATTGTCCGGTCGTGAGCTGATTTGAAAAAAAGCCCCATTTAAATAAGGCCATGCCCAGCAACATCATTGACGCAATATCCCAAAGTCCAAATCGGTAGAAGAAAGGGGCTTCCATTTGTTGCGCTTTGGGCAATTGATGATTCCAGACCGTACTATAGTCGGAACGCATAGCCAGGACATTCACCTTGTCGGCTTTTTTGTCGTACTTTTTGCTCTTGACGATACCTTCCCAGGTCTCCTTATCCTCTTTTTGTTCGTCGGTCAGTTTTACTTTTTTGGCCGCAGGCTTGGCTGCTTTAACCTTTTTTTCAACCGCAACCACTTGCTGATACTTTTCATATTTCTGCTTCTGTTCGGCGAAATTCCAGTAATTCTTTCCACTGTAAATAAGACCCGCGACAACTGCACACAGCAATATTGTTTTTGGGGAAAGGCGCTTGAAGGGGAACAGAAAAATGCCCACAATGCCATAGCTAAATAGGATGTCGTTATGCCACAGCAGACCAAGCGCATTGACTAATCCAAATACAGCCAGCCAAAGTTGACGTCGAATAAATAGCTCTGGTGCTGCCATGCCTGAAGTGGCCCTATTTCTGGCTAGAAACAGAATGATTCCCGCACCGAACAGCATGGAGAAGAGCGCTCGCATTTTATTTTCGAACAGAACGTAATAAGGGTCTTCAACCAGTAATTGCCGCCGTGTGGCCCACGTATTAGCTCCTGAACACTGGCTTCGGTTAGTCCAAAGCCTGGAATAGATACCAAGAGGATGCCCAGTAAGGCTACGCCACGGAGAATATCAACCGTAGGAATACGGACAGTCTGGGCAACTGGTTGCAGATGGGTCGTTAATCCAACATTGGCCGGATCAGTGGAAGAAAGAGTGTGTGGAATCATAGGTGCGAGGAAGTTTAGGTATTGCCTGACAATCAAGTGAAACGTGTAGTAATATACTTATTACTTTTCAAAAATTTGAGAATCACTAAATGAACAAACTATGAATTAATTAACTGGTAATCAGCAACGTTAATGATAGGGTATGGGTAGGGGTATATTGAGCGATGTTCTAAGTAGAAATCTTTATAAATCCGCCGTTTATAAGTGTATTTCCACCACGTTCAAAGTGAAACACGCCTACTATATAGTCTTCGACTCAGGCGGGTTTAGGTAGTGTAATTTTGATTCAACAAAAGGGCAGATGTGTAGCAAACACTGCTCGACCCTAATGGATGTTGTAAAACCTTCTCTCACCTGTAAAACGATGACTATTCTACCAATCAACGATAAGGCCGCTACAGCGCTAGCTATATCGGAAATTCATCAGAGTCCTATTCTCGTTCAACTTCCTACCGTATTCGCACTCTTAGCTGCCCCTACGAGCAAAGGTGTAGCCCAATTAGATGGTTTGAAGTCGAGATTGGGTGGCAAGAACTATGGAACTGTTATTGGGTCTCTGGACAATTTTATTGCGCAGGCCCAAAAGGATTATTTGCCCGATGCCTTTACAAGTGCCAAACATTATGCTCGCTTAAATGGAGCCTTTATCAGGCTTCCGTTTAGAGATAAAGCCTTTCAGTCTGAAACAATAAAAAATGGGACGCACCAGGGATTGTTACTCGCCGGTGCTTATTCTGACCTATTGATAAAGATCGAAGAATCCTTTGCTGGCTACCCACCCGATAAAATCTGGGGTGACAGGAATTACAATGCACCTCTAGGTACTAGTTGTAATGTTAGTGGAGATCCAGACGGGTCGATTGTTAGTTTCGATAAGGCGCTACGTTTTGCGAAGTCGCGTGGTGTTAAGCTGTTTCTTACAACCACTAAACAGGCTGCACAAAAAGGCTCTTATCCTATACTCGGTTTTGAGAAACACAAAGTTACCATTCACCGCCAGGGGCCAAGTCTGGAAGCCTTTAAAGCCAGAATACCGGCCTATCTTAGAAGTTGGTAAGTAAGAATTAATTCAACCTGAGTTGTTATAAATCCAGATAATAGCGTCTACGAGCGGGTTCGAATCGTTCGATAGCATATCGGAGCGCTGTTCGAGGCATTTGCTGAACGTGATCGTGCAGAAACTCTTCCAGGGCATCTACGTTTCGTTTGCCCACTTCGCGAAGCATCCAACCTACTGCTTTATGAATCAAATCGTGTTTGTGAGGTAACAACAGTTCCGCAATGGCGAAGGTGTCGCCAAACTGGCCTAATCGGATTAGGGCGAATGTAGAAACGATGGCAATACGTTGGCTCCAGAGGTGATTTTGATTCGCGAGGTCGTAAAGAATTGAGCGGTCTCCCTGAATGACTGCTCGACCAACAATGTGGGGGCAGGTAACATCGACCAAATCCCAGTTATTGATATACTGTCGATTGGCCAGATAATGGTCTAAAATTGCTGATCGCTGAGCGGAAGACGCCTTTTTTGTCTGATTAACCCAAATCAATAAGCCAACCATGCGACATTCATGATACGGGTCGCGTACAAGTAGTTCGGTTTCATTCAGGGGCAGATTTCTATATTCTTTAGCTACAACGTGCTGTTGGGGCATTGAAAGGCCCAGAAACAGATCCCCTGCACCATACTGACCCGGTGCCGTTTTGAAAAAACGAGCGACCAGAACAGCTCGTTCGGGTTGGGCTAAGGCGAGTAATGCGTTTTTTACAGCCGTATACGTCAGTTCCATTCGTAACAAAAAAGGCAGAGACTTAGGAAAGTCTCTGCCAGAAATAGACCCTAATTAGGGATCGATTAATCATTTAATTTCGACCGTACGAACTCTTGTTCTGCCAATAAGGGCAGCGAATAGAGTACAGTCTTATTGCGCTCGAACGTTGGACGGTCGAGGTCAGCCGCCAGGTATTGACCTTTTACAAACGTGTCTACCGTTTTCCGAATCAACTCAGCATCGTTAGGCCGCTCCTGTTCGTCTAATTCCAGTACATCAACATCCTGATCATCGTCTTTGAATGGCCCTGTATAAACGGGAGGCTCAGGACGAACGATAGATGACCCCCCTGTATAGCCACCAGTTGGAGTTTGTTTATCGTCGGGCTTAACAATTACACCAACAGGCTCCGAATCTGTTTCGTTGCCATCGGCGTCTACCAGCACCAAGTCTTCTGGCTTTTCATCTTCGTCCAGACCGCCCTGTGGTGTATCGACGTCGGATTCAGTGGCGTCGTCTTCCACCGGCTCAGTGTCTGTTTCAACAGGATTCTTCAGCTGATCCATTAAGGTAGACGTACCATCGAAACCAGCAGCAATAATCGTGACCCGAAGATTTTCACCAAGATTGTCATCCGTGATAGCCCCGAACTTAAACATCTTGGCCTCACTCTGAATTTTCTTGGCAACGTGTTCCGAAATCGCCATTTGCTCTTTCAGCTTCATGGCATGCTGCGTACTCGACGAAATAGTCAACAGAATCCGCTTGGCTCCCCGAATGTCGTGATCATTCAGCAAAGGAGAGTTCAGAGCTGCTTCGATGGCTTTAAGCGCACGCTCTTCGCCACCAATCTCTGCCGATCCCATCACCGATTGCCCAGCGCCTTCAAGCACTTTCTTTACGTCGGCAAAGTCAGCGTTGATGTCACCCTGGGTTGTAATGATTTCAGCAATACTTTTCACCGCGTTGGCCAGTACGTCATCGGCATGGGCGTACGCTTCGGTCCATGTCAATTCACTGTACAATTCAGCTAGCTTATCGTTCAGTACAACGAGTACGGTATCGCAGCTTTTCTTTAGCTTTTCAATCCCTTCCCGAGCCTGTTCTTTCTTATCTGTACCTTCATACCAGTAAGGAGCTGTTACAACGGCTACGGTCAGTAGGCCCATTTCACGCGCTACTTCGGCCACTACGGGTGCTGCACCTGTACCGGTACCACCACCCATACCGGCCGTGATGAAGACCATTTTTGTTGGTGGAGCCAGGAGGTTTCGAATCTCATCGATACTGGCACGGGCGGCATCTTCACCGGCTTTGGCTTCGGTACCTGCCCCCAATCCGTCGCCCAATTGCAATTTAGTTTGCACAGGGTTACTCATAAGAGCTTGACGGTCTGTGTTACACACGGCAAAACTGACATCTCTCATCTTCAGTTTGTCCATGTGTTTAACGGCATTCCCTCCCATGCCGCCCACGCCGACAACCTTAATTATGATTGGGTTATCGTCTGGTATTTCGAATCTATAGCCCTGACTATTCATCGTGTGGGTTCTGGTGTCTGTTCATTTGCAAAATACGCATATAATCATTAAACCGATCAATAAGCCGATTTAATGGTATTGGCTAATAAGGATCGGTTTCGTTACCACGTGAAGGTTGAATCGCTTCCATAAGCTTATCGAACCAACTCTTTTTGGGTGGTTCAACAGGATCTGGCTGCTTAACTCCGCCAATAGGTTTACCGGTCGAACCTCCGCCAATGGGGTAAACGGTTCTACCGCCTGAGCCAATGGGTTGATCTTCTTCCTTATGAGCCCGATTTGGGTCACTGATAAACGAAATACGGTTGTCGATTGTCTTGTAACCTGCCCATACCAGCCCAACTGCGGTAGCATAAGCAGGATCGCCAACCAGGTCAGCACGGCCGTTAGGCTCCAAATGTTCCGGAAAACCTACCCGCACTTCTTCAACTCCCGTTACACGTCCAAAAATATGTTCGACGCCCGGAATCAAGGCCGATCCACCTGTGAGTACCAGACCGCCCAGCAGTTTTCCATCGTAACCCGACCGAATAATTTCAGCTTGAACCAAAGCCGCAATTTCACGGAGCCGATCTTCAATGATGACGGCTACATTTTTCAATAGCACATCTTTCGGCTTGCGATTACTAAGTCCGGGAACAGCAACAACCTCGTTCAGATTGTATTCGCCGGGATTTGCGCTACCAAATTTCTTTTTAAGCAACTCGGCCTGATTCGGCAGAATTTTACAACCTGCCTGAATATCAGACGTGAGGCTATTGCCTGCCCAGGGGAAAACGGCAACATGGCGAAGGACATTCCGATAATAGATAGCCATTTCGGTAGTACCTCCTCCAATATCGACCAGCGCAACGCCAGCATACTTTTCCTCGTCGGTCAGAACGGCCAGGCCAGATGCCAGCGCCGAGAGCATCATTGTATCCTGCGCCAAATTGTTGCGCGTAATACATTTGCGGATGTTTCGGGCTGCGTTTGCCTGAGCGGTAATTAATTGAAAATCAGCGCCAAGTTTGACGCCGTTTCGACCAACTGGTTGATTGATATTCGTCTCCGTATCGACTACAAAATCCATTGGCAAGACATGGATAATTTCCTTGTCGGCCGGAATGGACGTGCGGTACATGTCATTCAGCAGGTGATCAATATCTTCAGTCTGCACTTCATCGCCCGATGACGAACGGGTAATACTCCCACTCGATTTCACCGACGTAACGTGTGAACCACTGAAACTGACATTTACTAAATGAATGTTCAGGTTAGATTGGTTAGATGCCTCTGCTACAGCTCGCTTAATAGCATTCACTGTATTATTGACGTTCACAACAGACCCTTTGGCAACTCCATCGGTTAGATTCGTCTCGCCAACGCCCAATACTTCGAGCGTTTCCTGTTCTTTATTATTACGAATCAACCGTCCGGCCACCGCACACACCTTGGTGCTGCCAATGTCCAGACCCACTACAATTTTTTCGTCCATGCCCGTTGATGTCATTGGCAAACTATTTGATTTCGGTACTGAACGCTTACCCGGCTATAACGATCCCATCCTTTGGCTGGTAAAACGTCCGTATAGACTAATTTTAATTTCTTAAACTTCGCATCTAGTTCGGTAGGTGGCCCAAATTCAATCTGATGGTTGCCCATCTGCGGCCACATGATTACCTCACCTTGTTCATCAACTGATAATTCAGCAATTTGTGCACGCCAGAATGGATCGTCGTGTATCCGTTTTAACAAATTCAACAACGGCTGGTTTCGTTCACTAGCCAACGAACGGTTCTGAGCGAAGTAATTGCCGGTCAGAATTGGAACGCGGGCTGAATAATTCATCGAGATCGGGAAAAAATTACCATCCTCGCTTACATATTGCCCGGATACCGTCCTCGCTCCATCGCCATTGGTTACTAACCGAGCCAATGGCCTGGGTTGTTCAATCACGACGAGTAAAGTACCCTCTAGGTCACGAGAAATTTGACAATTTTTTACTAATCCATGTTGTTTTAACCTTTTTTCTAGCCGACGCAGGTCAACATCGGCATAGTCTTTGCCAATAACTGGATCTGCTCCTTCATTGGTCAGGTAGCCTATAGCGTCTCGGCGAGTCAGAAAACGGTAGCCATCAGTCTGATTGATCCGTATTTCTACTGCTTTAACGTGCTTCTGTCCATGCCGAATCTCGGTAAAAGCAATGAGCCCAAACAGACTCAAAAGCCCTCCAAAGGCGAACAACCACTTTTTGGATGATTTAAAGGTAGAAAACATCTGTAAATAAGATGAATTGTTTTTCAGTTATTTTATCTATTGGTAGGTTACGATAGATTTTAATGTTGGCAACAATTGGTCAATATCTCCCGCTCCGATGGTTACAAGCAGAGAAGGCTTCATTTTTCGGACAACGTCGGGTAATTCAGCTTTGGTGCATTTTTGTTTACTTTTCGATTGTACGCTCCGAAAAATCAAGTCGGAGGTGACACCTTCCATCGGTAATTCGCGAGCTGGATAAATATCCAGTAAAATTACGTTATCTGCCAGCGATAAACTTTCGGCGAAACCGTCGGCAAAATCACGGGTACGACTGAATAAATGCGGCTGAAAAACCGCCGTCAACTCACGATCTGGATACAGCGCTTTTACCGATGACAAAAATGCCTGTACTTCGGCAGGGTGGTGCGCATAATCGTCGATGAGTACAGCGTCGTCCGTTTTAACAATATACTCGAATCGCCGACGAACACCTCTATAGGTACTTAGTGCCGAACGAATAGCCTCGGGTGATACACCAACTTTCAGCGCTACGGCCCCGGCTGCAACCGCATTTTCAACATTATGAAATCCGGGTACCATTAGTTGGATATCGGCAATAACTCCGTTTGGGTGAACCAGGTCGAATACAAAAGTAGCCTGTTCGATTCGTAGATTCTGGCTGTAATAATCACCCGCTTTGAGAGAATACTGTCGAACCTCGGCTTTTGTTTTGTCGGCCAGCGATAAACCCTGCTTCATAAACAAAACGCCATCAGTTTCGATCTGGCTGACGAATTTGCTGAATGATTCGAGCACGGCATCATGGGCCCCATAGATATCCAGGTGATCGGCATCGGTTGAGGTGACGATAGCATAAGTCGGGAACAACGTCAGAAATGATCGATCGAACTCGTCGGCTTCAACCACACAAATCACTGAACGCAGGTCATCGGCAGGCTCGTTGAGCAGGAAGTTCGTGCCGTAATTATTCGTAATGCCACCCAGAAAAGCCGCACAGTTTACCCCCGCATCTCGCAGAATATGCGCAACCATCGACGAAGTTGTTGTCTTCCCGTGCGTTCCGGCTACGCCAATCGTCGTCATCTGACCAGCCAACAGACCCAGGACCTGAGATCGTTTTTGGAGGGTAAAGCCTTGTTCGGTCAAGTAAATGTACTCGGTATGCGTTTTAGGAACGGCAGGGGTGTAAATGACTAACGTTTCGGCAGGGTTTTCTCGAAAAGCAGCCGGTATCTGATCAACATCTTCCGTGAAATGAATCGTCATACCTTCCGCTTCCAACGTGTCTGTTAGCGCAGTTGGTGTTTTATCGTAGCCTGATACCGTGTAGCCGTTAACCCGAAACCAACGGGCCAGGGCACTCATGCCGATACCACCGATACCAAGAAAATAAATGTATTTAAATTGATCTAATGTCATTTGTTAAGGAAGGAAAGGGAGGAAGGAGAAAAGGAAGAAAGAAACTTGTAGGCTCTGTTCTCCTTCCTCCCTTTCCTCCGTTCTCCTTATTTGGTTAATTTAATTACTTCGTTTGCAATGTCGCGAGCGGCATTGGGTTTCGCTAACGTTTTGATTTCGGTACTTAGTTGCTGGCGTTGTACTGGATCATTCAGCAAATTTAAGGCTGCGGTGACGAGTTCCTCACGAGCAGTCCGATCATTGACCAGCAAAGCGGCTTTATGATCGACCAAACTCATGGCATTCTTGGTCTGGTGATCTTCGGCAGCCGTTGGCAAAGGCACTAATATGGCCGGTCGACCGACCAGGCATAATTCAGATACAGATAGCGCTCCAGCTCTAGAAACGACAGCGTCGGCAACCGCATACGCTTTATCCATATCGTAAATAAAATCGTAGGGTTTAATTAATGGCGAACCAAGGGTAGCTACAGCGGCTCGTGCCCGCTCAATGAAAGCTGGACCCGTTTGCCAAACTACTTGGACACCTGCTTCAACAAAACGTGAGAGTCCGCCTTCGATACTTTCGTTGAGCGTTCGGGCTCCCTGACTACCCCCTATAATTAATAACGTGGGCCGGTTAGTCTCAAGATCGAATAATTTCCTGCCAGCCTCCACTTGCTGATCGGCAAATTGAATATCACTTCGAACCGGGTTACCGGTTAGTTTGATCTTATCCGCCGAAAAGAAGGCATCCATACCCGGATAGGCAACGCAAATGCGTTTTGCCCAGCGAGCCAAGACTTTATTAGTAAGTCCAGCGTAGGAGTTTTGTTCCTGAATGAGCGTTGGAATTCCTTTTAGAGAGGCTGCCAGCAACAGCGGTCCACTGGCATAACCACCTACACCTACAGCCACGTCGGGCTGGAAGTCACGGACAATCTGTCGTGCTCGAAGTAAACTTCGGCTTAGTTTCAAGGGGAAACCAAGATTGGCCAGTGTTAGCTCTCGTTTTATCCCAACGACAGGCAAACCCAGGATTTCATACCCTGCGCGAGGCACTTTTTCCATTTCCATTTTGCCTTCGGCCCCAACAAACAGAATTTTCGTCGTCGGGTCTATTGCCTTCAGTTCGTTAGCAATGGCAATGGCTGGGTAAATATGTCCGCCGGTTCCGCCCCCGCTGATAATAACTTTCATGTATTGATTTACGATGTATGGATTACGATGTACGATTTGTTCATCGTAACCGAGAATTTAAGAAGGATGATTCATGAAAAACCAACTCTATACTCCAATGCTTCCTCTTTAACTATATACTTTTGACTATTGGTTTTTGATGTTTTACTAATCTTTGTGAAAATGGCTGTTAATTGATCTGCTTCACTCCAAATTGGCTGAATAACTTCATTAGAGAGTATATTTCCCTCCATAATTAATTCAAGCCAATAACACGATTCATCGGCTTCTTCTTCAACATTATCAATTTTTGATATGAAGTCAGCAGTTGATTTGGCCCGGCAGGCTGCTCTATAATTTGCACCAATAGCCGTTCCACTACGAATTAACTGATTACCTATGGCTCGGCCAGCACTTGTATTAGGTAAAAGACCAACTAAATTGATGACCATTAGCCCAAATCGCTTTGTTCGCTGTTTCAGTTCACTGCTATTCATATACTGATTTACAGTTTTTAATTTACGATTATGTAGGCAGTCCAGTTAAAGTTTAGCATATAGAAGTTACTTACAGGCTTCAATTCGTTTTCAATAATGACTGCCCTACGGCAACCAAACATCGTAATTCGTACCGCACGGGCGGCCCCGATCGTAAACCGTAAATCCCTATATTTTACTTTCATCGGCCTCATCACGGCTAACGCTGAGAACAATACCTATGGCTAAACCTGTGAATATCAATGACGTTCCCCCCATACTTAATAAAGGCAGTGGCTGCCCTGTTACGGGGGCCAGACCAATAGCTACGCAAATACTGGCAAAGGCCTGAAACACAATACTGAACGTAAGTCCTGCTGAGAGTAACCCCCCGAACGGACGAGTGGCTTTCTGAAGAGTTTTCATCCCTCGCCACAAAAACCATAAATAGGCCAGCACTACGGGTATGCCGCCGAGTATAAGCCCATATTCTTCGACAATAATGGCGTAAATGAAGTCAGAAAATGGGTTCGGAAGTGTGTTTCGCTGATGGCTATTTCCAGGGCCCTGACCAGTCAAACCACCATTCGCGAGGGCGATGTACGATTGCTCGACCTGGTAAAGAATAGTGTCGGAGTCTGAAAAACTTTTAACCCGATTCATTGCCGTCCCTAATCGCTCACCGGCTGCTAAGGCAATGCCGCCAAATACAACACAAACAGCAATCATATACCCCAGATAGCGAACGGGAACCCGGCCAATATACATCAGCAGAAAGCACGTTGCCCCCAGCAAGAGAGCCGTAGATGTATTGGAAAGGATGATGAGCGAGCAAATAAGGCCTATCCACAGAATCAGGTTGAACAACACCGTTGGGTCATTCATGAAGCGTTGACGTTTGGCTAGCATAGCTGCCAAATTAGAGATGAGCGCCAGCTTCGCTAAGTCAGATGGCTGGAACGTCTGATTGATAATAGGAATCGTTACCCAGCGAGAGGCATCATTTAACGTAGACCCTTTGAAAAAAGCCCATAACAATAAAGGCACTGACAACCACAGTCCATATTTCGACAGCCGGGCGTAGTATACATAGTTAATCTTATGGGCAAAGTAGGTACAGGCTAATCCGATGAGGAGTAGAGACCCGTGCTTAAGTAGAAAGACTTCCGTATTTCCGTCGAGTTCACGAAATGCCTTTGTTCCGGTTGCGCTGTAAACAACCAGAACACTCATGATCGAGAGATACAAAACGATCCACCAGATTTGGCGATCGCCTTTGAGGTTAGTACGAATCCACTCGCGGAGGGCCATGTTTTTTAGATGTATGATGTAGGGTGTATGATGTAGGTTGAGGAGTTATATATCCTATATCATACATTATACATTAAATTTTGGACTGCTGCTTTGAACTGGTTGCCACGGTCTTCGTAATTTTTGAATAAATCAAAGCTGGCACAAGCAGGGGAAAGCAGAACAACTTCTCCAGGTTTCGCCAGTTCAAGGCCTTTTACAACTGCATCGGTAATTGACTGTGTTTCATAAATGACCGGTACTTTCGAGCCGAAATACTCAACTAATTTATGATTATCTATGCCAAGGCAAATCAGCGCTTTTACTTTTTTTTCAACTAAGCTATCCAATTGGCTATAGTCATTGCCTTTATCCTGACCACCAGCTATCCAGACTGTCGGGGCATCCATACTCGATAAAGCATAGAAAACAGAATCGACGTTGGTTGCCTTCGAATCATTGATGAACTGAACATCATTAATTGTTCCGGCTGGTTCAAGTCGATGGGCAGCATTCTGGAAGGTTTTTAATCCCTCTGTAATAGCCTCGTTTGTTACGCCTACCGACTGCGCGGCTAAAATTGCCGCCAGCATATTGATTGCATTGTGTGGCCCCTTCAGAGGAGTCTCAGTTTGCGCAATTGTAAACGAATGCTCTTTATTGACGGCTGTTAATCGCCCGTCGGCTAAATAGCCACCTGTTGAAAGGGCTTTTTCTAACGAAATCGGTAGCTGATTGACAACCGGATTTCGCTTGGCCAGTTCGTCTAGAATAGGCTGACTTTCTGCAAAATAAATGAAGTCATCTGTTGGCTTCGCGTTTTGCAGAATTCGGAATTTAGAGTCTACGTAGTTCTGGAAATTGTACTCGTAGCGGTCAAGATGGTCAGGCGTGATGTTTAACAACACCATTACATCAAGATGCGTCTTGTACATATCATCTAGCTGGAAACTGCTTAGCTCCAGTACATAATAGTCGAATGTGTTAGTGATAACCTGCTCTGCGAAGCTGTCACCAATATTACCAGCAAGGCCAACATTCAGTCCTGCCGTTTTGAGCAGGTGATAGATTAATAAGGTTGTTGTGGTTTTGCCATTGCTACCGGTTATGCCAATCAGTTTGGCATTGGTGTAGCGGGCGGCAAATTCGATCTCCGAAATAATAGGTGTTCCCTGAGCCCGAAGTTTTTGAACTAACGGCGCCTTCTCTGGGATACCAGGACTTTTCACGACTTCGGAGGCACTCAGAATGCGTTCTTCCGTGTGATTTCCTTCTTCAAATGGAATATTAGCTGCCCGTAGCGTTGCCCGGTAGCTTTCTTTTAGTGCGCCTTTGTCAGATAAAAAGACCTCAAAACCCTTAGCTTGTGCCAGCAAAGCAGCACCCACACCGCTTTCACCTCCGCCAAGAATAACTAGTTGATGGACTGCCATAGTAAATCTATACTATTGGCAAAATAACGCATAAATGAAGAAGCCCCGACTATAGGCCGGGGCTTTTCAAGCAAATTTTGTAAAAAGATTTATTCTTTCGGTGCCATTGAATTTGAAAGCCGGGCGCGATTCGCCACTTTCACAATTAAGAAGACAACCCAGGCGATAATTAAGAATTGAATAAATGTATTCAGGAAATTACCGTACCGGATGGCAACTTCGGGAGTTGTTCCTACCGCTTCTTTCAAGACAATCTTTAACTGGCTGAAATCAATTCCTCCGAGTACTAAACCCAGTATCGGGTTGATAATATCCTCTACCAACGAGGTCGTGATTTTACCGAAGGCAGCACCAATAATAACACCGACAGCCAAATCAAGTACATTGCCCTGGGCAATAAACGTCTTAAATTCGTTTAACATAAAGGCTAAGTTTTAAGAGTTTTACATACGATTTAAAGGAACGCGTATGTAAAGTATATACTATTTAGCTCAGATCAAAACCTACCAGGAAGTGGGTCGGTTGCCTTCACCGGATCTTTTTTCGTTCTGAATGAACTAATATTATACGACAGCCCAATTGCCAATGTTTGCTGAACCTGTAGTGATGAACTAAAGTCTTTATTATAGAGTAAAATCAGACCGAAGGTTGTACTCAGATAACGGCTTGCTTTGGCCGTCATAATCAGATCGAGCCGGTGATTAATATTATCTAAACTAGCATACTGTGTGAAAAGCTGGTAACGTGCATTTAACGATACGTTTTGGCTTATATTCTTATTCAGCGCAGCCTGAAGCTGAAAGGCCAGCCATTCTGTCCGGCTACTCTTGCCGGGAGCTACTCCATAAGCGGTTTGGGTAGCATCAGGAATGTAGGTACCATCTGCCAATTGCCGTACTCGTACACTTTGGTCGGCTAAGAAGGTAAAGCGTGGAGCTATAGGACTCATTCGGAGTGCGAACCAATCGTTGGGTTTATACGCTAAACCGGCAGCAATCGTGATTTGAGCAGGGGCGAAAAAATTAGATACTTTTAGACGAGTTTGGTCGGCAGGAAGTTGATCATAGCGATAACCGGGTGCAAAGAACGTATTGAACGTTCCAGAAACAAACAGATCCCATTTAGGCGCAATTTTGTGGCCCACTACCGAAATAATCATAATTTGGTCGGCCGCTTTTCGGGTATTACCTAATTGCGTAACATAGCCCAATTGCATATCTGCGGTATTATCCCAGGATGTTTTTCCTTTTTCATAAAGGGCACGTGCTGCTATAACACCACCAATCGCAATCGAATTAACGCCCCCTCCAGACCAGTTACTAAAGGACGCCTGGTTAAAGTTGACCCCTCCACTAAAGGATCGCTGCCAATAGGATGTATCGGGCTTAACCGCCACAATATCCTTGAAGTTCGTTGTGACTCGAACAGAGTCTGATGGTACCGTTTTGGGAGCATCCTGGGCCAATGTATGACTCAGGCAAGCCCAGCTTATAAGTACAGTTAGCGCACTTGTTTTCATAGCGTATTTTGTTATCCACCATCAGACGTCATAGATGGATTTTGGTAACAGCTACTTATACTGCTGTAGGCGTATCAAACACTTCTACTTTTTTCATTTGCAGTGTCTGGAGTGGAACTACAGTCGTTGTATCGCCAGTGCGGAGTGTAAGCGAAAGGTTATCCATTTTTATGATCTCGCCTTTTGCATCCTCGATCTGGATAATCTGCCCTTCTTTATACTTGTTTTTTGTGTAAAAAGAGGATAGAATATTTGCCATCAAATCGCGTGAGGCAATTCCATAACCAATGGCAAATGCGAAGATGACCCCACCAATAATAAGATTAAAGCTTGATTCAAGAAGTTCTGTGTTGATACCTGCCTGCCCCAATGCACTAATGATTGTAATTGTCAGAAAGAATACAAAGACAATCATACTTAGTAGCCTGCCTGAAGCTATATTAAACGACTGGCAGACACTGACTACAGCTCCTCGTAATGTATCTGCCAGCAAAACGCCAACTTGCAACATAATGGCGGCTACAACTAGCTTGGGAATAAAATTCACCAACGACGATACCATCTCGGTAATAGCAGCTACCCCCAGAGTTTCGGTGGCGGCTGTTATAAACATCAAAAGAATGTAGTAGTAGAGAACTTTAGCGATAATTTCGCTTAACTTGATTTCGGTTTTGAGCTGTTTTATAATACTGATTTCATTGAGCCGATTACCGATTTTATCGAAACCTACCCGGCCCAGAACCCGTTGAATAATATAAGCTGTTAGTCGGGCAACGCCAATACCAATAAGCAGGATAAGCATTGACCCAAATATGCGCGGTACAAATTCGACGAATTGATTAATTAAATTCTGAAATGTATTCTGTACTACTTCTGCCAGTTTAGGAATTTGTTTCATAAGGGAAGGTTGGGGTCTTCAGAGGTTACGTAAGGTGGATTCATTAAAGCAGATGCCAAATCGAATAAGTCGCCGATGTACAGATCAACAATCGTTATAGCATTTCGAATTAAGTCGATTTCCGAAACGAGTTCTGTTTTTAGATTCGGTGGACAGATAGCATCGGACTCGAGTTCTTTAAATGGGTTGTGGTTTTCCATAATGTTTGGTTAACGAAAAGGCCAACGAATTGATAAAGCCATTTTAATGGCAACTAATAGCCAGAATACAGCCCCTTCCAGGTAGTGTTTGCGAAGTTTATCTCTGGACCGTTTAAGGCGCATCTTAACGGCACTCTCCGTTATACCATTTATATTGGCAATGTCTCGAATACTGATATCGTCCTGATATTTCATCAGGAGCATAGCCTGTTCGTCGGGTGGTAGTTGATGGAGCGCACGCTCAAGCTGTCGTGCTTCCATTTCGGCTAGTTCAGCTAATCCATCATCTGTTCCTGCATCCAATCGCTCCCAGCCATCATCCATGTAGACTTCCCGGCGCAGATTGTGCGATCGAAGTTGGTCAGTGCAATAATTATAGGTGATTGAATACAGCCAGGTTGAAAATTTAGCTTGTTCCCGAAAGCCACTGAGCTTAACGACTAGTTTCAAGAAAATGTCATGCGTTAAATCTTCAGCCCGTACAGGATCTTTAGTAAATGACAAACACTTCCTGTATACTTTGTCACAGTAACGTTCGTATAGTCGCTCAAAATAGACGTTCCGCTGTGTCTCGACATATTGTCGAACCAGCTCCTCGTCCGAATAATTTTCCATTTTGTACGGCGCGGTGGCTATTAAGACTAAGTTTTTAATAAAAGTAACTGACCCATGAGGCCAATATTAGCAAAAAATATGGTTACAAATTCATTAGAGCAAAAGCTCGGCCAAATGGATACACTTATATAGTAATTAAGCCTATTTTTTATTGTTTACTACTGATTATCATTTACGAACCATTTGGAAAGTAAACGTTATATATTTCTATTTATCGTTAATATGGCTAACTATTTAATCGCTTGAGTTCCATTTTTAAAGCTTTTTTAACCTAAGAAGCTTCCCTCAGAAATCACTAAATGCTGGATTGTTTTGCGATAGATGTTTTGATGACTCATACCAACAATCTTAAGGAGATTGTTTAAGTTCTAAGCTCTGGGGGTTGGTTGGCGTTAATAATGCCAGACTAATGAGATGCCCGTTAGAAATAGAAATAAGCTACAAATGAAAATACCCAGCCGCATAGCTGGGTATTTTCATTTGTTTTGTACGGAAAGATTAGCCGATAGCTACGCGTTTGAAAGCAGATACGGTTAGTCCCTTGCTGGTTTTCTCTAACAGTTGAGAAATAGTCAATGAACTATCTTTCACAAATTCCTGATTGAGCAGGGTGTTGTCTTTGTAGAACTTGTTCAGTTTACCCATTGCAATACGTTCGAGCATTGCTTCTGGCTTACCTTCCTGACGAGCCTGTTCTTTACCGATTTCGATTTCGCGTTCTACAATAGTAGCATCAACGCCATCTTTATCTAAAGCAACAGGTTTCATGGCTGCAATTTGCATGGCGATGTCCTTACCAACTTCAGTCACATCAGTACCATTGGTATTAACAAGGCCAACTAAAACGCCAAGCTTACCATTCGAGTGGATATACGAAACAACTTTATCGGCCGAAACGATTTCGTAAGAGGCTACATCGATTTTCTCACCAATTTTACCCATCAAATCGGTAATGTGATCTTGTAGTGGGCGACCGTCTGCCTGAGGAGTAGCTAATAGAGCTGCTTTGTCTGCAGCATCTGTAGCAACAGCAGTGCTCATAACGGCCATAGCTAGATTTTGGAAATCGGCAACTTTCGATACCGGTTCTGTTTCACAAGCCAATGCAATTACTCTACCTGTTGCGCCATCTGGGCTAACATGGGCTAACACAATACCTTCGGCAGTTGCGTTGTCAGCCCGTTTATCGGCTATTTTCTGCCCCTGCTTACGCAGGATTTCTTTTGCTTTTTCAAAATCGCCATCAGCTTCGGTAAGGGCTTTTTTGCAGTCCATCATACCGGCTCCGGTCTCTTGCCGAAGTTTATTTACGTCAGCAGCAGTGATTGCCATAATAAAAGGGTGTTTATTTATTTAAACGCCAAAAAAAATTGGGAATAGTAGAATTATAGTCTGAAATGGAATAGCCCATAGCGGCTGGCTACGGGCTATTCCTGAGTTGTAAAGTTATACAGTTATAGAGTTATGAGGTAGTAGTTAATCTAAACTTTACAACTTCATAACTGTGTAACTCTATAACTCATTTATGCTTCCTGCTCGCCTTCAGCAACAGCGGCTGGGGTAGCCTCAGCTTCAGGTTGAGTAGCTCCTTCAGCACGAGCCTGGGCCAGGTCTTCGTTCCGTTTCGCTTCTTCTTCTTCCTGAACGCGTTGGTCGTCTTTGTCTTGTTTACGCTCCATCAGACCTTCTTCAATGGCCTTACCAATGGCAAGCGTAATCAGCGCAATTGATTTATAAGCATCATCATTGGCCGGGATAGCGAAGTCAACTTCTTCTGGGTTCGAGTTTGTATCGCACATAGCAAATACTGGGATACCCAAACGGTGTGCTTCAGCAACAGCAATGTGTTCACGCTTTACGTCAACTACGAACAGAGCAGCTGGCAAACGAGTCAGGTCGGCAATACCGCCCAATACGCGTTCCAGTTTCTCTTTATCGCGGCTACGGGTCAAACGCTCACGCTTAGCGATGCTCTTGACGGTCTCCTCGTCTTTCAGCATTTTATCCAGCGTTTGCATTTTCTTCAGCGACTTACGAATTGTAGCGAAGTTCGTTAACATACCGCCCTGCCAGCGATCGGTCACGTAAGGCATTTTCAGGCGACGTGCTTCTTCCGAAACGATTTCCTGAGCCTGCTTCTTCGTCGCTACAAACATTACTTTCCGGCCCGAACGTACAATGCCTTTGATCGCATTACAAGCTTCGTCGAGCGCAGCTACTGTTTTATTAAGGTCAATAATATGGATACCGTTCTTCTCCATGAAGATGTATGGAGCCATCCGGGGATCCCATTTGCGCGTAAGGTGGCCAAAATGCACCCCAGCGTCTAATAGATCTTTATATTCGATTTGTGCCATTTTCGTATTGAAAAATGAATGTTGTAAAAAAATACGCAGCACCACCCGTCGGCATCATCTAAGGGCAGTCTGGACTATATTTTAATGAATAATGTAAAATGAATAATGAGTTTTCCCGAAGGTCATTATACATTGTCCATTAATCATTATACAATGACTATTAACGTTTCGAGAACTGGAACCGGCGACGGGCTTTTTTCCGACCTGGCTTTTTCCGTTCAACCATACGTGAATCCCGTGTCAGGAAGCCTTCTTTTTTGAGGGCAGGACGGAATTCAGCGTTAAGTTCAACCAGCGCCCGAGCAATCGCCATGCGAGTAGCTTCGGCCTGACCAGCCACACCACCACCACGAACGTTCACTTTTACGTCATAGCCACCTACACCGTTAACGGTTGCAAATGGTTGGTTCAGAATGATTTGCAGGACTTCGGTAGGGAAATATTGTTTGTAATCTTTCCCGTTTACCGAGATGGCTCCGCTGCCCGCCGACATGTAAATTCGGGAGATGGCAGTTTTACGGCGGCCAATGGTATTAATACGATCCATTATGACTTAGAATTTAACTGCTGTTGGTTGCTGAGCCTCGTGCGGGTGTTGATCACCAGCGTAAACGTACAGGTTGGTGTACAACCGCCGACCAAGACGGTTTTTCGGTAACATACCTTTTACAGCATGCTCGATGATGCGCTCGGGATGTTTTTCGAGCAACAACCGGGGCGTCGCGAACCGTTGACCGCCAGGATAGCCTGTGTGGCGAACGTAAACTTTATCGGTCATCTTTGCACCCGTCAGGCGGACCTTGTCGGCGTTGATGACAATCACATTATCCCCGCAATCAACATGAGGTGTGAAGTTGGTTTTGTGTTTGCCGCGAATCAGGCGTGCGATTTGGCTGGCCAGCCGACCGAGCACTTCACCCTGAGCGTCAACCACAATCCAATCCTTCTGCACCGTTTCTTTGTTGGCAGAGATGGTTTTGTAACTGAGCGTATTCACTGTTATGGAGACTAATTGTTTGATTTATAAATGCTTACCTATAATAAATATAGGCCCGTCCTGAAACGGGAGTGCAAATATAGGTGGTATTGGTCTGAAAAACAAGGGTATGCGGACAATATGCCGCAAAACCGTAATTTTGGGGAGACTAACCAGATTACTTCATATGGCTGATTCTTTTAGACTTGATCGCACGGCATTTCACATGGGAACCCATGAAGAAACTGAACGTTATCATGCACGTAGTGAAAATGAAACCTATGCTGATCGACTTAAAGCATCAGCCTACTTGATCAGCGTTGCATTTGGCTATGATCTTGCTAATCCGCCCCGGTTAGATCGGACTATATTTGATGCTCGAAAACATGTAAATGGCTAGTCTATTTAATCCGGATTTCCAGGATTTCCTGGAAGCACTTCATAAACGAGAAGTACGTTATGTACTTGTTGGTGGTTATTCCGTCATTCTGCACGGCTATAAACGTACAACTGGCGATATGGACATTTGGGTAGAAAGATCAAGTGAAAACTATGCACAATTAGTGAAAGCCTTTCAGGATTTTGGGATGCCTATTTTTGATATGACGCCCGCGAATTTTCTTGATAATCCTGCTTTTGACGTTTTTACATTTGGGCGTCAGCCTGTTGCCATTGATATTATTACTGCCATTAAAGGGCTGACATTTGACGAAACGTTTGCGCAAGCCTTAGACACTACCATTGATGGCGTGACGGTTCGTCTTATTCACTATAATCACTTGATTAGAGCCAAAGAAGCTGCCGGACGCCCGCGGGACCTGAACGATATCGAACAATTAAAAAAAGGGCGTATATAAAGCTTTCCTTACCGGAGCTTCAGTGTCACCAATGCCAGAACGGCCAGCATGATGCCAACGATCCAGAAGCGAGTTACGAGTTTAGCTTCGTGGTAGCCTTTCTTCTGAAAATGGTGATGCAAAGGCGACATGAGGAAAATTCGCCTGCCCTCGCCGTATTTACGCTTTGTATACTTGAAATAGCTGACCTGCATAATTACCGATACGAGTTCAACCAGGAAGATGCCGCAGATAATCGGAATCATCAATTCTTTTCGGATCGCCAGAAACAAAACGGCGATAACTCCACCAAGCATCAGACTGCCCGTGTCGCCCATAAAAACCTGAGCAGGGTAAGAGTTATACCATAAAAATCCGACGCAGGCGCCCACAAATGCGGCACAGAAAATCACCAATTCCCCTGCATTCGGGATATACATGATGTTCAGGTATTGCGAGAAAACTTTATTTCCCGACAAATACGCTAAGACGCCGATAGTCAGACCGATAATAACGGAAGTACCGGCTGCTAATCCATCAATGCCATCCGTAATATTCGCTCCGTTGGAGACCGCCGTAATAATGAAAATACAAATCAGTACATACACAATCCAGGTATAACTGTCTGGTACAAATCCGAACAGAAGCGAGCTATAATCGAACTCATTATTTTTAACGAAGGGTACCGTCGTCAATGTGGATTTAATGTCGGTATAGATATCGGGTACGTTTGAGGTACTAAGGAGCCGGGGAGCGTATTTTCGAATTTTGACGTACTCATTAAACGATAATGTCAGGCCGACAATTAAGCCCAAACCCACCTGACCGACAACTTTGAATTTGCCTTGTAAACCTTCTTTATTTTTCTTGAAGACTTTAATATAGTCGTCCAGAAAGCCAATCATGCCTGTCCAAACGGTAGAAACAAGCGCCAGAACGACATAAACGTTAGATAGTTTGGCGAATAATAAGGCAGGAATCAGCAGGGAAGCCAGAATAATAAAGCCGCCCATCGTTGGGGTGCCTCGTTTTTGCATTTGCCCCTCCAGGCCAAGGTCGCGAATGGACTCGCCAATTTGCAGATTACGGAGTATGTCGATAATACGCCGACCGAAAACTGCCGCAATGAGTAGCGAAGTTATAACTGCACCGAGTGCACGAAAGGAAATATATTGGAAAACCCCGGCACCAGGGAAGTTGTAGCGTTCGTCGAGAAACTGGAAGAGGTAATAGAGCATAAGTAATTGAGTGATTGAGTGATTGAATGATTGAGTGATTAAATGACCTGTGTCACTCAATCACCGCACCGGCGGCCCGGTCAATCATTCAATCACTCAATGGCAAAGTTACTGATTTCCGCGTTCTGAGAAAGCCTCTTGTAAGACAGCACGGTCGTCAAAATTGTATTTGACCCCTTTAATTTCCTGATAGGTTTCGTGGCCTTTACCGGCAACCAGAATAATATCGTGGGGGTGGGCGAGGGAAACGGCTTGGCGAATAGCTTCGTGTCGATCCTCAATAGTTTGTGTTTTTTTTACATCGACTAAAGGTACACCAGCCTGCATCTGTTCCAGGATAGCCATTGGCTCTTCGTTGCGCGGATTATCGGACGTCAGAATAACGCGATCGCTAAACTTACAGGCGATTCCGGCCATAATCGGACGTTTAGCTGCATCGCGATTGCCACCACAGCCAACCAGCGTAATGATCTGTGGAAGATACCCTTGTTCATCAACCTGGCGCAATTCATTAATCGTTTCCAGTACGTTTTGCAACGCATCGGGCGTATGCGCATAATCGACGATACCAACAATTTTAGTATCGGAGACGACCTGTTCAAAGCGGCCTCGGGGAGGAGTAATGCCTGACAATAAGGTTAATACATCAGTTGGCTCTTCGCCCAATAAGACTGCCGCGCCATAAACACTTAGCAGATTGTAGGCATTGAAGCGACCGATCAATTTAAACCAGACCTCATTATCATCGACTAGCATATGGAGGCCAAACAAGCTATCTGCCAGGATTTTACCCTTGAAGCTAGCCAATGTTTGTAAGGAGTAAGTCTCTTTACGAGCTGCTGTGTTCTGGAGCATCACTAAACCACGCTTGTCGTCAACATTGGTTAACGCGAAGGCAGAGGCTGGCAGTTGATCAAAGAATCCTTTCTTAGCCCGGATATAATTATCGAACGTTCCGTGAAAATCGAGGTGGTCGTGGGTAATGTTTGTGAAAATGCCCCCTGCAAAATGTAAGCCTGCAATACGCTCCTGCACAACGGAATGTGAACTGACTTCCATGAATACATGCGTACAGCCATGCATGCGCATTTTCACCAGTAATTGATTCATGGTGATGGCATCGGGCGTAGTATGGGTGGCCGGAATTACCTCATCGTCAATCTGATTCTGAACCGTAGACAGTAACCCGCAGCGGTAACCCAGGGCGCGAAACAGGCGGAAGAGTAAGGTGGCAACGGATGTTTTGCCATTCGTTCCAGTGACGCCCACAAGTTTTAGTTTCTGGGAGGGATGTTCGTAGAAATTTGCCGCAGCTAACCCCATCACCCGAGCCGAATTCTGAACTGATATATAGGCTACAGATGGATCAATTTCTGAAGGTAACTCTTCGCAAAGGATAGCGGCCGCCCCCTGACTAATAGCTGTCTGGATAAAGGTATGACCATCTGCCACGGTTCCACGAATGGCAATAAACAAACTACCGGACCCAACTTTGCGGGAGTCCATAGTCAGGTTTGTAATCTCGGTATTCATACTGCCCGATGTGGCCAGCAGAGGAATTTTATAAAAGAGGTCTTTTAGTTGCATACGAATAGAACGAACAGGCTGCTCGTTTGGCATTTGCAAAAAAACGGTTTGCGTGTGGGACTACCTAATTTGCGAGCAAAGTCCTTTCACTAAACAGCCATTAACGACTAGCCTAGTGTTAGGGTAATTGCCTTACCTGCCGTTTTTTCGATACCTACTCCGGGCGAAACAGATTGATCCTTAACCTTTCCGCGGCCTTCAACAGATACCCGGAAGCCCCGATTTTCGAGCAGGAATAGGGCATCTCGTAGTGTCAATCCGCGTACATCGGGAACCTGATCAGGTCGGGTTGTGCGCGATTTCCAGCGCCCGCCTGATGCTGATTCAACCCAGCCTTCGGTTGAGGGCTCATTGGGAATATTCAGTGTTGAACTAATTGTGTGTAAATCATCTGCATAGCCAGCCATCAGGCCCGTTGTTGAGCGTGGGCTTGAGGAACGGGCCTTTATTGGGGAGTGTATGCTATAATCGTAAGCCACAATACGGTCGGCTACGGTTTTGAATACGGGAGCGGCTACGGCACCTGCATACAGTAAATCGATGTTGTCGCCTTGTGGGCTGTCAACTACTGTAACCATGCTGTATTTTGGGTTATCAGCTGGGAAATAACCAATAAACGACGTGTAATACTTACCTACCTGGTATTTCCCGTTGACGATTTTCTGCGCAGTACCCGTCTTTCCGGCAATGGCATAATAGGGGTTGTTGATGTGCTTCGCTGTTCCCTGAACAACCACACCACGAAGCAGTTGCTGGGCTTTACGAATTGTGGCTGGTGAGCATATAGCTTCGGGAGCTACGTAAGGTTTATTATCTTCAATGATCTCATTCGCAAGCTTGATCTGTTTCACAATAACGGGGCGAACCCAGTGCCCATCATTGGCCACCGCATTGTAAAACGCCAGCATTTGCAATGGTGTAATCTGCATTTCGTATCCGTAAGACATTGATGTGAGCGATACTTTGCTCCATCCCTTCATATCCGGGTTGCGAACAACAGGAACGGCTTCCCCTTTCATATGGATACCCGTTGATTTTGTCAGGTGAAACTGACGGAGATACTGGCAATACAAGTCGGGCCGTCTGTAGAAATAACTCCGCATGAGCAAGTGAGTTCCGACATTTGACGACTTCTCAAATACCTGCCGAGCTGTGATGGTTCCATGACCGGCACGGCTAGCGTCGTGAATTCCCAAGCCATTATACGTAGCCGAACCATTTCCGGTAGCCACCAACTGATCGAGCGAAATGGCTTTTTCTTCCATTAAAGCCATCATAGTGGCTAATTTGAACGTTGAGCCGGGATCGGTTCGATCGGCCAGCGCGTGGTTGAAATTTTCAACATAGCCATCACCCTGTTTGGTGAGGTTTGCCATTGCGCGGATTTCGCCGGTAGCTACTTCCATGACAATGACACAACCTTTGGCGGCATTGTATTTTTCCAACGCCGAACGCAGGGCTGATTCGGCCATATCCTGATAATTGACGTCGATCGTCGTGTACAGATCCATGCCGGGTTCGGGCGTCATATCGGGTCCATCTTCAACGGGTTTTCGAATACCCCCCGATAATACTTCGACCAGACCTACGGCATTTTTACCCGCCAAAGCTGGTTGGAAACTGGCTTCCAGACCAATCAGACCCCGATTGGTTTTAGCATTAAGGTTACCAATGGTACGCTCAGCCATCTGGCCATAAGGGTGATAGCGTTCGTAATACGGACGGAGAACTCCACCACGAGCAGCGACTTTGGCCGATGACCTGAAAAATGGCCATTTAAGCATTTCCTGTCGCTCCTTAAACGTAACCCGCCGACGATTCAATAACAGGTACCGGCGTTTATGTTTCCGAGCGTTAACAATATCGTCTTTGTAATCATTGACAGACCGATCACGATAAATCCGGGAGAGCAAAAGAGCCAGCGAATCTATTTTTTTATCAAAGTATTCAGGTTTCGCCATCGTTGGGTCAAGCCCAACAACGTAGGTGGGTAACGAGGTGGCCAACAGACTTCCATCGTTCGCGTAAATGTTACCCCGCATGGCCGGAATAGTATCGCGACGGATTAACGTTTCTTCGACCCGAGCGCTATAGAACCGACCTTTTAAATCCTTCTTGAAGTACTGAACAGATACAAGGCGCACAATGATGCACAACGCGAGGGCAATGACAAAGTAGAAAATGTGATTGGCCCGCTGAATAATGTCCTGTTTAATGTTCATCTGACTTGACGACGATTTTATGGGGTGGTGTTTGACTATCGGCTAACCCAAGCTCAACAACGCGTTTGCTGATTTCGGACTGTTTACCACTTTTATTGAAATCAGCCTGTAACACAGTGAATTGAGAACGCAATTCATCGACCTGTGTTTTGGTGCGCTGAATACGTCGAACCAGCCGTTCGGCGTTGTGATTCAGGCCAATATAGAGAATGAGCAGAAACGTGACCCACAGAATGCGGTCGATATGCTGAATTGGCCAGGCGTTATCTTCGCCAAAAAGCCTGTCGAGGCCAATGGCGTCATTTAGCCAGGATGCCAGTTTGAGTTTGCGCCGTTGTTGCTTTTGTTTAGCAACTCGTTCGGGCTGACGGAAGGTATTTTTAGCCATGGCTGGGTTAGGACACGATGGTACTACAAATAAACAAAAACATCGTTGCCTAACCGATACCCAATTTTTCTTTCACTAGAAAATTACTCTTTCCAGCGCCATTCGTTGGCAATCTGTAACGGTGTGCGCAGGCCTTGTGCCACCAGATAATCGCGGGTCTGCGTATCGGTCTGGCGCTTTGTTGGAATGGCATCTGCATCAGCTAGTGCATACAAAAGCATCGTCGAGTACCGAACCGTATTTTTTAATTGGTCGGCGTTGACAAGATTCATGCGGTCGCAATTGGCATGATAGCAGTCGAGTACTTCTCGGGCAAGATGGCCGTTCATTCCCACAACCGGAACCCCTTCGAGCATAAAAGGTTGATGATCAGAGTGTAATCCGGCCTGATTTTGCATCTGGTTTGGAAATACAGGCTCGACTTGCTTCATCATTTCGCCAACCTCATTCAAAAATGCCACCATATCGGTACGACCAAAGGCATTCAAACCCGTCGGGTCGTTCGTCATGTCGAGGTTCATCATGTAGCGAACATTGTCTAACTGACCCGATTTTTTCAGGTTCTCAACCATAGCCTTAGAACCGAGTAAGCCTTGTTCTTCGCCCATAAACAGGACAAATTCAATTGTTCGTTTAGGCTTCAATTTCAAGGCTTTAAACGTTCGGGCGATATCCATAACCGCAAACGAACCAATGCCATTGTCAATCGCTCCGGTAGCCAGATCCCACGAATCCAGGTGACCACCGACAATGATTTTTTCTTCGGGAAATTTTGAGCCTTTCAAGGTAGCGACTACGTTGCGGGCCCTAATTTTTCGACTGGTATTTGTCATGTTAATCTGGGCATGAAACGGACCACGCTCTTCCTGCATCCAGGACCGAAGCGCTTCCCCACTTTCATAGGAAATGCAGACAGACGGAACAGGAATTAGCTTGCCCGTAACCGAAGCCGTACCTGTCAGTAACACATTGCCCGGTACCAAATTGACCATAATAACGCCCGATGCGCCATACTGAATAGCCAGTGCTGTTTTTTCGGAGCGGTGTAAATTCCGGGCTCCTTTTGTTGGAGCCGCCAGACCAATATTAACCAGCGCGACTTTGCCTTTTAGTTTGCCTTTTAAAGCCGCAAAGTCACCTTCTAAGCCATTGCCTACATCAATGATCTCCCCTTGTACGTGTGCTTCAACGGGGGAGTGTGCTAATGAGACGACCGGAACATCCCGAAAGTTGTCACTTTTGTTAGGAACAATAGAAAGCGTAACGGTATCACGCATCCAGGCTTCTACCTCAAATGGCTCATAGTGAACCTCTTTGAACCCATAAGACGATAACAAATTGAACGCATATGCTTCGGCACGTGCGCCATTAGGACTGCCCGTTAGGCGGTGACCAACTTGTTCTGATGCGTTGGCAAGTGTTTCGTAGGCACGACTGTGCTCACTTACCTCTTTATTGATCCGAGTAAATGCCTTCTGAAAAGAAAGTTTGTTGGGGTAAAAAGCGGTTAGCGTACCGGCAGTACCGATACAGAACAGCACGAGCCTAAATCGGGGCACGTAAAATGTTCGGGCCATGAGAGGATGGGTAGAATTCTTGGCTAAAGATACAGAAAAGGCAACTGATTTCGATGCTGACTGATTAGACGCACGAACCTGCAAAAGCGTTCGGATAGACTGGCGAAAAAGTATAAAATTTATCTAAGTGATACCATTCGTGGTGTATTTTCTATTAAACGGGGCTTAATAAATCAGTATTAATCAACCTAAATGAAAAAGAGGCCTCTTAATGGCGATTTTAGTTTAACCAATCTGCTGGTGTTTCATTGGTTTTAGTTGGACGGTTAAACGTCCGGCCAGCCAGTCAGGATCAAGGCCGACTACATCAAAAACGCGATCCCAGCTTCGCTCGAAACAATGGGCTGCATCGGGAAAGGCTACTGACACCTCTAAAGCGCGTTCGTAGAACGATACGGGCTTTTGCTGCAAAAGGTTGCGATGAATAGCAAATTGGGCACCCAGCACAAAGGTGTATAGAGGTGGCCCGTCATTGTCGAAAAGTGCACGATGAAACCCAACCAGATCGAGCCCGCGACCATCTTCGTTTTTGCTCCAGGGCTGAAAAAGACGTTGCCCCTGGTTGTCGTCGGTATCAATTAAATGGCCGAGCCAGTGAAACCCTCTTCGTTGACTTGCACCAGGTTTAAACCCGGTGCAAGTCAACGAAGAGGGTTCTAGAACCATATCTTGTAGTGTTTTCTTGAAGTCGTATGCATGGTCAAACGGTTTCCCCTGGCAAAAAATCGTCCATTCGGCTAAAGTGTCGTAACGATTAACGATATGGTGCAGGTACGTATGGGCTTCTCGGCCAACATTAGGTAGTGGAATTGTCTTATGCTCTACCTCGGCGTTTGGTCCTTTGCTATAAACGGTTTTTTGCAAAGTAGCGGGGATGTTCCGAAGCCAGTTCAGGTTTTCGGTATAATGAGCAACAACGAGTTCAAGCATAGTAAACCTATAAGGTTTCAAAAATCGTATAGGTTTCGTTAATCATCCTCTATTTTTACTGTCGATCTTCCGAAACAAACTGAAACGACGTCCTTCTATGAAACGGACTTGTCTCTTACTTATAAATTCCCTCACGCTATACAGCATGACTCAGGCACAGAATCCAGCGATAACTCCGCCCAAAGCGGCTATCAAACCGAAAGAGTTGATTACAAACGGTCATAAACGGATCGATAATTATTACTACCTCAACGAACGCGAAAACCCGGAGGTTATCAAATACTTAAACTCCGAAAATACCTACCTCGACCAAGTATTAGCTCCTGTAAAAGATCTGCAAACCAAGCTGTTCGACGAGATGAAAGGGCGTATTAAGCAGCAGGATGAGTCTGTACCCTACAAAGAAGGCGCTTATTACTACTACAGCCGATACATTACGGGGGGCGAATACCCAATTTACTGCCGTAAAAAAGGCTCGTTGGAAGGCGCCGAAGAGATAATATTCGATGGCAACGTCATGGCCAAAGGACATAGCTACTATCAGCTTGGAGGGTATGAAGTATCAGATAATGACGAGCTGGCCATTTTTGCGGAGGATACCGTTAGTCGGCGGCTATATACCTTACGGATTAAAAATCTGAAAACAGGTAAACTCTATCCCGAATCCATCCCCGATACCGAAGGAGGTAGCTTTGCCTGGGCGACAGACAATAAGACACTCTTTTACATCAAAAAAGACCCACAAACGTTGCTCGGTTATCAGGTGTATCGGCATGTGCTGGGCACTGATCCGAAGGCCGATGTGCTGGTCTACGAAGAGAAAGACAACCAGTTCTACATGGATCTGGGTCGCTCAAAATCAAAGAAGTACATCACTATTGGTTCCGATCACAATGGCGTTTCAACGGAATATCGACTACTGGAAGCGAGTAAACCAACCGGCGAGTTCAAGGTGTTTTTACCGCGCGAAAAAGGACACGAATATGACATTGTTCACTACAACGACAAGTTCTACGTTCGTACAAACTGGAAAGCCGAAAACTTCCGGCTCATGGAAGTGCCTGAAGGAAAAACAACTGATCGGACTGTCTGGAAAGAGGTAATTGCCCATCGCCCCGATGTGTATTTGGCCAATATGGATGTGTTTGTTAACCACCTTGTTTTGGGGGAACGTAAAGCAGGGTTGACAAATATTCGGGTCATTAACCAAAAAACGAAGGCCGACGAATACCTCGATTTCGGCGAACCAGCGTATGTCGCAGGCATCGGCTATAATCCCGATTTTAATACGAATATCCTCCGGTATAGCTACTCATCGTTGACAACGCCTAATTCTACCTTCGACTATAACATGGATACGAAGGAGAAAACCCTGAAGAAGCAACAGGAAGTTTTGGGTGGCTTTGATAAGAACAATTACGTATCGGAGCGGGTGTACGCTACCGCTCGCGATGGGGTACAGGTGCCCGTTTCATTGGTGTATCGAAAAGGAACAAAGAAAGATGGTACAGCGCCTTTGTTACAATATTCTTACGGCTCGTATGGCTACTCGACCGATCCCGGTTTCAGTTCTACGCGCCTGAGTCTGCTTGATCGGGGTTTCATTTTCGCCATTGCGCACATTCGGGGTGGGCAGGAAATGGGTCGGCGTTGGTACGAAGATGGGAAAATGTTGAAGAAGAAAAATACGTTTAACGACTTTGTGGATGTGTCGGAATACCTCATCAAAAGTAAATACACCAGCGCCGATAAACTTTTTGCTATGGGCGGTAGCGCCGGTGGTTTACTAATGGGGGCCATTATCAATCAGGCTCCGCAACTGTATCGGGGCGTTGTAGCGGCTGTTCCCTTTGTTGATGTTGTTACAACCATGCTCGACGAAAGCATTCCACTTACCACGGGCGAATTTGAAGAGTGGGGTAATCCCAAAAATAAGGCCTATTACGACTATATGTTGTCGTATTCGCCCTACGATAACGTTGAAAAGAAAGCCTATCCCAACCTACTGGTAACGACCGGTTTGCACGATTCGCAGGTGCAGTATTGGGAACCTGCCAAATGGGTGGCCAAGCTTCGGGCTTTGAAAACCGATACTAATCAATTGTTACTTCATACCAACATGGAAGCCGGCCACGGTGGGGCATCGGGCCGGTTCCAGGCGTTGAAAGAAATCGCGTTGGAGTACGCCTTTATCCTTAATCTGGTTGGGCAGCGGCAGTAAATTTTTGTCTGGGCCAAGCTCTGGCTTGGCCAGTTAAGCAAAATACAAGGCCAAGCCAGAGCTTGGCCCAGACAGTGCCATGATTTCGAAAAAAACGCCGTTGAGTCAAGCCTACAGTTGGGTTCTAACGTTAGCCGTTGCTGGAATACTGGGTGGCAGTTGCCAATCTGGTAAGGATGCTGCGCTGAATAACCCGGTTATTGCCGAAGGTAAACAGCTGGCTCAAAAACATTGCGCATCGTGCCACCAGCTACCAGCGCCAGAGCTATTGGATAAAGAAACGTGGGTAAAGCATGTTTTGCCTGCGATGGCGGTTAACCTGGGACTGGAGGTTTATCCGGCAGATGGCTTGTATTATGCGGGACCCAAATCCGCGATTTCGTTTAACGATTGGCAAAAACTGATGGCGTATTATCAGGCGCTGGCTCCTGAGAAACTAAAACCTGCCGACAAGCCAGAATCTACTGTAGATGATTGGGCCATGTTTGCGTTGGAAAAACCGCAGGCTGATACGTCCCAAACGGCCATGACAACGCTGGTGGCCATTGATACGATTGGCCATCGATTGTTTTCCAGCGATGCGTTTCGAAGTGATGTAACGCGTTGGGATCAACAGTTGAAACCGGCCTTATTTAGGCAGCTCAATTCGGCCGCGGTTAATGCCCAGTTTTTTCGAGATGCCACGGGCAACGAGCGTGAGTTGTTCACCACATTGGGCACCATGAAAGCCGCTGATATAGAAAAAGGGGAGCTTATCCTTCTCCCGTCGACTGGTCAGGGCAAGGCAGATTCATCGGCAGTGGCCATCGACTTACCAAGACCTCTACAAACTATATCTGCCGACTTTAACAAAGATGGACTGATGGACTGGGTTGTTTGTGGATTTGGGCATTTGAAAGGAGGCTTATATTGGTTGAAACAGCAGGTGAATCATCAGTTTACGAAATTGCCCATTAAAGAAGTACCCGGTGCTAGTCAGGCCGTTGTTGGGGATTATAACGCTGATGGTTGGCCCGATCTGGTGGTTTTGTTTGCCCATGCCGATGAGGGTGTCTGGCTGTTCCTGAACAATAAAAAAGGTGGATTTACGGAACGAAACCTGCTTCAGTTCCCGGCAGTTTATGGCTCAACCAGCTTTCAACTAGTTGATTTTAACAAAGATGGCCGTTTGGATATTTTGTACACCTGTGGCGATAACAGCGATTATTCGAAAGTACTGAAACCGTATCATGGCGTCTACATCTACCTCAATCAGGGCGATTTTCGTTACAAACAAGCCTATTTTTATCCTATAAACGGTTGCACCAAAGCCGTCGCCACCGACTTCGATCAGGATGGGGATCTGGACATTGCGACGATTGCGTTCTTCGCTGATTTTACCGATGATCCATCCGAAGGTTGCCTGATTTTTGAGCAGCAAAAACCGCTACAGTTTAGTCCGCATGTTATGCCCGTCAGCACCTATGGGCGTTGGATTTGTATTGACGTGAACGACATTGATCAGGATGGCGATGCCGATATTGTTCTCGGAAATTTCTCGAAAACATTCATCATTCAGGAAGGCTTGAAACCGACCTGGGATACGCATTTGCCGTTGATTGTCTTGAAAAATAAGACGCGATAGCAACAAAATTTATTTTTGTCATGCTGACGCCAGGAAGCATCTTCAGTAGGAGGCCTTAAGATGCTTCCTGGCGTCAGCATGACAAAAGCGTGACTTCTACTTCAACCAGCCGCCCGTAAAGCCAGCGCGTTTTAAACCTCTCTGGATATGCGGATTACGCTTCATCAGATTCCAGACAAAGCTCGTTCGGGCGTTTTCTGCCATGAGTAAAATCGGTCCCTGATCAATGCCAAGGTAATCGATGTCGAACCAGCCGTTGGCTGTGGAGCCGTTAGCGTAGGCTGAAGCATACCTGTAGGTTGGGTTGAAGGCGTCCCGGAAACCGTATTGTCCGTACAATTTACTGCCATACTTGCTTTTCATCGCTTTCAGCGCGGGCAGGCAAATTTCAGGAGCGAAAGCTATCGAACCACCGGCCGCTGTAGGGGCAATGGTTCCGTCGTCTACGATTTGTTGAATAGCAGCCCCGCGTGCCCGGTACGAAAAGAAATTTCGACTAGCTGCGGTTGTATCCTTTGGACCATCGCAGGCAGTTAGTCCCCAAATCGTTGGACTGTAGTCTTGCCATTTTGCCGGATTCTCTACACAGTAGGCCCGATTCGCGTAAGTAGCCCGACGCGAGTTCTCAAAGTAATCGATGCCTTTCGTTTGCATGTAGTTATCCTTGATACTTCGGAAATCGATCCAGACGTGGGAGTATTGGTGGCCAAATAGCGGATCGAAATTGACGTGCTGCTGGCCCTGGAAATTTGCCCAATCGTAGCTTTTAGTCCAGGCAGTCCACACGTCCTCGCCAACCGGATGCGTAGGCGAACCCAGTGCCAGTATGTACAACAACATTCCTTCGTTGTAGCCTTTCCAATCGGCAGGTATAAACCCTTTTTCGGGGTGCCAGCCCATTGATACAAACGGGCGACGCGCCTGAATCCAGGTCCAGTCCACACGCGCATAAATCTGCTCGGCCAACTGGCGGATTTCGGTTTCAACGGGTGTGTTCTTGTCGAAATAAGTCTGAGAACTTAATATACCGCCTAGTAAAAGCGCCGTATCAATCGTGGATAACTCGACTTGTTTGAAGCGCTCCCCGGTTTTCATATCCAGAAAATGGTAGAAGAATCCCTTATAGCCTGTAACGCCTGTTGCTTTGTCAGATTGGGGCGCTTTGGCGAAAAAGCGAAGCGTTCTGAGCGTTCGATCAGCGGCTTGTGTACGAGTAATGTAACCCCGCTCGACCCCTACCAGGTAAGAGGTAAGGCCGAAACCCACGGCGGCAATACTCGCAAATGAGTTGGTTGGTGCACGATCGGGAATTAGACCATTTTCGGGATTCGTTGTATCCCAGAAATACCGGAATGTATCTCGTTGAAGACTATCCAGAAATGCATTGTCTGCTGCCGTGAACCGGTAAGTTGGTTTCGATTGGGCAAAAGCAATGCTTATGGTCAGGAAAAAGAGAAAGAATGTTTTCATAAGGCAGTTCTATAAGTGTAGCGTGGACATCCTGTCCGCGTAGACGAAGGCTAACTATATTGTTGAAAATTTTAACCTTCAGCTATGCGGACAGGATGCTGGAACGCCAGCCCGGCCGAGCTACAGTATCAATTCAGATTGGGGCTTTGGAAGCCCAGGCCTTTCATGCCTTTCTTGACTTCGGGGCAGCTCATAAACAATTTCCAGAGTAGTTGCGAGCGCTGATTTTCGACCATCACGATAATCGGCCCCTGATCGATGGCTAAGAATGAGTCGGCAAACCAGATGTTGTTTAGATTGAAGGCATCGACAAAACCGTAGTCTTTCCAAATTTTATCGCCCAGTTTGTAATAGAAAAATCGGAGCGCCTGCATCGACTCGGTAGGCGTGTAGGGCATCGACGATAGGGCCGCCGTTGGGGCAATCGTGCCGTTGTCGTTTGTTGGGTCACGGGCGGAGTAGCCATCCTGTTGATCGCTGGCGGTTAGGCCCCAGCAGTCAGCACTATAGCCGCTGTATTGTTTTGGGTTGGTTTTGCAATACGTGTAGTTTATCTGCGAATGCGCCGTGTTTTGTTGCCAATAATCGGCGTAGGTATCTGTCAGGTCATGCGGATTGATCCCTAAAAAGGAATATTGGGAGAAGAATAGCGGGCCTCCATAAGCCGGGCCTAATGGGAGCTTGATGCCGTAATAGCTGTTCCCATTCTTCATTTGGCCGTTCTGTGCCCAACTGTTGTCGTAAATGGTTTTAGTAATAGGCGAGGTGTTTGATGAAGCCGCCAATACATAGGTAATCAGGGCTTCATTCCAGCCGCGAATGGGCAGATTCATGTCCCAATTGTAGTTGGGCGACCAGTGCCAGTACAGATTGGTTTCGGTGCCGTTTTTGGTAAACCAGTTCCATTCAACGCCATCCCAAAGCGCATTTATGCTTTTTCGTAAGGCAATCTCGTCAGCGTTGGTTGAACTGTTGAAATACTGTCGGGCAGTCAATAACCCCTGCATCAGATACGATGTTTCGACCAGATCAGCTCCGTCGTCTTTCGCACTAAACGGAACCGTTGCCCCCGTTGCCCCATTGAGCCAGTGCGGAAAGGCACCGTGATACCGTTTCGCGTTGTTGGTCAGGAAATTCGTGATTGTGGTTAGCCGGGTCAATCCTTGCTGACGAGTGATAAAATTCCGGTTTATACCCACCAGAATGGCCATGACGCCGAAGCCACTTCCACCCGACGTAACGATATCGCCCGACGAATTACGCTCACGAGCCAGACCTGAAACCGGATGTCCAAAATCCCAGAAGTACTTAAACGTCTGTTTCTGAACGAGATCGAGTAGGAGCGAATCGCTGATGCGCGGGAATTTATCGGTGTTGTCGAGAGACGTTGTCAGGTTGACTGTTACGGTTGAATTCAAAACGGAATTCCGGGCTGATGTTAGCGTTGGTTGTACGGTAAACTGATAAGCTGTCAGCGCGCTAAGTGAACTCTGAGGGGTTGCTGTTATAACCGTATCGCCACTGGAAACAGTATAGTTTAAGGGAACAGATACACCCGTCGATTTCAGGGAAAGCTGAATAGCTTTTGCAACGGATTCCTTTTGAAGCGGTGCCGAAAAAGATATCGTTATGACTGGATTGGCACCAACATTCTGAAAGCTCATGCTTGATGATGCTTGCCCGTTTACCTGAACCGGATGGAAGTAAAACGATTCGGGCGGCTCAACGTCCTGCGTTTTTTTGCAGGATAAGCCAGCGACTACCAGAAAAAGTAGTCCAATTAATTTGGTCGTATTCATATCTTGTTTTCAGAACGTTAGTAATAAGGGCTGTTTTCATGATGAAAACAGCCCTTGATGGTATGTCTTTTATTGACTTAGCGTCCTGCTTTTTCGAGCTGGTACAGTGAACTAACGTCTGTATCAGACAGTGCTTTGTTGTACACCCGAACTTCGTCAATACTTCCATTGAATAGACCCTGCCAAACCTGATTAGCCGAACTAGCGAATCCAGAGTTTACGTTCGGGAAAGCACCGATAAGAACTTGGCTTGGCGTTGGGAATACTAACGGCCCAGTTGTGCCTCTTTGACGATATCTACTGTTAGATACCACGCTTCCGTTTGCATAAATATCAATTGTCGAAGAAGAGCCATCATATTTAAAAACAACATGCGTCCATTGGCCAGATACCTTTGTCACTTTGAACGTATTACCAGCGTCAGCAGCATCGCCACTGTTTACATTATCTTGTCCACTACGTTGTCCACTTGAATATTGGCCAACAAACCCGTGTAGAACTAAGGTGTCAACAGTAGATTTTTTCTGACCTGTTTCAACGAGGAGATTGATCATTTGCCCCCAGTCTGTAGCAGAAGGACTGGTCAAACCGAAATATTCAGAAGCCGTTGTTCCATTATTAGCAGTATTTACCCAAGCGCTCACAGTGACACTCCCTAATGCACTGGCACTGCTGAGAGAACTTATAACTGGATAGAGAAGATAGCCAGAACTCAGTTGTAATGCCTGCCCTTTCACGCCTGTTGTAAATGACGCATTAGTGCTTTTGGACGGTGCTGTTCCAGAAATTGCTTCATTATTGGTGCCGTCGAAAGTCCAATGAGCGATCATGTTCGTAGCTGCTACATCGTTAGAGCCATTGTAACCGCCAATAGGAGGTAATGTAGCCACATCATCACTTTTTTTGCAGGAGGTAAACGCTGCACTCATTACCAGCCCTGCCATCACCCACGCTGAGATTTGTCTTGTTTTCATGATTAATTGGTTTTAATTGTACTTGGAAATTGGGTTTGATTGTACTCGAAAAAGCTTGTATTCAGTTGTTTGTATTGGCGTTTTTGTCATCCCGACGCAGGAGGGATCTTCGGGAGAGAATGATTTTTTGACGCTTCCGAAGATCCCTCCTGCGTCGGGATGACAAAAGCAAGAAATCATCAATAGCCAGGATTCTGATCCAGTTTGCCACCACTCAATTGGATTTGCAGACTCGGCACGGGCAGTAATTCGTTTTTGCCTGCTACGAAATTCTTTCCGGCAGCCTGCATCACCTGGGCTGCCCGACCTGTCCGGACTAAGTCGAAGAAGCGGTCGTGTTCCATGGCCAGTTCAATCCGACGCTCGTTCCAGATAGCTGTACGCAGGTCGCCCTGAGCAGCCGCTTTGGTAGCGGCTAACCCGGCGCGTGTACGTATCTGGTTCAGATAAGTAATTGCCGTTGCCGATTGGCCTAATTCGTTATTGGCTTCGGCATTCATGAGCAGCACATCCGCATAGCGTAACAGGCGTACGTTTTTCTGCTTTTTGTCGCGATTGCCCAGATAAGGTTCTATGCTCGGGTTTTCGCTGGCGTAGGCTTTGTAGTTGTAGTAGAGATTCTGTACCGAATCGGCGCTGGGAATGCGGAAGCCATCATACAGAACCGTTCCAACGTGTTTACCACTATTGTCAATGGTAATAATGGTGGATGCTCTACGTTTATCGCCCGCTTCATAAGCATTTACCAAACTCTGGCTTGGCGTATCGAAGCCAAAACCTAAGTCGGTCCAGCCACCTTTGTTGCCTACGCGGGGGCCTTGCCAGGTGCAATAGCCACCCACGGCGATGTCGCCGTTATTGAAGGTGCCACTCTGGGTTTCAAAGATGGATTCACTGTTGTTATTACCAACGTATCGCCAGATGGTCGTGTAATCAGGTACCAATGAATACTGCCCTGAATTGATTACCTCCTGCGTCAGCGCCTGGACTTGTTGCCAGTTTTTACGGTAGAGATAGGTTTTAGCCAGAAGCGCCTGAGCCGCTCCTTTGTTCGCATGGCCTACGCCAGCCTGCGCCCGTAGTGGTAAATTGGCAATGGCATATTGGAGGTCCTGCGTAATGACATTATAAATCGTGTCGACTGGAGCCCTTGTCTGAAAAGCCGGATCAGTGTTAGCATCCTGCGCGTCTTTGGGTACCCGAACCACTTTGGGTACCTTACCAAAAAAGCGAACCAGGTTAAAGTAGTAGTAGCCGCGAATAAACCGAACTTCCCCAATAAGTCGAGTCTTGGTTGTGGCATCTATGGAAGCTGTTTGAAGGGCGGCCAATGCCTGATTTGCCCGAGAAATACCACTGTAATAGCCATTCCATAAAGCCGCTACGAAGTTATTGGTTGGCGTTGTCGTAAAATTGTCGATATCCTTTAGGCTTGGCTGATCACCATCGAAACTACCCTTGTCGGCGTCGTCGGAAATGATGTTGGTAGCCGCAATGAAGCTGATGCCATGTACATCGCCCCCGTCTCCCCCAAAAGCCTCACTGTTGTACAGGCTGTTATACACACCCGTCACCAAATTGATTGCCAGATTGGGGTCGGTTGCGGTTGTCGCCTGACCTTGTACGGGTACATCCAGAAAACTTTTCTGGCAGGAAGCCGTCAGTAATAAAGCTGCGAAGCTCGTACTTATATAAAGAAATGTTGTGCGTTTCATGTCTGTCGAGTCGGTTAAAAGCCAATGTTTAGCCCGGCCACAAGGGTGCTGGGAGTTGGATAGGCGTTTAATTCAATTCCCTGGGTGGTTGGGCTGCCTGTCGTTACGATACCGGCGCTGCTGGTGGCGTTAAAGCCGGGCAACTCAGCCGTGAAGCCGCTGTATTTTTTGAGTGTGAATAAATTCTGCCCCGTTACAAAGACGCGTACATTGCTGGCCCCTATTTTTTTCAACACCGCATTAGGTACGCGGTAACCCAGCGTCAGGTTATTGATCCGCGCAAAATTGCCCGATTCAATGAAGTAGGTAGAAGGGGGGGAGGTTGCCGCTGTTAGCGGCTGGTTCTGTTTGGATGCCACTACCCGCCGACCAGCGCTTGTACGCAACCGACTTCTCGACGTTGTCCAGCGCGCTCTGACGGAATGCCCGTTTGCCGTTGTAAATCTGGTTGCCTACGTTGCCATATAAATCAACACTGAGGTCGAAGCTTTTGTAAGTTAGGCCCAGATTTAGACCGAAATAGGCTTTCGGTTGGTACGACCCGGCAAATACCCGGTCGTTGTCGTCAATCTTACCGTCGCCGTTGGTGTCCTGATATTTAAAATCACCGGCATTGGCCGAGGGCTGAATGACCTGGCCTGATGCGTTTTTGTAATTCGCGATTTCATCGGCGTTCTGGAAAACGCCCAATACCTGCAATACATAAAAGCTACCAACGGGCTGGCCATTATCGGTTCGGGTTGTGTATTGCTGGTTAGCGCCAATGCCCCCATCGAGAATCGGTTGTCCGCCGTTCAGGCCAATAACCTTGTTCTGATTCAGGGTTGCGTTACCACCGATGCGGTAGGAGAGATCGTTCGTGATTTTGCCCCGCCAGTTCAGTGTAAATTCAAAGCCCTGATTCTGAATCGAAGCGGCATTGGTTAGTACCACCCCATCGGCATCACCCGATACGGAAGGTACTTTGACATTGATCAGTAGGTCACGTGACTTCTTGTTGTAGTAGTTGACCTCGCCGGTGAGTTTACCGTTCAATGCCGTGAATTCAACGCCTAAATCGGCCTCTTCGGTAGTTTCCCATTTCACATTCGGGTCTTTGATCTGGGTAATGGCGCTTCCGGGTGTAGCAATGCCACCACCAAATGGATAAGCCAGATTAGGTGCTACCGTCACCGTATAGGCATCGGTTGGAATCCGGTCGTTACCAACTTTACCCCAACTGGCCCGCACTTTAAGCATATCGAAAATCTGCTGATTAGCCATGAAGCTTTCGTTGCTAATCACCCAGCCTGCGCCTACAGAAGGGAAGTACCCCCAGCGGTTCTGAGCCGGAAAACGGGATGACCCATCGGCCCGAATGGTTGCCGTGAACAGGTACTTATCGTTGTAGTTGTAATTGACCCGACCGATGTACGAATTGCGATTGTATTGATCGCCAGAGCCATCGTTGGTCGATGTATTGGCATTCCCGGTGTTGATGTACCACAGGTTTTGCGCGGCTGGAACATCTTTTCGGAAGGCCGTAAAGCTGGTGAGCGTGTATTTTTCTGCCGTTGTACCAACCAGCACGGTTAAGGCATGTTTATCAAATTTCTTGTTGAACGTGATCAGGTTATCCCAGGTCCAGTGAAAGGTTCGCGTGTTGATGAACTTCAGGTTGCTGTTGGGATTTCGCTGATTACCACCCGCGTTGATAAAGGTGGTCGTATCGTTGTTGAACTGGTAATTGTATTCCCGAGTATTCAGGTTAACCCAGTCACCACCAATGTTTGTGCGGTATGTAATCCAGTCAACGGGCTTGATTTCCAGATAGGCAGAACCTAACAACCGGTTGTCTGTCGCGTGGTTATTGTTATTCTCAATATCCAGTATTGGATTGCCTACATTCTGGTAAACCGATGTGTTACCATACTTGCCATTCACCTTTGATTGAATGATGGGAGCGGCTCGGTAAGCGTCATTGTAGGCCGTTCCCAGATTGGCAATCTGATTATCGCCGTTGGCATAAGATGCTGATATTCCTAGTTTTACGTATTTGTTGAACGTGAAATCGTTGTTGGCTCGAATCGAAAACCGTTTGTATTGATTGTCGATCACAAGCCCCTGATCGGTATAATAACCAGCGCTCAGGAAGTAGGTTGATTTCTCGGTGCCGCCATTTATGGAGATGCCGTGATTCTGCTGGAAGCCGTTTCTCAGAATCTGTTTGTACCAATCCGTAGAGGTCGTACCTGGACTGACAATGTTACCAGTAGCCGCACTAACGTAGTTGGCGTATTCGGTAGAATTGGCCATCGGAACTAGGTAGGAAGGTATCCGAAAGCCTGCGTTGCCTGTGTAATTTACAGTCATTTTGCCAACCGTACCCCGTTTGGTGGTAATGATCACAACTCCATTTGCCCCGCGTGATCCATAAATAGCTGTTGCTGAGGCATCTTTGAGTACATCGACATTCACGATATCGGCGGTGTTGATGTTTGAAATATCATCGGTTAACACACCATCGACAACGAACAGAGCCGCCGTACCACCCAAGGCGCTACCCGTCCCCCGAATTCGAACTACAGGTGAGCTACCCGGCTGACCACTGCTGATGATCTGAACCCCAGCTGCTTTGCCCTGAAGTGCCTGAGTAGCCGTCAGTACAGGTTGTTTTATTAATTCATCGCCTTTGATAGTGACCGTTGCCCCCGTAACATCCGATTTGCGTTGCGTGCCATACCCCACAACCACTACCTCATTCAATGATTTGGTATCTTCTACAAGAGGAACATTGATGGTTGTTCGGCCACCGACCGCGATTTCGATCTTCTGATAACCAATACTTGAAAAAATGAGGGTGGCATTGTCTTCGGCCTGAATTGTAAAAGCACCAGTCCCGTCGGTGACCGTACCCGTTGTGGTTCCTTTTACCTGTATTGTAACCCCTGGTATGCCCACTGTTGATGTGCCGTCTGTTACCTTACCCGTAATACGGATAGGGGGCGCTCCAGCCCGGGGTCCTCCAGCCTGGGGCATTTCTGCCAGAGCTGATCGAAAAAAGAGCAGAACGAGTAGACCTGCAAGCAGGACAACTCGCCTTTGGAGCTGCTGATGAAGTGAAATGTTTTCCATAACTATTCGTAATTAAGCCGTTATTACTACAGCCTACATTGTTAGTAGGTGAGTGATTCACTGCGCCTATAACAAAAAAAGAGCACTAACTTTCTAATAAATTTTTGCACAAAAGTAGGGTAGTTGTAACTTGGTGCCTAAAACGGTCCTACATCATTACCACATCATATTGGCTTTTTTAGCCTGATTTCGATGTTTTTTAGCACATCATGCCCTTTTATGTGATTCATATGGGTGAAGTCAAATGCCATTTTGTGCCGATCATCTTTCGGCAGCTTTTTATCTGTCTTTTGCTGGCTTTCGGTAGCCGGTTTGCGAATGCTCAGTCACCCTACAGTTTCTGTGGGCCTGAGTTGATTCAGTACACCAAGCAGATGTACGGGGCCTACAACCAGAATTGGGGAGTTGCCCAAAATCGAAAAACACGCTTTCTCTATTTTGCCAATTCGAAGGGGTTACTCGAGTTTGATGGCAGTAGTTGGAAAGTCTATGAGTTACCCCGAAAGCAGCGCGTTCGATCAGTAGCTGTAGACGAAGAAGGCCGGATTTATACGGGGGCTTTGGGTGAATTTGGGTATTGGTTTCCTAATGAGCAAGGTAAATTGGTGTACCATTCGCTCGTTACGCTGATTCGGGAGCAAGCCTTTCGAAATGAGGAAATATGGAATATCGTGATTACGCCCCAGGGAGTTTTGTTTCAATCTTTCGCTTTTATTTATCGGTATCAACAGGGGAAGGTTCAGTTGTTACAGCCCCCTGCTACGGTGTTATTCGTTCATAAGGTTCGTAGTCGACTGTTTCTGGAAGTCCTGGAGAAAGGGCTTTTTGAGTTACAGGGCGATCAGTATCGATTTATTGAGGGCAGTGCATTTCTGGGCCGGGAAACCGTCAACACTATTTTGCCCATTGGCGATCAGGATATTCTAATTGGTACAGAACGGGCTTTGTATCGCTATGACGGGAAGACGTTTAGACCCTTTAATGCTCAGATTAATGACTTTATGCAGCGGAATCGACTTAATCGGGGATTGCTGATTGGCCCCGGACTCTATGCGTTTGGTACATTGCTGAATGGCGTTCTGATTGCAACCGCCGATGGTCGGATTCAGTATCATTTCAATCAGAAAAATGGTCTGCAAAACAATACTGTTCTGTCCATGTGTCAGGATGGCGATCATAACCTTTGGGTAGGTCTGGATAAAGGAATCGGTCTGATTAATTTGAGCTCCCCCATTCACTATTTTATTGACCATGCCGATGATCTGGGGACCGTTTATGACATGGCTCGTTATGGCGATAACTTGTACCTGGGTACTAATCAGGGCGTTTATTACAAACCACTGAGCCGGGCAAGTGAGCCTTTTCGGTTGATCTCGGGTACGCAGGGGCAAGTTTGGGATCTGGCCGTTGTGGATAATCAGCTCTTGTGTGGACATAATAAGGGAACCTTTCGCATTGAGGGGACACAGGCTCAGCTATTGTCTGATATTACCGGCGGTTGGGTATTGGGCCGGTTGAAAAACTATCCGGACAAACTCATTCAGGGAACTTACACGAGCTTGTGTATTTATCAGAAAGATGGGCACGGGAAGTGGGTTTTCTCTCATAAAGTGGATGGCTTTTCGGCTCCGGTCCGGCAACTGGACGAAGATGGTGCGGGCAATGTCTGGGTAAATAAAGCCGCTAATCAAGGTCTGCAACGACTTCGCTTATCGACCGATTTACGACGCATAGAAGATAGCAAAACCTATACGGATGCAGAGCTTCATAGCCCCGTACTTAACCTTTGCCGGATTCAAAATCGAGTGGTTATTACATCCACGAAAGGCTTACTTGTGTATGATGCCCAGCACGATCGGTTTGTGCCTGCACAGACGGCTTATCCCTGGGCTGAGTCAACCATTCGTAAGATTTTTCCCATGCCCGATTCGACGCTTTTTCTTCTTCGGCAGGATGGCTCAGTAGGCTGGACACGACCGCAGGGACAGGTTTCGAGTGATATACCGCTTAAAACCAATCAGTGGGTCGAGGATTTCGAGAAAATTGTGCCGCTTGATTCAGAGTATATCGCCCTTTGCCGTGAAAACGGATTTGCTTTACTACCCCGAACAGAGCTGCATCACCTCGGCGATTCGGTGCCGAAACCGGTCATTCGAACGGTAACATCTGTTGATGATCCCTCCGTGAGTTATACGTTTCAGGGTACATCAATGGTACCGCAACTCTCCTTCTCGTATACCCAATCGAATCTACTGATTAGCTTCTGCACCCCTTACTATACCCAGCCAGTGAAATACAGCTACTGGCTCGAAAACAGCATGAAAACCTGGTCGTCCTACGGACCTGGTCAACAGAAAGAATTTAACAATTTACCGCCGGGCAAGTACATATTTCATCTGAAGTCAAACCTGAACCCGCAGGAAAGTCTGCTAACGTTTGAGGTGCAACCGCCCTGGTACTGGAATGCCTGGAGCAAGTTACTATACCTGTTTTTGCTGCTGGGTTTATGCTGGTTCTTTTATCAATTACATCTCCGGCGCGTTGCTGTCCAGCAGAACCGAGTTCAAAAAAAGCTGGAACGGAAACTACGCCAACAGGAAGAGCGAAGTCAGCGGAAAATTATTTTGCTGCAAAAGGAGCAACTGGAGCAGAGTATTATTCAGAAATCGGAAGAGCTGGCCAACTCAACAATGGCACTCATTCAGAAGAATGAGTTGCTGGCACAATTAAAAGAGGAGTTGAATCGAGCGAAAGCCCGTTCGGGAAGTCGGCTACCGGGCGACGATTTTCAGCGAATAAACACCCTGATCGATAATAATATATCGAGCGAGCAGGACTGGAAGCTGTTTGAGTCAAACTTCAATAAAGTACACGAGCAATTTCTGAAACACCTGCTCGAAAAATACCCTGATCTGGGACAGGGCGATTTGAAACTAGCGGCTTATCTGCGGATGAATCTTTCGACCAAAGAAATAGCGCAACTCCTAAACATCACCCATCGAAGTGTTGAATTGAAACGATATCGACTTCGGAAAAAACTTGATCTGGACGGAGATACGAACCTGAGCGAGTTTATGATTAAGTATTAACAGTTAGTTTGAAGTTTGTAGTTTGAGGTTTGAAGTTGCTGGCGGCCACACAACTTCAAACCTCAAACTACAAACTTCAAACCCTTTTTATATCAAATCCCACTCTTTCCGGTATTCTCGGGACAACAGCGCATTGGCAGCCGAGTTGTGCCTGAATTTTTCTTTATGAGCGTTCCACTCCAATGGCTGCCCAAGTCTATAAGAAATCAGGCCGAGGTGCATAGGCATGGTCATTTGCCGGGCGTAGGCCAGATTCGATTCGGGCTGCTTGCGCGATTTGACCGAATTGATAAAGTTTTGCTGATGCCCCGGCGATCGCTCAAGCGTAATTGGTACTTCGGGTACATCCGTCATCGTAACGCCGTTAATCGTGATTTCGCGCGTATTGTAATCGCAAAGAAGCGTGCCCTTATCGCCTTCGAAATAGGCACCGATGCCTTTCTTCTCCGCACCCGGCACATTAGGGGGTGTACTGGTCCAGTGTAATGATAAGCCATCGAATTCGTAATCAATATCAATCCACTTAGGTGCATCGCCAATTCCTTCAGGTGCTCCTCCCTTCGCGCTAATGCTTTTTAGACCTGTTGGATTGATTGCCCACCAGACAACATCGGCAATGTGACACCAGAAATCCTGAAATACCCCACCCGAGTAGTCCAGAAAATAGCGATAGGTAAAATGGCAACGCTCGGGTGTGTACTGTGAGGCTGGAGCTGGTCCCTGCCACATATCCCAGTTCAACGTAGAGGGCGGTGTTTGGTAATTGGCTGGGCCAAGTACTGGAGGGAAGCCCGTTTTCCAAAGCCTTACTGTATTTACTTTACCGATAGCGCCCGATTGAATTATTTCGACAACCCGATGATAATTGTCTCCTGCATGAATCTGGGTGCCGAGTTGAAAAATACGGTCGTATCGGTTGAGGGCTTTCAACATCTTCTGCCCTTCCCGAACGCTATAGGATAATGGTTTTTCGCCGTACACATCTTTCCCGGCCTGAAACGCCATAATGGCAATCTGAGCATGCCAATGATCGGGGGTGGCACAGGTGATGGCGTCGATATCATTGCGGTCGAGCAGGTAACGGAAATCGGAATATGTTTTGGCGCTGGTGTTTGGCTGTAACGTCTGTAATGTGCTGAGTGCTTTTGCCAAATGCGTTTCATCCACATCGCATAGACCAACAACCTCTACTTCGGGTAACTTGGCGAACCAGTTAAGGTGGTTGGTTCCCATACCATTAATACCAATATGAGCAACCCGAACCCGATCGCTGGGAGCGACTTTACGAGTCAGGCTGGGAAATAAGGCCATGCTGAAGGCGGCAGCGCTACTTTGCTTCAGAAAATCACGTCGATTGGTCTGATGTGTCATGTTTATCAAAAAGTCTGGGAAGAGAATGACGACTACTTACGATACCAAATGACAGGGAAAGGATGAAATCTACTCTTCGTAAACGTTTAACTAGCATGCAATTGCATGTTTATACATTTAAAGTAGTTACAGATTCCTTGCCAGATAATATGTTTTTTTTTGACAGGGTTACATTAATCTACTTTTATGAGGCCAATTATGGAGTTGCGTAAATTAAAATATGATGCATTTAGCATGATATTGGCATTGGGTAACTTCTAGTAGGCTCTCGTATTTTTTAGACTAACGTTTATGAAACAAATCTCTACACCCTTATTCAGCAGGGGTATCTCGCACAGCCTTGCGTGGGCCACATTCCTTTTAGTACTCTGTCTGGGTTTTCGAGCCAATGCTCAACAGGGCAATTTAGGTACGCCCAATTCGACAACATCAACACCTTGGGTTAGTCCAACTTTCTCATTAACTACAAACCATGCCAGCCCAGGATTATCTTGTTGGGGAGGTGACGCGTTATGTCCTTCCGGTGGTGACCCTGCTAATGTTACTAATTCTACACTTACTGATTATGATGAACTAGGAATCGCTATTTCTGGTGCAGGCAGTTTTACGGTTGGGGACAATAGTCCCGCTAACATCTATGACGCTGGTAACTTTGCTGGTTTTTTAATCAGTAATAGCTCATTAGCTGATGTTACTTTATTGGGAGCTGTTACTATTACAACGTACAAAAATGGTGTACAGCGCGAGCAAAAAACAGCAACTAGTCTTATTGGGATAAACTCCGCATTGGTTTCAGGGGCTTATGAAGTTGGCTTTCATACAACATTAGATTTTAATCAGATATCGATTGCCTTTACAAACCCTCTGACTTTGGCTACTTCTTACCGTGTATACTATGCTCTTATGAGAAGGTATACGTCGGCAAGTACACCATTAGTCTGTAATACGCCCAGTTCGTTGACGGCACCTGGAAACTCAGTATACATTTCAGACCGCACGGGTATAGCAACTGGTGTTACCTGCGCTCTTTGCTCCATCAGTAATGGAGATAACATTATCGATGGCAATAGCGCAAATTCTGCAAGTATTAATTTAACCGCCGGAGTTGCGGTAACGGCAACGATAGGTGTCAAAAACGCATTTATTACCTATCCTGCCAGTCAGACAAACACCTTTGTTGGGTTTGATATATCGAGTACTGATTTAGTGAGTTTAGGTGTTAATGATAAAATTACCGTTTCTACTTATAAAACGGGTACTGCTGCTGCTATACAATCAGTAACATACGGGGGAAATCTAGTTGCCGTAGGTAGTGCAATTTTATCGGGTACTGGTAGGCGAACCATTGGCTTTGTGGCAACAGCCGATTTTGATGAGGTGGTATTGACTGTCACCAGGGCAGTATCGGCTGTAGATGTGGGTATCAATGTATTTGGTGTCGTTATGACGTCATTTTGTAATGGCCCTAGTCTGGCTTGTTCAGATAATACAATTCCAGGTAATACCCTTACACCAGTTACTAATCCTACACATCCTGTATATGTAGATGGAGCCCGAACTGGTATCGTTGGTGGTGTAGCTTGCGCTGCTTGCCAAATAAATAATTCTGAAAATGTGGTTGATGCCAGTACAACAAATTCAGCAACTATGGTAGTAACGGCAGGTGTAGCTGTTACAGCATCCTTTGCAGTTGCCAATGCATTACAGACCTATCCTGTAGGTAGTTTTGCTGGATTTGATGTAGAGACTAACGCATTGTTGTCGGCTAATGTCTTTAGTACGGCAACCGTCAGATTATATAATGATGGAAATCTAGTTCAGACTAGTACCGGTAATGCATTAATTGTAGGAGCCGGTAGTAGCCCTTTGCTCAATAACAGAAGCCGACAATACCTCGGTGTTGTTGCAACAGCCCCTTATGATGAAATACAGATTTCCTTCGTCAATGTAGTAGGTGCTGATCTGGGAAATATAGTTATTTACAATGCGGTATTCGAGAAAACCTGTGCGGCCGTTATTGTCTGTAATACAGCTTATAACCTGAGCAATCCGACTTTCCCGGTTGTGATTGATAATGCGAATACGGGAGTTACAGGCGTAGTTTCGGCGGCAACTACGGTAGAAAATCCCTGGAATGTTGTTTCGTCGAGTACAACTGACTACGCTAAAATTAACACAACGGCATCGGTTGGGACCGTTGCTTCAATAGCCGTACTAGATCCGATCAGTACCTATCCTGTCGGTACTTTTGCTGGCTTTGCAGTTCAGAAGGTTACAGGTATAGCGGCTGTTGATTTGTTTGCCAACCTGACCATTTCTACTTATAACAATGGAACATTCGTAGAGTCGAGAAGTGGTGTTGGGTTGCTGGACTTGGCAATCAATTTGTTTGGAACAACCAGCCAGTTTTTCAATGTCGGTTTTGTAACCACGAAACCATTTGACGAAGTGAAAATAAGTGTGAGACCTCTGGTAGGAATCGCAGCTCTGTCGGCTCTAGGCGGTAGCCTGAATGTATTTGGAGCCTTCATCGATACCCGGACGACAACAGGCGGAGGTTTAGCCTGTGCGCTGAATACAAACCCCGACTTTGCGGTTACGAATAAGAATGTACCGGTTAGTGGTAGTGTTAAAACCAATGACATCGTACCGGTTGGAACTACTTATGGCACTAGCCCCACCACTCTTACGCAGCCAGCAGGTTCTACACCGAGCTTAACAGTAGACGCTAATGGGAACTATACCTTCTCTAGTACAACACCAGGGGTGTATGTATATAGTATACCTGTTTGCGGGTCTGGTTTGTCTGGAACAGGCTGTGCCACACAGACACTAACGATTACGGTACTCGATCCAACCGTCAACACGAACAAGCCTGTTGCAAACCCAGATGTGGTTTCGATACTTGGAAATGACGTAACGCCAACTCCAGTTACCATTAATGTTAAGGCAAACGATGGTCCTGGCAATCCTGGTGGAACGTTAGGAACACCAACTATTGCTAGCGGTCCAGCCAATGGTACTGCTACTGTCAATGGAAGTGGTAACGTGGTCTATACACCAGCGGCTGGTTTTTATGGAACAGATACGTTTACGTATACAGTTTGTGAAACACCTGGCACCAGCTTATGTTCTTCAGCTACGGTTACGGTCACGGTTAGTGCAACAGGTACTCCCAATAGTACATTGGCGGCAGACGACTACATCAGTACCTATCAAAGTACGTCAGTTGCCGGAAATGTGAAAACAAATGATAGTGACCCAGAGGGCAATACCCAGACGATTACTACCCAGAACACAACTATTGCTGGAATCGGCACGTTCGTATTAGCTTCGGATGGTACCTATACATTTACGCCAGTGGCTGGTGCTACCGGACCTGTTGACTTCTCGTACACCACAACCGATAACGGTTCGCCAAACGTTTCTGCCAGTGGTACGTTGCATATTCTGATCAATCCGTTTAATCCAAATCCTGACTTTGCGGTTACGAATATTAATGTACCAGTACCGGGTAGTGTTAAAACGAATGATGTGGTACCAGTGGGAACCACCTATGGTCCAACACCTACGCTAACCAGCTCACCAGGAGGCTCTACTCCTTCACTGGTATTTACCTCAACGGGTAGTTATACATTTACCACAGGTACGCCAGGTGTATACACCTATAGTGTTCCGGTTTGTGTGACGGGCACCCCACCGGTTTGTACAACCCAGACGTTGACAATTACGGTAAGTAATACGGCGATTACCACCAATAATCCAATTGCTAACCCTGACTTTGCAACCACTACAGGATCGCCGGCAAGCCCAACTGCAATTACGGTGAATGTTAAAGCCAACGATGGACCAGGTAATAAAGGTGGCGTCTTGCAAAACCCAACGGTTCCTGTTCAGCCTGCTCATGGTAGTGCAACGATCGATGGAAGCGGTAACCTGGTGTATACGCCGACAGCTGGCTACTATGGCACAGACATCGTAACCTATGTAATCTGTGAAACACCAACTACTCCTGCATGTGGCACGGCTACAGTGACCATAACTGTTAAAGCTCCCAACAGCCCAGCAACGGTATCCATCAATGATGACTATGTGGCAACAGTAGGCACACCAGTCAGTGGAAATGTAATTACCAACGATCTGGGGACTGGTTTGTCTGTATCCAATGCGGGTACAACTGTAGTTTCGTCGGGAACATTGGTGTTAACCTCAACAGGTAGCTTCACCTTTACACCAGCACCTGGCGTTACAGGGCCTGTCGATTTTACCTACACCGCCTGCGATAATAATACGCCGTCAACCTGTGGTAGTGCAACGCTACATGTGTTGGTGAACCTGGGACTGCCTGATTTAACGCCAACCATTACGATGCCACAAGGTAATTTCGGAACTTCACCTAATAATGTTAGAAACTTCGTTGTAAACATTCAGGAATTAACGGGTATACCAACTTCTAGTGGTAATGTTGTTGTAACAATATCAGTACCAACTGGTTATACTATTTCCTATTCTAATTCAATTAATAGTATTGATGTTACCGATGGCACTACAACGAATGTGGATAATACAAAATGGTCGATTACCACCAGTAATAGTGTACAAATTAAATTAACAATTAATCCTGGACAGTTTATAGCTGCTAACGCTATTGCAAGACTAGGTTTTACAGCTACTCGTACAGCCGCTAATTCAGGAAGTATATCAAACATCACTGTGAACGTGGCTAATGATACGGGTACTGACGCTTCGTTACGATACGATGGTAATCCGTTAAATAATGTTTACGCCAGAATTATCTCCGGCTTGTAAAATTTATTATACCCCAAATATCTTTTTTTAGATATTTGGGGTATGAAAGTAAATAGGGGTTCAATATTATAAACTTTATATTCACGATTATGATCAGGAAACTTTTACTTATAGTCTTACTGGGAATGTGTAGCGGTTATGCAGCTTTTGCGCAGGACCCGTACGTAACCGTACCAGTTATTAACCCTAACCCCATTGCAACTAGTCAGGCAGGGAGTATTACCGTTACATTTGGTAACTCAACCACGGCTACTGCCGAAATTCCTCAAAGTGCCACAGCGACTTTTACAGTTAATTTGCCACCCAATATTGGTGCAACTGGAACTGCAATTACGCTACCTGTTGGAGCTACCTACAACTCTGCTAACCTGGTAGTAACTCAAGGAGCTTTCAACAGTGGCAGTGGAACCATCATTACAGTAAAAAGCAGCCTGGGCCCCATTCCAGTAGGTGCAGCTTATAATTTGGTTATTTCCATTGTAGGCGTCAATCCAACAGTTTTTGATGCAAACGTACTGGCCAACGCAGTTGGTACTGGAATTGGTACAAATAATACTACAAATGACAATCGCAGTGCAACGATTTCCGTAACAGGTCCAATGCCTGTTGCGTTAGTGTCTTTCTCGGCCAAGGCTCAGGAAGATCATACCGTGAGCCTGGCCTGGACGACCTCCCTGGAAACCAACAACAAAGGCTTCTTAGTCGAGCGCAGCAAAGATCTAAAAGCCTTTGAGAAAGTGGGGGAAGTGACCGAATTAGGCGCGAACAGCACTGGCTTGAAAAACTACAACCTGGCCGACCTTACCCCTTTTCAGGGAACCAGCTACTACCGATTGACTCAGATTGATCTGGATGGCAAGACGACGGTTTTCCAGGATAAGATTGTGTCGGTGGTCTTGCGGGATGGTGCCTATGGGGTGTTCCCCAATCCAGTGATCAGCGATCAGCAGTTCCGGTTGAGTCTGGATGAGCCAGAGACCGCCCAGATCAGTTTTTATGGTGCCGATGGTCGAGTTCTTCCTTTCCAGAAGGTGGGTGTCGAGTCAGGGAGTTTGTTGTTGAAGGTGACAGGCAAGCTGTCGACGGGCGTGTACATACTGACGGTGGGTGAGCGGGGTCTGACTCGTAAACATCGTTTAGTTGTCGAATAGAGTAAGCGGTTCTGCTGTCTGGCTGAGTAGGTCAGGCGTTGACTGCGATGTTACCGAGTCACCCAAATTTCACAACATTTAATTTTTTGGACATGAAAACAAAGTCTAATCATATAGCGAATGCCACGCCGAAGAAGGCGTATCAATCCCCCCGGGTAAAATCGTTGGGTAATGTTCAGAAACTGACGTTAAAGTCGGGCTCTAACGTAGATGGATTTGGTGGTACATTCACAACTCCATAACCCGTTGAAAGTACTTTAATAGTAGTTTCAAAAAAAAGCCTGACTGTTATTAAAATGAGTCAGGCTTTTTTTGTGTTTATTCCTGAAAAACGGATAAAAGGTGTTGCCCAATGCCACTGAGGTAGAGCTAACCAAAGTTTCAATTGTTCACCTAACCCAGAACTAGCGAGTGCGATAGGTAGTATGAAAGGTTATGCGGTCACAATCAGCGTAAAACGAGTTAGAATAATACCTAATCCGATCAATTTTTTTTCCTAAAAAAACTAAGGTAACCCGTTAAATAATGTTTATGCCCGAATTACCACTGGTTAATAAAATTTTACTTGCCCGAAATCCCTTTTTTTAGATATTTGAGGGATAATTAGTAGACGGCTTTTAAATTCTCTAAACTTTATATTCACGATTATGATCAGGAAACTTTTACTTTTAGTCTTACTGGGTATGTGTAGCGGTTATGCTGCCCTGGCGCAAGACCCTTCAGCATCGGGGGTTGTTATTAATCCCAACCCTATTCAGACTGGGCAACCCGGCAGTATTACGGTTAGTTTTGGTAATGGAAGTTCGGCGGCAATTCCTCAAAGTGCCGCAGTTACATACACGGTTGAAATTCCCAAAAATATCGGTATAGTCTCTTATTCGCTGACAGTCCCTACTGGTTCAACGAACACAACTGGTAATCTAGCGGTAACACAAACCAGCAGTGCTACTAGTGTTATCCTTCAAATAACCAGCCCATCGGCGGGTATTCCAGGCGACGCTATTTACGATTTGATTATTTCTATGGGTGGTTTTGCACCCACTTCTTCCCCTAACCCTAGAGTAACTGCCAATGCTGCAGGTACTGGTTTAACTGCTACTAACGTTATAGACAATGATAATTCCAGTGCGCAGTTAGTTGTTCAAGGTCCAATGCCTGTTGCGTTAGTGTCTTTCTCGGCGAAGGCCCAGGAAGATCATACCGTGAGCCTGGCCTGGACGACCTCCCTGGAAACCAACAACAAAGGCTTTTTAGTGGAACGCAGCAAAGACCTGAAAGCTTTTGAGAAAGTGGGGGAGGTGACCGAATTAGGCGCTAACAGCACGGGACTGAAAAACTACAACCTGGCCGACCTTACCCCTTATCAGGGAACCAGTTACTACCGATTGACCCAGATTGATCTGAACGGCAAGACGACGGTTTTCCAGGATAAGATTGTGTCGGTGGTACTGCGGGATGGGGCCTATGGGGTGTTCCCTAACCCCGTAATCAGCGATCAGCAGTTCCGGCTGAGTCTGGATGAGCCAGAGACCGCCCAGATCAGTTTTTATGGTGCCGATGGTCGAGTTCTTCCTTTCCAGAAGGTGGGAGTTGAATCAGGGAGTTTGTTGTTGAAGGTGACAGGCAAGCTGTCGACGGGCGTGTACATACTAACGGTGGGTGAGCGGGGGTTGACTCGTAAACATCGTTTAGTTGTCGAATAGAGTAAGCGGTTCTGCTGGCTGAGTAGGTCAGCAGGTAACAGCAAGGTTACCGAGTCACCCAAATTTCACAACATTTAATTTTTTGGCAGATGAAAACAAAGTCTAATCATATAGCGAATGCCACGCCGAAGAAGGCGTATCAATCCCCCCGGGTAAAATCGTTGGGTAATGTTCAGAAGCTGACATTAAAGTCGGGCTCTAACGTAGATGGATTTGGTGGTACATTTACAACGCCATAAATCTTGGTAAGCCTATTTTTCGATGGCCTGATACATCTTTTTATGGATGTATCAGGCCATTTGTTTTGATATACTATTTCACAAACAAGCCACTTTTAGCGTTATTTCTGAAAAAAGGAGTGTTGTCTACTCAATTTAAAAAACTACATTAGTAGTGGAATAAATCATCCAGTATTATTATTTCGCCTATCCTTAATGTCTATTATAGCTGATACAAAAATTCAATTAGTACCTAATCAATCTTCATCCGTTCTGGGGAAGGAGACGATATTGTTAAACTATGAGTTAGGTAACTATTACGAACTGAACGAAGTAGGCGGGTTTATCTGGTCGCTTTTACAAGACGAGAAAACGATGTCTATTAGTGAAATTCAGGAAAGAATGCTTGACGAATTTGATGTTGAGCCGTCAGTTTGTCATGAAGAGCTAATGCTATTTGTAGAAAATCTTTTGAAAGAGAAACTTATTGAAGTGGTAGCCTAACGAAAACAACAAATCATAGTGGGTATTTAAAGCAGAGAGGCCCTATAACTGCTGCCTGTTAACTATACTGGCAGTCATTTAGTTGAGCCGATTTTAGAATGGACTTGATAACGCATTATTATTCGGCATATGGGCTAACGCTTGGTTCCCAGATACATCTTCCCCCTCTTACAGAAATAGAGCCTTGCCCTGTTGATGTATTCGTTAAACTAGAGAAAATCCCTTCGACTCCACCATTACAGCCGACAAAAATTTACCGGGCAGGGCTACAGGCTGAATTTGCCCAAACTAGTATTCAGGAGTTATGGCTGAACTGGGGACCTCGGCTGGCATTCAAGGTTGTGAATGGCAACGAAATAATCCTGGACACCAATCAAACCGACGAAGAGTTACTCTCACTATTTACATTAAGCGAAGCACTTGGTTTAATTCTGTTTCAGCGGGGCTACTTTTTGTTGCATGGTAGTGCTATTCAACTCAACGGTAAAGGAGTTGTCTTTTTAGGCGAACCGGGAGCTGGAAAATCAACTACCGTGGCAGCTTTTGCTCAAAAGGGTGTAAGTGTCATTAGCGACGACATGGTCTGTATCCAAATTAGTAAAACGGAGCCACCTGTTGTGAGACCGGCTTTTCCGCAGATCAAAATCTGGGAAAATGCAGTAAACGGATTACAATTGAAAAAAGATGGGTTGACTTCTGTTCGGGAAGGTGTTAATAAATTCTCCTGGCATGATTCAAGTTCGTTTACTGAAAAGGCTGTACCGTTGGACCGAATTTTTGTTTTAACAGCCCCCAATGAGTCTACGAATACCTATAGCCAGGTTCCGCAGCACCAGATACCGATTGAACTACTTGCTTATTTCCCGTTAGCTGACGCAATGCTAAAAGGTGAACCCTTGAAGAATTTTTTTGAGAAAAGCATTCTGATGGCTCACGCCGTTTCGATAACCAAGATGAGTCGGCCGGCCGATTTTGTGCAGTTGTATGCGTTTGTTGACAACCTAAAAGCAAATTCATAGATGAGTACAAGCCACTCGCCCGAAATTCAAGTGCTTCTGATAGCGTGCGCAGTGGAATTGTCAGAAGCGAAAAAAGCTACCCTTAATCAGTTTTTAGAGCGGAATCCTATAAACTGGGACCGACTATATACGCTGGCAGTTCGTCATAAAGTGGCTCCGTTTTTATACCGAACACTTCAGGAAATACCGGCTACCCCTGAATCATTGCTAGCTACGTTACAAAATGATTGTCGGACCATTGCCACGGATAATTTACTGAAGTTGCATCAATATAAGTTGCTGGCAAAACGATTCGCTGACCACGATATTGATCATTTTCCCCTTAAAGGAATTTTCCTGGCTTCCAGTTGCTACCCTGATAGTAGTCTTAGAGGTATTGGTGATTTAGATGTGTTGGTGGCGAAGGATGCTGTTTTTAAAAGCGTACGACTTTTAAAAGCGGATGACTACCATCTGGATCAGAAATCTACGCTCTACATGCAGTATGATGAGAAGGTTATGTTTTCCGATCTATATGAAGTTAGCCTGTTTAAGCCCTTTTTTAATAACAGCGGTTTCGACCTCGATCTACATTGGGAATTTATATGCTTTAATAAGCAATATAAAGTTTTCTCGTTACCGGAAATTCGGTCCAGATCAGCATTATCGATAGAGTATCAGATTGTGTTGACCGTGACGCATCATGGCGTCACGGGAATTTGGCAAACGATAAGTTATGTAAATGACCTCTATTTCTTAGTGAATAATCGGCCAATTGATTGGGCCTGGTTGCTACAGGAGTTTCGCCATTATGGGCTCGATCAGATCTTTCTGGTAGGCTTATTCTGGTGTCAACAGATTTGGGAATTGCCGTTGCCGCCAACCATTCAGGAAATGCTGACCGCCAAGCGGATTCAGTTATTGGCCGAAGAGTACTCGAAAAATTGGGAAACTAGCGAGGCTATTGCTTCCAGTAAGCTCATTCTAGGTCAACTAACATTTTTTCTTAAAGCACAGACGCAATTTAGCAAGCGACTAAAAGTATTATTGACGTTTGGGACCAGTCGAATAATCCGCTATAGTACATTTAAGATTGGTAAGCGTACCATTTACATACCCAAACAATTAGGGTTTATTACGGTATTCATTCGGGCCATTCGCTCGTTTCTGCGCTTTATCCCAGCTTTTCGGTAGCCTCTCCGTTAACTTCCCTGCCGGATCGAGCTAAGCCAGAGGGCTAGATAAATAATTCGACTGACCAGCCAGTTATAGCGGGTTTTTTTTCTGACGGGGAAATTCGGATTGAAAACAATGGTAACAAGGTTAGAAAATACTTTCTGATCAATGACTTCCCAGATTGGGTGGCTAGGCTGGCTAAACTGCTCGTGCGTTGCCTGATAAAGTTGTTGGGCCGATAAGGTACTATATTCAACGAAGTTGGCTTTTGTCACGCGCGACGTGATCTCTGGCGGTAAAAGCTTGTTCAGGCCATGCCGAATCAATCCCCGGCCGCGTCCTTTGTCGAAATGAACTCCCAATGGTGTAGCCAGTCCTAATTCAATGATGTTTTTGTCGAAAAACGGGAATGAATACTGGTGACCGTAATAGGCACCGATATGATTCAGCTGCTCGTTGCAGATAACATTCGTTGTATGAAGAATTTGCTCGATAGGCACTCGGTGCTCTGTCGATATGGACGTAACCAGCTCCTTCGTTGACTGTTGTGGGCGCAGGGGAACGCGCGCTTTAAAATCAGCGCTGAACGCGTTATTGATGAGTGAGCGATGATTTAGTTTATCCTGAACTCGTTTGGCCAAATAAGTAAGGATAGCGGTTGAGGAAAGACCAAAAATGCGTTTCTGATCACGGAGCGAGCTAAGAAAAGAAATTCCGGCGTGTTTGTTGAGCCGTTTTTTTAGATCGCTTCCGATAATTGACAATACGTATTTTTCATACCTGGCCTGCTCAGTTAAGGAATCCCAGTTAGGGCTTAGAGCACCCATAGTGCTTCCCCGCACTGAAATTATCTGTTGACAGGCAGTTTGTAACTGTTCCCAATCCTCTGCGTCAAGAAGCTCGTCCAGAAGGTCAAAACCAGTTGGAATGGTACTGTCGCCATCGTGGCCCGTTAACAAAATATCGCAGCCAGCCTGCCGAGCTTCCTCTGAAACACTCAGATGGAAACTCGAAGGAATTATAAAATGCTCTGGCCGATCGAATAGTCGATTGATGGTCAATATCGAATCCAGTACATCATCTATTGGACGAACCCGATGATGTTGCGAACACCATTGATCAAGAAAAGCGTCTACATATTCCTGTTCATCGGCTTCGGGCTGTTCTGTATCAATGTTAAACGTATGCAGAAATGTTTGATGCCGTTGGGTCAATAAGTACTGGGCAACACTGCTGGTCGATGAGGAATCCAGTCCACCACTCAGATGGGCGCCTACAAGACTTTTTCCTTTTATGCGGTTAGCGACCGCCGACACGAAATAGTTATGAAATAAGGACGAATAGGTTTCGGAGTCTAGCTGGCTAAACCGTTGTAGATCAAGTTGCCAATAGGCATGAATGTCAACACGTTCCGAGGTTACCTGAAGGTAGTGGCCAGGCAAAACGCTGTAAATACCTTCGTAGAAAGTTTCGGCACTATAAGGTACATAGGCCGTAGTCCAGGTCAGATACTCACGGTACTTGTGCTGGTTGGGCTTTACCGAAACTTGCTGAAGTGCCAATAAGGCTTTGATCTCTGAAGCAAAGGCAAAAAAATGCCCAGGCTTGTGTACATAGTAAAGAGGTTTTATACCAAGCGGGTCCCGAGCGCAGAAAAGCTGCCGTAGGTTATCATCCCAAATAACCGTAGCAAAATCGGCGTTAAGTCGGTTGAATGACTTGGGGCCTTCTAGCGCAAAATTGGTGACGAATGGTTGCTCTGGCGCTTCTGGGACAAATACGTCAGCATCGACAGCAGCGTAAAGTGGGGCCGACTTACTAGTCTCAAGGCGCCCGCCAAAAGTCATCAATACACCTTGAGAAATCTCCTGAAGCGCAAATTTTCCCCGATGTTTTAAGCGTTCTATGATACGGGTACGATCTGTTGGCGATACGCTCTGTCCATCAAATCGAATCATTCCTGCGATGCCACTCATAATTGGTCTTTCTCTGAAAGCCTAAACAAACTAGTCTATTTTGTATATTCGCTTCTGATGATCTGAAATCGTCAGTTTAAACAGACTGGTACCGGATCAATTGACAGCTCAACACCTCTGCGAACGCCTTCAAATGCTCAAAAAAAGCAGTTTTCATTTACTTATCCTCCTGGTTTTAATCGGCATAGGGATTGGATGCCAAAAGGATACAGCTAATGTTACTCCCGATGATTCAGCCTACTTTCCGCTGCAAACAGGCGATTACTGGATTTATCAGGTGACTCAAGAGACCTATTCGTTAACCAATCCTGTCGTTAAAAGCACTTATCAAGTACAGGAAAAAGTCGGTAACTCGTATACGCAGAATGGGCAGCAGTTTTTTCTTGTTGAAGAATCGATCAGATTATCGAGTCAATCTGCCTGGCAAATAAACGCCATTCACACTGTATACAAAAATCTATCGGAGGTGGTCAGTCAGGACAATAATGTGCCGACGCTAAGGCTCGTTTTCCCCGTTTCGGCAGCTACTTCCTGGAACGTCAATACCTATAATGCCAATCCTGATACACTGCTTCGATACAAGAATACCCGGCAATCATTTACTATTGGTACGCAGCAATTTACTAATACGGTTTCAGTTGTTGGCAATAATGATTCAACCTTGATCGATCAACAAAAATATCAATGGGTATACGCCCAAAACATAGGGTTAATTTATCGGGAAAATGCCGCCTTAGCTTTCTGTCAATCCACGCCCGATTGTATTGGTAAAGGCATTATTGCATCGGGCCGTCGACAAAAGTGGGAACTGGTATCCAGCAGTCGTCTGAAATAGTTAACTGCTAGGGCTGCCAGCTGACTTTACCCGTATGCACTTCGGTTCGGCCATCTTTCCAGGTTAATTTTAGTGAATACGGATACAAGCCAGGGTTCATACCCTGCCAGAGTAACAGATTTTTCCCCGTTGCTATCGAAAACGTATCATTGAAAACCGGAACGCCCGTTTGATTGTAAATTGTCAGTCGGGATTCGGCAGGCAACTCCAGTACGTTCAGATTCAACTCAAACTTCACATACGTACTGGCGGGGTTAGGATAAGTCTTCAGCGTAATTGCCTGATCGTTAGCCAGTGTAACGATGTCGAGTGTATAAGGCGGTTGGGTCCGATTGCCAGCTGCATCTTTCCCAAATACGATAAGTTGATAAGCACCCCCAGCCTGGAGTGATAAGGTGGTCTTTACCTGAAGCTGATTGGCGGAAACCGCCGAAACAGAAAAGGTCTTTGCCGACAATTTTTGTGGATCGCAGCCTGAACAACTCTTCAGGTATACATCAACGGCAGTGCTGTCTTTGGGCGATAGCGGATTCTCGTCGTGGATAAAAATCTCTAATTCGGGATTTATACGAACAACAGCTTTATTCTCTTTGATCGCCCCATCAATAAATACGTTGATCTCGGGAGTAATCCGATCGGGGAGGGCTTGTAGCGGGTAACTACTCCCATTTTGGGCCTGCGACCAGTCGATGGTTAAGGTGGAGGTATTGTTGGTTTTGCTGAGTTCGGTAATCTGATTGCTGGGGTCGATGGTCAACTCAAGTTTTTGCAGCGTTTCGTCTTTGCGGATGGTATAAACCAGTGTGTCGCGGTAGCGAAACGCTGTAAATCCTAGCGGAATAGTTGTGGTGCCACTACTGGTCGTTTTCTTGAGCGACACCGATACTGACTGGCCTGCAACGAACTTTCCTAAGTTCGCCATTGGCATAACAACTCGCAGCGAATCGCTGCTTTGGATAGAACTACCGATCACCGATGATTGGAGATACATCCCTTTCGGATCGACCGAAAAATCAGGGTTGGGCAACGGATATAGAACTACCGCCGGATCGCCCTGTAGAATCATTTCCAGGGCTACCGATATATTATATGGGTCATTCCCAGCTTTGTCCAGCGCTAAATTTACTTGTTGCTGCACTTTACCAAACGGCGTTCCCAGGGATGTCGCATCGGTGTACAGAATCGAATAAAGTTTGGTCAGGTACTGCGTTGTTGGTTGCTCGTAACTCCAGTACGAATGCGCTAATACAATAGCTGCGCCTTTGTTAGGGGTTAGCAGCCAGTCTGTAGACATCGTTGTGAAGTTGGAAAAAATCTCGCCTACGCCACAGCCGTTAAAAATCAGTAATGGGTAACGCGTATTCGCAAATCCGTTTTCGGGCGGGGAGGCAAAACCGAAGTTCATATCAGTCACAGATGGTCCGGCATGGCCAAAAAACGTGATCATACTAACGCCATCATTCACAAGCGGGCTGATGTTAATGTACTCTACTTCATTGGTTGTGCTTTTGCTGAATGCACTGATTTCACCCCCTAATTGCCCGTTCGTGTATATGTTGCCGACGCCAGTCAGGGCTGTGCGCAGACTTTGGGCTTCGTCTTTTGTTTTGCCACCACTAATGTGAATGATGTGTTTGCGCCATAGGTCATTGGCTGTTGCCCCTTCCAGTTGTTTTACTTTGTCGAGATAGGCCAGTACCTGGTCGTTCGTCGTTACGTTTAAGCGCCCGGTTGGAATAGCGTGGGTATTGGTCGGAAAGCCATTTAAGCCGGCCGTCAGCAGAATATCTGACCCAGGGTAACCAATCGTTGGTACCAGATCGTTGGGGGTCGTTTTAACCAGATAAGGATAGCTACAGGCTCGGCCAATCAAGAGTAAATTTTTGACGGCTGTATTGGCCAGCATGTAATCGGCGAAACGGCGAAGCGCCAGCGGGCTTCGGTCCCCGTAATTAAACTGATCGAACAGAGAGTCGGCTTCAACGATAAGTGGTTTGTGACCACCCCCAGCTTCCGATGCCCGATAAGCCGCGTAGGTGTTTGCCGATTGTTTGAGCGATGCGTGGGTAATAATTAAGTACGTAGTGGAAGCCGCAAACGTGCTCGAAAAGTGAGCAACCTGAATCGTAAGTGGTTTAAGCGTTTTACTGGTTACGAAAACGTCTCGTTTTTTAGTTGTTTCGCTGGCAACGATCAGTGTCTGATCGCCTGACGTTTGCGCCGTTATATACCGACAATTGATTTTGTCTGTAATGTCATAAGCAATGGTTGGCTGAGTTCCATTTTTGAGCGAAAGCAAAGCGGACTGGCGTGCGTTCGCGGGTATATGAAAGACCTTACTCGTCTGACCTGCCATATCCACTGCCTGGGGATAATTTACTTTTACATACGTAATGGAGAAGTTGTTGGTAAGGTCGATTTTTTGAGGAGTAAACCGTAGGGTTAATTGTTCGTTCTGAAGGGTTGTCGGATTAATCGTCGACTGAAAAGTTTGCGACGCGAATCCTGATACCGTTAACGTGGCAATTTGCGTTGAGGGGGTAGATACCTGAATCTGGCGACTAAATGTGTTATCCCGGCCATTGATCATGCCTTCGAGCGCAATTGGAAAGGCAGTTGTGTTGACGCGATTGGTGAAATTCACCCGGACAATACCTACCGAATCTTTGGTCAACATCGGCCCCGACCAGCCTTCTCCCGGTTCAAAATAGCTTTCCTGAATGGCGGGCTCCACGCCTTTTAAATTGTTAAAGGTATAATCGCTGGTGAACGCCTGTACGGTTTCTTCGATATGAAAGGCTTCGGGCGTAAGCCCTTGTGCCGAAGTCGTTAACTCGGGCATCCGTTTGCCTGCCAACGTAGGGCTGCTGGTCAGGAAATAAGCCGCTTTATCGGAATAGAGTGTTTGATAAGGGTGCAAGCGTTTTTGCGGTCGGTACAGGAGCGAATCCTGACTCCCATCATTCCCTTCTCCGTAAAACTCTACATAATCCTGCGTATTAAACACGCCATCCTGCTGGCCTACTACCCGAATAGCTACCTCCTGGCCCCTAAAAAAGAGCTGCCAGTTTATGGGATTGGTTTGAACAAAGGCAGGATCAATGGCTTTAAGGTCGTCATACCCAACTCGGTAAACGCCCGCCTGATTGACCGAAAATTTTAGGTATTTCTGGTTCGGCTTTATCCACTCATTCCCGAAGATGCGCTGGGCGTGTGAGGTCAGGCAAGTACTAATGAATACAAGTAATAGTAGTCCTTTTTTCATTCGGAAAGTTTATAACCTAACGTTTCGTTGAGTAAGGTATGTATAGCGAATTATCGTACAGTTGATAAGTGCTGTCGTCTGGTCAAAGATAAGTATTCCTTCAGTCGCTTAAAACAGCTATCAGGCATTCGTTGGCTGGGTAAATGCCTAAAAGGTTCAGGTAAAGAGTCGCGTTTTTTGCCTTTAGGCATCAGTGCCCTGCTGGTTGCAAGCTGCCAATTGAGTAAGAGGCCCTATTAAACGAAACCTGCATGAGAAAGATTAAGGTATCGGCCACGATCGGGTATATGGTACTGTTGTTAATGTACGTACCGACTGGGCTGGCCGTTGCTCAGAATAAACCGCAACCTGTTTCCGAATCTCCCACGGCTCCTTTCGAACTTAAAAACGGAGACCGGGTGGTTTTTCTGGGGAACTCCCTGTTTGAGAATGATTTTCAGTATGGTTATCTGGAGTTGGCACTGACAACCCGATGGCCCGATCGTGATGTTACCTATCGGAATCTGGGTTGGGCTGGGGATAATGTGTTTGGGGTAGCCCGAGGCACTATTACCAATCCGCCTACTGCCTATGAGTTGTTGATGGAGCATATTACCAAGGCGCAGCCAACCGTCGTGTTTCTGGCTTACGGAGGTATTGAAGCCCAGGATGGCGAAGCGGGTCTACCTGCTTTTAAGGAAGGTTTAACAAAGCTGCTTGACAAAATTGACGCACTTGGTGCCAGAGCGGTACTCGTATCGCCAATTCCAATCCTCACCGCTGACTCAACGGGTAGTCTTGCGCTACGTAACGCTATGCTCGAACTGTACTCGTCGGCAATCGCGAAGATGGCCGCAGATCGGGGCAAGCGGTTTGTCGACATTTTTAAACCGATTCAGGAGATCAAACAGAAGGCGGCCTTAACCGAAAACGGTATTCACCTGAATGCAATGGGCTATTATCAGCTGGCCACTATTCTGGAAAAAGGCCTGGGGCTTCCACCTAGATCGGAACCGATTTCGATAACGATTTCTAAAGCGGGTGCCGAAACAACAGCGCCTGTTAAAATTCTGAGTTCTGGTGCCGATCTGCAGTTTACGATTAATGAACGTTACCTGCCACTACCACTGCCGAAGGAAAACTCGAAGCCAACAGTGCCTGGGCAGATCATGAAGATTAGCGGTCTCAAAAAAGGATTTTATACACTCACTGCCGATAACGAGGAAGTGATAACGGCTTCGGCCAGCAAATGGGCAGAAGGGGTCGATATTAGTCAGGGGCCTTCTTTTGAGCAGGCACACGAACTGCAACAGATGATTCTGAAAAAGAATGACTTGTTTTTCTTTCAATATCGCCCACCGAACACAACTTACATTGTAGGTATGCGTGCGCATGAGCAAGGCCGGCATACGAAAGGGCTCGAAGACCAAAGTATTATCATTAAATGGCTGGAGGGGCAGATTGCCTTGATTCGTGCGCCCAAATCAAAAACCTATCAACTTACCCTTTTAAAGTAGCATGAACGTTCTAAAAATTAGCTGGCCGCTGAAATTCGTCCGTAGACTGATTATTATTCCAGCCGTGCTACTTATTACGTCTTCCGCCAATCAGGAAAGCGGTAAAGACAATCCTGATCCGGATGTGAAGCGGGAGCTTGAGTCATTTAAAGTGGCCGATGGGTTTGAGGTAACGTTGTTTGCCGCCGAGCCACTGGTTGCGAAGCCCATCCAGATGAACTGGGATGCCGATGGCCGATTATGGGTGGTGAGCAGTACCGCCTATCCACACCTGAAAACAGGCGAGCAGGCTAACGACAAGATTTTTGTACTGGAAGATACCGATGGCGATGGCAAAGCGGATAAGTCGACCATTTTTGCGGAGGGCCTGATAACCCCCACCGGAATTTTGCCGGGCGATGGAGGTGTATACGTAGCGAATTCAACCGAAATTCTGCATTTCGCGGATACCGATGGCGATGGTAAAGCGGATAAAAAGCGTCGGATTTTAAACGGATTTGGTACTGCCGATACCCACCATCTTATTCACACATTTCGGTGGGGACCCGAAGGCCTTCTTTATTTCAACCAGTCTATTTACATCTATAGCCATGTTGAAACGCCATCAGGTATCAAACGGCTGGAAGGCGGTGGTGTTTGGCAACTGAATCCCAAACACCTCGAACTGGACATTTATGCCAAAGGGCTGGTCAATCCGTGGGGCCTGCAATTTGATCGCTGGGGACAATCCTTCCTGACCGACGGAGCCGGTTTCGAAGGAATTAATTATGCGTTTCCAGGCGCTACTTTCCTGACCTCACCGGGTGCTGCCCGAATTCTGCGGGGACTGAATCCGGGTCAACCCAAACACAGCGGCCTGGATGTTATCTCGGGTCGGCACCTGCCCGAATCCTGGCAGGGGAGTGTCATCACCAATGATTTCCGTGCTAACCGGATCAATCGGTTTAAGCTCGAAGAGCAGGGGAGTGGGTATGCATCCAAGCAGGCTGAAGACTTGTTATGGACCGATCACGTTGCCTTTCGCCCTGTTGATATTAACGTCGGGCCAGATGGCGCTATTTACGTAGCCGATTGGTATAATCCCATCATTCAGCATGGTGAAGTGGATTTTCATGACCCGCGTCGGGATCATGAGCATGGCCGTATCTGGCGGATTGTGGCCAAAAATCGCCCACTGGTTAAAAAGCCACAGTTGACGAAAGCGAGTATCACTGAACTGCTCGATGCGCTGAAATTGCCGGAAGACTGGACCCGATTGCAGGCCAAACAGGTACTAAAGGCGCGTGGAGCCAAAGAGGTGATTCCAGCCCTGGAGAAGTGGGTTCAGAATCTGGATAAAAAGGATGCGTATTATGAACATAATTTGCTGGAAGCGCTTTGGCTGTATCAAACGCTTGAAGTCGTAAATGAGTCTCTTTTGCGGCAACTTTTAACTGCCGAAAACCACAAAGCCAGGGCAGCTGCCTTGCGTGCCCTTGAGTTATGGTACCCCAAGCTAAGCAATGTGCCGCCGTTGCTGACCAAAGCAGTAGCCGATAAACATCCGCAGGTGCGCCTTGAGGCCGTTATTGCACTTCGAAAAGTAAAAACGGCGGAGGCCGCCCGGACTGCTCTTACAGTTCTGGATAATCCGATGGATGAATTTCTGGATTTTGCCCTCTGGCAAACCGTTCGGGAGTTAGAACCGCAATGGATGGCTCGTTTAAAGACTGATCCTACTTTTTTAGGCAATACCAATAAAACCGTCTTTGCGCTAAAATCGGTAAATAATCCTACGGCGGTGGCGCAACTAGCGCAGCTTTATCAGAAAGATCAGGTTCCCGAAGAATACCAGAAAGATGTACTGAGTGCCATCGCTAAATTCGGCACTGCTGCCGATCTGACGATTATTTTTGACAAAGCGATTCAGGATAATTCCAGTCAGCCTAAACGCGTAGCGGCTCAATTGGGTGCGCTGGAAGATGCCGCCCGACGTAATGTGAAGCCAACCAGCAACCTGAATCAAATTGCCGGATTTGTTGACAATGAAGACGACGGCATTGCCACGAATGCGATTCGGCTGATTGGTTTGTGGAAATTGGATGAGCAGAACGGAACTCTGGTTAATCTGGCTCAGAAAGCAGATAAAAACAGGCGTAAAGTTGCCCTTGGCGCATTGGCCGCGCTCGATACCGACCAATCCCGCAAAGCGCTGATTGACATGACGGGCGCTAAAAATTCGCCAGATTTACGCTTGGCGGCAACGTCGCAATTTGTTTCAGTGAATACCACAGAGGCCGCCCGAATTGGGGGAGATCTTCTGCGGACATTACCTGCCCAACTGGATGTATCGGAACTCTTTCAGGCGTTTTTAACCAATAAGCAGGGCGCCAAAGCGCTTTCGGAAGAATTGTCGGCCCGAAAAATACCGGAAAATAGAGCCAAAGAAGGTCGGCAAATTATGCAGCGTCAGGTGCCGTATAACCGACGAAACGACGAAAGTGTAAAGTTGCTGGCGCAGGCACTGGAAGCGTCGGGTGGGGTGTTGCCGGTTGAGAAGATGCCTCAGGAGTTAACGAGTCAGGAAATCAGCAGCCTTGCCAAAACGGTAAAAGAAACCGCCGATCCGGTTAAGGGCGAATTGGTATTTCGGAAAAGCGCACTGGCCTGCCTGACCTGCCATGCCATTGGTGGAGCAGGTGGCCGTATTGGACCCGATTTGAGCAGCCTTGGCACAAGTTCTCCTGCCGAAACCATTATCCGCTCTATTCTGTACCCCAATCTATCCATTAAAGAAGGCTTCGAATTGCAGCGTGTTGTCAAAAAAGATGGCAGTGAATTAATGGGGTATTTAATTGGCAACGGAAACGCTGAGGTCGTCATCCGCGATGTTTCGGGGGGCGAGGTGGCCATTCCCAAAAGTCAGGTTGGTAGTATCGAGAAAGTGCCCGGCTCGTTGATGCCATCGGGCTTAACGGCTAGTTTAGATAAAGAGGAATTTGCCAATCTGGTTGGCTTCCTGTCTAAACTAGGTGAGTCAGGAAAGTTTCGCGTGCCAACAGCTCGGTTTGTACGTCGTTGGAACACGACATCGGGCAGCAAAGAATTGGCTCGAAAAATTGGATCAGATGGTCTGGGCTACTTGGTGAAGGATAACACAAAGATTACATGGCAGCCAGCCTATAGTAAAGTTTCCGGCGATCTGCCGCTGGATGAACTACCAATTCTTGACGCCAATGTAGGCAAACGGTATAGTTTCGTGCGGTTTGATATTGAAGTAGTTAGTAAAGGGAATGTGAACCTGGCTATGAATTCAACCGCTGGGGTAAGCGTTTGGGTAGGTCAAAAACCACTTAAACTAACCGACCGTGGCGTAGTGGCCGATTTCGCGCAGGGCATTCATGCGATTACGGTAGCTATTGACCGAACGGTGCAAAAAGAGGGTTCGCTCAACATTCAGCTGCTGGATGCCGAAACGTCACCGGCACAAACAAGACTCGTTATTGGCCGATAAATCAGGTAAACAGTGTTACCGATTTGCCCTTGCACTCTCGATCATCATGAGAGTGCAAGGGCAAATCGTTTTAGTACAAACCATTGACCGCTTACTTGAAAAAGCTTTGCCATTGTACTCACCGATAGTACATTTAATGGACAGAATCTCAGAAGGGCTGTACCGTCATTGGCGCAGAACACAATCGCACTAGTCGTTTAGCAACGAGCATGATACATAGGCACCCGCCTGGTAAACCAGTAAAAATAGCTTTTACAGTACTGCGCTTTATAGGACTGATTTATATCAGCTTAACCTCAATCGGACAGGTACATGCACAGCCATTTATGTGCCGACAGTTTTCTGCCAACGATGGTCTGCCCTCTTCCTATTGTTTTACCTCACTTCAGGACCATGAGGGCTACTTGTGGGTGGGTACCTATGGGGGCGTTGGGCGTTTCGACGGGGCAACGTTCAAAAATTTTACGGTTAACGATGGCCTGGTCAACAATCAGGCACTCACGTTTTTGCAGGATAGAACCCAGAATATCTGGATTGGTACATTCAACGGAATCAGTATCTGGAAAAACGGGCATTTTCAGAATATCACGAAAGTAGGTAACACGCCCATTGAACGCGTTTTTGGCCTGACCCAGACGCGCGACGGACGTATCTGGGCCACTTGCGAGAAAGGCCTACTGGTTTTCGATAATGCACAGGCAACCCCTACGCTTTTTCAACTCGATACAGAGAATAAACCCGTCACGCATCTGTGGGGTGTTTGCCAAACGCCTTCGGGACAGTTGCTGGTCAGTAATACGTACAAGCTCTTTCTATTTGATAAAAATCGATTTACCGAGATAAAATACCCGGATGGCAAATCGGTGGAAGCCCGTCGCCTGGTGCAATTAGGGAATCAATTGCTGATCGGTACCTATGAACAGGGAATACTTGAATACCAATCAGGAACGGTGAAGCCGCTCTATGCGGATATTCTGCCCAGCAAACTGCGCGTATTTGATATACTAACCGACAAGCAACAACGATTATGGCTGGCAACCAATCAGGGAGCGATCTGTATTGATAAGGGCAAGGCTACCATCTTAAACACCCAGAATTATTTGCCCAGCGATAAATGTCTGGGCATCAGTAAGGATACCGAGGGGAACATCTGGCTTACAACACCCGAAGGATTAATCCAGTGTAAAGCGCGATTTATTGATGTTTTTACCAAAGCCAACGGGCTGCTGAACGACGAAATCTATTCGCTGGGTAAAGACAAAAATGGGGTTATTTATTTTGGCGGTTGCAATGGGCCTTTTTCAGCTTATCGTCGTGGTACCCTTTTTCAACCTTTTCCGGCATTTACGGGAACAAAGTCGAGTGGGCTTCCCATCCATTTTACCAAATTTGATCGTAAAGGCAATCTCTGGATTTCGTGCGATGCCGAAGGAACTTATAAACTCGGTGCGGGCCGAATTGAGAAGATAACAGGCGCTGGCAAATTCTGCTCGACCTTTCTTGAAGATACGCTGCAGGATGCCATCTGGCTGGGCAATCGGGAAGCGCTGATTCGTTACCAGCATAATCAGTGGACAACCTTTACGCCGCCCCCATCTATGGCTGTCGATGATATTCTGGCTTTGTATCAGGATAAGCAGCAGCGACTATGGGTAGGCACCTACGGGTTGCGTCTGTTTGACGGTAAAACCTGGACAGACCTATCGAAGAAAACCAATACAGAACAGGTGTTTATTCAATCCATCAAAGCCGGTGTAGACGGCGCTATTTGGGTAGGTACGATTGGCAAAGGCATTCGGAAAATCCGCTTAGATAAACAGGGAGGGATTGAGTCGGTTGAGACGATCACGATGCGTCAGGGATTGCAGAACGATAGTGTACTCGATCTCGAATTTGATAACGAGGGGCAGTTGTGGGTGGGCTCTTTTGGGGGTATTATGCGGATTGACCTGAAACGCCCTAAAGAAAAAGGCCAATATGTGTCCCGAATTTTCAGCCGGAATAGCGGTATTCTCGATAACACCTGGCAAGTCGTTTCCTTTTTGAAAGACGATGCGGGTAATATGTGGGCAGGCACGTCGAAAGGCGCTATGCGATTTGATATATCGGCTATTCCAACTGCCTCAACTAGTCCACCTGTTCATATTGTCTCGGCGCAGCTTGTGCAAAATGCCCATGAACCGTCGGTCAATGGGCAACCCATAATTGCCAAACCGAGTCTTGCCAATCGACAGTTTTGTCAGGACAGTATCCTATCGTTAAAATCCTTAATCAACGCATCGAATGCCACCGAGTTGGTTATACCACGTATCGTTATATCACCTTCTACGTAAACCTATTATTACTTATAATACGTATAGACGGTAGTATTTGGATTTTATTTCAAGAGAATAAGTAAACAAACTTGTATGAATTTATCAGTAATAGTCAGATCTTAAAGCCAATTGATTGCCTTTTGGTCGGAAATAGCATTCTAATCCAGCCAAAAACAGATATCAAAAAAACTAGAGCTATCTAATTGAGACAGCTAAAGGCTTCCGTTTGCTCATGTAAAAATCCGTTGCTCGATGCATCTCAGAATGTTCTTTGTAGGCAAACCAGTATAATTCAGATGAGCTGAGTTAATGCATACCCGAGTGAGTGGAAAACTAGCCCTATTTGTCTAATTTCGGCTAACGGCATACACTAAAAACTCCTTCTTACAGATATTCTTCGCCATTCGTTCTGGTGTTAATAACAGGGAGTCCTTCAAGCAGAGCACGGCGCTCTACGCCATCCAGAAAGGACATTTGACCATCCTGGTTTCGGCTTTCCCGAAAACGAGAATATACATATCCCTCCTCAACGGATATAATGGGTAACCCATTTAATTTGTCCTGCTTGACAAAGTATGCATTGTTGCCCGCCTGATTACAACCCACAAATGCATACCCCTTTTCAGTCGCCAGGTCACACAAAGCAGGGAGCGAAGCGCCGAAATACAAATAGGAGTAATGAGTTTGCTCGCGCACAAAATCAGGGTTGTACGGTATACTAATCGATCGCTCGGAGCCGAACAGACTATTATATTCAATAACCACAATATCGGCTTCAACTGCAGTGATGGCTTTCCACACCCAATAATCATTGCCATCGATATCAATACTGAGTAATCCGATCTGAGCAGTAATTCCACTACTGATTAACAGTTGGTTGATGTTTTCTGCGGTAATAAAACTCGCTACGGCTTTTAAGCTATAACGCCAGTAAAACGAACGGGTCTTTATGTAATCAATAAAGCTTGACGAACCATCTATTACCAAACCCTTCCAATTATTATTCATCAATAAGAAGCGGGTATTTGCTTCTTCATAATTTTCAACGCCAAATTCGACAAACGTATCCACATGGGGGTTGACGTGACTAATTAAGTACTGGATAATTCCATCGTCTCCAAACTGGGAAAATAGTTTAAATTCAGCATCCTTCATGGAAGTAGCCTGCTTAGCTAGTTTAGCCAGCGCTGCCCCCATCACCAGTTTAGTAGCCGCATTATCTTCTTTAGCTTGTCTAAGTTGGTCTTGCGTATCCCGAAGCTGGTCCTGCACTTCCCGCAGTTGTGTTTGTATCGGTTCGATGAAAAATCGCCTTAATTTTCTCCTCATACGGCATGAATATTAGGTTTGTATGCTTCTCTAGATATAGGATAGTAAACATACTACTCACTTTCTATCAAAATAGCTTAGCCTTTGTGGTTAAACAGTTTATTGGCCTAACTGATCAATATAAGCTTTTAAACGGTATTCTGCGGGGTATTAAGATGGGATTGATCGGCTAGTATCGGGTAGTAATTTGCCAGGGGCTGAGTAACCCGTTTAATGAACAGCAAATTTACCAGAATGTCTCTGGTGCTAAACACGAATCTATAAATGCAGGTTAATAGCATTGTAATAAAGCCTGTGAGGCTCAAAATGCCTGATTCCGGTGATAATACTGTTATCAGCCAGCAAGGCCTCAAAAAATCAATACTCTTTACATGAGAAAAATAGCCTTTGTTGTCCAACGGTATGGCGTCGAAGTCAATGGTGGGGCAGAATACTATTGCCGCGTTCTTGCCGAACGACTAACCAGTACGTATGAAGTAGATGTACTAACGAGTTGTGCACTGGAATATGTTACCTGGGCTAACTGGTATCCGGCAGCCACCACCCAGATAAATGGAGTAAACGTGCATCGATTCCCAACGCATTACGAACGGCAAGCGAAGGACCACTTGATGTATGAGACTGAACGTAAAATCAAAAAATGGTCGCGGCCAGAGGAATGGCATGGAATGGGTTGGCTTCGCATGTGGGGGCGTGCGCTGGTCGGCAAAACTGTCAGGCGCTACATGATGCGATGGGCGCAATATCAAGGGCCTTATACACCTGATCTGATCACGTTTTTAAAGCGTAACCATCAGCAATACGATGCACTTATCTTCATCACCTACCTTTATTACCCCACCATTGCCGGGATGAGCATAGCTCCCCAAAAGTCGATTTTCATTCCAACAGCGCACGACGAAATCCCCATTTATTTGCCTGGTTTCCGGACTTTGTTCCATAAGCCACGAGCCATTTTGTTTCTCACGTCAGCCGAGAAACGGTTTGTGAACCAATTATTTAAGAACGAAGCCATTTACAACGATGTCATTGGGGTTGGGATTGAAAAAATCGACGTAAACCCTACCAATTTACCAACTACAGCATTAACAGTAGAAGCGCCTTACCTGATTTACATTGGCCGAATCGATAAAGCCAAAGGCTGTGCGGAGTTGTTCGATTATTTTATCCAATATAAAGAAAACCACCCTTCCGATTTAAAACTGGTGCTGGTTGGCCAGGCGTTCATGCCCATTCCTGATCACCCCGATTTGCTACTGGCCGGATTTGTGGACGAAGAGGTAAAAATAGATTTATTGAAAAAGGCTAAAGCCTTGGTTATCCCTTCGCAGCACGAGAGTTTATCGATGGTTACGCTGGAAAGTTTCGCGTATGGTATTCCTGTACTTGCCAATAAAAAATGTGAAGTTCTTGAAGATCACATTAACCTTAGTCGGGCAGGCCTGTTGTTTTCGGATTATACCAGCTTTGCGGATGCCGTTCAGCAGCTTCTGGCTCAGGATTCCAGTGAAATGTCAGAAAAAGGACAAGCCTATATCGAACAAAATTACACCTGGGATAAGGTGCTGGCAAAATTCACCAAAGCGGTTGATTATGTGGCTGGTAACGGACGCTTATTGCACTAACTCCTGCATCATGTTCAGGCGTTTATACACGCTGTCTTCGCTATTGATCAGCTCATAGTGATTGCCCCGTTCTACGATCTTTCCGCCCTCCATAATCAGGATTTCATCGGCTTCTTTTATGGTGCTCAGGCGGTGCGCAATGACCAGCGTTGTACGACCTTCCATCAGGTTGTTCAACGCTTCCTGCACTGATTTTTCGGATTCGATATCCAATGCAGACGTGGCTTCATCCAGAATTAGAATAGAAGGTTTTTTAAATACAGCTCTGGCAATACTCAGGCGCTGGCGCTGGCCACCACTCAGGCGGATACCTCTGTCGCCGATGACCGTATTATAGCCATCTTCGGTTTCCATGATAAAGTTGTGCGCATTGGCCACTTTAGCCGCTTCGATCACTTCGTCCATACTGGCATCCGGCTTTCCGAGGGCTATATTATTGAAGATCGTATCGTGAAACAAGATAATCTCCTGGGTTACAAAACTCATCTGTCTCCGCAGCGATTCCATCGAATAATCTTTGACGTCGATACCGTCTATTTGAACACTTCCCTGGGTAGCTTCATAAAAGCGGGGAATCAAATCTGCAATGGTCGACTTCCCAACCCCCGAAGGGCCCACAAGCGCGATTTTCTTTCCTTTGGCAATCCGGAAATTAATGTTCTTCAGAACGGGTTTGTCGCCATACTGGAAGCTAACATTGTCAAAAACAATGTCCCGCCGGAACCTTTCCAGCACGCAGGCATCTGGCTTATCTTCTATTTCTATGGGCTTATCCAGTAGCTCCAGAATACGCTCACCCGCAGCCTGCCCCTGCTGAATATTGGTAAGGGCCACTACAATTGCTTTTGCAGGTCGAATCACCTGTGAGAAAATAGCAATGAACGCAATGAATGAACCGGCCTGTAAATTATTCTCATTGTTTAACACTAAACTACCGCCATATACCAGAATACAAGCCACGATAAACACGCCTGATGCTTCTGAAAAAGCCGGAGCCAGTTCGCGCCGTTTGAAACTCTCCAGACTTGCCTGTCGGTAAAAATCATTTTCCCGGCTAAATCGCTTAAGTACAAAATCCGTGGCGTTGAACGACCGAAGAATGCGCATACCAAGTAAGGTTTCGTCCATAATGGTCAGCATGCGTCCCATGGAAGACTGCACATCCTGCGCTTCTTTTTTGAGCTTCTTGGTCACAGCAGCAATGCCGATTGCCGAGATTGGGATGATGACTAGTGTAAAGAGTGTTAGCTTAACAGATATAGCAAACAGCGCAATGAAGTAACCAATAAATACATAAGGTTCTTTAAAGACAACTTCGATTGAACTACCCGCTACGCTTTCAATAGCATAGACATCCCCATTGAGTCGGGAAAGCAAATCGCCTTTGTGCTCTTTGGTAAAATAACCTAAATGCAGGTGATTAATTTTAGAGAACAGGGCCTCCCGAAGTCGTTTTACCAGCAGAGTTCTGGCGTTGAGCAGGCATTGCTGAGCCAGAAACCGGAACAGATTGGTCAATATAACCGACACTACAATCGTACCCGCTAGAAAATAAAGCGCATAGATCGGTTTGGTAGTTTTAAAATGATAAATCTGATGATAAAATACGTCCTTAAAATACGCTGGTGTCAGTTGGAAATCCGGCACCGATGCATACTTGGCGGCATCAGCTGTATTGATTGGATCAAACAAAAAATTAAGCAGAGGAATGATCAACGCAAACTGAAATACGTTGAAGAAAACGCCGATGAGCGTGAATATAAAAAAAGGAACAATAAACTTTCCGTAAGGCTTGGCATAAGCCATTAGCCGTCTATAAATCTTCATTCGTTATTAATACCAGATACGGATAACTATACGATAGCAGCTCTTGTTTCCTTTGACAGGTTGTCAAAGGAAACAAGAGTAACTCAGATCAGGCCATTGACCGATAGACGTCAATGTATTTTCTGGCCGAATCTTCCCAATTGAATGTAGCACTATACGCTTTCAGAGCTGCCTTCATCTGGCTACCGGCTCGTTGATATCGCTGCATTCCATCGGCGAAATCATCATGTATATTATCAAAATCGTGGAGGTAAAATGCAAAATCTTTCCCTATTTCGGGCAGGGCTGTATGCCTCGATAGAAACACAGGTTTTCCAACAGACATAGCTTCAGTAACAGGGAGGCCAAACCCTTCGGCCAGAGACGGCATGACAACGGCCTGACAATTATGGTAGTACCAGGATTTCTCTTCTTCTGAAATTTCATTGACCAAATGCATCCGGTCTTCCACGTTCAATTCAGAGGCTTGCTGATGTAGAAAATGAGCATACTCTTTATCTTCGTGGCGACCTGCCAGAATCAACTCCAATGCCGGATTTCGTTGTAATAAAGGCAGAATTCGGTGCTGATTTTTTTTGCGGGCAATCACGCCCACGTTAAACAAAAAGGGAATTCTTGGGCGGTATGATTTCGCCTTCAGCACTGGTTGATGCAATTGATTTGTACCATTATAAATAACATGGATAGGTTTCCCGGCCGTATTACAATGCGTCAGGACATCGTTCTTGGTAAATTCAGAAATACATACGATGGCATCACTACGGTCTATATTCTGCTGCACATGCTTCAAACAACTCTCTTTCTTGTGCTCAGCTTTGTCTTCATGCAAAAAATTAAGGTCGTGAATTGTTAGTAATACCTTAATTTTCTTGTTTCTGCGGGGTAGGTATTGAGAACTTTGATAGGTGCTATGCCAGATATGGTATTGACCAACGGATGGCATCAGGAATTTCTGAAGTGAATGCTGCTTGATGCAGGTTGTCGAAGAATCGAAGGCCTCCCGAACATGGTTTGGGATAAATACGGACAATTGTTCTGGGCAGGTATGCTGCTGAATAGTTCGTCCGAGATTGAGACAATAATAGTACAGTCCTGTGTTGACATACTTCATTCTCTCGCAATCAAAAATGATACGCATCATACTAAAGTTCTCCTAACGTTGTTTAAGTAATTGAAAAAATCAAAAACTGCACCTCTATGAAAGCAGTTACTATTCATTACTAAGAGGACCCACAAACGATAAGCTTCGTTTAAAGTCCATCTATAATAAAAAACTGCTCCACGTGTAGTAGGTCGTGCAACGAAGGGTTTAGTATGAACAATACGGACTGATATGCCTTAATGTTGCAGAAAACCCCAAAAAACGAGCATCCGGCCCATTTACCAATCTCTTTGAGGCTTATGTCCCGAATTATTCTTGATTGCGACTTAATGAAGTTTCCTCATTCTGGCCTATACCAGTATTGCCAGAATCTTGGCGAGCATATCAACCAACTATTGGTTGAAACCAATCAGCCTTTCATGAAGATGTATCTTCCCCGTCGAAAAAAACTGGTTCTTCCCCACAAACCATATCATTTGATCGAGCATAAATGGCATAAACTCATCCAGCCCTTTCTGTTCGATTGCCGGGTGTGGCATGCTCCGTTTCAATCAGGAAGGATTTTGCCAAATAAAAAGAGATTTCCTCATCTCAATGTAGTACTGACCATTCACGACTTAAACGTACTTCACGAAGGAAAGCCCGACTACATTCAGCAGAAGAGTCTGGCGCATACACAGGCCTTGATTGATCAGAGTGATGCCATTGTATGCATTTCTGAATTTACAAAGAATGACGTCCTTACCCATTGCTCCACGGGCGAAAAGCCTATCTACGTTATTCATAATGGCGTCAGCAAACTATCGGAGACGGTAGGAGACGTAGTTGCTTATAAACCAACCCGCGAGTTTCTGCTGGGAATTGGCTATGTAAATCAAAAGAAGAATTTCCATGTTCTGCTGCCCTTATTGCAATCGAATCCTGATTTAGAACTGATTGTTATTGGTCACCATGATAGTCCAGACTATGTAACTCAAATGCGAAGCCAGGCGCAGCAGTTAGGGGTGGAGAAGCGACTGCACTTGCCAGGTACGGTTTCGGAGGAAGACAAAATCTGGTATTTGCGTAATTGTAAAGCTCTTCTTCACCCTTCTCTTGCTGAAGGTTTTGGCTTACCCGTTATCGAAGCTATGCAATTTGGCAAACCAGTTTTCCTGTCTACGCTTACCTCGCTACCAGAAATAGGCGGTGATGCTGCTTTTTACTTTTCTACTTTCGAAGCCAGCCTTATTCAGGAAGTGTACTGGGAAGGCATGAAAGCCTTCGAGTCGTTGGCGCGTAAAGAAGCTATTTTGAAAAATGCAGCCCGTTTTAATTGGGAAAGCAGCGCCAAGCAATACGTAGCAGTGTATGAGAGCACCTCATGTAGCTGATTGTACTAAATAGAGATTAAAAGAGTAAACTGCCCTTCTGGGAAATTCTCCGAAAAGGCTGGTTTTAATATCTGCCCAGTGGTACGCCTATTGGGCTCAAACCGTAGATTTCTAGGTATAGTAAATCGGTAGCCTATAGTCCATTTTATAAGTGAGGACCTATAAAACCATCTTAAACTCAGCAGACAGGGACTGTCAATAAACGTTCTGCTCCTAGGAAGATCTTCGACTCAACCAAAAACCCACACTTACTCCTATCGGACGATGATACGATTTGGCCAGGGCGCTGCCCAAATCCGCTAGCCCATAGCCATAGGTAACCCCCACCATCAACCGATGCCATTCTAGACCCGCTGCTCCACTTATTCCATAATCAAATCGCCTAAAGCTATTACTGCCCACACTCCCCGATCCGAATACGACTTCCCGATCGCCTACTGGTACAAATGTGGAGCTAATGCGGCCACCTAAACCCACACCTAGGTAGGGCCCTAACCCCCCATAAAGGCGTAAGGATGAACTGACTTCAAAGCGAAACAGGGCGAGTAGAGGTAATTCGACATAGAGCAGTTTAATCGAGTTGGTAATGGGTGTAGCAATGGGGGTTCGGCTGCTATCGATAGCGAACGTATTGATCTGGGTTCCTTTGGTACTAATTAGTAAGGCTGGCTGAAGGGAGAAACTAGGCGTTATGGGCACATCTATTAAAAAACCACCCTGAAAATCGGATCTCGCCTGCTGAGTCGCGTTTAAGGTGGGGTTATCAAACTTAAGGGTGGCAAAGTTGACTCCCGCTTTGACCCCCAGCTGGACTTGAGCGAGCAGGGCTTGAGAACTCAATAAGCCACTAATAGCAAGCAGGCAGAGTTTTAGTTTCATCCAGAATTGAAATTTTTATAAGTGTATCAGTAAACGTGAGGCCCCTGACTTTTGCAACAGCCCCTTTATGTTTAGTCAAAGCACGCTATCTTCACAATATATCTGTATCATGTATTTCTCTTTCTTGAGAGGAAGGCGCTTTCATGTATTTGCTTCGAAAAAAGGGTATTAAATTGAACGGCCTGTTTTAATACCTGCCAACGACTAGCCCTAGCATCCGGACCCAGGAATTCTACCTGAGCTGACTCTTTAGGCTACCTGTCAATAAATGACTAATTTCGGTAGAACCACTATTTCAGAGGGATACATCCTAACTACCCAACAAAAAGGCCTTCTCATAACTGACTTATGAGAAGGCCTTTTTGATTATTATATCGAATTCTTTCCGGCTAAGTTATTGTCCTGTTCTAGTTAACAATAGGGCTACCGAATCTGGTTTTGCTAAGAATGCCGAGTGGCTGGTGTTTAATTGATAGACTGTTTTTACGTTTCCAGATGCGATCATTCTGTCTTGCAGACCCGGAGAAACCACACGATCCTGTAAGGTTTTAATATAAACCTTCTCAACAGAGCCGAAATTAGCCGCAGTTAATGTCACCGGATTGGTAAATGGAATGGCTGGTTCAGGGCGATAATTTTGTAGAACAAGAGTTTGTACCTGAGCAGAACCATCCTGGATAAAGACGTTCGTAATCTGGTCATGTAACACATCAAGGGTTCCGTTCGCATTTTGGCTAAGTATAGCAACATGATTAACGGAGTCACCCAGTGCTGAGCCGGCGTCGGTACCCGCAAGAGACAGTAAGGATTGCCCGGACGATGGAAGATAGGCTGCTAGATAGACAAGTTTTTCAATTTTTGACGGATTCTGCTCGGCAACGGCAGAAATGATCATACCGCCTAAGCTATGACCTACCAGGATAACTTTGCCGTTTATTCCTGACATGGCATTAATAACTTTGTCTCTGTAACTGGTCAATGTTAAGGTTGAGGGAACGGTTTGATCGCTGCCGTGGCCAGGCAGTTCCACAACGGTTACATTGTTGCCTTCATTAATCAGGCTGACTTTTACGGCATCCCATACATAAGGAGCCTGCCATGCGCCGTGTACCAACACATAATTTTTAGCAACGGGTTTCACGTCATCATTCTTTTTTGAACAGGATGTGAACATAAGAGTAGCAGTAGCTACAGAAAGTAAGAGTAAGATAAGTTTGTGCATGATTTGTGGTGCCTAATTGTTTAGGACACCACAAACCTCGGGCTAAGCTGCGGCAATAAGTTTAACCCAGGTTAAAATCGAAAATAAGGCAAAGTAGACCTTATAAAGCAACCCATACGGTGATTTATCAGTAATGACGATGCACGATGGTATCGGCTTGTGCCGATAGTCGATATGAGAAAAATTTATATTTTTATAGCATGTTAGAGAACCAAACAGAAACAGAGATCGATTTATTACGAACGGTTTTAGGCTCTGCCGGTATGAAACCGGACGTATTTGACCTGTCATTACCGTACTGGCAATCAAAGCAGTATAAAAAAGGTGAGTTTTATAATGAATATAGAAATGTTTGTAAGCACCTTGGATTTGTGATAAACGGGGTATTTAGGATATATCGGGTAAATAATGACACGGGTGAAGAAAAGAACATGCTATTCTTTACTAATCACCAGTTTGTAGCCTCCTATAAAAGTTTTTTAGCCCAAACCGCCTGCGACTATTATACGGAGGCTATGGTTGATTCGCATATATTATATATACATATTGATCATCTGAATGAACTGTATGGACAATCGCACCAGTGGGAACGGTTTGGAAGGATTGTTGCCGAAACTGCTTTTCATGAAGTAATGACTAATACCGAAGGTTTTTTATTTAAAACCCCGGAAGACCGTTACCGGGAAATGATGGCGAAACATCCAACTATTCTGGATTCGGTACCTCTGTATCATATTGCCTCTTACCTGGGTATCCAGGGGCCATCCTTGAGCCGGATTCGTAAACGAATGGTGGGAAAGTAAAACTCAGCACCTGCTGGCTATGCCTACTGAAACCCGCTAAACAAGTTTTTTAGCGGGTTTTTTGATTTTAACCTGGGTTAAACTTATTGCCGCAGCAGAGCCCGAGGTTTGTGGTGTCCTAAACAATTAGGCACCACAAATCATGAAAACAGCAATAATAGCAATGGCAATGAGTGTACTAGGGTTTTCGGCTCAGGCCCAACAAACAACCCGTAAAAATGCTAAAACGGTCGTACTGGTTCACGGCGCCTGGTCAGATGCCTCGGCGTGGGATGCAGTAGCCCCTTTGTTAAAGGCCCAGGGCGACGAGGTGATCACGGTTAACCTGGCAGGCCACGGAAAAGATACCACTTCATTTGCTGGTATCACCCTGCAAACGTATGTTGACCAGGTAAAAGCAGCTATCGGCACCCGCACCAATGTAGTTTTGGTAGGCCATAGTTTTGCTGGACTGGTCATCAGCCAGGTGGCCGAAGAAATCCCTTCACAAATCAAAAAACTGATCTATCTGGCAGCAGCCCTTCCGCATGACGGCGACAGCCTTTTAGGCCTTGCAAAAGGGGATCCGGCATCGCATATAGGCAAGTTTCTGACCGTCGATAAGGAGCATGGTGCGGCAATCATTGCGAAAGAAGGGGTAGCGGATATTTTCGCGGCCGATGCCCCTCAGCAGGTTCAGGAATATATTGCCGCTACTATTAAAGCCGAACCCCTGGTACCTCTCGCTACCCCGGTACAGCTGACTGACAAGAATTTTGGCAGCATCAGGAAGGTGTATATCCACACTGAGAATGACCATGCGATCAGTTATCCTGCCCAACAATACATGGTGAAAAACAGCAAAGTTGATAACGTGTATACGCTGCAAAGCAGCCATACACCATTCATTTCTATGCCGGATAAACTGGCCGCCATACTGATTGCCGAAAGCAAGTAGTAACCTGATTAACAGCAAAAAATAAATTCTTCATCTCGGGCTTCTTCTTTCCGTTGGAAGAAGCCCGATCATAAAACACAACAAAATGTCACTTACTCACGAAACAGCTCCAACTACCTTTATCGACGTAAAAGGTGCAAAATTCGCTTATCGTTCATTTGGACAGCAAGCAGGCATACCCATTGTCTTCCTGCAACACTTTACTGGTACGTTAGATAATTGGGATCCGGCCCTAACCAATGAATTGGCCAAAACACACCCGATCATCTTATTTGATAACAAGGGGGTCGGTAGCAGCGAAGGCGAAACGCCCACTACAGTAAGCGAAATGGCCGATGATGCTTATGCGTTCATTAAGGCATTAGGTCTGGAAAAAGTATATCTACTTGGCTTTTCACTAGGCGGCTTTATTGCACAAAACCTGGCCGAAGGCTATCCTGACTTGGTAAGCAAAGTAATTCTGGCAGGTACCGGCCCAAAAGGCAGTGAAGGGATAACCGACATTGTGAACGTAGTAACCGCCGGTATGTCGGATGGTCCTGCCAAAGTGCTGCGAAATATATTTTTCACAAAAACAGCGAACGGCGTAGAAGCGGGCGAACAATTCTTGGAACGTCTGCAAGTAAGAAAAGAGAACCGCGATACGCCTACGACCGGAGCAACGGTAAATGCACAGGCAACAGCCATCATTACCTACGGGTATGAAAAAGATCCGGAATACCAGCAGCTGCGCCATATTAAACAGCCTGTTTTGATTGTAAACGGCACCAATGATTTGATTGTGCCTTCTATCAATTCATTCACGCTCTCCCAGTACCTGATCAACTCAAAACTCATTCTATGGAGTGATTCAGGTCATGGTGCACTTTTCCAATATAGCCAGGACTTGGCTAAAGAAGTTAATTCTTTTTTAGCCCTAGCCTAAAGCATGCATTAAATCGACATCAGGCATATGCCTACCAACTAGGCTTGTGCCTGATGTGTTTCTAATTGACAGTGTTCAAGTAGTTCTGATAATCAGTTATGTAAAATTAAAAATACGCACTAAAGATACGGTTGGTAACCACCCGACAAGCACATGGAAAAGACACTTTTACTTTTTTTGTTAAGCATCACTAGTCTACGGGCTGTAGCGCAACGCCCTTCAGAACAGGTATTCCAACATGGACCCGAACTCCAGGGGGATAGTATTATATTCCCATTGACACTTGTTGACGCTTTTCCGTTTGTATCGGTAGCGGTAAATGGCGTTAAGGGAAAATTTATGTTCGATACCGGCAATAAGTGCTACATTGAAATTAACGACAACGCAGTAAACTTACCGCGTAAACGAGCAGTAAGTAAGGGACAGGTTGGAAGCGGCCAATCATTTATATCAAACATGAACGACACCATTGCCGAAGTTAAGTTTAAGAACGGCCTTACTTACCGTAACCTGTTGAATATTACCAGTGCTAATCTTGATTTCCTTCAGGATCACATCACCCCTGATTGCCTTGGGTATATAGGACATGATTTTTTCAAAGGGTATCTTTTTAAACTCGATTATGTAAAAAGAAAGCTCACTTTTTATAAAGTCACTGAGGCTAGAAAACGGTCGAAGGACTTCTTGAACGGTGAAAAAGTAGTGGCTGTTCTCGACTTTGACACCAGACGGCTTCCCAATCACCCGATGGTTCGCGTAAAGGTCGGTGGTGTTGACCTGCTTGGCTCATTTGATACGGGGCAATATGGTTTGATCCAATTGGAGGATCAGGCAGCGAACGTTTTGAAAAAGAAGAAGCTGCTGGTTGACGCCGGGAAAAATGGCTACGATGATTCGACGGTTAATGTTACTAACCTAGTTATAAACGGAAGCCTTAAAGTAAGTGTAAAAGGTATTGCGCCCTACAGCCTTGAGCAAACAGCTCCATTTAGAAAGGGAATGCAAATCACCGAGGCCAACTATATCTGCTTTGGCTACCGCTTTTTTGAGCAGTACAAAACGGTTTGGGATTATGATGAAAAGAAAATGTATGTACTTGAAAAATAAAACCCGTTAACCATCCATCCGGTTTACTAATCATGCTGCGCTCTACAAAAAGAATCAGGCTAAGCAACCATCACTTTGAACCTGTGGCAGCGAAATTTCCAACGCTTACTATAGTTGTAAACGCTTACTATAGTTGTAATTGGTATTGTATAATCAAACGTTATAGTAGCTGCACAATTCACGCATAGTTAAGATTATAGCTGGCAAAGCAGCTGGCGGATCAAAATCTGATGTTTATAGCAGGCTGAAACGGCTCTACAGGACATCAGAAACGCCGGACTGCCCTACGTTTCGAGTTGTACAATACTCTATTGGACATAAAGTTGCTTAGCTTACAACGTTTTAGTTTTATCCCGCCACCTTAACAACATTGACTCGTTGTTGTACTGTAAGCCTATAATTGGCCTGGTACAGTGAGTACATAGAAACCATCCCAAAGCCAACCATAAACATGAGGTGGAGAAAAAACAGGCGATAATCCTGCAGATAGATGGCCAGCACGAGCCCACCTAAGAAATAGGCTGCGAAAAGTCCTTCAATCATCGTCATCCAGTTGAGCTGATGACTTACGTATTTATTCGCACTCCACTGATCCGAACCCGTTTTAACATTGAACTTCGGCGTACGTATAAATGGCGTCCTTCGGCCTAAGTACCCCTCGATTACGGCAATTGTGTTATGTAAGGATAATCCCATCATCAGGGAAGAATACATCGGAAAATACCAAAGTAGTTTCGCCTTAGAATTTGACTTTAAAAACCACAACGGGATGCCATAGAACGCAATGAGAATGAATAAATTGGCTTGAAATAGATTTATGACCCGAAAAGCCCACTCCCATTCCGGATGCTGGCTACGGATATAAAGTAGCGGTACACTCATCACACCCAGAATTAACACTAAAATGAACGAAGCACTACTGAAGAGGTGAAACAGCGCATGAAGCTTTATCGTCAATGATAGGTTAGGTGTTCGAAGTACCCGACCAATTAGTTTTCTGGCGCATTCAGCGGCACCTTTCATCCAGCGATATTGCTGCGATTTTAAGGCATTCATCGCGACCGGTAATTCGGCGGGGGAATTAATATCTTCCCGATACACAAATTTCCAGCCCTTCAGTTGAGCCCGGTAACTCAAGTCTAAATCCTCTGTTAACGTATCACTTTGCCAACCGCCAGCATCGGTGATGGCTTCTTTACGCCAAATACCACCTGTGCCATTAAAATTAGCCAATAAGCCAGCCGTATGACGACCACTCTGTTCAATAGTAAAGTGGGCATTGAGGCCAAATGCCTGTAATTGAGTCAATAAGGAAAACTCTTCGTTAAGATGTCCCCATCGGGTTTGGACAATAGCCACCTGTGGATCAGTAAAGTGCGGAATGGCCTTGATCAGAAACTCCGGGTCTGGGACAAAATCAGCGTCGAAAATGGCGATAAACTCTCCTTTGGCCACATTCAACCCGTATGCCAATGCGCCCGCCTTGAAGCCGGTTCGATCGGGCCGTTGAATGTGTTGAATATCGAAGCCCAGTTGTTGATAGGTGGCAACCTTACGGGCAATTAGCCACACGGTTTCATCCGTAGAATCATCCAGGATCTGAATGTCAAGTTTGTCTTTAGGATAGTTGAGTTGCACCACCGCGTCGATGAGCCGATCGACTACGTAAAGCTCGTTGTAAACAGGCAATTGAACGGTTACACGGGGTAAGTCAACGGGCAAAATGACGGAGGCAGGTTTAGCCGTCAGCAGACGCTTTCGCTTTGATCGCAGGTAAATGAGAATAAGGCTTAACTGACCACAGTTATAAAAAAATAGCAGCATCAGGGCCAGTCCATATAAAAGTAGGACTAGGATTTCCATAGAGAATTAATCTTTCTAACGTTGAATGAGAGCCTCATTGGCCGAACAAGAGATGAAACGGATTGAGTAAGCAAAGAGTTACTAAAAACTTAGTAAATAGACCTGCGAAAAGGGACATCCCATAGTCATTCTGCCTTGAAACGAGTAGGCCAATATTGATTCGATTTTCTTCGTATTAGTTAACCGTGGCAAGAACGTAGGCATACCGATTGAGAATAGGGATTATAAATCTTGTCTTTTAGCGAGATCTGAACCCAACAACACGCCAATAGATGTGCTCAGGATTTTTTTAAGGGAAAGCCGCTCCCTCACTGGAAGAAGGTTATTTCAAGCAGCCAATCTACCTCTTCTTTATCTAGTCAATAAGCGCAAACAAACTTGACGATACATACGATTTCACCACCCCTTTTTGATTTATCAACATAGCATTCGATTGGCGAATCCTGTGATTTGAAAGAAACAGGGCCGTTGCCTAGTAGGGGACTGCTCGTTTCTAACTATAGCCTTTAGGGGTAGGTTGGGTTAAAGAACAAGTGTTCCAGATTTCCGACTAAACGACAAGGTTATGATTTTAAAAATGGACCGGCTCCCGATTGAGTTGCCGATGCCGAAGAACCCTTCGGCCAACGATGCTGCTGCTCTTCAGGAATTGTTGGGTGGTAAGTTCGGCGAAATGTCGACCCTGATGAATTATACCTTTCAATCGTTCAATTTTCGGGGACGCAAGAAAATACGCCCGTTTTATGATGTGATCGCCAGTATCGCTGGTGAAGAATATGGCCATATAGAAGTGGTCTCCTATGCCATTAATCTGCTCCTGACCGGGGTAACCAAACGGGGTGTCGATCCTGTAAAAGCTCCCCTGGCAGATGCCACAGATTTCCGAAATACGTACCATACGATGGCCAGCGGACAAGCGTCGTTACCGATGGATTCGATGGGTAATTTCTGGACGGGTCAGAATGTATTTAGCAGTGGTAATTTGAAACTGGATCTACTGCATAATTTCTTTCTGGAATGTGGTGCCCGCGCCAATAAGTTAAAGGCGTACGAAATGGTAACCGACCCCACGGCCCGGACGATGGTCGGCTATTTGCTGGTACGTGGAGGATTGCATGTGGTGGCCTATGCCAAAGCCCTGGAAAAACTCACGGGCGTGGAAGTCACGAAACTCCTGCCGATTCCAAACCTGAGCAATAATGCCTTTCCGGAAGCCCGGAAATTTATGGATCAGAAACTTCATTTGTCCTTATACACCTTCAGCCAGGAAGATTATAAGCAGGCGGGCCTGATTTGGAATGGTCCACACCCCGATGATGGCCAGGAATGTTTCGTCGTGGAAGGCGGAATGCCCGGCTATCCCGTTCCTGATCTGGAGGAAGAGCCACAACTGAATGCGCCAGGCGCGGAGGATTTTGATCCCCAGATGTTTGCCGATATGGCCAAGAAAATGGGACTTAAGTACGAATATTAATCCTTAAGCGATTACCTAAATCCAGTCTTTATGATTAGGGCCAAGCCCGTTACAGGTTTGGCCCTAATCATAAAGACTGGATTTAAAGTTCAACGGAGTGCAACAAAATTGATCGATGAGCTTATTCCTGAACCAGGTAATCCGTTAGCAGTTGCCACTGAATTTTCTGATAAAATAGCCAGCCTGTTTCGGCAATAAGGGTATTGATCAGGGCACGATCTCCGGCCTGTGGCTGCTGATTGTTAATACCTTCCTGTTGACCAATCTGAAAGGCGCGAACTGTACTGTCCTTCAACTCTACCCGAAAGGTGCTGCGGGCCTGGTCATTAAAAAAGTGTTCAATCTGGTCCGGATTATTGGCCATTGGGTCAGGGCTGGGTTGAACCGTGAATTCAGCCCGCTTGCTATCCAGCGATTTATGAATAACGCGTACCCAATTCTCAGGCGTTGGGCCAGGTAGTACAATCTGAATAAAATCGCCTACGTCGACCGGCCCTTCTGGTTTAGCTTTGCCAGCCGAGCTGTAGAGCGCGAAATCTGCCGCAATACTGGACAGTGCCGACCAGCCATTCACATTCAGTAGTTTCGTTACAGACCTAGCAAACGCTTCGTCAGCCGCCCGCTCATCCGGGAGCGTCGTATGACTAACATAGATACTGTCTTTGGTTGCCTCTCCCTGCACCACTTTCGCTTCGTGTTGAAGCTGATCAACAATCGACTTGAGTTTCATACTGTCCAGGTAATTTGTAACACCGATCTAGATTGACTTTTTCTTTTACGGGAAGTTTATTTATTGCGTCTGCTTACACTTGAATTAAACCTTATCGCGTCAATGGATAGTGCTTTTGCTTTCAATGGGAATAAGGCAACGGTACTAAGGCACCCCAAAACCGGTTGTTGTCTTTACCTTACCTTGTCGAATTATGGATGGCTGTGTTGACCATATCCATTGGGACCGTTGCCTCACTTGTGGGAGTTTGTTGTAAGCGACTACTCCTGGTATCTGTATACTCTATAGGTGTGTGCTTAATTTGTTAATGGCCTTCAACGAAAGTCTGATCCTGGCTCGCGAGTCAGTCAGCTAGATGTGCTTCCCGATCGTTCAATCGCTATCCTTTCTACGCCCTGAACTGGATTTCCAGAACAGGCAATCAAGCTTCCCTTATCTAAAATTCTATGATGAATTGGTGACATGAACCAACTTGACTACCTTTCCTGTAGAGACCTAAACTGGCTCTCTGGGGCGGCAACAAAAAAATGGTAAATCGGATTGGTGAAATAGCCTAAGATCAACCATACACAACGCTACCCCGTATCACATTTACTCCTCTCTATGGAATCTATGTTCTCAGACTCATCTCCGACTTTATCGACCATTGTTGCCTATTTATTTGCACAACGAGAAACGATTTTAAACAACTGGAGAACCACCTGTCAGGCCGATCCAAGTCTGAGTCAAGGATTATCGCTCAGTCGGGAAGAATTCAATAATCTACTTCCACTAATCCTGGATATCCTTGAAGCCCGTTTGTTAGGAAAGGAACCCGACGCTGATCCTGCCATCACGGCTCAGGCACATGGCCTGCACCGCTGGCAGAAATCCTTTGATCTGATGAACACAATGCGGGAGTTATCGTATTTATCCCAGATTCTGTACAGTGAGCTTCGGGTATTTCAAGGCCTTTTTCCGCAAACGCAGGCTGCTTTGTTGCTTGATGTACAACAACAGATTGCCCAGATCATGCAGGAAACCATAGAAGGGAGCGTCTTTAAATTTGATGAACTGCAACGACTGGAAGCTGTTCAGCGGGCGACCGCGCTCCAGCAGGCCCTGACAAAGATGACCGAGTTGTCTGAAGAGCGGGTGAATTTACTACGAACGTCCGCTCATGATTTACAAGGAGGATTAGGCATCATCAACGGAGCGGCTTATATGCTGAAACTGGAAGGCCTAAGTGACGAGCAACGAGAGCAGTATTTAGCGATGCTGAGTCGAAATCTGGCCAGTGTAGAAGTCATGCTAACGGAGTTGATGGATTTATCCCGAATTGAAGCCGGTGAAGAAACGCTTCAGATTCTGCCCGTTGACGTGGCCCCATTACTGCACGAAATTGTGGAAAGTGGTCAGGCGCTGGCTCGTGAGCGCCAATTAGTTTTACGAGCCAATGGTTCTACTTCGCTATCTGTTGAAACAGACCCGATCCAACTGCAACGGATTATGCAAAATTTACTCCTGAACGCCCTGAAATATACCTCAACGGGCTTTGTATCCATATCCTGGGCGTTAGAAAACGAAGCGCGGTGGATAGTCAGTGTTCAGGATTCGGGGCCAGGTTTGCCATCTGGCTTAGCTGGTATCTTTGGTGATCAACTCAGGCCAACCGTCGAAGCAACCAGTGTGTTGGCCCCCGATGCTGCAGAACCGGTAACGGTTTTACCAGAAGACGTGCCAGCGATTCCGGACAGTAATGAACTGAGCCAGATTTCGCAACAGGCTACACAAGGCGAAGGCATTGGTCTACAGATCGTTAAACGGCTATGTGAGCTGTTAAAGGCAAGTCTTGAAATAGAAAGTGTTGCCGGCCGGGGTACGTTGTTCCGAATCCGCTTCCCGCTTCATTATACGCATTAAGCAGATGTAGAAAGCCTTAGGGCGAGCAACGTGTTCGTTTAAACGCAATCGCGCTGAATCATTACTAAGAAAAACACACAGGAGTGAAGAAGCCATTAATTTATATAGTTGACGACGAGACGGACTACCTAGCGCTGGTCCAATACGTATTTACTGAGTTTCTGCCTCAGTACAGCCTTTCGGTATTTACAAACGGGCGTATTATGCTGGATGAGCTGGAAACAGCTGGGGAGCATCCAGTTCTAATTTTACTCGATCTTCATATGCCAATCCTGGACGGTCAACAAACGTTAAGGAAGCTTAAGCAGGGGCCTGACTGGAAAGTGATCCCTGTCGTGATGGTGACTAGTGGCGCATCAGCGCAGGAAGTCCAGGCCTGTTACGAAGCCGGAGCGAATTCCTGTCTGGCAAAGCCCAGATATATAGAATCTATGCAAACACTTTTCAAACAGGTCTGTTCCTATTGGGTTAATACAAATGGACCTATTACTACGTAATCAGCCAACTAATTACGAGTGAACTAAGTCAGTTACCGATTCGAAACAAGATTAACCGTGTTACTCATTCATCAACTCCTGGAACAGCCTTCCTTACTTGCCTACTTCACAGGAGCAAATAACTATGCCTGGCTGCAGTTTCGCAATGGAGAACGACGCTTACTGGCCAAGCCGCTGGTGTATTTTGAAGAACGGTTACCTTCGTTTATTCGCATACACAAGATAGCGCTGATCAATCCCGATTGTGTTGTCAGCATGCAACCGCCACCTCGCCCCAAAATGGCGGGATCGGTGCGGTTATCGGATGGAACTGAACTGCCCGTCAGCAGGCGACGCTGGCATGAGGTAAAACAATTATTACAGATTGACCATACGCTCGTTGAGCCAAAAGCGGATGTGTTATCGAAGCAGCCTGAATCGGTTCAAGTTGATAACTATAGGGCTGACTCCCCGCGCATTCAGGCTATTATGTCGGGTGATACGCTGCTGCTGACCCAGCATTGTATCAATGAGTTAGGGCTAGACTGTAACCTACAGGCCACTTCATCTGGAGCCGAGCTGGCTTCCTCTTTACTGCTTACTCCTTCTGAGGAGTGGCCTACGCTGATTTTTATCGACTCCCGAACCAACCGGGTAGATAGTATTATGACTTTGCAGACCCTGAAAGGCCATCCCAAGCTGCGGGCTATTCCTGTAATCTGGTTAGCTGCGCCTGGAAATAATATGATGCAGGCCTACCTGCTCGATGCCAATTCGGTTGTAAGTGTACCCAATGAACCAACGGCGTTTGTCAGCGTGCTGAAAGAACTGCTTCTGTACTGGCTGACAATTGTACAGCTAGCTAATTAGACCTATAGTACTGTTTAAAATAGGGAGTAATCTATTTTGGGCAACGTAACGGTTTCCCACCAATAACTTCTGAGCGACTGAAACTGAACTAACCAATCAGTTGATAAGCGGGGCTTGACCATATACGATGAACAGCCGCGCTGGTAGGCTTCACGAATGTCGCTTTTACTGGTTGATTGGCTAAGTAACACCACTGGTATTTTGCCCATAGCGGCTGGAAGTGATTTAATTTGATCCAGCAAACGCCAGCCGTTTTGCTTGTTGGGTAAATACAAATCGAGAAGAATCAATTTAGGAAGTTCCCATTCTTCAGTATTACACCGCTCCAGATAGGTCAAGGCATCTGCTTCCGTCGTAACGAGTATTGGTTTTACTTCGGGTAAACATCGGCTGGCTGAATCCAGCATAATTGTGCCATGGTCCGCATTATCGTCAATGATTAACAGCTTGGCATTTTTAAAATTCTCGTGTAACGCTGAGTTCAGTTTATTCGCACTATTCATAAATTACTGTTGGATGAAGAAGACCAAATATACGTCTTTGTAAGCTATTAATAATCAAATATATATGTATTAAATAATGAAAAAATTAATGGATTTTTAACTCAGTCTATGCCTGGGGCCGTTCCCTCATTCGTCTGTTGTGCAAGCACGATAAAATCTAGCTGGCTTAGTTGAGTTTATACATACTTATAATCCAATCTGACCTGACTGCCATTGGTTCAGGTAAACAAAACTCAACGTTTTCGACTATGAGCGAAATTTCTGAACACGTCTCCGAAATCTCTTCCGTACCAACCCAAACACAACCTGTACGCACGGAACAACCAACGCATTTAAAAAACAATGGCTCTTTGGAGAGTGAATCTACCCATCTTGCCTTCGATCATCTTCTTTGTTTTGCGCATCTGCGCTGGAACTTCGTTTATCAACGACCACAACATTTGTTGAGTCGGGCCGCCCGTCAGTGTAAAGTCTGGTATGTAGAGGAACCCATCTGGGACGATACCCTTCATCTGGAGATTCGGTCAGTAGCCGAGAACCTCTGCGTTGTGGTGCCCCACCTTCCCCGACACCTTGACGAACAAACCGTGATTCAGCTCCAACGACAGTTAGTCAACGAGTTAATTACCCAACACCAAATAACCAACTACCTCAGCTGGTATTATACCCCGATGGCACTTTCGTTTACGGATCATCTGCAACCGAAAGCTGTCCTGTACGATTGCATGGACGAGTTGTCTGCCTTTTTTGGGGCCTCTCCGCAACTAATTGATCAGGAACAACGGCTGCTGAACCGGGCCGATGTGGTGTTTACCGGTGGCTACAGCTTGTATGAGGCCAAGCAAAAGCGTCACGCGAAGGTATATGCGTTTCCAAGTTGTATCGATTATGCCCACTTTGCAAAGGCGCAGCCATCTCCCTCGAGCGTCGGTTTGGCTGACCCCATTGATCAGGCCACGATCCCTGGTTCACGAATTGGCTACAGTGGAGTCATTGATGAGCGGTTAGATCTGGTATTACTCGGCGAACTTGCTCAACAGCGGCCCGACTGGCAGTTTATTCTTTTGGGACCAATTGTTAAGATAGATCCCGCTACCTTGCCCAAAGGCCCTAATCTGCATTTCCTGGGCATGAAGGATTATAAAGAACTACCGGCTTATTTCAGCAACTGGCAGGTAGCCATGATGCCGTTTGCCATCAATGAAGCAACTCGGTTTATCAGTCCAACAAAAACGCCGGAGTACTTAGCGGCTGGTTTACCCGTCGTGTCAACGCCCATTCGGGATGTGGTGCGCACCTATGGTGACTGGGATCGGGTCGTTATTGCCGACTCTGCATCAGCCTTCCTACAGGGTATCGAATCGGTATTGCAAAAGCCACTGGGCAACGATGAAGTCGCGTTGGATCTATTTTTACGGAAACAGTCCTGGGATCAAACCTGGCGGCACATGCAACGAATCCTGAACGAACAGGTAGTTTCTTTAGAGTTATATCAATAATGTAGTTTGGGCTTTCAAGCTGCCTGTAGAGAGGCCACGATGACTAGCAACGTACAAATCGGCACCTGTGGTCTTGGAGGTTCTAAAGCAGCCTATGCAGCGCTGTTTTCCTGTGTTGAAATTCAGCAAACCTTTTATCAGCCACCCCAGCTAGCTACTCTGAAACGGTGGCGAGCTGAGGTGCCAACTGACTTCGAGTTCACGCTGAAAGCCTGGCAACTCATTACACACCCCGCAAAAAGTCCAACCTACAAACGGTTAAAGCGTAACCTGTCGGAAGCTGAACGGGCAGAAGCTGGGTATTTCAAACCGACTACTCTTGTTGACGAGGCCTGGCAATATACGCTGGCGTGTGCTCAGGCGTTGGGGGCTAAAACGGTTGTCTTTCAATGTCCAGCCAGTTTTACCCAAACGTCTGAGCATATTCATAATTTGGTTCACTTCTTTTCCCGCATTGAGCGAAAAGGACTGAACTGTGGCTGGGAGCCTCGCGGTACTTGGGATAAACAGCTCGTACATGACTTGTGCGAAGACCTTGACCTATGGCATGTGGTTGATCCGTTTTCCAGCACAACCGTGACCCCCGACTACTGTTACTTTCGACTTCATGGCCGCCAGGGCTGGCGGTACCAATATGAATCATCGGAATTAACCGAGTTAATCGAATTGCTGCCAGCCGATAAGACCAGCTACGTTTTCTTCAATAATATTTACATGAAGCAGGACGCTTTACTATTCAAACATATATGGGAAGAGGCTAATTATTCCGTTTAGCTAATTAACGTGAATTATGGATAAAATCTGACTTTATTAACTGATTGTTAGTTATTTATAGTATTGTTTTTTGTCATCCCGACGTCAGGAGGGATCTTCGGTAAGTAACCAGTTGCCGAAGATCCCTCCTGACGTCGGGATGACAAAAAACAAGTATCATGCTATTCGTAAATCGGCCATAATTCACGTTAATTAGTAGCAAGAACCAACGGTCAACCTAAAATCACATCTTGGAGCGAATCGGCACCAACAAATTTTTTGTAAAGCGTTAACGCCTGCGCTACCACCTGATCCATATTATAGTATCGATAGGTACCTAGTCGTCCTACGAAATGAACACCGGGTTGTTGATCCGCTAACTGCTTATACTGCCGATACAGATCCGCATTTTCGGGTCGTGGGACCGGATAGTAGGGATCACCTTCGTCCTGTGGATACTCGAATGTTAAACTGGTTTTAGGGTGCTCCTGGCCGGTTAATTTCTTATATTCCGTAATGCGCGTATAGGCATGATCGTTAGGGTAGTTGACAACTGAAACGGGCTGGTAATCGGATACGTCCAGCGTCTGGTGATCAAACCGTAAGGATCGATACGGAAGTTTACCGTAGCAGAAATCAAAATATTCATCGACGGGGCCGGTATAAATCAGCTCGTCAAACGACAACTGGTCTTTTACCTCCTTGAAATCGGTGCTGAGCATCTGGTGGATGTTCGGATGGTCCACCATTTTTTCAAACATTTTGGTGTAGCCGTGGAGAGGCATGTACTGAAACTCATCCGTAAAATAGCGGTCATCCTGATTAGTGCGGGTCGGAATACGCGAGGTGACCATCTTATCCAGCTCCGATGGATCGACGCCCCATTGTTTACGGGTATACCCCCGGAAGAATTTTTCGTATAGATCGCGGCCTACCTGACTAACAACAACATCTTCGGACGTCCGAATTTCATCGACGGATTCACCTACACCTTTAAAATAATCGGCTAGTTCTTCAGAGGTAAAGTTATAGCCATACAGTTTATTGACTGTATCCAGATTAATCGGAATAGGTAACAGTTGGCCATCTACGGAAGCCAGCACGCGGTGTTCATAGGGCCGCCACTCGGTAAATTGCGATAAATAGGCGAATACATCGGGTGAATTGGTATGGAAAATATGCGGCCCGTACTGGTGAATCAAAATGCCATCCTCATTGAGGCAATCATAGGCGTTACCACCGATATGGGGCCGTTTATCAATCAACAACACTGTTTTTCCTGACTGACTGGCTAAACGTTCGGCCAGAACACTTCCGGCGAAACCAGCTCCAACAATGGCATAATCGTAATGCATAAGTAAATAATAGTGAATAAAGATTTTCGTATAAAGTTCAACGCACTACAGTAGGTTACAGCACGAGTGAAATCCTATTCTGTGAGGGAACGGCCTTTTTCTACTGGTAAACAAGTATACTTCGACCTGTTAGATAGGCAGATATATACTAAAGATTGAGCCCTGACCAAGTTGACTCGTGGCCGTGATTACTCCCCCATGATTGGCAACCACCTTTTCGCAAATGGCCAGCCCAATGCCTGTACCGACATACTCACCTTTACCATGTAGCCGCTGGAATACCTGAAAGATGCGGTCCAGATACTTTTCGTCAAAGCCGATTCCATTGTCAACGATATCGATCCGGTGATAGGCGATCGCTCCTCGATTGGGCTTACTCGTCTTTGGTAAGTGCGAAGCATCCACCCAGCTCGACTTGATCTGAATTTGAGGAATAGTCCCAGGCTTGTGAAATTTTAATGCATTGCTCAACAGATTTTGGAATAAGTGTTCTAATTGCGAGGAATCTCCTTCAACCATGGGTAAGTTGCTAACCTGTATCGAAGCGTTGGTTTCCTGAATACGTAATTCAAGGTTCAATACGGCTTCTGCCACAATGGTAGTCAGTGAGATCGTTCGGCTGGTATCTCGCTGGGTAGAAATTCTCGAATAGCTTAGTAGGTCTCGAATCAGCGTAGACATTCGACTGGCGGCTACTTGCATTCGCTCAATGTAGGTTAGTCCTTCACCCAATGCATCGCTATATTGATTCCTGAGCAGATCACCGAATTGCTGGATTTTGCGCAGAGGTTCCTGCAAATCGTGAGAAGCAATGTACGCAAACTGCTGGAGGTTCTGATTGGATCGTTTTAAATCCTGAATTGACTCTTCCAATTGCCTGGTTCGCTCCTGTACCTGTCGATCCAGATCGATTGACAAGTCACGAAATCGTTCTTCGCTCTGCCGGAGTGCCTGCTGATCGGCTATTTGCTGGGTTATTTCGACACCCGTCGCGATGATGCCGTACACGGCTCCTTTACGATCCCGAACCGCTTTAAATGAAAAGTCGAAATAGACCGTTTTACGAATCCCATCGACGACCATTTCGGCTGGGGTATTATCCGTGGCGAAGGTGATTCCCGTTGTAAATACCTCATCGAGTATGGCAAGAAAGGGCTGTCCCTGCATCTCGGGAATGGCTTGGGCTAAGGGCATGCCCATCACCCGATTGCCTTTCCCCCAAACGGTTAACTGAGGTTCATTGGCGACTGTAATAATCAACTCCCGACCAACCAGTAAAGCAATCGGAATAGGTGACTCCATGACGATAGAACGGAAAATAGCTTCGTCGTCTATTGCATCAGTAGTATCTATCATGGAGTCATAAGTGTGAAGTTTTCATCAATTGATTAAACTTCATGAGTTTTTATACAGCTAACGCTGCATACATAGCTTACTTCTTGTCAGTCTTGTCATGTCCTTCCAGCTTAACGATCTTATTATAGAGGCCAAGCAACAAAAAAGGAGCTGCCCACTGTCCCACAAAGAGACTGCGGTTACTTTGTCCTGTGGCCTTAAGGTATAAGGAAATACCCATAGAACCCAGGGCCGCCCACAGAAATAGATCTGAGGGTAGTTTCGCTGTTTGTTCCTCAATGGCCTTCGTTACAGGCCCTTCTTCGTGTTCGGGGTTATTTAATGGATTCATCTACTGATTTGTGTTTAAACTATGTATTGATAAAATGAACCAATAAAAGATCAGTACGAGACTGAAAAACGGATGCCTGCAGCACAAGCATTGATTTAAGTTTGTATTGGTAATCTGTACGTTTAACCTTAGTTGTTTGCTTAATAGCGATGCGGATTGATCAGAAGTAAGGTAACGGTGCCGATTCTGAATCAATCTATAGTGATTCACGGCTGGAATCTGCTACAAAAAAACATGTAGCTTATTTACAGTCAGCATTTTCTTGGTGGTATGGATGTTGGCTTATGTATTCGTCGCAGTTACAATTGCCTGTAGTCAAATACAATCACGGTTTCGATCAGGCTTGCTGGAATTCGTATTATTTCTCTGGACAGGATTCCCCTGCTGTGACTACAGATTAGACATTCTGATTCATTCATCAGGATGGTCATTACTACTTCACTCGTACCTAAATTTTTCTGCCCGACTGTTTCTGTAATAGACTGATTGTCTTGCCAGTATAGTATCTGAAATATGGGTTCTTTTTTGAAGAAAATACCTTTCCTGTTCAGACGTGTTTCGATCCACTGAAAAACAAGTTGTGCCTGCTCTAAATCTGTGGTAAACGGAATAAAAAATCTCATAAATCGGTAGCCGAAGTCAGGTTGTTAACTGTTGTCTCTATATACTAACCCAGTACGGCTAACCCGCCACGTTGAAACTCCAAGTGGAAATGAGGCAATGGTCTGACTCGTTGTTGATTGATTGTCTAAGGTCCATTTCCTTACAAGGTCGGTAATCAAAAAGTCTTTCTCATACTCCGCCTGTTGTCTTTATTTACTGTGATAATTACCTGGTAACCCTAGCGTAGTTCGATCAAACGGATGACGATGCGCGGTGGCTAAGGGCTTTTTTTTACCCTGACTAATCAAGGGAATCATCCCTGGTTCATTTTATATGATAAGTACCCAAACAGAATCAGGCTGGCAGTTAATTCATCAGCCTGCTCACGGTTTACTTGCCTTACAACTGGCCTTGGCCTGGAAGGTGGACAAACGCCCAGCTCGTTGGGCTGAAACGCTCCTTGCTGTCGCTGAGCATGATGATGGACAGGTTGCCTGGGAAAAACGGAATCACCTGACCGCTGCCGGTGCCCCCCTACATTTTCAACTGGTTGATTTTTCGCTGAAGCAGTGTCAGAATCTACTTCAGATAGGCTTGCAAAAAAGTCGCTGGAATGCCTTACTGGTATCCATGCATATATCCTTTCTGTATGAGCCCAAGCGAGGTACTACTAAAAAACTAGATGCCTTTCTAGACCAGCAGCGGACAAATCAGGCACAATGGCGAAAACAAACGAAAGCGACTGAAGCAGAGGCTGATTATGCGTATAAATTTCTGCAATGGTGTGATGCGTTATCCTTAGTGTTATGCCTGCAACAAATCCCTCCTGAAGAACGGCGGTTAGAGGTGAGCAAAGGCCCCGATGGGGTAGCCTACTATTTACATCAACGAACAGATGATTCATTGACCCTGGAGCCCTGGCCGTATGAACTGTCAACCTTTGAGGTGCATGTTGAAACAGTCGAACTGGATCAACTAATTTTCAAATCGGACCACCAGCTTTACAACGCCATTCAGGAATCTCCTGTTGTTGTTCATCGGTGGACGTTTAGACGATAAGTAACCTTGTTTATCTTACTCGATCTAAAGATAGATTAGCTGCTTTAGAAAGTACGAAGACAGCTTCATGGAGCATGGTCGCCAGGATACTACGCGGCCGTTAGGGACAATGGGTGGGTATATGGGGATCGAACGAGACAAAAAAATTAATCCAGGTTAGGCGAGCCAGACGAAAAACGGGTGGCGTCAAACCAATAATCAATGCCACTAAAATGAGCAGGAAGTACGTCAAATCCATATCGAGTAGTACTTCAAACAAGATAAAACAGCTCACAATCAGGGCCACATAATAGGCGTAACTCACATAGAGTGCGCCCGTATAATAGCCCGGCTCTTTCTCGAAGCGTTCCCCACAACAGGGACACTGGGCATTCATCTGATCAAATTGTTTAAGATTATAGGGGTTATTGACGGCAAAGAAGTTGCCGGTTTGGCAACGGGGACATTTATTCAGAAAGATGCTATAGAGCTTAGTCCCTTTACCCATATGTGTACCCTTTATTTAATTCAATACTTGGCTCGATCGACAATTAGCTGAACGTGTCGCCTGCTATTCACTACTGAATAAGAGGGTTTTTGTTCACTCTATTGATTCTAAGTAATAAAGAAGATTATTTGCTAGCTTGGAGGATACCTCTAAGTTCACTTTTTCCCTTATTCCAAGTTAGCACTTGGTAGTTCATTGTCAATTGGTAATAGGTCAGCATGTTTCCGGACGATACATGTTCGTAAAACTAGCTAGTTGGCCCGAACTCCAATAGGATACCAGACAGCATCAGCAATCCGTCTACGTACAGGTAATAGCCATAATCTGACGGCTTCGTAGCAATCCATCGAATTGTCAGCCCTAATAGTGCCATGGGTGCGCTTAAACATACTACGGGCCAGACGTTTAGCCACTGTCTGTACAAAATAGGAATAGTCAATCCAAAACATAAAGCAAGCCCGTAGAAGAACCAACGAATCTGAGTTTCAGTGAGCATTGATGCAATCGTAAGCCACTTCGACTGCCGATCTATAGCCCGATCGCGGTAGTCGAACCAGAGCGCAATGCTGTAAATTAATAGAAACCGGTTTATAAGCCAGGTTCCCATAAGTACCCAACTTGGTCGCTGAACCGAGATTGCCATTAACAAGGGAAGGGCGGCTGTGACGTAAGTCCAAATTAAAGTAAGATAGATCGATTTAAAAACGGCAATCCGGCGCAGGATACGAAACAATCGCCAGTTGATTTTAGGGGCTGAATACAAAAAAGTCAGCAAGACGACGGGCAGTAAGTCAAGAACGTACGATTGTAAATAGACTAGTAGCCAAAGGCCAACCAGAACAGTGCCAATAAACAAACCAAGTAGTGTTTGTTTGTGCGTTTGATTCCACTGACTTCGATTAGTTTCATCAGTGGATGAATCGGTCAAAAACCAGTGTAGTGAATAACTACCCAGCGTACCCACAAAGACAAACGCCAGAAACGAGATGGGCAAATTAAGTTTAAAAAGTCGGGCGGTGGCCTGGCACATGATAACCGCGCAAAGTGCAATATAGGTGTTGCTGAACAGGATAAACTGTAGAATACCCTCTGAAATTAGTGCAGTTCGCTTGACCATATCCGAATAACTCAGGAAGTGGTCTGTTCGTTTTTATTCACCTCACTACAGGGACGAAATCATGACAACTTATTTCTTAATGCTGCGCTTATCCGCCCAATGCCCTGCTCGTCAATGATAAGCTTACCGTTGATGTCTTTTTAAAAATAGTTAAAGTAAGCCTCCATCAAGGATGATAATGGGCTACTACTAGTTTCTTAAAAAGTAAGCTAATTGGCAGCGATATAATTGATTATCTTCTAGTTGTTAGAATGACTTGCCCGGCTGGATACTGTACATCTACTCTATCTTCTGCCGTAATGAATACTGTCCTTGGTTCATTTATTGTACTTGTCGTCAGGGTAGCCTTTAACGTTTTGCCAGTTGGCATTAACTGACCTAATTTTTTGCTTGAATTCTCACTTGATTCCATCCAGACCAGATAGGTACTCTTAGAAGGGTTAAGGTTGTTGGGCTCTGCCAGATTCTGCACGTTTACATGGATGACATAATTCTTATTCTTGTCTTTTTTTACGTTAACTGCCCCCGTTGCCGCCGGCACAATTGCCGATGTAACAAATGTCATTTTAGGGGTACATGCATTGAAAGCTATGACCATAAACAGCATGGTAACAGCATTAGTGATCGTTTTCATACGTGTTGAGTTTACGTTGTTTGATAAGCAAAGGTGAGCACTCGGACTTAAGGCCGACTTAACATTCCCTTAGAAATAGCTTAGAGCAAGGATTGCTGACTATCCAGATTTAGCCCTTAGCCCCTTTTTCCAGTCGGTCTTTTATATATAATTCCTGAATAATCACTAACAAAACAGCAATGAGGGGAGAGGCAAATAAAACGCCTGCTATCCCGACCAGGATGCCTAACAATACCTGGCCGAACAAAAGCAAGGCGGGAGGTACTGAAACGAATTTCTTGTCGAGCAGTGGTGTCAGTATATAGCCTTCCAAAGACTGAACGCCCATGTAAAGCGCGAAAACATAGACAACATAGTTCGTTCCCTGTGGTAAGGCTACTAGTAATGCCGGGGCCAGAGCGATGTAAGGGCCCAGATTAGGAATGAAATTGAGTATACCGGCTATGATACCTAGCACAATAGGAAAAGGAATGCCCAACAATGCCAGTCCCACACTCGTTGCTACCCCCACAACGGTCATCGTAATCGAACGGCTGATAAACCAGTTTTTTGGCGTCGTATCACACTGATCCAGGACATCCAGTAGCCGGTCACGATACGACGGATTGAACAGCCTGACAAAGCCACGTCGGTAAATGCTAGGACTGGCAGCCAGATAGATGCCCGTTATGACCACGATCAGAACATTGACCAGGCTACCCAGTGTACTGGAAAAAATACCGGTAACCTGGGTGAGTATGCCCATGCCCCGACCGTCTGACGAGAGTAGCTGGCTAGGTTTGTCGGGTAGGCCATCCAGTAACTTTCTGCCCCATTCGGTTTGCGACAGATGGCTTTTAAGTCGTTCAACCGACGCAGGCAGCGATTGAGCCAGTTCATCGGCTTGTTGACTGACGGTGGGTGATAGAGCCCACATAATGCCCCCAACTAACGTGACCAGCAGGAACATGACTAATACCATCGATACCCCGTAGGAGAGGTGTGTTTTGTTACTGACATACCCACTTAGCCCATTAATTACGACTGCAACAATGATTCCGCCAAACACCAGAAAGAAGAACGTAGCGGCATAACCGACCAGCAGAAACAGGACTGCTATCGACAAACCGATGAAAGCAGCCGAAGCGGCTCGCTGGGAAAAGGAAAGAGTCTGTTTCATAAGGTATTCAGAATTAGTTTATCGGCTTACTGGCCAGCAAGATTACCGAGTGCGGATAAGGTACCTGGTCGCTCACCTTTAGGGCGTTGGCCTGATGCGACTCTACCCAGAAATAAACCGTCAGGTTTACCGACGAGCCTGCCCGTTCAGATACATAAACCCAGGGAACTGATTCGTTTAGAACGCCATCGATACGGCTCAAAACGCCATGAATAACCTGATAATTAGTTGTCGGTTGACATAGCCGGCAGAATGGGAGTGGGCTTGTAGAACATCACCAGCGTGCCGAGTCGCTTATTAGTAGACATGACGGGGGCCGAGAGTTCATAGGGAGTTTTGCTATTGAAATAAATATCCTGCTGTTGTAGCAGATAAGCCGGGAACCGAGTCGCGAATAGGATGCCCTGATTTTTCTTGTTGGTGGAGAGCGTAACCTTTCCTTTGGTGTCAACAAGCAGCATTTCCTGGACGCCTTTATCTTTGACCAGCGTGTTGAAATACTCATTGATTTCTCCCGGTTTGTTCTGTATCATAGCGTTTCGAACAGCCCAGGCAAAGGTTTTCATGCTAAATGTCAGCTGCTGTTGATTGACAAGTAGCTGGTTGTTTTTTGCCGTTACCTGCAATAGGGTGCGCTCATGCCGAAATTGATTGGTCAATTGCCAGTTACGGAAAAGTAGATAACAGATGGCAAGTCCCAGCAGTATAATGATGCCATATAGCACGTGCTTTGGATTTAGGCCGGAAGTCCTTGTTTGTTGTTTTGTAGGGTGTTCAGCTGTCATTGTCGTAGAAGATTGGTTGAAAATCCAATAGGGCCTTTAGCGACCCTCATAGCCTTATAGTTTAGGCTATTACTTCAATAGACAGCGAAGTGCTTAGGCAGGCCTTAACGAAACCTTAGAATTTGGTTAGAAGCAGTTGTGGACTAAGGATCTGGTGCTTACGACCAACTTTTCACCAACTGCTTGTACAGGATTTGCACGCTTGTCTTCTCATAGTCGGTGGCTAGCGTCTGGTTGGCGTAGGTTCGTAATAATTCCGCTTGCTGACGCAGGATGGGTTTGCGTTCGTCGGAACAAGTTGCCACGTAAACCAGTGACAATGCCCGAAGCAATCGCCGAAACACGGCGTGGTTGCCTTTGGCATTGATGCGAGGCAAATCAAACGACAGTCGGATGTAATCCTCGAAATCCGTACTTCGCACCAATACACGCAGGTGCTGTCCATCTGAGCGCAACCGTGCCGGAAATTCACGGCGGGCCAGTCGTTCGCCAACCGCGCCGAGGTAATCAATCGCCATAATAGCGGTTGTGGTATCGTTAATGCCGGGAGAAAGGGCTTTCAGGGTAATGTCAACTAACTGCTGAATACCGAATGCGACGTCCTGCTCCACATTACGATGTCGCCCGATGCTGACATAGTCCATTAAGTCATTGGGCCAGTCGGCTTCGTCGGGTTCATCTCGTTCCATACCACTCCGAACACTAAAGAGTAAAGAACCTTCACCGATAAACGCGCCCATCTCTTTCTCGATCCGTAACACAACCCGGTGCCGGGTTGCCCAGCTCAGTAAACCGTTCGTATTAATCTGTTGGAGATAGCCCGTCTGCTTTGCAAAAACGGGTCGCCAGCCCGTTTGCTCGTCGGCGTAGGCAAGGGCGGCTTTGGCTTTTTGGGGATCATCAATCGGCTCCCCAAACTGATCGGGGAACAACGCATCAATAGCTTTATTGGTTTCGTGGAAAATGTGCTGGACAATCGTGCCGGTCTGGAGTGATTCGGCAATATGATGAATAAAGAAAATCAGGGCCGCCACGCCCCCTAAAGCCAGCAACAGACCCGCCAAAACCGCCGTTGACGGCACAAACTTCACTTCATCGGTTCCTCGAATCGTACCCAGCACAATCAGACAGTACGAAAACACCCCGACAAAATAGCCCATAACGACCTGATTGACCCGGTCGCGCATGAAGTTGCGCAGCACCCTGGGTGAATACTGGCTACTTACCTGGGAAATCGTGGATAGTGTTAGCGAGAAGGCCAATGCCGCTACCGTCAGCATAGAGCCCGAAATGGCCGATAGCATCCCTCGGGCCCCATCGGCACCAGAAGCGAATAAGAGCGGGAATTGCTTTTCGCCGTGCCAACTGGTGTGCGTATCAAACGCCACCAGGCCGTAAGCCAGCCCGAAGGAAGCCAATACCATCAGGCCCGGTACAAACCAGAGGGATTCCTGTAACTGCTGCCAGTATTGGCGAAGGCGGGTAGGCATAAAAATGTACAATGCAACTAGGTCGACATGGACAAGTCATTATCGAACAATAGGTCCTTTAGGCGAGTCGCGCTGGAGTACTTTGTTGATGGAATAGACTACCCCGTTTGTGGCTCTGACATCGGCCTGAATTACATCGGCGACAGTGCCCCGTCCGTCTTCCACGGTGATCTCATTACCCTGTTTATGAATAGTTAAAATCTGACCTGTCAGGTTGGTTAGCGTCTGGCCGTCTTTCAACTGGTCTGAGGTTATCCGACCTTTGATAACGTGGTAAGCGAGTAGGTTGATAAGCCGATTTTTGCTTGATGGTAGCAATAGTTCGGACAACGAAGGCTCTGACAGCGCCGAAAACGCGCCGTTGTTGGGGGCAAATACGGTATAGGGACCCTTGCCTGATGCTTGCTCAAGTAAGCCCGACGCTTTTAGCAACTGGAGCAGGGTCGTGTGGTCGGGAGACTGGGCCGCACTGAGTGCCAGATTGGCCCCCGTCTTCACGCCACTAGCCTTCAGGGTTGCACCAGGCATTGTGGATGAGGGATTGGTCTGTGCCGCCGTGGGTTTAGTCAGGGATAGTAACAGGCCCGCAGTGAGGTAAAAAATAAGCGAATATGTACGTTTCATAATCAACCAATTTTGGTAGGTTAGAACTGGGCAAACCAAAGGGTCGGCTATCGTTTTAACCTTGTGGCAGGTTGATTGTTTTTTTTAGTTGAATGACTAGTTAGGAATTCATACTTAACACAAACAATGGCTAAGGCAATTGTGACGTTACGTTTACTACCCTGTTGATTTAGCTCTTTTTAGCGAAAACTAACTGGTTATTTTTGGGTTCTTCATATGACCTACAGCCTCATTACACACTACACCCGATTAATCTGTATAGAATCGACTCAACAATGTTTTTCGTATATTAATCAGTGCTAACCGAATTCTATGGAAACCTATTACAATCCCGAAGACCTCAAAAAATTTGGACAAATCGGTGAATTTCAAAAAGAGCTTGCCGATAAATTTTTCTCCTATTATGGCTCTGTATTCGCCGAAGGGGCGTTGACGGCTCGCGAGAAGTCGCTGATTGCGCTGGCAGTAGCGCACACAGTACAGTGTCCCTACTGCATTGACGCTTATACGACTGATACGCTCGAAAAAGGCTGCTCGGAAGCCGAAATGATGGAAGCGGTTCACGTCGCGGCTGCTATTCGGGGTGGTTCGTCACTGGTTCATAGTGTCCAGATGATGAACAAGGCAAAAGAAATATCCATGTAAGAATAGGGGAGGAACGGGAGGAGAAGGACGAGGGGGAAAAGGGAAACTCCATCCTCCCCCTCGTCCTTCTCCTCCCGTTCCTCCCTTTGTTTATGAAATCCCTTAAAGCCAGCGGACATCCCTTAGCCAACTCAGCAGTTCAGTTACAGTCGTTACAGAGCGAAGTGGCTGATACATTGCAACTGCCGTCGTTTCATCAGAAACTGGCAGGGGCCGGGCTGTTTCCATTACAGCCACTCGAACCTGCTGTTTTTCAGGTTAATGTGGGGAAGATGTGCAATCAGGTCTGCAAACATTGCCATGTCGATGCCGGTCCCGACCGTCAGGAAATCATGACCCGCGAAACGATGCAGCAATGCCTCGATGCGCTGGCCAGAACGACGATCCCAACGGTCGATCTAACGGGTGGCGCGCCCGAAATGAATCCGGATTTTCGTTGGTTCGTGGCCGAAATTCGGAAGCTGGGACGGAAGGTGATGGTCCGTTGTAATCTGACCATCATCGTCGCTAACCCTAAATACCAGGATTTGCCCGAGTTTTTTCGAGAACATCAGGTCGAAGTGGTTAGCTCCCTGCCCTTTTATAATGCTGATAAAACCGACCGGCAGCGGGGCAAAGGCGTTTTTGATAGTTCGATTCGGGCAATGCGGATGCTGAATGCCGTTGGGTATGGACAGCCTGATTCGGGTTTGTTACTTAATCTGGTGTATAATCCCAACGGGGCGTTTCTGCCTGGTTCGCAGGAGAGCCTGAAACGCCAGTTCAAGCGGGCGCTACTGGATGAATTCGGTATTGTGTTTAACGACCTATACGCCATTACCAATATTCCCATTAGCCGGTATCTCGATTATCTGATTTCGTCGGGTAACTACAATAACTACATGGAGAAGCTGGTCAACAGCTTTAATCCGGCTGCGGCTGCAGGCGTAATGTGCCGAAATACGCTCTCCATTAGCTGGGACGGCTTTATCTACGATTGCGATTTTAATCAGATGCTGGATTTAAAAGTCGCCAGCCCGGTGCAGCACGTACGGGATTTCGATGAACGTGCATTGAATCAACGGTCTGTTGTAGTTAACCAACACTGTTACGGCTGCACGGCAGGAGCGGGGTCGAGTTGTGGGGGAACAACCGCCTGAAAAACCTATGAAACGATATGATTTGCTGGTCATTGGTACTGGTTCGGGCGGTCTAAGCATTGGCCTGACCATGCACGAACTGGGTTTTAAGGTGTTGTTCATCGAAAAAGATGCCCAAAACATCGGGGGCGAATGCCTGAATACGGGCTGCGTACCCAGCAAAGCCCTGATTCACGTCTCCCGGCTGATCCATCAGGCAAAAGAGGCTCAGGAGTTTGGCCTAACAAGTACTGGAAAACCAGATTTCGAGCGGGTCAAGCAGTACATCCAGGAGCGAATTGCGCTGATCCGAAAGCACGAAAATGCAGATTTCTTTCGGGAGCAGGGTATCGACGTAGTGATCGGTACAGCCCGCTTTACGGGAAAGGACCGTGTAGAAGCGGCTGGTGTAACCTTCACGGCCAGGCGGATTGTCATCGCCACCGGTTCGCAGTCCGTTCCGCTTCAGGTTCCGGGCGTTGAGCAGGTCACCTTGCAGGATAACCAAACTATTTTTTCGATGGATACCTTGCCGAACCGACTGCTGGTCGTTGGGGGTGGACCGGTTGCCATGGAATTGAGTCAGGCGTTTCATCGGCTTGGTTCGCAGGTAACTGTCGTACAGTCGGGTGAGCGGATTTTAGACAAAGAAGCGCCAGAGGTATCTACCTTATTGCTGGATCGCCTGACCCATGAAGGGATTGGGATTAGACTACAAACAAAGGTTATCGCCTTTGAATCGGCTACCTGTGCCATCCTGGAAGATAAAGCCGGTACAAAAAGTAAACTTGCCTTCGATGCGGTGTTAGTCGCCATTGGCCGTCAGGTCAACGTGGATGCCTTAGAGCCCGAAACCGCCGGTATTAAGACCGAATCCGGCAAGCTAAAGCTGAATGATTACCTGCAAACAACGAACCCAAGGATCTATGCCATCGGCGACGTAACGGATCAGCTTTATTTTTCGCACACCGCCGAAATGCAGGCACCCATTCTCATCAATAACTTCCTGTCGCCCTTCAAGCAGAAAGTTTCCTACAGGCATTTTTCCTGGGTAACCTTCACCGATCCCGAAGTGGCCACCTTCGGCCTTTCGGAACAGCAGCTTACCCAGCAAGGGATTGCTTATGAAAAGATCGACTACGGATTTGCCGAAGACGACCGGGCAGTCATCGACAGTTATACGTATGGCAAACAATGGCTTTATCTGGCCAAAGGTAATAAGCTGTTTGGTAAGCGTAAGATACTGGGGGGTAGTGTTGTAGCTCCTCTGGCGGGCGAAATGATTCAGGATTTGATTCTGGCCAATACGTCCGGGTTGGGGGCTGGGGCTATTCAGAAAAAAATCTATCCATATCCGGTGGCGTCGCGTGTCAGTAAGTCAGCTTTGTTAGAACAGTTAAAAGGCAATATTCCGGTCTGGGCGAAGGCTATTCTTCGGTGGTTGTATTGACGTTTGTTTGCCGAACGGGTTTCGCACCGTTCGGCAGTTTCCAGTCCCGCTGTTTGCCAAATGGCATACGAAACAAGTACCACAACGTCAGTTCCTTTTCATCTCGATAGGCCGGAACACCCAACGTAACGTCTTTCTGGGCAATGTCCATTCGGTGGCTTCCGTGGAGCCGATCCCAGATGGAAAAAAGCGTTCCCCAATTTGAATTGAACTCATCGCGGACAATGGAATGGTGAATACCATGCATGCGAGGAGTTACGAAAAGAGTATTCAGGCTACGGTCCACTTTAGCGGGCAAACGCCAATTGGCATGATGAAACTGGGCCGCAGTGTCAAAAAACACTTCGTATACGATGGCTGACCAGAAACTAATGCCCATCACCCCAACAAGTGCGACTCGAAAGAGAACGCTCAACAGTAATTCGCCAACATGAAAACGAACGGCTGTTGAGACATCCATGTCCAGATCAGTATGGTGTACATTGTGAAAACGCCAGAGCAACGGTACCTTGTGCGTGGCAAAATGCCACCAGTAATAGGCATAATCAAAAGCCAGAAATCCCAGCACACCGCCTACCCAGGCCCCAATGCTATTGGCAGGAAGCAACCAGTTTAGTAAACCCACCTGATGATTATGCGCCCAATGGGCAGCCAGTAGCGGAATTGGCAATAAGGCCAGCCGGAGGACAACAAACGTAGGTAAGGCAAGGCCAATGTTTCGAATCAATCGGCGAAGGAGTTTAAAATGTAGCCGACGTAATGGATGACGCCATTGCAAAAGCAGCATGAGTGCGAAAAACAGAACCAGTAACGGTGAGCCGATGGAGTCGAAGAAGGGAATTGTGGCCATTATCGTATCGGCAATCTATTTGTCGCTGTTATACCCGCTGATTATGGCAATAAATTCACCAATGATCTGCGCTTTGTAGGGGTTCTGTTCTTTTAGAATTAATGCTACGGGGTATTTTTCTCCATCAATATTACGAATGATGTCATCATATTTGACGAAGTCATCCTTTACAAAAAAGTAAAACCAGTAGTTGAATTTTCGTTGCCGGGTCAGTTGCCGACCATCGGATGAGTCGCAGATATAAATCGTGATTAACTCATCATTTTGCTCATAAAATTCAGTGAAGATTGCCGCCACTGTATACGAAGTGCGCTCATCAAAGATTGGCTCTAAATCGGTTGGGTTATCGGCGACAAGGATTGAAAATTCATACACATAGGAAGCAAACGGGCTAGCTTCATCAAACAGATAAGGTGTAGGTATGAACTTTACTTCATAGACGATTCTATTGATGGTTTGAAAAACGTAGCTGTTTTCTGAGCCACCCATAAAATCAAATTCATAATTCATTCTTTTCCGGTATTATAATGCCTTTTGCCGCGTTTCGTTCGCGTAATTTTTTTAGAATATCCTGGTATTCAGGGGTTCTAACTCTGGCTTGTGTTTCTTCTTCGGATAGCTTCTTGCGCTCCTTCCAGCGGTCAATCAACTTCGAGACGTTGGCCTGACGTTCTTCTGGCGTTAGGTTCGGCTGATGAATGAGTTCCATATGTTCCACGATTTATAACGTACTCAAAGTTAGTGTTTTCTATTCATTTCACCGATTGGACTCAGCTGAGTTGTTTTCCTACCGAATATCTTCGTACAACTGTTTCAGCTTCTCAGCCGAGTAGCCAATACCCCACAAAACACCTACATAAAGAAAGAGGGCGTTGGCCCGCCAGAATCCCCATTTGACCAATCGCCTGTCCGACGATTCGACCACGCGGTTTACTTGCCGGATTCGCCCGAATCGCACCAGACGAAGCAGCATATCAGCTTCTTCCATAATGGGTAACTCGTCAGAATAACCCCCACAGTCAAGAAACTGCTGCCGTCGGCAAAAAATAACCTGATCGCCAAACAGCAATCGGGCACCCTTGAAAAAGAATAGATAGGGACGGAAAAAGAGCGGGGCGTAGTAGGTTTTAATGAAGTTGTGAAACGACGTAATCCAGCGGGTTCGCAGGGGGCCGCGCATCAGGGAAATAAAGCCGCCTGCTGCAATGTTGGGCTGGGCCAATGTTTCGCGGATAACCAGTAATGCATCATCGGGCAGTGACGTATCGGCATGCAAAAAACACAGGTACTCGCTGGTAGACGCCTGAACACCCAGATTCATTTGGTAAGACCGCCGGGCTACCGGGCTTTGTATCAGGTTGATAGTTGGATGGCCTGCCAGCGCTGTTTGTTGCTGGATTTGCTGTTGAATGATCGAAATCGTTTGATCTGTACTGCCTCCATCGACCACAATCAATTCGTCTGGTACAGGGTGCAATTGCCGAAGCTGCCGGAACGTTCGGGCCAGTGTCCGTTCTTCATTAAAGGTTGGAATAATGATGGCGATACGTGTCACAAGCTGTTTTACCGAATAACTGTTTTCCCGATCAGAGAGTTTACCTTGTGCCTGACCTGAAACGGGTCCCTTGCCCCAGAAGACAACTATGTTTCGCTTTATACCCAATGTGCTGTTAAAGCAGCTCTATACCCGCAGTAGTTTACAAAATACGCCAACTGGATTTACCTTTTCGCTGAAGAACCGCCTGGCCGACGCTCAGTTTACGGGTCTGACGCAGGTTCGTATTGACGGACAAACCTACCCTGCCGATGCCTTTACCCTGGAACTGGATGGGCAGGAAGCTATCAGGGTCAGTGCCATATCCACCAAAAACCCACTCAAATTTCCCCTTCGCCGGAAGGTCAGGGTTCAGGCAATTGCCGCGCCCTTGGCACCCGGTCGTCATACCATTGAGGTGATTCTGCAGTCCCATCCATTTGGTACGTTAACGATTACGATTGACGATGAGTTACAAGGCGGTCCGGATCAACTTCAGGAGGAATCAATATTGAAAAATACCACTATACCGCGTCATCCGGTCGATGATATGGTGCCGGAAATTATTCAGGAACGGCAGGATTTTCTTCGCCAGTATACCCAAACCTCGCCTAAGTACCTGACCAACGTTGCGTTTGATCCAACTCTTGTCCGGGGGAACTGCGAGCAATTTGTCGGCGTCGCGCAGATTCCCATTGGTCTGGTTGGCCCCCTACGTATCAATGGCGAACACGCTCAGGGTGATTTCCTGATTCCGTTAGCAACTACTGAAGGTACATTGGTAGCGTCGTATAATCGGGGTATAAAGCTGCTCAATCAGTGTGGTGGCGTTACCTGTACGGTGATCGACGAGGGTATGCAACGGGCGCCAGTCTTTGTGATGCGGGATGCCCGAGCCGCTCGTGATCTGGCCCGCTGGGTAGCCGATCATGAATCGGAGCTACGCCTAGAAGCCGAATCTACATCGCGTTTTGCCAGACTCAAATACATCACACCTTATCAGGCAGGACGCCTGCTTTTTCTGCGGTTTGGCTTTACAACGGGCGATGCCGCGGGTCAGAACATGGTTAGTAAAGCAACGCTGGCGGCCTGCAATTTTCTTCTACAAAAGGTTGAAGGCATCGAGCATTTTTACCTGGAATCCAATATGGCAACCGATAAGAAACCGTCGTTTGTCAATACATTGCAAACACGGGGTAAGCGGGTAACGGCCGAGGTTACTATTCCCAAAGAGTTGCTGCTTCGGGAATTACAGGTTGAGCCCGAACAACTCGATCGGCACGCCCGTATCGGTAATGTGGGTGCGTTTATGGCTGGAACGAACAATAACGGCCTACATTCGGTCAATGGGCTGGCGGCTTTATTCATCGCTACCGGTCAGGATGTAGCTTGTCTGGCAGAATCCTCGGCGGCTATTACGACTTCCGAGGTATTGCCCAACGGCGATTTATACGGCTCCATTACGTTGCCTTCGCTCATTGTAGGCACTGTGGGTGGGGGTACCGGTCTGCCAACCCAGCAGGAATGCCTGAGCATACTGGGTTGTTCCGGTACGGGCCAGGTGTATAAATTCGCCGAGATTGTGGCAGGTGTCGTGGCGGCAGGCGAACTGTCGCTGGCCGCTGCCATCTCCTCACTGGACTGGGTATCGAGCCATGAATCAGCCAGACAGTCGAAAAATTAAGAATGACTGAAATGGGGTTTTTCCTCATAGCCGATCAAGCCGACCGCCATCAATGCGCACCTCCGCTCCCTGTACAAACGCGGCATCATCCGATGCCAGATAAGCAATTGTAGCCGCTACGTCCTCTGGTTTACCGACGTCTGTCCGATCAATTTTTTCCACCCCTGATTTTACGTTTGGGTTGCTCCACAACATGGGCGTATCAATGGCACCAGGCAGAACGGCATTGATACGCAGGCCTTTGGGTTTTCCTTCCAGCGCTGAGGAGCGTGTCAGCGATAATACCGCAGCCTTGGCCGCTGCATAGGGAGCCACCAGGGGTTCGGTTTCTAGGGCGTGAATACTGGCCACATTCACAACCGTACCGCCGGGTTTCATATGCAGAAATGCCTGTTTGGTGAAGTAAAACGCACCCAGCAAATCGACATTCAGGATGCGTAGCCAGTCCTCACCCGTCAATTCTTCCAGCGCCTTGAATTGCATAAGCCCGGCATTGTTGACAATCACATCCAGCCTGCCAAAACGCGTCAGTGCTCCCTGTACGGTGGCTTCTACCTGGGCTTCGATGGACACGTTGCAAACACTGCCCCAAACATCAGGCGCGCCAGCTGCTTTTACATTGGGCAAGGCTTTCGTAAGGTTATCTTCGTTTAGATCGGCCAACACCAGCCGGGCTCCCTCCGAAGCCAACCGTATGGCTATCGCCAGGCCAATCCCGCTGGCCCCACCTGTAACAATCGCTAATTTATCCTGAAATCGCATTGTATTACGTGTCGCTTTGATTGGTTTTAGAAACAGTGTTAGCCACATTCTGACGAGCTACTTTGGCATCGTTCTGCTTCTGGTGAGCCCAGGGTTGCTCACTCTCACTGGGCATGATAATCGGCACCTCCAGACAGACACTCTGGGCGGGCAGTACCTGCCTCCAGTCATTAATAAGCTGTTTATAGGCCTGGCCAACAGGGCGAATCTGTCGGTTGAGATCGCACAGACCCAGCGGGTTGACGTTGCCGTTGTTTTCCCGCAAGGCCGAATCCCAGTCAACCTGGTCGGTGAGCGAATACCAGGTAAAACCCACCATCGGCACGCCATCATTGCGAACCCGTAATACGTTGGCCCACTCCTTCCAGAGCCAGTTCACGGCTTCGTCGCCGTTAGGCCCCTGCCATAGATTAGTTTCGGTGTGCATAACGGGTAGTCGATATCGGTCGTGGTATTGAGTCGTAATGACGTGATAGCCAAATACTTCCCCTGAGCCTCGGGTACTTCCATCTGCCGATACCCGGTGCTCATTGGTCTGATAATAATCATTGCCCATAATGCAATACTGCTTCAGGTTATGACCCATAAAGAAGTGATACTCATCGCGGGTCATGCCGTTGTCCATCAGGTATTCGTACATCTCCGAATCGACCCGGCGGCCATAATTAAGATCGAGCGACAGAAAACGTTTGGCATTCAGGATCTCGGCGGGTTTGATAGCCGCTGGATTTTCGGCATGAAAATACTCCGACGATTCACTCTGAATAAACAGAGCATTGGGTCTTACTTCCAGAATGGCGCTCATGGCCAGTACGTTCGCTTTAACAATATGCTTCAGGGCCCTCACAAAAGCGGCATCACTCCGTAGTTGCTCATTCCACCAGCCATACAGAGCCGAAAACTCAGCGCAGACGTACATTTCATTGACGGGGGTATAGAGTTGAACCCAGGGAAACCGCTTCGCGAAAGCGTGAGCATAGTCGGCAAAAAGAGTGGGAAAATCGGGATTCTGGAAATTGCCAATCCAATCGGGTACACCAAAATGACACAGGTCTACAATGGGTACTATGTCGCGTTTTCGCAATTCGCCAAACGTTTCATCAGCAAACGACCAGTCGTATTTTCCTTCGCCCAGAAAAGTGGTATGGATAGGGGGGCCGTAGCGCAGAAAGTGAATGCCCAGTTCCTCGACCAGGTCAAAGTCCGTTCGCCAGTGCTGATAATGACCGCATTTCGCTAATTCATCCTGACGATAGGTGCCTCCCTGAATTGTCGGGTTGCTATTTTCAATGCCTGTGGCAAACATAAATTGAGTGACCATGCTAGAGGAAACTGAGGTACAACCAATGGATCTGGCTACTGCTGCGTAATTCCTTAACCTATTCTCGTTAGGAGTGTTTACTAAACAGGATTAAGAGGAGATTAAGCCCATAATCCTGATTTTTCGTTTCGTTAAGAGATCCTTAGACTAATCGATTCTTTACCAATAACATAACGTCATGAGTTTATTGCCCTGACCAGACGGGTGCCTTTAAATCTAATTCAACATGGAGCAGACTTCGTATCAGAATCCGCTGGTGGCTACAGATTTTCCGGATCCGTCGGTACTTTTCGTCAACCAGATGGGCTACTACGCCTATTTTAATTAACTGGTCGGAGCCAACCGGAGCGTTGGTAAATCCATTAATCACTTAGCTGACCAACCAATGCCTTCATGAGAGCCGTCAGCTTCGGTTCGGCAATACCTGCAGCCGCGATGATTTTGGTGATGTCAGCTTTTTCCAGTGAATCGGGTAAACACATATCTGTAATGACCGATGCGCCAAAAACGGCCATTCCCATTTGATTGGCCACAATGACTTCGGGCACCGTCGACATGCCTACGGCATCGGCTCCCCATTGGCGAAGCATTCGGTACTCGGCCCGTGTTTCGAGTTGTGGTCCTGTAACACTTACATACACCCCCCGCTGGAGAGGAATTCCCAGGTTAGCAGCCAGTGTAAACGCCTGATCGATCAGGGATTTGCTATAGGGTTCGCTCATATCCGGGAAGCGGTCACCGAATTCGGGTGGATTGGGGCCTACCAGTGGATTTTGGGGTAGCAACAGGCTGATATGGTCGTCAATAACCATCAAATCAGTCGTTTGGAAAGCTGGATTCAGGCCTCCGGCGGCATTGGACACCAGCAATGTCCGAACACCCAGCGCGTGCATTACCCGCACCGGAAAGGTGACCTGCTGCATGGAATAGCCCTCATAAAAATGAAAGCGCCCCTGCATCACCACAACCGGCTTGCCCTCCAGCGTTCCCAGAAGCAATTTACCCGAGTGAAACTCAACCGTCGATAGCGGAAAGTGTGGAATCGTTTCGTAGGGTAGCGTTGTTTCAATTGTCAGTTCTTTGGCCAGGGCACCGAGACCAGTGCCCAGAATAATCCCAATCCGGGGTGTTCGTTGTGTTTTTGACTGAATAAACTGGGTCGCCTGCTGAATTTGTTCAAGCATGGTAAATAGAGTAGTTGGCCTAACTTTTTCTGCAAGTTAACCGTTTGGCAGGTAGCCGCTGCTTGAAGCTCACGCATTTATTACCTAAGCGTATGACCGCCAACCGTCTTATTGTCTTTGTAAAAAATCCGATTCCGGGTCAGGTAAAAACCAGGATCGCCCGCACCGTGGGAGATGCCAGAGCAGTTGAGGTATATAGCCACCTGTTGGCCTATACTCAACAGCTAGCCCATTCCTTTGCAAACGAGTGCGTCGTTTATTACGGTGATTTTATCAACCCAGATGATGGCTGGAATCAATACCCAAAGTATCAACAAACGGGTGCTGATCTGGGTGAGCGAATGGCCAATGCGTTTCAGGAACAGTTTGCCACCGGCGCAAATAAGGTCATCATCATTGGCAGCGACTGTCTCGAGATAACCCCCGATCATATCAACCAGGCCATTCGGGTACTCGATACGGTAGACGTAGTCATCGGCCCGGCTACCGATGGGGGGTATTATTTACTGGGCATGAATCAGCTTCAGGCGTTTTTATTTCGGGACATGCCCTGGAGTCAGCCGGAGCTTTGCCAACTCACGGAACTAGCTATTTTGCAACATAATCTGACCTTCGCCCGACTCGGCGAGCTAACCGATATTGACGAATGGGCAGACTATGAACGGTATCTGTAATCCATCCATTACGAAGGACAACAGCTGATAGATGTGAAAGGCGACTTATCAGGAACGCTGCTGAATGCTAGTGCTTTTCCTGACGAGTCATTATGAATTTCCGGTGAAGTAGTTTGATGCCTTTATAGATGGTTACGTTTATGACCTGCGGCCTGGACATTTCCACCTCAGCGCTTAAAGAAATCCCAGTCTTTGGGTGAATTAAGCGTCCCCCAGCCCAAACCTCTCCATCGAAACGGAGGTCACGGATGAGAAGGCTATCTTTCATTAAGCCGAAGTTTTGCTCGCCTGCCTGGTCAACTTCGGCTACCCGGGCAAAGTAAAGACCACCTTGTCGGTAAATATCAACGCTAGACCCCTTGGAAGGGAATTGCCACCGGCCTATAATTCGGTCTGCGGGTTGGTCCGCTTTTGCACCAAGCAGGAAGAAAAGCAGTACAACAAACCATAGTGGACACCGACGGATGAATATAGCTTTATGTTCATTTGAATTGTTCACAATAATTTAGATTTGTTGACACCAGGTAAAATTATAGTTTTTTCGAGAGTATTCCGATCTACTCCCAACCGCCCCCCAACGCCCGGTACAAATCCGTCAGGGCCAGGAACTGGGACTGCTTGGTGGTGATGAGCGCCAGTTCGGCTTCCAGCACGCTCCGTTGGGCCGTGATCACTTCCAGATAGGAGGCATACCCACCCCGAAACAAATCGTTTGATGTCGAGACGGCCTGTTCCAAAACGGCTACTTCCTGCGCCTGCAACTCGGCCACCGAACGGTAATTCTCGACGCCCCGCAATTGGGTCGACACCTCGCTGAAGCCCGTCAGAATAGCCTGCTGATACCGATACAACGATTCCCGGCTCTGTGCCACCGTCTGCTGATAGTTGGCTTTCACGGCGCGTCGATTCAGGATGGGGGCCGACAAACCACCCAGCAAACCCGCAGCCAGGGACGCCGGGTTGAACAGCACCCCCGTCCGGAAGGCGTTTAGACCTAAATAAGCTGTCAGGTTCAGGCTAGGCAGAAACTCGGCTCGGGCAACGTCGATGTCAATATGGGCGGCCTGAAGATCAAGTTCTGCCTGTCGGATGTCGGGTCGGCGAACCAGCATCTGCGCCGGGATACCCGTCTGTACCTGGCCGGGAAGGTCGCGGTCCTGGAGGGATTTTCCCCGGGCAATAGGTTGCGGATAGCGACCCAGTAAGCGGTTTAACTGATTCTCATGATCGACAATCTGCTGGCGTACCTGCCCCTGCCGACTTCGGGTATTCAAGAGTTGGGCCGAGAATTGCTGAACGGCCAGTTCTGTGACCCGACCCGCTTCTTTCTGGATGCGGACAAGCTCCAGCGCATTCTGTTGATAGTCAATGTTTTTCTGGAGAATTTCCAGTTCACCATCCAGGGCCAGCAGGGCGTAGTAGTGCCGGGCAATTTCAGCCACCAGGGCGGTTATCACGGCATGGCGGCCCTTCTCCGACGCGAGCAGGCGCAGGTAGGCCGCTTTTTTTCGGTTGTGCAGCTTGCCCCAGATGTCGATTTCCCAACTGCTGCGGGCACCCAAAAAATAGTCGGGAGTAGGGTTGGGCGTTAGTTGCTTGCCCCGAATATTATCCGATAAATTGGTATCGTAATTCCCAACCCCGTTCATGGTGTACTGCCCGTATCGGTCAACTCCCGCCGACGCCACGGCATTGACCTGAGGGACCAGCGCCCCCTGGCTATACAGGAAGGACGCGCGGGCCATCTCGATCCGTTGGGTCGCGATCCGTAGATCCAGATTACTGGCTAAGGCGGTGTCAATCAGCTGCGTCAACTGGAGATCAGCAAAGAACGTCCGCCAGTTTTGCCGGGCAATCCCCGTCGAATCCGATTGGCCTGCAAAGGAAACAGGTAGGGGCCGGTTGGCGGACTGAAGTACAGTATTGGGTAACTGACAACCGCTTAGGAAGAGTAGACAGGTAACACTACACGGAGCCAACATAGCCCGTATTCGGTGTAATGGCTTGATTGCCGCGATATTACGTGTTGGCTTATTTGGGGATGACTTTTCCATTGACGTGCGTTTGGGTGGATAGTTCAATCATGTCGATTTCGGTCGCCTGCGCGTGATGATCCAGCGGGTCGTCATCAACTGGCGGCTTGGTTTGAAAGCGTTCGGCGAGTTTGGCGAAGAACACGTACAGACCGGGTACAATGACCAGTCCGAACAACGTACCCGTCAGCATACCCCCGGCCGCTGCCGTTCCAATGGATCGGTTGCCCAACGCACCCGCACCCGTTGCCAGGCAGAGCGGAATCAGGCCCGCGATAAAGGCGAAGGAAGTCATCAGGATCGGGCGTAAACGGGAAACCGCACCCTCGATGGCTGCTTTCACAATCGGTAAACCTTCCTTCTGCCGCTGGCTGGCAAACTCAACGATCAGAATGGCGTTTTTACCCAGCAGGCCAATGAGCATCACCAGTGCTACCTGCGCGTAGATGTTGTTCTGAAGGCCCATCAGGTAGAGAAAGAAAAAAGACCCGAATATGCCCGTGGGTAGCGACAGCAGGACCGACAGCGGCAAAAACACACTTTCGTATTGCGCCATCAGCAGAATATACACGAACACTAAACAGATCGCGAAAATGTAAATCGCCTGGTTCCCTGACTCGACCTCCTCCCGCGACATACCCGACCACTCATACGCGTAGCCTTTGGGCAACGTCTGAGCAGCTACTTCCTGAACAGCCCGGATCGCGTCACCGCTGCTATAGCCGGGGGCCGCATCGCCATTGATCATGGCCGAGGTGTACATGTTGTAACGGGTCAGCTGCTCGGGGCCGTAAACGCGCTCCAGGGTAACGAAGTTGGCATAGGGTACCATTTCGCCCTGGTCGTTCTTGACCCGCATGTTCAGCACATCTTCGGGTTTGGTTCGGTAACTGGGGGCCGCCTGCACCATCACTTTATACATCTGCCCGAAGCGGATGAAGTTGGACGCATAATAACTGCCCATCATCGTTTGCAGCGTACTCATGGCGTTGTCGATGGAAACGCCTTTCTGGGACGCTTTCTCCTGATCGACATGCAGCAGATACTGGGGGAAATTAGGATCGAAGCTGGTAAAGGCATCGCTGATTTCGGGCCGTTTTTTCAGGGCCGCTATAAAATCCTGCGCGGCCTTAGCCGTTTGATTCAGATCACCACTGCGGCCCCGATCCAGCATACGGAGCTCAAAGCCACTCGAATTACCAAAGCCAGGTACGGTAGGGGGCGGGAAAAACTGAATCGTCGCATCGGTAATCCCTTTGGTTTTTTCTTCCAGCGTGGCAATCAGTTCCTGCATCGACTGGTGGCGCTCCTCCCAGGGCTTGAGGTTAATCATGCCCATGCCATAGGAAGCCCCCGCCCCGTCGGTCAGCAGGCTATAGCCCGCCAGCGTTGATACGTTCTCAACCGATTCCTGCTCCGAGGCCACCGCTTCGATGGCATCCATGACTTTCTCGGTTCGGTCGACGGTGGCCCCGGCGGGCGTGGTCACGTTGACGTAAATCATGCCCTGATCTTCGGTCGGGATAAAACCGCCCGGCAGCACAATACTGATGCCCCAGGTGGCCACGATAAAGAGCAGTAACAGCCCCCAGGTGATAACGCTCCGGTTGGCCATCCGACGGAGTAATCCCTGATACCTACCCGCCAGCGATTCGTACCCCCGGTTGAATTTGGCAAAGAAGCGACCCAGCAGCCCTTTTTGCTCGCCGTGTACGGGGCGGAGCAGAATCGCACAGAGAGCGGGCGTCAAGGTCAGCGCATTGACACCGGAGATGACAATCGCAATGGCCAGCGTGAGCGAGAACTGCCGGTAGAAAATACCCACCGGCCCCGACATAAAGGCGACCGGAATAAACACCGCCGACATGACGAGCGTAATGGCCACGATGGCGCCGGCAATGTCACTCATGGCCGAAAAGGTAGCGGCTCGGGGCGTCAGGTGGGACTCCTCCATTTTAGCGTGAACAGCCTCTACCACCACAATGGCATTATCGACCACAATTCCGATGGCCAGCACCAGGGCAAACAGGGTGAGCAGGTTAATCGAGAAGCCGATCAGGCTCATAAAGGCAAAGGTGCCGATCAGGGCCACTGGTACGGCCAGCGCGCAGATCAGCGTGGACCGCCAGTCCTGCAAAAACAGGAACACGATGATAAACACCAGCACAAAGGCTTCGATCAACGTACGGACAACTTCATGAATAGAGGCATCCAGAAACCGCGACACGTCGTAGGCATAATTGTAGGTCATGCCGGTTGGAAACGAGCTTTCTTTCAGTTCGGCCATCCGCGTTTTTACATTGGCAATCACATCGCTGGCGTTGGAGCCGGGCCGTTGTTTGAGCATGATGGCCGCCGAGGGACGTCCGTCGTTTTTGGAGAGAACGCCATAATCCAGCGAGCCGAATTCCACGTCGGCCACATCTTTCAGGCGCAGGGGAGAGCCGTCGGCGTTGGTGCGCAGGATGAGGTTTTCGTACTGAGCCGGTTCAAAAAACTTACCCGTGTAGCGGAGTACATATTGAAGCGTTTGGGGATCGCGGTCGGCGCTTTCGCCCGCTTTACCCGGAGCCGCTTCGACATTCTGCTTGCGAATACCGGCGATCACTTCGTCGGGCGATACATCATAGGCGGTCATGCGGTCGGGTTTGAGCCAGACCCGCATGGAGTAATCCCGGCTGCCCATAATGGCCGCAAAACCCACCCCGTCAATCCGCTTCAGTTCGGCCAGCACATTGATGTCGGCGAAATTGTAGATGAATTTTTCATCCACTTTTGGATCATCACTGACAATATTGAGGTACAGCAGCATGCTGTTGACCTCTTTTTCGGTCACGACCCCCGCCTTGATGACTTCTTCGGGCAGCTCGTCCATGACGGTCGTCACCCGGTTTTGCACGTTTACGGCCGCCAGATCGGGATCGGTCCCCACTTTAAAGAACACCGTGATGAGGGTCGTGCCATCATTGCCCGAAATGGACGTCATATACGTCATGTTGGGCACCCCATTAATGGCTCGTTCGAGCGGGGTAGCCACGGCCTTGACGCAGACATCGGCGCTGGCTCCCGTGTACCTGGTGGTTACGGTGACCGATGGGGGCACAATGTCGGGAAACTGTGTAACGGGCAGCCCCGTCAGGGCCAGCACGCCCATCAGCACAATCAGGACCGAAATGGCGGTGGAGAGTAAAGGTCGTTTAACGAATATAGTAAACATAGGTATGGGGAGTCGTTACGAGTCATTTATTAGCGGGCCGACGCATAGAGGGCCTGTAGGCGTTTGGCGGGAAGTGCTTTCGGGACAATGCGCATACCATCTTTGAGGCTCTGAATTCCCTCGTAGACAATACGATCGCCAGGCTTTAGGCCCGATTGAACGATGTAAAACTGGTCGACCCGGCTGCTGGGGATAAAGCTTCGGCTTCGGACTTTATTGGATGCGTCAACGACATACACGAAGTTTTTGTCCTGCACTTCAAAAACGGCTCGTTGAGGCACCAGAATGGCATCGTCCACGTCGGTCTCCAGCCGAATTTTGCCCGTAGCCCCGTGCCGGAGCAGGCGTTTGGGGTTGGGGAAAGTAGCCCGGAACGCAATGGTACCGGAGTTGCCTTCGAAGACCGTTTCGGTGGTTTCGATTTTGCCTTTATAGGGATAAGGCGAATCATCGGCCAGCAGCAAGTCGACTTCCCGAACGGTCGTTTTTTCGGGGTCGAGCCGTTTTTTGATGAAGGATAGATATTCTTTCTCCGATACATTGAAATAGGCATACATCTCCCTCAGGTCGGAGAGGGTAGTCAGCAGAGCGCCCTCTTCAATCAGGCTACCCCGTTTGAAGGGAAGTCGGTTGATAACCCCGTCGAAGGGAGCCCGAATACTGGTCAGCGAGACATGAAACCGGGCTTTGTTCAGGGCGGATCGGGCTCCATTGATACCCGCCCGGGCGGTTTCCAGTTTCGATTTGGCCAGCTTTAGCTCAGAAGGCGAAATCACATTTTTAGTGACCAGCAGTTTCACCCGGCCCATTTCCACTTCCGCTGATTCGGCCTGGGCCATCGCACTCTCCAGACTGGACTGTGCCCGGTCTACTTCCACCTGATATTCAGTTGGGTTGAGTTGAAATAGCAGCTGTCCTTTATGAACGGGCTTTCCTTCATCGACCAGAATCTTATCCAGATAGCCCGCTACCCGGGCCCGGACCTCCACATTCTGCACGGCTTCCAGGTTGCTGGCATAATCGTGATCGAGGGTGGCATCCTGTTGGGTTAACTGAATGACCGGGAGTGTTGGCGCCGACTCCTGCTTTTTCTCGCTATGAGCTGAGCAGGAGGCCAGTATAATCGTACTAAGTAAGGCAAGTAGGCCTGAATAAGATTGCATAAGGGAAAGTGGTTGGTTAGGATGTAAATGATCCTTTTGGTATCGCTCTGCCCAGTTTTCTGACTGAACATAAGGATACCATCGGCAAATAGGCTAACACGATTAAAGGCTAGCTTAGAAATTTCTTAGAATTTACTTAGAATAACTGCCAGAGGACTGATGAAAAAGGCTTGGTAATCAATATTATCGTAATAATTATCTAATCTATATTAGAGTTTTCAGTGCGAGGTTGATGCAAAAAATAGGGCCTCCCGGCCCTTCATCGTTTTGATACGGATGGATTTTTATAGTTTGTTTTTTATATTTAGAGTATTTAATTATACTTTTGAAATGAAATAAAGGTTATTTATAGTAATACTAATATTTTGAAAAAATAAACTATGTATTTCTTTATACATACGATTAAAAGCAGCCTCTGGGTATGTATTTTCGGTTGTCTATATCTCATTGCAACTCTCGCTCAAGCTCAAACTAACTATGTGGAAAGAACAGCCAATTCGTCGTCTCCAAGTATTAACAATACGTTGATTGGGACTAATGCGGGGAATCTAACTATGACCGGCTGGCAAAATTCCTTTGTAGGTTATCAGGCGGGCTACAATAATACGACAGGTGTGCAAAATTCCTTTGTAGGTTACAATGCAGGTTATGCAAACACGACAGGCAGTGCAAATTCCTTTATAGGAACTAACGCTGGCTATTACAACACGACTGCTTGGCAAAATTCCTTTGTAGGCTACAATGCAGGTTATGCAAATACGACAGGCAGTAATAATTCCTTTTTAGGTTACCAGGTGGGCGCTTTCAATACCACTGGCTCTGGTAATTCTTTTATAGGAGCCTCCGCGGGCTTTTTTAACACGACAGGTGCTGCGAATTCGTTTTTAGGAGCCACTGTAGGTTACAACAATACGACAGGCTCACGAGATTCCTTTGTAGGATACAATGCGGGTTATGCAAACACGACAGGTGGTGATAATTCTTTTGTTGGTGCTTATGCAGGCACTACCAATACAACAGGGAGCTCAAACTCCTTTTTAGGAGTTAGTGCAGGCTATGCCAATACGACAGGCTATCAAAATTCGTTTTTCGGCTACCAAGCAGGTAAAAACAATACTACCGGTAGTAATAACATTATTATTGGTCCCCAATCCGGTACAACAATTACAACCAGTGACGACAACGTGCTCATGGGCTATAACACTCAGGCAGGCGATGGTAGCGGTGGGCATCATGTCATAATTGGTGGAGAGGCTGGGGCAGGTCAGTGGGCAGGAGTAAGTAACACCTTGATTGGTCACCAGACCCGTGCTGAATCTATGGTTCTGCACCATGCCACCGCCATTGGAGCTGGAGCTACCGTACGCGTGAGTAACGCAGTGGTGCTGGGAAATGAAGCTAATGTAGGTATCGGTACTAGTTCACCTACAGCCCGGCTCCATATTCGTAGCCCTAAGGACCACGAGTCAGGAATGCGTCTGGAACAGTTGACCAGTGGGAGTCCAACTATAGCATCGACCGACAAATTTCTGAGTGTCAATGAGCAAGGAGATGTGGTGCTGGCTCGCTATAAGTTGCGGATTAACCATCCCGATGAGTGGGCAGATCGTGTGTTTCATCCAGATTACAAGCTAATGCCATTAGTGGAGGTGTCGCGCTACGTTCAGCAGTGGGGTCATTTGCCGAGAATTTCCTCGGCAGAGCAAGTGCTTAAAGAAGGAGTGGATTTAACCAAGTTGAATGCTACTTTATTGGAGAAAATAGAGGAATTGACCTTGTATAGTATTAGGTTGGAGAAGACCAGTCAGCAACAACAGGCGGAATTTGCAATTGTTAAACGAGAGAATCAACAGCAAGTAAAGCGTATCGAGATGTTAGAGCAACAACAGCAAGAAATTGCTAAACTAAAACGGTTAGTGAAGCAACTAATAGCTAAATAAACGTTTTTGCGACCAACACAAAACCGCTACTAGAGATCATAGCTCTGGTAGCGGTTTGAATCGGCATGTTCAACTATGAAAAAGTAATGAGTTTATTGACTGTCTGCTTCAGGAGCAGCAATCTTGGCTAAGTCCTTATTTTCCGGGAATAATGAAAGGCCTTTCTTCAGCCATTCAGTTCGGGCATTATCGTCTTTGGTAACCAGTTCGTTGTAGGAAATCATATACTTGAAGGCCAGCAACAGGTCTTTCTTATAGCGATTCCGTTCTTCTTCTTTATCTGAAACCATGCTAATGAACTGCTCGAAGTAGGGCTTCGCTTTCCCATTCCGAACGGCTTCTTCGGGAGCGTAGGCATAGTAGTTCGCTTTGGCCCTGTACAACACCGTTGGGGCATAATCAGGGGAGGCTTTTTGCGCTAGTGCCAATGCCGAATCGGCCAGGGCGAAGCGCACCGTGTCTCGTACTAACTTCCCGAGACTATCCCGCTGAAAACCCAGCGTATAGTTACTCATCCCATAACGAAATAAATCCTGCACATCCGCTTTGAAGTGATGCTTTGCGGCCGAATCCAGGGTGGCTACTGCTTCGGGGTGTTTCTTGGCCCGGTAATAGTACTTGGCCATGACGCTATACAGATTCTCGGTCGTATCGAAGGGAGCAGCTTTGGCCAGATAAGTCACGCCAATGGAGTCATTGACTGCTTTTAGTGAATCACTGCCGGGATTTTCGATACCCATATAAGCCATGCCGAGGTATTTGTAATCGTCGGGCATAGCCTTTCCCGGTGCTTTTTCCAGGAACGTACTAATATTTTGAATGGCTTTTTGCGGTTCTTTCAAGGACGAATACGCCCAGCCTTCAATTCGGTACACAATAGGATTCTGGGCTAATGCGGTGCGGTTGCTATCGATCAGGTTGACCGCTCGCTGATAATCTTTAGCCAGAAAATGAAACTGAGCCTGCCGTAACAGTGTCTCCTGACGCTTATCGTTCGATACGTTCACGTACTGATCAATGTAGTTGGCGGCTTCTTTGTAGCGGTTGACCAGGAAATACAGTTCGGCTAACTGGTTGTAAGCAGGAGCGTAGTTGGCACTGGCTTCAATGGCTTTCTTATAGTTCTCCACGGCCAGATTCAGGTTGCGGCCCTGCCAGTAAATATCGCCGATCCGTTGGTACACCCGCGATGGGTTCATGCCCAGTTCAAGGGCACTTTCGTAGCGGGTGACGGCCGTACCCGCATCTTTGTTTAGATAATACGCATCGCCGAGGGCCAACTGGATAGCCGGATTTTTCTTGTCCCGATCGGCTGCCCGGTTCAGGTAGTCAATGGCTTTTGCGGCATTGACTGCTTTTGGATAGCGGGGCTTAATGGAGCCGTCGCCGGGGGTTAGATAGCCTGTGTAGGCTTCCCCAATTCGAAACAGAATGTCGGCGTTTTTGCCTTTACTCCGGCTGATGACTTCCTCCAGTTTAGGGTCGGCATTTGCATTATCGTTTTGTACGAGGTAGGTCAGGGCCGAGCCTGTTTGGTTTAATGGAATCCGTTTGTCATCCATCGAAATGCCTTTATAAAACCAGGCACGGGCCGAATCAGGTTTGCCTGCCCGGAGATAGCCATAGCCAGCGTCGAATATAGTTTGATCCGATGGGCTTTGCTGAGCCGTTCGACTCAGGACTTGGGCAGCTTCTTCGAAGCGCCCCAGGCTCATTAATGTATTGGCATCAGGTGTTGGCGTCTGGGCAGTAACGCTGCCCGCCAGCCCCGAGAGAAGTAATATTGATAGGTGCGTTTTCATGTTGCTTAGGATTTGTTCTTCAACCAGATGATTGTTTAGTGCATCTCTGAAGTCAGGGACAAATTACCACCCAGACCTAAGAAGGGGCTTAAAGACTGCTTAGAATTGGCTTAGAAAAAGACGAAATCCAATTGCTAAAAGAACCAGAAACTGTCCCGGAGTCGAAAGTCAACGGAGCCTAAATAGGCGTTTTTGGTGTAAACCGATGCCCGGTATATACCCGGCTTCAGGGTTTTGTCAGGCGTTAAACGGATCGAGATTCGTGTTGGCTTTCCAGTGAAAATCACCCGTTGAATGGCATGAACCGGTACAACTTCATTGACTGATTCCAGAACAACCGTTTCGGTACGTAAGGGCGGCATTACCGGATTGTGCTGAGGGTCGGTCAGGCTTACGAATACTTCCTGAATGGAATCTACTTGTAATTCCGGAGGTACATTGAGCGAAATAGTTACTGTATTTACCTTTTTTGCTTTCGCGGTTTCTTTATGATTTCCCTTGGTGGATTCAACCATAAACTCATCGCCTGTAATGGCCGAGCGAGGAACCTTTGTTTGTAAGGTCGTATTCAGATCATTTATTTTTTGTTGTAGCTCTTTTGCTTCTTTGAGTAGTAGCCCATTCGAATCAGTTAGCCAACCGATTTTATCATTCATGGCAGCCAGCTGGTTTTCTAAACTATCACGAATGGTTGTCATCGAATCCAGATTTCGATGAAGCCCATGAATGGTGCCTGTCCGCAGCCTGTTTTGCTGACGAAGTTGTCTCTCCACGGCATCCCGTTGGTATAATTGGCCATGTAAGGCACTGATGCGTTTACCTAGCGATTCGTTCTCACTAGTGGCCGTTTCCAGTTGACTCGTTAGGCTGCGAACGTCGCCTTCGAGTTGAAGTTTGACCGACAGGAGCGAATCGGCCCGCCGTTCTTCCTGATCAAAGCGGTCAACCAGGGTTCGGGTTTTATCCAAATACAGGCCACCAACCACACCAAGGGTGAGTAGCATGGCCAGAATAGCGGTCAGCGGTGTTGACGTTCGTGAAGTTGTTTCCATACGGATAATAATTTGTTGGCGTATTGGAGAATGAGACAAAGGTGATCCCCACTGGTTATAAAGGAATTAAAGACTTCTTAGAATTTGCTTAGACTTTGCGCTTCGCCTAATCATCTGCTTGCTCCTTACGTTATTATGACAAACTGGAACACATCATTACTGCATGGCGAATAGACCTTCTCGATACGCACAGGTACTGGCCTGGCTGGATCAGCACGTTATCAAGCGGTTATACACCGAGCGTGTGCGCCGGATTATACTCCAAAGCCTGCCGTTTTGGGTAGCCTCTCTGCTGACTGGTCTTGTTGCTGTTGGTTACGAAGAACTGTTTATATGGGCGGAGCAAACCAGTTTTACCTGGATTCAGGCTCATCCGATGCTCGTGTTTGTAACCACCCCGTTGGCCTTCCTGCTTGCGTGGCTGGTGGTCGCAAAACTGGCTCCGGCGGCACGAGGCAGCGGTATTCCGCAGGTCATGGCAGGTATTGAACTGTCAAATCCCAGGACGCATCACCGTACGAACTATTTGCTAAGTATGCGGGTAGCGCTCGTCAAAGTTCTCAGTAGTGTTGTCCTGCTGATCGGGGGTGGTGTTATTGGACGAGAAGGGCCGACTATTCAGATTTCGGCGGCTATTTTTCGGGCCATCAATCGACTGCAACCGGCGGGTTGGCCCCAACTGTCCCGACAAATTGCGCTCGTTACGGGCGGAGCCGCTGGGCTGGCGGCTGCCTTTAATACGCCACTGGGTGGAATTGTCTTCGTGGTGGAAGAACTGACCCAAACACATATTACCCGCTTTCGTACCGCTGTGTTTACCGCCGTAATCATTGCCGGGATGACCGCTCAGGCCATTCAGGGGCCTTATTTGTACCTGGGTTTTCCGAAAGTGACGGTTTCGACCGGCTGGTTTTTGGGCGTCGTTGTGCTGGTGGCGATGGTTTCTGGTTTAGCGGGGGCAGTGTTTGCTAAAGCGCTATTATGGGTCAATGCCTACCGGCGACGGTTCCGTACCAGTCGGGAGCAGGCTATATGGGTAGCAGCCTGCGGGCTGGTGCTGGCCGGTCTGGCCTACCTGGTTGGTACGGATGCCGTTGGTACGGGGAAGCCTATTATTAATCGACTCCTGTTTCAAAACGATCACCAGACACCCTGGTATCTGTTTCCAGTACGGTTCGCGGGTATGGCGCTCAGTTACAGCAGTGGGGCAGCGGGTGGGGTTTTCGCCACCTCACTAAGCGCCGGAGCCATCCTCGGCGATGCAATGGCCCGACTAATCCGGGTAACGCCCAGCGATACGAATCTGGTCATTCTGGTGAGTATGGTAAGCTTCCTGACGGGGGTCGTTCGCTCTCCATTCACGGCGGCTATTCTGGTACTGGAAATGACCGATCGGCATTCCGCTATTTTTCAATTACTGTTGGGTGGACTGATGGCGCAGGGAGCTGCATCGCTGGTAGATCCGGTATCGTTCTATGAGCACCTGAAAGCCGGATTTGTCCGCGAAACGATGGCGCAACCCTTTGTCAATGAGGTCAAGAGAAACGAAGTAGAAGCCGATTAGATTTTTTAATCGTGGTTAGGCTGGTTTTGCGAAAGTTTTATGAACTAAGTCGAAATGTATATTTAGGTTTGCAAATTTGCCCCTGTTTTATCGCTATACATTCGAAAAACTGTCATTATGTCGCTGCAAGTATGTGTTTATTGTGCCTCCAGCAATCAAGTTGCTCCTATTTATTTCGAGGCTGTTGATCAGTTGGCCATCAATTTGGTTAACCATCAGGCAACGGTCATTTATGGGGGTGGTGGTATTGGTCTGATGGGTAGGCTGGCCGATAGTGTCTTAAGTCGGGGAGGGCGTATAGTCGGTATTATGCCTGAATTTATGCGTACCGTTGAATGGGCTCATAAAGGGGTCAATGAATTTCGATTCGTAGACGATATGCATGAACGCAAAAAGGCTTTTCTGGATGGCACAGATGCATTAATTGCACTGCCCGGCGGCTGTGGTACTTTAGAAGAATTATTAGAAGCCATTACATTAAAGCGATTGGGACTATTTACCAAACCTATTCTGATTTTAAACACGAACCGGTTTTATGATCCTTTAATTGCCATGCTTGAGCGATGTATTGACGAAAACTTTATGGCTCCTGTACATCGTCAAATGTGGACAGTTATTGACAATCCGAGTCAGGCAATAGAAGCCATTCAGCAAGCTCCGATCTGGGATGCCGAAGCTATTAAATTTGCGACATTAGCCTAGTTGTGGTTTGTATGACTGGTATTCGATCCATTGTATCCGCTATCTATAAGGTTGTCACTAACCTTTATTATCAGGTGGGTACAGCCGCCGAATGAGCCGCTCCATGGTCAATCCCTGTACAATTACGGAAAACAAAACGACTGCATACGTAATCGTCACAATGAACTCTTTCTGTGGTAAGGAGCCATCAATGGACAGCGCCATCGCAATGGACAGCCCTCCCCGTAGCCCACCCCAGGTCAGCATAACAGGGGCATTCCTGTCGAGGTCCAGCCAGCGATGAGCCAGCGTAAAGGGAATGAGAATGGCTACATACCGGGCTATCAGGACCAGGAGCACGACTAGTAAATAAATGGACCATTGTGTTATCTGAAAATCAATCAGTAGCAGCTCAACGCCAATAAGCACAAAAAGTAAGGCATTTAGAATCCCATCAACCAGCTCCCAGAATTTGTCGACGTACTCCTCGGTGAGTTGACTCATGGCGTCCTGCCGACGGCTATGTCCACCCACCATAAGACCGGTGACCACCATCGCCAATGGGCCCGAAATATGAAGTTTCTGAGCAAGTAAGTACCCACCCATAACCCCGGCTACCGTGACAATCACTTCGGTCTGATAGTGGTTGATCGAACGTAAAACCAGGAACATCCCGTACCCTAAAGCAAGGCCAAATACTATACCGCCACCGGCTTCTTCGAGAAACAGCAAGGCGATCTCTCCAGCACTTACACTGTCGGCTCCGTTGAGGACAATTCGATAAATAGAAGCAAACACGACAACCCCTACGCCATCATTAAAGAGTGATTCGCCCACAATATTGAGCTTGACGCTGTCGGGTAGTTTGAACTTAGACAAGATGCCTAATACGGCGATTGGATCGGTGGGTGAAATTAAAGCCCCAAACAACAGGCAAAGCGGGAATGACAAAGCCAGGTCGAGATGTCTGGTCAATAAATAAAGACCTGAACCAACCAGAAAGGTACTTAGTAAGACCCCCACAAAAGCAAACAGCATAACCGAGCGTCGTTCAACATTCAGCTTGGCAGAATCGGTATGGAAAGCGCCGGCAAAAAGCAGGAAGCTTAACATCACATCGAAAAGCGCTTTACCAAAGTTAATGCCGGCAACAGTCTGACGAACAGAGGCTAACTGGTCAGGATAAATTGAGTTCAGGCCAAGTAACAGGACAGAGAAGCCCAGCGAGCAAACCATAATGCCAATGGCATCAGGAAGTTTAAGCAGTTTTGTGTTCAGGTAGGCAAACACTGCCGAAGCAACAATAAGTAAAGTAATGAGGGTAAATAGATCCATAATTGAGTAGTGGAATTGAGCAAGATTACATTAACTTTCCATTAAAACCGCATCTTGTTTTGTGTTAGTGACTAGTAACCGCATGCATAAAGAATGACTGTAGACGACCAAAATGAACCCCGATTTAATAAATCCAACCCCTTAACTCACTTCAGCTCCTTTCTGCGTGAGCGGTTTAGCCTGGAAGAAGATAAAGAAGACGAAACGGATGTCATACAGGCTATTAGTCGAGGAATCGAGTTTCGGGGCATTAATTTGTGGACACTAATTTTTGCCATATTCATTGCCTCTATTGGCCTCAATATCAACTCTCCAGCTGTTATTACTGGGGCTTTTCTTATCTCTCCTTTAATGGGCCCTATTATGGGTATTGGCCTAGGCGTTGGTATCAATGACTTGACGATGATCCAACGCGCGTTAAAGAACTTAGGTCTGGCTGTATTTATTAGTTTGTTAACTTCCACGCTCTATTTTTTCGTAAGTCCTCTGCACCTGGCTCAATCTGAATTGTTAGCTCGTACATCGCCCACCGTCTGGGATGCACTTGTGGCCTTTCTGGGAGGACTAGCTGGTATTGTTGCCGGTTCGCGACGGGAGAAAGTGAGCAATGTTATTCCCGGTGTAGCCATCGCCACCGCTCTGATGCCTCCCTTATGTACAGCAGGCTACGGATTAGCTACCGGTAATCTATATTATTTCGCGGGCGCATTTTACCTGTTCCTCATCAATGCGATATGCATCAGTATAGCCACATTCCTGATCGTCCGATTTTTGGGTTACCATCAGAAACAATACCCTACGCCTGAGGTTGAACAGCGCGTTCGGCATACGATCTGGTTCGCTGTAATCATTGTGGTGGTACCCAGTAGCTATCTTGGCTATCAAATTGTTCGCAAAACCATATTTGAAGAATCTGCAAAGCGATTTGTTGCAACGGAATGTAACTTTCAGTACCGACAAGTTATTCAGTACGCAGCTCGATTCAATCGTCAGCAGAGTACACTAGAACTCTCACTAGTGGGCGAGCCGCTACCCAAAGACTCGATCAACTTACTACGTTCCAAAATGCCTGCTTACGGCCTGGGCAATGCCAACCTGATCGTTAAACAAGGAAGTTTTAAGGATACCGAAATTGATGTGGATGCCCTGAAGAATACAGTTACCGATCAGGTCATTAAATACAGTCAGTCATCCATTGCCCGTAAAGACCACATCATTGACTCGCTGCGTCGCTACATTGACCTGACGCAAACGTCGCGGCTCCCAGTGGCCGATCTGCGAAACGAACTCAAGACACTGATGCCTGATGTACAAACCTTTACCGCTGCAAGATCGCTGGTTTTGAATGCGACCAGTAACAAACCCGATACGGTTATGCTGGTGTATGCCCGTTTTTCGCGCCGTCATACAGTGGGCGAAAAACAAAGGATTGAGCGCTGGCTGCAAAGCCGGACAAAAAGCAAAAAGATAAAACTGCTGGTTGAATAGCGTAACGGATGTCGCGCTGTTAATGCAATAGATTGGGAATATCAACCACCCAGGCAATCAGTAAGGTCAGGAGTACTAACGCACTGATCAACAAGATTAGCCAGTCTGGTTTGGGGGGCTTCTCATCGTAAAAATACCTTGATTTAGTGCGTCTTTCCGCCTTACTAACAGGCGCTGGGGGAAAGAACGGGGTATAGGTAAGCGTTTGGCTTTCAGTAGTCATCATGTCGGTCAGTTTATATTGCCTGGCAGGTTTCTTAGTTGCCAAAGATGCCCTGAGCGACTTAAGATTAACTGATAAACTCCTTAGAATCTGCTTAGAAAAGACGTACTTACCGTGGCAACTTGATCGTAAATAGCGTCGGCTGGCCAGGCATAGAGCTAACGCTGATCTGCCCTTGATGCAGGCGAATGATCCGCTCAACGAGCGATAAGCCGACACCGTAGCCGCGCACATCGGCCGTTTGTCGGCTCCGATAGAAGGGTTCAAAAATATAGGGCAGGTCGGCGGTTGGAATAGACTGGCCGGTATTCTGAATACTAATGTTCAGACTGGCGGGGTCAAAATTTACGTGGATCAGCGCCTGTCCGTCGTCAGAAAATTTGCAGGCATTTTCCGTCAGGTTTTTTAGCGCCGTGGCCAGTAAGGTTTTATTGCCCTGAACGGCTAGCTGGTCAGGATCATCAGGCAACGCACCCAGTTCTATGTTGACCTGATAACGGGGATTAATGGCCGTCACCTGGTCGCGGATATCCCATACGATTTCGTCCATCCGCACCGTATCGGTGAGTAGCCCAATGGCATCCTCCTGGTTGACCTGCGAGAGTTGCAGTAATTCGTGGGTGAGGGCCGCCAGGTCGCCTACGTCATCCAGGACGGACCGAATCGTTTGCCGGTAAGCGTCTGGTTCCCGCTGATTTAACAAACTGACTTCCAGTTGTGAACTGATTTGAGTGAGTGGGTTTTTCAGTTCGTGGGATACGTTGGCCACAAACATCCGCTGCAACCGAAAGGACTCCGCTACCCGGTCCAGCAATCGGTTAATCGTGGCCGACAATCGACTGATTTCATCATCGTCTTTAGTAACGACTAAGCGTTCATCCCGATTCCGCGGAAATATATCACTGACAATCTGGTCAATCTGCTGCATGGGTTGCAGCGCATCGCCCGCAAAAAACCAGCCTGAGAAGGCAGTCATACCGGCAATCAGGACAAATAAACCCGTTAAAGCCCACAGAAGACGCCGTAAAAATTCATCCCCGTAGCTATTTTCAGCGCTGGCAATGACCACGTACTGCCCCGAAGCCGTCATGAATCGGGTACCCGACAGATAGTACCCACCTTGCTGAAAATCCTTTTGTTTAGTCTGCCGAATATCAGCCAGCACAGATTTCGGTATCGTTATAAGCAGACTTTCGTTGGTAAGAAAAATGAGCGAATCCCGGCCATCGAACACCATGATTTTTTGATTCGGCAACTGATCTTTCCGGATTCGGCCCAATTGCTGAATGAGTTTAGCGTCCAGCCGATGGCGGATGAGCATATCCCCCGTTGTATTGGCTTTTCGGTCGAGTCGCCGGTAAAAATCGGAGGAAATAAAATACCAGCAGAAGGCATAGATACTCACAAACGCCAGTAGTAAAATACTGGATACCAGGCTTGTAAAGCGTAAGGTGAGTCGTTTGCGAATCGTCATTACTCTTCTTTAAACATATACCCCATGCCGAAATGCGTATGGATCAGCTTGGTCGGGAAGTTTCGATCGATCTTTTTACGAAGGTAATTAATGTAGACCTCCACGACGTTGGTGCCCGTATCGAAATTCAAATCCCAGACATGTTCAGCAATGGCTGGTTTCGATAGCACACGGCCCTGATTGCGCATGAGAAATTCCAGCAAGGCAAATTCACGGGCGGTTAGCTCAATCGGTTGCTCATCGCGCGTGACGGTTTTAGCATCCAGATTCATCTCAATACCCCCATACCGCAGGGTTTGGGCAGTCAGCGACACCTGCGTACCCCGCTTGGTAAGGGATCGCACGCGGGCTAGCAATTCGGCAAACTGAAAGGGTTTGGTCAGGTATTGATCGGCCCCGGCATCGAAGCCCGAAATTTTATCGTCGGTTTCGCCCAGGGCGGTCAGCATCAGAATGGGAGTGGTTAACCCCTCGGCCCGTAACTGTCGGCAGAGTTCATACCCATTCAAACCGGGTAAAATCAAATCAGTAATAATGGCGGCATAGTTATTTTTCAGGGCCAGTCGTTTGGCAATCAGCCCGTCGTAGGCGATGTCGACTTCGAACTGACTTTCCTCCAGTCCCTGCTGGATTGCCTGTAACGTTTTGGGCTCGTCTTCAACGACCAGTAGTTTCATACGTAGTAAAGCTAAAGGTATTTTGCTTGATTATAAGTCGGCTTATTTCAATGAAAAGTGAACCATGTTCACAGGTAAGTAAGCACATAATCAGCCTATTGTTTTGGTTCTAATCAAATTCTAAGGTTTCGTTAAGTTCCTCCTTATCACTTGACTATAGGTTGCCTGAATTAAGCGTGTATAAGCGCTTATTCATGCCATTGGCCCCTACGCCCACGTTCTCACTGATTGGGGCGGGTCAATGGTCATGAAAAAGTAAGCCCGCGCGCTCCACCATAAACCCGAACCAGGATGATGACGTTTTTTATTATTGTCAGTATAATTCTTGTACTAGGCGTGCTAAGTTATTTGACCAGTGCCTGGTATGGCGTTAAATCGTCCAATACGGACAAATTACCGCCTTATTACGAACATTTACTCCGACAGTTAAAAGAAAAAGAAAATCAAGCTGAAGGAGCCGAAGAAACGGTTAAAAAAGAGGAAGTCTCCAGTAACAGATAAACTAGTGAACTGATCATCCACAAGGAGTCAGAAAACATACCGATCAGTCAACGTAAAAGCCAGTCTAACGAAACACTGGCTTTTTTTGATGTACGGTAGGTAAGGAATCAGGCTTCAACCAAGACATCATTCATTCGTTGTAACAGCGCTTCTACGTCCTGTTGCCGGGCTAGCCGATACCGGGCAAACGATACGCCCGAACCCACTTTCAGGGTGTAAGCCCAGTTGGGCAGCTGCCGAAACATATCTTCGTCGGTGGTATCATCGCCAATGCTGATGATAAAGTCATACGGCTTTTGCTCGGCAATCGTTTGGGCTACCGTTCCTTTGCTGTGTTGAGCGGGTTTCACTTCCACCACTTTGTTGCCCTGAATAACGGTTAAGGGTATGGAGGATGCCACTCGCCGGAGTTGGGTGGCCAGGTCAATAGCCTGCCCTTCTACCTCCTCGCTCTCGGCCATTCGGTAATGCCAGGCAATGGCCGTTTCTTTACCCTCAATAAATGAACCCGGAAAACGATCCACAAAATGATCCATGGTTAAGCGAACCGGTTCGACCCAGTCATCAGCCGATAAGTCGAGTCGCTGCCAGGGCTGATCCGGTTTTTTCAGAAAAGCTCCGTGCTCCGCTACCAGATGAACGGGAATACGGGTAAAGGTCTTTTCCAGAAACGACCGATTACGACCGCTAATGACCACTACGTCACTGCTTTCGGCTAACTGGACAAGTATCGTTTGTAAAGAATCGGAAGGCCGGGCATCGGCGGGGTCATTCACAATAGGGGCCAGTGTTCCGTCGAAATCAACTAAGAGTAGTCGCTTTCTTGCGTCGCTAAAGGCGGTCATGAATGGCTGAATGGGCAAATCTGTTTCTAAATCGGTTGGGCTGGTTATCATATCGTTGAATGCAGTAAAAAAATCATGGCTCCACCGGAAAACATTGTGATTTTGCAGGTGCTTTCGCATGTGCCCTAAACGCTTTTCCTGTTCGGCCGCGGGCATGAGTAATGCCTGTTTAATGGCATCGGCCACTTCCTGGGTGTCGGTTGGATTGATAATGATGGCATCACGTAGTTCCTGAGCTGCCCCGGCTAATTCGCTTAAAATCAACACCCCTTTGAGGTCGTGTCGACTGGCGACAAATTCCTTACAAACCAGATTCATGCCATCGCGAATGGGCGTAATCAGAGCAATGTCGCAGGCGGTGTACAAGGCCAGCAGCTCTGTAAAGGTCAGCGACCGGTACGAATACACGATGGGTCGCCAGCCGATGGTGCCAAACAGACCGTTGATGCGCCCAACCGTTTCTTCAATCTCTCGTTTAAGTTCCTGATACTGTCCAATCTTATCTCGCGATGGCACCACCGTCATTACGAAGGTCACCTGATCATGCCAATCCGGATTCTGGATCAAAAATCGTTCGTAACCCTGTAATCGGGAGGTAATGCCTTTGGTGTAATCAAGTCGGTCAACCGAAAAGATGATTTTGTTATGCCGGAGCAGATTTTTGTAGTGTTGCTGGGTGGCAAAAACCTCCGTTTCCTGCCCGCTTTTATTGAATTTATTAAAATCAATGCTGATGGGAAAGGCGTTGACGCGAATTGAGCGGTCGGGCAAAACGATGCGCTGCCCAATAATGGGTAAGTCCAGCACTTCTGATACACTCTGCAAGAAATGCTGAACATAGTCGGTGGTGTGAAACCCCACGACATCGGCTCCCAATACACCCTGAATGAGTGCTTGCCGCCAGGTTCGGGGGAGCAGTTTTATAATCTCGTAAGTAGGAAAAGGGATATGAAAGAAGTAGCCAATCGACGTTTCCGGCATGGCCTGTCGGAGTAAATCGGGCAGTAACATCAATTGAAAATCGTGAATCCAGACGAAATCGCCGGGTTCGACCAGCGCGGTTAATTCTTCCAGAAAACGCGTATTTGCCTGTTGATAACAATCAAAATCGTGTTCTTTAAAGGAGGCATAGGAAGGGAAATAATGGAATAATGGCCAGATCAAATCATTGCTAAATCCTTCATAAAAGCCTTTATGCACAGCCTCATCCATAAAAACCGGATGCGCCACAAACGTATCATTTTCCAGGGCAGAGGAGTCGAGTTGTTGAAGGGACGAATCGCCGTGCCCGATCCAGTGAATTTTGGTGGCTGATTTTCTCTGATTCTGGCCCATCTGTTCAGCCATTGACAACACGGCTGAAACCAGACCACCTGAATTCTGTAGCAGTTCTGGACCTTGATCCGTTTGTTGTATCGTAAACGGTAGGCGATAGGAAACTATCAGTAATCGATTAAACGAGGAATTAAACGTTTTCATGGTGTTGATGCGCTACTGAACGCTCAGTGTAGACTAACAAATGACGCATCAACGACTTAGAGGGGGCTTAAACAAATCTTAGAAACTCCTTAGAAGAGCCTAATCAGGTGGAAAAGACCGAGAAATGGATTTGCAAAAAAGAGTTGTGTAAGGGAATAAAAATGGAATTTCGTAAAGGGTCGAAAAAGAGGTCAATACATAAAGGACAATTACTGAGCCTTACTAGTACTTTTCCAATTTAGATTCTATAGTTTCTGTAGATTCTATCGATTCTGATAATCAGGCATCTAGTATCAAAAGAATCTAGTAGAAACAATAGAATCTATTTTGGACGAGCACTAGCAATTAACGCTACTTTTTTAACTGATTGATTGGCGGACCTACTCGTTTAAATCCATGTTCCTCCCGAAACTTGTCCTGTTCGGCTTCACTCATCGTTTTGAGGGCTCCTTCGCTTACCTTTTGGAAAAACGCTTCCATTTTACCCGCTGGCTGGAACGTCATCAATAACCGGCCATCACCCGAGCCCACTTTGGCAAAACAATGCGGTACGTTTCGCGGGCCAAACACAGTATCACCCGCCTTTGCCTGGTGGATTACATCACCCACCTTAATTAAAAATTCTCCTTCCAGCACATACCACATTTCATCCTGATCAAAGTGAGTGTGAAGAGCAGGTCCTCCTTCTTTAACACGGCTGGATTCATAAACGTACAGATCCCCATTGGTATCTTTAGTGGATACTGTCGTCATAAAAGTATCCCCATCAAAAAGGGAAATGGCATGATTAAATCGGTCTTTCCCCGAATCGACTTTAAATCCTTTGTCAACACGGTAATTTTTTAGGGTCTCTGCTGCCCATAGGAAAGGAGAAGCCAGAAAGGCAACTGTTGCCAAACCGGCTTTCAGAAAGTTATTTCGTTTCATATCAGTTCAGGTTTTATTATCAAGATTAGGTCATTCCTACGAATAAACGAGTAGTTGCAACACCGATGGTAAGCTGTTTAGCCTACGGTCAATCAAGACGGGAATTAGTAACTGATACTGACTTTTGTAACAGCCACGTCATTATGATAAGCAAATTGAAATCTATATCTAGTTTGCTTAGTAAAGCTTAGTCTATCCCTTCGTTAAGCTTAGCGTTTTGGCCTGCGAATATGCGCCAACTGCCCTCTTTGTTGGTTAAGAGGATCGTTCGTCGAAACCGGAAGGTCTGGCCCGGATAGCGTTCATCTCCAGTTAGATCCGTGCGGACATGAACCAGGGCCATATCCGGTTTGAGGAAGGTTATGTCCTCAATGGAACGGGTGGTAAACTGAGTCGATTTGAAATAGGTCGAATGGGTGGTTTGATAGTGCTTTTCAATCTCAGCGCGGCCCTTATAATAGGCACCAAACCAGTTGACCCAGGTGGCATCCGTATGGTATTGCTCGGCTAAGGCTTTAGCATCATGGCGGTTCCACGCCTGTTCATAGTTGGTAATGACTGATTTGATGGCTTCCTGGGTTAGTGTCTGGTTGTCCTTTTGGGCACTAGCTAAGTGAGCGAATAAGCCCAAAAGGGCGATTAGGGCCAATACTATCTTTTTCATGATAAAATGAAGGTATATTTTTATTAGTAAGATGGATGAGACCAAGTTACTCTTGTCTGTCTACCATACTGTTCTCTTTTTATTCAAGGGTATAGGTTAATTGCCCCACCTTTCGATGGATATGTGCTGTTGTATACCCAATAACTGCCCACCCATAGGTCTAATCATTAAATAACTTACTTTCCTGTATACCAAACTGTAACCGGTATACTCAATTTGCTTCTACTGACTAGGTTGGGTAAAGAGCGACCTCACTACCTCTAAGCAATTTCTAATCAGATTGTAAGCCCATTCTTAGTCTGATCCATCAACTTGCCGAAACGTCAGCCCATCTCAATGGATTAGCCTGATAAGCCAGAACCGTTTCATGCCTTTTTTGCATACGGGCTACGGGCATGTAAAAATGAACCTTAATCAGACACACATGATGCCAACTACTAATATGGACCTATCCGATAATCTTCTCTGGTATAAAGACGCTATTATTTACGAATTACACATCAAAGCCTTTCGCGATGGCAACGGCGATGGAATCGGTGATTTTCAGGGCCTGCTCGAAAAACTAGATTACTTACAGGAGTTGGGCGTTACCGCCATCTGGCTGCTGCCGTTCTATCCGTCACCCCTGCGCGATGATGGCTACGATATTGCGGATTATTACACCATCAACAAGTCGTATGGCGATATCGAACAGTTTAAAACCCTGCTCAATGAAGCCCACCAGCGCAACCTGAAAGTCATTACCGAGCTGGTGATTAATCACTCCTCCGATCAGCACCCCTGGTTTCAACGTGCCCGAAGAGCACCCAAAGGAACACCCGAACGGGATTACTACGTCTGGACTGACGACCCAACCCAATACAAAGACGTTCGGATTATTTTTCAGGATTTCGAGAAATCTAACTGGACCTGGGATCATGAAGCGCAGCAGTATTACTGGCACCGCTTTTTTCATCACCAGCCCGATCTGAATTACGACAACCCACTGGTCCAGGAAGAAGTAGTCAAGATGATCGACTACTGGTGCGAGCTTGGTGTGGATGGGTTTCGGCTGGACGCCGTTCCGTATCTGTTTGAACGGGAAGGAACCAACGGCGAAAACCTGCCCGAAACCCATGCCTTTCTGAAAACGCTGCGGAAACACGTTGACGATCATTTTCCCGGTGTTGTCTTTCTGGCCGAGGCCAACATGTGGCCCGAAGATTCAGCGTCGTACTTTGGCGAGGGTGATGAATGCCACATGAACTACCATTTTCCGGTAATGCCCCGCCTGTTTATGTCGCTTCAGATGGAAGACCGGTACCCAATTACCGATATTTTTGACCAGACACCCACTATTCCCGGCAATTGCCAATGGGCTATTTTCCTGCGTAACCACGATGAACTGACCCTCGAAATGGTTACCGACGAAGAGCGGGATTACATGTATAAAACGTACGCTAAAGACCCGAAAGCCAAAATCAATCTGGGTATTCGGCACCGACTGGCCCCATTACTAGGAAACAACCGGAAGAAAATCGAACTGATGAACAGCCTGCTGTTTTCGTTGCCGGGCACACCTGTTATTTACTACGGCGACGAAATCGGGATGGGCGACAATGTCTACCTGGGGGACCGTGATGGCGTACGAACCCCCATGCAATGGTCGCCGGATCGGAATGCGGGGTTCTCAACGGCGAATCCCCACAAGCTATACCTACCCACTATCCTCGACCCGGAGTATCATTATGAATCGGTCAACGTAGAAACCCAGCGACAGAATACATCGTCGTTATTCTGGTTCATGAAGCGGATGATTACACTGCGCAAAAAACACAAAGCCTTTGGCCGGGGCGACCTGAACTTTCTGCCTGTCGAAAACCCCAAAGTGCTGGCTTTTACGCGAACCTATGCCGACGAAACCCTCCTGATCGTCATTAACCTCTCGAAGTTTTCGCAGCCCGCCCAGATTGAGTTAGCTGGGTTTAGTGGCTACGTACCGGTTGAAGCGTTCAGTCAACATTCGTTTCCCGTTGTTTCTGAAAATGAAACGTATTTTTTTACATTGGCACCCCACGATTATCAATGGTTCGTGCTGGAAAAAAAACGTACGGACATAATCCCTGCTTTCCAGTTGCCGACAATCAATGTAGCACTATGGGGACAGATTTTGAACAAGGGCACCCGCGAACAACTGGAAACAAAGGTTTTGCCGGATTATTTACGCCGAACGGACTGGTTTAGCGAGAAAAAGCAGCCCATGCGGAGCCTCTCTATTCTGAATCATGCCCCGCTTCTGCTCCCGGTCGGCTCGGCCTATATACTATTACTTGAGGTAACGTATGAACGGGATTTGCCCGAAATCTTCCAGCTAATCGTTGCCTTTGCCGGTGCGTCACAGGTTGCCAGGCTTACCCACGATTACCCACAGGCTATACTGGCGAATCTGGCGCTTGGCCATGAGTCGGGTATTCTTTGCGATGGGTTGTATCTACCTGAAGTTCAGCAGGCGCTTCTTAACAAAATGACTGAAAAAAGCAGGCATAAAGAAGGGAATCTGGCATTTCAGTGTACACCGGCGCTGGCCAGTTACGTTCGGGAACACAGCGCTATAAAATCAAAATTGGCTACGTCCAGCCATCATTACGCAGCCATCACCTACGACCACTGTTTCCTGCTGAAATTCTATCGGAAGGTTGATATGGTCATCAATCCCGATACGGAACTGACTCGTTTCCTGTCCGAAAACGCTGATTTTCCTTATGTTCCAAAATTTGCCGGAGCCATAGACATGTTTTCGGGTGGTGAGCCCATCCTGTTGGGCGTGATGCAGGAACTGGTTGCCCGGCATGGAGACGGAAAAACGTACGTACTGGAACGGATCAACAACTTTATCGAGCGTGTTCTGGCCCGCAATCAGCTCCAGTTAGCGACGGCGGTTGATAGCCCACGCGGAACCTTGAGTCAACCCCTTGCCCTTACCGACTTACCCATTGAAACACAGGAGTTGATCGGCCCACGGGGTGCTGAACAGGCCCGGCTGCTGGGTACCCGTATCGGGCAGATGCACCGGGCACTGGCTTCTGATCGTACGCATCCGGATTTTGCCCCGGAAGAATTCTCCCTGCATTATCAGCGGTCACTGTTTTCGGGTTTACAGTCGTTGGTGCGCGAAAGCTATCAGAGCCAGCAACGGAATCTACAACGTCTTCCTGACGATGTACGAGCGGAGGTTGAGCAGATGCTGGGCCGAAAGGAGGACGTACTGAGCCTGCTGAAGCGGATATACAGCAAAAGGCTGGACACCAGCAAAATTCGAATCCACGGCGATTTGCAGTTGGAAAAAATTCTGCTCACGGGCAAAGATATTGCCATCCAGGATTTTGGTGGCGATCCGACCCGAAGTTATAGTGAACGACGGCTGAAACGGTCGCCCCTGCGCGATGTTGCGGCCATGATTCGCTCTTTTTATTACGTAGGATACGAAGGTTTTTTGCGGACCAATCAGGTAACGGATGATGATCTGGGTCGTATTCTACCCTACGCCGAGTTCTGGGCGCATTATATGAGTGGTTTCTTTATGCATGCGTATCTGGAAACGGTTCAGGGGAGTTCGTTTATCCCAACCGACCCGGACGATCGGCAAATGATGCTGGAAACGTACCTGCTCGAAAAAGCCATTACCGATTTGAATCAGGAACTCAATCACCGTCCCGATTGGGTGCGTGTTCCCTTGCAGCTTATTAAATCCATTGTCAAAGCACCTGTCCCGATTGTTCTTGAACCGGAAGAGGTGTAAGTATGACCGAAGAGATACGCCCTATCTCCCGGATAGGGCGTATCTGAATAGGCCTGACCGATGAAAACGAAGTATGAAACTACCAATAAAACTGATTTTACCCCCTATCTTCTTTTTGTTTAGCCTGACTCCAAACTGGAGCCAGCAGGTCTCGAAAAAAAAGCATACGTTGTTACCCGGAATCTGGCTGGCCCCGATGAACAGTTTGGGGCTTTATTCGAGGCCGTTCAGATGAAAGCCGTTTTCCCGGACTCCAAAACCTTTGCCGATTGTACGCCCAAACTTCCACCAGAAACGATTCTGTCGAATTACGAAGTGGCCCGCCAGCGGAGTGATTTCAATTTGAAAGCGTTTGTGTTACAGAACTTTACGTTACCAATAAAGCCTGCGTCGGGCTACACCAGCAAAGCCGGGCAATCGGTTCAAGAGCATATTACTGATTTATGGCCCGTGCTCACCCGCCCTGCATCGCTAACGTCTAAAGCAGCTCAGCAGACCGGTTCGCTGATTCCGTTACCAAAGCCCTACGTAGTGCCGGGCGGACGTTTTGGCGAAATTTATTACTGGGACAGTTATTTTACGATGCTGGGGTTGCGGGCATCGGGCCAGACTAGTCAGATTCGGAACATGGTCGACAATTTTGCCTACCTCATCAAAACGGTTGGTTTTATTCCCAACGGCAACCGGACCTACTTTTTAGGGCGCTCGCAGCCACCGTTTTTTTCGTTCATGGTGAACCTGCTCAGCGAACTACGGGGCCGCCGGGTACTGATCAATTACCTGCCCCAATTGCAACAGGAATATGATTTCTGGATGGATGGGAAAGACCAGCTTACGGCCCAGCACCCGGTTCACCGGCGGGTGGTGCGGCTGGCCGAAGACGTTTACCTGAACCGGTATTTCGATGATAAACAAACACCCCGCCCGGAGTCATACCGGGAAGATGTACTACTGGCCCGACGCGCCAAAGATCCGAAACTACTGTATCGGCACCTTCGGGCCGGGGCCGAATCGGGTTGGGATTTCAGCAGCCGATGGTTGCGTGATGGCAAGAGGCTCCAGACAATCCATACAACAGATTTTATCCCGGTCGACTTGAACTCGCTGCTCGTTCATCTGGAACAAACCCTGGCCGAAGCGTACCGGATGAAGGGTGATGATGCCCAGTCGAAAAAGTATCTGCAACTGGCTCAGCAACGGCGGGAGGCTATTCAACGCTACTGCTGGAACGCGAAAAGTCAGTTCTATTTCGATTATGATTTTGTAGCCCGAAAGCCGTCGACGGTTTATTCACTAGCGGCTGTTTATCCGCTTTTTGTAAAAATAGCGACGCCTGTTCAGTCAATGGCCGTAGCTCGGAAACTGGAGCAATCCTTCCTGAAACCCGGCGGTTTAACCACTACGCTCGTCCGCACGGGCGAACAGTGGGACGCACCTAACGGCTGGGCTCCCTTACAGGGGCTGGCTATTCGAGGACTGCGAAACTATAGACAGCTACCACTGGCTACTAAAATTAAAATGAATTGGGTGACTGAGAACTTGCGCGTCTATAAAGCCAGCGGTAAGATGGTCGAAAAGTACGACGTTATCAATACAGCCACGGCCAAAGGGGGCGAATATCCCAATCAGGATGGTTTCGGCTGGACAAACGGGGTGTTGTTGAAGCTGTTAAGTGAGAAATAATCCATCAAATAATCAGCCTCACTCCACCCAGTTCCTCAACGCGGTACTGGAATCGCTGGCCGGGAGAGCCGATAAACATGAAGTTGGTTGGAATCTGCCATTTGGTGAATAACTCCTGGATTAATCCCCTTAGTGCCATACTCATATGAGTGGTCATCAGTAACGCGGGCTAGTATGGCGTAGAAGGTAAAGTAATCCTACACACGTTCAAACTTTTTGGGTCTTGTCGTAGTCAGTCAATTCATTGCGGAACCAGACTTCCTGTTGCCGGAATGGGATGGGTGTATTGACCGGTTATTAAATGCCTGGCTCGTTGGCCTTCACCAGCCAGTTGTCCATTTGCTTAGGAAGCCTGCAACTGGCCCTCGTTTTTTGCCTGATTTCAGGAGCTTCCTCAAACCAGCCCCACTCTTCTAGTCGGGCTAAAAAGACGTCAATCAGAAACCGTTTCCTGCGAGGGTTTGCTCTGTCCAGCAAGGGCTTAATAATGAGTGGATTGGCCACTACATAAACCTGGCAGGGGTGACCGATTTGGCCGAATCCTTCAGCTTCTAATCGGTAGGGTAAGCCGTATATAAACCTGGGGGGCTTCTGAACCCATTGATCAGATCCCAACTGACGGAAGTTTTGACGGGAGGGATTTTCGTACAGATGAAATCGAATCAGATAGTTCATGATGCGTATGGAATAGAACTAAAGTCAGAAATGCCCCAAAAATAGGATTAGCTACATGCCGCTTATACTAATGGCACCAGTCATGTATTGCTGAGTATTAGGGGCCGTTAAGCCGGACTAAATGCTGACGTTATGGCCTGAAAAAGTCCGTCTGCAGGTTGTTGCAGTGTACCAGCAATAGGTTGCGGTTTGATTGCTAATACAGGCACTTTAGCGTGATTGACAATCTGCTCAACAAACGGGCCGAATAAAGAAAATTTACTGGCCGTGTGGATGTCGGACGTAATAACGATCAGGTCGGCCTGTAGTTCACTTGCTTTTTGGCGTATCGTATAGGGAACTGAATCCGTTTCCACCAAAAGCATATCGCCGTTGATTTTATCAAGCGTTAACCGATTGTTCAACGTTGCGAGAACGCTTGTTAAGATTTCATTTTTCAGCTCATCATGGCGGTCAAGTAAACCAAGAACAGTCAGGTGTGCGTTATTTTTAAGGCTAATTGTCCGCGCAAGGTCATATTTGTCGATAGTGCCCGGAATTGGCCGAACCGGGAAGATGATTTCCCGGAAACTGGTCCATTTTTGGTGATTAGGAACCGTCAGTACGGGGCAAGCGGCTGCCTTAACAACCCGGTACGCTTCCAGCCCCATAAAATAAGAGCGCAAGCCAGACGTACCATGTGTGCCGATCACGATTAAGTCGGCGCTGAACTCAGCGGCTGCCTCCACAATTTTATCGCATACTATACCCGTTTTGCAGTCAAATGAACAAGATATAGAATGCGTAGTGGATATGGTTTCGGCGAGTTGGCGTAACCTCAGGATTTCTTTTTCACTCGGAGATTTGCTAAAACCATCCAGCAGATCACCATCTTCCCAGAGATAGTCATCCGAGTTCGATTTTGCCACGTGCGCTAGCCGTATTTCGGCATTATGACGCTGAGCCATAGCCACGGCTAAGTCTAAGGCATTAAGCGCTGTTTGGCTGTAATCAATTGGAACCAGTAGTTTTTTTATAGGGCTAGTTTGCATGGCTTTGAGGATTTAGATCGATTTAAACTAGTTGGTACTGAATCCAAGTTCCACCGCAATGCTTAATAACTGCTTAATGCCCGATTAGAATTTGATAAGAAAGTCCAGCTTGTTACGCAAATAGTTATGACCGCGCTTTATAAACCACGATCGATTCGGGCTGTAGAATGAGCGTGTCCTCATCCGAGAGAAAGTCTAGAGAAGCTACAGGACCGCTCCAAAGCGGGTCGGCCGAATCGAGTAATTTCTGCCAGTTTTTTCCCAGAGAAGGCAACGTAATCGGCTGATCTATCTGAGAAAAGTTTAGTAGGCAAAGTACGTGATTGTCTCTACACCAGCGGTGAAGGATCATCGTCTGCTGGTCTTGCCGGTGATTGATTTCTACCTGTTTTGGATTCAGATGGTAGAGTGCCGGTTGTGATCGGCGTAAGGCGGTAAGGGCCTGATAAAAGTGGTAGAGAGTTTTATTGGGAACCTGCTTCAGTAATTCCCACGAAAGGGGTTTGTTATCGGTCAATAGAGCTACTTTATCCGTAGCGTGAACGGCAGGAAACGCACTGGTTTGTAATGATTCCGAAAACGGATTCGTAGCCCCCCACTCTTCGCCCATGAAAATGGTCGGAATATAGGGGCTAACCATAATGGAGCCGGCCGTAAGTTTTAACAATTCAAGGCTAATGACCGCTTCTTCTTCAGGTAATTCGTGATGACCCGTCTGCTTATACTGTTGGGAAACTGTAAGCAAAGGCGCTACAGGTTCAGTTTTTGCCTGTCGTTCAAACAGTTCCTCAAGAATTGACGAAAAATGGGTATCATATGCAAAATCCTCCCGGTAGGTTTTTGCCTGGTGATCACCGCTTCTGTCGGTGAGGTAGTAACTCCGGCAATCGTCGTTGATCGTTGCTAACGGATCACTGCCAACTTGCTGACTCGTTGGACTATACATGGGTATTTCGGTCAGACCCTGTTCGATAAGCAGGTAGTACTGACGACCCGTTAGGGCTGTCAATTTATTGGTGTGTTCCCGAATTTCCTGTAGAATTCGCTCAGAATCACTAAATGAATCCCCTACATCCAGGCGAATAGCGTCGGCATGAAAATCACGGAACCACATCAAGGCATTCTCAATCAGGTAACGCCGATACGCGTTCTGCTGGATAGTAGTGAACTGAGTGGCTTTAGCCTGACTGGTACTTTGTTTTCTGGGAATATACGTGCTGATGTCCCGATTACTGGTTGCCCCCTGATCGATAGAATTTGGAATTATGTCCAGTATGACCGCAATGCCCTCATAATGACAGGCATTGATCAGTTGTTGCAACTGGGTAGGGCCTCCATACGAAGCCTGTACGGCATAAATAAACGATTCCTTATGTGGCTGGTTTGTTGACTCCGGAAAGGGCGCGACGGGTCTGATAACAAGCGCGTTGATGCCTAGTTTTTTCAAATGGCCCAGTTTGCTGATGATCGCCTGGAGCGTGCCATCGGTCGTAAAAGTGTGAATGTCGAGTTCATAAATAATGTACTCATTGAGGGGCGGGTTGATCCAGGAGGAATCTTCCCAGTAGAATTTGTCCGTATCTACCGCCTGAGAAGGGCCATATACGCCCTGAGGCTGCAACAGCGATGCCGGATCAGTATATTCCTTCTCATTGTCGAGCACAAACGTATACAAATCGCCAGGTTTGATTTGGTCAGTCTCCAACTGCCAATAACCTGAATGATCGTTTATTAACGGAAGGTGTACAGGCTGGTCATGGATAGCTACCGCCACCTGTTTGGCCAGCGGAGCCCATAAAACTACAGTCGCCTGCTGTTCTGTAGAAAAAGTGACCCCAAGGGTTCGTCTGTTTATATCGAGCTGATTCATCATAGGGTTTATACATAGATGCGGTAAGCAGATAGAGCTACTTATTAAAGCTCCGCTTAACCAGTCAAATTGAATCGCGCGTTGTTCATTAAGTACGACTAATACCGTAGAAATTCCCGGATGTCAATCTGTTTTCTGATCATCTAGGCGCGCTTCCAGACTTGAAAACCTAATACAATTACAGCTACAACTGAGCGTGTAAGAAGCGATCCTGTAAGACAAGTTATCATAAGCCTGTCATCGCATGGTTTAAGTTGATATAAATCAAAGAACGCAGGGGCAATTTAGAATCACCTTAAGCAAGTATTAGAAAGTACTTAGAGAATAGATTGACTGAATTGAGGATGCTTAATCACGCCATCCGGCTTTTTCTGTGAATCCTGACAGATAGTTAACGCATTTACTCCTGGGTAAGTGGCTCAAAATGGTGTGGCCGTTATGGGTACGGAACGGTTAGAATTTGGCTGTCAATTTACCCTCAACCCGTAAAGGGAGTTCAAGCTTGATTCAAATTAAGCTAAGCTCCCTTTACGGGCTGGGGGAGTGCCACATAAACAAAAAGGCTTATATTACCAGGTATTGAGTTTCGACGTCAACTGGTTTGTTTCCAATCTAATCATAAGCGGGTTTATCAATGCTCGGCTTGTTGTCTGGATTGCGATTCGGATTCATAACCCGCACGTTTTCGCCTGGCTCATCGGAGCCATCCATGTACTTATCCGTCAGTTCCTGATTGGGAAGTTTCTCGTCGGGTAAATCGCCGACAGGTTGCTCGGTACTTACCCCACTGTGCCCTTCCGCCGATTGGTTTTCCAGCCCATTGGGCGAAATGGCCTGTTTGGCCCGGATGATATCTTCTCTGTCTTCGCTTGCCATATCGTGATTGAATCGTTTAAATGTGTATTGATAGTAATCTGTACGTTATACCGCCCGTTCAATCAATTCATCCTCCGAAACGGTCTCTATGTTGACAGGCTGCTGTTTTTTTTGTGCCACGGCAATAGGGCTACCATAAAGATAAAAGAGCTTCTGTCGAAGTCCACGGGCTTTTCGCACGTCATTCACCATGTCGATGAACTCGTGAAAATTGATGTGTATTGGATTCGCTTTGTTGCCAATATTTGTTGTAATACCGTAGATCGGCGCTTCTTCTTCGGGCTGGTAGGTTCCTAGTAGCCGATCCCAAATAATAAACGTAGCCCCGTAATTTTTATCGATGTACTTCTCCTGCGATCCATGATGTACCCGGTGGTTAGAGGGCGTGGCGAAAATAAATTCGACCCAATTCGGCAATCGACGGATGTACTCGGTATGCACCCAAAACTGGAACAGGACGGCTACCTGGCTAACCGTAAAGAAAATGATGGGGTGAAAGCCGATCAGGGCTACGGGTAGAAAAAAAAATAACCTTCAAATTCTGAATCCAGCTCAGACGGAATGAAACCGTCAGATTGTAATGCTCACTGGAATGATGAACCACATGGGTTGTCCACCAGAATCGACGTTCATGCGAAATGCGGTGCGCCCAATAACTAAAAAAATCAAAGATGAGGTAACAGGGAATAAACGTCCACCACTGAAGTGACATGCGCCAGGGAAGTAGGTTGTAAAGCCAGACTACCCCATACAGCAGGCCGAGTTTCAGACTGGTTCCAATCACAACTGAGCCTAAACCCACTAAAATAGACCCAATCGTTTCCTGTTTATTATAATAGGGCTTCTCCTGTAAATGCGTAATCAGGATTTCTACTCCGGTCAGTAAAAACATGACCGGAGCTGCCCAGACAATAAGGTCTGGTGCCGCTTTTTCGACGGTCCACAGTCGCTCTAAAGGAATTACTGGTGCACCAAATAAGACTTCGTGCATACAAAAGAAAAATTAAGAATGTTGAGTTGACAGACGTTGCGGAGTTGTAACTAAAAACATCGGCTGCCCACTAGCAAGGCTCCCTAGGGAGAGAGTACGTTTAGTTTTTGCTAACTTATGTGAGGTCAACCCGCTTAGCCAGTGTTTGAACTGGTAAGCCGGATTGATCTATTCAGATTTCTCCCAGACTAGTTGTTATCGAGCCGGTCGCCAGCTTCGTCAAAGGCATTGCCAATGGAACGTCCTGCTTTCTTGAAGCCTGCTTTAACGTCCTGCCAGGCATCAGCTGTTGCATTTTTAGCCTTGTCAATATCTTTATTCAACTCCTCTCGCTCCGTTTTTAATTTTTCTACTTGACGGTTCATTGTCTTGTCGGCTTTGTTGCTTTTCTGGTCCAGTTTGTTACTTAACTCGTCGATTTTTTGATCGAGTTTATCCCGTTGTTCCTCTAGGTTAGCAACGACTTTATCCCGCTCGGTCTGAAAATTAGCGGACACTTCCTCAGCCGTTTCTTTGGTATCTGCCTTTATGGCATCCCCCGTGTTTTCTATAGCCTCTTCGGTTCGAGACTCCTCCGATGTACTATTGCAGGACTGAAGGCCGGTTAATGACAACGCAAGTAACGACGTGATTGTTAGGGACTTAAGTGTTCGTGTTTTCATGTTCATAACGTTCGAATTAATAAGGTGTACTAACTGGCTTCAAAGTACGACTTGTCGTCTTGGAATGAGCTTAGATAAACCTTATAAACTGCTTAGAATAAATCTTATTTGCAGTACATGTGGTGATTATGAACGCCTGGGGCTATGGCTCCACTTGTTTCAAATAGGCAGTTGGCGTAGAAATTGAAGATCGCTTAAAGCCAGTATTAATATGGAGTTCTCCAATTGTTGGCCAGTACCGATAAGTGTAAAATCAAAGTCGGCTTGGAAACGCTAAAAGGGCGCAAAACGCTTGCTCAGCTCAGCAGCGAATTCGGCATTCATGCCAATGCACAGTGGCCCTGTCAAATTACTTAGTGGAAACAACAAGTCCTGGAGGGCTTACCCAATCTGTTCAATGGTCCAGCAAGTCCGACAATTGCCGAGCACGAGCGAGGGCAGATCGAAGTTCCGCTGTTTCAACAAATCGGCTAACTCAAAGTGGGCAACGCCCCATTTAAGGAGTAGACAGATGAAAACTACTTCGTTTCAGGCGCGAGGGTTTATTTAGAAAATGAACCGAAGTCCTGATTACTATACAAAGGCTAAATAATCCGACTATCGTTTTAAACTCCCTTTCCTTCGTAAACACCTCCTTACCGATCCTATCTGAGTACGCTACGGTAAACGCTTTCTTGGATAATGATAAGTCCGGCAAGTTAGCCTTAGAGCGGCTTAAGAAAGAAGGTTTGAATGTTCGGGACTGCTCCCATTATTACCCAAATAGTAAAGACTTCAACGATCATCTAATGAATAATCACATTACCTGATATGTAGGTCTATACCAAAATAGGCTTTTCGATGGCTTTAGGCAGGCTTTTGGGAGGCTATAGACGGTATAAAGAAGGTCTATAAGATGACTATCGAATGACTAAACCAGTTCTTTCACAGATTTAACGCGTACATTGACATGAAGACAAACAATAAAATAAAAGAAGGTAAGAACGGGCTTCGTAACTACCAGTTTGAGCGAGTACAGAAGGGGAAACGGATATATAGTCAAAGGTGGCCCGGTAGCTATCAAGAATTCACTAATTTCTTCTATACTAAAAAATGCTTATACTGTAGTAAGGAGTTTGAAGGAAAAAGGGTTGATGCGACTTTTTGTTGTCAGGGTTGCCAGAAGGCTCATCTGAGATTGCGAAAAGCTATAGATAGCCTTACGAAAAAATAATATATTAGCTCATAGGTAAATTATAAAATGTATAATCATAGAAATGTTATGGCATTTCTATGATTAACAAATAACCCTTTGAACTTCATTTACATTTTTTAGATATGTAAAATATGCGCTTTTTGTAAAGTCATCCTCTATGAGTAGAAAAGTTTCAGAATTTACAAGCTCTATTATAAATTCAATTACCCAGATATTGTCAATTTTTAATGAATTGATAATGCTTATAAAGTATTTAAATAATAGAGGAACTTTCGCGAGAATCATTTTAAATTCATTAGAAACTTCATGATTGTTTTTCCAAGGATTAGTTTCTGAAAATAATAGTATCAAGAATTTGCTAATTCTCGCTTCGTTAGAAATATAGTTTACATTAACAAGATTTTTAAAATTTATTCTAGTCAATAATTCTTTTGTTGTTTTTATCGCTAATTCGTCACCGGCCAATAAAATATAGCCTAGTAAAATTATCGAATTATTGGCACAGTCTAGATTTAGAAAAACATTCAGAATGTCAACGAATTTTTTGTAAAAAATTTGATTTGGAGTTTCACTAAATAAAAAATGATAGAAATGTTCGAAATTGTCTAAATGAATTTTAGTGAAGCAATCATTTTGCTGTAAAGTCTCGTAAATTACTTGTTTGTTGCCATCTGTAATAATATAAAACCAACACAAAATAAAATCAGATTGATTGATAAATTTGAAATTTATGTTTTCATTTGCAAGAAGTCGAGTTATTAAATCAATATCTATTGCTTTAATTTTGGTTTTTTGAAATGTTTTATTTAGACCATAAATACTGATAAAAGAATTAAGAGTGTCGATATTCAGGTGGCCATGTTGTAGATTAAGTGCCTCAATAATTTTTTTTACTGAAGCATCACCTTCATCTATTCTAAAAGTCCTTGAGCTAGCTAGTTTTAGTTTAATATCGTCATTTGTACTAGTAATAAGATTATTTTCCATGTTTACAATATCTTCATCTTTGATTAAATTAATTTGTTGCAAATAGATATTTGTATTACTAAAGGTATTGTTGCTAGATTTCGTAATAAAATTAAATAACCAATCATTTGTAATAGTAGAAGAAAATTTTTCTTTTACTGGTAGACTTTCTAAATCCAATGAATTGAAAAAATTAATTAAATTAGATAAAGTTGGATAGAATAAGTAAGTAAAATATAAATATAGATAGGGTATATTATACTGTTCGCAAATATTTTTTAGAACGTATATGTTAAGTGTATTTTTGCTTTGTGTTAGTAGTAGAGTAACCTCTATATGGCCATAGCTAAGGAGAGTATTATTTTTGAAACAACCATATGTTATACTTTTAGACTGCCTAGTAGTCAAATAAATTGCTAATCGCTTATTTGCAATTTTCCCAACGATAGTGTTGACAATGTCTTTATTAAGCTCTTCCCTTGTATCTAGTGATATTAGTATAAATTCCTCAATAATCCTTTTAATAATAATATTTCTTCCGTTATTAATTTCTGTGTCAAGTAAATTAATAATAAATAATGACTTTCCAAGCTCTCGAATGATAATTTTCTCAAGACTTAACTTCGGATATTCGAGAAGGATTTCTGTGAATAAGGATATGAATCTGTCATCAATTTCTTGAAACTTGTATAGCTTGTCAATTAACACTAACTTCTGATTTTTATTCACCGAAGAATATAACATATCTTTTATTTGTATAGCTTTTTCACTACTTGAAGTAGCTAACATCATACAAGAGACTTCACAAATTGTAGAATAATATTGGACAGTATTTTCTTTACTAAGCCTCTTCTTGAGGAAAATATTAACTATCCAATCTTGCTTTAAACTATTATCTAGTTTATTGAACTTGGCGTGTTCATTAATTAAAGAAATATCTAATAGAGGTTCAAGAAGAGTTACAAATTTGTAGAGGAATTTTTTAGCATCGTTTATAATGCCTTCTGTTAATATATCTAATGAAAGCCAGGAACCACTTTTTATTGATGCCTTTATATTATTATAACCTGCTGGTAATCCTAACCCATTTAATTCCTCGCAGATTGCAAAAACATCGTTGACTAAATACTCTTTATTAATACGAAGATATCCAATTGAAAATATCAGTGTATTTCGCCAATAGGCACTTGTTGCAATGTTTAGGATGTTTGTGCGAATATTTTGCTCGCTAGTGTCCATATAGTAAATAGCGGCAAAAAATTCCTGTAATGACCTAACTACAAATCCAACTTTTTTATCTTGAACCTCAGTTATAAACACTAGCCTATGAGTTATTGTATTTTTAAAATCATTAATAAAAATATTTATTTCTTGATCTTTCCATGCCTCACCTTTTAGATACTCACTAATTAAATCTTCAAACTTATCTAAATCCATATTTGAATATAAATTGTTAGATTTCTCTGCATTTGATTGTAATTGAAATCCTAATAGATTATGAATTTGATTAATTTGTGTTTCATACGCATTAATTAACTTAGATACTTTTTTTTGTTTTTCTCTATTATATATAGTATCATAATATTTTTTAAATAACTGATATTTATTAATTGAAGGCTCTCCTCCAGAGGTTACAAGAATTGTCATTATTGTTGCCTGTAATGGAGTCCTCATTAACCGACCCGTAATGTCATTTTTTAAGGCATCACTTAAGGTTTTATAATAATCTTTTATAGCATCTGGTGATGATTCTATATTCTTCAATAATTTTTTTAAATATTCTAAGCAGGTCTCATCAGGCATTTCAACTAATGTTAAATGCTCATAAATATCTGCATTGAATTCTTTTGTGTAACCTTGCGGCCTAGTTGTAGATATTATTAATGAGTCGCATTGCGCATCTTCAAGTTCAATTTCTATGAAATCATTAATTTCTTTTATTACAATGGCTCTATTGGAAGAAGGTGGTACTTCATCTAAGCCATCGAAGATAAATATAAAAGAAAGTTTTTTTAATATATCTCTCAAATTGTATAAATCTATTTCTGCATCAGCAATATTGTTAATTCTATATCTTATATACTGTATGACTGAAATATTATTGTCGCCGGATTGCTTATCATTTATCCATCCTGCGTAATCTTTTAAAATTATCTTAATTGGAAATCTTAAACAATTTAATTCTGGCAAATTAGCTGTTCGACATTCTTTAAGGAAATTATCAATATTACTTATTCTCTTTTTAGTGTTGGATTTTAAAAAATGAGCAGTATAATATTGACTTATAAATTGAGTAATAGTAGATTTTCCTGCTCCCGCTCCACCTATTATTACAAATTTATTCGCCGAGTTTTGTGACCTATTTAAATTGTTTCCAGTTTTAAGTAAAAAATCTACAATTTTGATCTTTTGTTTATCATATGTGTTTGTAATCCTTTCTGCATATAGATCTACAAAGACATTTTCTAGATTTACAGTCCTTACTAAATCTCCAGCTTGTATTAATTTAGACTTCAATTCATTTGTGAATTCTTTTTGTAAGTATAAATTGATTAAATTTATACTACGCGCCGATTTATTAGATTCATATTGAAAGTATTCATAAACGGAAGATAAAATATCTCCAGATAAAATGAAACTAGAATATGAAGTGGCAACATCTCTATTATTGTCTAAGAATTTTGTTATCTCATCATATCCACCAATAAATATATTTGGAATCTTTTTTAGGTAGATCTTTTTGAACTCTTCTATCTTGTCTCTTCCGCCTGTAATGGCAACTGGCGTCAGTGTTGCATTTGTAAGAAATATATAATTATCAGGATATTTATATCCTTTTTTGCCAAACTTTTCAATATCTTTTTTGAGGTTTTTTTCTACCTAGGCATAATCATTCGTTCCATCATCCTTACTCTTATATTTTGCTTGGATAACCCAATAGCCATTCCATTGCTCCGTAGAATTAGGAAATGCGGCTTGGCCATTAAATGTAAGTTCCCTCGCCCCATCCTTTCCCGCTCCAAATACCAAGGCTGTTGTACCTAGAATCTTTTGCATTAATGATTGTACTAAATGCTCAAAATCATTGGAATTAAGGCCGTAGAGATTGTAGTTCATTATCTTGGTAAGAGTAAGTTGGTGTTTTTAACACTGCTAATATAGAATTTTGATTTATGAAGATGTGCATAAGATTCGTAGAACTGTCCTACAATATACTTTAGTTGATATATAGGTTTTATTAAATTAATCTTTGTAGTTAATTCATAAACCTATTAAAGACGTCGTTGCTTTAAAGAAGTATAAATATTCTTCCGAGCTGTAAGTGTTACAGGTTGTGACATATTAAAACAAAAAAGCCCCAAAACAGGCGTTTTGAGGCTTTTTGCTCCCGAAGCTGGGCTCGAACCAGCGACCCTCTGATTAACAGTCAGCAGATTATTGGTTTGATATGGTTTAATATGTTTTATAATGATCTGATTATTAGTAATTTATAAGGTATGTAATTTTATAATAAACCGTTTAAATACGGATTTCTTGTGCAAATCTTGTGCAAATTTTTTGTATCTTTAATTCATGAACACAAACGTCGTGATTTCCTTAGATACACGCCGTGCCAAAAAGGACGGCACTTTTCCGGTCATTATGCGACTAGGTCATAATGCCCAAACAACCTCTATCCACCTAGGGGTAAGCGTTGCTGAAAAGGATTGGGATGAGCAAAAACGGAATGTTAAGAAAACTTACAAGGGCGTAAGTTCTGCAACCCGATTGATCAATCAGATTGACAAGGCGAAGACCGATGCGATGGACATTATTTTCAAACTCCAAGAATTAGGCATCCTTCAAACCTTGTCGATCACCTCCTTGAAAGATCGGATCACACAGAAAGAAGCAAAGGATTCGTTTCTGCAATTCGCCAGTCAATGCGTAGATGAATTGATTAAGGCGCATCGGGTTGGTACGGCCAGATCGTATAAAGGCCTGATCAGTGTTTTGAAAGAATACCGCAAGGGTAAGGATCTATTGTTCAAGGAAATTACATACGATTTCCTATCAAGATTCGAGACCAATCATAAAAGTAAAGGCAATGGCGCTAATGGATTAGCTGTCTATATGCGGACAATTCGGGCCATTTATAACAAGGCTATAAAGTCTGGGGTAGCCGATAAAGAATTGTATCCGTTCGATGACTATAAGATTAAGACTGCTCCGACGGAAAAACGGGCTTTGGACGGAGAGTTTCTCAAAACGATCATTCAATTGGACATTCCTGCCAATCATCTATGCTTCAATACGCGGAATTATTTCGTTGCCAGTTATATGATGTACGGAATGAACTTCGCGGATATGGCCTATCTAGAAAAAAGTTCTGTAGAGAATGGTCGAGTCCGGTATCGCCGAAGAAAAACGGGCAAGCTGTATGATATAAAGATTACACCGCAGCTTGAAAGCATATTGGTTCACTACATGCAACAAACTCCCGATTCCAAGTTCGTCTTTCCGATCTTGAAACGGGACTCGCCAACCCTTCGTGAGAAGGACATCCAATGGGCCAGAAAACGATATAATAAAAAGCTGAAGCTACTGGCCTCACTATGTGGTATTGACTCAAACCTGACAAGCTATGTAAGCCGACATTCATTCGCGACCCAGGCCATGCTACATGATATTCCGCTTACGGCTATCAGCACTATGCTTGGACATTCCAGCGTAAAAACCACCGAAATTTACCTCAAAGGGCTACCGGTCAATATCTTGGACAATTACAATGAACGAATTTTGGGATGAGTTGATTATTAGTCCGTTAAATAAAACGGGCATGACTAAAAGTCAGTATTTAGGCGGTTCGTATAGCTTTTGCCGGTAGACTCGCTATTTTGGTCAAAAAAGCACAATGGAAGTTATCTGTCTACACGATGACGCTTTTTACGCCTTGATCGACAAGGTTCTTGAACGGGTTCACCAACAGCAAACTGTCAGGGAAGATAAATGGATTTCAGGCAGCGAGGCCATGAAGAAGTTGCGTATTCAGAGCAAAACAACTTTGCAGAAACTGCGCGATGAAGGAAGCATCCGGTTTTCGCAGCCTGAGAGGAAGATCATCTTGTACGACAGCGACTCTATTAACGATTATGTATCTCGCCACACTAAAGAAACCTTTTAGCCATGATAGAAGACGAAGAAGAGCCATCCCCTGAGTTTTTGAGAGGGTATAATCATGGCTATCAACTGGCCAAACATGAGCCGGAGCTATTAGAAAAACTTTTGAAGTCTTCAAACGACAATACTCCAAACGATTATAGTAGGGCTATGGTGCATGGGAAAACCCAGTATGAGCATGAAAAGCTCGTTGCTGAAATGAAAGCCATTCGTGAACGACAAAAGCAGACATTAAAGCGAAAACGCTGAATAAATTGAATGTTAAATAATTGGCGTTGTTGGAGCTAAGTACTGCTTATTTGTAATATAATCATCTACGTTTCTTAGTAAAGCTTCCATATATTTCTTTACATCTCTCTGCATAGTATTTAGCTGATCCATTCCATAAACTTTACCTATCTCATCAAAAGACTTATTACCATGAGCTAAATCATTTCTATTCGTTTTAACAGGAAGTAATTGGCTTCCATCTGCTCTAGGATTATTAAAACCATATTCCTTGGCCACATCTCTAATTCGGCGAGCATCCAAATTTCCAGAGAATAGATCATGCTTGTCAAACGTTTTGACCACTATATCAACTGAAAGTTTTGAGAAAGCAGGTAATATTCTATCAGGATTCGTTCTTCTCAAATTATTAATTACAATTCTCCGAACTTCATTCCGACAGGTGTCAAATTCAATAGCATTCGTTTCTAAATCATCGAATATTGCCTGAATGGCATTCTTAGTTGTAGATTCAATCAAGTTATACATTAATAAGAAGCAACTGGCTTTCAGAGTTTTAATCCAAGAGTCGCTATCTAAATCTGCCAAACTTGTTCCCGTAATTGGTACTATATTTATAGTATTTTCATCAAGTTTAGTAACATATGCGAAATAGTTCTCTATTTCTTTAACTCGATCCCTAAAATCGCGCATAACGTCACTCATCACTGGACTAGGCATGGATTACTGTATTTTTATATAACTTTTTGCCGAAAGTTATGCATTTGACTGTAATAATTTATCACGAACAAATTCAATTCGAGATATGACCTTAGGGCGGGAATTACTGGCATCAGAAGTAGTGAATTTTTTGAAATCAGCAGAGGATAACCAATTTACTGATTTAGGAGATAAAGTAGGATTCATTCTTAAAGCTAAGGCTGTTCCCACAGAAATAGCTTCAAATCTAATCCGAGGTGTGCGCGAGTGTTTGGCAGCTTTAGCAAATCCACTAGGAAAATATTGATCAACAAAAGTTAGCATTCGCTCGAATTCAGCTTTCATCTGCTGACCAATAGTTGGATTAAAACCTTGCTTTGCTTCATCAAGCCATTCGTCTAAAAATTCTCTTACAGAGCGATCAAATTTAGCATAGCGGTCAAGGTAAGCAAAAAAGCGCAGTACAAATTCTTCACGTTCGCGCCTTTTTTCTGATGTTTCAGAAAGTGGTGCAAGCTTTTTAAATAGCGGTAGGGCGGCACATTGTTCTATTAAAGTAATTAAAGGACCGCTGCTAACGCCACGGCGAACTTCCATGTCTTTAAGAATATCGCTGCCCGTATTTATACGTTCAAATATATCACGGCGAACCTCTTCATCGGCTTTATGGGTCAATTCAATCATTCGCATAGTTCTCCTGTTGAACCTTCGCTGCCGTGCAAGTGGTAAATCTGAAAAACGGAAGTTGTTTAAGTTGGTTAGCTTTTCAAGGCCAGTTAACACCAGTTCATTATTTAGAAAAGCGGCTAAGGTTCTGATTCGTTGCGATCCATCAACAATTTCGAGCCGACCTTCGCTATCGCTTAGATCAGCAACGAAAATGTAAGGGATAGGCAAGCCTATCATAACAGACTCAATAAATTTTGATTGACGCTTTGTATCCCAAGAGAAATCTCTCTGATAGTCAGGAACAAATAGCTCATTTTCATCTGTATCTCTGCCAGTCATGTATTTCTGCACAACTGTTTCGACCGGATATTCTTTTGTGTTGTAATCTACGATCCGTTCTTTCTCAATTATTTCCTTTTCGGCAATCTCTCTGGCCTCATCAGAAATTGGTGCTGTTGGCATTTTCAGGTATGGTTACAGTTGTTTGGCTTGATGTAAATTGCTTTAAATGATTCATGATTGTCTTTCCGACAACTTCACCAAGCTTAGGAGGAACAGCATTGCCAATCATTTTGCCAATAGTAGCGAAAGAAACATTCTGATTAGGGGCGGTAAATATATAATCATGTGGGAATGATTGGAGAATCGCTCCCTCTCTCAAGGAAATCGCTCTATCTTGGTCTGGATGACCAAACCTACCATTACCAAAACCAAAATATTGAGTTGTAATAGTAGGCGAAGGTTTGTCCCATTCCATGCGTCCATAAACACTTGGATAAGTAGCTCCACTTTTAGATCGATGGCAATCCGCTCTTAAATCAATGGGCCAATCTCGCCAACTACCCCCGGCTTTTGAGGCTCTAATACGCCGTAAATTAATAGGCGCTAGTTTAGAACTCTTATGAAACCTATCCTTTGGAGATTCATCACCAGCTCTTAAGGCTTCTAAATTTCCGATTGCACTTCTTACTGTTGGATAATTTTCTGAATGATATTCAGGTGGAATAATGCTAATAGGGCCTAAACGAGAAGCAAACAATACTAGCCTTTCACGTTGTTGGGGTATTCCATAGTCTGGGCAAAATACAATGGAAGCTGATATGCTGTATTGACTTTCATGCAACTTGAGCAGGAATTCATTATATACTTGATGACTAGCTAGTTCTGGAACATTCTCCATACTAACTACATCAGGTTTGATTTCCTGTATTAGGTCTGCGAATGATCTTACTAATTCCCATTTTTGATCTTTTGCAGATTTATTTTTGCGAGTGTATTTTGAAAACGATTGACATGGAGCGCATCCAACCAAAATTTTATAGTTATCTGGTGGATATAAATCACTAACCTGTTGAGCCTTTAGCTCACTAATATTTTGTTCAATAAATTTTGACCCTGGATTATTCTGTTCATAAGCGTATTCACAGTCTGTGTCTATATCAAAGCCAGTAGTAACGTTGATGCCTGCTTCTCGAAGGCCATAAGTTAGTCCACCCGCTCCACAGAAGAAGTCAATTGCTGTATTTTTAATTGATGTTAATACGGGGGAGGGCTGTGTAGCTTCGGCTAGTTCAGATATAATCATACCTGTTATAATAAATTTGCCACTAATCTAATGCAATACTTGCATAGTTATACATATCTTACTTAGAATATTTTAATAAATCATTTGAAAAGTATAAGTATTGTTGTTTTTTTCATAGATAGCCTTCTTCTACTATTCGATTTTATATTATGAATACATGATCATAATATAAATAAATTTAACAGTTATCGTCTAAAACCGCGCCGATGCTGTTGTTGGAATTTTTGCTCTCGTTTTTCACGGGTCTGTTGAGCTAGCCTTTTTACTTCATCTTCATCGACAGGCTGGCCTTTTATAGGCTGAGATCGTTTGACTTCTTGCCCTCCGCCCGTGCCTTGTTGACCCCCGGTTTGGGTTGAGGTTTGTTGCTGTCGGTAAGCCTTTATCATGTCAGCCGCCTTATCCTGGCTTTGAGAAATATCAGGTGATGGCTCCGGCGGGGTTGGCTCTCCTAAATATTCACGCTGTTCCTGAGCAAAACGGGTTTGTACATCTTTGACTTTCTTTTCGTGGAGTGTTTTGAGCCGATCTAATTGGCCATCATACTTGGCCTTATTGTAATGATCGTTTTGCAGTTGCCGGATCGTGGCCTGATCCGCGTAATACTCCTGATTGAGCCGTTCAAGTTCTTTGTCCTGTTGGGCTAAAAGATCGCTGTACGACATAGATATGCATCTTAAATGCCTGATTTGCAAATGTATGAATTTGTAAAGAGAACCGGTACATTAAGAATGATCTTGTGGAAGGCGAGCTCATGATTTTTGCTCATGCGTGTATTTTTCCTTCCAGTAGTTAGCCTCCATCTCAGCTTTATTTTTTTCTGATGTTAGCAGGGCGATGGTTAAGTTAGCCTTTTCCAATTGATGACGGAGTTCCTGCTCTGAATACACAATGTTGCCTGTGCCAACTACATTATTGTTTGTACAGTTACTAAAGATATTGGCAATTTGTTCTCCGTGGGAAAGCAGGCTGATGAGATCCATTCCTAGTACTTTGGCAATCTGCTCTAAGCGAGAATGACTAATATCAGTCTTATTCCGCTCTATGTTGCTATAAGCAATGGATGAGATGCCGATTAAATCGGCCATTGTCTCTTGCGAGTAACCTTTAATTGCACGTAGGCTCCTAATCTTTTCACCGATAGTCATGAGAGTAGCCATGTTAGATTATTATAAGTGTAGCTTTAAATTCTTAAAGTCAAAATTAGCTTAGATTTTGTCTTGTGCTTCTATTATTGCTAAAAAATTAGCCTGTTAAAGGCCAGACTAAAATCTAAACTTACTGCCATGACAACGATAAATCAACAAAGCCTCTTATTCGATGATGCCTCTGTCATCAAGCATCTCTTCGGGCAACATGAATTGACTATTCCATCCGCAAATGCCAATTGCGATTGTATCAGCTATTCTTCAACCGCAGACGATGATGAAGACATTAGTACCAATCAAATCACCACAACTGCTGCTTAGAGCTATTGATGATCAACATGCCTTTGTCGTCAATTGTGCTTATCCGAATTCACTGCGGATTCTCAGTCGAGCACAGTCTGACATTCTAGCGGCTATTGATAATCAGACTTCGGTATCAGCCCTAAGCGAGAAATTTGGTATTGCGGCTGATACAGTTGAGGACTTTTTAAATTTGCTGGCTCGAACCGAAATCATCCGGTTTGACCAGCAGTTTAGTTCACCCCGAAAACCGAGTAGCCCTAAGTCGCTCAACTTCTGGATTCACACCACCAATCGGTGTAATCTGACCTGTAGCTACTGTTACATCTCGACGCTCAACACCACGTCAGGCATGTTGGAGACGACCCGTCAGCAGTTGTTAAACAAGATGGTCGAGACGGTTCACAAACGGGGTCTCAAGTCCATCAAATTGCGCTTGGCCGGAGGAGAACCCCTCAGCCAGTTCAAAGCCTGGAAAACCTTTATTCCACGGGCCAAAAGCACCTTGCAAGATATAGACTGTCAGTTGGAGTGCTCGTTTATTACCAACCTGACCATTTTAACCGACGAGATATTGGCCTTCTCAAAGGAATATGGTATCAGCTATGGGGTTTCGCTGGATGGGTTAGATGTAGATCATGACAACACACGCACCTTTAAATCAGGAGCAGGGAGTTTTGCGCTTATTGATCGGAATTTGCAGATACTACTTGCTCATCAGCTTCCGGTATCGACCAATACGGTGGTGACCAACAACAACCTGACGGGATTGCCGCGTCTAACGCGTTACTTGATCGACCTGGACGTTCCGTTTCGTTATTCGATTGTCAAAGGTGAAGCCATTGACGCGGAATTGCTGGACAAATACCTGTCAGAATCCTATGGGTTGATGAAAGAGGCTATCGGGCAGGGCTGGCGTTTTTCTCACCGTCATCAATTCTGCGATCTCAAACCGAGTGAGTTAGGCTTTCAAACCTGCGCATCGGGTTTTTCCGGCGGAGCGATCTATGTGGATGGCACAGTCAATTATTGCCATGTCCATTTTGGCGATGCCACCCAGCTATCGTATAGCCTCTTCGACACGGATATGGATTTGGTGGATATGATCCAGCAGGGAAGCCATTATGAAGAGATGAAATCTCAAGATTGCCAGTTCTGCCGTTACCGGTCAGTTTGCACCAGTGGATGTCCGGTGTATCGGGTGAATGGCAAAGACCCCCAATGCAGCCTGTATCATCGGTTTATTCCCTTGATTTACGAATTGCAGGCGCGGGAACGATTGAAATTATTGCAGGATTATAGAATGATAGGCTAACCGGAAAGCATCTTTTGGTAAGAAGGTGCTTTCTGCATCATAAGCGTTTGCATCATGGGAGGCGAACTTGGCAATTTTGATTTCAGTGTTAGCATTGCTGGCCACATTTTATCAATTGTATCTACAACGGATTCATAATGAAAAGTCGCTTAAGCCGCTGGGACAAATTGTATTGGAAGACCAACGAAAGACACTTGCCGTTCATTTACGCAACAACGGATTAGGACCTTTAATCATCGACAAGCTGAGCTGTAGTAAGAATGGAGTGTTTCATGCCGATTTGGAAGAATGCCTTGCTCTGGCACCCAAATCCTATCTGTTTGCCCCAACCAATGACTCGGTTACGCGGGTTGTGTTGCCCAATTCATCGCTAACGATTTTTGAAACGCGCTTTGATGAATATGAAGATAACGCAGCCATTGAACATGCCCGTAAGCAATTGGCACCGATTACCTTGAAAGTGCAGTTCCGTGACATCTATGATAACAGAACAACACTTGAGCGTGATTTTCAGTGGTTTTTAAGGTATGCCAATAAATAGCAAAACTGTAATCAGCATAGAATTACAGCTTGTGTAAATGCTCCTGAATTTTGGCTAGAATAGCTAAAAACTCTGGCTGTCCATTATAATAGAGTGATGAGGTACCTTCATAGCGGTTTTTAAACTTTGCTCTTAGGACAGGATCATTCAATAAAAAAGCCTCGTTTTCGGCTATTGGAACAGCCAAGTTTGCTTTCGGAAATCGGGCTTGTTTGTGTTGCTCATAGGCGTCAGTACCAATAAAGGCGAGTACTTGTTCATTGTCTAATAATTGAGCAACGTCATAATATTGCCTCATAAAATTAACACGAACTTCTCCGCCTTGCTGTTCCTGACGAAACTTCGTCGCAATCGTTTGCAGTTTTTCGACGAAGGTGTAGCCAGGATGATAACAAAGGATATCGACGGCTCGATTATCGATGATACTAATTTTGGGATTCGCAATCGCTTTGTCGAATGCCCACGATGAAATCGTTAGGGCTTGATTGGGACGAACGGTGTCAAAGCCCGCTTCAAGCAATATCCCTTCCTTGACACCGTCAATCGTTTCGGTTTGGCTTTGGTATAATAATCGTATACCGCCACTGCGATAATGTTCCGTGTCATCAAAATTAGTGTCTCGTTCGACGGATAGAATACCCTCTATTTTTATGTTAGCAGCCAGCCAATTGTAAAAGACTTTTCGGCCTTCTACGGCCTGTTTCTTGGTATTTTTAGGGTTTTCATTAACCCCTAGTGCAACCGGAGCTTGGATATGGATGTCAATATCTTCGGAAAAACGGTCGATGATCTTATAGCCTTTCGACAGGGATGTTCCGCCTTTTAACTCGAAATCGAATTGCTGTCTTTTTAACCCATACAGTACATGCATGATCCAATAATCCTTTTCGATCAAACCGGCTTGAATGCCTGTTTCGTCTTCAAGGATACGCAGTAAATCTAAAAAATCCCTGCGTTCGTGCAGATAACTAGTGGGCATAGTGGGACTGTTCGCTAGTTTGGATGAAGGGTTCTAATAATTTCTTGGTTTTCACATGGCCGTATTCTGAAACCGCTTGTTTCAACTTGTTGGTATCCATTGTTAAGGCCTTTGTAAATACGTTTTTTAACACATGATTTTGATCCTCAGCCAGTGTGTCCAGATTATTGAGTAGGTCCACTAATAAAAACTCTTGTGTGGCTTTTTTAGGGAAGTGCGGTTTTTTACGGAACGAAAAGTTTCGATTGCCCAGTTTAAACTCGCCATGACGCTTGTGGTTGTAGACAATCCGTTGGTTATAAAGCTGTGTGGTGCCGACTCCCAAGCTATTATAGCTATTAGGGGACGTTAACAGGAACCGATCATCGTTTAAAAATCGGCGCACCAGGATTTCTTCGTTTGGCGGTGTTTGGCCAAAAACGGTTTCTTTGGGTACGTAGTACATGCCTGGTGCCAGTTTTTGCAACGTTCCGTCTGCAACAAGCTGATCTAAATGACGATCAATCGACTTTGACCATTTTGCCAAATCGACTCTCCGATAGACTTCCCCCTTTTTTAGGTGGCTTTTGAGTTCGTCTATTTTCATGGTGACCTCTTTATTTTATTGTAAGTATAGCTCAGAGGAAACGTAAATGCAAGAATATTAATTCACAATTCATGCAAAGATACAGGGTAAATATATGATTAATAATGACTTATGTTAATGTAAGTGTAAATAAATGATCTAGAAATGACCTATAAGCGAGAATAGGAGTTGTTTATAGTGTAGGATGATTTGAGCCACTCGAATATTGATAGGGCCGCTCAACCGAAATACAATAGCTTGATTTTGTTACTTGATCATCATGATTGATCGATTTAGGTGCTCTGTACTTTGCAGACCCATGTAGCTTATTTTTGTTTTCTAGGCAAAATTATTTTGCGTCAACTGGTTAATGGGTATGTGAAGGATCGGAAAGAAGGATTGTCTTGTCAATATTAATTTTTTACTCTGGGCGAGGAATGCATTATACTTGCCATGACACTACTAGACTATTGAAAAAATACCCTAGTTATACAAAAGATGAGTGAGAAAGATAGCTATTGAGATAATACCGTATTTATAATAGTGCTAAACGTAATTCGTATCATGCAACTGCCTCCTTTTTTACCCAATTGTCACCAAAATTTAGTACTTTTTAAGTCTGATAGCTAAATTATAGCTTCCACAATATTCTTTTGTTGATATGCACCCTTCGAAATATGATGCATTTATCGATCAATTGGTTGCCACTAACACTAAAGAAGAGCTGAATCAACTAATTTCAGCTAATAACTCCTTATTAATCCCGCAGTTGGAGGAGCGAGTTTTGGAGCGGATTCAGGCTAATGATTTGCCTGCTGATATCCTACCCTGGATTACAAGCCTTATAACAAGGCAACTCGCTTCGCAGTGGTTAACCTTGGCTGATGAACAATATGAGGCTTTTCTGGAACAGAATAAAAGCTGGATGCTATCTGATACAGCCTACCAATTTCTAATTGATATGGCTCAACATTACACAAATGATGCAGAGCATATTGAACATCGAATTATTCTTTTAATCGATTTTGCCTTCCAAACCTATTTTTCCTTAGAGAACAAGCAAAATCGAGATCGATTGCTCTTAGGGGCTATAAAGCTATTTAGCACAGAGTGGCTTAGAAAAAACTTCCCTAAGGAGTGGGCTAATTTTAAACAGGAAATTGGCATAGCCTACATGCGATCAAAAGAAGGGAATCGAGCTCAGAATGTGGAAGCGGCCATTAAAGCTTATCAGCAAGCCCTGACTCTGCGAACTCGACACGTGATGCCCATTGAGTGTGCTCTAACTCAACTTCTTATTGGCTTGGCATATCAAGAGCGCATTGAAGGAGATCGGGCTCAGAATATAGAAGCGGCTGTTGAGTCCTTTCAGCAAGCATTGATTGTATTTACTCAACAAGCTTGGCCTGATAAGTGGGCTATCATTCAGTTCAACTTAGGTGATGTATATCGAAAGAGCATACATGGGGATCGAGCTCAGAACCTAGAAATGGCCATTAAGTCCTATCAACGAGCTTTGACTGTATTTACACAGCAGACTGAGCCTTATGACTGGGCTGACATCCAGCAAGGCTTAGCCCTTGCGTATCAAGGGCGCATTGAAGGAGATCGGGCTCAAAATATGGAAGCAGCCATTGAGGTATACCAACAAGCCCTGACTGTATTTACCCGGCAAACTTGGCCTGATAAGTGGGCTGATATCCAGAACAACTTAGGTATTGCGTATCAAGAGCGCATTGAAGGAGATCGGGCTCAGAACTTGGAAAAGGCCCTTGAGTCATATCAACGAGCTATGATTATATCTGCTCGGCCTGATAAGTGGGCGGACACTCAGAATAACTTAGGCATTGTATATCAAAACCGTATCAAGGGCGATCGGGCTACCAATATTGAGTTAGCCATTGAAGCCTATCAACAAGCTCTGACTGTGTTTTCTCAACAAACTTGGCCCGATAAGTGGGCTCGTACTCAAAATAACTTAGGTAGTGCGAATCTTGTTCGTATCCGGGGGGGGCGAGCTCAGAATCTTGAAGCAGCTATTGAGGCTTTTCAACTTGCCCTAATTGTGCGCACTCAGCAGTCCATGTCTTTTGAGTGGGCCAATACCCAGCACAATTTAGGTCTTGCATATTCTTTTCGTATTCAGGGGGATCGAGCTCAGAACTTGGAAGAAGCCATTGAGGCCTACCAGCAGGCCTTGACGCAATTCACCCAGCAGGCTTGGCCATATGATTGGGCGACAACTCAGAATACATTAGGCCTTGCTTATTTTTTCCGTATCCGGGGGGATCGAGCTCACAATCTGGAAACAGCTATTATAGCTTTTCAGCACGCTCTAAAAGTGCATACTCAGCAAATTTGGCCAGTCGAATGGGCTGGAACTCAGCAAAACTTAGGCAGCGCTTATAGTGAGCGCATTGAAGGGGATCGAGCTCAGAATGTAGAAATGGCTATTGAGGCCTATCAGCAAGCCTTGACTGTACGCTCTCAGCAAGCAATGCCCTACGCTTGGGCTGAGACCCAACACAACTTGGGCAATGCAAATCGAAACCGCATCCATGGTGATCAGGCCCAAAATTTGGAAGCGGCCATCCAAGCTTATCAATTAGCCCTGGTTGTACGCACCCAGCAAACTATGCCTATTGAATGGGCTACTACACAATATGTTCTTGGATTTACCTATCAAAACCGTACGAAGGGGGATCGAGCTCAGAATGTAGAAATGGCTATTGAGGCCTATCAGCAAGCATTAACAATATTTACACCTGACTTACTACCGATCCAATGCTTTGAAACTTCTCACTTACTTGGTGAGCTATTCTTTCAAGAGTCTCAGTGGACAGCGGCTCGACAGGCGTTGGAGTTGGCTCACCAGGCTGCTGAGCACCAAAGACAACAACAGTACACTTATAGTCGGCACCTTTTAGCTCAGCAAACCGCCAACATGTATGCTTACCTAGTCGATATTTGCCTGAACTTAGGCGATAAACAGGCCGCCTTAGACTATGCGCTGGCAGCTAAAGGCAGATCCGATGCAGAACGACTGGGGGCTGCTCAGCCATTAAACCAGTTGGTTGCCCAAAATCCTACAATGGCGAATTACTATCAGCACATTCGCCAATTACAGCAAAAGCTAGAGCAACTCAGTATTCAATTGCGGAGTTACTCCAAGCCAGTTGCACACAATCAGCGACTTGATGAAAACGATGAACGACAATTCCGCGCCCAGACTATTCAACAGATCATCCAGACACGGCTTGCGTTACGCCAAGCTCTAGAAGAGCTTAACTTTCGCTTTCCTCTAATCACTAGTGTTCAATATACCCGCAGCCTCACTGCTGCGAACCTGATTAGATTGGCAAATGATTTAGAGGCCACCTTAGTGCAGTACTTCCAGTGCTATAGAGGTTGGGTAGCCTTTATCGTGACTGCACATCAAGTATACGACTGTGTAAGATTACCCGAAACTCTGCAGACAATTCTCGAAGAGCAAGTTGATACAGATGCTGTTCTCTCTAGTTATCAAAGCAAGTTTCCTTTAAAAGAACGACTCTACTTTAAGTCTTTGTATCAAAGATTAATAGCTCCCTTAGAAGACTTTTTACCAGAAAAGGGTCAGCTATTTATTGCTCCTGATGGAATTCTTAAGCGAATACCCTTTGGAGCCTTATGGAAACATACATCAAATAACCGACTGATTGATCGATTCACATTTAGTGTAGTACCTAGTATGTCGTTTCTATTTACGCTCTTCCAACAAGCTCAAACAAGCGAAGTAACTCCTCTGCCCCCCTCAGACTATTTATTGAGCGTTGTCTATCCAGGTGATGATCCCTTATTAAAGACTTATCTTACAGAGGTATATCCTGAGTCAGTTGCCATTGCTCAGCACTTCATACAAGTCGAGTGGCTACATGATGAAAAGGCACAGCCGGATCGTCTAATTGAGCTCTGTCAACAGCATGCCTACTCCGCCATCCATTTTGGCTGTCATGGGCAATTTGATAATTTTTTTCCAGAGCACTCCTGTTTGCTATTGAACGGTCAACTAACTGTCCAACAAATTGTCAATCGGCTACGATTGCAAAGATCTCCATTGGTAACCTTGGGAGCTTGCCAGACGGGTATGACTGAGAGTACTACGGGAGGAGATCAGACGGGTCTTAGCCAAGCTCTATTTATGGCTGGCGCCAAAACAGTCTTGGCTAGCCTTTGGTCAGTGAATGATGAATCGACACGAGTTTTATTTGAGCATTTTTACCGCAAGCGTGCAGAGTTTGGTGTTTCAGAAGCAGAGGCTTTACAGTATGCACAACAGCAGGTTCGTCAGTATCCTGAGTGGCAAGATGCTTATTATTGGGCAGCCTACCAGATAGTAGGTTTGCCGGTATAAACATTCTAGATGCTATAACTATGCACATACCAGCAGTCTGTTACTAATAAGTATCTCTCCGAAAAGCGTCTAATAAACTACGGAAAATCGGTGGCATTAAAAGCGCAATAGTAATCGCAGTAGCAACACGCACGAGAAGTTCCTGGCTATAAGTTGTAGGTTGTTGACTAGAGCATAGCCATTTAATGAGATTACTGGCATCCGTGTTACTATATACTTGTAATACTCCTAATAACAAACCCAGAAAGGTTATTATGGATTGCAATCGTTTGTTAGATAGCTCATCTGCTTGGGTTAGCTTAACTCGATAAAAATCGATAGAAGTATTAGTGGATGAACTAATTGCTTTTAGTTTTTCCGTAAAAAGTCGTACGTCATCTGCATTGTTCTGCATTAACTTAGTTAGATGCTGAAATATTTGATTATCATACAGTTGACTTCGAGTAATGGTTATATTTACTAATTGTTGTTGCAAAGTAGCGTTAACAGCTTCAGCTAATGGATGAATCTTTATGAGCTTACTAACATTGTTCGATAAGGTATTAAGAGCTAATTGTTGATTCTCTGTCTCGGAGGTTTCATAAACAAATGCATTGTCCCAAAGGAGTCGTTCAATTGTTTCATCCCATTCGGATCGAAATAATTGTAATTGAAATGCATGAGCAAATGCCTTATGAGCAAATATTTCGATTTGACTCAATCGACTGTTCGGAGAAAAGCACCAATTATTGAAAGCAGCATCATTCTTACGCATGAGTAGCCAATAAACTAAGCCTGCATCTTTTCCTAAACCGGTTGGTACATCAATTAGGGATATGAATCCAAAATCTTTATTATTAATAATTTTTGTTACTCCGAAAGTAACCTGCTTAATTACTTGTACAGGATTATCTACGAAACTTTTTACTGTTTGTTGCAAATTGGGTTTTAATTGATAAAATATTTCATTCATCAATGGTAATTCAGCTATATAATCTGCCCCATATACTAAGGAGTAGCCCCAAAACTGATCAGACTGATTAATTCTTAATTGTTGTGGCGCATCGATAGGAAGAAATATATCTGCTTTCTTGATAATCTCTAACAAACGCTGTCGGAAAAATGTCCAATCTTGGAGCATGTTTTGCCCGGTTCTTGCTTGAATAAGTTGTACTAAAGCAATTTTGGCACGTTCCAAGGGTCTTGGCTCATCAGGTATATTAAATAAAAATAATTGAATTAATTCAGATTCATTGACCCATTTCCACTGAGCCTCCATACCAAATAGCATTTCCTCTTCAGATTGTGAGAACAACGAAAATGTATTAGCACATATTTGGGCAAACGTTTTGGCTTTTTCTCCACTTAAGTAGAAGCTAGCACACAAATAAGGATCATTTAATTCTTTCTCCTCAATCAGTCTGGATGGTTTCGATTCCAATTTATTAGTAGCTACGTGGTCAAAAATTAAGATTTAGCTTTTTGATTTAATTGGCTACACAGTTTTGTAATGATAGGATATACATCATTGACGAGCCTATGAGCCTGTTTCGCTAGTCGACCTTGGATTTCTAAATCAGTTGTCTTTAAAAATGGAGTTTCTAGTGAAGCAGGCGAAAGTCGCTTGACACTAAGTTTGTGACCCTTACTCTGCTGAAAGATAGAAGGTTGGATATTTAATATATTTGCCACTTTAGGATACTGAATTAATAACCTTATTGATTCAGTTGCTAAGTGGACATATATATCAACTTCTGACTTTTCAGTAATAGCCCATTTCTCAAGCAAGTTATTAAACTGATCAGCAAGCCTATGCAATTCTTCTGGATCCAAATCGGCTACGACTTCGTCAAAATTTTCTTCAAAATCGCTCAAATGGCCTATTGCATTTTCAATGAATATATAAGAATCCATTATTGTAATATTTAAAGGTTTTAGTTTGTTTGCCCCATGATTTGAAAAGCTGCCCAATAATAAGCATCTTGCCACTCAGGATACTGACGAACCTGCTGTTGTGCATACTGTAAAGCCTCTGCTTCTGAAACACCAAACTCTGCACGCTTGCGGTAAAAATGCTCAAATAAAACTCGTGTCGATTCATCATTCACTGACCAAAGGCTAGCCAAGACTGTTTTGGCGCCAGCCATAAATAGAGCTTGGCTAAGACCCGTCTGGTCTCCCCCTTTGAACGTTCTGGATAGTCCCGTTTGACAGGCTCCTAAAGTTGCCAAAGGGGATTGCTGCAATCGTAGCTCATTGACGATTTGTTGAACTGTCAGTGACCTATGTAATATTAAACATGAATATTCGGGAGCTTCTTTCTCGAATCGGCCGTGACACCCAAAATGGATTACAGAGAATGCCTTCTGCTGACATAATTTAATTAATTGATCAGGTTGAGCTTGCTCGTTGTCAAGTTGCTCTGTATGCATAAAATGTTTTGCAACCTCGATTGCTTCTTTATATGCATGAGTGAGATAATTTCGATCTGAGGGGTCATTGCCCGGATAAACAACACTCAGCAGCCGATCTTGACGCGCCAATGGATCAATCGATATGCTCTTTCGTTGCTGGAATAAATTGAAAAGAAATGATAAGCTAGGTACTAACGATAAAAGAAATTGATCCATCAGGCGATGAGTGATATTTTTCTTCCATAAAGCTCCGAAAGGTACTTGATATAAAATTCCTTCAGGAGCAATAAATAGCTGACCCTTTTCTGGTAAAAAATCTTCTAAGGGAGCTATTAATCTTTGATAAAATGATTTAAAGTAAAGCCGCTCATGCATAGGATGGTCTTCTTGGAAGCTATTTAAAATATTATAATTATCATTAGATAATAAATGTTTTTGTAAGAAGGTATCTAAATCAGCAGGGAATTCTACACAATTTACTGATCGATCGGCTGACACTATAAATGCTATCCAACCGTTCCAATGCCTAAAGTATTCAATGAGAGTAGCTCCCATCTCGTTAGCTAGTTCTTGCATCTTTTGAGCAGTAAGGCTTGGTAAAGGTTGAACACTAGTAGACCTAGGAAAGCGAAAATTTAATCTTTCAAATGCTTTTTGTAATTGAAGACGATACTGCAGAATTTGTTCGGTCAACTTTATCCATTGTTGTTTTTTTTCATCCTCGTCAAGCAACAGATCGTCATTAGATGGTTTAGATAAGATTTCTAACTTAAAGCTCAGTTCATTTAAAATCTGTTGTAATTGACGTATACTTGTATAATCATCAGCCATTTCTGGATATTTATCTAAGAGCTGCTCTACTGTTTGTAGTAATCCAAGCCGTTCTATATCAGATCGTCCTTTTGCCGCAAGTATATATTGAAAAGCAGCTATTTTATCGTTTAACTGTAAACAGACACTTATTAGATAGGAATAAAGGTCTGCAGTTTCATCTGCTAGTCGCTTACGATTAGGTAAATACTGCTGTTGGCGACTGTATTCAGCAGCTTGATGAGCTTGTTCAAAAACTTTACGTGCTTGTCCCCAATCTTCTCTTTTAAAGAATAGCATTCCCAGAATTGTAGCAGTTCTAAAACTTTGCAATGGAAATAAATGCGGGTTAAAAATACGTAATGCTCTTTGAAAGGAATTAATAGCAAGGTCTACATTCAGCAACTGATCGCCATTAATATTATCAAGATAAGCGATTCCTATATTGTGCTGGGTAGTAGCCCACTCTACTGGCAGGGCTTGTTCTGTCCGTACTTGCAAGGCCAGTGCGAACGATTTAATAGCGAGTTGTAAATTTTGTATTCTATCGCCAAATATACGTGCGCTGTAAGCATTGCCTAAGTTGTTTTGAGCTGTTGCCCAGTCTAGGGGTTGGTCTTGTTCAGTATAAACTTTGAGTGCTTTCTGAAAAGCGTCTATTGCTAACTCAATGTTTTTTTCTTGATCTCCTAAAACACGGTTACGATAAGCATTACCTAAACTATTCTGAGTGACTGCCCATTCCTGGGGTAGAGAATAAAACGTAAAAACTTCAAGTGCCAGACTGTAAGCTTCAATAGCTAACTCAATATTATCAGCTTGATGCCCGTTAATACGATCACTAAAAGCATTACCAAGATTTAATTTGCTCATTGCCCAAGCTAGAGGCAAATCTTTCTTGTTTCTTATTTGCAAGGCCTGTTGAAAGGCTTCAATAGCCAACTCTATATTCTGTGCTAAATCTCCGCTAATTCGCGCGCGATAAGCTGTTCCTAAATTATTCTGTGTATTAGCCCATTCCAAAGGGAAATCGCTCTGTTTAAATATTTTAAGAGCATATTGGTGAGCCTCAATTGAAAGTTCTATATTTTGTACCCGATCCTCTCTGATTCGTATACGATAGGCATTGCCTAAATTATTCTGTACTCCGGCCCAGTCTAAAGGGAAATCACTTTGAATATACACCTTGAGCGCTTGCTGGTAGGCTTCTATAGCTAGTTCAATATTGATAGCTTTACTGCCTTTAATACGTTCAGAATAAGCACTTCCTAAATTGTTCTGAGTCATGGCCCAGTCCAATGGTAAGTCTTTGTAGGTATATACTTTGAAGGCCTGCTGATAAGCTTCAATGGCTAGTTCAATATTAGTAGCTCTGTCTTCTTTAATCCGAGCACGATAGGCGTTCCCTAAATTATGCTGGACCATGGCCCACAGCTGTGGTTTGTCTTTCTGATTATAGACTTTGAGCGCTTGCTGGTAAGCTTCTATAGCTAGTTCAATATTAGAAGCTCTTTCTTCTTTAATCCGTTCGGTATAGGCATTACCTAGGCCATTCTGAGTCATGGCCCAGTCCAATGGTAAGTCTTTGTAGGTATATACTTTGAAGGCCTGCTGATAAGCTTCAATGGCTAGTTCAATATTAGTAGCTCTGTCTTCTTTAATCCGAGCACGATAGGCGTTCCCTAAATTATGCTGGACCATGGCCCACAGCTGTGGTTTGTCTTTCTGATTATAGACTTTGAGCGCTTGCTGGTAAGCTTCTATAGCTAGTTCAATATTAGAAGCTTGATCCCCTTTTTGCGACTGAGCATATATACTTCCGAAGATATTTTGAGCGAAAGCCCAGCCAGTTGGACTCACTTTTAAAAAAAAGTCAGATTTGAGGAACTGCCCTATAATATTCATTACCGGCCAAAATATAGATTTATTTGCTGATTTAATGGCTTAGCAATTCTGGCATAAAGAATAATACATAATGATATATTTAAATAATACAATAGTAGATGGTCATTTTTATATAATTGATCTGTGAACTGGATTTTATATTTTACAAACCCTTACTGTCTAATTATCAGACTGTTTACATCTTTATAAATATTTTAAACTTACCACCATAGTGGTGGGACCACTACTTTAAATGTACGGCAATCTTATATTCTATTGGTAAGCCTATACTAACGGAAAAATAAATTTATAAGCAAAAGCTATCAAAATCAATGAATATATTGGGGTAATTATCTAAATATCAGCACATTAATCCATAAGGTAAAAACAGACATATTGAACTACAGATTGTCAGCTGTATGAATAGCTTTGTCTTAACTGTAATAAGGTAGCGATATAGAAGTATAGTCACCATTTGCTAAATTTATATACATACCCAATAAAATAATTACCTCATTTCCCTTAGTATCAGTATTAATTTTTAACATATATAATTCACCTTGGTAAGACAAAAAGATTTAACTGTATCCACATTTTTTCAAAGCATATAATTATGGAGTTTCAAACAGATTTTAATTCTAGTTTAGGAGAAAGTCTTGATGAGGTTAAAGAGACTCGTGATAAGCTCTCTACAAAATTAGCCCATATAGTTAATCTTATCGATGCTTCGGAAGTAGAAAGTGCAAAAGCATCTGGATCATTAGAGCTGGGCTCTATTTCTCAAGACCTTCTTACAATCTCTGATAGCTTAAAAAAAGGCGTATTCAGACTACTTGTTTTGGGGGATATGAAGCGTGGTAAAAGTACATTTCTTAATGCTCTTCTTGGCGAAGATCTACTCCCTCGCGATGTAAACCCATGCACAGCGGTCCTTACGACATTACGCTACAGTGATGAAGGAAAAGAAGGTGTTACAATATACTTTAATGATGGTAAAAGTCCTCAAGTGCTTTCATTTAGTGATTTTAAATCTACTTACACAATACCAATAGATGAAGCTTCACGATTTGCGGAGGAAAATCGTGAAGCTTTTCCCGATGTTGAGCAAGCAGTCATATATACTTCTCTACCTTTGCTTAAAAGAGGGATAGAAATTATTGACAGCCCTGGCTTAAATGATACCGAGAAACGAGATGAATTAACTCTGACACATATCCGAGAATGCCATGCAATTCTTTTTGTCGTCAGCGCTACACAACCTTGGACTAGAAATGAAGAACGTTACCTTGAAACCTATATATTAAATCGAGGATTAACTGTCTTTTTTCTAATTAATATGTGGGATGAAATTGCCCGCCGTCTTGATGATCCTGATGATAAAGTTTCGGTGGCTCACGCTGAAGAAAAAATTCGAGCTGTTTTTCGTTCAAATCTAGAGAAATACTGTAATGTTGATGGCGTAAATATCTACGATCAAAGAGTTTTTGAAATTTCAGCATTAAAAGCTTTTTTAGCTCGAAGAAAAAATCAAAGCTTAGACGGTACAGGTTTTGTACCTTTTACAAAAGCTCTTGAAGAATTTTTAATAAAAGACAGAGCAGCAGCAGAGTTTGGTACTGCACGTGCAGTTGCACGCTCTGCCGATCGGCGTGTACGAGAAGCTGTCGATTTGAGGATTCCACTTCTTTATGAACCTATAAATGAACTTGAAAGGAAGATTACTGAGATTCAACCAAAATTTGACCAGCTTCGACAATTGCGTGATGAATTTATTAAAAAGGTAAATACTGTTCGCGATAGGCTTGCAAATGAACTTTCTAATTCTTTTTACACCTTTTTTTTTGGGTTTATCTACAACTTTTGAAGAAGACTTTGGGCAATATCAGCCCGATTTAGGGTTTGTAGACTTTCTGTTTCGTAAAGAAAAACGGGCTGAATTTGAAGCTAACTTAGAAGCGGCTTTTGAACGCTATCTTAGAGGAAAGATCTCAGAGTGGACACGGGTTGCTGAAAAATCTGTAAGAATTGAATTAGAAGCAATCGCTTTATCTGCTCGAGAATACTCTGTTTCATATGAAAATACTGTTGATTCAATTGGAGAAATTCTTACAGGAGGTTCCAATAAATCATCTATTCATATGGATGACGGCGACACTCCCCTGTGGCAAAGAATTTTAGCTGGTGGTGGCGCAGCTATAATGGGAGATTTAGCCGGTGTAGTTTTGGCAAGCAGCGGTATTTTTGATTGGAAGAAAATAGTGACAAATTTAATTGCAGTAATCGTTACTGGTGGATTAGTATTAGCTATAACGGGGACTCTATTAGGGCCTATAAGTCTAGCATTATTAGGACTTGGGGTTGGCGGTTATCAAGCTGAGCGTGCTCGTCAAAAAGTTCTTCGTACTATGGCGGAAGAGATTAAAAAGTCATTGCCCAATAGTGCAACTGAAGGACGACTACAGGTCTATCAAAATGTATATAATCAATTTTCTAATTATTCACAAGATGTTGAAAGTAAGCTGAGTAAGGATATAGATGAAAGAAAAGGAGAGCTAGATAATGTACTTGCTTCTAGAAAAAAAGAGCAAATAAATCTTGATATAGAAGTAAATAGATTAAGTGCATTTGCGAAAGCTACTCATATTGCACGTGAAGAGGTTGAGGATATACATGATAATTTTTTTAAGAATTAACGTGTATGGAAAAAACTATAGCGTCTTTATGGCCTCTTTTAGAGGAGGCCATAAGAATTATTAATCCTGACAAGTTAGGCAACTATCAACAACAGCTAGTTGCCTTGCAAAACTTATGGAAATCTGAAGAGGTGCATATTGCTATTGTTGGACCTTTTAATCAAGGAAAGTCGACTCTCCTTAATGCACTTTTAGGTCAAAAAGCTCTGCCAGTTGATTTAATACCTACTACGGGCTCTGCCATATATATTCGATATGGGAGTTCGATTCATGTTGATATATTATTAAAAAATGGGGAACGTGTTACAGGGAAAGATACAGATTTACTTAAGCAGTATACAATATTAGATGAAAATAGACAGCGGCCTAAAGTTGACCATGTGTCAATTAACCTTCCTCATTCAATTCTTGAAATGGGTGTATGTTTAATTGACCTCCCTGGAATCAATGATCGGGAAGACCAAGAATCATATATACGTAACGAAGTACTGATGGCCGACGTCGTTATTGTTATGCTGAATGCAAAGCAATTATGGACCCGCTCAGAAGTGGATTTTATGGAATCTTGGTTACTCCCTTACGGCATTAAAGGGATTATTTTTGTAATTAATTTTCTTAGCCTTCTTAGTGAAGATGATCAAAAGAAAGTCTGGGAAAGGTCAATGAGTTTAGTGGAGGAATTTCTTTCTAAGCTCGACACCCCAATTAAAACAAATCTTTTTAAAGTAGATGCTCTTCCTGCTCTTCGATCAATTCACAATGGAAATGAAGAAGGCCTTCGTGAGTCTGGACTGCCTGTTTTTAAAGATAACCTTGTGAAGGTTATTGAAACACTACAAGATAATTTGTCCCAATGGAGAAGTAGTAGAGTTTTTCTACTTGTAGAGCATATTACTAATACACTTTATGAAGAGCTTAAATTTTCAGAATCTCAATTTAATAAAATCTCTTCTATTCGTTTAACTAAAATAACTACTGAAACTAAACAAATTGTAGAGACTAGCAATATTGTTAAGAAGAAAATAAAAAATTTAAATAAATGGTCTAAAGATATTGTTGAGGATTATAGCGAAGAATTAGCTGGTGCCTTGCGAGATGGTACATTTTCAACTTGGAAAGTTGGCCAAGTCCAACGAATAGAAAATTATTTTAAAGATATATTAGCTAGTGTCAATTCGATATCAATTCTCTTATCTTATGAATTCAATATTTCTCTGGCTATAGAGCTGCCATCTAAACCAAAAGTATACCTGCCGTCTAAGCCTGTTGAAAAAAATAATAATGGTAAAGCAGCTGGGGGGGAGCAACCGGTGGTATGTTATTAGGAGGAGCTATCTTTGGCCCAATTGGAGCAATTGTTCGAAGGCATCATTGGAGGTATGGTAGGAAAGGCTGCCGAAAATTCACAGAAAGAAGAATATGAGAAAGAACTATCAGCTTATTATAGAGAATCTTATTCTGCCTATATTGAATCAGCTTCCGATTATCTTGAAAAAGTACAAAAAAAACTTATTGAGCTTTGTAAGCGTTTGGACTCAGAAAGTCAGTTATATCTAAATAGTTATACCTCGCCAACAGAGACATATGAAGAAAAATATTTTAAAGAACGTGCTGCGCAGATTAAATCTCTAATAATGCGTTTAAATAATGATTTTACGCTAAACAAATAGATTGAGTCCCTGATTTTTACATTCCTTAACGACAAGTTTTATGGAGGATTTGGAAATTAGAACTCCGAATACATAAAGATCGTACATCTAGACAATTCGTAATATATCAATTATTGATTCGTGAGTAAGTTTGTAGATCTTTACTTTATTTAAATTGTTGATAACTAGTTATTTATTTAGATGTAAACTTTACAATGCTATTTACGGATTAATAAGATCCCTCTATTTCCAAACACGTTGAATGTAAGCCCTGTGTAACCCCATGATATATATTGCGATGATAGTGTTATAAATAAGTATTTGATTTAAATGGTGGGCCCGGCCAGACTTGAACTGGCGACCAGACCGTTATGAGCGAACTGCCCATAGCTCTCCAGATATACCTCGGAAGCGTATGTAGTAAAGTAAAATTTAGAAGAAATAATTTAGTGTAGCGCCAGTGCCATTATTAGAGACTACGAAAGCAATTACCAAGGAGAAGTTGTGGCGTGACATTTAAATAGATTATTAATCAGTAAGGCTCTATGCCAAAGTCGGTTCTCAGGCTGTCAATAAGAGACAGTTACTCTTCGGTTTTAGTCACATAGACGAACTGATCGAAGGATTTTCTTAAGAACAAAGAGTTCATCTGTTTAACGACACGTTCGTGTATTAATGCACAATTTTAAGGGCAAACCATATTTTTAATATAGCTTGCCCAGTGTTTAATAACTAATTTGAGAGAATCTCAACTATTTAGAGCCAACTGAAAATAGGCCTAATTAGGGCAATTTAAGGCGAAATTAAATCCACTTTCAATCAATAACTTGCTAACGAGAGTAGAGTACAATTATGAAGATTATTGTTTCAATATACGGTTTGCTGAAATTGCGTAGCTGAACGAAAATTTGCTATTAGCGCTTGTACGGTGCGCCGTATCTCCTCCATAGGCCAGATTTACCCACCCACCCAGAAGAGGAACTTTGATTTCGCTGATGATAGCGAAGTGCGTCCAGGCTTCATTGAGCGTTGCATCCTGACTGTAATTTGACCACAATCCAGCGATTTCTCCCGATACCGCGAAGCTTTTACAAATAAAAACGCGTAACCGCCCGCCAGCGACATGCCGACTAGTTTCACTCTGGTTGCTGGTAGCGCTAAGGACTTTTGAAGTTTTCCCTGTGATACTTAACTGTCCTTTTTTGCCAATCGGTATACCTGATGCCACCCAAATACCCCACCGATCCGCCTTAAGTTGATCGGATTGAAAACTGCCGTTTACCGCCTTGACCATGTAGGCTGCTCCAACGTCAACCTTAAAGGCATTCCAACTGTCTTTTAGTATATTCTCCCGCTCTGTATCGGCGTTTAGCATACCCAGCTCTGAGGCTTGAGCCGCTTGAATGGCTCGTTGATTAAGCTGGTCCTGCGTCATGTTAAAACTGGGCGGGGTCGGCAGGGAACCGAGTCCGTTTGCATACGCTGTGACTAATCGGTCTATATAAGCTCGGTTGGCGCGTGGATCTCCCTTATCAATAATTGTTGTACGAAGGCCAGTGCTAAGGTAAGCATCATCGCCCGTAACAGCCGGTGCTGTTCCAACAGCGACAACCGTTCGCCACAAAATTTGCTTCAGCTTGTTGTTTTGATAGGCCGCCAAATTGCCTACCCAATACGAAAAGGGCCTAATATCGGCCGCTACGCCCGTCTTTAATTTACCGTCACTAATGAAGCTTGGAATGGTCGTGTAAACATCTTTGGGCGTGACCAGATTGGATGTTTCCGAGGGCTTGCTGGGTAAAAGCTCAAAGGCAGGCGATACGGGGATGCCATAGTTGATGGAATTGACCAATGACTGTGGATCCTGACTAAAAACAGGCCATGAAGCAATGGCAAAAAAGTATAAAGCGCAGGCCTTTATCCGTTTAACTAGTCTGTTCATTAGCTGGCGAAGTGATAAGTTGAAAACGGTACAAAAAGGGAACGTTTTTGTCAGCTAGCTTGCCAAACCCGCCAATTGATGGTATTTCAGAATGCAATATTTTGCCATCCTGGGTTACTGTTACCACGACCTGGTAAGGAGTTGGGGGATCATCGTTATGACTCAACACGGCGCCTTCGACTAAAAACTTTTTAGTGTTGATTACCGATGGAGCTCCTAGTGGTACTTCCGAAGCGGTTGTTACAAACATGCCCGCTTTGGTATCAAATGTATCTTTAGCGTCGTAGCGCCAAACAATACCTGCCAGGCTTTGGGGAAATTTCGGGATGGCTACCGTAACAAAAACAGGTCCACCCGATGAGCTGATAGGAATAATAGCCAGATCATTCATGGTTAGTTATATTCTTGATAATAACGGAGCATTATTGGCGAAGCTATTCCCGAAACTAAACCCTGGTTCAGTAAGGGTTGATAATCTATCAATGACTGAATCGGCTACTTTTTGCCGTACGGCATTACCCGTATCGTAGGTCGTTAAGCCTAATTTTTTAGCATTTTGCTGATATGTTAGACTTTCGTTAGCTTTTTGCTGCGAACGAATGTCTTTAACAGCTTTCGTGTAGCCAAGTACATTGTTCCACAAAGACGAGCCGCCACTGGCTAAAAGCCCAATGATTGGAACAGGTAGCTTTACGGCTCCCTTACCATCACCAAAAGGAATTGCCCCCTTGACCAGCATAATTAAATCATAGGTAGCAGATGAGGAGAGGGATTCTTCAACAAAAAAGGCGGTTAGCCAGGACGCAAAAAAAGCGATCAATAGAACCAGAATGCGTCTAAGTCTGTCAGCGACCAGGTCGGTCTCTTGGGCATCCGTCTTTTTTTTCATCGGCTAACCAGACAGGGAAAGCCGTTTTAGCCATTGTAACTACGCGTTCGCTGGCAAGACTAATGGCCAGCAGCAGCGTAGCCATTTGACTGAGGGCATCAATTGACATGGTGTTAGGGGAGTAAGCGTGAGTAATTGTGAAGTATGTTAGATTTAAAGACCCCTTTCCGTTTTATTCGACTTAGGGGGCAGCAACCGCTGAAAGGGTACGTCCATAATGGACAATAGCTATTTAAAACACTAATTATCAGTGGTCATTGAAAACAGTCAGTCAACCCGTCTAAGACCTACAGGAAAGTTGCGGCTATTTTATTACTTGATGGGAGGAATGAGGCTAATCAGGTCACCCATGGTAAATTTATCGAAAACGGAGACTGCCTTTGGATTACCAAATTCGGGGACAAAGGTTGCGTTAGAACTTAAAAATGAATCTCCGTCGCCCCACATCAATCCAATCAATACTTCTGCTACAATTCGTCCACCAACAGGTCCTAAATGAATAGGCGTATTGTTTTTTGCGTCATCTGTAGGAAGATTCTTTACCGCTTTGACCCATTCATGCTGCGCTTCAGCTAAAATATAGAACCATAACGGCGCTTTACCAACGAATGCGGGAGCGATATTGGCGATTGATGAATTTTGGTCTTTTCCTTTAGGTAATCCGTCTGTATTGGCTTTGCCAACCAGCAGATCGACGTCGCTGATCGGCGTGTAGCCCATCTGACGGGCTACATCTTGACCTGACGGTAAGCCAAGTCGACTACCCCGGATTAAGTTTCGGAGCGCCAGCATATTAATTTCTTTTCGCGCTGGAACGGAGCCGGGTACGTCTACTGGGGTACTCGTCCCTTTAATAGAAAACTCGGGTAAAGCCCCCAAGGGTGATACCAATGAGCTATCTATTTTATAGGCTGGTTGAACGCGCGTAGGCCCTTTCGTGTCGGGCGAAAGTTTATGATTAGCCGTCTCGAAAAATAGGTTCCAATCGATACCCCAGTCTGATGGAAACTCTCTGAATCCATTTAAACCATCATTTTCAACGGGAGCAAACACCATTTTTCGGTGGTCCAAGCCTTGGATTATCGTTTGGCTGGGTAAGTTTTTGGCACTTAATCGATACACCGGCCGCACCATCGAGTGGCCAAAACGATAGGCCGCTACGCTAAATTCTACTGGCATAAACGGTTTTTCTTTCCAGTGGAAAAAATTTAGTTTGGGTTTGTCTTCATGGATGGGCTTTCCGCTTTTGAGATGTGGTAAAATGGCCTCAACCATTGACCGGCCAACAATGCGGGGTAGAAAATCAAACAGAACAAGCCATTGATAGTGCCACTGTACACTCTTTTGAATCTGCTCGAACAAGTGAGTGGGGTGCAAATCCGCAAGGTGGTTATGAAACCGTAAAAAGAGGCCTTGCAACTGCGAGACAATGACGTTTTCGTCATTACGCTTGTCGCCGATTAAAGCCCGCTGGTGAAACCGAGGTAAATCACGCGTTAGATTTCGCTCAGGATCACCCCCTGTCAAGAAACGGTCACTAAGTAGAAACTTTCGCCCGTCAGGCTCGTAAAGATAAGGCTGATCACTGGGGCCTCGACCGTAAAGATTATCCAGATCAAGGGCTGGGGTCCTGAAGTCCACTAAGCCATCAGGGTCCGTTTGTTTGATTTGAATACTCATCGGATCAAAGGTAATGTCATGATCGATGAACTGTCCGAAATAGGTGTAGCCAGCCGGAATGCCAAAATTTTCTTCATCATCATTTTGGGCTTCCTCCGTAACTGCGGGTAGATGCGTAACCGGATCTTTCTCCTGTTCCGCAGTCATGGCGGTAGCTAGCTTTAGGAGATCATCATCCTTAAAGACAGCTGGGGGCAGGTTACGGAATATCCGCCCGAAACGGCCTTGGAAAAGCGTTGAATTAACCGTGGAGTCTAAGCCGCGTAAGGGCGCACCGTGTCCCGTATTCGGACGTTGTAGGTTTAAAGTAGCCATGAATAAGATTAATTAAGGTCAGCTATTGCTTAAGAACGGATGTAAAATTGGGCAATGGCTATACGCTTAACCCCGGGAAAATCCCCCTATTTGCACAGGGAAAAATCAGGTTATTTTTTTGCGTCTGCCTCATAGGATTGTAGACGCTAGTCAACGTAGTTGATTTAGATTTGAACGCTGAGCTCAAATGGGTGTTTGGCTGGGGTATTACTAGAAGGTTGTTCGATCAGGTAAGCTGGCTGGAAAGGAGTATAAAATAATATAAGAGCATTGCTTTTATATTTTGCAAGTCGAGGATAACCCACTAATTTACAGCACCTAATTACTTCTTCTATTCGCCATGACAATTGCCGTTGTTGATGACCATCGACTGTTAGCACAGGCGCTGTCCGACCTGATCCAAAAATTTGATGGCTATGATTCCTTATTTGTGGCTGACAATGGTCGCCAATTAATCGGCTATCTTAACCGGCAACAAATTCCTGATCTTATTCTATTGGATTTGAATATGCCCGAAATGGATGGATTCGAGACAGCACACTATTTGCAGCAACATTATCCGCAGGTGAAAATCATCGCACTTTCGATGCTTGATCGGGAAGAGCATGTCGCCAAGATGGTACGCTATGGGGTTCGGGGTTATTTGCAAAAAGGCTGCCGTCCTTCCGAATTGCGTATCGCACTGGATGAAGTGAGCCAGAAGGGATATTACTACTCTGAATTTCTAACGACTAGGTTAATTCGGAACCTGACTCCAGGCGAGCCGGGAAATCATACGGGCATCCCTCAGTTAAGTGAGCGGGAGATTGAATTTCTTAGACTTTCGCGCAGCGATTTAACCTACGTGGAAATTGCTGATAAAATGTGCGTAGCTCCCCGAACGGTTGATGGATACCGGGAATCATTATTTCAGAAAATGAACGTTAAAAGCCGTACGGGAATGGTACTAGAAGGGTTACGGCATGGCCTAATTGAGTTGTAGAACGTAAAGTGTGACTAAGCTAAGACCTAGTGAAGATCTATCTTAAAGCCTACCTCTCATAGCGCTGCATTCCTAGAAGTGTTCCCAATTAAGTTGGCTCAATAAAATGCCCACAAGTACGGGCACTATGCCGTAGGCTTAATTGCGTATTCATGGTAAAAAAATTGGCTGATCTCTATGGATACCGGGCTTTTATGTGGACATACCGGGGAAAAATCACAGCGTAATACGGGAAATTTCCCCTGTTGCGCGAGGCCAAAGCGCAGTACCTTTGACCATAAGCTTCCCGCATGAAGAATATCATCACCATGACTATGCGACAAGCAAAACATCGCTTAACGAGAAAATCCTGAAGGAATATGGGTCAACTAATAATCAATTAATCTTAACATCAACTTGCTTCAGATAAGCTAAGCTTTTTAGATGACCTTACTTAAGGAGTATTCCACGATTTTGTTCTAATTCTTTCGACTATGCAGCCCCTTTACTTGCTTCTCCTTTTTGTAACTGTAGCCAATCCGGCTACGAACCAGCGTCCACCAGCCAGCAAAACCATTAAATTTAGCCAGATTGATTCCGCGACGGCAATGAATAGTTACCGGGCGAATTATAAAAAAGCCCCTATGGCTACTATTAAGAACTTGTTTGGGATAAAAGCAGGGGCTGCTCATACCGGGCCGGATAATATGCTGGCCTCCGTCACGTTTACCCGGCAAGATCTTCTGGTAAGACCTAACGCTTACTTGAAATTTTTCAAGGGTACTATCCCCGACTTTTCATCTGTGCTGCCTAATCCAAAGGATTTTGATGGATTCAGGATCCATGTAGGCATTGATATGTCTACGGGAAAGCCGCTGATGGCTTGTTTGCTAACCTTCGGAAAGGTAATTGGAGGGGCTACGAAGCGTCCGGCGGCTACAAAGCCTAAAAAGGATCAAAAGCGTACGGAAGATCATGACGGATTTGTTCAGGATAACCTCAAATTAGGTATCTATAAAATAGAAGGGGGATTCTTTCAATTTGACGACTTTCCCCTGCTCTTAGAACCTGCTCTAAAAAAGGGAAAACGAATACCATTTACACATTTGTCCTGCAATCCAGCCTGTGATGGAGATGCCTTGCTATAACTATGGTGACGACGCTGATTTATTCCTACATAATTTCAGCGGTTATAGGCTTAGTTTGCCTACCTAAAATAGGCAACACTGCCTTTAAGATACTGGCTATTTTCTGGGCTTTTTCAGTAACAATCGACTTAGGTATTGAACGTTTTGATGCAGGAGATGGGCGGCTCATCCGCCTTTACTATTGTTTATATTATCTAATCGCCTTAACGGTATACGTTTACGTTTTTAATGCGAACCAGACTCGGCGATCGATACGATACTGGCTACAATGGCTTTCTGTTGGCTTGTTAGCCATTGTCGTTAGTGTCCAAATTTTAGAAAATTTACAGGACCACACGGCGGCTAATACAGTATTTATTGCTCAAGCCTTTGGCGTTTTTTGGGTCGTTCTTCCTTATTTTAGCGATGTCCTGGTCAGCCGAAATTATATTGACCTGTTCAAAGAGCCCCTGTTTCTAGTGGCTTCAGCGCTGCTACTTTATACCAGCGGTAACCTAATCGCTACCGGATTTTTTCATCAGCTTTTTGCCTATTCCAAAGAACTAGCCCGTCATTTGTACAAGCTCAATTACGGCATGAATATAATTATGTGCGTTTTATTTAGTGCCGCCTTTATTGTATCGACAAAGAAAACAAGGGCTTTATCGAATGAGTATTAGCTATTTACCGATTGTCGCTACCCTGGCTCTGCTTGTCCTGGCAATCGCTGTAATCAGTTTTGCGCTTCGTTATCAAAAAAGGCAGTTAGAAAACTTCCAGGAGAAACAATTTCTTAAAGCTACGTTTGAACAGGAGACATTGAAGTCCCAAATTGAAATACAAAATCAAACGTTGCAAAGCATAGGTCAAGAATTGCACGATAACATTGGGCAAATATTGTCGCTGGCCAAATTAAATATGGACATCTTGGAAGAAACGTTGCCAGTACCGGCTGCCCAACCCTATATTATGCAGACCAGTGAACTGATTGATCAGGCGATTCAAGATCTAAGGGAGTTATCAAAGAGCTTGGACGAAGATTATGTTCAGGATTTTGGCCTTCAGCAGAGTATCGCGCATGAATTGCAGCGTATAAGTAGGACAAAACGCTTTAATGCTGAGTTGCTCGTTGATGGCGAACCTACCTCGCTCGGCCAAAAACGAGAAATCGTGTTATTTCGCGTTGTGCAGGAACTGCTCAATAACGCAATTAAACATTCAAAAGCAAGCCAATTAATCGTTGCGCTTTCCTACACATCAATCCAATTTAACTTATCGGTCAGCGATAATGGCGTAGGTTTTGATTGGACATCCGTTCAGCAGAGTGAAACAAAAGGATCTGGTATCCGCAACATCCAGCGTAGAATAAATTTAATAGGAGGAACTTGTCAATGGAAAGCTACGCCTGGAGAGGGCACTAGGATTTCAATTGCCATACCTTTGGGTATAGAATAGAAGACAAATGCAGAAATCATATTCGCTAGGGTTGCTAACAGCAGGTAAAGAAAAAATCATATCTGATTGGCTAGAACCGGGCCCCTAGCGGGTGTGAAGATGGCGAAGTATCTTGTAAGGGGGCTAGTAGGTCTTAGGTAGCTATTTCTATACAACACATATCTAACTTGCTGAAAAAGAATAGCTTGAAAATAGCCTACTTAATTCGTCCTGACTTAAATCTAGAGCCGCCAAACGCCGTTTCACTTGCCGTACGTTAGCTTCCCTCGTTTTTTGAGCTGTGTCTTTGATCTGAGTTTTCCGGTAGGGCTCCACTTTAGTAATCATGTTCCAAATAATCATCGCCAGTTTTCTGGCGGTAGCGGTGATGGCTGCGACTCGGCCTTTCTTATAGGCAATCCGTTTGAAGAAGCCACTCAGTTCATGATTAGCCTGATTGCCAATCGAGTTAGCCGCCTGCCGTAAGGCCGTAGCGATATGAGATTTGCCAGTGGGGGTACGATGACTAAGTATACGGCCACCGCTGATTTTATTATTGGGCACTAACCGCAGCCAACTGGCAAAGCTTTTGGCCGAGGAAAACTTATGAATGACCTTCCCCAAGGTAGTTAACAGACAAAGAACGGTATTATAACTGATGCCCGATATGGCAAACAAATCAGTTTTAAAATACTGATACGCCAAGTTGGATAGGTCAAAAGCAGGGGTATGCTTACTGGTTTTTTTCTCCTGTTTCGATAGTTTCTTCTCCGCTGGTTTCGACACCGACTCTACGGGAACACTTCGTCGTAGAGCCTCTTCAATGACTTGGTCACACGGCAGCAGGGCGTTTTGATAATGTTTGTAAAAATCCAAAGACGCTTGCAATTCAAACAACAGCTCCTGTCGCCACGACCCATGAAGCGACTGGGCAATTTCCTCTTGAGACTTTTTCATCCGCACATCCACTAAAGAGGCTAAATAGTAGGGATCGCGGTTTCCGGCCAGAATGGCTTCGATAATGGCCAGCCCAGATTTTCCCGTAATGTCCCGAATAGCCACATCCAAGCGAACATTCATCAACCGAAGCGCTTTCTGCATTTTATGGGTATAGGTAGCTAGCTGTTCAATCAGATGTTGCCGATGATAGTAGTAAGTGCGTAGTTCCTGGAGCGTATCACTGAGCAAAAAGCTACCCGATAGTAAGCCCAGAGAGTGAAGTCGTTGAATCCACAGACAATCAATGACATCCGTTTTTCGGCCCTGCACATTTTTAGTCTGACTACTGCCTACTAATAGCACGTTAAAGCCCGCTTGCTGGAGAGCATTGAACAGGGTTTGCCAGTAACTACCCGTGCTTTCCATGGCGACCGTAGTAATCTCATACTGCCGCAAATGTTCAATTAGATGCTGATGATCCTGGGTGTAAACGCCAAACGATTTTACGTTTTCCTTGTCCTGATCGACGGCTACCCAATGCTCTCGAGAGCCGATATCAATGCCAGTGGCATGAGCATTGACAACTGGAAGCGTTGCAGTTTGCTTTCCCATACGAGTTGACGATTATAGGGATGAAATGGCTTCAGGGAATGGATCAGTGAATCAGGATTTTTCTATACGGGATTCTCGGAGGAGATCACCAGTGAATTCAACAAGTACCTCTTGAGAAGGCATTATCCATTCCAGCCCAGATTTCAGGAAGGACTGATACGTACCATTTATAGGTTGATGAGCTTAAGGCTGAAGCCCCACCAAGTTAACTAAAAGACACAGGTTTCATTAGCTCCTGTTGTCATGGGTATTCGATGGTACCCGCACAATCATTCGATTTTAGGACAAGATAAGCAACCGTTATGAACCTCATCAAATAAAGTTGGACAAAAGGGCTGAATAGAAAAAGTATATTGAATGTAACCCAGGCGTAACCCCATTACATACCTTCCGATCCTCAATGCCTAATTAAGTAGTTGATTGAAATGGTGGGCCCGGCCGGTCAGACTTGAACTGGCGACCAGACCGTTATGAGCGAACCCTTCAATGATTTTACAGACATATCTTGAAAGTATATGTCGCAAGTAAAAGTGTGAAGAAACAATTTAATGTCGCGCAATGGAATTATCATGGAAGATTATACAATCAAATTACCGGAGAAAAGCTCTGAGCTTCATATTTATATAGATGTTCAATCAGTAAGGGTCGCATATCTAAATCGGTTCGCAAGCTATCTACTAAGGACAGACTTATTTGATACTTTGCGAACTCAAGGTAGCGTTGCTTGGGGGACCAAATAGGGAACTAACCTAAATAGAATAGTAGTAAGCTTGAAGCTTTTGAATGGCCTAGGTTGTTAGTGTGGAGTCCTGTTCAAGTATTCGAGTTTGTCATTTTTCCTAGCGCGGTGTATGGATGAGAAGTTTTTATTTAATAGGCCAAAAACGCACCAGTAGAATAGTCTTATAAACTCAGGCTATATACTAAATGGGATAGCAAATACCCTTGGAGAGCTAAATTTTCCAAAATTGTTTTAAAAGTATTTTTTTACATATACTTAGAGGCTAAAATAATGACTAATTGATATATTATAATATGAAAATATTATGTTTCTATTAAAAAACGGGGTTTTTCCCGTTAATTTATAACCTCAATTTATGGTTATTCACTGCCTCAACATGAATGTAGCTGTTTGAATGCTTTCATTAGCGACTAATCCTCAGTCTTATCAAATAAGACTATACTCTTTTAGTGAAAATTTAAACTAAAACAAAGAAAAAGCCATGGCGATTTGTAAAGAAAAGTTAGTCAATTATTTGGAAGGTATCGGTTATAATCTGGTCAGGCTTCCAAGAACTAATATTCAAAATCTTGACATAATTATAAAGAATGAAAATTCATATGAAAACCTTGGTTCATTAAGCAGAGTTTGGTCATCCTCCCAAACTGTTCCCCAGCCGAAAACAGATGGAACTGCAGCCAATATTCAGCAAAAGCAAACGTCCTTGATTGACGTATCCGTTGGTTTGAAGGCGTTGGAAGGAATATTTTCAGGAATGGGATTTGCGGTTCCTGAATTGAATTTGGCTTTTTCAAACGTCAAAAAAATGACGATTAAATTTAATAACGTAACAGTTTCCACGATTGCTCCTTTTGAAATTGGAGCTTACTTAAAGTCGACGGATTCGAGCAAATTAGATGTGGACAACCCTTTTGTAAAATACTTTTTAGATGACGAATGTCCAATTTATATTATATCGGAAATCATAAAATCGAACTCAATTACAATTGATGCATATCTAGATTCAAAAACTTCGGGATCATTAGATATAGGTATCTTACAAAACGCTATAAAATCAAGCCCAAAAGTGAGTTTTGAAAAAGAATCAGATTCTTCCATTACATACGAAGGTAATGAACAACTTGTATTTGGATTCAAATGCTATCAAATTGGTTACTTTGAATCGGGTTGGGGAATAGAAGGTATGGGCGATGGTGTTTTTCTATCAATTGGTTCACACTCCGCTGTGCCTAAAACGGTCAAGCTTGAAGAATTTAGAAAAGTTGACATTAAGGATAAAATGTGAAGTAGAATAATATGGACAAATTTCTGACTATTAAACTCACATTGTCGGACTATCCCGGAACAGCAGACAAATTTATAAGCCGTATTGACGTTAGCCCATTAGGAGCCAGTCCCGGACAAGGTTGCGTTTTCACTTTACCAATCATCCTCAGCGGCATTACTTCTTTCGAAGCCTATTTCAAGACTCTAATTAATGAGCCAAAAGCTAGTCAGCAACTCAAGGAGTTAGGTATATCTCTATTCAAGTGTATATTTCAGGATGGAGTTAGAGACAAATGGAACAATATATTAGGCCTAATTAATTATGGGCAGAGTAATAAATTAAGAATTGCTTTTAATATACTATCAGAAAAGTTAGTTAATATTCCATGGGAATTACTCCATGATGGGAATGATCATTTACTAAGAATCAAACGTATTTCAATCGTACGAGTTATTGATGAATTAGTTGCTCCCAAAAAAGCATTTGGTCCAATCACTCACCCTCTATTAATTGTGGCAAACCCTGGCGGGTATTTTAATGCCGATGAGCATATTGAAAATATTTATAATGAATTTGTTCAAGCTAATATTTTGGAATCTAATATTAATGTGTTAAAAGATGCAACGAAAGACAATATATTTGAATTTTTACAACAGCATAGGGACGGTGACTTTTTATACTTCTTAGGCCATGGTGGACTAGATGAAAATGAGGAAGGCGTAATCCTACTACAAAGCGATACTAATCAAGAAGGTGAAAATTTAGAAGCGGCTCGATTAGCGGAAGGTTTAAACGATAGCAACATTCGATTTGTATATTTTAATTCTTGCTCAACAGGAGTTTCTGGTAGCGGAACATTTTCAGGTGTTGGACAAAAAATCATGTTGCGGGGAGACGTGGTATCCGTAATTGCCATGCAGGCCCCTATAAGTGCACAAAAAGGAATGGATATAGCAAAACTATTCATTCGTAAAATAATGCAAATTGAGACTATTGAGGTAGCTCTTTCATCCGTTCGAAATCAATATGTCGCCGATTCGTTCACTTGGGCTATTCCAATCATTTACACTTACTTACAGGGGCCGGAAGATTTTGAAAAAAATCAAGTACTTAGCCTTCTTGGTTCATTAATTCGCGAGGAAACATATGCTCTATGTATTCCGTCATTTAAGGAAACGTTGCTAGAAGAAGAGATCTCTTCAAAGGGATACAAAGCCCAGATCAATGTAAACGGCAATGATGTTAATAATAGTGAATATTATCATTATCCAGGGTTAAGTTTTGCGCAATCAGATATCAAAGCCGCAAACTATATTACCAACTTGCTATTAATGGTCACAAGTTATGATAATATCAAACTTCTCAAGGGATCTGCCATTCAAGAGGAAACGGCCTCAAAATGTATTTTTCTTTTCGGAAGCCGCTCAAACGTTTATGTCTCACAAGTTTTGAATGGCTATTCCCCTACATTTAGATTGTATTATAATAAAAAAGAATGGTATATTATCGATAAAGGTTATAATAAAAAATACTCAATAAATCCACCGGATCAACAATCTAGCGAGCAGTGGGATGCAATTGCAGACTATTGTTGCATTCAGAAAATTATTGCTACCTCGAAGGTATACTTTTTAATTTCTGGGCTAGGGGACAGAGGGACGATTGGAGGATGCTGGTGGTTTATTGAAAATTGGAAATTCCTACTACGTGAGGCTGGTACTGGAGAATTCAGGTATCTTTTGAGATTGCCTACTTCGATATATTCTGATATAGAAATAGTAACGAGAGAAAACAATGAATGGGGTCAAAGTATTGATGAATAATTTTATACCAACCACTCTTGCACTTCATAGTTTTGAGGTGTAACCGGTGGTGCGAATTTAAGGATAACAGCCGCAACGTTTTGATCGCCGAATTTAGCGTTAAGAAGTTCCCAATTGCTAGCAAAGTATAAACCGCATCCTTCGGTTGCTCGGCTCCCTAAACCAGCAATAACAAAGGTAGTTTTGCCTGGCTTCGATACTTGCGTAAATCTAGCAATAACACCGTAATCTGTTGTATTCTCATACTCTGTTCTACTCAATGTTGAAGGGTTTATGATAGAATAGTTTTCTCCAGACCCATTGCTGTGGATTGTCCAAGTTTCTCCAAAACTCATTGAAAAATTATTGCTTACTTCATAATTATCCAGCAACCTCTGAGTAACTTCATTAGACTTACTTCCAAAAATGAATACAAGCTCGGAAGAATTTATATTGAAGTTAAAATCTTCAGTATCCTTTAGGTTGATCTTATGGAGGTCGATAAATTTTGTAAGCAAATTTGATATATAAAAAGCTGACTTAGTATCTCGGTCAGTATATACTTCCCCAGGATAGGTAAACTCATTATTGCCAATACGTTTCGAAGTGCCTCCAAAATTAGGCAATACAAGATCAGCTTGGCTATCTGCAGAAGTCATAAGTAGGCTACCTAGAGCCTCAAATGAGCCGTTTTTTACGAAATTACCGGTCATGTTCGTAACTATACTGTTTCAGTACTTACATTTTTCCGTAAAAATAGCTATTTTTTTTGCAAAAGAGGATTGGCTACTAAGTCCATCAGATATATCCTCCATTCTTCCTTTAACTGGAATACTGCGTCAGGGCTGTCAGCGCTTTCATGGCAAAATTTTTTCAGATTTTTGCGGAAGGCTGTCCACGCAATTGTCCGATCTTTTGGTCTCCATCGCAGTCGCTGGAGAATATCGTATTTAGAGATTGAACCCTCCTCCAAAAGTATTTCGAGAATTCTCCGTAGCGAGGGTGTCATTTCAGGCATTGAAACCATTGTTTTTTCCATTTCAAAGAACTGTTCTTTGAAAACATTGGCTATATTCTTCCAATCGTACACTAGAATTGCCTTTTGCGCGAATTCTGAAGCAACCGCTTTTTCCTTTCCAATGTTATCCATAAGTGCAGTCAGACGTGAAGCAAGATTTCCTCTATGGTAAAACCAACGTTCATTGATATGTTTTTGGAGAACTTCAGGCATTGTCCTTAGAACTGGTTCTATCATCTCTGGAAAGAAACTTTCCTTGTTCATTAGTGGTACACAACCAGCGCAAATTGCTTCAAGTGTAGAAATAGACCAATGAGTGGCTTTGTGCGGTGCTACGACGATGTCACAATCTCCAAGTAACTTTAGATATTCAACCTTTTCCAATGTGGCTACTGTGAGCCAAGGCTTATGAGTGATAGCCCTTGGCAGGATAGCTTTGGATGGGTTAGTAGCATGTACAGAGAAATCTCCACGCTCTTCCCATACTTTTGGAAAAATTTTAGTTAGTAGGTTTCTCACACCAGTATAGTTTAATAGTCTATGATTGACCAGAATCCTGCAATGACTACTATTGCTGCCCCGATCTTTTAGTACAGACATAATTTCAGCAGCATCTATACCTGGTGGCAATACTTGTAATTTTGATCTTAACGAGTCAATTGTAGCATCATTAAACCATATTTGAGCCTGTTTGATAATTTGTTCCTTACCAAATTGTGAGTTTACACCAACCAATGTAGAAATCAAAGAGCCAGACAATGTTCCTAATAATGCAGGCTTATATGTTTCTCTTTTAGGTGTACCAGGTGGTCGAGTATCAAACCAATGAATGTAAGATAGGGCCGGTACACAATTGAACATTTGTCTGTTGAGAAAATTGAGTAAGGCCGGAGCTGTTTCCGGCTGGTTTAGAAAAAGAATGTCAATATCAAAGCGAGAAAAATCGAATGACGTATATAAATCTGCAGGATCAAACATAAAACTACCACCATGTAAACGGGGCTCGAGGTTCAGAGCGATAGGAGTAATACGTTGATGCTTCAAACTTGTGCCCCAAAGTTGTTCGTGTCTTCGAGGCACAAGTACATAAAAATGGATATCGATCTCAATAGTAACGATAGATAATAAGAGCTTCGATAAAAAATAAAGGCCGCTGTCGCCTTCAGGATTTACACCTGCTGAATAGTTGATTTGTGTAAGTATCCTAAGCGCCATTCTTTTTCCGTTGACTCTCTTCCCATGATTTATTAAATCTGCTTTTTAAGGCAGCAATTCCATCGCTCTTTAGTTTGTCAATATCTTCACCAAGACTTCGATAAAAATTGGGACTCGATACCGCACTTGCAGCCTTTTCTATTGCTTCTTTGTGTTCGCCAAGCCTTTGAAAACTCGCAGCGATCTTTAGCGCCTTATCCCAGTCGTCATCCGTCATAGCATCACGGATTTTTTGGAGCTTTGAAGCTTGATCCATATTTCAAAGTTTTTAACCCTTGTGACATATAATAAGAAGGTATTCTCAGTAAAGTATGATTTAATTTAGCAAAAGACATTGATGGGATGATCTCTACTGAATTTTTGGTTTATTGCGCCTAACATAAGAAATTAAGGCTAAATTAAGTCTTTTTTCCGATCTATGGGGTTGTAACAAACGGGCTTTTTCTATTAATGGCGACCCGGCATGTTTCTCGTAAAAGTCTAAAGTTAAGTTAATTGAACTCAAATATTATCATATTGATCTAAAATATTTATATTTTTCTATTCAACTCCCCTGTGACAGGCAAATCTTATTGATTGGTGTTTTTTTTAAATTTTAACATTAAATAATTCAGAAGTTACTCTTTAATCATCAAATTCACTACTATAAACCATCAAAAATTATGATTAATCAACAGCAAATGTCTCATATTAAAATGCGCTTAAATGAACAAAAGAACTGGCCAATGAGTGAGCATTATAACGGATTTCAGAAACAAAGAGGATTAGCCTTTCTTATTGGCAATGGTATCAATAGATACAAAGATGACGATAGAGCCCGGTCTTGGGAAGGTTTGCTTGATGATGTCTACAAAGATATATTTGGGGATCTCCCAATTGAAAAAATGGAGGGCTTTCACCTAACAGAATTCTTTGACTTGATGCAATTAAAAGCACGCTCTCTAAATGATTATAAAAGAAATTTTATTTTGTTAAAATCTAAGATTGCAATAAGCTTACAAACCAAACTTATCAGCTGGAAAGCTGATGAACACCATAAGAGGGTTATAAGTACGATTAGAGGTTGCGACTGTCCAATCTTAACTACGAACTTCGATAAGATCTTAAGCGATGCTATTGATGGAGAAAAATTTAATATGATCCATTCAAGCGAGCGAAAATTTAACAATTTTCATTCCCGTTATCCATGGACAGTATATTACGGTAGTAAAGAATTAAAGTATCATGGCGAAGACGAGTTTAGTATATGGCATGTAAATGGTAATGTCGATTATCCACAGAGCATCAACTTGGGCTTAACAGATTATATAAAAAGTATCACAAGAATCAATAAAGAATTGCCATCCCAAAAAACCGGCTTTCATATAAGTGGAAAGTTAAGTGGCACTTGGGTTCGTTTCTTTTTTTACAAGCCACTTTTTATTTTCGGACTAGGATTAGAAGAACAAGAAATTTTATTAAGATGGCTACTAATTACCAGAAAAAATTATTGGTTAACAAAAGGTTGGACATCTCATATGGGTTGGTATATTCACATTAACAATGATGGTATAAGGTCATTGCCTGGCCCTAAAAGAATTTTTTTAGAAAATGTAGGATTGGAGATATTGGAGTTTAAGAGTTATCACGAGTTTTATGAAGAATTCTGGAGCGAATTGGAAAAGTTTAGCAGAGCAGATATTCATTAATTATAAGCCATCAAGTAAATGTGGGCAGGTAGGAGATGAAAAAGTAAGGTATTTTGACGAATTTTTAACTCAAATCTTAGTCGTCCACTTTTACTTGACGACATACGTTTATCTTCAGCAGTATCTCTATTGTTAGAGTGTGATTTTTACGGCTTCTGATGACAATCAGTTAAGCGCAAAATGTGCTTCACAACTACGTTGCCTTCAAAAAACGCTTCCACGGCGAAGCGATTGGTCATCATGTTTTAATCATTTTTCGACGTAAGTGTAAAGATGAAATATTAGTTGAATGGTAAGATGGATTAGTTTATAATTTAGTTTCCTAATATGGGGGGCCAAGTGGGATAACTCTATAAGAAAAGTAATTGAAAAACATAATTTTCTGAAACACATAGGTGATCAAAATGGTATGCTGCTCGAGCATACGATTGTAGGTCTACTTAAACGACAATTTGCCCGACTTTGGATTCTTATCTAAGATTTTTGCCAACTGTAAACTGGGGGTATAGTTGGGGGTAAATTAGAATAATGACAATATATATTTACTTTTAATCATATACTTAAAACCAATTTTTGAATCCTAGCACCCCAGCCATTTAACTCTCTAATACAATCTAATAAAGCCTATAAAACCCTTGAAATACAGGCGTTTTTAATGGTATGATCCTCTAAAGCAGCCCAACGGAGAATAACCAAATCTGACAATTTTGGGGGTAAAGTCCGGGGTATAATTGGGGTAACGAAAAATCATACCCCCAGCGCAAAAAGGGAGAGAGATGTCATTATCCGACTTGGATTGTCGCCACGCCAAACCGGCGACGTCAGCTTATCGACTGTTTGATTCGGCAGGTTTGTATTTGCACGTGATGCCGACCGGCAAGCGAGTCTGGCGCTTGAAATACCGATTTTATGGCAAAGAGAAACTCCTGACATTGGGGACCTATCCTGGCGTGACGCTCATCAAGGCTCGCGAAAAAAGGGACATCGCCAAGCAAACGCTAGAAGCGGGCGTTGATCCTAGCCAACAAAAGAAAGACGAAAAGGCGCTGGCTCAGTTTAAGCAAGCACAAACCGTCCAATTGGTCGCTACTGAGTGGTACAATCGTAATCTGCCAACCTGGTCGCCTAGTTACGCCAAAAATGTGTTTAGTCGTCTTCAGCAAAACATATTCCCCTTCATTGGTCAGCTACCAGTTGCCAGCTTAACCGTTCAGCAATTATTAGCTTGTCTTCAAAAGGTGGAAGATCGAAACCGCAATGACTTAGCCCATCGTGTTTTACAAATGATGGGACAAATCATGCGCTATGCGGTCATTACGGAACGCGCTGACCGTGATATTACATCGGATATGAAAGGGGCGTTGAAAAAATACGTCAAAGGCCATTTTGCTTCTATTGAGATCGATGAGTTGCCTGATTTACTCAAGGCAATTGAACGCAATGATGCACGGCTTTTCAAGCAAACGGTCTTGGCGCTAAAGCTTATTTTATTAACCTTTGTTCGTACTAGCGAACTGATCAATGCTACTTGGGATGAGATTGATCTGGAGAATAAAGTATGGCGCATTCCGGCCGAGCGAATGAAAATGCGTAAAGCGCACATTGTTCCCTTGTCCAATCAGGTTATCTCGATCTTGGAGGAATTAGGTGAATTGTTCGGGAAACAAGGGTATATCTTACCCAGCGTTTTTCAAAAAAATAAGCCTATCAGCAACAATACGATTTTAAAAGCCTTAGATCGATTAAAATACGGCAAACTGATGACCGGTCATGGCTTTCGAGCATTAGCCATGAGTACGATCAAGGAAAAATTGGGATATCGCCACGAAGTGGTTGATCGGCAGTTAGCTCACCAGCCCAAGAGTAAAGTGGACAAGGCCTATGACCGAGCACAATTTCTAGCCGAGCGTACGAAAATGATGCAGGAGTGGTCTGATTATATTGATGCGCTTATGCGCTTCGGCGAAGCCAGTGAAATTAAGTGAACCGCTGCACGTTGCCCGTAAAAAGGACTAGATCTCTGTAGCTGGATAAGTACTGTCAAATCGCTCTATCCATTGCCGAATGTCATTAGCCTTCCAGGCTGTAACTCGGGGCGCTAACTTGTAGGGCTTCGGAAATTGTCCTGAGCGGCACCCATTCCACCAAGTGGCTTTGCTGACCGGGATCAATTGTAGAACTTGTTCTAAACGTAAAAATCCTGAAAGTTGATTGGTAACTAATGTTTCGTTCATGTAAGTCCTCCTATAACGAAATAACGCTAGCTTATTTATCACAGACTTTGGGCTGTATTGAAAAAAACATGGCGTATTAAACTCAGATGTAGATAAATAACTCTGGCAAGACGTGTAATCGAATTAAATGCGCTTGAACCTGCAATCGTCCATGACCTATATCCTGGTAATCGTATTATCAGCAATCGCGGGATGGCTGACTCGAGATCTTTTGACAAGACAAACAACCAATCAGATAATTTCCACTGATCAGCAATCCACTGATTCTAAATTTCAGCTTGACCCTAAAACGAGTGAGCGAAAAGAGAATCATACAAGAGGTATCAATCCAAGAAAACAGGATGAGACTGAAAAAATCCCATTGAGCATTGTTGAGTTGACGGAAGTGGAACGGGGAAAAAAAATTCAATGTGTATTTGTTGTATGAGGATGGTCAGAGATTGTGTGTGGTTATGGGATATTTCGAGGCTCAAGCGATTGCCATTGAAATGAATGCCTTAAAGGCGACCCGACCACTGACGTTCGATCTTTTACAAACACTCTTACTGGCAGGTAATTTCTCGGTGAAAGAAATCGTAATCGACGCCATTATCAATCAACTCTTTTATGCCACGGTTGTCTTGCAGACCATGGATGGCGAACTTGAGCTAGATACAATACCCTCGGACGCATTCGTAATTGCATTGAAAAATAAGGCTCCGATGTATATTTATAGAAGTGTTCTTAAGGCGTACCAAGATCTGGAGTTGAACAAATCCTGAATTGTCTGACCACGTTGAGCAACAGTTTATTCGCTATTCATACAAACGTGTGTTTTGCTAAACAAATCAAATAATCAGGTAAGGTTTGTCGCATAAATTGGGTTAGGGAGTTGGCTGGCTTGCCTAATGAATTTGTGTCACGCGTTCAATCATCAAACCATACTTTTTGATAGGCCATTGCATTGTCAGCAGCGAGGAGGAAGACTCAGTTTTTACATGGAGAAATTCTCATGTGTAAAATCTGGCTAGATGCCGTCAGCAACATCACGAAACGACTGATAAAAATAAATCCTGCGTGTTAAAAAGGGTCTTATTTTTACTACGCCAGTTGATTGAACATTAATGAAACCGTGATTCAATTGACAGACAAACCCAAAAGTATTTAGCTACTTCCTATTACGAACAGAGTCAAAATGACAATTGACTTCCTGTTTTTGTTTTGCAACAAGGAGATTTCATTAATGTCCCACAAAAACACGCTCAATCCCTTACTGAATCGAAAGCAGGCCGCGCAGTATCTGGGCGTTTCACCTGGTACGCTGGCGGTGTGGGATTGCACCAAACAAAAACCACTCAACCCCATTCTGGTGGGTAAACTGATCCATTATCGGCTGGCCGATTTAGATCAGTTTCTAGACCAGCGGCTCATGGACTAAAAAGCGGAAAGAGAACGTTCGGCAAAAACGTTCCCTTTCCTAGTCCCCGATCCCATCATCACATCCCCTTCGACGGAGCAGGCAATGGATTTAGAACATGCCAATACGATACCTATTTCCGAAATTCTAGGCAAGCTCGATCTTCAGCCCTTGAGGAGTGAAGGGCCTGTTCTTTATTATTCGTCTCTGTGGGGGCGAAAACATCAAACAACGCTGACCGTTCATACGATCACCAATCGCTGGTCTGATCCAAACATGTCGGATGGCACCTTGGTCGAGTGGGTTGTTCACTACCTGCGCTTTTGCGGGGAAGCCCATACGGAACGCGACGCGCTACGCTGGATCACCAACATGAGTGTCGGCTCATCGGGCCTTGTAGCTGCCCCGCCTGGACAGCCGCCCAGAGTAGACCTCCGGCATAAAAAGACGATTCAATATCCCGGATTGCTGCATTACCTGCACCGGGAAGGCATCGCTTTACCGCTTGCCCGGCAGTACCTAAAAGAAATCCACGCGCGTAACCGCCAGACGGGCAAGGATTTCATTGCCTTGGGTTTGCTCACGGTTGACGGTGGCTTTGCCCTGCGCACGGCTTACCTGAAACGCTCGATTGGTCAGCCAGCGATATCGTTTATTCGTGGCCGAATGCCAAAGCCCAAGGGCATTCACCTCTTTAAAGAAGTTCTGGATTTTTTATCCGTGCTGAGCCATCTTAACCGCACGACTTTGGATGAGGATGTGATCATCCTGAATGCCTGGTCCTGTCTGGCGCAAGTCCCTGCTTACATTCATCAGTATGGTTACCAGACAATGTATACCTGGCTGGATAATACGGAGCAGGGCCAGCAGGCAACGGCTTATGTGGGTCAATTTCTGCAAATAGAAGCGAATACCCGTCATCAACCGATGAACAAGTTATATGCCGCCCACCACTGCGTTCATACCTGGTATCGCCATCTTGCTCATCAGACAACGTGAGAGGCTCAGATGACCCAACTGAACCTGCAATCGCTATTTACGGTCAATGAAGTCGAAATTCACTACCGAAACAAAACGCCGTACCAGGATCGGATTCAAATTACCCGCTCTACAACGGCTTACGAAATCCTGCGCCACGCCTGGGATGAAAATAAGCTGGAATTGATCGAACAATTCAAGATTCTGCTTCTCGACCGGAAAAACAACTGTCTAGCGATATCGGACATTTCGACGGGTGGCATGAGTGCTTGTATTGTCGATCCCAAAGTCATCTTTGTGACAGCCCTCAAGGCCAATGCTTGCGGAATTATTTTGGCGCACAACCATCCGTCCCAAAACCTCCAACCCAGTCCACAAGATTTAACGCTGACACGGAAGTTGTCTGATTGCGGCAAGCTGCTGGACATTGCGGTTCTGGATCACCTGATCGTCACATCGCGTAATTATTACTCCTTTGCCGATGAGGGCTGTATGCCGCGCTAGCGGTCACCGGTTCAGTTTTCATTCTGCCAATGGTTGGGCTTGTGGGCCTGTACTCGACGCCACTCATTCACCAACCACAATTTTCCCAGTTCTTTGACCTTCCTCGCGAGACAAAATTCTAGTCGGTTCGCTTGCTAAATCGCCGTGTTGTTCATCCCCTGTAACCCCAACCATTGGAGCATGATACATGACCAAACCGATTACCCGCAAAACTTCATCAAGTCCTGCTGGGCAACCTCAACAAGATATTTACACCCGTGTCACCGCCAAGATTCTAACCGATCTTGAAAACGGCAATCTCTCCTGGCGTAAGCCATGGCACTCCGAGCATTTAGCCAGTCAGGTCATGCGACCTTTACGCTGGAATGATATTCCGTATACGGGCATCAATACGCTCATTCTTTGGAATGCTGCCAGTGATCAGGGGTTTACCTCGCCCTATTGGATGACCTTCAAACAGGCCACCGAGATGAAAGCGTCTGTCCGCAAAGGTGAGAAGGGGACGCAGATTGTCTACGCTAATAAGTTCACCAAAGAGGAGGAAGACGCCAATGGTGACCTCAAATCCAGCCAGATTCCCTTTCTTAAAAGTTACACCGTGTTCAACGCGTCGCAGATTGACGGTCTGTCTGATGGTTTTTATCAAACCCCCGAACCCGTTGTTATCCATCAACAAGCGCGTGATCAGGCACTCGAACAGTTCTTTGCGCAGACGAAAGCCGATATTTATACCGGCTCCAAAGCGTGTTACACACAGACCACTGACCGCATCCAAATGCCGCCGTACGAAAGCTTTGAAACGGCCAAGCGGTTTTACGCTGTTTTAGCCCATGAAATGTGCCATTGGACGAAACCTCCACACCGGTTGAACCGTGACTTCGGCAAAAAACACTATGGTGATGAAGGGTACGCGAAGGAGGAACTGGTTGCCGAATTAGGAGCCTGCTTTCTGTCGGCTGATCTGGGCGTTGAGCCGCAGCCGGAAGAACATCATGCGGCTTACATCCAATCCTGGCTAGAAGTGCTCAAAGATGACAAACGCTTTATCTTCCAGGCCGCATCCCACGCGCAAAAAGCGGTTGAATACATTCATGCGTTGCAATGCTCTTGAGTTGCGAAAATACAAACCCATGCGCTGGCTTGCGGATGATTTGGTTGGTTTCGTCAACGGCACCTTTCTTGGGTCGGTTGATAGAGCATGTCAGCTTAGCCCAATTGTCCGTCATGGCGCTTATCCCTCATTTTTACGAGGTAAAAATGATCTACGACTACGGGGAGCTGACACGGCCTATCGAGCTTTGTCCGCTGCTATCATCAACAACACAAGAAAGGAGATTTAATGATGACTACACCAACCGAAACTACCTCGAAAAGACCAACTCATTCGGTTTATATCCTCAAACCAAGAGCCGATTGCTCGGAATCGGATTGGATTAAAGTCGGTAGCGGCTGGGATCACGGCGATAAAGACGGGCTGAATCTGTCACTCACTGTCTTAGGCCAAAACATTCCAGTTATTATCCGCCGAAACAAACCGAAGGCCTAAAAGCCACAAAGCCGGAGAGAGTCATCTCTCCGGCTTTAGTTTTACCAAAAATGGGTTGACCTACATGGCAACCGACGTCCTGATCAATACAAGGCTGGCAGATACACCCGGAAAGTAGTTCCTTCACCTGGCTTACTGGTGGCCGTGATCGCTCCATTGTGATTGTTGACGACCTGCTGACAGATGGCTAAACCAATTCCGGTTCCTCCATATTCGTTCTTACCATGTAAACGCTGAAAGACTCGGAAGATTTGGTCTGCGTATTTTTCATCAAAACCAATGCCATTATCGCACACACTGGACGAAACACCCGGTTCGCATGAACCGTGACTTCGGTAAAAAACTATGATGATGAAGGGTACGCTAAAGAGGAACTGGTTGCCGAATTAGGAGCCTGCTTTCTGTCGGCTGATCTGGGCGTTGAGCCGCAGCCGGAAGAACATCATGCGGCTTATATCCAGTCCTGGCTGCACGTACTCAAAGACGACAAACGCTTTATCTTCCAAGTCGCATCCCATGCGCAAAAATCGGTTGAATACATCCAGAGATTACAGAGTCCGTAAGAACACCGATGTAAGCAACCTGGTTAGTAGGCTATGGACCGTTTGGAGGGCATGATCAAGTCTGCCTTCACTTGGAAGTTGGCTTTTTGATCAATAAAGAAAGGACAAACATTCATTATGACTATAAGCTAAACAGCAATTCCAGCTTATTATATAAGTATGACATCGAGCTTAAAGAACCGTATTTCTTAAATGACTTCATAACAATAAACAGGCTCTCATTGAAAATAGGATTTTAATAGGAATATTTTATATTTTCTATTATCACATTAATTGGTTTACTCCCCGCTAACTGGCTAGGATATTTTTTGAAAAGTTATGAAAGCAATATAAATGTTACCGTTAATAGTAGTGTGGAATACTTTTAGTATATCACAGTGATTTATATTGAAAGTGTATATTTATAATTTTTATAATAATATTACTATTAATGTTGTTTTAATGTAATCTTATTCAGATAATTGATGGTCAATAAGCAGTCCGCTTTCTAATCACCATAACCATCAACTTTTTATGAAAAAGAATTGTCTATTTCGCTCCGCTGGGGGCGGTGTTATCTGGTTGGCCTCTGTTTTCCTTTTACAAAGTTGCACCCGGTTGGAGATGCTCAGCGATGTATCCCAATCGGCGAATGCCAGTCCACAAAAAGGGGCTATCGAACTTCATTATGAAGCCGAGAATGTGACGTATCAAGAGCTTGATAAAGCAAATGCCTCCACGGCATTTGACAAAATTCACGCAATGGCAAACGCACATCGAAGTAAAATTGATCTGCAAATTTATGAAGATGGCACAAGTGCCTGGAAAATGACCAAACTAACGCCTAAGCATGATGTAAAAATCAATGATTTAACGCCTGTCAATCCAATGCCTCAAACACGGACAACACAGGTTGACCGATCAGGGATGGGATTCTTTTATGGCGATGATGGGAAGTTGCTCCATAAACATGCCGTTCCGACCAAATCCTTTGGGGATCTGGTCGCTCAGGTTAAAAAAAATCCAGAGGCTATATATTCCGCTTTAGGCGTCAAGCCAAAACAGCGAATCGATGAAATCATTGCCAACGCCAAGGCCAATGGGGCTATTGTGACCGATCTAGGGAACAACAATATCAGCGTCCGTCAATCGGTGGTAGAGGCCCAAATGCCATCATCCAATAGGGCACGGGTTCCTTCGTCGAACTATAAATCGGTTGATATTATCAATACCAATCTAAATGTCGTTGTTGGGTCGGCACTTTATGATGAAAATGAGAAATTAGTTAGCCAGGTCTATTATCGATATAAGATCAATGAAGAGAGAAAGCTAGTGCCAGAGGCTATGTATATGAAGACGTGGACAACCTTGGAAAAAACAGGGAAAACCGTCATTACGATTTCAAATACGTATTTCGATAATGTTTCCGAAACCATTAACATCGACTAACATGAAAACTAGACTACTTTATTTCGTTCAATTACTGGCTCTGAGTACTCTTTTCGTTGGAACTAGTTCTGCCCAAAACCGAGGTGTTGTCTGGGTCCACGGCTTAAATTCCACTAGTAGCGAATGGTCTAACTGGGATAACATTTTTAGTGCCGAGCGGCAAATAAATACCCTGAACCGAAGCAGCTACAATACCGATATTGGTGTGCAATCCATGGCCAACCAAGTGGTCAATAACTATGGGGCCAACAATCGAAATATTTATTTCGGGCATAGCATGGGCGGAGTTGTGGGACGGGATATTGACGTTCGGTTTAGTAATACCTTCGGCGGCATTGTAACGGCTGGTAGCCCCTTTGATGGGGCACGTATATCCAATGCAGCTCGTAGCGGGGAAGCCTCCAACATGATCATTGATGGAATTGACCGGGTTCTACAAGGTCCATCCAGACAATTAGGACCGGTTGCCTTTTTTATTGAGACATTTGTTGTGGATGTCATCGTTCGATTTCTTGATGATACGATCAACTTATTTGGGCTCCGTAATTTTGGCAGCCAGGGTGGGGATGACTTACAGGAATCCAGTGGCTATATGAACAATGGGATTCGTAATCAGCAAACATCAACGGCCAAAATTCATATTTACGGCAACGAGGACGGTCCAACGCCATGGCGTTTGGCCTCCCAGGCGATTGGCAATGGTGATGATGACCAATTTGTAAGTATTGTCCGTACCGCGGGCGATGTGTATGAGGCGGCCATGTGGATAAATTACGGGATTGCTGTGACAAGTGGTATATTCACGTTCGGGATTGCCGCAATTTACCCCGCTTGGGTGGGGGAAGGGTGGTCACAGGGTATGAACTGGTGGCGTTACGATTCAGAACGCAATTGGAATCATTTGATTGGTTCCGATATCCCATCGACTAAAACCGTGTGTTCGATGGATATCAACTGGCAGGGATTTAACAATTGCATGAATCAATATGCAGGCACGCAAGCTACTTATGAACAGTATATTAACTGTCAGAATCAGAATACGTACCAGAACTGTTATACCTACTATGCGTCCGTCAATGGACAAAGTGATGCTTTTATTAAAGCGCCTTCACAGACGGGGTATAATTCCAGTTGGTCAACTGGAGCGTCAACTATTGAAGCGCGTGGTGTCAACCATTTGGAGATGAAAAAGCACCCGCGTATGCGCGATATTTACAATGAGATATTTAATGGGAATCACGGCGGATTTTTTCAGACGCCTTAACGGTATGATCAAGTCTTTGTTTGTTCTCGGCTCTCTCTTTCTGGGCGTTTTTTCCTGCCACAAGCAAGAAGACTCGGTTTTCGACTCAACTGGGGTGGTTATCAAACTACCCCAGTTGTGGAAAACGTCCTTGTCAAATAATGGGGCTTTAGTTGAAGTCGTTTCTGAAGCTCAGGTAACTGATAGCCGTGGTAATTTTTTAGTTGGTGCAAATAGGGATAATAATCGCTACCTAGTAAGTCTCAATTCGGTGACGGGACACATTGAGTGGGAATGGAGTGATTTACTACCCGCATCGGCAAATGCTACTATCAAAGATCCACTTTCTATTAATGAGGGCGACTATTATCAAAAAGATGACCGAGTAACGTTTTTGCATGGTGGCAATACGTACTGTTTGAATCTTCAAAATGGAACGACTTTTTGGAAGCATCAACAAAATCTGCTTCGTAGCCCTCAGGTTGGTGGTATTGGTAATTTCTATTTTAATGCAGGTTATCCACCCACATCGAACCAGGGGGATATTTTATACATGGGGAATGTGCTGACGAATAATCTGGAAAAAGAACTTATTAAGCCTCAATATGATCTAACCGGAAAGCAGGATAATAGCGGGCAGAATGGTTGGATCAAGCGGATTATTCCCCTGACATTAAATCAAGATACCCTCCTATGCGTGTTGTATATGGACCCCGCCCTTGAAGGCTATCAGTATCGTTCCGCAATGGGCTTATATAATTTGACCAGGAACGTATGGGTTTATAACCGCAGCAACTTAAACCAAGCTTCGGCGAATACCAACATAACACATGCAAGGTTGTATCAAAATAAAGTTTATCATGCCTCAGGCCGAAGTCTTCACTGCCATGATTTAATGACCGGACGCGAAATTTGGGTTAAATCATTCCCGCAAGGGTTTGGGTCTTCAGGCTTTATTATTGTCAACGATAAACTATTTGCTAACTGCGAGGATACCTACACCTACTGTTTAGATGCGCAGACGGGCCAGCAAGTGTGGCAAGAAAAAAGTGCTGGTACGAGCAGTCCAATTAGTTATCTAAATAACGTTATTTATTTCTTGGGTGGTGGCGATGGCCGGTTGCATGCTATCGATGCCACAACTGGCAAGCATTTGTGGAAAGTCGTTTCTCCTGATGAAACGGTCAATTCAGGCGCTTGGTTTTATGGCACCTGCACAATTTTACCCGGTAAAGAGGGGGAGAAAGGCCGGGTGATGGCCACAACAGGTCTTAGTGCCTATTGCTATGAAGCTATTCGTTAGGATATTGCGTGAGATAGAGTCAGTTGGTAGGCATTTGGCTCTTTTCATGTCCGTATTATCCGTTTCTTAACTGATCCCACATTTACCATTCGGCTGTTTACTGACCGCTACCTGATATGTGTTTTTGAATGAAATCTATATTACTCGCTTTTGACTATTATTTCAGCCACCTGAGCAAACGAGGCCTCAGCTTCCAGTCGATAGCGCGGATTGCTAGCAGTAATGGTTTTAGGTATATGGGCCAACAGTAAATCGAATAGTAAGTCTAAACGGTATCCTTTTAAGGTCACAATTTGTCCGCTGAAATAAAGCATCATCATATTCAATGTATCGGTTACGACCAAATCGCCCGATATCAGATAAGCGTAATTAAAAAACGCCCGTCGTCCGTCTTCCCACACGAAGCAGAGATTACGCACACTACTATCGGTCTCATGCAATTCAGTGCTACCAGCATTGTAACCTGTTGAGCAATCACTAGTTGTTTCCATTAGCTTCTCTTGTGCGAAATTCGCTTTAAAGTATTGGACGGGGTGCATGCGGAACCGGCTTTCGCTGAATGACCTTAGGCTTATCTGGTGTTTCCATACGCTTGAGGACCGGCTGCACTTTCGGAGATACAGGCCGCGCCGTTCTGATCATCTGCTCGATAGCATTTCGTTTGGCCTTCCTGTGTTTCACCAGTTCCAATGCGGACAGACGATCCCCCAATGCAGAGGCATGAGCTAATAAAGCAGCTTTATCATCTGTATAGATATGCACACCATCTCGCGCCCGTGACACCGACACATAGAATTGGTTGAGGTTGGTAGCGGCAAAGGTGCTGGCCGGTTGGGCGATAAACACCTCATCGACGGTCTTGCCCTGTGCGGCATGTGAAGTCAGGCAATAGCCGTGGGCGATATGACCAAATTGAGTCGGAACGGTGTAGGTGGCTTTGCTGGCCTTGTTGTGTAGGCGCAAAGCCCCATTCGGCTCAATGGCGATCACCTCCAACATCTGCCCGTTCGTCAGCCGTTTTTTGTTTGCATCATATCCATTGCGGGTAATGCGTACTTTATCACCTTTGGCCAGCGCGATTTCGCCCGCTCGGTACACATCGAATTGCTCCATGCGGTCTAGGGGCAGGGATGTTTGCTGGCCACTGGCATCCTGAATGTGGACGATGCCATCGTCCGCACAATGAACCAACCACCGCGAACCACGCTCGATGCCAGCCAGTTTCTGATTGAACTGGATGACTTGCCCAGCGCGATAATTACGGGAATCACTTTTTTCCGCCATCGTTAGATTGGTGTTGACCAGCCGCGAAACGGTTGTTTCCACACTGGCAATCCGTCCGGCCTCGCGCAATGTCTCGCGAATGGCTTTGGTGACCCGTTCGCCTTCCTTGTGCGTCGGTGAAATCACCAAGGCCGACTTTCCTTTTTTCAAGGTCGCCAAATAATCATGGGCTAAAGTGGCAAAGGAGTTGGTGGGATCAAGGGTCTTAATTGCTTCCATGCTATCTAATACCGAAAATGCTTCTCCAACTTTATGATCCGCTAAAGCTTGCACGGCTTTGCGATAGTCCAGATGACGTTGCCGATAAATGCGGCTAACCTCAGCGGATCGGATACCCGCCACCGTATTGAGAATGCGTAACGCATCCCCCCGCATCACACTGCTATGTTGCCGCGTGTCGCCACTTAAAATCAGACGCGCGTTTTTGTCAGTAACCAATTGAAGCAGGGCCGTCATATCCTTGGTGTTTAACAATCCAGCTTCATCGACCCATAACACGCCATCGGCTAAAGCCACTTGAAGGTTAGGTGAGGACAACAGTTTGGCCACGGTGTCTGCTTCGCTAAACCCTTCTTCTCGCAACACGCCCCGTGCCGCTTGCGCCGTTGGTGCCACAACGGTGACTTTATACCCCGTTTCCGTGATCAGCCGAATGGCTTCGTTCATCAATGTGGTTTTCCCCGTTCCAGCCCGACCGCGAATAATCGACACGCGATTGGTGGTGGTCAGTACATGGGATACGGCTTCACGCTGTTCGCCTTCCAGTAAGATTTCAGGAGTAACCGGATAAAGCGGGAGCAGCAGGCCCTTGCTTTGCCCAGCCAGAGCCACCATCTGCTGTTCTTCACGCAAAACCTCTTTGGTGGTGCAGAGTGTTTTTGGGCCGTCCTTGACCCGGATAATCCGCTTATCGTCGGCAAAGCGTTTGGTAATCTGATCGACGGTCAGCGTTGGATAGCCCAATCCCTGCCGATAGGCCACTTCCAGAATCCGCCGATCCTGCATCACGGAAACCCGTTCAAACCGCATCGCCAACGCATGATCGATACAGTGTTTAGGCGAGGGCGGGGGCAAAAGTGGAACTGTGGTAAAGCGGATCGGCTGTTCGCCTTTACCCTTGTCACGCATGCCCAAGGCAAAAATCTGTTTGCGCCATTCTTGCTTGAGCTTGGCCATCGTCAGACCCTTCTGCTTCTTGGCGCGGGTACGCGCTCCCAATTGATCCAGTTCGGCCTGATCGGTAATACCGAGTTGGTTGGCAATCTGGCCGATTTCGTTGGTGCGCTTGGAAAACAGATCGATGATATGTTCCGGCACACCAGTGATTTCAAACGCCTTGTCGGTGCGACGGATGCGATAACCTAACTCAACCAGTTTATCGGCCAGTCGTTTGTGAAACCGCGCCTGGTAATACGGCATGTCGCGTTTAATATCCCGAAACTGTCCCGCCTTGAATTGCTGTTCAACCACATCCCACGTCACATTGAACACAAACGAATGACAGTGGAGGTGAGGATCAGGTACCGATCTGTCAACAGGTCTCGCCGTCTGGTGGATAAAATCCGCCCAGATCAGTTCGCCGGTTGACCGGTCTTCATCCATGCCATTTTTACGCACCCGCGTTTGCGCATCGGCCTCGATGTCCAGCATGGTGGCACGAACGCTGGCTTGAAACGCATCCAGAATATGATCGTCGTCGGTCAGCGCATGAATGATGGAAACGGATTTCGGACAATGGAAATTGATGTCGTAGCCAACCGTGCGATTGTCTTTTTTGCGTGGTGTGAGTGCCTGACCCGTGATTGGATTGATGTTTTCGCACAGGGCATGAAAAGCCTGTTTTGTCGCCATGCCCATAATGCCAAAACGAGCAGCGACGCGCCCATAAAAACGTCCAGGCTGTTCCTGATCGTTCAGGTAATAATCAGACTGGTGCAACGAGTCATTGAAATACGCTTTGGCTTGCCCAGCGGAGGTGCTTTGAATCATGCGGATCATGCCTGATTCTATACCTCAGAAATGTCCTGTGGCTGGTCAGATTGTCGGTTTGTTATAGCTGGTCACAATGGGATATGAGTGTAAAAGATCCTATGCCGATGAACGAGCGTTCTTACCCCTTTCTATGAACCGTCGCTCAATTGTGTCTTGATGTTCAGCACGTTGAAACATCGGAAACGTCATGAGGCAAGATGCGAATTTGATTGATGACCCAACATTTTGACCCCATTGCGGTTATGAGTGCTTATCGAAACTTCGCATGAATACCAATCTGAATAGGCCCACACCGCTTTCTCCACTGACGAAGGTTATACAAATAGCTGACCAAATCGAACAATTGCAACCTGGCCAGCCGGCCACGAGCCTGTTTAATGCCTTTAAAAGCGCTGTGTGGCAGTTGATTCAGGTCGCGGCCAATGCTTATTCGTATCGGCTGGCGTGGGCTATGGTGACTTTACATGCCCGGTCCGCCCTGCGTTCTTACGAAAATGGGCACAGCGATGCATTACGCCAATTGAAGCGGCTGATCAAGCAGAGTGTGACGCTATTGCCCTGAGTGGGTAAATGGCGGACACGACGCTGCCCTTGCTGTTTGCTTGGGACTAGAAGGCAAAATGGAGCTGAGGTGAGACGGTAACGGTGATCAGCGGTCAAACCGATAAAAACAGTGACGGCACTTGGTGCAGTAATAGGCCTTAAGGGGCAACCAATCGCCCCGCCCCTTCATCCAGCGTGGTCGACTGGTTCGGTCTGGATAGGGATTTTTGCAACGTGGACATTGTTTCGAAAAGGCCAGTTTTCGGCGGAATTGTAGCAGAAGCCAAGCTGGCGCGAGCAACGACAAAAGTAACGCGAACCGACTAGTCATGGGTTGTGGTAGGTAGAATTGCCTAGGCAAGATAGGTTTTATTCACTGCAAAGTAACGAACCAGGAGTTGATAAAATAGCTAACGGTATCGCAAGAACAGCCCTGCCAGGATTGTTTGTTATTCAGGATGCAATGGCATCTCTCCGAAATGCCCAAGAACTGATCAGATTGTTATAGATGGTTACAAAGCCCTAAACTTGGCTGTCCCAGGCATACTTTTTTACAGCGGGAATAGGGGGGGGCGGACTTCCGCGATGTGGAGGACGCGGGTTGGCTTAAACCTCAAAACCTGTCCCGTCCTGACATGCCAATCCTATGAAAGGCTGATTTTTAATCCGTCGTCCCGACTTATTTGTATGTCGTATTATTACTTACTGGCTACCGTGCCGATCTTTGAAGCCGCTAAAAGCATGGATTGCAATTTTGTGTATGGAAGAACGCATGTTAATTTTTCAGGCGGCCAATCATCTCTCTGGCTCCTGCACGATCCGCATGGATCGTAGATGGCAAGTGGTTATAACCAGTTGGCTCGATAAAAGCACCAATTCAAGTCAAGCCATAGAGTATGTCGCGACTGAGCTGGTAACTAACTATCAACTTTGTGCCAAGCGGCTCCTGTTGATTGAGCATTTCACAAAAGAGAATGAGCTGTATGCAGGTGGTGAAGCCTATTTTTTGCTAACCTTCAGCTGGCAGGGCCAACAGGCCAAAGTAGGCCACCGGTATCGATTGTCTGTTACGGAATTCTACAAAATCCAATCGGCGCTCATGCAAACTTGCTGAGATTGGGCGTACCGGTATGCTCGAACGTGTATCAAGCGTCAAGGATTTCATTTGAACAACCAGCTTATTAACTTTTATTGTAGGGAACGGATTAGTAGATCGGCATTCAAGTACGAGTGAACCTATTAATGAAAACCCGTCAGACATCTTCCCTAAGCTGAGCTTACCATTTCAGGATAGACTTAACACGGTAACGAGTGCTTTATCTATGCTGAGCCATATGAAGTAAGTGAGATGCATAATTTGCACAAACTCATTTTTTCTTATATTGCGTTAGAAACATTTTAACGCATTAGAGTTATAAAGGGGTTGAAAAATTCCGAAGAATTTATAAGATGTATAATCTTTCGCCCTATTATCGCTAAATCATTAAAAATGAAACCACACAAACTATTTCACATCAGTGAAGATCCAAACATTAGGCTTTTTAAGCCTCGTCCTTCACCAACTCAGTATGAAAAGATTAAAGGTGATGTAGTATTTGCAGTAAACGATACATTGCTTCATAATTATTTTTTTCCGCGAGATTGTCCTCGTGTAGCCTATTTCAGAAACGAAGTAACAGTAGAACATGATATTGAATCCTTTTTCAGTACTTCCCTTGCAGATTATATAATAACAGTTGAAGCCTCTTGGTATTATAAAATAAAAAATACCACTTTATTCTGTTATGAATTTGATCCAGAAACGTTTACTTTATTAGATGAAAATGCTGGATACTACATTTCTTATGAAACAGTTAAGCCGATTTCTGTTAAAAAAATTGACGACCTAATTGAAGAGCTATTATCAAGAAATATTGAACTTAGATTCACGCCAAATCTTTGGAAATTAGCTGATTTACTTAATTCCTCTACTTTGGGCTACTCAATGATAAGATTGAGGAACGCTAGGCCAAAAGTATTATAGTGGAACTCGATCAAAGGTTAATGATATTCCGTTTAATTGCTAGCGTTCACATTCATCTAAAAAGCCTTATTTGAGTTAATAAAGCGTTTGCATCGTCTTGTAATCCAACTGTTTAAACAAACTTGAGTATTCAATTATTGATACGTGAGTAAGTTTGTACAGTTGATACTGATTTTTGATACGTGAGTAAGTCTTTTGTGTACGGTGCTTTTACTTGAATGGCAAGCTATAAATAAAACGAATAGGAAGCCTTAAGGCAACGCTGTGTTGAACGGCATTAAGTGAGTTGGAAGCAGGCTGCAATCGCTCAGGCCTTTGGCTTGACTCAACCTTGGGTGAGCCAAACCTTGAAGAAATATCAGGAGCATGGAGCTATCACTCTGCAAGAAGGTAAGCGAACTGGAGCGCCAACCCGTTTATCGACCCAGCAACTGGGCCAATTAGTGCTGGTACTCAATAAGAGGACAAAGCATCATGGTTTTAAGAGAGCTGGTTAACTCACCCACGTGTCAATGCAGTCTTCAAAAACTTGTTTGGCGTCAGCTATGATCCTTCGCAAATAGGACCGATTCTGAAAAGGTAGGATGGAGTTGGCAAAAGCCACTCAGAGATGTCCATGTGGCCGCTCACTGGCGAGGAGCATAAAAAAGCTAACGAGGAGTGGCAGGTTGTTTTATATATGGATGAAGCAGCGTGCTATTTGTTGTCCCTATTAGCCTACACTTGGTCATCTTGAGGGCAAACACACGTAATCGTTGAACAAGAAGGGCGAACCCACTTGAGCTTGATTGCCGTCATTGCCCCGAATGGCCGGATTTATATAGATACCAGGATTAGTCCTTTACAATAGAAGATATTATTTGACCAAATGTGAGTAGTCATTTATCCGCTCAATATACCAGCTGAAACGAATGTATCTCAAGATTGTCAACGACGTATTATTTAGCTGAATTTTACGAGTCATTGAAGGAGACGAATCTAGCAGTTTTCGTAGAAGGCACCTGATTGCTATACCGTGTGTAACAATTCCAATCGTTGCTTCAGAAGGTAGGGATAAAAATGGCTTTATAAAATCATACATACGATTTTCCACCTCGAATTGGGATTCGCCATTGTGGCATTTATAATGCCAATTGTCAGCGTTCATAAGCTGAACGACTTCCTCTGTATATATCTGAGCACGCGGTTGGCCTTCCCAATCACCCATCCATTGTTCCTGAAGTTGCGCGGAAAGCGATGCTTGAGGTAAATCATTAATACGCCCAATAATATCTGCGGTCTGAATGGCTCGCTCAGCAATGCTTGAAAACCAATGGTCAAACTTAATACATTCGTCTTTTAATCGATAGCCAAGTTTTTCTGATTGAATAATTCCCACGTCAGTCAAAGGGTGATGGTTAGAGCGCCCACAAATTAAATGCAGGCTTCGATTTCCTTCACTTTGTCCGTGACGAATGAAATAAAATATAGGCATTTTTAAGGCGATCCAAATTCGGTGAAAGCATTTTTCAATAAAAAAAGAAGTAGTCTTTATTGCCAACTAATTCACGGGTCAATAAGGTAAGCCAACAGATTTGACATCAATTTAAATTTTTTACATGATTCTTATATAGTTTAAAACTTATTATTGAGAGCTTTTATCTTTTTTAAAATGTGTGGCCAAATTTCCGTACTCACCCTATCAAAAATATTTTCATTTTCGTTTATAAAGTTTATAAAAGTTGAGTTTTTAGAATCTATATGAGACTTAAAGTAATTATTATATACCTCTTGTATAGGCTCTAATTTAGCTAGCCTACCATAATGTTGGATACGTTGGCTTCGTTTTAAGAGTCTTGAATATGCTATACTGGGGTCAACTTCTATAAATAAGATTATATCAGGTTCAATCGTACAAAGTGTTTTGTGTAAGCTCATAGTCGTACTTACTGGAATCTGATATAAAACCTGATGGTAAACAGCATCGCTATATATGTAACGATCAGCTATAACAACTGTTTGTCTACATGCATTTTTAATATTGTATGTTGAATGCAAATTTTTATCTAACGCATAAGACAGCAAAATATCTTCAGGAGTACAGCCGTATCTATTCTCTCTAATATTTATAATTTGTCTGGATATATCAACATTCAACCAAGAGTGTTGACCAACAATAAAAGGTGTAATATTGATATTTTCAAATAATTTAATTAGAATATTTCTAACACTTGTTTTTCCTGCGCCGTCAATACCTTCTATAGCTATAAAAGGATATAGAGTGTTCATAATATTGAATTTTTACGGTCGAATGGAGAATTAAAAATGAAGAGGCTTCTATCCCAAAAAGGATACCAACATGCAACCAATTCGGAGGATAATGGAACTTCCTCTAATGAGTTAAGGTAAGACAAGATATTGCTATAACTGAAATATAAACTTGAATCAATTTCATCTAATTTGAAAAGAATGTTACCGCTTCTTAAATATAATTCATGTAATACCGACTTTGAAAATATTTGTAAAAGAGGGATATATTTTAGTAGCCCTTCTTCTGAATTAAACTTTGATAATTCTGTCCTAAGACATAAACTCAAGTAACTTTTAACAGCTTCCGATAGTAATATTTTCGCAAGTTCCTCAGTATTATAAGGCTTTCGTTCAAGTAAAATATAATTAGAAAAATTAGCACGATGTAGACTTTCATCAACAGCCACAAATCCAATAGCAAGTTTAAGAAAAAAGTCTAAATCAAAATCAGTAATATAGTTACAAGCTTTTTTTAAAATTTCACTATAAAAGTCATAATTATTATCCGAACAATATAATAGGTAATCTTTCTGCCAAACTGCTCCTTCTAAAGTGAGAAGATGATCACTTAGTCTTTCTGAACTAATTGTTTTAGCTAAGCTACTCACATAATTTTTACGTCCTAACACACTTAGATCAATTGCGCCTTGTTTTGTATGCCCTCTTGAGTCTGAGGTCAATTTAACGTGGTAATCGGGGTATGCTTTTAGTAGCTCTGGCTCAACAAATTGTAGAAAAAAATGAATACTTCTACCACTAATTAGGTGTGTATATAATCTGTTGTTCAGAGGAAAGCCTTCACGGAACAGCAAAGATTTATCAATGTGTTTATCAACACTCATTATTAAATACTTTTTAGGGATTAGTGTTAGCTAACCCCTAATAATACTATTTATTTAAATTAGTTACTTTTTGGTCTACTCTCATCATTAGGTAATTCTGTATTAGTAATTTGCTTACTCCCAACTTCATTCAATTCGCTCCAGTCTTTAGTAGACACCGCAGAATGATGTAACGTAGCTTGATTGTTCTTGTCTAGCATTCCTAGCTTTTTAACAGCCTTAACGAATGCATTATAATCGGCCTTGTTTTCCTTTTCCATCTGAATAAGATATTAATTGTGAAAACCTTTATTTCTGTAAAGCTAATGATATTTTCTCATAAAAAGCAGCTCTCGTATCCTCATTTTTTAAATGTCCAATTGCATCATTAACTTGTGGTAGAGCTTCTCGTAGTTTAGCCTTTTCTGAGTATAACTGGCTCAAAATATAATTTTTAGTCGAAGGAGGCAGTTCAAACTCCTTAAGGAGCTGCGTATAGTATATAATGACATTCGAAAACGCATATGCCGCATGGAGAATACCAATGATTGGCCGATTTCTGGACTTCCAAACTGACCAATATAAAATTGAATTTTCAAAATATTCTTCGGTTGCAGCTAACAAGTCATTTAAATATACATGACTGCATTCGTGTATTATCATTTCACAAACCTTGAATACATCGTCGTATAAATCAAAAAATACTGTCCCAGGTAGAACAGAAATTGTATAACTATTCGATGGGACATAACCTGATTTTTTTTCTAATAATATAGCAATTCCTAGATTATTAAGCAGCAAATCAGCAAATCCTAATTTTATACCTAGCTCTATCGCATCGTTAATTACCCTAAAGTCCATTTTTGCATGGTTAGCATCAGTAATGTTAAATAAATAAACAGGAGAATCAAAAAGCTGTGACTGAACTTTCGTACAAGACTCATAGGTGGCCACATAATATTGATAACTACTGGGAGCGCGCGCATTTGTCTCTAATAACTGTGAAAATGATGCAATGTCTTCAAAAAACAATTTGTCTTCTTCATAAAACCAATAAATTTTTAATAATAAATGATATGCAACTGAATATTGTTGAATTGTTGTTATTTCGTGCGAAAAAACTGAAGAAAGACAATAGGTTTCAAAGGCCATAAGAATTTCGCTAGCCTTACTATGTCTGTATTTAAATATCTTTTTCGTGTATTCTTCGGAGGATTCCATTTTATTGAAATTATATTTTCTTACATTTTTGCAATAAAGAAGACATTGTCTCGACATTCTCTTACATCAGAATAGAGGCCTTCTAAAACTTTTTCTTTCATTTTAATGGTAAAGCCGAATTTATTTAGACATTTAATAAATTGTTTTTCTGTTGGAATCCAAGTAAAATAATCATATAAGTTCGCTATGAGTAATGGATTATAGTCAACAGTAAAATAGTATTTTGATAATTTACGCGTTTTATTATTCCAATTAGTAACTTCCAGTATTTGAGAATATTCTCCTTCCTGATTAATAAAATCAGGTGTATCAATAATACTTGCTTTATTTACATATTTGTACTTATCATCTTTTAGAAACCTTATGTCGCCACACAGCAGCCCGTTGTAATAAAGATTATCCTTGGCAAATTTGAGAATTGAAATGAATTCACTCTCAGAAAAGGAGTTTATAGCCTCGTAAGACAGTAAAAAAATATCAAATTTCTCATCAAACTGTAAACAATCAAAAATATTTTTTGCTATAAATTTATATCCTTCTTTTTTCATTAACTGATTATTAGCTTCATCAATTGCAATTGTAGATTGATCAATGCCAAGATATTTTTCCAAACCTAACTTTGATAATTCGAGTGCCTCGATTCCTGGCCCACATAAGGGATGAATAATATATTTATTTTGAAAACCGTGAATATGCTTGAAATACCAACTAAATATTTTCTTGTTAACATTAGATTTTCTGCTTGCTTGGTCTGTCTTTTCGCTTTTATGAATTTCTAATAAACCTGCTTGGTAGTTTGCATCAGTATAAGGAAACTTATTTGTTGTGGGCAGCGATAAATATATATTGTTTAAATCGGAGCGAAAATGCTCCAAATAATCATTCTCTCCCTTATTAAAAACCCTCTCATTTCTTAATATTAAGATCAGTTCTTGGGTTGCTTTATTAATTTCAGAAAAGTATGTTTTCCATTTTTGACCGGGATGCTTATAAAGGTAGAAGTCTAATACCGAATATAATCTATTCCTATCTAGCAAGTTATTTTTTGCTATACCAAACCGGATCGATTTAAATCTGGATTCTATAATAGTAACCTTATTCCATACAGAGGAGAAAAAATTAATAATTCTAATATAATCAATTACGTCTCTCGGAATAATACCCACATGCCTTTCAGAATTTATTCTTTCGCTCATATGTCCTTCACAGCTTGTATACGTTATACAATCCAATGTGCCGGTCAAGTACATTACTAGATCTGAAACGCCTTTTTCAAGGTGGCTTGTGAAATGAATATTTTTACTTACTAAATTAGGTCCTTTTTTACCATCTAAACTTCCATTGTAATTTAAATTACCGGCTGAAGATTTCTTGAGATTAACCTTTTTATTTATTTCTAGCAGCGTTGGATTATCCCAGTTAGCTAAAAATGCCTCCACGTTTCGCATTCTATTTGGTTCTCTACTCTTAGCAATCCACATGGTTTATTTCGTTTGATATAAAATCTATAAACCTCATTCGATATGAACAATACTCTTCATATTGATCTGTCTTGTGTAATCTCTTTCTCGTTGCTAAGCATCCACCTCCACAAGTTGATAAGTATGAACATTTGCTGCACTTGTCTAACAATTTATCTAGTTTAGTTACCAAATCACTTTTTGCAAATATGTTGACCAACTGTCCTGGTTTTAGTTCGTTAACATTAGTGAGAATACTATCTTCTTTGTTGAACTCGTCACACGAGCCAATTAATCCACCAGGGTAAAGTGTATAGACATATGCGCATTTATTTTCAGAATAATGACAATTTATTGTAGACATTCCATTTAACTTTTTAATAACACCAAAATGAGGCTCTATCAGAAATTTCTTGAATAAATCTTGATCTCGCCAGTGTTTGTAGGAATTAATTAGAAAATCTGCATACTGCCTTGGACTGATCGCCCATTCCTTAGCTTCAGTTGATTTATATAAACCGATATCAAAGCACGGAACAAATTTTACGGTTTTAATACACGTATATTTTGAGAATTCAGACAAACAGTTTACAAATTTTTCATGATTTATACTGTTAACTACCATTATAACTCCGATATTGACATCTTTTTCAGATAAATAGTTTAAGCATTTGGAGATACTTTCATAAGAGTTTATTTTTTTGTAATCTACACGATGACCATTTGCTTCTAAGTCACCGTCAAGGCTTATTCCGATTTCAATATTTGGACATTCAGTGAGTAAAAATTCCAACCATGCATCATTTAATAGAGTTCCATTAGTTTGAATACGTACTGTACAATGTGATTTATAACATCTGATGATTTCAAAGACCTTCGCAAATTCGCTTTTTGGATAAAGAAGAGGTTCTCCGCCATGTAATTCTATGGAAAGCGGACTCGGGTATAAACTGTCGAGAAGCATTGAAATATATTTAGTTTCAAGCATTCTTTGGCCAACATACGGCTTTCTTTTCTCATAGCAATAGACGCAGTTCAAGTTACAAACTTCCCCCATTAATTTCAAGATTATTGAAATAGCATCTGCATTTTTGGGATACACAATATGGGACTTTGTTTGAATATCCATTTTTGAAAATTAGTTTTATTAATTGAATAAGATCTTTATTTGATAATTATTTCATAAGAATAAATATCATCTTAGTTGTGTTTTTTTTGAAAAGTTCATTTTTCTTAGACTTATCTAACTTGACTTTAGCCTTATGCTGCCCAAGCTAAGGCTTCCTGCCATAACTGGTACTGCTGTTGGCTCATTTTTACGTGGACAACCTCTGATCCAGAGATCGAAAAATTCATTTCTACCCATAAATACCTGCGTACACAAGCCAATGCATCACTAAAAGTTGGCTGCTTTTTCTCATACCAACTACTTATCTGGCTCTCTAACAAACTCTTTCCTTCAAGCCTATTAGCCACCAAGCTCACCACCGAAAACAAGCCCAGCAACACCGGCGTAGTGCGAGCAATGGCCCGATCACTCCACTGCCGTTGGGTCTCCACCCCCAAATGCGACCGCACTAAAGCAAACGTGGTTTCCATCGACCACCTGCGCACAAAATAGCTAATCATCTGCTCCCCACTCAGGGAGGCATCATTACTAACCAGACCCGTTAGTTGACCATCCAGACGTACCAATACCCATCGAATAGCAAGCGGCTTTTTGCCCCCGTGATACCAAAGAGCGGTACTTGTACAGTACTCCACCGCTTGCGAATGTCCCCCGTACCAATCTCCTACCACCAGTTTTTGCCAAACAGTAGTCCTGTCGTTGCCTACCATTGGCAGTGTAGGTAAGCGATCGCCTTTAAGCCGATTCCGCCCTCGTTGCCCTGGTGGCCGAACCGGAATTGGCCCATATAGGGCCGCATCTAAGCGTAGGCGACTAATCAGGCTTACCTGTCCTTGCAGTGCCAGCAGTAAATCAATCACGGCATAGCTACTGTCCCCCACGGCAACTATCTGACGATCAGGAAGCCATCGCTTCACTTGCAAAAGCAACTGTCTAGCCCAGTCGGTGAGCGTTTTATGAGTACGCGCCTTCTGGGCATAATAGGCTTGAGAGGGAGCCAGTGCCGTCAGGAAGGGTAAGGCCCAGACCCGTTTGGCCCACTCGATGCGGCACAAGATCATTACGCTTACCCACCGCAACCCACTACATTTGACCACGTACTTCTCACTACTACGGACTGCATCCCGATAGATACCCTTGGCTTTGATGGATTTACCCCATCGCCGTTCTAAGGTCTCATCAATACCCACCACCACAGGCCCCTGACCGACAAACATGCCCACGAGTTGGGTCAACAAAATCCGGCTGGCTTGCAAAGTTGACCACTCGACTTGACTCAGCACTCGATGGTACTTATGGAAGGCTTTGGTACTGGCCTGCCCCATAATACGCAGCACGGAGCTGACGGTTCGCTTGCCAGGGGTTAATATGGCCCCGGTGAGCAAGAGCTGGACATTGACAAAAACACGTTTGCAAAACAACCTTGCATAAGGTAGTATTACAGTCAGAAACTCGCTGGGTAGTGTAGGCATATGGATAAGAGTTTGGCGACCCAAATCTACATACCAAAGCCCCAGCGAGCTTCTGCTTAAAGGCTAAAGTCAAGATCTAAGAGGTGATAAGAATTTAATTTCTGAAGTGTGGGTTTTTATCTTCTCTGTCTTGCAACTCTGGCATCTGAAAGTAAGGCCGCTTGGCAAACGTAGTTGATGGATTCCCACCCAAGAAAGCAAAGATGTTGTCTGCTGACCCGCGCCTTACTTCATCAGGTGTTACAAGTGGCCTTTGATTTGCATTAGCATCACTGACACCAAACCAGCTTCTGGATGTGACGACATGGGAGGTCTGGCCAATAGCCGCGCTCACATAATTGGCTGTAAAATTATCGTTAATGGTAAAAAACTGCCGGATAGCCGTGTTTGCGGTGAACGTCTCCCAGTTCTCGCCATACAAACCCTGTAACTGAATCAGAGATTGTAAGATCGGCCATACAGTGATTTCAAAACCAGCATAGGTACTTAAAGCAGTCTCAATTTCAGGTAAATACCCCAAAGCTGCAAATTCATCGAGTAAAAAAGTTACGCGCTTGTTTGGGTTTCGTACAACGGCTCGTAAGGTGGTCGTTGCCATAAGCCGCAGCCACCGCGCATGGCTTTGCAGTTTATCAGCAGGAATGATAATATAAAGGGCTGTATCGCCATCCGATAAGGTGGCCGGATCATAACCAGAGCGTAATGCTTTTTGCAACGATGGACTTTTGAGAAAGTCGGTTGCCTGTAAAACAGAAGAAAGAATACTGCCAAACGTTTCTTCTCCTGCTTCCATCAATTTGACGATTTCATTGCCAGCGTTGCGGATGATTTCTCCATTCACTGGATCATTGTTGAGTCGCATACGGGCGATCAACTCATCCCACTCATCACCGGCAAGCCGCGCCCATCGCCAAAGAGTTGTTAGAGTTCGATCATCACCTTCCTGCGTGGTCGCAATCTGCATGATAAGGCCCGTCACAACGGAACGCGCTGTATCGGTAAAAAAGCGGTTCTTATCGTCACGCTCGACGGGAACCAGCATTTCAGCGATCATGTGCGCATCATCAACTAAATGAATGCTGCTTGTGTCAGCTAGAATATCGAGCGGGTTATACGATTCCGCTTCCCCAATATGCTCTTCGAGTAATCCCCAGGGATTGAGAATAACAACCTGTCGTCCGCTTTTGCGCTGATACCGTGCCGTGATCGCGGCATTCTCACCTTTGGGATCGATGACAACCCATGAACCCGTATAGCCGCCAAGGCCCAGCAAGTTCGGGATAATCAAATTCGTGCCTTTACCACCCCGCGTACCAGCAACTGTCAGGATATGGCCCTTATCTTTGAAGACATACCCACCACCGATATAAATGCCTGGGCCTTGTCGATAGGGATTCAATTCATCGGGTCTGGCAAAGCGTGCCGAGCCAAACCGATTGCTTTCGACCAGCATATTATTGATGCCGATCTGCCAGCGCCGGAAGGCCATAAAGACGATGAAGGTGAAGAGGAGATTGAAGGTGACAAAAACGATGAAGGCATAGCCACTCAAGCCAAAGATGACAGCGACCTGAGCCAGACTGACCATTAGGATGAACAACGCCACCCAAATCAGCCCAGCACCGACAACCATCGCAAACTTGACAATGGGCCGAAGCGGATGGAGCAGGGGATATTCCGCCAACGGCTTCATGAACCGGTTGTAGGCTCTGGCATATCCCATCAAGGCTCCAGCCAATGTGATCGGCGTTAGGACCAATCCAACCAGAAACAGAATGGCTTTATTAAACGCGCTGGAATCAGCGTGGAAACGAAACAGATGATCGATTTCAGCGGAGGTGACGCCAAACCAGTTCCTGGCTGGTTGCGGTTCACCGACCGGTTGAGGTTCGGCGGGATTCATCAAAGAGTAGGTTAAGGAGGGTGGAAACGTTGCCCAAAAACGGAAAAAGAATAATTCACCGCAACGGGATTTTTCCCGTATTTAAAACGGGTGTTTTCCGCAATGGAAAAGCGATTGCCCAGAAAAAAGAAAAAACAGTTTGCCCTGAAACCCAGTGGTTTCCTTATCTTCGTAGGGAGGTATTGCAAGACGTGGTTTGTAGCTACAAAAACTCCGTAATTGTAGTTTCCAAACCGTTCTTGTAAGGGCGGGGATTCTCCCTCCCTTAACCCTCCCTGTAAACGCTAACGCGTATGGCACGACCTCAAAAGGACGATGCGGACAAACGCGAATTCACCATTCGCGTTCGCGTCACGGCATCTGAGAAACTGCGTATCTGGCAGATGGCCGCCGAGAACGGCTACACGCCCAGCGACTTCATGCGCTTGCGCACGATGGCCGCCACGCAACCCTTGCGACATAAGCCGACACCGGATCGTGAATTGCTACTCAATGTCATGGCGGAACTTGGCAAGGTCGGCAGCAATGTCAATCAGATTGCCCGTGCCCTCAACAGTCGTGATGAGACAGGGCAATTAGCCGGTATCGACACGGATGAGATCAACCAGGCCATGCAAGGCTTGGATGCGCTGACGGCCCAAGTTCTCAAACTCCTCAGCTAATGGTCATCCGAGGAGCGATACGGGGCAATGGCAAGCAGTTAGCGCATTATCTTCTTTCTGGGGAAGCCAATGAATGTGTCCAGATTGTGGACGTGGCCGGACGCTCCAACGCAACCGATGCTTATTTGCATCAGACCCTGCAAAGCATGTCGCTGACCAGCGAACTGACCAAAAGCCAGAAAGGATTATATCACGCCCAAATCAATCCAGCCTATAGCGAAGACCGAAAGATGAGCGAAAAGGACTGGCTGAAAGCAGCTGATATTCTGGGAAACGAGTTAGGGTTGCAGGAGCAACGGCGCGTGATTGTCCTGCACACCAAAAAGGGTCGGACACACGCGCATGTGATTTGGGAACGCTACGATCATAAAACGGGCAAAGTCATTGCCAACAAGTTTAGCCGACTGGCTCAAGATCGCGCTCGTAAAGAAATGGAGCGGGTGTTTGAACAGCAACCTACGCCCCACCGCAACCAGCATCGGCCTGAACTCAAAGAAGCACTGACCAATCTGTGGAAGGAAACTGAAACAGGGAAAGACTTTGTGAAGGCCGTTCATGATAATGGTTATCTGTTGGCGGAAGGTGTGCCGCGTCACCCGTTCATGGTAGTGGATGAAAATGGACGGTCGTTCGATCTGGTGCGTCAGCTCAAAGGGGTACGGATCAAGGAAGTTCGTCAGCGTTTGCGTCATGAGAAGTTGATACCCGAAAAAGAAGCCATCGAGTTGATGCGGCAAAAGCAGGAAGGTGGTAGCGATGCAAATAGGGCCGAACAACAGCGCGATTTAGATAAAGCCAAACGAACGGCCAGTGCATTTTGGAACAATAAGCAGGACGCGACGCAGGAAAGCCCAGAGACCGAGAACCGCAAGCACATGAAAGCTTTGGCTGACAGTTTTATCCAGTCAGGGCAGGAATTGACAGAAGCCACTGACCAAATCGATAGCCTTGAAAAGAAAAAGAAACGGGCAGGGGAGTATTTTCTAAACGCCGATGAATTGACGGGCAAAGCCGAGGAAACGATTGCTGAAGAACCTGCAACACAAGCGGATGATTACACAGTGACAAGTGAGGACATTACCACGAAGCCACAGAGCATTGAGAGCCGACAGAGACAACAAAGGATAGCAGAGCAATTTGCAGCTAACGAAGAAGACACAAGTCAACCGAGTACAGAGTCAGATCGTAAACGGCATCAAGATATCCTGAAAGAGTTTATGCAGGCCGAGGACGAATTGGTTGATCAAAACGAACTACCACAGGAAGAAACCGTGCAGCGACAACAAACAACAGCACGGCAATTTTTTGAAAATGAAGAACTGACGACAGCCGAAGCTGCTGACAGCAAAGACGAGATTCAACGACTGATACAGGAGCAGAGGGCGATCCGAGAGCGCAATCGGCGGAAGGAAAAGAAGCGGGTTCGCTAAAAATATTCGTGAAAAATTCGGTTAGGCTGGTATAGATGAACCCCAACAGCGCATCTGTTGCACCCTACCTGTTCCGAGCCGCCCTAAAATTCTTGTGCAAATCTTGTGCAAATAAAAAAGCACCTACAAGTTTTATCTCGTAAGTGCTTGATTATCAGGCTCCCGAAGCTGGGCTCGAACCAGCGACCCTCTGATTAACAGTCAGATGCTCTAACCGACTGAGCTATTCGGGAATCGTGGTGCAAAAGTAGCGCGAAACTCGATACCACGCAAGTGATCACGCAGAAAAAATATCGATTTTAGGGTATTTTTTTGCTAACAAAGTGGCAATCAGACCCCAACTAAATCTATTGATTAGCGAAATGCATCCGGACGATGGCTGGGTACATTCTCTAAAATCAACTCTTTAATCCGACGAGCATCGCTTTTGGAGAAGTTAGAGATCACAATTTCGGGACGGGCTCTTGGAATGACCCGAACTGTAGCGAAAAACAACCCGTTGTCGATCTCAACTCCAGAGATATCTGAGTAGAATACGAAATTGTCGGTGCCGCCAATCAGTTTGCGGGCACGGAACGTAACTCCTTTGTCATTAAAGACAACCTCGTCGGGAGTTAATGGATCTTTAAAACTGCTGGATCGGAATTTTTCGTTTGGCATAGCATCTGAACCGGGATTTAGCTGATTTTACGGGACGACTTTGATTTAATGAATCGCTTTCAATGAAAGCCAAATCAGCTGAGATCATAGTCTATCAGTCAAATCACATAAATCCCGGTTATTTTTTAGGTATATAAACTACTTTCTTGGTCTCGAAAAAAGGTTCTTCAAAATAATCCGATAGATCATAAACGCGGTAACGATCAGTTACTTCGGCTAGTTCTTCGGCAAGGTCACCGCCTTTGAGATACAAAACACCATTAGGGCGATCGTTGTTACCCGCTTTATGAATTTTATAGCGTACCCAGCCTAAAAAAGGCTTTAGACGCGTAACGGCTCGACTTACCACGAAATCATAGGTCGTTGTCAGCTGCTCTACCCGAATTTGCTCGGCCTTCACATTCGTCAGCCCCAAAGCATCGGCTACTTCCTGAACGACCTTTATTTTCTTGCCAATACTATCGACCAGGTGAAAATCGGCCAAAGGAAACAAAATCGCTAACGGAATACCCGGAAAACCACCCCCCGTACCGACGTCTAAAATTTCGGTGCCAGGCTTGAACTGAACAATCTTGGCAATCCCCAGCGAATGCAGGATATGCTTTTCGTAGAGCGCATCGATATCCTGTCGCGAAATTACATTGATTTTTGTATTCCAGTCGCGATATAGCCCTTCTAATGCCGTAAAACGATCTTTTTGTTCAGGCGTGAGGTTCGGAAAGTATTTTAAAATTAGATCAATGTTCATTGAATGTAATGGATAATGTACAACGGATAATGCAAAATGGGTAGAGGTGAATAAGCCTACAGTATTCATTATACACTATCCATTAACCCTAACGCCAGTAAAGTCTTTTTTTACGGCGTCTGAATATGGTTGCTATACCCGCCAGGCCGTAGTAAATAGCCAGTAATACGTCCATAAATGGAATAATGGCCCAATGGACTGTATGAGCCAATCGGTAACTAATTCGACCTGTAATGCCCCAGAACGTAAGCATTCGGAAGAGAAAAACACCCGCTCCGCTTAGCAAAAGTAACCATTCGTTCGCTGTAAATGGTTGCTGGTACCATTCATGAACCAAAACAACAATGCCAATAACCAATGCGAACGCCCAGGTCAATACGTGCGAGCCTGTGAGCAGGCCCAGCCGAAATTTGTTGCCAGACTTATAGTATTTGCCTACGTTCAGATGCCGTTTTTTCTGTAGTCGCCAGTCGGCCCAGGTTTCTTTGGGTTTCGACCACATAAATGTGTCGGGATGGATGCTTATTGCCGTGTTTTTTCCCGTTGCTACTTCATTGATAAATAGGTCATCATCACCACCCACTACGTTCATGTGGGTGTAAAAACCCCGGTTGGCAAAGAACAGGCTGGTTCGATAAGCTAAATTTCGACCGACACCCATATACGGACGACCTGCCAGCGCCAGTGATAAATACTGAACGGCGGTAAACAGGGTTTCGGAACGAATAAGGAAATTGAGTAAACCTGGCCGATGCTCGTAAGGAGAAAAGCCTAAGCTAATCGCCTTTTGATCGTTGATCAATGGGGCAACCATACCGCTCAACCAGTCGTCAGAGGCAGGTCGGCAGTCGGCATCGGTGAGCAGTACAATTGGGTAAGTGGCTTTTTTTAGCGCGATGGTCAGTGCATATTTTTTCGGTGTCACGTGCTCGTGCTCTTTGTCGATGCGGATAAATCGAACGTGCTGGAGCTGGGTAATGTCATTTTCCAGCAATAAGTGAGTGCCATCCGTCGACCGATCATCCATGACCAAAACCTCAAAATGTGGGTAATTCTGAGCGTTGAGTAAGGGCAATAATTCGGTCAGGTTTTCCAATTCGTTGCGGGCACAAACAACAATCGTAATCCCGGATGTTGATCCGGTACGTGCATTTGACTGTACGCCTAAGGTAGTGTGCTCGGGTACTCGGTAAAAAGCCGTTCGCGAATAAACGAAGAGGATAAAAATGAGCTGAATGCTGACCACAAGTAGCCAGATTATCAGTAATACTATAGTCACCAGCAGGAAAGTTTACTCGCTATTGCGTTGGTTTTTAACGAAGTCGCAAAGATAAGGGAAAAAAGGGAGGAAGGAGGAGGGGGAAGAAAAGGGAGAAGGAAAAACAACCAGAGGTTTCCTCCTCAATTCTTCCTTTTTCCTTCTTCCCCCCTCTTCCTTCCTCCCCTTCCGCCGTATCTTTGTACTATGACATTTTCGATTACTGCAAAGGACCCACAGTCGAAGGCCCGAACGGGAACCCTGACAACTGATCATGGACCTATTCAAACGCCGATTTTTATGCCCGTCGGTACGGCAGGCACTGTAAAGGCTGTCCATCAGCGTGAACTGGAGACCGATATTAATGCCGAAATTATTCTGGGCAATACCTATCACTTATACCTGCGACCCGGTCTGGAAGTGCTTCGGCAGGCAGGCGGTTTGCATGCATTCAATGGCTGGCAACGTCCTATCCTGACTGATTCGGGCGGCTATCAGGTGTACTCGCTTTCCAATACGCGTAAGATTAAAGAAGAAGGTGTGACGTTTAAGTCGCATATAGATGGTTCGAAACATACCTTCACCCCAGAGGGAGTTATGGATATTCAGCGGACAATTGGCGCTGATATTATCATGGCTTTCGATGAATGTACGCCTTATCCCTGCGAGTACGGCTATGCCCGACAGTCGATGGAAATGACGCATCGCTGGCTTGATCGGTGCATTGGTCGTTTTGATGAAACCGAAGGACATTATGGCTATCGACAAACGTTATTTCCTATTGTTCAGGGTAGTACCTATGCTGATTTGCGTCGGCAGTCGGCAGAAACAATTGCGAGTAAAGAGCGTGAAGGGAATGCAATTGGTGGGCTAGCTGTTGGCGAACCCGCTGAAGAAATGTATCGCACAATTGAGCTGGTAAACAGCATTTTGCCCGCCGATAAGCCTCGGTATTTGATGGGAGTCGGTACGCCGGCTAACATTCTGGAAGCCATTGCTTTAGGGGTTGATATGTTCGACTGCGTGATGCCAACCCGTAATGCCCGACATGGCTTGTTATTTACGACGGAAGGGGTTATCAATATCAAAAACGAAAAATGGAGCAAAGACTTTAGCCCTATTGATGCCGGATTAGGGGGGTATGCCAGTACGTTCTATTCGAAATCCTACCTGCGTCATTTGTTTAAATCTGAAGAATTGCTGGGCGGTCAAATTGCGAGTCTGCACAATTTGACTTTTTACCTGTGGCTCGTCAGACAGGCGCGGGCGCATATCGAAGCCGGTGATTTCGTATCGTGGAAAAATGAAATGGTTATTCGGCTAATGCAGCGACTATAATTTGCGTTGATATCATAGTTGAGAAAACTTGTTTCAGCATGGTAAGGGTCTGATTTTAAATGTAGTGGCTTTTGGCATGAGGCCTAGAGGCAGTACCTTTTGACGAAAATTAATGCTTAAAAAAGATTTTTAAGTCTCCTAATCTAAAAAATGGGAGACTTTTTTGCTTTTTGTCGTCATAGGCTTGCTTGTGGGCCATAAGTAACCCATGATTCATACTATTTGTACACGAGGGTATGGTGACGTCGACCGAATTCAGCCAAATTCCGAACACTAATCGCTGGTTATTTTTACCTGCCGAGGTAATGGTGCGGGCGATTTGGCGAACCCGGTTACGAATTACAGCTTCCACGATCGCGTTTGCTATACTGGGCGTCGTTGTGGCATTCGTGCAACAGCCGGAGTTTCAGTCGGAAGCCCGGATTATCCCTGAAATGAATACGGGAGCGAGTGATCTGTTTAAACGACTATCATCGATGGCGGGCTTTGCGGAGGTTGATTTTTCGGATGCGGAAGGCGTAGATGCCATTCGGCCCGACTTGTATCCGACTGTATTACAGAGCACTCCGTTTATTCTTTTTCTGCTTAAGCAACCCATTACGATTAAGGGCCAATTGAAAACGGTTGGACAGTTTCTGACAACCGGGCAGATTAGCTGGCCCTGGAAACAGTGGCGGCTCTTCGACAGACAAGACCAAACTCATTTTTCCGGGAAGGGACCCCTGTATCTGACCACGCAACAGCAAGAACTGGCGGAGGAAATTAGTGAACGTGTAAATGCCAAACTCAATACGCGTTCGGGCGTTATTACGATTACCGTTCAAATGCCCGATGCGCAGGCAGCTGCCCTCGTCGCTCAGTTAGCAATGAATTACCTGACTCAATATGTCAGAAATTATAGAACCGGAAAAGCCCGACAGGATTTAGCCTTTTATAAGCAGCAACTGACCGATGCTCGTAAACGTTATCAGGCGGCCCAATTCACGATGTTCCATTACAACGACAATCATAAAGCCATTGCCATGCAGGAGGCTACCCTGGACAGGCATCGTATGGAAGATGAACTTGCCATTGCCCGAACGGTTTATACGGAACTATCCCGTAGGTTTGAGCAGGCTAAATTGAACGTGCAGGAACGAACCCCAATTTTTAACGTACTCGAGCCCCCCAAAGTACCTCTGAAGCGATCGTCGCCTAAGCGAGTGCTTACTGTATTGCTTGTTACAGGGGCGGGGTTCATGATAAGTATTTTGATTGTATGGATTCGGCAAGCCAATCTGGCTGGACGATTTAAGGCAATGATAGCCGAGGATAGAGTGTTAGTAGCCCATTTAATTTAAACGCAACCTGTGATCAACGCGCTTCGTCAGAAAGAAAAGAAAATCGCCGTCATTGGCCTGGGATATATCGGTCTGCCGGTTGCGCTTGCGTTTGCCCAACAATTTCGGGTCGTTGGTTTCGATAGCAACCCCGATCGGGTGGCGATGCTGCAACGAGCTGAAGATCCTTCGCGGGAGCTACCAGCCGATGCGTTTATCGGTGCCGATATTTTGTTTACTGCCGACCCGAATGAACTGAAACAGGCGCATTTTTTTGTCGTGGCCGTTCCTACGCCAGTAGATGAATATAAAGTGCCCAATTTAAGACCATTGATACGCGCTTCGGAAGTTATTGGTGTCGCTCTGAAGCCAGGAGATTATGTTGTATACGAATCTACGGTTTATCCTGGTTGCACCGAAGATGATTGTTTACCCATACTGGAATTCTGCTCTGGATTAACCGTAGGGCGTGATTTTAAGCTCGGCTATTCGCCTGAACGGATTAATCCGGGCGACAAGACCCGAACGCTGGCTGATATTCTTAAAGTAGTCGCAGGAAATGACGAAGAAGCTACGCAGACTATTGCCGACGTGTATGGGGCTATCATTCGGGAAGGCATTTATAAAGCGCCAAGCATTCAGGTTGCCGAAGCGGCTAAAGTAATTGAAAACGTTCAGCGTGATCTTAATATCTCGCTCATGAACGAGCTGGCCATCATTTTCGACAAAATGGGCATCGACACGCAGGAGGTGATTAAGGCTGCTTCAACGAAATGGAATTTTATACCCTTTACGCCCGGACTGGTTGGTGGGCATTGTATTGGTGTCGATCCCTATTATTTGCTCCATAAATCCCGACAACTGGGTTACGAACCGCAGGTGATTAACTCCGGTCGTCGTGTTAACGATAGTATGCCCGACTACATCGCCACGAAGTTGGTGCAAATGCTGTTACAGCGCGCCAAAAATCCGAGCGAAACGAAGGTGTTGGTCATGGGACTAACCTTTAAGGAAAATATTGCCGATATCCGCAATTCGAAAGTAGCCGACCTGGTTCGGGAACTCATGGCCTATTCGATTAACGTGCACATTATAGACCCGTACGCATCGCCTAACGAGGTCGCCCGCGAATATGGCCTGAGCCTACTCGACAAACCTGCCGACCAATACGACGCGGTCGTGGTGGCTGTTGGGCACGATGAGTATAAAGAATTAGATGCTGATTATTTCAAATCGCTCATGAAGAACGCACCCATTTTGCTGGATTTGAAAGGTCTTTATCGAACGAATAAAGATGATGAAATAAGCTATTGGCAACTCTGATCGGATGCGGGTGAATTATGAAAATAGTTGTTGTAGGTAGTCGATTAGCTGACTCGCTGGAGCAGCATCTCTGCCAGTCGTTTCGGGTACTGGGCTACGATGCCACCCTGCTTGATGTGGCGGATGGATTACTTGTGTCCGCAAAAATTAACTACTGGATGGCGCGATTCGTCGAATTTTACGATCGGGCCATCAGCAGCAACATCGCCGATCGAATTATAAAACTTCGCCCCGATCTGGTCGTCGTTGTGTACCGTTACTTACATCCGGTTTTGGTTGAGCGATTAAAGAAGCAATTACCCGGCGTCATTGTTGTACAGATGAATCCTGATCCGATTTCGAATCTGGAAAAGCAACAAATCATCGCGGCCGATTTTGACTATTACTTTTCAAAAGAACCCTACATTGTTGATACACTACGGCACAAAGCTGGACTGAATGCCCATTACTTACCTGAGGGCTTTAATCCGCGAATCTATCAAAAACCAGCGGTTGAAAAATCGGTTGCCGAATGGCTGACCGATATTGATGTGCTGGTGTTCGGGAATTTATATGCGTACCGCGCCCGCATGGTTGAGCAACTGATACGGGCTGGATTGAAAGTGACTGTTTATGGACATCAAGGGCCTTATCTGCGTCCCGAGTTAAACGCTATCATCAACCAGCACCAGCTGACTGGGCCCGAGAAGAATCGATTATTCTATGGTGCCAAAATCGTTTTCAATAACTTTCATTACGCTGAGGTAAGTTCAGTCAATCATAAATACTTCGAACTTAACGGGATTGGCGCGTTCCAACTCTGCGATTATAAATCGACGATAGAGGACCATACCGGCATCCCTGCTGAGCAGGTCACCTATCGGAATATAGACGATGCCATTGATAAAATCCGCTACTATCTGGCTAGGCCAGTTAAGCGGCACGAACTGGCCGCAACACAATACACTCATTTTCAACAGCACCATACGTTCGATCAACGGGTTACGCAACTTCTACAAACAGTAGGCTTGGCACCCTTATTGGACTCGGAGCAGCTACAAATCGATGACTGGTGGGACGACTGACGCTAAGCTTTCTTGTTTTCCTGCTTTTACGCTGGTTTGTAGCCAGTGCCTGGTATGAAGCATTGGCTGTATCTTTTTCAGCCTATACATTCGTTGTTTTCGTTTACCAGATCGGCCAGCGGATTGTCATTCTGGAATGTATCAGTGCCATTGCTTCTCTGGAGATTTTAGCTGTACCTGCCATCACCTACTGGCTATTTCCGGGGTCGATGCCTATTGAGTCGAGTACGTACTTTAGCTATGCGTTACCCGCCTACACGGCATTTTATGTAGGCATAGGCGGGCTGTCTGGCAGGGATTCCGAGACATTGCATCGGCAATATATTCAGTATGTAATCGATTATCTGCAAGCTCGCCAATCAGTTGCTGTTTGGCTGTTTGTCATTGGGTTAGGTGGATTTTTTCTAAAAGCATTACTACCCGAAGTTCCTGCCTTTCTGGGGGCTCTACCGATGTATTGTCTGCTGGTAAGCACCTTGTATGCTTACTATTCCACAAATGCCTATTGGATGCTGCTTGTCGGGCTGGTTATTAGTCTACTGCTTATCAATACCGTTCAGACGGGCATGTTTGGTGACCTCTTTTTCTGGCTCTTGTTCCTACTGATCTTTTGGACGATTAGCCTATCGGAACCGATAACGATTCGGGCAAAAACGATGCTTGTTAGTTTGGCTTTTACACTGTTGTTAATCATTCAGTCAATTAAAGGCGAATACCGCTATAATACCTGGGGAAGCTCCCGATTCGACCGTACGGCCAATGCGGGCCTGATGGCAGAGTTGCTGATTGATCGATTTGCCCATCCCGGAAAACTCCTGAATACAAGGCACTTCGTCGCGTCGTTTGGTCGATTTAATCAAGGAATTATGATTGGAAGTGCCATGGCCAAAGTTCCTGTTCATGAGGCTTATGCTAACGGAGAAGTGCTGCTATCCCTGGTTTATCCGTTGGTGCCCCGACTGCTTTGGCCCGGCAAACCCCAAACGGGTGGTTACGAAAATATACGACGCTTTACGACCCTGGCGCAGTTTGAGAACACCAGTATTAATCTCTCGCCCGTGGGCGAAGGCTATGTGAATTTTGGCTACGGCGGTGTGCTGTTTGCCTATTTATATGGCTGGTTGCTGCGGGGTGGTTTTCAGGTCGTTTTCAGTCTTGCAGACAAAATGCCGTCAATTATTCTCTGGTTGCCCATGCTGTACATTGGGTGTCTGACGATGGAAACAGACCTCCTGTCAACCTGGGGAAGTTTGGTGAATAGCGCCCTGTTTATTGGGTTTCTAAGTTGGTCGATGAAATGTATTGGTGTTCAACTCTAGGGTTTTATGATGGTTACGTATCTACTTCGTAGTCCGGGAACTGGCCATAGCATTGAAGAGCTATTCGGTAGTATTCAGCGCGAGATCGACCAACAATCGAGTCTTCAGACTACCAGAATCCAGTTGCCGTATGTCAGTCGTGGTTGGTGGAGCGTCTTTCAAAATCTACGTTTTGTACGAACTATCTCGGGTACTGTTTTTCACATTACTGGCGATGTACATTATGCAGCATTGGCCCTACCTGCATCGCAGACAGTGCTAACAATTCATGATTGTAATGCGCTGGAAAAGAATCGAAAGCGTCCCTGGCGATATGCTGTGTTCTGGTTATTCTGGTATTATCTGCCTATTCTTAGAGCGCATGTTGTGACGACGGTATCTGAAAAAACGCGACAGGAACTGCTCCGGCATGTAGGGCGATTAGCACAGAAAGTCGTGGTGGTTGCCAATGGTTACGATCCCGTTTTTGCGTATCGGCCTGCGCGATTTCACAAAGCGCAACCAGTACTGCTTCAGATAGGAACCTCACCCAATAAGAACCTACCACGTTTGATTGCCGCCATCGCCGATCTTGCGTGTACACTTGTTATTGTTGGCCCACTGACTGCCGAACTCATGCGGGCGCTTCAACAATACCGAATTCATTACCGGAATTACGTCGATCTCAATCGAGCTGAGGTAATTCAACTGTATGAATCCTGTGACATCGTCACGTTCGTGTCAACCTACGAAGGATTTGGTATGCCCATTTTAGAAGCTAATGCCATTGGTCGTGCGGTGATTACCTCAAACATAACACCGATGTGTACGATTGCGGCTGGCTCTGCTCTTTTGGTGGACCCAACCGATACGAACGCTGTCCGACAGGGAATTCTACGACTCATTCAGGACGACGTTTATCGGCAGGCGTTACTGGAGGCAGGTCTCAGGAATGCCCAACGGTATATGATTGCCGCATCCGCTTCGCAATACGCAGCACTGTACCGGGAAATTGCCAGTCATCTACCCTTATCTGAACAAGTTGCATGAAGATTCTTCTGTCGGCAGATTGTTTTTATCCCGCGCAGATGGGTGGTCCCAGTAACACAATTTACTGGCAAGCCAAAGCACTGGCGCAGGCCGGGCACGATGTATCCGTAGTGGCGACGTCTCAAAGTTTACCGCCAGCTACGTTGCTCGATCGATGGCTACTGCTTGACTGTGGTCGGGTAATCTACACGCGAAATCCTCATTTTTATCTGCCGCTCCGGCATATATGGCAAGGCTGGTTGGCTATTCAAAAAGCAGATATCGTTCATGTAAACAGCTTGTTCTATCCCGCTTCGTTCGTGTGGGTACTCATGGCCCGATTGCTGACTAAACCGGTTGTCTGGTCGCCCCATGGCGAGTTAAGCCCGGTGGCATTAAGCTTTCGATCAGGCCTGAAACGTCTGATACTGAACGTAATTAAGTTTGTCAACCCAGCCGTTCAATTTCATGCTACAAGTTCTGCCGAGACGAGACACATCCGCCAGCATTTTGGAGCCGATACCAGGGTTGGCGAAATTTATAGCCGAATGGAGCTGCCCGATCTGGTAGTCCCCACGCCAATTGGTTCGGTCATTCGACCCTATCTCTTGTTTGTAGGTCGGCTGCATCCCATCAAAGCTATTGATCGTTTACTGATAGCGTTGAGCGCATCTGCCCTATTTATAAAAAGCGATTATACGCTGATATTGGCCGGGCCAGACGCCAACAAAACCTACACCCAAACCTTAAAAGACTGCGTACAAAGGCTTGACCTGTCGACTAAGGTATTGTTTGTTGGCTGGGTGCATGGCGATCAAAAGGAATACCTCTATGCCAACGCCCGGATAACGATTTTACCGTCTCATTCGGAGAGTTTCGGCAATGTGGTCATCGAATCGCTGGCGCAAGGCACGCCTGTTGTTGCCTCGACCCATACGCCCTGGCAATTGCTCGAAACCGAACAGGCTGGTAGTTGGGTATCGAACGAGCCAGATCAACTTCGGACGGCCATCGAACGCTATCTGACAATGCAACCGAATGAATATGAGGGGTACCGTAAACGAGCCCTTAAGCTGGCTCGCCAACGGTTTTCAATCACGGGCAGCAGCGAAGAATGGGAGCGGTTTTACAGACAAATACGACATGCTGCTAAACAGAGATCAATGGGTTTACTTGATGAATAACGATGGAAAATAATGTCGTTGATTTTCATGATGTCATCGCTTCGGCGTTCAATGATCGATATGAAACGTCGAAGGCATTTCAGGAGCGCTTTAACGTCTGGATACGATTATTTGACCGCTACATAAAACCAACCGATCACGTTATGGACATTGGCTGTGGATCGGGTGTTTTTAGTGATTATCTCGCTGGCCAAGGCTGCGTTGTGACAGGAATAGATGGTTCGGAAGCGATGATTGCCCTCGGAAAACAGAAGAGGATGGCGGGTAACGTGCGCTATTTGGTGCAGTCGTTACCATTGCCCAATCCAATGCAGTATGTGCCACAGGATGTTCTCCTGATGTCGAGCGTGCTTGAATACCTGGATGATATAACGGAAATGCTTCAACAGGCCAACGTTCTTCTGAAACCGAATGGCCTGTTCATTGTCTCGATTCCTAACCGTATAAGCGTTTATCGGGCTATTGAACGAGTTATATTCTGGCTAACAAAACGGCCGACTTATTTCGCCTTCATCCGTCATACATCGACTAAACTTAAGTTTAATAAACGGCTGACTCAACTAGGGTTCGAGCCACTTGAAACGGTTTACTTTTCAAGTTACGATCCCATTTCGAGCATACTAAAGCCTTTTTTCGCGGAACAGTATGTCAATAATTTGCTAGTTGGTGTCTATCGAAAACGAACAGACTCGTAGTCAATGAAGATCCTCTGCATTGTAGGTGCCCGGCCTAATTTTATCAAGATTGCTCCGTTACAACGGGCTTTTCTGGCTTACCCTGGTATCCAATCGAAAATCGTGCATACGGGGCAGCATTACGATACCGTAATGAGCGATATCTTTTTTACGCAACTAGATTTACCAAAACCGGACTATTATCTCGGTGTGCAAGCCGGAACCACGACCCAGCAAACCGCCGATATTCTACACAAATTTGAGAAGGTACTCACTATAGAAAGACCCGACTGGGTGCTGGTTGTTGGCGATGTAACAAGCACACTGGCCTGTACACTGGCGGCAGTCCAGCATGGGATTCGTGTGACCCACGTTGAAGCAGGATTACGGTCGGGTGATAGACAGATGCCCGAAGAACGCAACCGACTAGTAACGGACGCGCTGGCTGATCTCCTGTTTGTGACAGAGCAGGCTGGGGTAGAAAACCTACAGCGTGAAGGCATCTCGGCTGAAAAAATTCACTTCGTCGGTAATGTGATGATTGATTCGCTGGTGGAGTATCTGCCCAGCTCGCGTAAGTTGAACACGCTTGCCGAATTAGGTTTAGGCGCTGGATCGTATGGGTTAATAACCTTGCATCGGCCCTCTAACGTCGATACGGAAAACGGGTTGCGTACGCTTTTGATGCTTATCGAAAATGTGGCAAACCTCAGGCGTATGTTGTTCCCGATGCACCCGCGTACGCGCGCCAATCTGGCGAGATTTGGGCTATATACGAAGCTAGAGGCTATTCCAAATGTTCAAATTCTGGAGCCACAGGGGTATCTGGAGTTTCTGAATCTGATGCGACAGGCTGCCGTCGTCATTACAGATTCGGGCGGTATTCAGGAAGAAACGACCTATCTGCAGGTCCCATGTCTGACGTTTCGCGAATCAACGGAACGGCCCGTGACGGTAGCGCTGGGCACCAATCAACTTATTGCCGATTTGAAGCCTGAAACAGCCAGACAGTGCGTAATTGACATTCTTTCGGGGCAACTTAAAACGGGTCAAATCCCACCCTTGTGGGATGGCCAGGCAGCCAGACGTATCGCGAAAATAATGTATGAAGCAACTTATCCAAAATCTTAAAACCGGTGAAACGGTGCTCGAAAATGTACCCGCGCCACAAGTGCGTCGGGGGCAGGTGCTTATTCAAACCCGGCGGTCGTTAGTGTCGTTGGGCACAGAGCGAATGTTGGTTGAGTTTGGGCGAGCCAGCTTGCTCGATAAAGCCCGACAGCAGCCTGAGCGGGTGAAACAGGTGCTGGAGAAAGTTCAGTCGGATGGGCTTTGGCCAACGCTGGAGACTGTACTACGGAAGCTCGATCAGCCATTGCCATTGGGTTATTGTAACGTAGGGAAAGTTATAGCGTTAGGGGAGGGGGTTACCGATTTGCGCATCGGTGACCGGGTTGTTTCGAATGGCCCTCATGCAGAAGTCGTTTGTATTCCACGAAATCTTGTTGCCCCTGTTCCCGAGGCTGTTAGCGATGACGAGGCTGCGTTTACAATTGTTGGAGCTATTGGCTTACAGGGAATCCGATTGCTCAATCCGACACTTAACGAAACCATCGTGGTTATTGGCTTGGGACTTATTGGTTTGTTAACGGCTCAACTGCTTCGTTTGAATGGCTGCCGTGTAATTGGGGTCGATATAGACGAATTGAAATGCCAACTAGCCGCACAGCAAGGGTGCACGGTTTTAAATTCAGCGACTGAAAATGATATAGTCAACGTAGTGTTGGCATTGACAAATGGCGTTGGTGCAGATGGGGTTGTGATTACGGCTTCGGCCAAAACAGATAAGCTTATCTCGCAGGCCGCCCGCATGAGTCGTCAGCAAGGCCGAATTGTGCTGATTGGCTCGGTGGGGCTGAACCTGAACCGAGACGAGTTTTATCAGAAAGAGTTAAGTTTTCGGGTATCGTGTTCGTATGGCCCCGGTCGCTACGATGATGCATACGAACAGCGGGGGCAGGATTATCCATTGGCCTATGTTCGATGGACCGAAAATCGAAACTTTCAGACGATTCTGCATTTTCTGGAAAAAGGCCAGCTGGATGTTAAGCCGCTTATCACGGAGCAAATTCCGTTAGCTGACTATCGCCGAATTTATGACGATATAAAGTCAACCCATCGAATTGCGTCCCTACTTACGTATGCGGATGAAATTAGCGTAAGTTCCCTACTACCGCTAAACAGGTATCGGATTGAGACGGGGCATGGGACAATGGGCATTATTGGAGCCGGAAATTTCACCAGTTCTGTATTATTGCCCGCTTTAACGTCGGCAGGTGCTACACTCAAAACGATTGCCAGCTCAGGCGGCCTGAATGCAACGCGACTCGCGAAAAAATACGGCATTGCTCAAAGTTCTACTGATTACCGACTTATTCTGGACGACCCCGACATTGACATATGCATGATCACCACCCGGCACGATAGCCATGCGCGCCTAACCATTGAAGCCTTGCAGGCTGGTAAACATGTGTTTGTAGAGAAACCGCTGGCGATCTATGCGCATGAACTCCGCTCGATTATTGATGCACAACAGGTATCGGGCCGGATGGTAATGGTTGGCTTTAACCGCCGATTTTCGCCTTTTGTCCAGAAGATGAAAGCGCTCCTTACTGCTCCTGAACTGCCCATGAATGTGGTAGTGACCATAAACGCGGGCTCTATTCCCTCAAATTCATGGGTGCATGACCGAGCCATTGGGGGCGGGCGTATTCTGGGCGAAGTGAGTCATTTTATCGACCTGATTACCTATCTGACCGGAAGTCCCGTTCGTCGTGTGTGTATGAATGCCATGGGGCCATTGCCAACCGAAACGAGCGATTCGGCGTCGCTGCTAGTACAGTATGAAAACGGATCGACTGGCGTCATTAATTATTTCAGCAATGGAAGTAAAATCTACCCGAAAGAACGAGTTGAAGTGTATGCGCTGGAGCGAACGCTGGTTTTGGACAATTTTCGAACACTAACAGGCTATGGTTTCAAGCGGTTTTCGAGCTTGTCTGGACGACAGGATAAAGGCCATGCAGAACAGGCCAAACAGTTGGTGAAACGAATGCGAACCGGCGGAGATGCCCCAATTCCCTTTGCGGATAGTATAAACGCGACACAAACCACATTGGGTGCCTTGCAAAGTCTGCGAGAAAACCGGTGGATCGATGTAGCCGGTATCGGCATGGGCCCAGAGAAGTCGCCTATATGAAGAACGTAGGGCTTCTTTGGCAAACCGTGCGCCATTTAACGCTACGGCAGATTGTTTATCAAATTCTCTTTAGGCTACGTAGGCGACCAAAACTAAGGCTGACCAAAACGAGTTCGCAAGGTCATTTTCTAACTTCATCACCAGCGGATAAGCCTATTAGTTGGCAGAATGACGTATTCACCTTTTTAAATCAGTCGGTTCAATTTGCAACTGATGTGGATTGGAACTACGATCGGTTTGGCAAGCTTTGGACGTATAACCTGAATTACTTCGATTTCCTGAATCAGCCAGCGTTAGAGCTTGAGGTTGGTTTGGCGTTAATTCATCAGTTTATTGCTCAAACAGAGTCGTTACGAGATGGATTAGAGTCCTATCCAACTTCGTTGAGAATTATAAACTGGATACAGTTTTTGAGTCGGCATCGAGTTCGGGATGCTGTTATTGAGCGGCATTTAGTTGCGCAGGCTCACTTGCTACGTCGGCGTTTAGAATATCACTTAGCCGGTAATCATTTGCTCGAAAATGCCTTTGCGCTATTGGTGGGGGCAGTCTACTTTCGGCAAGCGCATTGGTTCAACAAAGCAGATCGACTGCTTCGGCAGCAACTGGCAAGCCAAATCTTGGCCGATGGCGGGCACGATGAACGTAGCCCGATGTATCATCAACTACTCCTTGATAAGCTGCTGGATTGTTTACTGATCCTGCAATCGGAATCCTGGCAGAAAGACAGTGGCCTTATTCTCTTTTTAACAGATAAGGCCACCCAAATGCTTGGCTGGCTGAACGCTATTTCCTTCCGAAATGGCGATGTTCCGATGGTTAACGATGCCACTTGGGGGATTGCCCCGACAACGGCTAAACTTCGACAGAAAGCCAGGGCGGTATTGACTCAACAGCCACCTGACTCTGTCCGTTTACAGGAAAGCGGTTACCGCATGGTCCGGCAAGAACGTTATGAACTATTGGCCGATGTTGGACCGATTGGTCCCGACCACCAACCCGGTCATGCACACGCTGATACGCTTTCGTTTGTGCTATATGTGGATAACTATCCGGTAATTGTGGATAACTGTGTTTCTACTTATCAGGTAGGTGCTCGTCGGGCGTGGGAACGGAGTACAGCTGCGCATAATACGGTCACGCTTCATAATGCTAACTCATCCGAAGTGTGGGCCAATTTTCGGGTTGGGCGTAGGGCAAAAGCAACAGTGTTAATGGATAGCCAGCATCAGTTGACCGCTCGTCATGACGGATATCGTCAATGGGGTGTTATTCACGAGCGAAGCTGGTTTGTAGAGCTTGATAGACTACGGATAACCGATCGGTTGTTGCCGACCCAGGCTAAACTAAAAACTACACCATCGGGAATCGCTCGATTTTATTTTCATCCAACTGTTCCAGTAGAAATTGTCGGAGATTCCGTGCGAGCTGGCTCCCTAAAAATGTCATTTCATTCGGAGACTAAACCTGTCTTTTGCGTCATAAGCTCCACAATGGCCGAAGGGTTTAATAGCCTCCGAGCGAGTCAATGTCTTGTCGTGACATTTACAAGCAGCCTTGAAACGACCCTCCTGTTTCTGGAATGAACGTACTTTATCTTACCTTTTATTTCGAGCCTGACATCGGTCCCGGAGCCTTTCGGAATACGTCGCTGGTGAATGAATTGTCTTGTCAACTAACCGCCAATGACTCCATTTATGTGATCACAACGCAGCCGAACCGCTATGACTCGTATAAACCAGCTGCTGTTGAACGGGAGGATTGGTACAACGGCGGCTGCCCGATCTCGATTCATCGCATTAAGGTGCCCGCGCACAAAAGCGGGTTTCTGGGGCAGATCCGCTCATTTTGGGTCTATTACTTTCAGGCCTTTCAACTGGTTAGAACGTATGAATATGACTTGGTCGTAGCGTCCTCGTCGCGTTTGTTTACGGCTTTTCTGGGGGCGAGACTAGCCAGAAAACGGGCTTCTCCGCTGTTTTTAGATATCCGCGATCTATTTCGTGAGGCCATTCTGGATGTCATCAAATTCCCTCTCCTTCGGGTGTTATTGAATCCTTTATTGAGTGCTGTTGAACGGTATACGTTTGGCTATGCCAGTCATATCAATCTGGTGTCGGAAGGGTTCCGGTCTTATTTTAAATCATTCCAGCAGGCCACCTACAGCTACTTTACGAATGCGATCGATACAGCTTTTCTGACTATTCCAGCCAGCCGTACAGGGAAGACCCCATCTCCTAAAACCATCCTGTATGCGGGTAATATTGGCGAAGGGCAGGGTTTACATCAACTAATTCCAAAAGTAGCCCAACAGTTAGTCGACGCCTACCGCTTCGTGATCATCGGAGATGGTGGGGCTCGACAAAAACTGATCGATGCGCTGAGCGTCAGTGACATAACAAACGTTGAACTGCGTCTGCCCGTTAACCGACGAGACTTACTGGTTGAGTATCAGAACGCCGATTATTTGTTCGTACACCTGAGTGATATCGATGCCTGTAAGCGCGTATTGCCTTCTAAGTTGTTCGAATATGGTGCAACCGATAAACCCATTATTGCCGGAGTTGCTGGTTATGCCGCTTCATTTGTACGCGAATACCTACCCAACACTATTCTATTTAATCCGGGAGATGCCGAAAGTTTGATCCGACAGTTGCGCGAAACGCCTTATCATACACAAGTCAGAACGGCATTTAAGCAGCGATTTCAACGGCAAACGATCAGTACCGCTATGGCGCAGCAAATCCTGCAAGTGCAGCGAGAGACAGCTCGTACGAATTACCCGTAAATTTGTCTCAAAAGATAGCCACCTATTCTTGCCCTCCACAAGAATTATTTTCGTCCATTTTGGGAATGCACCAACTCATAGCCTTACTTCAGGAATTACTGCCTCAACTGGAAGCGTATGTACAGGCAACGGATAAGCCACAGCTGAACAGCTTTGCGGCCTGGCTGCATCGACGTACAGATTCTAGAGAACTGCCTGCCGACGAACACCTCACGCATGAACCAGCTTACTTTAGGCGTTTGTCGCCCCTTACGCAACTGGTGCCACTGGCCAACCGGATTCACTATTTTACCCAGTTGCGAGCACAACAACTGCTGGCCGATTTAGAGCCTATTCGTACACAGCGAGATTATGTGGTGCTGGCCATAATTGTCAATAACGAGACTCCCACCAAATCGGATATTGCTGCTATTTCATTGCTGGAGATGAGCACAATTACGGAGATTACCCGCCGGTTGACGCAGGCTAATTTAGTTGACGAAGCGCCTGACGCGCTGGATCGCCGGACTCGCCGACTAAAGGCTACTTCGCAAGGTGAACAACTATATAAAACGGCTTCTGGGCGAATGGAGCAATTAGCGCCGGATGTATACGAACCGTTGAGTGTGCCGGAACGTGCTGAGCTTCGTCGATTACTTACTATTGTTAACAACGCACATACTGCCGACTTGCTTCGTAAGAATAATTGAACAGGAATAGAGAACTGTTTATGAGTAAAAACAATTGCTTTTGAGCAGATTAAAAAAACATTTATTATTTGTAATTCATTTATTTGAAAATCGTATTAATTTTGCTTTCACTTTAGTGATTGGTTGGCTGCTTAATCAATCCTACGTCTATCTGCCGTGACGATGGACACGCCAACCGGTTGGCTTGCATAAACGGCAAAACGTAAATTTTGCCAATCATGAAGCTTGTCTTCATGCTTTCCATAGCCTGGAAAGCAACCAGTCTGTTGCAAGCCCAACAGCTGCCAATGCCCGACGAGTTACGCTCGTTCATTCAACAGGCCAACGCCAATTATCCCCAACTTAAGCAACAACAACTCCAGCTCCAGGCGGGTGATGTACGCGTAGAAATAGCCCAATCAGCTAAACGCCCCAATGTGCAGCTGACAGGTTCGTATACCTATGTCACGCCCGTATCGGGTATAACCCCGCCGTTGAATGGCAGGGAGATTCCGCTGAAATTTGCACCGACTCAATCGGTGAATGGGTACGTATCGGTTAATCAACCAATTTGCGATTTTGAAAGAACCGAAGCGCTTATTCGGCTTGCCAGCGATAATGCGCAGATTTTACAGCACAATTATGAGCTAGCACAACAAACACTGGCTTATCAGGTAGCCGCTGTTTACTATGGAATCGGGTTTCTGCAACAGGGAATCGCTGTTCAGGATTCGGTGATTAAAACGGCTGGCGCAACAGTGAAAGTGCTGTCCACGCGTCTGCAAAATGGCGATGCGCTTCAGTACGACGTGTTTTCGCAGCAGGTTCGGATGAAAATCGCTGTCAATCGGAAAGTTGAACTGCAAAACCAACTCGACCGACAGCTAGCCGCCCTAACCTATTTGACCGGAAGCGCTTGCCGGATAACGACTCAGCCAATTCAGCAGTTACTCGATCAGAGTCAAACCGCGCTGGAACAAGGAATCGATGTTGAGGGACAAATAAAACGGGCGAAGCTGGCCAATAAAGACATGTTACTGGCTCAGGGCCGGGTAAAAGTTGCTGAAACCGACGCCCTTGTCAGTCAACGGTCAAGTGGCTTAATGTTGACAATCAGTAGTTTGGCGGGAATAAGAAATGGATATGCGCCTGCAGTTGATCAGCTAAGACCGAATCTGGCGGTGAGCCTCAATGCAACGGTTCCGATTTATGCCGGAAACCAGTACACACTAAAAAATCGGGTGGCCGAATTAAATGTGAAGGCTAGTCAATACGCTGTCGATGAGGTTCAGGCCCAACTACACCAACGACTGACGCAGCTTCAGGCAGACAGCCGTAGTAATCAGGCCCGGCTAGCTAATCTGGATACACAAGTGTTGCAGGCTCGTGAAGCGCTCGCGATGGCCAATGTCCGCTTTCGGAATGGCCTCATCACCACTGCCGAATTACAAAGTGCCCAAACCAGCGTTGAAGAAGCTGAGTTGGTTCGCCTGAATTTTCGCTATCAATTGTTATTGAACCGATTAGAGCTAAAACGGTTGCTGGGTGAACCCTTGCTATAAATAGTACCAATATTATGACGACTAGCGTTATTATTTCAATTCAGACCGATGAGCACCAGTTGCTATCAACACAACTCGCTGAAGATTCGGAAAAGAATCCGAAGACGAATTGGCAATTTTCGGCCGAGGGACTATCGACAGGGAGTCTCGTTGAGCTGTTGCTACACCTAGAGTCGCTGGGCTTTGAAACAGACAAATAACTGTTGACTTCGAAGCGCCCAAAAAAGGGTCGGTTCTGAGGAACCGACCCTACTAAATCTAATTGGAATCGTTGATTAGATACCAGCCGGTTTAACGCTCTTGCCGATGGCGATCAGGTCTTCGGGTGTTTGCAGTCCTAAAACTTTTTTCAACACTTTGCCATTGCCATCGATGAACAATAGGGTTGGATACGCTTCGAGCGGGTACACCTGCGACAGAGCCGGGCCTTCGCCTTTCTCCATGTCCATTTTCACGTTGATGAATTTGCTATTATAGAAATCGCCAACGGCCTTTTTGGTAAAAACATCCTTCTGGAGTTTTTTGCAGGGACCACACCAGCTAGCATACGCATCCAGGAAGATAACTTTTTTCTCTGCCTTTGCCTTTTTCAGAATCTCTCTCCACGATGTTTCCGTGAATTGAATACCTTCAGTATCATTTTTGGGAGCTACTTTCTTCGGAGCGGCAGGGTTAGGCCGGGTTGAAGAAAGGGCAGCATGAGTCGATTGTGCATTGAAGCCAACCAAGAGGAATGCAAGTAGCCAAAATACTTTTTTCATAATCAAACCGGCAAACCGGCGGTCTTTAATGGTTTTCTGAGTGTATAACGTGCCAGCAAGCGATTTTCGTTTCTTCCACAATCACTTGTTTATGAAGCAAATTAGCGGGCAGTACGACAAATTGCAAATGATGTGCCATTCTCGGTAATCTTTCCGAACTTTGCAGCCGTTTTTGTCTCCGTTTATTATGCCTGTTAAACAAGCCGAATTTTTGGTCAGTAATTCCGATGCGGCCAAATGCCCCAAGCCCGACCGGCCTGAATACGCCTTTATTGGTCGCTCGAACGTTGGCAAATCGTCGCTGATTAATATGCTAACGAGCCGTAATTCCTTAGCGAAAATCTCGGGAAAGCCTGGTAAAACGCAGTTGATCAACCATTTCATTATCGATAATGAATGGTATCTGGTCGATTTGCCGGGTTATGGCTATGCCCAGGTTAGTAAAGCCGACCGCGAGAAATTTGCGGCTCTTATTGATGGCTATCTGAAGTCGCGACCCAATTTGCTGTGTATTTTTGTGCTGGTCGATTCACGGATTGAACCTCAGAAGCTTGATCTCGACTTTATGAGCAACTTAGGCGAACAGGGATTGCCGTTCGTTGTTGTTTTCACAAAGACCGAGAAACTGGGTCCAACCAAATTACAGGCTACGATAGAAACCTATCGGGCTAAACTGCTCGAAGAATGGGAGGAAGCTCCTGACTTTTTTGTCACATCGGCGGTTACAGCAGCAGGCCGTGAAGATATTTTGTCGTTCATCCGACCATTGAATGAAAGTTATTTAAAAGAGCAAAAGAATGTAAAAATGATGGGGCGAAAAACAGGCAAGTAGCTTTTTATTTTTCTTCTCTTTGACTCTTTCACTTTTCCAGATGGGCAATAGTCTCATCAAAATACACGTTACCAATTTATAAAGTCTCTTTATGGAAGCATTAAAACAGATTGCCAATGTGGCTGGATACAGCGGCCTTTATCGAATCCTGAAACCGGGCCGGGCAGGCGTTATTGTCGAATCATTAGACGACAAGAAGGCCAAAACAATGATGGGTCCAACCGCGCGGGTATCGGTGCTGAATGATATTTCCATCTATGTCGATGACGACAGCGAGGAACAATCTGTATCGCTTAGCACGGTATTACTGGCAATCAATGAAAAATACAGCGATAAACTTCCTGTTGATTCGAAAGGCTCAGCAGACGAGTTGGCTGATTTTATGGCGACCGTTGTGCCTGCATATGATCGTGAGCGCGTACGGACAACAGATATTAAAAAACTGGTGAGCTGGTACGGTATTCTTCGTCAGTATGCCCCCGAAGTGTTTGAGGTTACGGCTGAAGAGGTTAAGGAGGAAGCTACAGAAACCGCCGAAGCGCCCGAAACGACTGAGGTTGCCGAAGCACCTGTTGCCGAAACGACGAAAAAGCAGAAAGCTTAAACAGTTGCTTACGCTACTGAGTTAATAGACTAGATCACATTAAAGTTCTTCATTTTCAGTGAGAACAGAAAAGCCGCGATGACCCTTGGTTTCGCGGCTTTTTTTTTGTGCTTTGGAACTGGCGCGGGTATTTACCCGTGCCAGTAAAAAAACTTAATTAGCGTGAATAATGGATAGATTCTAAAATTATTACCTGATTATCAACTATTTGTGATTTTGTTTTTTGTCATTCCGACGTCAGGAGGAATCTTCGGCAACTGGTTATTTACCGAAGATTCCTCCTGGCGTCGGAATGACAAAAAACTAGTATAATTCTATTTGTAAATCCTCCATAATTCACGTTAGATAGGTATCACGTCCACCGCCACTTGAAAAGCGTGTTTGCCGGTACTGAAAATGATACCCTTCAAAGGAGAGACATCTCCGAAATCGCGGCCCCAGGCAGTGGTGATGTGTCGTTCCTGCGGGACTAAATCGTTAGTAGGGTCGAAATCGCACCAGCCAATGTCAGGCACATAGACCGATACCCAGGCATGTGTCGCGTCGGACCCTTGTAGTTTGGTCTTGCCCGGCAAAGGCTGCGTTTCCAGATAACCACTCACATAGCGGGCGGCAAAGCCCATACTCCGCAGGCAGGCAATGGCGAGGTGTGAAAAATCCTGACAAACGCCTTTTTTCTCTCGTAATACCGTTTTTAGTGGTGTATGAATGGTTGTAAAGCCCGGAACGTAGGTAAACTCAGTATAAATTTTGCGGCATAGCAAGCGCGCACTTTGATAAAATGACTGATTCTCACTGAAACAATCGGCGGCAAAACGACTGATTTCACTGTCCCACTGAACAAAGGGGCTCGGCAGTATATAATCGAGAAGCTCACTTCGTAAGGCTCTATTCGTCCTGAATTTTTCGCTGACTTCGTTGGGCGTCATAAAAAAATCAGCAGCGATCGACGAATGGGTGTCAACGATGCTTTTGGCTAAAATAGTGAGCTTATTATGCGGTTTGTAGATCGAGAAGTAATGAAGGGTATTGCCAAAGTAATCGGTGCGTGAATACGTCTCGTCGGGAAAAGGCGAAATCGATAACGAAAAATCACGACACGATTGCCGCAATGAACTTTTAGGCATTAAGCAAGCCAACCCGTGATAATTAGTCACGTTTTCACTGTAGTTGTACTGTGTCTTATGAATTAATCTATAATTCATTCTCCAGGTCAATTATTGTTTCGGTAATGGAGTGTTGCGGAGCTGTATGGTTAAAATATTGGTTGGTTATAGAGTCTGACACCGATAAAATGAGTGCGTACACGTTCGATAAAATGGTATCTAATTTTTCGTACGCCTGCGATTTTTCGTTTACGGCTGACACTTCCGACACATCAATCAATTTTATCTGGGTAGATGCTTCCAGAATGGCTTTCCGGGATTTGCTTAATCGCGACGATGACTGGGGTAACTGGCTGATATTGTGATCCAGTGAGTCTAATAAATAAGCAAGTGAAGCTGGAATCTGCTTGTCCAGTAAAATCATATCCAGCACATATTCCATTTCCAGATTTGTCTTGTAAGTAGCCCGGTAATGCGATAAGGCAAAGTGGTTCATCAAGACAATTTCCATCAGTTCATTTTCAATAAATTGCTCCGTTTTAATACTGAAAATGGACTTTATGATGGTAATCTTCGAGAGAATTCGTTCAACTAATTTCCCGGTCTCAAATAGATAATAGCCATTATTTCGGGGGATCGATTCATTGACGATCCCATAAAAGGTGAATAGCTTATTCTGGAGATTCGTCAGGGTATTGTGAATGTCGTTCGGATTCTGATCGGGGCGAATCTGCTGGAGTTTTTCATTGATATTTTCAATAACATCAATGGTTCGCCAGGTTACATTATTCCACCGCTCGCGAACGGCAATCATGGCTCTCAAAAACGACTGGAGCGATGCGGTGATGGTGCCGAGCTTTGCCGCGTTGGAAATGCTATCCGCAATAATTGGGTACGGATTTACGAAATCCTCTTTGTTTTTATCCGAAAAGCGGGGTTCAATTTTAATTAATTTCGACAGTGTTTTAAGCTGTATATCGATATGCTGCGTTTTGCTCTGACTGCCAAAATTCCGCTGAAAATTTAATGCATTGAGCGTGAGCATCAGAAAGGTGGTAGCCGTCATAGTACGCTCGCTGTAGCGGGCAGCCCAATACAAATTCTCAGCACTCCGACTGGGCAACGATGTTTGCGATTGCTGATACGAAACCCCCGGAAGTTTGACGCGTTCCCGGATTACTTCGGCTTCGTTCGATACGATCCACGTGTCTTTAGAGACACTACCATATTGGTTCGAAAAGGTGAATTTGTCTTTAAGTGCTGAACTCCGGGTCAAGCCGCCTTCCATAACCTGATAGCCATTCGGGGTGGCCGTCAAAAAGGCCCGAATAGCTGCATAGCGGGGCTCGATATGGCCATCGACAAACGTAGGCGTTGTGGAAAAACTCACTTCTTCCTGCGCTACGTATTCGGTTGGGTTTTGCAGAATTTGTGCCCTCAGTTGCTTCAGTTCCTCTTTAGACAACTCTTTTCCGTAAACCGATCGGAATACCTGTTTTCGATTTGCCTTTTTAATAATCAGACTGCCCAGGTTATCCAGCGTTCGTTGGAGTTCTCTAGGTTGCCCGCACCACCAGGTTGCCACGGAGGGTAGGATTAATTCTTCGCGTAAAAAATGGCGGCATAAAGACGGCAAAAAGGCATTGAACGCTGTGTTTTCGACCGCACTACTACCCGGCGGATTAATAACCATGACGTTGCCGTTCCGGATTACCTGCAATAAACCCGGTACCCCCAGTTTCGAGTCGATACGTAGCTCCAGCGGGTCGCACCATTCATCGTCAATACGTCGAATAATAATATCGACCCGTTGCAACCCATCGATGGCTTTGATCCAGACAAAGCCGTTTTTAACAATCAAATCGTCACCCTGAACTAACGTATACCCTAAATAAGACGCGAGGTAGGCCTGCTCAAAATACGTCTCATTATTAGGTCCTGGTGTTAAGTAAACGACGTTTAGAAAATCAGATTTTTCCCGAAATACTTTGAAAATGGATTGCTGAGCCTGCGTAAAAAAAGGAGACAGCCGACTCACATACATGTCCTTGGCAAGCTCGGGCATGATCTTGGTAAGAATCACCCGGTTTTCGAGCGCATAACCCGACCCTGAGGGAGCCTGCGTCCGATTATCGACTACCCACATTCGGCCATCAGGCCCACGAGCCATATCGGCAGCATACATCACCAACTGATGTTGGGTTGGCAATTTCACATCCTGGCAGGGGCGAAAAAAGCCCGTGTTGTTGTACACTAATTCGGGGGGAAGAATGCCTTCTTTTAGTAGCGTTCGTTCGCCATAAATATCCCGAAGTATTAAGTCTAAAAGAATGGCACGCTGCTGTAACCCTTTCGAGATAGCATGCCATTCTTTCTGCTCGATCAGAAAAGGGATCAGGTCTAATTTCCAGGGACTATTTAGTCCATTGGTTCCCTGATAAATGTTATAAGTAACCCCGTTTTCGCGAATCTTATTTTTTATTTCCTGTGCCCGGTTTTTCAGTTCCTCATTCCCGACTTTCTCCAGCGAAGAAAATAATTTTTCCCAATGCGGTTTTATTACCCCATTCGGTGCTAATATTTCATCGTATGAATTTAGCTTACTCGTATATGAGTCAAGTAAACTACGGGTAGATTCTGAAACCATAACTCCTCATCAAAATAGTAAGTGAATGAATAATGGATAATAAACAATGGATGATTAGTGACTGCTAAAAATAGGACAGTCAGTATCTTATCCGTTGTTCATTATCCATTCTTCATTATCCATTTCCCCTTCATTAGTTTATTTCGCACGCCAGAATTGACGCAAGTCAAGCGTATGCGGATATTCCTGATTGACCAATTCGACCGGGGTATCCATCCGAAGATCTTTCTTGTGTTCGGCCACAAACCGGGAAATACTCGGCGTAGACTTCACCGTAACGGGAATTTCCTCTTTTTGAGACGGTGTATGTCCAAAGCCCCAGAAACGGCTGGTTCGGCGTGATTCAGCTTCGTAACTGTTGACCGGATACGTATCAAAACTACGACCACCGGGGTGCGATACAAAATAGGTACACCCACCCAGAATCCGATTGTTCCAAGTATCGATCACATCGAATACCAGCGGAGCATCTACGCCAATGGTTGGATGAAGGGCTGAGGTCGGATTCCAGGCTTTGTATCGAATGCCGGATACGTATTCGCCTTTGATGCCCGTATTCCTTAGGGGGACACGGCAGCCATTACACACCAATACATGGCGACCTTCGACAAAACCACTCACTTTTACCTGGAGCCGCTCCAGCGACGAATCGACAAACCGAGCGGTTCCGGTATTCGATAATTCCTCGCCCAGTACATGCCAGGGCTCGATACCGAGACGCAGCTCCATCTGGATATTATCCATAACAATAGTGCCGTGACGTGGAAATCTGAACTCAAAGAATGGATCGAACCAGGAAATATCGAATTGATAGCCAGCATCTTTTAGGTCGTTGACAATATCGACCATGTCCAGATAGGCGAAGTGGGGGAGTAGGAAACGATCGTGTAGTTCGGTTCCCCAACGTACCAGTTTTTTCTTGTAAGGTTGCTTCCAGAACATCGATACCAGCGCCCGTACCAGCAGCGTTTGCACCATGTTCATATGCTTGTGCGGAGGCATATCAAACGCCCGGAATTCCAGAATCCCTAGTCGGCCCGTCGATGAATCGGGTGAATAGAGTTTATCGATACAGAACTCTGTTCGGTGAGTGTTCCCGGTAATATCGACCAGAAGATTGCGGAAAATACGATCGACCATCCAGAATGGCACCTCCCGATCTTCCGGGATTTGATCGAATGCAATTTCGACTTCGTACAGGCGTTCGTCCCGGCCTTCATCAATGCGCGGAGCCTGGCTGGTTGGGCCAATAAAAGGTCCGGCAAACAAATAACTGAGTGCGGGATGGTGTTGCCAGTAGGTAAGTAAACTTCGCAATAAATCAGGACGACGGAGGATTGGACTATCTGACGGTTTTGCCCCGCCGATGGTCACATGGTTGCCGCCACCGGTACCCGTGTGCCGACCGTCGACCATGAATTTCTCCGTACCCAAACGAGCATAAAATGCTTCTTCATACAAGGCTGTCGTGTTATCAACCAATTCCTGCCAGTTGGCGGCTGGTTGCACGTTTACTTCGATAACACCGGGGTCGGGGGAGACGACTAGTTTCTGGATACGATAATCGGAGGGGGGCGTGTAGCCTTCAATCCGAACGGACATCTGTAATTTTTCGGCCGTGGCTTCTACAGAGGCAATTAAATCCAGATAGTGTTCCAGGTAATCGACAGGCGGCAGAAATACATATAGAATTCCCTCGCGGGCTTCAACGCTCAAGGCCGTTCGGATGGTGTCGACCTCGAAAAGTGGCGCTTTTTTCGACTTCGCGCCCTGTTTCTTCCGGACGGGTGCTTTGTAGGGTTGCGCTTCAGTGCCATATCGATTCGTAACTGCCGATTGATACTCCTCATACGCTTCTAACGCCGGCAGTTCTTCAAATGAACTCCGTTCTACTGCATCTTTTTTACGATCTTCCGATACATCGGGTAACGACGAAAGCGGTAGGCGTAACCCGATAGGGGAGTTGCCGGGTATCAGAAAACAGTTTTTACGACGGAATTGCCACAGGCAACTCACCCAACCATTCGTATCGTCATTCCATTCTATCGGCAGAGTAAAACCGGCGGGGTTATTTAGCCCTCGTTCCAGAATACCGGCCAGCGTTCGGCGTTCGATAGAGTCGCTTAGGTCGAAGGTGAGCGGATCAAGATTAACGGGTAGTTTGTCTTCTTCCAGTGCCCAATAAATTGGGTCTTCGTAGGCCGGAACAATATTGTCGGCGTTCAGCCCCAGGTATTTGGTTAGTTCAGTTGTGAAAATTTCGGCCTCTTTGTGCGTATACGACGTTTGGCTTTCCTTCGTAATCAGGTCGTCATTCTTCCAGATTGGCAACCCATCTTTCCGCCAGTACAGCGCATATTGCCAGCGTGGAAACAGCTCACCTGGATACCATTTCCCTTGTCCGAAATGCAGTAATCCACCATGCGCAAACCGGTTTTTCAGCCGTAGCGCGAGATTATAAGAGAGCTTGCGTTTGAGTGGCCCATCGGCGGCCGAATTCCACTCGGGCGACTCACTATCATCAATAGATACGAAGGTAGGTTCGCCACCCATCGTCATACGAACGTCGCCCGCTTGCAAATCTTTTTCTACATCATGCCCGACTTTCAGAATCTGCTGCCACTGCTCTTCGGTATACGGCTTAGTAACTCTCGGATCTTCGAAAATTCGGAAAACCTGATTTTCGTAGTCAAATGAAACTTCGGCTACATCAGTTGCGCCCGTAACCGGAGCTGCACTTTTGTAATGTGGCGTACAGCAAAGGGGAATATGCCCTTCATCGGCAAATAAGCCCGACGTTGGATCGAGGCCAATCCAGCCCGCTCCCGGTACGTAGGCTTCCACCCAGGCGTGTAAATCCGTAAAATCTTCCTCTGGCCCCGATGGGCCGTCTAATGATTTTACATCGGGTTTAAGCTGTACCAGATAGCCAGATACAAAGCGGGAGGCAATACCCAGATGTCGGAGAATCTGGACCAGTAACCAGGCCGAATCGCGACAGGAGCCACTTAACATACTCAGCGACTCCTCGCAGGATTGCACACCCGGCTCCATACGGATGTTGTACCCAAGGGTTTGATTGAGTCTCTGATTGAGATGAACCAGATAATCAACCGTTTTTATCGGATCGTCAATTCTGTTTTTGGCAATCCATTCGTTCAGTAACGGGCCGTTTTCCCGAATTTCCAGATAAGGACTCAGCTCAGAAAGTAAGTGCTCGTCGTAACTGAAGGGGAACGTTTCGGCGTATTCTTCAATGAAGAAATCGAATGGGTTAATGACTTCCAGACGAGCCAGTACTTCTACTTCAATTCGTAAGGTTTTCGTTTTTTCGGGAAAGACGACCCTGGCCTGGTAATTCCCAAACGGGTCTTGCTGCCAATTGATAAAGTGATTTTCGGGAAATATTTTGAAGGTGTATCCGTCGATTGGCGTACGTGAATGTGGGGCAGGGCGAAGCCGGAATATATGCGGAGAAAGCCCGACCAATCGATCGAAATTATAGGCTGTCTTGTGTGATATCGCAACTTTTATAGCCATAGAACAGGAATCGTAGGGATGAGTGAGGTGGGTACTACTAGAGAAGGTAAAATTATGGCGATCCTGGATTTTACCAATTGAATTCCTGTTTTTTATTCGATAAGACAAAATATTCTTTGCAATAGTGCAATTTTGTCCGATATTTTAATAATTGCCGCTTCACGTTGAAGTTTGATGATAGCGATGATGCCATTCGCAGACCAGATAGATTTCTAGCTCACAATTAAGCGTCAAAAGGGAGCTTGTTTTTTGAGCATCAACGTCGTATTCGTCCGCTGAAGAACGTTGGTAGTGACTTTTCAAGAAATTAAAAGGCTGTATTTCCGTGACCAATCAAGTGGATTGATCCAACAACTTGATTGGTCATGTAGTTATAGTACAGGCTAACAGGCCTTTACTCACGTTAAATGAACAGATAGTACTGATGAAAATATACCCATGCCAATGTGGTAATACGTTACACTTCGAAAACTCGTCCTGTGTTGTTTGCCACCGGGAAGTAGGCTGGTGCCCTTCCTGCGAAGGTATCCGGTCGCTCGACGCCGTAGATGCCTATACGTATAGCTGCAATCATTGTCAGGCTCAGGTAACAAAGTGTTTGAACTACCGGAATTATCAGGTTTGTAATCGGTTGGTGGAAGTAAAAACGACCTGGCAGGAAGCCAATGCCTATTGCAAATGCTGTAGCCTGAATCGGGTGGTACCGGATATGAGTGTGCCTGGTAATCGGGAGAAATGGTATAACCTCGAAGCGGCTAAACGGCGTCTCATTTACACACTGGATTTGTTAAAGCTGCCTTACGGGTCGATCTATGACGGATTCCCACTTCCGTTAACCTTTGACTTCAAGGGGAATGTGGTTCAGATAACGCATGCGGGAACAGATGCGATTATTGCCGAAAAGGTATTCACCGGCCACGCCGATGGCACAATAACGATCAATATTGAGGAAGCCGATCCAATAGAACGGGAAAAACTACGGGTGGACTTCGGTGAGGCTCGGCGTACGTTAATTGGTCATTTTCACCATGAAATTGGTCATTACTATTGGCAGCTGTTGGTTCAGAATAAGTGCGAAGACGAATGTAAGGCCATATTCGGTGATCATACGTCGCTGGGCTACTCGTATGCCATGAATCAGTATTACCAGTACGGCCCCAAGCCAGACTGGCCGCTCAGTTATATTAGTGCCTACGCCAGTATGCACCCCTGGGAAGACTTTGCGGAGACATTCCGGGCGTACCTGGAAATGATTACTATTCTGGACACCGCCGACAGTGTTCATTTATTGCTGGAAGCTGAAGAAGCGGTTGATTTCGAAGGTGCTCCTTTCGAAAAAATGCTCCTCAAATACGAGGAACTGGGCATCAAACTGAATGAAATGAATCGTACACTAGGCTTACTGGATATGGTCCCTGAGGTGTTTACCCCAGCCGTGATTCAGAAAATGAAATTTATCCATAAACTGGTGAAGCAGGGGCGTCTGATGAACAACAGCATGCAGAAGCAGGCTGTATTTGCGTAGGTAAAAGCAAAATCGCTAGCTGATTATCAGCTAGCGATTTTGTTTGCTGTCTGGCGCGAGTATTCACTCGTGCCTTCTTATATAGCCAGCATTTGCTGGTATTTCCTCTGTTCATGCGTCAGCGAATGCTGACAAAATTAAAGACACGGGTAAATACCCGCGCCAGCTTATTCCATTGCTAATCGACCGTGCTCAATTTGACGGTATTCGTTTTGCGAGACTGCGTTAACGGCATGCTGAGCGTATTGATGAAAATATCGCCAGATTGCAGCTTACCTTGTCCTATAAGCGTTTGTTTAATGGCCTCAACTGTCTGATCAACCGTCAGGGTTAGATCTGGCTCGTAAGGAAGCACTTGTACACCCCAATATAAACCAAGCGTGTTCCGTAGTTGTGCGTCGTTAGAGAAAACGTACAGATCCGCTTTTGGGCGGTGGTGTGAAATCCGAACGGCGGTATAACCCGAGTTCGTGATCCCAATAATTGCCTTCGCGTGGGTATCACGGGCTAGGCGACAGGCACTCATAACCACGTTATCGTTGAGCACGTTTTCGGTTGGGTGCTCATTCACATAGGCGTGGTAGCGATAATAAATTTTATCGGTAGTGGCTTCAACCTGTTTGATGGTATTTGCCATGCTTTCAACTGCCAGAATTGGGTATTTACCCGACGCTGTTTCGGCGCTCAACATAACTGCATCGGCACCGTCCATTACGGAGTTGGCAATATCGTTGATTTCAGCACGGGTTGGACGAGGAGCATCGATCATGCTTTCGAGCATCTGCGTAGCTACAATAACGGGCTTGCCCGCTTTGTTACATTTCTCAACCAGCATTTTCTGGATCATCGGTACCTCTTCGGCGGGTAATTCAACCCCGAGGTCACCCCGAGCAACCATTAAGCCATCAGTTGCAGCAACGATCTCGTCGATGTTTTGAATCGCTTCGGGCTTTTCGATTTTCGCAATAACGCGACTCTTTTTGCCTTTCGATTTGATGTATTCCTTAATTTCGAGAATTTCAGACGCTTCTCGTACGAACGACAGCGCAATCCATTCTGCATCGTGTTCGAGGCCAAATTCGAGATCGGTCCAGTCTTTTTCCGTTACCGCTGGCATCGATACTTTCGTATTAGGCAGGTTAACGCCTTTCTTCGATTTCATCGAACCACCATAAACAACTTCGGTAACAACATCGGTCCCTTCGGTACGCAGAACGCGCACTTCCAGTTTGCCATCGTCCATCAGGATACGTTCACCTGGATGTACATCGCGGTACATGTCTTTGTAAGGCGTACTTACCCGTTCGGCAGTGCCAATAATGTCGTCGTTGGTGAAAACGAGTTCCTGACCCGGTACGATTAGTACGCCATCTTTATGCTCAACGTTACCAATACGAATTTTGGGACCTTGTAAATCCTGTAATACACAGAGGTTTAAGTTGAATTCTTCGTTGATTTCGCGGATGAGGGTAAGCCGCTGCAGATGGTCTTCGTGAGTGCCGTGGGAGAAGTTGAGCCGGAATACATTTACTCCAGCTTTGGCTAATGCCAGCAATTGTTCTTTGGTTTCGGAAGCCGGGCCAACGGTGGCTACGATCTTGGTTTTCTTTGACATAGGATGGAAAATTGGGCAAAATCGGCCAGAAGCCGGTGCAAAAATAACCGGATGGGCTTATAAACAGTTGTATTAATGGAAATTTTACGGGAAACCTTAGAAGACTGACGTTACCAGATGGTTGTGACAAGGTCGCTGTAGAGCGGGAAATTGTGATCGGATGAAATAATAATCAAATTATCGGCGAGGGCAGTTGCCAGGATCATTCGATCGAAAGGATCTTTATGGTTATCTAAGAGGGGAACTGATGAATAAGTTTCAATATGATTAGCAGCCATAGGTAGCCAAAGAAATCCTGACTTAAGAACAAGTTTAATAATGTCAGGTAAGGAGCGCTTTATACCTGCGTCTTTACCTATGGCAAGTTTTATTGCAATCTCATAAAAACTGACTGCGCTAACGTAAGCTAGATCGGCACCGTTAATTACCGTACGAGCCTTTGGAGTCAATAAAGACTCATCTGTTACGTACCATATAACAGCTTGAGTATCCAACAAAACATTCATTACATATAATCTTTTAAGTCGTCCAAAGGATCGTTAAATTCTTTGGAAAACCAATATTCACCTACAAATGCCCCTTTCAGTAAGCCGGATGTGCGTTTAGGCTTTTCCTGGTTTTCGACGGTATCTTCTACAAGCGTCACAATTACTTTGGCGTTTTCGCTTTTTACGGGCAATTCTTCGTCCAGAATGATCTGCCCGTTTTTGTAGGTTCCTGTTACTGTTGCCAACATAGTTGTGTGAGTTTTAAGCAATAACGTAAAATACTTACAAACAATCCACATCAGCCACGATGCTTACTTGCCGTAATCCCTTGTCGGTCAGGATGTCGTTGATACGCTCCTGAATGTAGGCTTTCACGGCCTTGATATTCACCTTGTCGCGTTCGATTTTGATAAGAATGTCGAACAGAAACTGGTTCCGAATCCGCTCCACTAACGGCTCTTCTGGTCCCAGAATCCGGCTGCTACCCAGCGCATCGGTCAATTCGGCAGCAAGACGCTCGGCGGCACGATGGCTGGTAAGTTTGTCGGTATGCCGAACGGTGAGTTTGATCAATCGGCAGAAGGGGGGGTAGTTAAAATCCTGGCGTTCCTGAATTTCTTCTTCATATAAACCCTTATAGTCGTTCTGAATCACTTTTTGCAGAATCGGCTGTTGCGGATTTTGGGTTTGAATCAGAACAGTTCCTTGCCTTCCGGCACGTCGCCCAGCCCGACCGCTTACTTGCGTAATCATTTGAAAAGCCCGCTCGGTCGCCCGAAAATCAGGGAAATGAATAAGCCGATCGGCGTCGAAAATGCCAACCAGACTAACGTTATCGAAATCCAATCCTTTTGTAATCATCTGGGTACCAACGAGAATGTCGACCTCCCCCGTTTCAAATTCCTGGATGATCTGCTGATACGCATTTTTGGCGCGCGTAGTATCTAAATCCATTCGAATCACTTTCGATTCCGGGAAGAAAATCTGCAATTGATCTTCCAGTTTCTCAGTGCCGAAACCAATGGTTCTAACTTTCGTAGAGCCGCAGGTTGGGCAGGTACGGGGCACCTGATCTTTATGCCCACAGTAATGGCAGCGTAGTTCGGCGTCGCGCTGGTGGTAGGTCAGGCTTACCGCACAATTGGGACATTCGGCCGTCCAGTCGCAATCTTCGCACTGCATATAGGGCGAGTAACCCCGCCGATTCTGGAACAAAATACTTTGCTCTTTCCGCTCAATGTTGGCTTCGAGTGCAGTATATAAAGCGGATGAAAATTCATTTTTCATCGTTTTCTGCCGTTTCTCCTGTTGAAGATTCACCAGAAGAATATTTGGCAATGTAGCGTTTCCGAATCGCTGGAAAAGTTCTACCAGACCATAACGTCCTTGCTTAGCCTGAAAGTAGGTTTCGAGCGAGGGGGTGGCCGAACCTAACAATACCTTAGCCTGCTGCCAGTGAGCCAGCATAATGGCTACATCGCGGGCGTGGTAGCGTGGGGCCGGGTCGTGTTGTTTATAGCTAGTTTCGTGCTCTTCATCCACGATAATAAGCCCTAGATTGTCGAAGGGTAGGAAAACGGCCGAACGCACGCCCACCACAAACTGATACTGGCCGGATACCACCCCTTTCCAGACCTCCACGCGCTCATTATCTGAAAACTTGGAGTGATAAATGCCCATTTTATCCCCAAACACGCGTTGTAAACGGACCACAATCTGCGTGGTCAGGGCAATTTCGGGTAATAAGTAAAGCACCTGCGAGCCGCTATCAAGCGCCTGCTGGATGAGTTCGATGTAGACCTCGGTTTTACCACTACCAGTAATACCATGCAGTAGAACAATATTCTGGTTCTCGAACTGCGCCATAATCTGCGACGAAGCCGTTTGTTGGGCATCGGTTAGCTTGATTTCCACCTGCGGGGCCGCATTGTCCGAAAAACGGGGCTGAATTACTTCAAATGTTTCGAATACCTGATTTTTAATGAGCGTTGTCAGCGACGATTGCGACAGTTCGTCATCCTGATTGAGGATCGTTTTATCCAATCCTTTCTGATTCAACTCCGGACTGCGCTGCATCGGCACATGGCTCAGGTAGCGCATAACAACCTCCTGTTGTTTGGGCAGTTTTTCGAGCCGTTGCAGCAAAACTAGCAGCTGTTCCTTCTCCTCATAATTAGGATGAAGCCGAACCTTACGGATCATTTTCGGAATGTATTTTTCCCGAACTTCTTCAAAAACAATGACCGCTTTTTTACCCACTAATGACTTGATCAGGGCGGGAACATTGGTGCCTTCGCCAGCCAATCGGCCGAGTTCTTCGTAGGACAAAGCCGGGTGTTTTTTGAGTTCGACCAGCAGGGTTCCTTCAAATTCAGTAAGCAGTTCTGGGTAGTCAAAATCCGGATTGGCCTGCACTTTGGACTGGCTCGAAATCTTCAGACCCGAAGGGAGCGCAACGTTCATTACGTCGCCAATACAGCACATATAATACTCCGCCATCCACCTAAACAGCTCCAGTTGATAGCCTGTAACTAACGGATATTCATCCAGCACTTCGCTGATATAACGTGCCTGATAGGCCGTAGGCGGTGAATTATGCAGTTTAGCCACGACCGCCGTAAGTACCCGACTATTTTTTTTACCAAACGGTACAATAACTCTGGCACCAATTTTGAGAGTGTCGGCCATTCCTCGAGGAACTCTATAGGTGAACAATTTTGGTACCGGAATTGGTAAAATTAGGTCAGCGAAGAAAGTTATTTCTTCGCTCTCGAATGACGAAAACAACGTGTTTAACTGGTTTTCCACAGATTTGAGCAGTATGGAGGGTAAATATACGTAGAAAACCGCCAGCCGTCTGGCAAGGGTTTTGTCTGGCAAATGCTTGGCTATTTGATCTAATGAACAATAAGTATCCTTAATAAATTTAGTTATTTTTTATTGTAACTGGTTTTCTATCAATAGTTTATTAACTCTCTAGCGTTTAGTACATTCCTTTTTCCAACGAAGATTCTCAATTTATGAAGCAAATTTATGTATCCACCGCTGATCCCTACAGGAAATGGCTGGTTGCTTTATGGGTGCTTGTTGCCTGTATCACAACGGCTAATGCGCAGGTAAAGGGCATTGTTTTTCGTGACTTTGACCTAAATGGAATTCGCTCCGACACACTACCCATTGAAGTAGGTGTAGCCGGAGTTACTGTTCTGGCTTTTGTTGACCTAAGCAAGACACCCATCTCGACCACAACTGCTGCTGATGGTTCCTATTCATTCAGCAGTACCGACGCGCCAGCGGGTAAGATCGTGCGCGTTGAATTTGCAGGCCTGCCAACTGGTGACTACAACGGGCCTTTTGGGACGGGTAGCGGCACGAGTGTGCAGTTTATAACGGCACCCGCCGTCAATGCCAATCTGGGCATCAATTATCCGGCAGATTATTGCCAACGGACGGGAGTTAACATAATTACCCCTTGTTATGTGAATGGCAATACGCAGATAACAACCGATAAAGACGGAAATACCGTATCAGAGGATAAGCAATCGGCGAAGGCAGATGCATTGGTAAGTTTCTCATATAATGCGTATGGGGTAGCAGGCCCAACTAATTTCCCGCCTAATCACCTGGCAACTGCCGGAGAAGTAGGGGCAGTATGGGCACTGGCCTATCAGCGACGGACGAAAAAAGTCTTTAGCGCGTCTGTTGTTAAACGGCATGTAAGTTTTGGACCCGGCGGCCCTGGTGGTATATACATAACCGATATTGCATCCGGTACAACCACAACCTTCATGTCGGTTAGTTCGGTTGGTATTGATGTTGGCGATGATCCGCACGCCGATCCACTTGCTAATTTATTTGGTGATAAAACGCAGGCCAGCACCGATCCTGGCTCTATGAGTGCAGCGGGGCGAATGAGTTTTGGCGGTATGGACATGTCTGAAGATGACAAAACACTGTATTTCATTAACCTGAAAGATCGGAAGTTATATAGTTTGTTTGTCGATTCGCCAGCTGTTGCGCCAACGTCGGCTACTGCCGTAAAATCGTGGTCGGTTCCTGATCCGGGTTGTTCAAACGGCGATTTTCGGCCGTGGGCGCTTAAAGTCTATCACGGTAAAATTTATGTTGGCGTAGTGTGTTCTGCCGAAACGTCGGGGCTACAAAGTGACCTTAAAGCAACGATCTATCAATTCGACCCATCGACATCTGTATTTACAGAAGTACTAGCCTTTCCACTTGATTTTCGGCGTGGCCCGACAGATGCGACTACCGATCCTTTACATCCCGAAAACAGCTGCGCGAAATATGACCATTGGTTGCCCTGGACTGATGCCTGGCCAACGCCTTGTGGATTAGGTGATAGCCCTACGTTTGTGATGCATCCTCAGCCAATTGTGATAGATCTGGAATTCGATGATGATGGCTCCATGTTAATCGGTTTTCTGGATCGTTTCGGGCATATGGCTGGTGTTCAGAACCATGATCCGAATGGAAATGGCTTATATGATGGCTTTACTGCTGGCGATTTATTACGGGCTTCTTATACCAATGGAGCTTTTACGCTCGAAAGCAATGGGAAATCAGGAAATCTGACGGGCAGTGGAGTTGGTAACAACGAAGGTCCTGGCGGAGGTGAATTTTTTGGTAAAGATTACTGGTACTTCATTGACCATATTGGCCACGCGGAGGTAATAAACGGAGCCTTATCGTTTATTCCGGGTTATAGTGAAGTGATCACGTCGGCTTTCGACCCTATCGAAAATGTGTACCAGTCAGGCGGCCTAAAAGTGTTTAACACAAAAAACGGCGCTCTGAATCGTAACTATGTTTTATATACTCTTTCGCCGGGTTCGTTTGGGAAAGCATCGGGGATTGGTGATAGTAAAGCGCTATGTGACCCCGCCACTGTAGAGATTGGTAACCGGGTTTGGTTCGATGACAACCGTGACGGGATTCAGGATGCGTATGAGCCAGGTATCGACGGCATCGTACTGACGCTGCACGATATGGAAAATGGCGGTGCTTTGGTTGGCACGCAGACAACCCATGATGGCGGGCAGTTTTATTTTAATAACACAACTGTACCCGCCGGGCTTCTGTATAATCATAAATATGAGATTCGGATGGATACCCTGCAGTTGCCGAAGTTGGATATAACCTTAAACGGAACGAAACCTTTGGCCGGGGCAGGTGGCCGAGTGGCGGCTCGTGGAGCCAGACAGGGTGCTGCGGTTCCGCAACGTTACTATACGATTTCACCACTTAATCGGTCAAATTATACAGAGCCAGACCTGCGCGATTCAGATGCTCAGTTAGTTGGTGGATCGGCTGTTATTGCTGTAACCTCGAAAGACGCTGGTCAGAATGATTTTACGAATGATTTGTCGATTTACTCTTGCCCCGAACTAACTGCTGAGAAAGATCCGATTGAGGTATGTGCCGGACTCGCTGTAGATTCCATCGCTGCCCTTGGAAGTCATTTGAGCCGGGTTGATTCAGTTCGTTTTGTATTATTTACGACGCCACAATCGGGTACAGCTATGTACGGAAGTGGGGGTGTTGTGTTGGGTACGGTTTTGCCCGATGCCAACAGCCGGGCGGTGTTGTATCATCCGGCAATCAGCACAGTGAACAACACAGCTGCTCCTTCACAGCAGTATGTCTACGCCATTATTTACCCCACGCCCGAAAACCCATCCTGCCGCCAATCGAGTCCGATGGTTATAAAGGTTTCCCCATCGTTATCCGCTTCGGCTACAGGAGGTGAACTCAACTGCGCCGTGAAACAAGTTACGCTGAAGGGGCAAGCGCTTTATGGCGACGGTTCAGCTGCCTCTGTTGCTACGTATGCCTGGACCGGTCCCGGTAGCTTTACCAGCGCCCAACAGAATCCAATCATATCGGTTGCGGGCACGTATACGCTTACGATCAGCAGCCCAGATTGCCCCGGCACGTTGACTACAGTTACGACCAATGTGACGTCAGATACAACCGCACCTACTAACCTGACAGCTGCTGGCGCAGGTCTGGCCTGCGTAAACTGTACGGCAACCTTGTATGCAGAGGCACCCGGTGCTACCTTACTATGGTCTGGCCCGAATGGATTTACCAGTACTGAATCTGAACCAGTGGTCAGCGTTCCTGGTGACTATACAGTGACAGCAACAGGCGTAAATGGTTGTAAAGTATCCGCTAGCGTAGAGCTATTGCCCAGTAATAACGATGATCCGTGCATAAATCACGTGCCCGTTTGTGTGCCTATCACAATCAGGCGAATTAGATAGATCTTAGTACAGCGTGTGGTGGATTTCAGGTTCTGAAATCCACCACACGCTTTTTTATTGCTGTTTAGTATCTATTTTTTTGCTCAGGGCCATATCAGGCTCATACATATAGTATATGGTGTTTATATCTGTTTGTGACAGCCCATTCCGCTGTCCGACAAATGTTGACCCGTCTTTCTTCGTCATGGTTGGCTGACCATTTTTAGAGAAATCGTACGAGCCATAGAGCATAATCGAGCCAAAATCCAGGCCAGAGTCATAGTCGAAACCATCGCTGCCTCGCTGGATATACGTTTGGAAATCCGTTTCGTACCCAGAGATTATATTGGCCGTGTTGATCGTCACAAAGTTGTCGCGGTCGGCTCTCGACTGTTCGTGCCAGAGGCCTAATGTGTGCCCAATTTCGTGAATCGTATTTCCGGTTGTGCAACTGCTGGCCAGATTCACATATTGTAACCCTCCCGAATAACCAACGTTTGACGAACAGCCCGAACCCGTTTTAAACATCACATAGCCCCGTTGCGTTGTACGTTGAACGAAACGAATCGGTGTATTGGCCTCCCAGTGCGCAATGGCATCGGTTACGCGAGTCTGATTGGGCAAGGATGGATCAATGGCATAATAAACGATTTTGTTAGGCCACCAAGCCGAAGTTTTGGAACGACCAGTTCCTGCGGTTTGCATGTCAGATTGTTCTTTCAAACTTTCGGGCTGTAGAAGTATATCGCTTTCAAATACAGCCTGATCGCCAATCAGATTATACGTGACTTTTTGTCCGTTCAGATAAGCGCTCTTTGACACTCCCCGCTGGTTCGGAAAAGCCTCTTCGGCTCGTGTAGCCTTGGATACGGGCGTCATGGTGTTTAGCGTTGTGGCTGTTGGATCTTGTGAGCAACTTGCTAAGGCAATAGCTACAGCAAAGTGAGTGAGATGAGAAAATGTTCCTTTCATTGTTGAGATCTTTAGTTTGCCAAATGAACATAAAAGGATTTGTACTGTTTGCGTTTTTTCTTTAAAATATACTTAACGGTTAGTATATGGTTAAAATGGTATCATGTAGTTTCTAGGACATATATACGTTTCCACTGTAACGTATGGATGTATGATGAAGAATCAAACTATAAATATCTATTAAGTGGCAGTTTCAGTGAACTACGTTACCAGATGCTGTCGATTAAGAGGAATCTTTGATGGGAACTCTTCGTTGCTGTAGTAGTGATCTTTAGGTTATTCTTAGACTGATAAAAGCCGTTTTCTGATAGCGGTTGGCCGTTTTGTCGGAAATGACGGATCTTTCAAAACTACATTATGCAACTATTTGACGTCGTTATTGTTGGGGGCGGGCCTTGTGGGTTGGCCGCTGGTATCGAAGCAACTAAAGCTGGCCTGAGCCATTTGATTTTGGAAATGGGAAGCCTGACTGAGTCGCTTAGGCAATACCCACGTCGGATGCGCTTTTTTTCAACTGCCGAAAACATTGAAATTGGCGGTTTACCCTTTCCAATTTCGGGCGTGAAAGCCGGGCGCGACGAAGCCCTCCAGTATTACCGGAAAGCCGCAGCCTATTATCACTTGAATTTCAAACTGTTTCAGGAGGTTTGGGATGTGAAGAAGGAGGGAGACCTGTTTACAATTACCACCACAACCGGCGATCGGTACCAGGCTCGTAAAGTGATTATGGCAACGGGCTATTTTACCCGCCCACGCTGGCTCAATATTCCGGGCGAAAGTCTGCCGCACGTATCACACTACTACGACGAACCGTTCAAATACTCGTTTACGAATGTGGTGATCATTGGTGCGTCTAACTCGGCAGTCGAAGCGGCTCTGGAGTTATATCGTCACGATGTAAACATCACGATTGTGCACCGGGGCGAAGATTTCCGGAGTACCGTAAAATACTGGCTCATTCCAGATGTGAAGAATCGGGTGAAAGAGGGAAAATAAAAACCGTTTTCGATTCCTGTGTTACCCAGATTGACACGAACCAACTAACGGTAGTGAACCTAAAAACGGGTGAAGAAAGCCAACTTCCCGCCGATTTCGTCTTTATCCTGACGGGTTATATTCCTGATGCGTCATTACTGACCCGTTGCGACATCGAATTAGATCCGCAAACTCAGGTGCCCGTCTTTAACAAAGAAACATTTGAGACCAATGTTCCGGGCTTGTACGTCTGTGGTACGGTACTGGCTGGAATTTATACGGAGAAAGTATTTATTGAAAATGGTCGTGAACACGCCCAATCCATTATCGACCACATCATGGGCCGGGAGGTGCATAAAGTAGCGGAGTTGATTCAACGTATTTAATAACGGGCGTTCGCGCTATCGCCCTCCATAAAAAAAGCCAGAGCATAGCCCTGGCCTTTTTTTACGACACCAATATATAAAATTAATTGACTGACTACTTATCGTAGTTGGCGTTTTGTGGGTCCCAGTTGGTCCAGCCTGTGGTCCAGTTGGTGGTTCCGAATGCGCCAATGAACGTTTCTTTCGTGAAGAAAGCATCAGCACCTTTGCCGTCCCAGATAGCGCCCGTCAACAAAGGCGAACCCGTTTGTGGCAGGAAGTTAGGAGCCGTCAGTGTAAAGGTGGCGGAGTTCAACAGTAACGAAGCCAGGCTAGAACTAGCAATGATCTGGTTTTTGAAAGCCGCCGTATTGAAGAACGCAGTAGCCTGATCGTTCGTGATCGATTGTGCACCACGAACGGGCGTATTCATATTAGCCAGAATGATACCACGTAATTGGAGGTTGCCAGCCGTAGCATTGTCCAGCGTGTTGGTGGTGCCAGTGAGAGCGTCCAGGCGTAACCCTTCCGGATAACCCACAAACAACGAGTTGAAAATGCTGATCGACGTATTACGACGCAGGTGCATGGCCGATTGATACGAACCACTCCCTTTCGCTGTAGCTGCGTTTGAAGGAGTACCCGAGAAAACGAAGTTACTAACGTTGGCAAATACAGGAGCCGTTAATGGTAGGCCGTTATTAGGGCCTGTAGCGGGTGCTCCAGCCGCGAAGTTATCCGATTCAAATCCGTTAGAAGCTGATTGGTCAGCCACCTCTGGATCGCGTAATGATACAGCATACTGTACTTTACCCGAATAGCCCCAATCCGTATCCCAATCATCATCCCAACCACGGAAAGCAACCAGATTTTTCATATTTACCGTACCGCCAAACCATTCATACGAATCATCACCACTGTACGAAACCTGAATGTGGTCGATGGTTGTACCAGCACCTACACCGTAGAGCGTCAGACCGTTGATTTCGCTGTTCGCTAAGTTTGACAGAGAGATACCCGCGAACTCAATCCGGCAGTACTGCATCGTACCTGAGTTGTCATTTACATCGCTGTACGTACCGGTAGACCCGGGAATTCCACCTTCAAATGAAGTAGCACCTGGCTGGTTGATTGGAGCCTTACCAATCAGAACGACACCACCCCAGTCGCCATAGTTACGTGAACCAGCTGCTTTGCTCGAGGTAAAAATGATTGGCGAATCAGCCGTACCAACCGCGCTGATTTTAGCACCTGCCTGAATGATCAGCGTACCGCCTTTGGCCTGCCCGCTTGGGTCCTGCTCTTTGGGAGCACCCTTAATGATCGTTCCTTTTTCGATAGTCAGCGTAGCACCCGAAGTAACGTTTACAAAACCCTGAATCAGGTAAATATTGCTCGCTGTCCAGTTTGTGTTGGCTGTAATGTTCGATGCCACTGTAACAACAGGTTTGTTACCCAGTGCAAACGCGATCGTGCTGCTTACCGTTGCACCACCCGTTGATACATTGATTGGCGTTCCGGCATTGGCAGGGACCACAACTGTTAACGAAGTGGTTGTTGCGCCCGTTACCGTAGCGGGTACAGAACCGAACGTTACGGTATTGCTGGCTGGCGTAGCGTTGAACGCTGTACCTGTAATAACGATGGGTGTACCAACTGGAGCCGATGTTGGTGAAATGCTCGTGATACTCAGAACCGGTGCTGGTGTCTCGTCGTTCTTACAGGACGATACTACCAGAAATACGCCCAGTGCTAAAACTAGCAGGCTTGTCAAGGCTGAGAAATTGCCGTGCCACCCACGGCGCAATTGGTTAACTCGCATAAACATTGGTTTTTAATTGAATTTGATTGGTACTGTCTTTAAGGAATGACGGTCCGGCGACCAAATGTGTAGATCGCGCTCAGCGTGTAGTAGCTGCCCCGTTTGAACTTGCGAAGAACCTGATCCGCATCCGCCGATTGTGAGGTTACGTCGCTACCGATTTTACCGTCGTGGTTGAAGTCCTGCGCAAACCGTACGTACTGGTTCAGTACATCCTGAATACCCAGTCGTAGTTCGAGTTTATTGTTGACTTGTTTGGTCAGGTTCAGATCGACAACGTTCCGGGGCATTTCGTAAATGGTCGGATTGTTTCGGTTGCCTACCGCGAAAATCCGTTGACCGAATACGTTGTAGAGAACATTGGCCTGCCAGCCCGACTTCGGTGCTGCATAGTACAGACCAGCATTGATCAGATAAGGTGACTGACCAGCCAGCGGGCGCTCGGTATCAGCAACACCGCGGATGTCGTATTCACGAACTTCTCCGCTGAGGTCTGGAGCCCGCACAATATCACCAACATTAACTGTGCTTTTGATCAGCGATACGTTACCAACGACCGACAGATTTTGCAGGAACAGGCTCGGTGAATTCTGGAACCCTTTCCGTACTTCCAACTCAACACCATAGTTCTGAGCCGTGTTAGCATTGGCAAACGTGTACGCTAACCCGTTCGCCTGAATCAGCAGAAACGATTCGATTGGGTTGGTAAAATGTTTGTAGAAACCGCTAATCGAGATAAGCTCGTTTTGAGTTGGGTAGAATTCCCACTTCGCGTCGATGTTCTGAATGTTGGCGGTTTTTAGGGCTGTGTTACCACGGATATCGGCCAGCAAGTTGAAGTCGAAGTAGCTGAACGGTGCCAACTCACGGAACTCAGGACGGTTGAGTGATGAGGAATAAGCCAGGCGCAAATTGGTCCGATCGCTTAGCTTATAGGTGAAGTTCAGCGAGGGTAGCGGGCTGAAGACTTTGTTCGATACCAGTTGTTCTTCGGTCGTTGTTCGGGTAGCGCGGATGCCCTGATCGTTGTACTCGCCACGGAAACCTACTGTCAGGTTCGCTTTTGGTCCGAAGTAAACATCGCCCGTAACGTATCCCGACAGGTATGTATTGATCCCTTTGTACGAATCCAGCGGCTTGGTACCATCGAGCAGCGAAAAGCCGTTCTGCCCGTTTATATTCGCCGTGCTAAACGCCGTGTTTATATCACTTGCTTTGGCAGTGGTACTGTTTCCAACGCTCTGATAGCCGTAGAAACGAGCGCCGTAATCGCGATTTTTACGTTCGGCATACGCTCCGAACCGAATGCGGTTCGGCTCCCGATCCGTTGGGTTTCCAAACGTATGCTCGCCATTACCCACTACCGAGGCTACATACTCGTGTAGTTTGGAATAGAACCGGCCAACATCAATTGGGTTAGGATCGTTTGGCGTGGCAATCGAGTAGGGCTGAAGCTGGCCATCGGCACCTGTAGCGCCCGTTACCCGCTGATAACGAACCCGTTTCCAGTCTGGCTCCCAACGGCCCGTATAACCGAAGCTGGCAATCCAGTTAATCTTTGTCAGTTGGTTTACGGTGTGTTCACCAGCCAGTTGCGAAGTCAGGATACTCCGGTTTTCGAATCGTTCCGAATAGCTCAATACATCGAATCCATCCTGAAGGCGCTGACCCGTACGGACAACCGTTTCGGTCGTACTGAGTTGGTTAAAGAGCGTTTTCCACTCCAGGTTGAAGCTTGGCGAGAGTCGCGCCGACCAGTTATGCAGGATACCTAAACGAGTCTGGCGGGCGTAGTTGGCGTCATTATATTTTTCAGCAACAGCATTGGCAATAGTGCCGTTATCGTACAACTGGAAATCAATATTCGAGAACTGGTTCGTCGTAGCGTAGTTGATGCTGGTCAGGTTGCTGACGCGCACATTTCCTACATCGAACCGGCGACCCATGTTGATCGCAAGGCGTATATCAGGGTTAACAGTCTGATTCTGGATTCCCCACGAGTTTGGCAGCAACTGGGCATAGGCGGCACGCTGTAGCGGATTCTGGCTATTGAATTGCCCCAAACCGGTTGGGAAGCTCGATGGAATTTGTTGATCTTTTCCCCAAAGCCCTAACCAGTTGAGGCCGCTTCGGGAATGCGACTGTACATTTTGAAAAGTCGTATTTCCCCGATAGCCCAGTGTCAGGCCAGCGTCCAGGAAATTTTGCTCAGGTCGGCGTTTGGTGTAGATTTTTACGACTCCACCCGCAAAATCACCAGGTAGTTCGGCGGAACCCGATTTGTAGACAATCATCCGGTCGATGATGTTACTCGGCACGAGATCGAACGAGAACGAACGCGTGTCAACTTCGGTCGAAGGCGTAATGACGTCGTTGATCAACACGGAATTATAGCGCGCTGCCAGTCCACGAATAAGCACAAAACGGTTGTCGACAATACTCACACCCGGCACCCGGCGAATAGCCGCAGCCGCATCGCGGTCCTGCGATTTCACAATCTGCTGGGCCGAAATCCCAACGGCAATAGGCTTAAGCTGTTTGATTTCGGTGATAACCGCAATCTCTGTATTCGTCGCTTTATTGCCCCGAACCACTACTTCCTGGAGCGACTTACCCTCTTCAGCTAGTTCGGTTTCGATAGCCGTCGTATTCCCCGACTCAACCCGAACATTCGGGATTTCTTTGGTTTGATACGAGATGTAGGAAATGACCACTTTATGCGTGGCGGCTGGTACATTGGCAATGCTAAAGTTCCCTTCAATGTCTGTTGTGGCACCCAATTGAGTCCCATTGACAAGGACTGTACAGCCTATCAGAGCCTCTTTGGTTTTGCCATCTTTAATGGTTCCTCTGATGGTTCCTGTCTGTGCTAAAACAACAGTTGTCCAAAGAGAAAATAGGATAAGTAGTACGTTGCGGATCATGTTTATAGTTTTGGTATCGCTTTAAAGCGCTGCAAAACTACCGGCCTTATTTGAGGAGGAGATTACCTGAATGTTATGCTTGGGAGTGCTGTATATTAAGTTTTTTTAATGCTGTTTTAATTTTAAACCTATTGTTACTTTGCTGATTCAATTATCCTAATTGAGACAATGCTATTTTTAAGTTGCTGATAATCTGAAGATTGTTGTCGATAAGATGTGTTAATTAATTTTGGGAGCAGGTAATGCGTCGATAGGATATATTAAAAATTACTTAATCTTTAAACAGGCTGTAGCGGCATAAGCCAGGTAGTTCTGCAAGACTAGCGGCCAACGAAACCAGTTCATTCATGACTCCTTATGAAAGTGCATTGACGAAAAAACTCACTCAGGCAATAGAGCTTAATTCCAGACTTACGGGCTGGGTGAAAGGGGACGACAATGACTTTCCACCCGAGGCCCCCGTTCTTCAGACCGTTATTCAACGCATTGAAACAACTAACCGGCAACTTGATGAGCAATGGCATCGGTATTGGGAGCTGTGTGAGCAGCGCAGGCAATTGGCGTATGAATCTGAAGGTGCTATAAAGCCACTAAATGAGCAGTTGTGGACCGATATCGGTTATCAGTTTAAAGGCGGTACTGTCGCTAACGATTTGCTGAAAGTACTTTACCTGAAAATCCATCGATTGCCCCTTCCCCGGTTTCCTGCCAATCGGCGGAAGCCTGTACACTACAAAGACCTGCGTGTGCACGAAGATTCGTATGCGCTGCTCGGACAATACTTTAGCTGGTTGATAGATCTTTTGCAGATTGTCGATTTTATGCCCCTTACATCGGCTTACTGCCTCGCGGCATTTCGGGAGCAGGCTCGCCAGTTCAACATGATGACACAGGAGGTAACACAGGAGGCTGAAAAGCTACGCAATATGCAGCTTACTCAGAGCCACCTCTATAAGCAATTGAATCAGGTGATGACCGCTGCCCGTGGACGCTTACTGGTCTATAAACGTGAGACAAAACAGGAAGTGAAGTAGGGGCAAGGATGTTATATAATGGCGCGTGCCGTGCTTTGGCTCCGTGGTGTCGGTTACTTATAACCGACACCAATAGGTTTCTCAAAACCTACTCGTAGCACCAATAGGTTTTGAGAAACCTATTGGTGTCAGGTTTAAGAACCTGACATCACGAAGCATGATACTAAACGGGCTAAAGGCTTTTTGACCAAAAAACTGCTCTGGAATGACCTCTGAAATGCTCCAAATGATAACAAAAACTTAACATTGGGCTTTTGTTTGTCCCTTTTTTTTCGTAGTTCTTTGTAGATTTTTTTATAATCACCAGACGCTAACAAAACCAAGAATGAAAGCTCAAAAAAAGGCACTTGCAGAATCGATCGCTACTTCTGTTGAAACAAAGGTAAGCGAACTAGGCGAGCAATCGAAGAAAGCCAAAAAAGCCATTGAAAAATCGGCTGAAAAGCTGGCTAAGAAGCTGGTGAAACTTCTAAAAAAAGAAGAAAAGAAGAAAGCTGGCGATAAAACACCCAAACAGCCCAAAAAAGCGAAGAAGCCAGCTAAAGTGGCAAAAGCTCCTAAGGCTGCTAAAGCCCCCAAAGCTGAGGCTAAGCCTGTGGAAGCTTAAAAAGCTCAAATCTATTTTTTCTGTCATTCCGACGCCAGGAGGAATCTCAAGCTTGACTATTGCAAAACTTGAGATTCCTCCTGGCGTCGGAATGACAGAAAATTACTTTAACTCCTTCCCCGCAATATCCTCCCACCGGTAGTAGTGGAATGTTTTGCCCTCCGACATCGTCACGAATAAGCCGTGTGGAAACTGCTTACCCAGCGGCACATTCGTTACATCAGAGCCATCGCTAACCTGGGCGGCTACTTTTACGACTTTTACTACTTTGTAGTCGTTGGAATTGCCGGGTTCGCCTTCGCGCCGGAAGATATGGAACTGATTTGCACCCTGATCGGATACAAGTAAGTACCCCGTTTTTGGCCCCGTTTTGTAGATCGAAATCCCTTCGTGATCTTCGGCAAAACCTGTTTTAGCGAATAAGGCCAGTTCTTGGTTACCTTTTTCTGGATCGGCGTAGTATTTACGAACGCCAACGCCTTCGTCGGAATAATAGACGTAACCAAGCTCATTATCGACGGCGATGGATTCAATTTCTTTCTTGCCGCTATACATCCCGAATTTCCGAACCAGGGTAGCTTTTACTTGTCCTTTACCATTGTCTTCGAGCCGGTATTGACCGATATAAGAGCCGTCTGTTGGCCCTGTTTTACGGCCAACCATCGCGTATAATACCCCCGATGGGTTTTTATAAAGCGCAATGCCCATCAGATCGCGGAAGCCACTAGCGGTGTCGCCAACAAACATATCAAGACCACCATTGTCGACGGGTTTCATGTCGGGCAGCGAGAAAATTCGGAGCTTGTGCGTGAATCGTTCGGTGGTTACGGCAATGTCGGTGGGTTTGCCGCCCAGCATCAGGCCGTATGCAATGTCCACATTATTGGGGCGCTTGAGGTCGTGAACTTCCCGAACAATTTTGCCTTTCAAATCGAAGACATATAGGCCACCGTCCTGGTCTTTATCGGTACCGATGATCAGGCTTTTAGCATGGTCGGCCGGGTTAATCCAGATGGCCGGATCGTCGGTGTCGTGCCGAACGGTGTCGGTAATGATAACGGGCTGGACAGTAGTTTGGGCTGTAGATTGACAGGCAACCAGGAAAAAGGATAAGAGAAACGAAAGATAGATTTTCATGTAGAAAGGTTGTGACACAGAGATTCACAGAGAAAATAGAGACACACGGAGAGATCTCTGTGAATCTCTGTTTTCTCCGTGTGTCTCTGTGTTACAATCCTTTAAACTTAATTACTTCCGAAAGCACCAATGGTTGTTGATGGAGCTGGCGACTTATACGTCGTGCCATTCGCGAAGGAAATACCATCAGCATACAGGCGGGTGAAGCTCGTGATGCCTTTGCCGATGGCGGGTGAACCTGACTGCAAACGGAAATCCCAGGCTGTGTTGAAAGTTGCGTTTTTAGAATCAGTTGTGAGTGGATAGTTCACAAACTTCGGATCATTGTCGCCAACGGTTTTGCTGATGATGTCGTTGGTACCAGTCAGAATTTCGGTGGTTGGCTGGAAGCCTGTTACACCGTCCTGTGTTGCTCCGTAATACAGGTTGTTGCTCACTTTGGTGCGGCTATCTTCAGGGTTCTTCGGATCGCGTTTTACGCCGAACCGGTCGTTTGCCAGCAGGTTGTTGTACAACTCGGCCCGAACGGCAATTTCTACCCAGATTGAACCACCTTTGATGGTTGGCCGACGCCAGCCTGCATTCACAATCGTATTGTTGTAGGCTACTACATAAGCTTGTGGGGTACGGTCGCCTGTGTTCGAGAGTTTCAGGGCATTGGTGTTAGGGCTATAGACCATATTGAACGCGACATCGGCCTGAACACCCGACTTGATATTGATGGCATCGCCACCCGATACACCTTGGGTGTAAATCTTGTTATTAGCAATGATCACCTTTCCACCTTCGATGTAAAAACCATCTTCGTTCTGATTGTTCAGGCGGCTATTTACGATAACCAGCTTGCCGTTCACGTTCGAGTAGTTAACGGCCGGAACGTGGTTGCCCGCAGCCGCTTTGTACAAGCCTGCTTTTACTGAAGGTGAACTCTCGGTCGTTACCGCGCCACCGTATTCGAGAATGGCATTGTCGAGGAGCAGCTCGGCGCAGGTTGGTGCCGCAATGATGCCACCCCACAAGTTACCCCACTGATTAGCCGTCGTTTTCCAGGCATCGGGTACTGTGAATTTCACCGGATTTGCCGATGTGCCCATTACGTACAGATTTCCTTTCACGATCAACTCGGGCTTCACGGTCGAGTCGCTGAAAATTACGTTGACACCTTCTTCAATAACCAGTGACGTACTGGCTGGAATTTGTAGGTGGCCCGTGATTTTATAGGTGTTTCCTTTCGTCCAGGTACCTGACACATCGCCTGATACGGCTTCTTTTACAACAGGCGTTGGGGTTACCGTGCTACCGTTGTCATCGCTCTTCGAGCAGCCTACGAGTACAGCCGCTGATAGCGCAGCCAGAATAATTACTTTTTTCATGATTGTTGGTTGATTATGAACTTGTTGGTTGCATGGAACGCAGATTTTTATGATCAATAGGATGGATTATGATTTTCTATTTTTTTAATCATAACAATCCTAATAATCTGCGTTCTATTGTCTTGGACTTACAGTTTATACCTCACCCCCAGCACATAAGAGCGCTGGTAGAAATCGCGCCGGATGAGGGTTTTGCCGGATTCATCCTGGTTCGGTACGTCCGAATTTTTACTGTTGACGTTTTTGATGAAAATCTCCGTTGGGGTGTTTAGCAGGTTATTGGCTTTGGCGAATAGCAGAAGGCTTTTGCCCAGTTTCTTTTCGACCGATGCGTCCATCTGAATGAAGCCTTTCTGGTACAGGTCGTTATCGACAAACTGCGATACGGTGTTGATACGTGGTCCTGTGTAGCTGGCCGCCAGTTGACCATCCCAGCCATGTTGGGTGTCTTTGTAGAGCAGCGACAGGTTGGCGATGTGCGCCGATTGCCCGTACAGTGCCCGCGTTTGGCTAACTGTAATAGTTTCCAGATCACCCTGCGCATTCCGAATTCGTTTTGACTTGGGCGTTGTGATGCTGGAGTTTGTGTAGGTGTAATTCGCTTTGATGCCCCACTGCCGGAAATACTTGATGGCATCCAGCTCTAGTCCCAAATTCGTTGCGTTGCCGAAATTGCCCGGTCCGTAGTATAAATCCTGTCCCCGGATGGCGTCTTTCTGAAGCGTATACTCGATCGGGTCCTGAATGTGCTTGTAGAACAGGCCAACCATGAACTGCTCCAGCGGACGCGGGAAGAACTCGTAGCGCAGGTCAACGTTGTCGGCAATGGCACGCTTCAAATTCGGGTTACCGCGCTCCTGATACTCTTCGTTGACAATCCGGTAGGGAACGATCTCGAAAAAGCCAGGCCGGTTCAGCGATCGGAAGTAAGACAGCCGCCAGTTGGTGTGCTCGTCGGGCCGATAGCGGAAGTGCAAACTTGGCAACACATCCGTATAAATCTGGCTTCCGGTTGGGTTGTCTTCGCCAATCGGGAATTTCATGGCGTAGCCCTGATCGGTATGTTCGATGCGAACACCCCCGGTTACTTCAAGCGGTTGATCGGTGGTGCGGAATTGCAGGTAACCCGAAGCGGTTTTCTCGGTGGCATCGTAGTTCAGGGCCGATGCAACTGAACCGAGTGGGTTCTGAATCGTCCAGACAATCTGGTTGTAGTCGGTGAAGTCTGTGCCGTATTGGGCGAATGGATTGGAAGGCCGGAGCGTGTAATTGTTGTAAAAATTCGTCCGTTGCTTGTCGCGGTATAAACCACCCGCCATCCATTCAACGGCCATCCCTGCGAGATTGGTTTTCAGCGTCAGGTTCAGATAACCCGCCAAATCCGTATCGGAATTGTGTTCCCAACGACGCTGGCCGTCCTGTACCGTTGTTTGTTTCTCAACGAAGTTTGTGCGCGTTCCCAGCAGCGGCACATAGGTCTGATCGGGCACTCCGTTCGTTGCCAGCGAATACACTGCCGACCAGTTAATGGCGAAGGCTGGGGTAACCTGATGCGTTCCCTGAAGCGTACTGTTGTAAATCTTCTGCTTGGTCAGACGTGAGCGGGTTTCATAGCCGAGAGTTGCGTTGCCCAACACCGGATCGAAGCCGCCAATGCCCAATTCGGTGGTTTTGGTCTCCCGAATCTGTTCGTTCGTTAGGCTAATCAGAGCGTTGAACCACTGGATTTTGTTGCGTTCCGGTCCGCCGTTGCGGTTCACCCGAAAATCCATCTTGGCATGCAGCCCATAGCGGGTTTGCCGCTCCGAAAATTGCCGTTCGCTTTGTTTGGTAAGGGTTACCCCGCGTAACGTATCGACCACATCACCCGTAAAAAACAGGCTGTTGCTTCCCCGGTACGTATTCTGTAAACTACCGGCCAGCATAACGCCAAACCGTTGGTCAAAGAATCGATTGCCTATGGCAAAACTGCCCATCAAATTCGGCGGGGGCGACTGACGCGTGTAGGTGGTTGAGGCTTTATTGAAATCCGAAAACTTGGCACTGTACTGACTACCAAACTGCTCGTAAGGCGACTGTGAATTGATATTCTTCGTATCGAAACTCACAAACGGGCGATTGAAAAACAGTTCGCTGTAGCCCGACGAAACGTTGGCCAGAATCGTCGGACGGTCGGGCGCATCTTTCATGACCATATTGATGGCACCACCAACCGCATCGCCCTCCATACTCGGCGTAAGGGCCTTGTAGACTTCCAATCGGTCGAGGAGTTCGGATGGAAAAATGTCGAGCGGAACGTAGCGGTAGCGATTATCAGGACTAGGGATTTTCACCCCGTTAACCAGCGTGTAGTTGTACCGTTTGTCCATTCCCCGCAGAATGGCGTACTGTCCATCGCCATTGCTGTTGCGCTCAATCGAAATGCCGGATACCCGCTGAATGACGTTGGCAACGGTTAAATCGGGAGAGAGTTCGATGGTTCGACCCGATACGATGTTGGTCACTTGCAGGGCATTCCGTTCGAGATCGCGAGCGGTGCGATCACTGCTGCCGTCGCGTTTGGCGGTTACCTTTACTTCGGCAATCTGTCGATCGGTTTCGGTTTCCAGTGGCAAATCCAGCGTAATAACCTGTTCATCACTTGCGACAACCACATCGCGGATCATCGTTTTGTACGAGACGTAGCTGATGCGAATTTTATGCGTTCCGGTAGGTACGTTTTTAATCAGATACGAGCCATCCAGGCCCGATACGTTATACAGTTTTGTGTTTTCCAGAATTAGCGTCGCGCCAATAATGGGTTGACCTGTGGTGGCATCGATAGCTCGCCCCCGGATGGTACCGGCCCAAACGTTGGGGATCAGAAGCAGGCAAACGATTGTCAGTAGTAGTCGGTTCATACAGTTTGCGAATGACAACTAGCGGGGCTTACCGGAAGGCCAAGGCCGTACTAAGTTGGTGTCGCAAAGGTGAGGGAGAGCGGATGAACCGGACAAATTTGACCCGTGAACAAAAAGGCAACAAGACGTTTTAGGGTGTGAACAGAAAGGCAACAATAGAATTAAACTGCCATTAAAGTACTGATTATTAATGATTTGACTTGGTTAGTGAAAGCCATTATCTTATTGTTACTAAACTGTTTCCTAATTGTGAAGGCTAACCGAATCGCCTAAATCGTGCTGCTTTCTGGCGATGGTAGCGGCTGCAAAGGAAAGCGCTGAATATAGGCCGAGAGCGATTCGCCTTCGGCAAGACCTAGCTTTTTACGAAGTCGATAACGAGAAACCCGCAGACTATCCGATGAAATCCCGAGCAACGTAGCGACATCGGCAGAGCTAATGTTCATTTTCAGTAAGGCAATCAGGCGCAGGTCGGTGGCGGTCAAGTCTGGGAAATGCTGCGTGAGTTGCGTGAAGAAATAAGGATGAACCTGATCGAAGATCGTTCTGAAATCATCCCAGTATTTGTCCTGACTAAAGTTCAGGCTGATTTTTTCAACCAGTTGTCGGAGTTGTTTTTTCTGATCGCGTTTGTCGTCTTTCAAAATCGCTGTCAGATCTTCTTTGAGTTCTTCCAGCACCTGATTTTTCTGAATGATTTGTAGCGTATGCGTCGTTAATTCTTTGCTCTTCAACTCAAGCTGACCTTTCAGGTTTTCTTCTTCCAGTTGCTGGTTCTTCAATTCCACCTGCATCAGCTCGTTCTGGGTCTGGAATATCTGTTGGTTCTGCTGATTGAGCGCCTGTTCATTTCGAAGTTTCAACCGTTGCCGACTAATGACAACCGCAGCCAGAATCCCAATCAAGACCAGCACAACACTGGCCGCAATGATAATCACGAAGTCAACTTGTTTCTGGGCGTTCAACTGCGCAATCTCACTGTCTTTCCGCTCAACATCATAGAGTGTTTGCAGTAACGTAATCTGGCGGGTATTTTCGGCGGCATAGATGGCATCGACTAAGTCACGGCTTCGTTCCAGATAGGCGTAGGCGCTGTCCGGTTGATTGAGGAAGCGATACGTTTTGGCAATATCGCGAAGGGCCGCGCTAAGCTGGTACAATTCGCCCGTTTGTTTCGCCCGATTCATGGCCTCGTTTGAGAGTTTCAACCCTTCCTGATAGCGGCCTGTTTTCCGAAAAACATCGCCAAGGTTGTTGATGATTTCAATCTGGCCAATCTCATCATGGGTTTTCTGGGCGAGCGTCAGCGCATGTTGATAATAAAAATGGGCCGAGTCGTAGCGGGCTTCATCTTCAAAAATACTGCCCAGATTTTCATAGATTTTAGTCAGGCTAGTCACGTCATTAGCTGCCTGACTGTTGGCCAGCGCCAGTTTTTGGTAATGGTAGGCCTGTTTAGGATCTTTTCGCTTTTCGTAGATATGCCCGATGTTAGCATACGTCTGGGCTAACCCTTCGACGTTGTTACGTTGACGGTAAAAACTCAGTGCTTCGTTGAACTGACTCTGTGCGCGATCTACCTGCTCATTATAGTAATAAACCGTACCGAGTTCATTCCGATTGCGGGCCAACCGTTGGGTATCGTTGGTGTTGAGGAAGATTTTCTGGGCCTGTAGCAGATAATCGATGGCCTGCACATAACTCCCCTGATGATACAGGAGCAAACCAATTTGCTGGAGACAATCGCCCTCCATCGGTCGATCGTTTTGATTAACGGCTTTATCGAGCATAACCTTGATGAGCCGATAAGCGGAGTCGGGGTATTGGCGTGAAAGCTGCTCTGTATTGGTAAGAACCTGAGCCGACGACGGAACACTAAAAAGTCCCCAAACGATGAAAAATAGGAGTTTTATACGTAAACGCAGGCAACGAATTAAGGTATGGGCACAAAGGCGATGCATTCTGTAGAGATTGGTAGAATCTATAAAGATAAAGCCTCGCTCAGCATCCGTAATGTGAAATTTTTGTTAAGCAATCTGGCGCGAGTATTTACTCGTGCCATTAATTTAGCCAGCATTCGCTGGCGTCAGTGAATACTGACTACATGAAAAGGCACGGGTAAATACCCGCGCCAGTACCACTATCAAAACTACCCGCTTTATTTAAGCGGTGCTTTTAACGTCACGAAATAGATTCGGTTGAGATCAACCTTGCCCGTAGCGGGCAGAATTTTGGTCGTGAATCCATTCTTCCCGTTGTCGACTACACCGAAATCGTCATCGTTCGAAATCGCCAGTTGAGTTGGGCTAAGTATAGTAACACCTTCTGCTTTGTCGTGCGGGTAAACGGGTGAAATCTCAGTCAGGATATCGAAAACCAGCGTTTTGGTGACCGGAACAACTCCTGCATTCTGTAAGCCTGCTTTGTCTTTAAGTTGTTCTACTGTCAAGCCATTATAGAGTTTACCCGCATCGCTATTCGTTGGGTCTGAGATATCAGTTGCACCAGCGAGATCGAATTTATAAATCCGTTTGAACGTAGCTGGCGAGACGGAATTTCCACCATAGTTACCATCGCGTTCTAAAGCGATGAACGTTGTGTTCGTGATGGCCGCAATTTCGCTACAGCCCGTCAGAGTCGAATTTTCCATCAAATAGGCATATTGCTTCGTGGCACCAGTGGCGATATCGAAGGTGATAACGCGCAACACAGTCGATCCCGATACGGCTCCCGACGATGGATTGTACATCGGCGACTGCATCAGGCCAACCAATGTTTTGCCATCGGGCGTAATAGTCAAGCCTTCCATACCCCGGTTAGGCCGACGACGGGCCAGCACTTTAGGGAGCGTGCGTCCGCCAGTACCCGAACCAAATGGGTTAATGCGTTCGATAGTTTTACCGGTAGCGTCGAAGTGGGCGATGTGCGGACCGTACTCATCACTGATCCAGAACGTCCCATCTGAAGCTAATACAAGCCCTTCGGAGTCAATACCATCGGCGTTAGGCGCAACCGTTTGTCCGTTCAGGTCGAGCGCAATTTCGCCCGTATTTCCCTGACCGATTGGGTTCGGGAGCCCGGTTAATAATTGGCCAGCGGCATTTTTGAGGAGGATAACTTTTTCTAAAACCAGCTGATTGCCAACTACATGGAATCGGCCGATTTGTGGAGTGAAATCCGCTTTACCGAAAATGATGGTGTTGGCCGCTGCACCCGCTGCATTTGGCCCTCTATCGGTCAATAGGTAAAATACCGTTGGGTCGGTGTGATCCTGGGCGATAGCAGAACCGAATCCACCATTGTAAAGAACCGTACCGTTGGGAGAGGTAGCCAGTATGGCTGGGTTCGATGCTTCGGAAAAGGCGGGAAGAACGGCCGGAATCCGATGATCTTCGCAGGCCGATACGACTAAACCAGCTATAAGCACACAACCCGTGGTGAGTGAGAGAGGTAGAGAGGCTATTTTCATGGAAAAAGCTTTGTTTTTCTACAAAGCTATAGCCCCTTATATTACCCAAATGTAATATGAATGCCTGGTTTGTTATGCCAGTATTAAGGTTTTAATCTGTTGATTGTTAGTGGTTTGCTATATGTATTGTGGATGGCGCGAGCGTCCTCGCTCGTGCCATCTATTCTTCGGCCTCTGGCCGATTGTCTCTTATATTATTCCGGCCAGAGGCCGGGGAATAGATAGCACGAACGTAGACGTTCGCGCTATCCACGCTATGTTATCAGGCGGCTTCTAATTGGCGGCAATAATAATGAGCTTGCCGACTCGCTGTGGGCTGATATAATTTTTGTTGAACGGCTCTGGCAAAGGCAGCTCGATCTGACTTGGTGTAGTACTCGGCAGCAGATGCACCAGAGGGAGCCTTGAATACCCGGCTAATACGCTGGCAAGCTTCCCATAACTCGGGATTCGACTTGATTTTATACTGGCGGATAGGCGTGTCGGCCCCAAACCAGAGATTGTTAATATTATTAGACGTTGCTTTTAATCGATGATGAGCCATAGTGAATTGTTGAGTTGGTAGTGCATAAGGATGCCTGATCGATAATCTGGAGGTATAATGAACCTACAGACCGAGCTGGCATGCCCGTTTTACAACTCCGAAGGGTTGATTTTGTTAGCCCTCAGAATTGCGAAAAATGAATGAGTGCGTTTTTTATTGATTAATCGGCTGTCTGTTTAGATTCTCAGGGATTCTTTGGCTTCTATTGTCGCTAGTTATCAGCGCTATAGAATCCCACAGAGTCCTCGTAGAATCTAGTTTGCCTAACCAGCACTAGAGCGCAGGAAGTAGCTCAATTGCCGAATGTTCGCCAGGTAATCGGTAGCGATCGTGCGGATGGAAGCCGCACTGGTCGAACCCAGCAATTGGCCCGCATGCTCATAAGGCGTAGCCTGATCGGCCAGGATATCATAAACACCTTCCGGCATTAATTCGTGATCTTCGTAGCCCCAGAACAGGAAATCGACAGCATCGAGTAAGCTATCAAACCCTAATCCATAAGACGTTTGAAATTGATTGAAAACAGCGATAAAGCGCATAACGATGATTCATATTGACCACCACAAAGGTAAAGCCCCGGTTTTTGTTGCGTGTTAAGGGAAGATTATTAAACCGATTAAGACGTAGTACGACACATGTACTATCTGTGTTTTTAGCCTTAAGGCACAGGAGTGACTTTTCGCTCATCCCGGAAAAATCCATACTCATCTTCCTGATTTGAAGGCTCATCGCCTTTTAGTTTCTGGCCCGATTGTTCAGTGGCAACTTTGTCCTACTCAAACGAGACAAACAAACATTTACTAACAAAAGCCATGAAAAATGTACTGATTCTGATGTTGGGCCTGGTAGCTAGTACCGCATCATTTGCAAACAATTCAACTATACAACCTTCTTCTACCCAGACTCGTGTTGTGATGACCGCCGGGCAGAAAATCAAACTATACGTTCAGCCGATTCAGACCAAAGGGAAATTAGCTATTTGGGATGCCAACGGACAGGTTGTTTATAAATCAACCGTGAATCTGAAAAAAGGACTGAGTCAGCAATTTGACTTCTCGAATCTTGAAACGGGTACCTACCACCTAACGGTTATGACCGACACCGAAACTTTGACCAAAACATTCGTGGTGCAGGCTAATCCAAACGAAAGCTTTGTGGTTCAGTGATTTAATGGATAATGATGAATGATGAATGATGAATGATATTATTTCTTTGAATATCAGGTAATTAGTTTTTACTATCATTCATCATTCATCATTCATCATTCATCATTTAATAAGTATGCACGATTCCCAGCTTCAAGGCGTCCTCATAGGCCTCTTTTTCGAACTGATATAGGTAAGGAGACCGGTGAGGACCAATTGATCGCTGTTCGGCTAGTTTTTTGATTAACCCCAGGCTTACCAGCTTTTTGGCGAAATTCCGTTGATCTAGGGTTTTTCCTAAAATCGTTTCATACAACGTGTGAATTTCGGGCAACGTGAATTTTTCGGGTAGCAGGTTGTAGCCAATTGGCTGGTGATAAATCTGGAGCCGAAGCGTTGTCAATGCCTTGTCGACCGTTTCATTTTGATCGAATAAAATGGGCGGAATCTCTTTAACGTCCCACCACTGGTAACCCTCGGTGAAAAAGTCGGTCGTAACGCTAACCTTCGAATAATCCACTAACGCAAAATAGCCAATCGATAGGGTTCGTTCGAACAGCCAGTTATCGTCGGATACCTCAAGACCATAATTTTCTTTGAACTCACGGGCGCTCCGTTCCTGAAGCCGATAAGGAGAATCGCCAAAAACGTGAAACTGTTGAAGGAATAAATCGTCGAGACCCGTTCGCTCGTTTAACACCCGATGAGCGGCCTGACTCAGCGGTTCTCTCCGCCGAATAAAACCGCCGGGCAACCCCCAACCATTAAGTCCTTTCCATTTCAGGAGTAAAATCCTGAGCTGCTGATCATGGTAGCCAAAAATGACCGGGTCGATAGTGACGTGAGGCAAATACTCCTGATGGCCGTTCTGGACAAAATCTGTGACTTCTTCGAGCGAGTTCATACATCAAAACTAAAAAAAACATTCCGTAAAATTTACGAATTAGAAGAAAAACGCCTTACCTTTATTTCGTAAAAATTACGCTTTTGAGAATCCTTCAATTTTTTCACTAAATAATCGAGCACTTTTCGATGTTACAACGTATCCCTAATCCGCTTAAATGGCTATTCGGAACGCTACTGATTGGGCTGGTATCCACAGGTCTATGGTCGTATGTGGGTATTGTTGACCCACCGCGTATTCTGGTGTTCAGCAAAACAGCCGCTTTTCGTCATGCTTCTATTGGGGCAGGGCAGAAAGCGTTGTTCCAATTGGGTAAAGAGAAAGGCTTTGCGGTAGATACTACTGAAAACGCAGCCCGCTTTACCGAAGAAAACCTGAAACGATACCGGGCTGTGGTCTTTCTGAGTACTACTGGCGATGTCCTAAACGCACAGCAGCAAAATGCGTTTGAGCGTTATATTCAGGCTGGAGGTGGGTATTTAGGCATTCATGCCGCTACCGATACTGAATACGACTGGCCCTGGTACAATCAACTGGCGGGAGCCTGGTTTTCCAATCACCCCATGCCCGACAACGTCCAGAAAGGCACTTTTGTCGTGGTCGATAAAAACAATCCTGCCACTAGTTTCCTCCCAGAGCGCTGGGAGCGGGAAGACGAATTCTATTCCTTTAAAAACATCAGTCCGGCACTGCATGTACTACTAACCATTGACGAAAAAACCTACAAGGGTGGTACTAATGGTGATAACCACCCGATGGCCTGGTATCAGGAGTTTGATGGTGGCCGTTCATTCTATACGGCGGGTGGTCACACCGACGCCACCTTCTCGGAGCCACTCTTTTTGCGGCATCTGGGCGCTGGATTACAGTACGTGATGGGGGGTGATTCGCCTAAACCACTGGATTATAGCAAAGCAAAATCGAAACTACTGCCCGACGAGAATCGGTTTTCGAAAGTTGTGCTGGCCGAGAAACTCGACGAGCCGATGGAGTTAGTCGTGCTGCCTGATAGCCGGGTATTGCTTGTGGAACGGAAAGGTGCGGTGAAACTTTATAGCCCCTCTACCAGCAAATTAACTACTATTGCTCACATTCCGGTCAATACCAAGGTGACGGACAAGGAAGGTAAAGTTGGGGAAGATGAAGGTGGGCTTCTAGGCATAAACAAAGACCCGCATTTTTCGCAAAACCATTGGTTGTACCTGTATTACTCGCCCGAAGGAAAAGAGGCTAAGAATATCCTGACTCGCTACGAGCTGAAAGGCGATGAACTGGTGCTGTCCTCGAAAAAAGTCATTCTGGAAGTCGATACGCAACGCGAAATCAGTGGTCACGCAGGGGGATCGCTCACTTTCGATTCAAAGGGGAATCTTTACCTCTCCACGGGTGATAATATCAACCCACAACAATCCAACGGCTATAGCCCGTCGGACGAACGGCCGGGGCGTTCACCTTTTGATGCGCAGATGACGTCGGCTAACACGAATGATCTACGCGGCAAAATCATTCGTATTCATCCTGAAGCGGATGGAACGTACACCATTCCCGAAGGCAACCTGTTTCCAAAGGGCACTACTAAAGCTCGTCCCGAAATCTATACGATGGGCCACCGGAATCCGTTTCGTATCTCGGTAGATCCAAAAACGGGTTTCCTGTACTGGGGTGACATCGGTCCTGATGCCTCGCAGCCCAATGATAAACGTGGCCCTGCTGGCCAGGATGAAGTAGGGCAGGCCCGAAAAGCTGGTAATTACGGCTGGCCTTATTTTGTTGGCGACAACAAACCTTACCACCAATACGATTTTGCCACGGGTGAGTCGGGTCCTTTGTATGACCCAGCCCAACCGATCAATAAATCCGTCAATAATACCGGATTGAACCAATTGCCCCCAGCGCAAAAAGCCTTTATTTGGTACCCATATGCCGAATCGAAAGAGTTTCCGTTGGTAGGTTCCGGTGGTCGTTCGGCTATGGCGGGCCCGGTTTATTACAAAGATCAATTCAGCGGAGCGAAGCGCCCTTTCCCGGATTATTACGATGGCAAACTCCTGACCTACGAATGGATGCGGGGCTGGTTGATGGCCGTTACTATGGATGCTTCCGGTAATTATAAGTCGATGGAGCGGGTGATGCCGAGCTATAAATTCTCCAACCCAATGGACATGGAGTTTGGGCCAGAAGGCGACCTGTACATGCTGGAGTATGGTAGCGGCTGGTTTACTCAGAATGATGATGCTCGACTGGTTCGCATTGAATACAACGGCGGTAACCGCAAGCCTGTTGTTCAGGTAGCTACCTCCAAAAAAGGCGGTGCCATTCCTTTCAAAGCCAGACTTTCGTCGGCTGGAACCAAGGACTTCGACAACGATGCATTGACCTACGTCTGGACCGTAAAACCCGCAGCAGGCGGCACTGCCCGGACCTTCCGGGAAGCCAATCCAACGGTCTCTTTCGACAAAGCTGGTATATATAAAGCCACGCTGACAGTTTCCGATCCAAAAGGGGGCAGCACGAGTCGGACTATCGAGATTATGGCGGGGAATGAAGAACCCGTGCTTACGTTCGAAACCCAGAATAGCAACCAGACATTTTTCTTTCCCGGCCAATCCTTTGTGTATGATGTAAAGGTTGAGGATAAGGAAGATGGTAGTTTAGCCAACGGAAAAATCAAACCCAGTCAGGTTGCGGTTAACATCGATTATCTGGCCGAAGGATACGATCTGGTCACAATTGCGCAGGGCCACCGCAGTGCCGATGCCACTGCTCAGGTAGGAAAGGGACTCAGCCTGATTGAAGCCAATGACTGCAAGGCTTGCCATAGCATGGAGAAAAAGTCGATTGGGCCAGCGTACCAACAAGTGGCGCTTAAATACAAGGGCGATGCCAGTGCTGCCGACCGCTTAACCAAGAAGGTTATTTCGGGAGGGAGTGGCGTATGGGGCGATGTTGCGATGAGTGCTCACCCACAGTTATCGGCAGCCGACGCTGGGGTTATGGTTTCCTATATTCTAAGCCTGGCCGAAAAGAAACAAGCGGCACCATCGCTGCCCGTTAAAGGGAGCTATACCATGAGTTTGCCATCAGGCGACAAAGGAGAGGGGCGTTATCTGGTTCGAGCTGCGTATCAGGATAAAGGTAGTGCAGGCATTCCACCCATTACGGCCGAAAAAACACTGTTACTCCGTAATGCCAAGATGCCTGCCGGAAAAGCCGATAAAACGGATGGGGTCATGAAATACGGTACCATTATCATTGCCTCCGTAAAAGGTGGGAATATTGGATTCAGTGGTATCGACCTGACAAATATTGCCCAGATTAAATTTACCGCTTCGGCACCCAAATCTCAGTTGAATGCGGCTGGTGGCAGTATTGAAGTGCGGTTAGATGAACCGACCGGTAAACTAATTGGCGAAACAGCTTTTATGTCGCCTACTGATGGAGCCAGCATGACGAATCTGCCACCGCCGGTCGTTGCCAAACTGACGGAGGTGAAGGGCGTTCACGATGTGTATCTGGTTTTTAAAAATGATAAGGCTCCAGCGGGTCAGGCGTTGTTTGTGCTGATGGATCTGGAATTTCAAACCAGCCAATCAGCGAGTGCCAGTGAAAAATCAGCCTCGGCTCAGCCTGCAAAATCAGCAGGGTCATCTGCCCAGGATTTGGACGCTTATGCCGGGAAATACAAAATGACGGGTATGCCTTTTGAGTACATTGAGATCACTCCTAAAGATGGCAAATTGCACATCAAGGCGGGAACGAATGAAGGCGACCTCGCATCAGGCGCTGAACCCGATGAATTTAAAGGCGATAATGGAACGGTATTCCAATTTGATCGGGGCACGGACAAAAAGGTTACCTCATTAACCCTCAAGGTTCAGGGCATGTCGTTCAAGGGTGCTAAATAAATGGAGTCATGGTAGCCTTTTTAGTCATCCCGACAAAGGAGGGATCTTAAAGCATCCTTAGTAGAGCATAAAGAAACCTTAAGATTCCTCCTTTGTCGGAATGACAAAAGAAAGGTCCTGTAATGCATTGTTAATAAATGATTTGGTCGGTGTGTAGTACATGCCTCATGTTAACTAAGTGTCACATTCAAAATTTCACAATTTAAACCAAGTATACCAATGAAAAAAGTAAGTCTATTCCTATTCATTTTCTTCCTGGGCGTTTGTGTCAAAGGCTTTTCTCAAACAACTCCTCCAACCGACTTTTTTGCGGGTAAATGGGAAATTACTATCAAAGGTACCCCAGAGGGCGATGCCAAGTTTGTAACAGAGCTGGTTCGGAAAGATGGCAAACTGACCGGCGAATTAAAAGATCCGGCTGGTGTTAGACCGGCTACGCCCATCACAAAAACGATCGAAGAAAAAGACAAATTAACCATTTACTTCGACACTGCTCAGGCGGGTGAGATTCCTGTTGAGTTGGCCAAAGTGGACGACGATCACCTGAAAGGATCGCTGATGAATATGTTTGAATCAGTTGGCGTACGGGTTAAATAATAACAGCCATCGTTCGGCGTAGTGTTTACTACGTCGGTGTGTTATCCGGTCTTTGACCGGTTTTTATCTTGCTTTTATTCCGGTCAAAGACCGGATAACACCTGAGCGTAGTCTTAGACTACGCTCAACCAGATAGCCACATAAAACAGCGCGGAGCGTACAAATCGTTGTACGTCCCGCGCTGTTTTGTCATTAAGGCAACCCCCTGTTACTGGACGTACTTCGTTCGTAATTGCGCCAGTTTTGCCGGCGTTAATTCCATCGCCTGAGCCAGAAACTTGTCCATCGAACCATATTGCCGATCAATCGCGTCGAAAGCACTTTGGAGATAAACGGGATTAGCCGCTAACATGCTTTTTACCGTTTTCTCATCCATACCCTGCTTAATCATCGACTGAATTGCCTGAGCCTGACCGCCTTTCCAATACTCATTGGTAGCTGCGTAATCTTTCAGAATAATGCTCCGGTCAACGCCCAGCGCCGATAGAATTAGTGCCGCGCCAATACCCGTCCGATCCTTACCAGCGGTGCAGTGAAACAACAACGCTTTGTCATTATCGAGAGCCAGTAACTGGTCGAACATGGGTTTGTATTTGGCTTTCAGATGGTCGGTGCGGCCATAAAAGGAAATCATCATGGAATCGCGGTTGGCAGGCTTGGCACCCATCAACGCGGCCGATGTGGCACGGGTGTTTTCGCTACCAGCAGGCATGTTATACCAGTTGGCTCCAGCGGGTAGCCGGTCAGGACTAGTTTTGATTTCGTCGGGGCCGCGTAAATCGCAGACGGTGGCAATGTGACGTGCACTTAAGACCTGTAGATCGGCATCGGTTAGTTTACCGATATCGGCAGAACGGTAGATGTGTCCCCATTTTACATGATGACCATCCTGCGTTGGATAGCCGCCGAGGTCACGAAAATTGCTGGCCCCTTCGAGGGTAACGGCCCGTCTTGAGTTATACACCAGCGTATCGTTAGTCTGCCCGAAAGAGACAGACGTAACGAATATTGAGAGAAGAAGAGTGAGTTTTTTCATGAGAATGTGATTGTAAAAAACCTATAAGGTCTTCGAGACCTTATAGGTTGGGAGCTGCATTGTAAAACTTACTTCGTTAACCAAGTATCCATATTCAAATCGTCGGTACCATTGAACTGGCTCATCACAGCGGCCTTATAATTGGCTGTATTGTAGGTCTGTTCATCGACTGGATACTGCCACCGACGTGGGATTTTGCCGTTTGAGCTAATGCCACCACCCGTTGCTACGAATGATTTAGGCAAGCCCGTCCGACGCCAGTTGTAGAAGGCTTCATAACCTGAATTCTGGTGGAAGGCTACGTACTTCTGGTTCAGAATCTGCTCTAGCCCATCGGCATTATCACCCTTGTAGGCTACACCCGCGTTCGACAGGAAGCTGCTGATCGAAATGGTTGTTGTGCCCAGTATTTTGCCACCCTGATCGCCAATGGTGTACGTTTGTCCTTCGGTCAGACCATAGAACGATAGCGATGCGTTGATGCCTTTCAGGTAATAGCTCTCCGCCGATGCACCCGATACCCAACCCCGGTTAATGGCTTCGGCAATGTTGAAGTTCATTTCCGAGTAACCCATAATGATATACGGCTCTGGCCCAGCCACTGATCCGTAGTAGCGTATATCGTTTGTATACGAATACTTGCCCGTCGGGCCAGCGCTGGCTCCTTCGGTATACAAATCACCAATGGCTTTCGAGATATCGGCGCCTACATAAGCCGTGAAATCGCTTACGTTCTTGCCCGAGGTAATTTGTGCGGGTGCGGGCGTTGCAAACACAAACGTACGTGGGTCCTGCGTGGCGGTTGTGATACTCAGATAAGGCGCACCTTCGAACTGATACTGGTTATTGGCATCGTTCGGTGTGTGCGGATAAGTGTTGTAGGCCGAGTTGAACACAAAATTCAGGTTGTCGGCATTGCTGGTCATGATCGGGTACTTCGTTGGGTTGTTCACGATAGCCGCAAACTGAGCTGGAATGTTCAGGTCTGCATTATCGGTAGCCCGCTTGCTGAGACTAATCAACACCCGAAGTTTGAACGTGTTAATTGCTTTACGCCACTTGGTGAGGTCGTTGCCGTAATAGTTATCGCCAGTGATTGACGCCGGTAATGCCGTAGAGCCTGCCAGCGTGCTTAGCACCGTATTCGCCGTATCCAACATGGCCAGGCTTCGGGCATAAACCGCCTTCTGGGTATCATAAGTAGGGTCCAGGTCGGTCAGGCCCTGTCCAGCCTGCGAAGCGGGTGTATCGCCTACCCGGTTAGCCTGCCACACAAATACATAAGCCCGAAAAAATTTGGCTAAAGCTGAATAAGCATTCGCTGCTGTTCCCAACGATTTGACGGCCTGGACATCCATCTGGTTGACGTTCTTCAGGACGCCGTATAAGGTAGTCGTGTTGGTCCAGTTATATTGGTTCTGACCACCATAATACAGGTTATTGGAAATTGAGAACTGGTTCCAACGGTGTACCTGGCTGAATGGTCCGCCATCGCCGATGTTGTACATATCGAACTGTATCTGAGGCAAAATCAACGAAGGGGGAACCGCTTTGTCTTCACCCGCTACGTTGGGGTTCGGCAACAGCTGGTCAAAGGATTTGCAGGCACTGACTGCCACGATGAGGGTCAGTGCTATAACTAGAGATTGAAGTCTTGTTTTCATCGTTTTCTTGAAGAAGAGTGATGATGTATGATGTAGGATATATGATGTATGCTGACCTATTAGTTGTGGGCTGCACATCATATATTCTACATCATACATCCTACATCATTAAAATGTCAGATTGATGTTTACACCGAACCGGCGCGTGGTGGCCGATTGTAAGCTTGGGTTTTTCAGCGTAGTTTGGCTCGACGCACTGTAGCCCTGTGCATACTGGTCAAGGTCGAAGTCTTTGCGCTGAGCGAAGTACAACAGGTTACGACCTACGAACGAGATGTTTGCCGACTTGATAAAGCGGGGCAGCATAGCGCCTGTGAACGTATAGCCCAGAATCACCTCACGCAGTTTACCATAGGTTTTGCTCACCATGTAAGGCTCTTCGATACCGCTGTTGTAAATACCCTGAACATAAGTCTGCACCGTAACGGCTTTCGTATTCGGCGCAAACTGCAATTCGCTCATGTTGCTGATATTTCCGTTGGCATCGAACTTAGCCGTGCCGCCGTTGGCAATAACCACACCAGGACCTACATAAGCCGCCGTTGGCGATTTAGTACCCAGGGCTGTGCTTTGCCATTCTTTCAGACGAGCAGCACCCAGATCACCCTGAACTGTTTCAACCTGGTTACCCGAATTCAGCGCGTAAGCATATACCTGATCGCGGATGACACCACCCACACGACCGTCGAACTGGAAGCTGAAGTTGATGTTCTTGTACGAGAATTTGTTGTTCAATGCCCAAACATAATCGGGGTTGGTATTGCCCATGAACTGAAGGGTATTCGTTCCTGAAGGGCGAGTCAACGGCGTACCTGTTGACGACTGAATGATCTGGCCATCGGGGCTACGCAGGTAGTTGTAGCTGTAGTAACCATCCAGCCGGTCGCCAATGTTGAACACATGGTTTGGTCCCGACAGGTAGATGCTTTGCTCATTGCCATAAATCGACTTTAGCGTCTCTTTGTAGGTAGACCAGTTCGCCAATACGTCCCAGTTCAAACCTGCTGGATTTTTGAGCACCGATCCCGTCAACGATACTTCCCAGCCTTGCTTCTGAGTGGTTACGGCGTTGGCAACCTGGGTGCTATAGCCCGACGATGACGCTACAGGAAGCGGGAAAATCTGAGGACCGTTGATCGAAGTAAAGTGCGTTACATCCAGGCCCAATCGGTTGTGCAGGAACTTGGCATCGAAACCGAATTCATACGACTCTACGTTGAAACTCTGTAAGTTCGGGTTGGCCAGACTGCTGGTATAACTCGCAGAAGGCAGGTTGTTATACGGCTTGCTGATCGTATACGTGTTTTGGTTAATGTAGCTCGGACCGTCATAAGCGGTCATCACTTCGTTGCCATAGCCAAGGAGCGCAGAAGTTGAGTTACCCGTTACCTGTTGGTAAGCCGAGCCAATGCTCGACATCGTGTTTCCACCCTTCACGTCAGCATACGAACCACGCAGTTTGAGGAAGGAAATAGCCTGGGGCAATTGTACGTAATCGGTAATAACCGTACTCAAAGCTGCCGATGGATAGAAGATTGTCCGGTTGGCGGCTGGCAGCGTTGATAGTTTATCGAAACGCCCCGTCAGACCCAGCGTCAGGTAATTCTTATACGTTAAATCGGTGGTTGCGTAAGCGCTCAATACCGACATATCCGAACGCCAGTTGTAGGCCTGAACCGGGTTTTTTGAGTTACTGAAATCATACACACCCGGCACGATCAGGAAGTCGGTGGTAGCCCAGCTTGAGTTGTAGTTGAACGTCCGGGCGTTACCGCCAAGTACCGCGCTAACGTGTAAATCTTTCGAGACATTCTTGTTGAAGCTCAGCAACAGGTCGGTGTTATTCTCGAACAGATTCCGGCGATCTTCGCGGTAATCGCCCAGACGAAGGTCAGGCGTTTTGTACGTAATGGCCGAGTAAGGTACTTTCTCCGTACGAAGCTGATTCCAGGTCGTAACCTGCGTACGGGCCGATAAATTCAGGAAATCGTTGATCTTATAGTTTAAGCGGGCGTAGCCGTAAACGTCTGTTTTGCGGTGTTCGTAAAGCCACTCATAAGCCACAAAATAAGGGTTGTTACCCCGGCCGTATTCCGCATAATATTGCTGAACGCCTGGCACACCCTGAGGGCCTTTCCAATAATCGCGCATGTCCTTCACCGACCAGCTGCTTGATCCGTAAACCTGGAAAATATAGGTTTCGCTTTCGGGGCCTGAGCTTGACTGAGGAATGTTCGGCGAGTTTTGCAGGCTCATGTTCAAACCACCATCGAATTTAAGGCGATCCGTGAAGTTGATACCCGCACTCAGGTTGAAATTGGTGATGTTCAACCGTGTGTTTGGCACCATACCTTTCTGGTAGTTATTCGAGATCGACATCCGAAGATCGTACTTCTCTCCACTCGACGAAATGGCCAGGTTGTTGGTCGATAACATACCCGTCTGCATGAAATCGCGGAAGTTGTTGGCACCACGCGCAACCCAGGGAGTCCCTTGCCGAACACCCGTTGTTGCATCGACCGGGCTATCGTATTGTGGCACAGGTTGTCCTTCAAAACGAGGCCCCCAGATGTTAGCCCGGCGGTTTGGGTTACCTACGTCGTATAGGTTATTGGCATAGGCATACTGGTAGTTTGATCCGAAGCCATACTCACTCTGACGCTCTGGAATAGCCAGAAAGCTAGGCTCGAACATTGTGCTGGTGTTGAAATCAACCGACACCTTACGCTTGTCTTTAGTACCCTTTTTGGTCGTAACCAGAATAGCCCCGTTCTGCCCACGGAAACCATACAGAGCCGCTGCGTTGGGGCCTTTCAAAACAGTATACGTTTCAATATCATCGGCCGATACGTTCCAGGTATCCGAGTTAATAGGGACACCATCGACGACAAAAAGCAGATCACTGTTGCCGCGCAGAATCAACTGCGGGCGACCTAATAATTCGGCACTTGAGGCCACCGTCAGACCGGCAATTTTACCCGTCAATGAATTGATCGGGTTTGGTTCGCGAGCCTTCACCAACTGATCACCAGCAATTTCCTGTGCGGTGTACCCAATGGTTCGGGCTTCTTTTTTGATACCCAGCGCCGTTACGATAACTTCATTTAATTGCGCCGTATTTTCGACCAGCGATACATCGATGATCGATTGATTGCCCACCGTTTTTTCCTGCGGATCGAACCCAATAAACGAATAAGTCAGGACCGCATTGGCAGAGGAAACATTGAGTGAGTAATCACCGTTGGCATCTGTCGATGCACCTGCGCTGGTTCCTTTAACAATCACGTTAACACCTGGCAATCCACTGCCTTTGGCATCCGTTACTTTCCCTTTAACAGACCTGCTTTGCGCATAAGCGCCATAACTCGCGAGGGTTCCCATGATCCATAGACCATAGAAAAGCAATCGGTAAGTTGATCGCGTAAATCGTTGTTTCATTAGATTGAATTAATTAGTAAGAAAGTGAAAATGGTAAGCACAAAAAAAGACACAGTAATACAGCAGATAAGCTTCGCTGTCTGGAAGAATTGACTCGGTAAAAAGCTGATTGACGCTACAGCGTATTTCTATTCTGTTGCAAAAGTAGAAGGGTAGTATTAACTAGATGAGAAGTCAGTATCACCAATAAATTATGAAATTATACGGTGCATAAACTGGCGATAATGTTTTTGCTTTAACCCTTTTAAACAGAGCATTTATTCCTGAGATTATATATTTATCGTTGTTGTATTAATGGTAATTATTTGATTTTCAGTGTATTGTATCTGATAATGATTATATAATATTGCCCTTTTTATTCATTGCCTACTTTTGTGCCATCACTGATAAACTAGTTGCCGAATGTTTGGCCATTGGGTAAACGAATTAATGAATCTGGTCGCTGGTAATAGCCGATATATTACGTATCGACGGCGCTGGAAAATTATATTTATGGTATTTATATTTCTGTTTTTATCAATTCCTATTTTATTATTTTACTTACTATAATTCCTATTTTTTTTAGAAATAGCTAGAAGAATTTATTGTAGATTAGGTTAAGAATGAGTGCAAAAAAATGAGACCAACATTGGTCTCATTTTTTTCTTTTTGTCATTCCAAGGTCAAGAGGAATCTTGACCTTGGTTACTAAGAAACGTTGAGATTCCTCCTGGCGTCGGAATGATAAAAAATAATCATCAATTTTATATATGCTAACCGCAGGTTTAGGAAAAATACTAACTGACTAGTGAACCGCGCCCTTTGTATTATGCGATAGTTATCCATGTGGTCTTATATCATAATGTATTGGTAACATGGAGCCAAAAAGGGGGGCGTAGTTTTGCAAACCAGAAACTATAACCTCTTATGAGACAAACTCTACGTACACAACTTTTCAACTTATTGCTTTGGAGCGGGACTCTATTGCTCGGAACGGGCCTGGCCAATAAAGCACTGGCCCAGTACACTGCCGGGAATTTGGTGGTACTACGCATAGGCGATGGAAGTGCGGCATTAAGTAGCGCAGGAACAGCCGGTTTTCTGGTCGAATACAGCCCTTCGGGCGGAGCGCCGGTTAGTACTGTAGCCTTACCAACAACTGTAGCGAGTGGGAATCGACGATTAGTCTTTAGTGGCTCAGCAACTGGCGATGGAGGGCTAAACCTGTCGAGTGATGGGCGTTATTTGACCCTGGCAGGTTATGATGCAAATACGGGTACGGCTAGCGTAGCCAGTGCCGGGTCCATTGATCGAGTTGTTGCGTTGATTGATAATGCGCAAACGGTTAATACAACAACCGTTTTATCGCAAAGTGTGGCCTACGGCGGAAACAATATTCGGTCAGCTGTTTCGAATGATGGGACTCAGATATGGACCGCTGGTACTGGAAGCGGTTCTACCGGCGGGGTTCGCTACATGGCGCTGGGCGCTACTACTGGAGGAACCCTGTTAAGTTCGAGCCCAACCAATACCCGTGTTGTCAAAATTTTTAATGGACAATTATACGTAACATCGGCATCCGGAGCGTTCCAGTCGGTAGCCCAGGTAGGGAGCGGCTTGCCAACAACAGCTAGTCAAACAACAACGATACTGCCCGGTTTGCCAACGACTTCGGGAAGTCCCTCATCCAATCCGTATTCATTTGTTTTCTTTGATCGTAGCTCTGCTGTTGCCGGGGTCGATCTACTCTACGTTGCTGATCAAACAGGCGGGATTCTTAAATATAGTTATGACGGAACTACCTGGACGGCAAAGGGTAGTGTAACAGGCGGAGTGACGGGAATAACTGGCGCTGTAAACGGTAGTGCCATTGATCTGTACGTCACAACAGGTAGCACGGCAGGTAATTCAATTTACAAGGTAACCGACGCGGGGGCCTACGATGCAACCATTACGGGCGCTGTTACCTCAGGAACTTTAGTGGCAACAGCTGCAGCCAACACAGTCTTCCGGGGCATTGCTTTTGCGCCTACAAACCCACAGCCTGATCTCACCATTACGCTGTCGGCCCCAACGTCGGCTACGCTCAATCAACCTTTCAATTATTCGCTGGTGGTTAGTAATTCGGGAAATGCAAGTGCGTCGAGTATTTCGGCTCAGTTTGCATTGCCTACTTCTACTAGCGCAACGTTCAACTCGACGGTTGATGCCGCTGGGTTTACGGGCAATCAATCGGGTGGAATTGTTTCGTTCTCGGGTGGAACGCTTGCTGCGGGTGCCAGCACGACACTAACGGTCAATGTTACACCAACTGTAACGGGGGCATTACAAAGCGGTACAGCTCTGGTCGACCCATCGAATAGCATTGCAGAAAGTAATGAAACGAACAACTCCGCTGCTGCCGTTACAACTACGGTTGGTGCGGGTAATTTCCCGCCAGTAGCGCCGGCCTTCACCAATCAAACGGGTGTGGTTGCCGTTCCATTTAGCTATGTGGTTCCGGCGTTTACCGATCCCGAAAGTCAGACACTTACCTATACAATTACAGGCGTTCCGGCTGGCTTGACCGCCGACAATAGCACGCTAACCATTAGTGGAACGCCCACAAGCACTGGCACATCGACCGTAACGGTTGTGGCGAGTGATCCGGGTTCTCTGTCTACTACGGGCACATTTACCATCACGATCAATGCCAATCAGGCACCCACGGCACCCGTGATCGCCAATCAGGTAGCCACCATCGGTACGGCGTTTAGTTTCACGGTGCCTGCCTTTTCCGATACGGAAAACCAAACGCTCACCTATGCAATCACGGGGTTGAGCAATGGGCTATCAGCCGACAATAGTTCTCGCGTGATTAGTGGTAACCCAACGACCTCAGGTGTGCAAACCGTTACGGTGGTTGCTACTGACCCGGCTAGCAACACCATTAGTGCCATCTTTTCAATTTCGGTCAATGCCGCTCCAACGGGTGTAATTCGGATTACCGAATTTGCTTACAATGGGGCAGGGGCCGCTAATGAATTTATCGAGCTGACAAACGTAGGCAATGCGCCCATCGACATGACGGGATGGAGTTTCGATGATAACAGTCGCGTACCGGGGTCGTTCACCATCAGTGGTTTCGGAGTGGTACAACCCGGCGAATCGGTGGTTATTGCCGAAGCGTCAGAAGCTGTTTTCCGGGCTGCCTGGTATCTTCCAGCAACGGTAAAAGTGGTCGGAAGTAATAACCAGAATCTGGGTAACGGCGATGAAATGAATATTTACGATGCGTCGAATAACCTGGTTGATCGGCTTACCTACCCAAGCAGCAGCGCAGGAGGTGCTACCGTATTTACAAACGGCGTGAGTGCCTGGACAACACAGGCTAACCTGGGCGCTAACACAATCAACACCTGGACGTTATCGGCTATCAATGATGTGCAAAACTCGTATTCATCGGTGGCGGGTAACGTAGGAAATCCGGGTGGTTATTATGTACCACTCAACCGTGTTCTGGTTCGCGAAACGCTCAATAATACAACCGTTACGGAAGGTGGCGCAACGGATACCTATACCGTAGCGTTGAATAGCCAGCCAACTGCGGATGTTACAATCACGATTACCAGCCCCGGCAGTCCATTGACTACCAATGTACCTTCGCTGGTATTTACACCATCGAACTATAGCACGGTTCAAACGGTAACGGTATCAGCCACGAACGATGGGATTGTACAAGGTACTCGTTCGGTTACCATTACCCAGAGCGCGAGTAGTACAGATCCTGCCTACAACGGCATCACGGTTAACCCGATATCGGTAACGATTGTCGATGGAGCAGCGGCCACTCCGGTCAGTATCAGTGCAGCTACAAACTCGGTTTATCTGAATGCACCAGCAGTTGGCCCAGCTTTCGTAAGTGGTGTGATCAACGACCCGACTGATCCGGCCAGTACGATTGGCGTGAACTTTACGTTGAGTGCTGCCACGGGCCTGACTGTTACGGCCACGAGCAACAATGCCAGTGTGGTGCCTGATGCCAACCTGAATCTGACAGGAACGGACGCTACGCGAAACCTCAAAATTACCCCAACTGGTGTAGGCTATGCGACCATTACGATCACGGTTAGCAATGGTACGACTTCGGCTTCCTATGTGATTAATTACGCGGCTTCGGCCGCTTCGACTACGGCCGCATCGACACGTTTCCACGCAGGCACGAGCGATGCATCAACGGCTATTCTGGTCGATGCTAACTACATGCTTGTTGGCGATGACGAAAACCAGGTGCTGCGGCTTTACAATCGCCAGAACTCAGGATTGCCCGTTAACGGATTTGACTATACATCGTCGTTGGGACTGACCGATATGTCGGGTGGAGTGCCGCGTGAAGTCGATATCGAAGCGTCGGTCATTTCGGGTAATCGTATTTACTGGATCGGCTCACAAAGTAATAAAGATGGGGGGGGAGCACGGCCTAACCGCGATCGGGTGTTTGCCACCGATGTCGCGCTGAATGGCGCTAGTACAACCCTGACGTACACAGGTCGGTATGATTATCTTCGCGAAGACATTATTGCCTGGGACGTAAATAACGGTCACGGAAAAGGGGCTAACTATTATGGATTGCAAGCTAGTGCCGATGCGGCTGTTGGCTCGAAAGTGACGAACGGGTATAACATCGAAGGGGCTGAATTTGCGCCAGATGGTAGCACCGTCTACATTGGTTTCCGTGCGCCACAAGTGCCCTTGCCTGGTCGTGCAAAGGCACTAGTTATCCCGGTTACTAATCTGACGAGTATTCTGAATGCCAACGGTGGCACACAAGGCTCGGCTACGTTTGGCGCACCGATCGAGCTTGATTTAGGCGGTCGTGGTATTCGGGAGATTCGGAAAAATGCATCTAACCAGTATATACTCATTGCTGGCGCAGCGGGTAGTACGACGAATACCCCACCAAACGATTTCCGACTGTATACTTGGACGGGTTTACCAACTGATGCGCCTATACTTCGGTCGGATAATCTGGCAACGTTGTCAGCGAATGGTAGTTTTGAGTCAATTGTGGAAGTGCCCACAACGCTGGCCGATAACAGCCAGATTCAGTTGCTGGTCGATAATGGCGATGCTGTTTACTACAATGACGCTATCGTTGCGAAAGACTTGACGCAGAACAACTTCAAGAAATTCCGTAGTGATATGGCTACACTGGGAGCAGCCATCAAAACCGACCTGACACCAATCCTAACGTTGCCTCAGGCGAATTTTGCAAGCAGTGGTCCCGATGCTTCGCGGAATTTCGTTGTCGAACTGGCCGAAGTTGCGGGTGTATCAACCCCCAGCGGTGCCGTTGTGATTACTGTTACTGCGCCTATTGGCTATACGGTCTCGTTTGCTAATTCGTTGACAACCATCGATGTGTCGGGTAGCTTAACAAATCCTACAGCTGTGAATAATACGAATTGGGTTGTTACCGAAAACATTGCTAACCGGCAACTAACGCTGACTATTAATCCGGGGCAAGTTGTGTCGGCTAATGGCAAGACCGCAGTAGGATTTACCATTAGCCGAACCACAGCGAACTCTGGCAGTGTTGCCAGCATCACGGTTAACGTCAAAGATGATTCGGCACAATCCTATGATGGTAACCCAGCCAACAACGTCTATGCCCGTATTATCAGCGGAATAGAGTCAAATTAATTGATGTATTTAATGAATAATGAATAATGAGGTATAAGTAAACCCTATCTCATTATTCATTGTCCATTATTCATTAAAATCAAACCTCCCACACAACAAGTTCTTCCTGATTGTACCAGCCATTAATGGCTGACTGGTATCGTTTTTCGAGTTCTTTTCGCTTGATTTTTAGCGTAGGCGTCATTAGGTTGTTATCTACTGTCCAGGCGTCTTTAACAAGGATAACTTTCTTTATGCGTTCGTAGGCTTGTAACTGGTTATTGGACACAGCCAGTGTATCGGTCAGGCTTTTGGCCACATCGACCGGAAGCGTTTTCTGGCCAACTTCCGACAGAACCAGCAAGGCAATGGGTTGGGGTAAGTGCATTCCCATCACGCAAATCTGATCGATGAGTGGGTTTTCACTAAATCCGAATTCCAGTTTTGCGGGACTGATAAATTCACCTTTGGGGCTTTTATAGAGGTCGTTCAGTCGCCCCGTAATTCGGAGATAGCCGTCGGCATCAAGTTCGCCAATGTCTCCCGTATGCAGCCAGTTATCAGCCGTGAGCGTTTTGGCAGTCAGTTCTGGATCACGGTAATAGCCCCGCATGTTCCAGGGTGCCTGCGTGAGAATTTCGCCCGTATCCGGATCAATTCGAACGTTCATACCGTCGTTAATTCGGCCCACCGTGCCATCCTTAATCCGATCGGGAGGCATCATCGAAACCGCGCCCAGATTCTCCGTCATCCCGTAACTATCCTGAATGCAGATGCCCAGTCGACGAAACCACTGAAGTAGCGGAATGGGCATGGGCGCTGCACCAGTCAGAATCATGACCGTATCATTCAATCCAAGGCGCTGACGGATTTTGCGTTTAACTAAGCTAGAGACGACCGGAATACGGAGCAGCATCTGTAGCCTGGATTCGGGCAGGTTTGCCTGAATACTCTGCTGAAACTTCGTCCAGATACGCGGCACGGCCAAAAAGTGTGTGGGTCGGGCAGCCGCCAGATTTTTGGCAAACGTGGCAAGCGACTCAACAAAATAAATGGTGCCGCCCGTGATTAAACCGAGCGCTTCGACAATGTTCCGTTCAGCTACGTGGCAAAGCGGTAAGTATGAAAAAAAACGGGATCCCGCTAAATCCTGAAAGGTTTGGGTACGAGTCGATTCGGCGATTTCGGCGGCTGCCCGGTAATCGATCATAACGCCTTTGGGTCGACCAGTGGTGCCAGAGGTATAAATAATGGTGAACAGGTCGTCGGGACTCGGTTTAGGACTTTCGATCATGGGTGGGTAACTGGCCACAATGTCATCCCACGAACGGGCCTCAGAATCAGATTGATTTTCTGGGAACGTGATGCAGAGGACATCCGTCGGCACACCGGCTCGCATGGTGCTCCAGTTATCCAGTTTCCCGGCAAATAGCACGGAACACTGGCTATGTTCCAGTACCGAATGGAGTTGTTCGGCGGTTAGGGTTGGGTATAACGGGACCGATATATGGCCGCTGATGAGAATGGCAATGTCGGCAATGAGCCAATGCGGACAGTTTTTAGAAACCAGACCGATTGGGCTTTGGGGCGGTAGATCGAGTGAACGAAGATAGCTCGCCATCGAACGGGCCTGTCGCCCTACTTCGGCCCAGGTATAGTCAATGTATGTATCGCCAACAGGTTGCCGGAGGTACACCTGATTGGCTTTCTCGCGCTCCCATTTGTAGAAGTAGTCAATGAAAGGCTTACTCGTCGACTGGGTTGTATTGCTACTGGACATGAGCGTGATAGAAAGGCGATTATAACAGCCGATCACCATCAAAAAAACGAATAGGCGCTTATTCTACTGACTGGCGCTAAGTCATTTATCGCTGTGTCGTAATCACGGTCATGTCCAGACAAACGGCTATGTAATGGCCCTTATAATCACGTTGATAAAACTGAAATGACTCACCGGGCGATGTGAGTGCCCAGTGGTGATTTTCCAGTTGAAAACGAACTGTATCCAGCGCCCACCATTTATCGGTTGCTTTCAAAAAGGCTTCCTTCGTCGTAAAAAGCCGGTAGAATATGGACGAGTGAAGCGATTTGGGAAAGACCTTTATCTGTTCATACTCGTGGGGCGTCAGAAAGTGCCGGACGTTCGTCAGGTCAATGGCTTTCGGTAGTTCAATATCGACCCCAATAGGACAACTGGAGAGGCCAATCAGGTAATGGCCTTCGGAATGGGATAGGTTGAAAAAGGGCATAGTCGTTTCGGCCAGCGCAGGCAGATATGGTTTGCCCATAGGTGTTAGCGCAAATGAAATAGAAGCGGGTGATATGCCTAAACAGTTGGCCAGTACTTGTTTCAGAACCGTTTGGCCCGTCAGGAACGACAATTTCTTCTGCGGGCTAATCAGTCGTTGGTATCGGTCTAGTTCGCTGTCGTCGAGCAGGGTTAGATCAGGGGTAATCTCTTCCTGCTCTTTAATGATTAACTCATAATTCATAGAGATTTTAGGGAGCTATGGCTAATCAGTAGAGTCATTTTTGATGCTCAGGGTTGGGATTGTAGAGGGGAAATGGAACGCGTATTGACTGACTCTGTCGATGGGCTATCGGTGGTTGGCTCAGCCACAGAGGCTGATTCTGGCGAGGACCGTTTAGTTTGGGTGCTATGCGCCAGAATCTTCACCAAAGCCTCTACCCGGTGCTGCTGTTCGATCAACGACCTAAGATCAGCTTGCATTTGGAGGATGGTTGGGTTCATACTTCGATTACGTTTGAGGCCTACAAGATTGTCGATAAGCACCAGTTATTAGATTCTCGCCGGATTAAAACCCGGCGAGAATCTAAGTCAGTTAAAAATACCGTAAGCCAAGCCGCTATTTTAGAGAAAGTTGCGAAGGAGGATAGGGTGTAGGTAAACCGCAGAAGTTAGTAGGTGAATGATGATTGGCCAGAACCGCTGGTAGATGCGCGTAATGAGTTTGCCTGATTGGGGGACTTCTTCTTCGTTGACGAAATAAGGCGCGGGTTCATCCAGAATTTTACCTTTGAATAGGGTCGCCTGTTCAGGCATTCGGGCGTGTTGTAGTTGGACATCCTAGTTGCTGCCGGTTATGTGGACCGGAATAAACGGAATCCAGTTGTAGGGAGCGCTGGTACCCAGCAGGTACCGAATTTTCGCTTCGGTGGGCCCCCGGAGCAGGTGGATGTCGTAAGGCGGATGGAAAGAAGGTTGAGGAGCGCTCATACCACATCTGTTTTGATCCTTATCGAATGTAATTCTTTCGCTATAAGGACTTTATGGTTACTTATTGAACGGTAGTTAAACTGAGTTTGCTACGTTTTTCGACAGGATTTACAGCCGGGCCGACGTTCGGATGAACAGGATTGGTTTTGCTATTAAAAATCCTGTTAATCCTGTCAGAAATCCTTCAGAAACTATTAGGTAAATGACCTGCTGTGCTTTCGTAGATAGGCATCGTCAAGCCCGTTCTAAACCCCGAAACAGTATGAAAACTTCACGCAGGAATTTTTTACGAAACTCAGCCATGACCGCTACTGGAGCGGGATTGATTAGTTTGCCTAGTCTGGAGGCCATTGCCAGTCAGCGCAAAACGATTTCCCCAAACGATAAGCTTCAGGTTGGCCTTATTGGCTGCAACGGCATGGGCTGGTCGGACCTGCGCTCGCATTTGCTCATGAGCGATGTCGAGTGTGTTGCGCTGGCCGATGTCGATCAGAGTGTGCTGGACAAACGTGCTGCCGATGTGCAGGTGATGCAAAAAAATAAACCGCTACTCTTTAAAGACTATCGGAAGCTGCTGGAACATAAGGATATCGATGCCGTCATCATTGGTACGCCCGACCACTGGCACTGCATGGCCATGATTGACTCAGTATCGGCGGGCAAACACGTGTACGTGGAGAAGCCATTAGCCAACAGCATTGAAGAATGTAATCTGATGCTAGCAGCCGCGAAGAAGTACAACAAAATTGTGCAGGTTGGCCAGTGGCAACGCAGCGGTTCGCACTACGAAAAAGCCATTGAATATATCCGGTCGGGGAAGCTGGGCAATATTCGTCTGGTGAAAGTATGGGCCTATCAGGGCTGGATGAATCCCGTACCGGTTCTCCCCGATAGTGCGCCCCCCGCTGGTGTCGACTACGACATGTGGCTGGGCCCAGCTCCCAAACGACCTTTCAATCCGAACCGCTTCCATTTCAATTTTCGCTGGTTCTGGGATTATGCGGGCGGCCTGATGACCGATTGGGGCGTTCATGAAATTGACATCGCGCTCTATGCCATGAATGCGAAAGCACCCAAATCGGTGATGGCCTCGGGCGGTAAACTCGCCTATCCCGACGATGCCTCTGAAACGCCGGACACCCTACAGGCTGTTTATGAATACGATGGCTTCAATATGCTCTGGGAACATGCAACGGGTATTGATGGTGGTAACTATGGCCGTACCGAAGGCATTGCCTTCATTGGCAATAATGCAACGTTGGTGCTAAACCGGGATGGCTGGTCGCTGTTGCCCGAAACCCAAACCAAGAACGGGATCAAGGTTTATAAAGTAGACAGCATCCCTAATCAGGCCCGAAATGGCGATTACCTGAACGAGCACACGAAAAACTTCGTCAATGCCATCAAAGCGAACGATGCCAGTCTGCTTAAGTGCGGCATTGAAACCGGCAGTATTGCCGCCATTAACGCCCACATGGGCAACATTGCGTACAAAACGGGCCGAAAAGTGTACTGGGATACGGCAGCAAAAGGATTTAAGAATGATGCACAGGCCAACGCGCTGATAGCAGCTCATTATCATAATGGCTGGAAGTTGCCGGTTGTTTAAGTTTTCAGAATTTTACCCCACCCCAACCGAAGCGTCGATTGGGGTGGGGAGCCTGACGAGCGGGAGAATTGCCAGGTATTATTGGCCAACGGGATTTTTCTTACCCGGCCCCCACAACGCACGGCCTGGTAACACTCCAGTATGCTCGCCGTTCCGCAAAACCTGTTTGCCATTGACCCAAACGTGTTCGACTCCGACGGCATACTGAAAGGGTTTTTCGTAAGTGGCCTTGTCGGCAATGGTGGCAGGGTCGAAGATCACGACATCGGCGAAGTAACCAGGTTTGAGGAAGCCCCGACTGATGAGCTTGTGGTTGCTGGCTGGTAAACTGGTCAGTCGTCGGACGGCCTCTTCGAGCGAGATGACTTTTTCTTCCCGGACGTACTTGCCCAGCAACCGGGCGAAGTTGCCAAACTCGCGAGGATGCCCCTTTCCCGCCAGTGTATCGGCAATCGTAGCCGAACCCGCATCAGACCCAAAGCTAACCCAAGGCTGACGGATTTCTTTTTTAACGTTCTCTTCCGACATTAGAAAGTAAAGCGTCCCGACTCGACTTTTGTCCTGTACAATCAAGTCCATTGCCGTTTCGAGCGGATCTTTAGCGCGTATGGCCGCTACTTGCCCCAGTGTTTTTCCTTCGTATTTTTTGAGCGAGTCCTGTTCAAAACCAGCCAGCACAATATTATCCATCGAACCAGCCAACTGAAACAGATTCTCCCAGGGCTGGGTTTGCTGATGCACCTCCTGCGCAATTTTGCGCCGTTCGTCGGGGTCTTGTAAGCGTTTCCAGCCCGCCAGAAATCCACCGTTGAAGACATAAGGTGGCAGACAACTGGTTAGGCCGGTTCCGCCGGCCGTGTAGGTGTACATATTGGCGGTAACGTCCTGTCCTTGTTGTCGGGCGTTATTAATCAGGGCAATGGCTTTGTCGACTTTGGGCCAGTTGCGTACTCCACTGGCTTTGAAATGATAGAGTTCAACGGGCACTTTAGCTTCTTTCCCGATGCGGATCAGTTCCTGAATGCCCTCTTCAAGTCGATCGGCCTCACTTCGCATGTGCACGATGTACCGGCCTTTGTAGCGGGCCGCTTCACGGCAGAGGGCAATTAGCTCATCGGTATTGGCAAACGTATTGGGTGGATAAATAAGCATCGTGGTTACGCCCAAGGCTCCACCTTCCATAGCTTGCCGAACCAGCGTTTGCATCTGCGCGAGTTGCGTAGGGGTCGGTTTTACGTCGTTTTCACCCAGCACCATCATCCGTATTTCGCCCGCCCCTACATAGGAGGCAAAATTTGGGGTAACCCCTTTTCGTTCAAGTTTTTGCATGAATCCTTCCAGAGTCGTCCAGTCGTAGGTTTGGCCTTGTGCTTTTAACCAACTGCTCTGTAAGAAGGGTAATTTATCGGGGTTGACGGGCCCCCAGGAAAGCTCGCCGAACACTTCGGTGGTTATGCCTTGTTTTAGATCGCTCATGGAATGCCCATCTTTAAGCAGATGGCTCCCCGCGTGCGAGAGAACATTGATAAAACCCGGTGCTACCGCCATGCCGTTTGCGTCGATAACGGTGGTGGCTTTCGCGCTCGTTAGCTTGCCAACAGCGACAACGCGATCAGCGCGAATGGCCACATCGCCCCGGTAAGGTTTCTGACCCGACCCATCGTAGATAAGACCGTTGCGAATGAGTACGTCGTAGGTGGTTGATGAGGCCGGGCGGCTTTGCCCCAAACAGTTCAAAGAGAAGGCAAGGCCAAGCCAAATGAGAAATCGGGTTTTCATGCAGAAAGAGGAACAGGTTGCTTATGGAATACAGGACTTTCGCCAAAAGCTGCGCTACGGTTTGTTTACGTGTAGTAGTAAACCGTGGTACAGTTTTTTGTGATAGCCCTAAAATAACGAGCCTGTTTTTAACTTTCTAATAATGACTTTGATTAACTGGTTTTTTGTCATTCCGACGCCAGGAGGAATCTTAAGCTTGATCAATACACAACGTTGAGATTCCTCCTGGCGTCGGAATGACAAAAACTTACCATTTTGGGCTAAACAGGAAAGCTACTTCAGGAAATCCCGGATCAGCTTTTCTGTTTCGGCAGGATGCGAGATAAACACGTAGTGGTTCGCGTCTTTAATACCTGTAACCGTACCTTTGGCGACTTCTTTTCGGAAGAGATTTTCCTGGTCGGCAGTAAATTTCGTCATCATGGGAAAGGCGGCTATGGCCTTCTTACGATCAGTAGAATCAAAGCGATCATAGCAAGGAAAGTCACTGCGAACAGTGCTGTGTCGAGCATAAATCGCCAGCGCCGGACAGTAAATATGTCGGTAATCAGGGCGCTCTAACTTCGATAAGGTAGCCGGGAAAACAAATTCAGGCGTTACGTCTCGTAGGTATTTGCCTTCTTTTGAGAAAACAGCCGTTTCTCGGATTTCTTCGGCTGGCATCGGTACACCCATAACTTCTTCTATACCCCGGCTGAAGTTAGCCACTGATGCAGAGTCTTTTGCGGTTGGAGTTGGTTGAGGAGGAAGTTTGGCGAATAGTTGCAGGAGATTGGAGCGATCGTAGGCGGCATCGAGGTAAACCAATTTACTCACCCGATCTGGATACGATGACGCGAATTTGCTCATCTCATCGCCGGCAATGGAATGGCCCACCAGCAGGGCTTTCGAAACGTGTAAGGAATCCAGCACAATCAGAATATCATGCGCCAGCGTACCCATGTCGTAGCCCGTTTTAGGTTTGGATGACTGGCCGAAACCCCGACGCGTAATGGCATAGACGTGGTACTGATTGGTGAATTTGGGCGCAAACTCATCGAAGACGTGGGCCGTGTTACCAAAGCCCGTCAGGAACACCAGCGGCTGGCCTTCGCCACTCCAGTCGAGTACTTCAAGCCTGACGCTGTCGGCTACGGGTATAAGTTGGGTTTTATGGGTAGTCAACGTCGTTTTGGTTTTGGACAATGAGCAGCCGGAAAAGGCAGCCACAAGCACGATGATGACTAGAAAGAGGTTGATTTTCATGGTTATAAGAAGAGGATATACAGAATAGTCAAAAGTAAAGAACTGAACCCAGAGGAGCTATTCCATTTGGGCCATAAACTACCTCATTTAGGCCAACTTACGCTGGACGGGCGGATTACTTTCACTCGCTGGGTGAGGGGAGAGTTACTTTTCGGATGAAATACCGTGAAATGTATAAGTCACGCCTTCAAATGTTTAATTTATTGGCAATGAGATGCGGGAATTTTGTGTCATAAAAAGGATAGTTATGAACACAGAAAATCAAACATCGAAAGTCGCCCTGGTGACTGGCGGTAGCCGGGGTATCGGGCGAAGTATCGCGTTGAATGCAGCAAAGCGTGGCATTGGCGTTATTCTTACATACAACACGCACGCTGAAGAGGGAGAATCCGTAGTGGCTGAAATCAACCGGAATGGGGGTAAAGCCGTTGCGTTAAAATTGGATTCGGCGAAGGTGGGATCATTCGCTGAGTTCAGCGAACAACTCCTTCAAGTGTTGAAAAACGAATGGAATCGAGAGAACTTCGATTATCTTGTTAATAATGCCGGAATAGCCCAGCGGACACGCATTCAGGATACAACCGAAGCTATTTTCGATCAACTCGTTACTGTAAATTTTAAGGGAGTCTTTTTTCTGACCCAGACGTTGATTCCGTTGATCGTTGATGGGGGACATATCATCAATATCTCATCGGCGCTGGCCCGAGCCGTTTTTCCGGGAGTTGCTGTTTATGGTTCTCTCAAAGCAGCACTGGAAGGGTTGACACGGTATTTCGCCCGAGAGTATGCTGATCGGAAAATCCGGGTCAACACTGTTGCACCCGGTGCGATCGACACGGAGTTTGGTGGAGGAAAGGGCGATGAAAATCAGCGCAAGCAAATTGCCGGTATGACCGCACTGGGTCGCCTTGGTGAAGCCGAAGACGTTGGCCTATTTGTAGCCTCACTGCTCTCCGACGACAGCCGCTTTGTCAATGCACAACGGATTGAAGTTGGCGGAGGCAGTTTTTTCTGATAGGTGCAGGGCAAATTCAGTATTTGCCCTGTTTTGTTAACTTTATTTGTTCGGCGTAGTCCATACTACGCTCAACGCACGTTATGGAATTTGTAGATATCAAATCGATTGCGGAGCTGCACGATTTTTTTCATTACGGCAAACCAATCCACCCCTTACTATCCGTTGTCGATCTGGCTAAGGTAGATCGTTCGCATCGGAAACCGGGTGTTGCTTACCGAATCGATTTGTATTCGATTGCCTGCAAGGAAATACAGGGTAAGTTTATGTATGGTCGGACAACCTACGACTTTTCGGAAGGGACACTGATGTTCACGGCTCCTAATCAGATTTTATCGCCTGCTGCCGAAAACAGGGTTACGGGTTGGGGAATTTACATCCATCCCGATTTTTTGAATGCAAGTCCCAAAGGACATGCGTTAATGGAATACTCCTTCTTTGGGTACGACATGAATGAGGCTTTGCATACGTCAGAAGCCGAGAAAAAGGTATTAGACGACTGCCGTCAAAATATCGAACGAGAGCTGTCGAACAATTTAGATAAGCACTCGGCCAATCTTATTCTGATGAATCTGGAGATGATTTTAGGGTATTGCTCTCGGTTTTACGATCGGCAGTTTTTAACAAGGACTAACGTAAGCAACGACATTGTTGAAAAATTTGACAGACTGCTAACGAATTATTTTGCCCAACATTCGCTGATCGAATCCGGCGTGCCAGACGTAGGTTATTTTGCGTCGCGCCTGAATCTGTCTGCCAACTACCTGTCCGATTTATTGGGCAAATACACGGGTAAATCAACGTACGAGCATATTCACCTAAAGCTCGTGGAGAAAGCGAAGTCCTTATTGTGGAGCACCGAAAACTCAATCAGCGAAATTGCCTATGATCTTGGTTTTGAGCATCCATCGCACTTTACGAAGGTGTTTAAAAACAAAACCGGCCTATCGCCCAGGCAGTTTCGAAACCTGAATTAGAAAGCGTTGGTTGGTGAACGGATAAACTCCTCATTCGGCGTAGTGAATACTACACTCAACGAGAGAACTTCTTTAGCAATCTTTGCGCATCGCCTTTGCGTACTCCGCGGTTGTTAAAAAACTAAACCGTTTCTGAAAATCATTCCAATAATGGCAGTTAGACTCCTACAACTCGATAAGAAATACGCATTTGTTATCGTAGCAATACGCTGCCTGATAACCACTTCGGCTTGGGCTCAGCTAGGTCCGACGGGCGGACGGGATACATCATTCACGGTACGGAAGTCATACATTCAGGAGAAAAAATACCATCCCGAAATAACTATAGTCGATTCGACCTTACCGGCTGGGGTCCGTGTTGCGCGGGCTATTGCGTATAGCAATCCGGTAGCCAATCGGAAATTGCTACTGGATGTGTATTCACCAGTAGCTTCCGGGAAAACGAACCCGGCTGTGCTCATGATTCATGGCGGTGGCTGGCGTTCGGGCGATCGGTCGCATAATAACACACTGGCGGGGCAACTGGCCGGTAAAGGGTTTGTAGCTATTCCGGTCGAGTATCGTCTATCGCCCGAAGCATTGTATCCGGCGGGTGTTCATGATGTGAAAGCGGCTATTCGCTGGGTGCGGGCCAATGCCAAGAAGTACGCCATTGACCCCAATCGGATTGCCGTATTGGGCTTTTCGGCGGGTGGACAATTGGCCGCGCTTGTTGGCACGACTAACGGAAATAAAGTTTTAGAAGGAACAGGCGGCAATGCTAAGCAGTCGAGTGATGTACAGGCTATTGTTGATATTGATGGCGTGCTGGCGTTTATTCACCCCGAATCGGCCGAAGGAAATGATACAAAGTCAATATCTGCCGGGACTTATTGGTTCGGGTATTCGAAAGAGCAGAAGCCTGAATTATGGCAGGAAGCGTCGGCGTTGAATCACCTTGACAAGTATACTCCACCTATCCTCTTTTTGAACAGTTCAGTGGATCGAATGCATGCCGGACGGGATGATTTACTGGCTAAACTCAAGCCGTTTGGTACGTATTCGGAAGTGCACACGTTTGCCGATGCGCCCCACACGTTCATGTTTTTCAATCCCTGGTTTACGCCAACGCTGACGTACATCACTAATTTTTTGCACAAGGTGTTGGCACGTTAGTGTTGACTGAACCGTAGTTTTGTTTTTTGACAGGATTAACAGGATAAAACAGGATTTTTTTATAAGTAATTAAGCATAAATAGCTTAGGTTATTTTGGAAAGGCGTTTTTGTCCTGCTGACGAAGGAAGCATCTTCGGGTGAGGCTATTTATCCGGCTACCAAAGATGCTTCCTTCGTCAGCAGGACAAAAAATAATCTAATGTATTTTAGTCGGCCTACTTATTATAATCCTGCGGAACACCACCGGCCGGAGCAAAAATGTAGTAATAGCCATTCCGCTTATAGATTTTGGGGCCTTCGATGGTGGGATCGGTTTCGTGACCGTCGTAAACAATGGCTCCTTCGTCGATCACTTTCGCGCCGTCGGGGCTCAGCTTTTTCACCGTAATAACGCTTTTGATACCTGCCCGGCTACCAGCCCAACCGTGTACCAGATACACCTGCCCATTATCGTCCCAAAGCGGACAGGGGTCGATCAATCCTTTGCCGCCTTCAACCAATATCGGTTCTGACCAGGGACCCGCTGGATTTTTAGCTTTGGTCAAATAGATTCCAAAATCCGGGTCGGGGTAGTAGATGTAAAATTCATTGTTGTGGTAACGAATAGCGGGTGCCCAAACACCATTACCGTGCTGCGTCTTCTCAAAATGATCGAAAGGTGGTTGACGTTTCAGAGCATGGCCAATGAGTGTCCAGTTAACCAGGTCTTTTGACTGCAGAATGGGAAGGCCAGGTATCGCATCGAAACTGGAGGCTACCAGATAATAATCATCACCAGCCCGACAAGCGTCAGGGTCGGAATAATCGGCATTCAAAACGGGATTTTTGTAACTCCCATTGCCTAAATCCGACACCCAAACTTTTGAAACATAAGGCGTTTCTGATTCCGTAGTCGCGGATTTCGGTTTAACCGTTTGTGCAATGACTGACACTATTGGCAGACAAACTAAACCAATTAGGGGTAAAATTTTCATGAGAAACTTTCTGTAAGTTTTTCTGGATCTCTTTTTTAGCCCCTCTCCTGTTTTGGGAGAGGGGAGCGAGCCATTTCACTTCTTCGGATTCCAGGCCGATTGTGCAGAAAAGATGGTCGTCAGGGTATATTGATTGGCCTCCTTAGTAGACAGCTGTTTCGACCAGCCAGCTCGTTTCGATGAATTACCACCGGGGCCAGTGCTGCCGTATTCGGCGTAGAGAACCGTTTTTTCGTTGTCGGCGTTGCCCCAGTTATCCCAACCTACGGGTAAAATGTGATCGCCCATATCGATTCGGATGAAAATTGTTTTGGCATAAAGCCGCCAGGGGCGTCCCAAATAGACTTTTTGGGCAGCAGGATCGGCAATGAGTTTGCAATCAAAAAATACGAAACCATAGCGTTGATACTCGGGCGTAGCGGCTGCGGTAATAAACGAATCAGAAAGATTTTTGATGGTGCAGGACTGAAAAACGGCGATTGATTTCCCGAAAATGAAGTCGGTCGTTCCTTCGATGTAGCAATTTTCGTAGTACTGCCGACTTCCTTCGGCGGCTGCATAAAGCGTATCCTGATTGCCCAGCAACACGCAGTTTTTGCACACGAACCGATCACCTTCTACATGCAGCGCCACCGCCTGACCGACTCGACCAGCGGTGTTCCGAATGGTCAGATTTTCTAGGATTATATCTGGCGCATCGACCAGAACGACGTAGGAAGTATAGGTACTGTATTTGTCTTTCCCAGTCCAGTCTTTCCCCCCCGGATAATCTTTCCCCGAATAGTCATTCCCCGTAATAATGACGCCCTCTTTACTCTCGCCAATGACATGAATATTGGGTTTCCAGGATGGGATGACGAGTTTTTCAGCATAAACGCCATTTTTAATATACAGCGTTACCCGCACCTGCATATGATCGCGGAAGTTGTTGACGGCTTCCTGAATGGTTTTGTAGTTACCGCTACCATCCTGCGCCACCGTAACGGTTACTGAAACTGTGGGTGAAGCTGGTGGGGGAGTCTGGGCAAATGAACTTGTTGTCCAGATTAATAAGAAAAGTAGTAATAAGGGGCGAATCATTGGGCTATAGTTAGAGCGGTCAGGGGGAGTTCAAAACAGAGAACAAAGGGGCTAAATATTGAAGCTGTTTAAACTTTAATATTTCATTGACAAGCGAGCCTTTTTTGTCATTCCGACCGTAGGGAGGAATCTCAAACCTTCCTATCAAGGGACTTTAAGATTCCTCCCTACGGTCGGAATGACAAAAAACATCGATTTTAACTTCACTTGAGGAAGTCAAAATAACCCGTTTAAGCTATATCTCCGTGCCTCTGTTGTTAATAGATTTATACGACTATTGGCTAATAATCAATTGCTTTTCAGCGGCACCTTTGGTGAATTCAGCTTTGGTTTTCGCTTTCGTAAGATCGGTATGGGATACGCGAATTGCCTGACTCCGTTCGCCTGTTATTGAAAACAATAAATTCGTATTCGCATCGTACTGAACAGCATCGAAGGTCAGGTTATGGCTATTGTCGACCAGAATGACGGGCTTCGTTTCTTTGGTAATCAACTGAGTATGCGTCAGCCGAATGTCACTTGCGTCGATTAGCTCTACACCTTTGTCGGCCTGTAGCACCAGATTGTCCATCTCGATATTTTTGATAGGCATTTCAGGCAAGCCACGGATGAAAACGCCTTTGGTGGCACCATTACAGACGATATTCTCAAACTTCATATTTCGGAAGACAGGCGTGCCTTCATTAATGACTGGGCGTTCGTCGCGCTCGCCATCTGTCGCGAACTTCACGAAGTAATACATATCGAAGAAAATGGCTTCCTGCGCGATGTCCTTCATGAAAATATCCTTCGCGTAAATATGCTCGACTACGCCACCCCGCCCTCGTACCGATTTGAAACGTAGCCCTTTATCGGTTCCCATAAACGTACAGTTCGAGACGAAAATATACCGGGCTCCTCCGCTCATTTCGCTGCCCACCACAAATCCTCCATGTCCGTTGTAGACGATATTATTCCGAATAATGCCATTTTCGGTTGGCATGCCGCGTTTACGTCCTTCCTCGTCTTTTCCCGATTTAATACAAATGGCATCGTCGCCTACGTCGAGTGTACACCCTTCGATCAGGAAGTTTTTGCAGGACTCAATGTCCATGCCGTCGCCGTTGTGGGCATATTCAGGATTCTTCGTCGTAACGTTTCGGATGGTCAAATCCTGACACATGAGTGGATGCAGGCACCAGGCTGGTGAATTCTGAAACGTGACGCCCTCCAGCAGTACTTTTTTGCAACCCGTCAGCACCAGCAGGTTTGGGCGAAGGAAGTCTTTCATATCGGCAAAATCCTGAGGAGCTTTGCCCGCTGCCAGCAACATGCTCCGGTTTTCGGTAGTGGCCCGCTTAAACTGCTCGCTTGGGTACCATACCTTGCCGTCGTCTTTCAAAACACCACCCGAAGCTACTTTCTCCTGCCACTGACTATCAGTTAATTGGCCTTTGTTAACAGCCCGCCAAACATCACCGTTTCCATCCACAATGCCCTGACCGGTAATGGCTACATTGGTCAGATTTATGCCCGATATAGGCGACTGATTTCGGGCGGCTCGTTTGCCTTCGTATACGCCTTCTACCAACGCATACTGATTTTTGTCGGTGGTGAACAGCAGCGTAGCCGATTTTTTCAGGTGTAGGTTGACGTTGCTTTTCAGCTCAATTGGCCCGGTCATCCAGATACCACTCGGCACCAGTACCACGCCACCACCTTTCTGGCTACAGGCCGAAATCGCAGCATTAATCGATTTCGTGTTCAGAGTAACCCCATCGGGCTTGGCACCATACGCTAAAACGCTGATTGTATCCTTCCGAAAAACGGGCTGAGCGATCTTGGGAAGGTTAGTCCAGCTATACGCTACGGGCGATTGAGCCAAGGTCGGGAAACTGGCCAGCGTTGCTAAAGCAACACGTACTACGAACTGAGTTTTATTCATCTACGTACTGTATGACTTGCCGAAAAGAGAATTTTTGGCGCTTTTCTGGATCGGATATCCAGGTTGCGTCTTAAGATCAGGTAGCTGTGGATTTATACTAGCTAGGACAAGGAACAGAGTGTATTGCCGCAAATAGTTTTATTGATTCTTTTAATAGTATAATTAAATAAGTGTTATTGGTCGATAATTATTAAAATAGTACTATGTGATTTTGGGAGATGTAGTCGGTCCTATTTTTCATTCTCGCCGGGTTAAAACCCGGCGTAGTTCATCCATTCTGTGTTTTTGCGCCGGGTTTTAACCCGGCGAGTTTTTCCATCAAACACAAAAAAACGCTGACCCTATGGGAGTCAACGTTTCTTGCTTCATCTAGAATTGAGGGAACAAAGGGTCTATTTTTCAACCGGACTAATGCTACTCTCGGCTGTATTGCTGATGAAGGCGACCCGTTTGCTGTCTGGCGACCACGATGGGGTGTTAATCGTGCCCTGCCCACCATAGATGTAGGCAATCACTTTCGGTTGGCCAACGCCCGAAATAGGCAGCAAACGCAGGTAAACATGTTTGTAAAATGGATGGTCGTCGGACTTCACTTCGTCTTTCAAAAACGATAGAAAAACGATCCATTTGCCATCAGGCGAAATATGCGGGAACCAGTCGTGAAACTCACCGTTTGTGATGGCTACCTGTTCACTTCCATCGGCTTTCATGCGGTAGAGTTGCATGGTTCCGGTACGGCTGGAGTTAAAATAGATGTGTTTGCCATCGGGCGTATATTCTGGACCGTCATCAAGTCCTTTTGCTTCTGTCAGGCGGGTTTCTGAGCCACCGTTGGAAGGGACGCTGTAAATGTCGAACTCGTTATTGCGCGAACCGGTGAATACCAGCGTTTTCTTATCCGGCGACCAACCGTGTAAGTAGGAGGGGCCTTTGGGCGTAATCTGTTTCGGCGACCCGCCCTTTGATGGAACTGTGTAGATAATTGAACCGCCCAGTTCTTTTACACCACTGCTCAGCCCCAGCATTTTGCCGTCAAAAGATAGCACGTGGTCGTTGTTATTATTTTTTACATCGCCTGTGTTCAACACAGACGGCTGCCCTGTTGCCAGATTGAAGCTGTACATCTGGCCGTCACCATTATAGAGTAGCGTTTTTCCATCGGGCATCCAGTTAGGAGCCTGAATCGACTTGGGTGCATTGAAAATCACCTTCCGATTCCCCGACGCTACGTCCAGTATTTCCAGGTTGCTGGCCAGATATTCTCGGTACGGCACGAGTCCGTCATGAGCGGGGACGCTAATGCGCACATCGCGAAAGGTGCCTCGTTCGAGTACATCTTTATTATGCGATCCAATAAATAAGCCGACGTAGACTTCTTCGCCCAGATCCAGATCGGTTACCTGCTCAGTTACAAAGGGTTCGCCAAACTTGGCTACTCGCATGGTATAGGTATTGCCTTTCCGTTCCAGTTGAATGACGTCGGCATGGGTTAGTTTCGAGCGTACCTCTTCGGTATTGGCACCGGTAGTCCGCCGGAATTGTAACGACGTAAGGCCATCGCCATGCTCGGCTGCGTTGATATGGGCCGATTTGCCGTCGAGACTGCTCCGAACCATCCAGCCAACTTTACGATGTGGGTCAACGCCTTTGCCTACCAGATTGGCCCGCGTGTACAGAATGAAGTCGCCTTTTATTCGTTTCCACAAGTAATGAAACTCGTCGTGATCGAACCAGATATTATAGCCGGAACCCGAAAGTTCGTACTGGTGCGTTTTGGGATTATACTGCGCAGAACCGGGTTTCAATACGGCGCCGATGTCAGTATTTCCCTCAAAAACTCCCAGGTTCTGCTTCTGTGCCAGAGCGGATGAGCTTGCCAACAATAGGAGATTGGCTAAATAAATCAGAAGCGTTTGGTTTAGGCTTTTCATAGGTTGGTTAGCCGTTATGTTCGGTCTGCCTAAAAAAGTCTGCTTGGGAGTATTCTAATGACTACTAAGTAATTAATGAGTGAGGTAAAGTGGCACACTGGCGCGAGCATTTGCTCATGCCGTTTAATTTAGCCAGTATTCACTGGCGCATATCCAGCCGGAAGGTCAGCGAATGCTGACAATATGAAACGGCACGAGCAAACGCTCGCGCTAGAGTTATCCTTTTTCGACGGGAATGATCATTTCTACGCGGGTGCCAGATGGGTTATTGTTTTCATCGAAAAGGTCGATTATCTCCAGCCGGGCGTCGCTGTCTTTCCGGCTGAGCGATTCGAAAAGCCCTTTCGTCATCTCCTGTCCGCGCGAGATGTGGCCCTCACGCTGTGGAGTTAGTTTTCGACCAACGCCGTTGTCTTCAATTGTGCAATAAATATGGTGTCGGTCAATGCGGGCTGAGATTTTGAGGTTTTTCTCCCCTTCTTTCGGCATCAGACCGTGCCAGATGGCATTCTCGACATAGGGCTGGAGTAACATAGGCGGCAGCAGGGCATCCAGTAGCGTTTCGTTTTCTTCGATGTCGAACTCGTAGTGAAATTCATGATTGAAACGGAACGACTCCATCTCGATATACATCCGAAGGGTTTCAATAATCTGCTCGAAACGCAGGTACTGATGATTCGAGTTTTCCATGATGCGCCGAACCAGCCTCGAAAATTTCGACAGGTATTTGGCCCCTTCGATACCCCGATCAGTAAGCAGATAGTTCTGAACGGAATTGAGTGAATTGAACAGAAAGTGGGGATTCATTTGGGATTGCAGGGCCCTGAGTTTCAATTCAGCGATTTGTAGATCCATGCGATTGCGCTCGGCAATGGTCTGATTTCGCTCTGCCAGCGCATTTACCCGCCAACGCATCATACCTACCACAAGACCGCCTATCAATAAGCCAATGAGCGACCGAAACCACCAGGTGGCCGTAAAATGCGGCTTTACAGTAAATCGAACGACTAAGGGCTTGTCGGTCCAGACGCCACTCCCGTTGCCGCTTTTAATGTTGAGTTGATAAGTTTCCGGAGCCAAGTTGGTAAACGACAGCATGTGTCGGTCGCCCAGATCGACCCAACTGGTGTCAAGCCCCAGCAACTGATATTTGTACTGGTTTTTGGAGGCTGGTTCGTAGTTCAGCGCCGAGAAACTGAGTGTAATGGCATTCTCGTCGGGTTGGAGGGTAAGCTCTTTCGATACATCCAACTGAACAGGTTTTCCTTTTATTTCAAGCGAGCTAAGGGCGATATGTGGTTTAGTGATCTGGTTATTTAACTGATTGACATTTAAAATATTGATGGTGTTCGTATGGCCCAGGAACAGTTCGTTGGCTGGGCTGTAATAGAAACCCACTGGCGAGTTACTATGTAGCCCTTCAATGGTGGTTATGTAGCGAATCGTGTGATTTTTGGGGTTCGCAATGTTGATGCCCTCGTTGGTACTAAACCATAGATTTTTATTGGGCGATTCGGCAATGTTGGAACAATAGGTGTCGATGAGTGGGTCGGTTTTGAACTCGAAGGTCGTCAGAATCTGCCCGGTGCTTGACAGCTTCGACACACCACCCCAGCCGGAAATCAGAATGGAGCCGTCGGGCGTCAGATTCATGCCGATGATGCATTCCCCGCCAATGATTTTTCCTTTGTTGATAGGGAGACTCTCTATGTTGATGAACTCGGCTCGTTTTTCATCGAAAAAGAATAGCCCACGGGAGCAGGTCGCCACCCAGATACGTCCGTCGACACCTTCCAGGATGCCTTTTATGTAGGTCAGAGTCAATAATTTTTTGTTCTCTTTCTCGGGCCAGAGTTTGATTTCCTGACCGGTAGTCGGCGCAATGACTTTTACCCCATCGTTCAGATTGGCAATCCAGAGTCGTCCTTTTCGGTCGAGCAACCCATCACGGAAGTCGGTGTTTTTGAATAAGCGGGTAGCGGGTTCCCAGCTAGAGAAACGGCCCTTCTGGAGATCGCCCACAAAAACGCCTTTGTCGGTAAACGCAAAGGGACGACCCTGAATCCACCGAAGTTGTTGCGTGAGTGCGTTGACAGGGTAAGACAACCGCTGGAAATGATTGGTGCCAGAGGTCCAGACAAGTGCACCTGAATGCGATAAGCCGAGCAGGTAGTCGCCAGTGGGAATGGGTAAAATACTGCTGACCTTCACCGGAAGCCGGACAATCGTAGGCGGAATGTTGACCGTGTGAATACCCGCATTGCGGTACCGGTATTTATAAACGCCTTCGGTAGTGCCAATCCATAAAATTCCATTGGCAGTATCGTCGCACATATCTTTTACCTGCGTGCCATTGTTGTAGAATTCGGGTAAATGATACAGTTCGTTTCGGTCGGGATAAAAAATGCTGATACCGTCGTCGGTACCAACGAACAGGATTTTTTGCCCATTTTCATCCTGCGACTCTCTGACGCACACCACATTCGTATGGTCGAACCCTTCTTTCCGAATGCTGAACGACTGCGTTTCGGGTGAAAACCAGACCAAACCATATTCGTAGCCGCCAATCCAGAGATTCCCGGCGGCATCGGCCGAGGCTTTGCATAAGCGAATCGAAATGCGGTTACGGGCTAAAACCGCGTCTTTACCTAACATGCAAATAAGTTTGTCGCGCTGACGATCGTAGCGATAAAGCCCGATCTCCGAAACGACCCATAATTGATGATGGGCATCTTCGTAAAAGCTGGCATATTGATACACATCGCCCCCCGAAGCGGTCTGTGAAAATTTGTACCGATGGAGCTTTTGGGTAGTGGGGTCGTAGCGTTTAACGGACGTGTAGTCGCACACCCACACCTGATCGTGGGAGTCGACCATGCCCTGTTCGTGGAGATCGTTGCTCGGGTCGGTATCGTCGTAGTTGTTTCGGGCAACGGTGGTTACGGCCAGTGTTTTGGCGTCGATTTTGCAAAGCCCCCGCGTGTCGTTCGAGGTGTAGATGTCCCCTTTGGAGTCGGTGGAAACGCCGGAACAATAGCCCAGTTTGAGGCTATCCAGTCGCAGGAAATTATAGCCATCATAGCGGCAGATGTTTCGACCCGTACCAATCCACAAAAAGCCATGCCGGTCTTTGTTCAGGCACCAGACATCATTGGAAGGCAGCCCTTCACGCGTTGTCAGGTGTTCAAGCTTCAAGGCAGGCATTTGGGCCGATGCGGACCAACGAAGCAGAACAACCAGCAAACCGAACAGAAAACAACGCATTGATTAAAGAGTAAGTAGGCTGGGTTTGATTGTAATTGAGTTGAGCGGATTAGTCGCCGAATTGGGTCTGTTTGGTATCCTCGGTCTGTGAGGATATATACATATCTCTGATATAGTCTAATCAGCCCTGTAAGGGCGTCCGGTCAATAGTTATTGTTGTTTATTAGAAACCTGAAGCGCCGTAGCCGGGCCGCCGGAGCGGTGCGATCGATAGGAACAGAATTAGGTCGCACCGCTCCGGCGGCCCGGCTACGGCGCTTCAGGTTATGCTCAATCCTCTGTTTTCTATTAACAGGCCACTCCTAACGGAGTTTTGAACATGCTCAAAAAAAAGTGTGTATACTCTAGATGAGGACACAGACCGAGGATACGAATCAACAATGTCATCGATTTTTTTAGACAAGCTAATGAATAATGCGTTTAAACTAATGCATTTGTTTATGAGTGAACCGGTTGACTTGGTATGCGGGGCAATCTGAGTGGAAAGCGGAGGATTTAATTTGACAGATGGTGCGTAACCACAGCCGACAACTAAGTAAGTAATCATAAGCATTACGATATTTTACCCCACCCCAACCCCTCCCCTTAGTTCAAGGGGAGGGACTAAAAAATACCGAGTCTTCACCCCTCTCCTGTTTTCAGTGGAGGGGACGGGGGGGGGTAAAATACCGTGATACTTATGCACCGCCGACAACTAAAAAGCCCAGACAAACAAATTGCCTGGGCTTTTACATGAACGGGATTGTTTTTATCGCTTACCGAACGGTTCCGCTTTTTGTCTTCTGAATAACGATCGGTACACATTTCGGATCGGGGCAATTGCAGTAGGCTGGTTCCAGGATGACGGTCACATCGGTATAGCAGCTTCCACCTGGGTTATACAATCGAATGGTGTAAGGCTGGCTCGTTCCTGGATTTGGCAGGTTGGTGAAGCTCACCGTTCCGGCCGTTACCGTCAGGTTGGTTGGTGCTCCATAAGCCGGGCCACTGCCATACGTGCTGCCTACAACAATGTCGGCCCGTTCGGTATTCACCAGCGTTGTCAACACAATTCGAGCATCGTTGTTCGCTGCCGCACCAGTACAGGTAGCTGTTACTGCCTGAGGTGCTGCAGTATAAGATGGCACGTCGTTAACCGTTACGCTTGTTGCCGTTGTGGACGAACAGCCCGTCGAAAGTGTACAGGTTGCCGAATAGATTGTGGTGATCGATGGCGACACCAGAATACTGGCGGTCGTTTCTGTAGTTGACCAGAGAACCGAACCACCTGTACAACCCGTTACCGTTAACGTTGCCGATTGACCCGAACAGACCGTTGCCGAATTGACCGTGATCACTGGCAATGGATTGACCGTGATGGTGATGCTGGCTATATCCGAACATCCATTTACGGTGCTTACGGTTACCGAGTAAACGTTGCTGGTGTTCACCACGATCGAAGCACTTTGTTCACCGGTCGACCAGGTATACAGATCGCCACCGCTCGCGGTTAAGGTCGCGCTTTGGCCCTGGCAAAGTGTTGCGCTGGTGACCGTAATGAGTGCCGTTGGCAATGGGTTCACTGTGATGCCACCCGTAGCCGAACCTGCGCAACCGGCACTGGTGCTGGCGGTTACCGAGTAAACGCCAGCCACTGTTCCAACTACTTCATTCGGTGTGCCCGGAACAGGTGTCAAACCAGCCGAGAAAATATAGTTCGTAAAGCCAGCAGTAGCGGTTAACGTTGCCGACTGACCGGCACAGATCGTTGCTGAGCTGAGTGTAACGACTGCCGTTGGATTTGTCGTGATGCTTCCGGTAGCGGTACCTACGCAACCTGCATTACTGATCGCCGTTACTGAGTAAGTGCCTGCCAGGGTGCCACTCGCTACATTGGACGTTCCAACCTGCGCTAGTCCCGTCGAGAAAATATATGTGTCGTAACCCGGCGTTGCTACCAACTCACCTACCTGACCTGTGCAAATCGTTGCCGATGTAAGTGTTACAGTCACGGCTGGATTAATGGTAATGCTACCCGTTGCGGTACCCGAACAGCCTTCGGTGCTAATGGCCGTTACTGAGTAAACACCGTTTGCGGTTCCCGTAGCCACATTAGGCACGTTGACGTTCTGGTGTTAATCCTGCCGAGAAGATATACGTGTCATAACCTGTTGTTGCCGTTAGGCTTGCCGTCTGACCATCGCAAACACTCATGGACGTTAAGGTTACAACTGGATTCGGATTCACTGTGATACTACCCGTTGCCGTCGCCGAGCAACCTTCCGTACTGATGGCCGTTACCGAGTAGACGCCCGCTGTTGTGCCCGTAGCTACATTCGATGTGCCGACCTGAGTGAGCCCTGCCGAGAAGAGGTAAGTGTCGTAACCTGTGGTAGCGGTTAAGGTTGCCGATTGACCCGCGCAGATGGTCGCTGAGGAAAGCGTGACTACTGGGTTCGGATTCACTGTAATGCTACCCGTTGCCGTCGCCGAGCAGCCTTCGGTGCTGATGGCCGTCACCGAATAGTTTCCTGTCGTTGTGCCAATGGCTACATTGGACGTTCCAACTTGAGTCAAGCCCGCTGAGAAGACATAAGTGTCATAACCCGAAGTGGCCGTCAGACTGGCCGTCTGACCATCACACACCGTAGCTGAAGTCAGGGTTACCACTGGTAATGGATTCACTGTGATGGTGCCTGTTCCTGTTCCGACACAGCCTTCCGTGCTGGTTGCCGTTACCGAATACGTACCACCTACTGAACCTGTCGCCATGTTAGGCTGACCCGGTACTGGTGTTAATCCGGCTGAGAAAGCATAACTAGCATAACCCGCCGTGGCTACCAGCGTAGCCGATTGGCCCGCGCAAACTGTCGCTGATGACAGATCAACCACAGGTACTGGGTTCACCGTAATGGAGCCCGTTGTCGTCGCCGAACAACCTGTGTTGCTGATGGCCGTTACTGAATAGATTCCCGCTACTGTGCCCGTGGCCACATTCGACGTACCTGATTGAGTCAAGCCTGCCGAGAAAATGTAGGTGTCATAACCCGCGGTTGCCGTCAGTGTTGCGGTTTGCCCCGCACAAATCGTAGCTGAAGACAGGGTAACGACTGGGTTAGCGTTGATGGTGATACTACCCGTCGCTGAAGCTGAACACCCTTCAGTGCTAATGGCCGTCACGGAATAGGTACCATTGGCAGTACCAATAGCCACATTCGAGCTACCGATCTGAGTCAGGCCCGCCGAGAAAATATACGTATCATAACCCGCCGTAGCCGTTAGACTGGCCGTTTGACCATTACAAACGATAGCTGATGATAGGTCAACGACTGGCAGCGGGTTCACTGTGATGGTGCCTGTCCCCGTTCCAACACAACCTTCCGTGCTGGTTGCCGTTACCGAGTAAGTTCCACCTACCGAACCTGTGGCCATATTGGGTTGGCCAGCTACTTGTGTTAATCCAGCTGAGAAAGCATAACTAGCATAACCTGCTGTGGCCACCAGCGTTGCCGATTGGCCTGCACAAACTGTTGCCGACGAGAGCGTGACGACTGGCAGTGGGTTCACCGTGATGGAGCCTGCCGTCGTTGCCGAACAGCCTTCTGTAGTGATTGCGGTTACTGAGTAGGTTCCTGCGGTTGTGCCTGTGGCCACATTAGAGTTACCAACCTGAGTGAGCCCAGCTGAGAAGAGGTAGGTATCATAACCCGTAGTAGCTGATAGCACTGCTGTTTGTCCAGCACAAATCGTGGCCGAAGACAGGGTAACGACTGGGTTGGCGTTGATAGTGATCGAGCCTGTCGCCGAAGCCGAACACCCTTCAGTGCTGATGGCCGTTACGGAGTATGTTCCGCCCACTGTGCCAACAGCTACATTAGAGCTACCGATCTGGGTCAAGCCTGCCGAGAAGACATAGGACGCGTACCCCGCAGTGGCCGTCAGACTTGCTGTCTGACCATCACACACCGTAGCTGAAGTCAGGGTTACCACTGGTAACGGGTTCACCGTGATAGAACCTGAGCCCGTTCCGACGCAACCTTCCGTGCTGGTTGCCGTTACTGAATACGTACCGCCTACCGAACCTGTCGCCATGTTAGGTTGACCCGGCATCGGTGTTAACCCGGCTGAGAAAGCATAGCTGGCATATCCCGTAGTGGCTACCAGCGTTGCTGATTGACCCGCGCAGACCGTCGCTGATGAGAGGGTAACAACTGGCAGCGGGTTCACCGTAATGGAGCCTGCTGCTGTCGCCGAACAACCTGCACTGCTAATGGCTGTTACCGAGTAGGTGGCACCTACTGTACCTGTAGCCACATTGGAGCTACCTACCTGAGTTAATCCCGTTGAGAAGATATACGAGGTATATCCTGATGTAGCGGATAGCACTGCTGTTTGTCCAGCGCAAATGGTGGCTGAGGACAGCGTAACAATCGGTAGCGGATTAATTGTGATACTACCAGTTGCCGTCGCCGAGCAGCCTTCGGTACTGATGGCCGTTACCGAATAGATACCACTGGCTGTACCAATAGCCACATTGGAACTACCAATCTGAGTCAGACCAGATGAGAAGACGTACGAGGCATAACCTGCCGTAGCCGTCAGACTAGCCGTCTGCCCATCACACACCGTGGCCGAGGTCAAGTTTACTACTGGTAGCGGATTCACTGTGATAGAACCTGTTCCCGTTCCAACACAACCTTCCGTGCTGGTGGCCGTTACCGAATACGTACTGCCTACTAAACCTGTGGCTATATTGGGCTGACCCGTTACCGGTGTTAATCCAGCTGAGAAAGCATAACTAGCATAACCTGCTGTGGCCACCAGCGTTGCCGATTGACCTGCGCAGACCGTTGCCGACGAGAGAGTAACCACTGGCAATGGGTTCACTGTGATGGAGCCTGTAGCCGTTGCCGAACAACCTGCATTACTGATGGCCGTTACCGAGTAGATACCTGCTGTTGTGCCCGTAGCCACATTCGAGCTGCCTGATTGCGTCAGTCCGGCTGAGAAGATATACGTGTCATAACCCGTGCTAGCTGATAGCACCGCTGTTTGTCCGGCGCAAATGGTTGCCGAGGACAGCGCGACTACTGGGTTAGCGTTGATGATGATGCTACCCGTCGCTGAAGCTGAACACCCTGCGGTGCTGATGGCTGTTACCGAGTACGTTCCACCCACTGTGCCAACGGCTACATTGGAGGTGCCGATCTGAGTCAAACCCGACGAGAAGACGTACGAGGCATAACCCGCAGTGGCCGCCAAGCTGGCTGTCTGGCTAGCACATACGGTAGCTGAAGTCAGGTTTACAACCGGTAATGGATTCACGGTGATGGTACCGGTTGCCGTTGTGGAACAGCCTAATGCTGTAGTAGCGGTTACACTATAAATGCCAGCGGTGGTACCAGTTGCCTGGTTCGTGGTGCCGAGGTGAGTTAAACTAGTTGAGAAGACGTAGGTTGCAAAACCACTTGTTGCAGTCAGAGTTGCCGTTTGACCCGCACAGATGGTTGCCGAAGAGAGCGTCAGAGCAGGTACCGGATTAACTATGATGCTACCCGTTGCCGTAGTTGAACAACCTAGTGCGGTCGTTGCCGTTACCGAGTAAATAGTTGCGATAGTACCAGTTGCCTGGTTTGTGGTGCCGATTCGGGTTAATCCGGTTGAGAATACATAATTGGCAAAACCTGTTGTCGCCGTTAGTGTTGCTGACTGACCCGCGCAAATGGTGGCCGACGAGAGCGTCAAAGCAGGCAGCGGGTTCACGGTAATAGTGCCCGTTGCCGTAGTTGAACAACCTAGTGCTGTGGTGGCGGTTACACTGTAAACTCCAGCCGCCGTGCCGCTAGCTACGTTAGTTGGACTTCCCTGGGTTAGACTCGACGAGAAGACATAGGTTGCAAAACCCGTTGAGGCCGTTAGCGTTGCCGACTGTCCAGCACAAATCGTTGCAGATGACAGCGTTAGTGCAGGCAGTGGGTTCACCGTGATGGTACCCGTTGCCGTAGTTGAACAACCTAGTGCCGTAGTGGCCGTTACGCTATAGATTCCACCGGTTGTACCGGTAGCCTGGCTGGTCGAACCTATTTGAGTAAGTCCAGCCGAAAAAGCATAGGTCGCAAAGCCCGTTCCGCCTGCTACTAATGTCGCCGTTTGACCCGCGCAGATTGTCGCTGAGGATAACGTGACCGTTGGTAGTGGGTTCACCGTGATAGAACCCGTTGCGGTGGTTGAACAGCCTAAGGCTGTGGTGGCCGTTACCGAGTAGATATTTGTGGTAGTACCCGTGGCCTGGTTTGTCGTGCCGATTCGGGTTAATCCAGTTGAGAAAACATAATTGGCAAAACCAGCCGTCGCCGTCAGTGTTGCTGATTGTCCGGCACAGATCGTGGCTGATGAGAGGGTCAGAGCCGGTAGTGGATTGACGGTGATGCTACCCGTCGCGGTGGTTGAACAGCCTAAGGCCGTGGTGGCCGTTACCGAGTAGGTATTTGCTGTGGTACCGGTGGCCTGGTTGGTAGCACCTACTTGGGTTAGCCCCGACGAGAAGACATAAGTTGCAAAACCACTTGAGGCCGTTAGCGTTGCAGACTGTCCGGCGCAGATGGTCGCTGACGAGAGCGTCAGAGCAGGTAGTGGGTTGACGGTGATGCTGCCCGTTGCGGTAGCTGAACAGCCCTGGGCTGTAGTAGCGGTTACACTGTAAACTCCAGCCGCTGTGCTGCTGGCTACGTTAGTTGGACTTCCCTGGGTTAGACTTGTCGAGAAGACATAGGTCGCAAAACCCGTTGAGGCCGTTAGTGTCGCGGTTTGGCCAGCACAAATCGTTGCAGATGACAGGGTCAAAGCAGGTAGCGGATTGACAGTGATAGTACCTGTTGCCGTAGTTGAACAACCTAAGGCCGTAGTAGCCGTTACGCTATAGATTCCACCGGTTGTACCGGTGGCCTGGCTGGTCGAGCCTATTTGTGTTAAACCTGATGAGAAGGTATAAGAAGCAAAACCCGTTCCACCTGCTACTAATGTCGCTGTCTGGCCCGCACAAATGGTGGCGGAAGACAGGGTCAGAGTAGGTATTGGATTAACTGTGATCGAGCCTACTGCCGAAGCCGAACAACCGACCGAATTCGTTGCTGTTACCGAATAGATATTTGCGGCAGTACCTGTTGCCTGATTCGTGGCCCCTAGTTGTGTTAAACCCGATGAGAAGGTATAAGAAGCAAGGCCTGCTGTTGCAGTTAAGGTTGCCGTTTGACCCGCACAAATCGTGGCCGACGAAAGCGTTACCGTAGGTGGCGTATTAACGGTGATGGTTCCTGCTCCGCCAGTAGTAGACGATACTCCAACACAACCATTGCTATTGACAACTGTGACTGAATAAGTGCTAGCTGCGGAACCCGTCGCCTGGTTTGTGGTGCCTATCCGCGTTAGACCTGACGAGAAGGTATAGTTGGTGAAGCCCGACGTTGCGGTCAGGGTTGCGGATTGGCCCGTACAAATCGTGGCTGAGGAGAGCGTCACTACAGGTAATGCATTCACCGTAATACTACCACTAGCTGTGCCTGTGCAGCCGAACGAATTTACGGCCGTTACGGAGTATGTTCCATTTACACTACCACTCGCCACGTTGGTCGTACCAACCTGGGTTAATCCCGACGAGAATGTATAGCTGCTAAAACCTGATGTGGCGGTTAGACTGACGGTTTGACCCGCGCAAATGGTTCCAGAGGTTAACGTTAAAGCCAGCGGAGTACAGGCATAACCGACATCATAAGTAAAGTTGTTTTGTCCCGCAGTTCCAAGCGTTATGGAAATAGCTCCGGTAGCATCAGCATCGGAGTCAATCGCTCCACCATTTGTACCTGTAGCTGAGTTCGGAAATGCACTTATGGTGAAGGCGCTGACACTGGTTGGGAAACTCAGTGTATAGCTGCCACCCGCCGTCAATGTTAAGTTTTCTATGGAACTAGCGGTACTGGTTCCAGTGGCACTGGAAAAATAATACTCCCCATTGGCGTCAGTAACTGCCGTTGCAATCGTAGTATTGCCAGGCCCACGCAGAACAACCTGTACGCCAGCTAAACCCGGTTCACCTGGGTCCTGAACCCCATTGTTGTTCACATCCCGGAAAACACGGTTACCAATCTGAATCGGTGGCAGGTCGCAATTAAGTTCAAGATCGCCCAGACCATTGGCTTTCCCAAAGGTTGATACGCCACTACTCACGTAAATCTGTACACTAGTTGAAGGGCTACCAGAGCCATCCGAATTTTTGAATCGCCGAACACCCCCCGCATCAACAGCGTTGGTTGGGTCAAGTACAATAGAGGCTACCTCGCCAGTTCCCGGAAATAAGGCTAGTCCACCTTCACTCATTTCGAGGTGATAAGGGTTGGTTGTATTAGGTATGGCTATAGCATCACTATAATAATATTCACCTCCACCGGGCCCCTGATTTGTGTTGGCCCCCGCAGTGGCTGGACCACCACAGACGCGAGCATTGCTTTCAAGCGTCCAGAGGTTTACCCCAGGCGTACATTGCCCCGCTCGCAAAATATCGCCCGGAGCAATGGCCCGGTACAATTGCGTATTGGTTCCGGCTGGATCTGCTCCCAAGTTATTGTTCCCGTATTGATCGCCGAAACGGTCGCGTATACTAAGGATCATCGACCCATCCACGTCGAATTCGATACCCGACAGCATCGGTTGCGGGTAACTGGCATTGGCAAGGTCATTTCGACTATATCGGTTCGGGAGTTGCCCGGCTGTTGGGGTCGGGTAAGAGGGTTGTACGCTAACCCAGGGAAACCAGCGGTCAGAACGGCTCACGCCGGTTTGGTCATTGTCAGTAGCTCCTTTTGTATAGCTAAGTGGAAACGACAAAACCGTTGTAAAGCTAGAGTTAACCGGGTTGAACTCAAAGACATAGGCGACCATTGTCGATGGGTCTCGGGTTACCAACGAAGTCGTTCCACCAGTTGAACCTGTCCCTAAGTTTACCGTTGTCGATACCGCTTCATTGGTGGTAACGGCCCCTACGTAAACGCGCCCTCGATAGACTTTAAGGGCAAACGGTCGCAAAACACTACCTGTTGTCTGCGTAGGAGCAGGTAACGTAAAACTGGTGATAGAAGCAGTGGCTGCCGTTGGATTCGTTGTATTCGCATTCGTGATCGGAATTTGGTATAACCGTCGATCGCCGAGGTTAATCGCGTAGAGCTCTGTGCCATCTTCCGAAAGTTCAATATCGCCTAAGCCCGCTTTACCTACCTGATCAAACGTAGAAACATCATAGTTTGTCGTCGTTGTAGCAGTCGGTAATCCTCTGGCTGAGTTGGTACCAACAACGGTTGTTCCGCCTATAGCAGCCGGCGAAACCGCTGAAACAGCGGTGGGCAGCGTAGCAAACACTGTGCTTGTATAGGTTGTGCCTGAACCCGGTTTTGTAATATAAATAGCACCGGCACCGCCTGTTCCAAGCCCAGAGTGCCGTTTTACAAAAGCGGCTGTGTATATATTTTTAGAGGTTCGGTTGTAGGCAACGCCAAATACCGTTCCTATCTGAACGTTGGTTGCAACGGCAGTTTCCGTTGGCGTGTTACCAGTACTACTATAAGGTAAGGAGACTAAGACGGGCTGTGTACCAGCGTTTCCTCCGCCGGCGGGGTCACCGTTTACATAACAGGGGACAATGAAGTTGGGAGCAGCCTGGCAATAATCGAAAGGGTAGTTAATCCCTAAGTTGATTCCCGTAGCTGGCGAAGTGGTAACAAACTGAACCGACGTTCCACTTGCAGTACCTCGTTGACCGTCGTAGTAACCAGAGGGTAAATTGACAAACTCAACCCGATAGGGGGCTGTTCCGGATACCGTAACCGTGTAGGACCCTGCTGTAGCCGTGGCAGAACTGGTAACAGTAGTGCCTGCTAATGCGCCTGCAGCATTATACACGTTGACGGTTACGCCCCCAACCCCGATTTCACCTTCCAGCGGTGTGGCAGCCGTGAAGCTCCGGACACCATCTTCGTTAAAATCCCGATAAACTGCACCTGAGATTTGGGCCCTAGCCGTTTGTGATAAGGCTACGAAAAAAAATAAGAGACAGACAATTTGGTACAAATGGGATGATTTTGCCCAAATGGAACGATTCAGATCACCCTTTTTTGTGTAAAGGTTTTTTTTCATAGTACTATCAGTTGAGCAGTTACTGAAAAAATAATTGTGAATCCGCTCTGTCGAAGATGAAAACGATAACTTTCCCTTAAGTCGGAATGGTGATTACCTTGTTAGACAAATGGAGTGCCACTTTGGTAGGAACTAGGCTTTAGTGTTTATTTATAGCTACGTAAAGTGTATTTATATGCTTATTGGTAACTTAATAGTATATGTATATTTGTATTGATAAAACAGTATATTTATATGTAGACGCAGGTGTAATTATAAATAATCAAATGATTTATAATCAATGATTTAAATAAAAAACGGATTAATTGAGTCGAAGTCGAAAGATGTTCTTTAAGTATGTAAAAATTGTACAATATATATATAGCGTAGGCGAAATGGGTTGAAAATTCCCCCACGATCTTTGTCGATATATTCCTTGAATCAGGCACGAAAAGACTACCCTTTTTGCCTTGCAGGTCGATTTTTACGAGGGGCGAAGCTCCCACTAATTGCGTGCCAAACTAAATGTATAGAAGTAAAAGTCTCGTGATTACGGTAGTAAATAACACGAATACACTAAATGTATTTTGATTTGGCAATTGTTTATTGGCCTAATTGTATGCCAACCCTGTTTGTATGGTCGTATAAATTCGCATCGAATTGAGCCCGTAACCCCTTGATAGGTATGCCTTAAAACGACTGAAGTGTTACGATTAATGATAGGATTTTATGCTGAACGCCGACCGGGATACGTGCACAACAGAGTTTACCATTCGTCGCATTTTCGAATGAGTTTGCTACGTCGATGGGAGGTAGTTTTCAGGAAGGTAAGTTTACGCTGATAGTCAGTTAATCTACTGCGGAAAGCTAGTCTTTTCTTAGGCGCTTATACACCCGAATGGCCACCATCAAAACGACAAGTAAAGCCAACAGTCCAAGCATACCCCAGAGCATATTCAGGGCATCTTTAAGGACGACCAGAAACACAATAGCGAACAAAAATAACGTGGCTACTTCGTTCCAGATACGGAGCTGGGTAGACGTATAACGAAACTCTCCCCGTTGCTCCTGCCGAAAAATGGCATGACACAAACCATGATATACGTATAAGCCTAAGACGAGTATCAGTTTGTAAATCAACCAGGTGGGCGTTGCTCCGTAGTTATACCAGGTATTTAGCCCCAGCAATAGCGTCATTACTGCCGAGGGCCAGGTAATGCCAAACCAGAGTCGGCGTTGCATGAGCAATAATTGTTTCTGCAGAACGCTGCGTCCCGGCTCCTCCTGCGATTCGGCTTCGGTGGCGTAGATGAATAGCCTGGGTATGTAAAACAAGCCCGCAAACCAGGTCACGACAAAAATAATGTGGAGGGCTTTACTGTAGAAAAACGTCATGATTCAGCGCAGAGAGGATATTGACGGGTAAAGATACAACCCAGAGCGTATCCTGATAAAAATCAGTTGACCATCCTATCATTATCAATTTCTGCCCGAGGGCACTCCGGTATCTTTATCGCTGAATTTGAAGGCAAACTGCCTGTATTTCTCCCCTCGCTTTTTTATGAGTACACCCATCCATAGCTTTCATATTCCGGTCATGGGCCTGGCTTATACCATCGATTCTCCGCTCAAAGTGGCGCGTTTTGGTATCAATTCCGTGCTGTCTATTGTGGAAGATCGGCTGATTGAGTCCATGCGGAATTACTATTATCAGCAGGTCAATGAACCCTACGTGCCGATAACGGCTAACGAAAAAGACTATCGCGCCCGGCGGATTACAGACTACCTCGACCTGATGAATCGAACGATTCAGGCGCAGATGGAAACGCTGAAAAATGCTGCTTTTGAAGCCGGTTCTGAGTTGGTTAAGTATTTTGAGATGCTACCCGACGATAGCACCTTGAAAGCTATTTATCAAAAGATGGTACAGTCGGACAATGCGTTGGAAAAGGCTAGTCTGCAACAAAGCCTGAGAAGCCATATTCAGCCTGGGAGTATTGATGTCAACATCATGACAAAAGTTGACAAAAACAACCTTGACCGGAATGGGCTGATACGTGAGAATGGCTCCGATGCCCTAACCGCCTTGCAGGGATACGCCAGGAGCACCCTTACAAACTCCTCGATTATTTTCTCGGCAGGACTAAATCCACGGCTGTTCAACTACCTGGAAAACTGTCCTGAATTCGACGCCAAAGGGTTGGGTGAGTTTGACAAGAAGATTGTGATTAAAGTGAGCGATTACCGCTCTGCGCTGATTCAGGGGAAATATCTGGCCAAGAAAGGCGTTTGGGTCAGTGAGTTTCGGGTCGAATCGGGACTCAATTGCGGTGGACACGCCTTTGCCACCGACGGGTATTTGATGGGGCCGATTCTGGAAGAGTTCAAACAGAAGAAAGCGGAATTGGTCGATTCACTTTTTGGTCTTTATATCAATGCGTTACAACAGAAAGGAAAGCAAGTTTTTGCCGAGCCGCACCCGATTAAACTGACGGTTCAGGGTGGTATTGGTACGCATGAGGAAGACCAGTTTCTGCATCAGTACTATGGAGCCGAAAGCACTGGCTGGGGTACCCCTTTTCTGCTGGTTCCCGAAGCGACAACGGTAGATGATGACACATTGGCGAAACTTCAAAAAGCAGGGCAGAACGACGTTGTTCTAAGTAAAGCTTCTCCGCTGGGCGTTCGTTTTTATTACCTGAAAGGAACCAGTTCAGAACTGGAAAGACTCCGCCGGATTAATCGAGGAATACCTGGAAGCCCCTGTACCGAAAAGCATTTGGTCACCAATACCGAATTTACTAAAGAGCCGATCTGTACGGCTTCACAGCAATACCAGAAGTTAAAGCTGGCGCAGCTCCAATTGCTCAATCTCTCCGTCGAGGAGTACACAAAACAGGTTGCTGAACTGCAAGGGAAAGAGTGTTTGTGCATTGGATTGAGTAACGCCATTTCGCATGTGTACAACGTGCCTTTCCTGAAAAAGCTTCATGCCGTAACCATCTGCCCCGGTCCAAACATTGCTTACTTTTCCAAGATCGTTTCTCTTCAGGAAATGACCGATCACATCTACGGTCGCGCCAATCTGCTCAGTGGGCCAATACGTCCACACATGTTCCTAAATGAACTTACACAGTACCTGAATTATCTGGAAGAACAACTGGCTGAGGCTGACCCTGCTGATGCCAAACGCCAGACCTATTTACGGAATTTCGGCCGGAATTTAGAGGAAGGAATCAACTATTACCGCCAATTAACACCGAGTCTGTTTAGCACACCTGCTGCAGAAAACGCGTTTTTAGTGGGTCTGGATCAGGCTCATGAACGTCTTCAACTAGTAGTGCAAGAGCCTTTGGCGGTGTAGGGGAGTTCGATTTTTATGAAAAACTTGGCTTTTTTTGTCATTCCGACGTCAGGAGGAATCTCAACGTTGCGTATTAGTCAAACTCGAGATTCCTCCTGACGTCGGAATGACAAAAAAAGGCATGGAACCTAACCATTCTGGCTCTCGAAAATCTGCTTAATGCGGTTAATCTCGTTTGTATAGATTGTCTTCTTACGGGTACCGAAATAGAGTGTATTTTCCATGACCTTCTTGCCTTCCCAAACCAGCTTCACTTTGCCTTGCTCAAGCTCATTCCGGCATAGAAAATCAGGAATGACCGAGAATCCTATTCCGTCGCTCAGGCAACGCACGATGGAGCAAATGTTCGGTACGATGTAGTTGGGCTTGAAGTCGGGGTGAGTGTTGAAATTCAGGTACCAGAATTTCTTCAAGTGCTCCATATCGGCGGCTGTACTGTACCAAATTTGCTGCTTTAACCACGCTTCAGCGTCGCTGCTTTTTCCTTCTGTCACAAGGTTGTTGAAGACATTGCTATCCGATTTAGCCCCACCAATAAGCACAATTCGCTCTTTCGAAAATGGCTGATACTCCAGGTTCGTCTGGGTGCCTTTTTGTGGGGTAATGATTAAGTCCAGAAGCCCCTTATCAAGATCCTGTTGCATTTGAACATACTCGCCAAACTTGATAATGACGTTGAACGGGAGTGTACTCATGTGTGGCTCCAGCGTAAACTGAAAGGTCTCAAAACACATCCCGATGCTGATGGTTGCCTTGTCGGTTTTCGAACTTTTGTTGAACTGCTGTTCGGCGGCTTCGAGTTTGCTGATTGGCTCCAGGATGTAATTGTACATCAACTTGCCCCGTTCGGTAGGTACCATTTTCCGGGCGGCCCGATCGAATAATTTATAACCCGTGTGCGCTTCCAGTGAATTCAGATGGAGACTAACGCCAGGCTGAGAAATGTATAACGTCTGAGCCGCTGCCGTTAGCGAGCCGGTTTCGTAGATGGCTTTAAACGTTCGAAACCATTCCAGATTAACAATCATAATCTATCAGTTTTATGATGCAAATCTACTAGTTAACTTATTTTTATGATAATATAGGCTGCGCTAATTTTGCATAACAATAAAAGACGAGATAGAACGCGGATTTTTATGATTAGCAAGATGATCTATGATTTATATAATTTCTGTTTATCTCTGATGGTCAGATTTAAATCATAAACCAATCATATTGGCCCTGAAAATCAGCGTTCTATTTAAATCGAACACATCCATGAAGAATATATTTGTTATCAACGGCGGGCAGAAATTCGCTCATTCGGGCGGTGCTTTTAATGAAACACTGACTAACTGGACACTTGATTTTTTACGGCAACACCCCGATGAGTTTGCCGTACAGGTAACCCACGTTAACGACGACTATGATCCAGCCGACGAAGTAGAAAAATACAAATGGGCCGATGTGATCATTTACCACACGCCTATCTGGTGGTTTCAATTACCACACCGATTGAAGGAATACATTGATCGGGTCTTCACCGCTGGCCATCAGCAGGGTATGTATACCAGCGATGGCCGTTCGCGGAAAAATCCAGCTATCAACTACGGCACAGGCGGCTCGTTGCACGGTCGACACTATATGCTGACGACAAGCTGGAATGCACCCGAAGAAGCCTTTACCTTACCAGGTGAGTTTTTCGGTCAAAAAAGCGTCGATGAAGGCGTGATGTTTGGATTTCACCGGATGATGGCCTTCACGGGCGTGCAGCCCCTGGAAAGCATTCACTTTCACGATGTCGAAAAGAACGTTAACATTAGCCGCGACAAAGATTTGTACAGGGCGCACTTGGAGAAAGTGTTTTTGGGTCAGGCTGTTGCGGATGTTCTCGTGGGGTCAGATTCTCAAATCTGACCCTAATGAGGTTTCTCAAAACCGAATTGTATGAACGAACCGTTCGGTTTTGAGAAACCTCACTAAGGCAGGTTTAAGAACCTGCCTTCACAGACACTCACTACTTTCGATCCTTACTTCAAATACCGTTCAGCAGGCGTTAACACCGCGTTCCTCGGAGAATCGACTCCCCGATAACTGTCAGGAGCGTTCGGATCACCGCTGGTGTATTTCGGTAGTTTGGGGTAGGGGAAGACGGGGCGTTGGAATCGGACGGCATTGGTGGAAACGCCACCTGTATAAGCTGTAGCAATTAGTTTATCGGGAGCAACACCCTGTTCGACCCAGTTGATGAGTGCCGTTAACATATCGTGGTTGCGATCCTGCGGAACGGTGAGTGCCAGATTTTGGCCGCAGTCGTTTAAGCCTGGCCCTCCGCTACAATGCGCCATGCCCGGTATCAGGTAGAACCGGAAGAAATCACCTGTTGGCTTCAGACCACCCTGCGCTTTGATAACCCGCTCGTAATAGCTGACAGCATCCTGATAGGGAACAAGCGGATCGGAGGTTCCGGAGTACATCAGAATTTTTCCGCCCTTCTTTTTCAGGGGAGCGAGATCGGGATTATTGGCGTTGAGGATCGGCGCTAATAAGGAATCCATCTTATCCTGATCACGATCAAAGTCGAACGTGGTGTAATCGAAATCGTTGCCGAACGCCCATTTGTATTGGTAGAATAAAGCGGGTGGGGACTGTTTCGGGTTTTGTTGATACTCGATGCCCGCACCTGAATTCTCGCTTCCGAGCGGAATGGGCGTGTAAATGCGTTCGCCGGTTCGGGGATTGACGGGGCCAGCGTATATTTTTTTTAGGGCGGCCAATTGAGGACCGGTGAGGCAGGTGCCATCATCAGTGCCGTCTGGACATTTGGGCAATGTTTCTGGGTCAAATTTACAGGCACTTGCGTCGGTCAGGAAGTTATCGTTCGGTGCACCACCATCTTTACCCGCGCAAGCTTTGACCACGGCGTTGGTTATGAATGCGATCTTCTCCTTCGGGAGAAATGCGCTGCCCGGTATCTGGTTGGTAACCTTGTAATTCCAGACAAAACCCGTGTGTAAATGGGTGCGGTTGTTCGCCGGAGCACCCGCCAGAATCCCATTGTAATCGTCGGGGTAACGTTGGGCTTCCATCAATGCCTGCTGACCACCCGTCGAACAGCCCGCGAAGTAGGCGTGGTGAAATGGTTTCTGGTAATAGGCTTGCGTGATGGCTTTCGCGGTTACCGTCATTTCATGGGTAGCCCGATGGCCGAAATCCACCCAGCGTTCGGGATGGCCGACAGCTTCGTTGGCGTTGGGTGAGGTTCCCATGTCGGTATTCGTCGTGGCAAATCCCCGCTTTAGTCCATTGACCAAAGCACCATACGAAACGCTTCCTGCACCTCCGCCCGTACCCGTTCCCAGAAAACGGCCATTCCAGTTCGTTTCGGGTAGCCAAACTTCTATGCGAATCATGGACTCAGGCGTGGGTTTCAATGTAGCTGCGACCCGACAAAAAGCGGGTAAGTCGGCTATAGGCTGACTACTTCCAGGTGGCGTAAATGATCCCGCAGGCACACAGTCGGCCAGTGTGATGGTTGCTTCCGGAAATGTTTTTTGGGCGAGTTGTCGACAAGGGCAATCGGAAGAGGGAGCGTTATTTTGGGCATTTAAAATGGTGACCGCCAACATGAAGAACAGCGTAAGGGTGGAAGTGTAGTTTTTATGAATCATGTTGAGTATTCGTGTTGATTTCTTTATTCTCACCGGGTTGAAATCCGGTGCAAAACATAGGATAAATGAACTGCACTGGGTTTTAACCCGGTGAGAATGAAAAAACTGATTACCTATTTCACCATTTTCTCATAGCGCTATAGCGCTCCTGCAGTTCATTCTTTAGGACTTTCCCGGCTACATTCTTCGGAAATTCATCAAGTAACATCATGGCTGAAATCTTCTGATAACGGGCTTCAATGTGTTGATTCGTCCAGTCTTTAAGCTCCCTAATAGAAACTTCTGCAACCAATCGGACGGCGGCAACGGGAGTTTCGCCCCAGTCGGGGTGAGGTACGCCAAATACGGCTACTTCGGCTACTGACGGATGGCGAATGATAATCTCTTCAATGTCTTTGGGGTACACATTCACACCACCCGAAATAATCAGGTCTTTCTTCCGGCCTGCCAGAAACAGATAGCCATCATTGTCAATGTAACCCAGGTCGCCGGTGTAAAGCCAGCCATTCCGAAGCGCATCGGCGGTTAACGCTGGTTTTTTGTAGTAACCCGAGGTTAGAAAAGGTGCCCGGCCAATGATTTCCCCGACTTCGCCCGTTGGTAGTTCCAGGCCCTCATCGTCGACAATTTTCATCTCCGAAAACCAGATCGGTCGCCCAACCGAACCCGTTTTCTCGGCCGAAACAGTCTTGTCCAAAACGGTCATGAAACCTTCTGTTAGGCCGTATAGCTCGTAGAACGTATTCGGAAATCGTCGGATCAACTCTTCTTTCTGCTCGCTCAGCAACGGCGCTCCCACCGACAAAATGTATTCGATGGCCGGCATTTTACTGATCGTAAATTCCGGGTAGCGCAAACAGGATGCAATTTGAGTTGGTACCAGAATCGTGTGCGTAACGCCCTCACTGGCCAGTGTTTGTAAGACGGGCTGTACCGAAAATTCTTTCATTAACACATAGGTGCAGCCGATGAACATGGCGGGCATAAACGTCAGCATGGCGCCGTTGAATACAATGGAGCCGGAGTGCATAATGACGCTTTCGGGCCGAATACGGTAGGCGTTGGCAAACAACGTTCCGTACATGGATCGGACGAAATGAGAATGCATGATGCCCTTGGGCAATCCAGTTGTGCCACTGCTGTACATAATGTTGTACAGATCGTCACCACTTAGGTCAAGCGTAGGCGGTTCCTCTGGCGAAGCGGCCTCCCCCAAAGCCGCATACGATTGCCAGTTGGATTGCTCGCCATCGGTTAACCAGTAGTTTGTAGCCGGAATAATCAGCTCATTGCGAACTTCATCCAGAAAAGAAGCATGGGCAGAGTCGGTCAGAACCAACCCCGAATCGGCATCATTGAGCAAGTTTATTAGACCTCGTCCACGCACCATCGGACTCATCGGTACCAGCACTGCGCCCAGCTTCGCTACCGCCCAAAACGCTTCGTACAACTCGCGGCTATTGGGCAGCACGGTGGCTACTTTGTCCCCTTTACCAATGCCAACTGCACGCAATGCATTGGCCATCCGGTTGACACTCCGGTTCAGTTCCGCAAACGTCAGGCGTGTATCGTCAAAGACGAACGCCAGATGGTTAGGCCGGAATTGAGCGTGCTGCGTCAGCCAGTGGTTGATGGTAAGGGGATACATATAGAACGCTGATTTTTATGATTACTATGGTTAAAAATGATCTTAATCCATCATATAGATCATAAAAATCAGCGTTCTATCGACTCAACTGGTTTCAACTTAGGCGCAAAGAAGTGGATACATAACCAGGCCAGTATATAGGCGCTGCCGCAGAGCAAAAACAGGTAGTTATAGCCGATGGTAATATCGCCCTGTGCTTTATACGTATCCAGCAACGCACCCACCACAATGGGGAAGGCGAGTCCACCCAGCGAACCAGCCATGCCACCTAGCCCAACAACCGAACTAACGGCATTCTTGGGAAACATATCCGACACGAGCGTAAACAGGTTGGCACTCCAGGCTTGGTGAGCAGCAACGGCCAGACTCAGCAACCCAACCACTTCCCAGATAGAGGTTGCGTAACGGGTCAGTACAATGGGCACAATGCAGAGCGCGTAGAGCAGCATGGCCGTTTTACGGGAGCGGTTGATCGTCCAGCCCCGGCGGATGAAATAACCGGATAAATACCCACCACCCACGCTACCCAGCGTAGCGGCTGTGTATACGAAAATGAGCGGTAAGCTGGGCTTTTTCAGGTCAAGATTAAATGAGGAGGCAAAATAAGAAGGTAGCCAGAACAGGAAAAACCACCAGACCGGGTCGGTGAATAGTTTGCCCAGCACGAAGGCCCAGGTTTGCCGATACTTAAGGAGATTCAGCCACGGAATCGATTCGCCGGTAGTGCTTTCGGCATCGCTGGTGATATAAACCAGTTCTTCTGAGGATAGCTTTTTATGCCGTTGCGGATTTTCGTAGCTCATCCACCAGAAAACAAGCCAGATGAACCCAACCAGTCCCGTCAGCACGAACGCCATTTGCCAGCCATAAGCCCCCAATACCCAGGGGACTAGAATAGGCGCAACCACTGCACCGATGTTTGTGCCGGAGTTAAAGATACCTGTTGCCAGTGCCCGTTCCTTTCGGGGAAACCACTCGGCTACGGTTTTAATGGCCGCCGGGAAGTTTCCGCCTTCGCCTAAACCCAGCAGAGCGCGGTAAACGCCAAAGCCGAACGTGCTGGTTGCCAACCCATGCATCATCGCGGCTATGCTCCACACCGAAACGGCAATCGCATAGCCCATTTTGGTGCCGATGGTATCGATCAATCGACCAAAGACAACATAGCTAAAGGCATAAGCGGCCTGAAACGCCATCACGATATGGCTGTAATCGGTTTCGGTCCAGTTGAAAACGGTTTCTAACGTGGGTTTGAGCAGGCTGATTACCTGTCGGTCCAGATAGTTTATAGTCGTAGCTACAAACAGAAGCACTACAATTCGCCAGCGGTAGGTGGTCATGATTAATAAGCGATGGTACGTTGAGTTTGGCTACTTTCCAGCGCTAGGTCGATGACACGGGCAAGTTGTTGAATATCGGCGGGGGTGATAGCGGGTTCGGCTCCGTTCACAATCGCATCGTAGAGGTTGTCGTAAAAAGGGGTGTAATTGCCGGGCTCACTTTCAATGACTTCGGCTTTCCCATCTCTGTAAAGCGTTCCCCAACGATCCTCTGGTTCAACCCCCCAATCGGGCCGATTTGGTAATTCGTTGAGCCGTTGGCGTTCCTCCTGCACATCTAAGCCGCCTTTGATAAACGAGCCTTTGGTGCCATGCAGACTAAATCGTAGCTGATTATGATACACCAGCAGATTGGATTCAAGCCGAACGATCTTATCGGGATAGCCCAGTTTTATGTCGAAATAGTCAGGCACATGGCTGTTCGGACGGAGGATTCGGATGCTAGCCTGTACGGTGTCGGGTTTGCCAAACAGGTTCAGCGCCTGATCGAGCAAGTGGGGCCCTAAGTTGTACAGATTGCCCCGCCCTGGACCGGCCTGTTCTTTCCAACTTTGGGAATTCGGTGGAACAGGCGAGTAGCGATCATACAGGCATTCATAATCAACGAGTTCCCCTAAGGCATCTTCGGCTAGTAAACGTTTGATCGTTAAAAAGTCAGAATCCCACCGCCGATTTTGGTAAGCGGTAGCGATTTTGCCCTTCTGTTTGGCTAACGCCAATAACTCAATGGCTTCGGCTTCCGAAAGCGCAAATGGTTTTTCAACCACGACGTTTTTGCCTTGTTCGAGTGCCTTTCGCGCATAGTCGACATGTGTTTCGTTGGGCGAACAAATGAAAACGAGATCGATAGCCGGATCGGCGAACAGCTCTTCCGGTGTAGCAACCCACTCAATCGACGGATCAAACTCACGAACCGCATCAGGACGGCTACTGGCGATTTTCTTTATATGAAACTTCGGATTGACAGACAGAAACGGCGTATGGAAATACCGCCCAGACAAGCCAAAACCAACCAAACCAACGTTAATTACGGAAGACATATTTGGGGTATTCGATTTACGGTTTGTGGTTTACGGTTGGCTGACGCAGGTCTTGCTGACGCGTCAGCCAACCGTAAACCACAAACCGTAAACCCAGATACCTACTCTAAAGCAAAAGCGACGTACTTATCTCCTGATTTTGTGTTCAATTTTCCGCCACCACAAGCAATGACCACATACTGTTTGCCTCCTACCGAATAGGTACTGGGCGATGCATATCCTGCGGCTGGCAGTTGAACCTGCCACAGAATTTTACCCGTTTTTTTGTCAAATGCCCGTAGCTGCTCGTCTTTACTGGCGGCAATAAACAACAGATTGCTGCCCGTTACAAGCGGTCCGCCATAGTTATCGGTTCCGGTTGGTGCAATACCTCTCGCGGTGAGTTCTTTATACTCACCCAACGGTACCTGCCAACGATGCTCGCCCGTATTAAGATCGATGGCTGTTAAAGTTCCCCAGGGCGGTGCGCTCACGGGATAACCCTTGCTGTCGTACCAGCGATTGTAGCCCGTATGCTGATAAGGCAGCCCCGCTTTCTGAGCGCTCACGGTTTGCGTCGTATTGCCTTTGTTAAACAGAAAATCGACGATAGCTTTGCGTTCGGCTTCGGGAAGATGTGAAAAAGAAGGCATCATCCCCCGACCTTTCAACAACACCTGATGAACGGCATCGGAGGACAGTCGTGCTTCCAGTCCCAATAACGAAGGATATGAACCATCGTGATTTCCCCGTCGGTCGGCACCGTGGCAAGCGGCACAACGCAAGCTGTACAATTGTGCCCCCGTTACCGACGCATTACCGGTAGGTTGCTCTTTCAGCACCAATGAGGAAAAGCAGGGATTTTGCTTGGCAGGTATATAGATCACTCCCTCTGGATCGACCGCCGAGCCGCCCCATTGCGCACCGCCATCGGTACCGGGGAAGAAGATGGTCATTGTTGACGTCAGTGGAATATATGGACTGCCCGTATGAGCTTTTCGCAATGTGGCTACGATTTCATCCCGGTTCGATGCCCAGGGGTTAATGTCTTTTTCGGTGAATGATTGCTTCGTAAACGGCGCGGGTTTCGTTGGGATAGGTTGCGTTCGGCTGGGGTATTCTCCCGAAACGGCAGCGGCTGGAAACGCTTTCTCGATGACCGGAAACAACGGCTTCCCCGTAACCCGATCAAAAACGAAAACGTGGCCCTGTTTGGTCGTTTGTGCGACGGCATCAATTTTTCGGGGCCGACCGTCGGTTCCGGCTTGAACAACGGTTAACAAACTTGGGGGTGCGGGTGGGTCACGATCCCAGATGTCGTGATGCACAAACTGAAAATGCCAGAGCCGTTTGCCTGTTGTTGCATCTAATGCCAGCAAACAATTGGCGTAAAGGTTATTGCCTTTTCGATTGCCGCCGTAAAAATCATAAGCTGCGGAACCCGTTGGGATGTACACAATACCTCGATCCCGGTCGATGGCCATACCCGCCCAGGCATTGGCACCGCCCAGTCGTTGGCGCGGATTGGCAGGTGCCCAAGTGTCGTAGCCAAATTCGCCGGGTTGCGGGATGGTGTGAAATGTCCAGACCTTTTGGCCCGTTCGAACATCATAAGCACGCACATCTCCCAGCAAGGCCGTTTCGCCCTCGGAGACGCGCACACCCACAATGACCAGGTTTTTGTAAATGGTGTTGGGCGTGTTGGGCTGAACGTAATTATCGGCACCGGGTCGTTCAATGCCTTCTTTCAGGTCAATACGTCCACGTTGGCCAAAGCTGTCAACGGGTTTACCCGTCTTTGCCTCGAAGGCGTAAAGCCATTTGCCTGCACCAAACAAAATGCGTTTATCCGAGCCATCCGCCCAGTACGTTACGCCCCGACTGGTGGTGCCGCCGTTGTCGGTCAATTTCGTTCGCCAGATTTCCTGACCCGTTGCGGCATTCAACGCAAATGTCTGTGTATTAGCTGAAACGCCGTACAAAACGCCATCAACAACAATAGGGTTGCATTGCATCTGGGTTCGGTTGCCCGTTGTATCGGCTCCGCCCGATGAATAGGTCCAGGCTACTTTTAGTTGTTGTACATTCTCCGGATTTATTTGTGTCAATGGCGAGAAATGGCTTCGGGCACCGTCGCCATTGTATTCGCTCCAGTTCGTGTCGGGTAAGACAGGAATGTGCCCAAACTGGAAGGCAATCAGGAGCAACGACGCTATGATCAGCAGGTATTTCATGACATGGGAAAGTACAGAATAGCAGCTTTTTTAATGTAAAGTCGGGATTAATTTTGGCCTATAGGGCCTTTACAGCCAAAGGCGTTGGTAGGTAGCGTCAACAGAATGGAATCCTGTGCCGTTAGGTACAAGACCTGTTGGCTACCAACGCTACGCTGTGTAGGCCCTATGGGCCAATCGCTGGAGGATTTGCTGTCGCCGTTCTCGTTAATTTACTGTTGATACTACATATCTGAATTTGTCCTGGGCTGCCAGCGATTGGTTGGTCAGGAGTATTCGGAAGATATCCTGCACCTGCCATTTCTGCCGGAATATTTTGTCGTCGGACTGATCTAGTGGCAACTTTTCAACCGAGACTTTCCATTTGGTGGCATCATACTCCAGACTCACTTTTTTGCCGCCAACCTGCTCGAAAATAAGTTTGCCGGGTTGACTGGTATTGACGGTGCAGATGGTCATGAACGTTTGCGAGAGGCTTTTTAAGGGCGCAGTCGCCGTGTACTCGTCCCCAATTTCAATCGTATTTTTGGGTGTGGTTTTTATTGTCCGCGTCCATTTTTTGAGAGTTGTCGTTGGCGGGTAGGCGGTTTCGATATCCATCCGTAAATCGGTTGTGTTGGCCGGATGCGTATAGACCACGTTCGTAGCTTCAAACTTCCGCCCGGCTGACTGTGGAATACCGTTGATGGTTGGCAGATTGTGGTAAGGCGAGGTGTTGTACCAGGAATTGTAGCGCTCGGCCGAGAACGTTTTGGCCGTGTACGTTCCAGAACCCGCATCAATAATGACGGGTGTACTATTCGCGTAGATAATGAAATCGCCAACATCGTTATGGTTGTGGCTTTCGTTGTTATGTCCCCCGTGCGAGGCTACATACAAACGGTCGTTGCTGGTGCGGGCACCCATCAGCTGAATATCAGCAAACCAGACGCTAGACAGATCAGGTGCTTTCAGATTGCTGGAGGATGTAACAACTTTTGCCATTTCGGGCAGACTCAACCAGTCAAACAGCGCCCGTTGTTTGGTATTGGTTTCGCCCGAAATCGGTTGGCTGGAACGTGAATAGAACCAGGTTGCCAGTTGCACCAGTTGCGGGTCATTGACCGCTTTTCCAATCCGATATAAAAAAGGGGCGTCGACCTGGATGGTGGGACTGGCGTCGGCGGTGTTGATGAAGTAGTTACCCGCGATGTGCGTCTTGTAAATGTAGGCCGCCATATTTCTGATCAGCGGTTCCTGATACACATTTACTTTGCCTTTTGTAGCCTGATTCAGGACTTCCAACGCATCGAATGTGCTTCCACCCGCCACAAACCAGTAAGATGGGCCTTCGTCGCAACCACCATCATCGCCCAGGCTGTTGAGGTAGTTATCGAGCAACAGCATGGAATAGTGCAAGTTTTTGACCCGACGTGCTTCATCTTTCTCCATCAGCAGATTGGTCAACTGCCAGTTCGAGATGATCCAGGGATTCCAGTTGTTAACGGGCTTATCATCCACATTGCCCAGGTAGCCATATCGGGCGGTTTCCATAGGCTTCAGCACCCGGCGATTCAGTTCATACTGGATTCGGGGACGCAACAATTTGGACTTACTCTCAAGCACAGGGCCAACCAGATAATCGGTCAGCGATAGCATAACGGCCGTTTCCGCTGAAACCAGATCGACGGTGGGTTCTTCGACGTCGGGCAATCCTAACCTGGCTTTCTGCAAATACAGATGCACCGGAATACCCCAATAAGTTTCTTCGCAGGTTGACCAGACGCCATTCATGATGTCTTCAGCAAAACGCCCTTTTCCCTCAATGGCTTCAGCCCATACCAGACTCATTAAATGTGCCCGCCGTTTAGCCTGAAAATTAGAGTACTCCGTACGGTCGCCGGTACGCGTGGAGGTGAGCAGGAGTGAGGCCGAAATTGCGGGCCAGTCTTTCCCCAACCAGTTTTCACCTTTCTTAATAAGCTGTTGCCGAAGTGAGTCCGGTAAGCGGGTCTGCCACTCAGCCGCTGTCTGTGGAAACGGCTTCCAGTCTGCCCGAGGAATCAACGAACTGGCTACATCCGCTTCCGAAAAACGACTGAGAATATGGCGTTCTTTCCGCTGGGCGTGAGTGATGGATGAAGCGAAAAGGAGTATCAGAATGATATGTATGCGGGAGCTTATCATTGAGTTAATGGAGTTTGGTGGTGTCAGCTACTTATAGCTGACACTCTGAGGTTTCTTAAAACCTATAGGTGCTCACGAGGTTTTGACCGGGCTGGCGTTCCAGAAACCTCACGTGTCGGTTATAAGTAACCGACAACACGTCTGGCCGACCAGTCCAGACCAACATAGAAATGGGTAGAGTCTTTCAATTACCCTACCCATTATCTGACTACCAACCTGGATTATTCTTGCCGAGATTCGGGTTGAGGCCAAGCTCGTTTACGGGCAGCGGCCACAAATAATCCCGACTTATGTTAAAGGTGCGTTTGGCGGCTGCTTCGTACAGTACATAGCCATCCTGAAGAGCTGGAGCCGCTGTGCCTGTTGCGTATTCTTTCGGAAAATACTTCGGTCCAATCAGAGCTTGGGGTAATGCTGTTTCGGCGGTCTTCCACCGGATCAAATCCCAATAACGGAAACCTTCGTAGGCAAGTTCTACGGTACGTTCCCGGCGAAGTTCCGTCTTCATGTCCAGCCCATTAGCGCTGGCAAATGCATTGGTTAAAGGCGGTAGCAACGTGGACTGGTTGTTGGTCGCCCGGTTCCGGAGTGCGTTGACCGTTTTATTCAAATCAGCATCACTGATACTGCCGTTTAGCTCAAACGTGGCTTCGGCGTAGTTCAATAAGACTTCACCATACCGGAGTACCATAAAATCGACATAACTATTGCCGGCTACCCAATCGGCTGCGATGTAATATTTCTTGATCCGATAGGCTGTCGTCGGGATAAAATAAGGTGTAAACGAAGATCCATAATAATCGCCTTTCCGGAAGATTGTCATACCCAGACGAGGATCGCGGTTACGGTATTCGGTTAACGTACTAGTCTGGATGGCGGTCGAATCGAACGCTGATTTTCCGGCGGGAAGCCCATCCTTAAACAACACCATATCCATATAAGCACGGGTAGCTACAAGCGCACCTTGCTCGATTACACCCCGGCCGTAGGAGTGAGGTGAAATGCTATTGGTGATATTCTGCCCATATAATCGGGCTAATATTACCTCTTTATTGGCTGTGTAGGTCTCCCCAGCGTACTGGAACAGATAGAAGAAACTACTGTCTTTTCGAGGAGCATACGAAAACAGCGAATGTTTGCCCTCGGTAATCACGGTATTGCTGGCATCCAGTGCTATCTGAAGGTGCTTTGCAGGCGTACCCATATTGGTATACTTCTGGCGAGTGCCCTCAAATAAGCCAACCCTCGATTTGAAGGCCAGCGCAGCACTTCGGGTAATACGCCCATACTCATTGCCACTGGTTGTTGTGAGCAAATCGGGCTGCGGACAGTATTTTGCCGAGAAGTCCAAATCGGCATACACACTGTCAATTATGGTTTCCCGCGCTGTACGCGTGCCGAATAACTGAGGATCATCGGTGGTTAACGTTTTTACGAGGAGCGGCACATCACCAAACCGTTTCGTTAACTCGAAGTAAGCAAACGCCCGGAAGAAACGAGCCTCTCCCCGATACCGGTTAATCGCAGAAGCATCGCCGGTAACGCCCGCTGCCTTCTCGATAATGTTATTGGCCGCCCGGATCAATCGGTAATAATAAGTCCATTCCGTCGACATGGCTGGAGCCGTCGACCGGGACCCATCACTGATTTCGTTCAGAGTGCCCGATGCAACCGAGCCAATATCAGAATAAACATCCTGAACAGGATAAGGTGGAATGGGGGTTGCTCCCGATGCCGCTGCATCTGTAACCGCAGCCAGCGCAGGCAAAAAGGTGTATAGATAGTTACAGCCGAGGGCAAGGTCATTCGGGGTTTTCCAGAAATTTTGATCGGTAACGGAAGTTTGGGCAATCTGATCAAGTTCGTTCTTGCAACCCCAAATGCTTACCGATAGCAGGAATATTCCCAACAAAACCGAATTTTTTTTACGGCGAATCATGGTAAAGGTCAGTTAAGGAATTTTATTGGAATGTTATGTTAAGGCCAAATGAGTACGAGCGGAACAGCGGGTACTGAAAGCTGGCATTCGAGGGGTTTTCGGCATCGTAATACTTATACCACATCTTGTTCTTCTCCCAGATGTCCTGTCCAGAGAAAAAAATACGGGCCTTCGCAATGTTCACTTTCTGAGTTAGTTGCGCTGGAATCGTATAGCCTATCTGTAGGTTTTTCAGGCGTATATAGGCCGCATTCTGCACCCAATGATCCGATACGTTCGTATTCCAGGTGGCACCAACGTAGGGGCGTGGGAAGCGGGCGTTCGGGTTGTCGGGCGTCCAGTAATCTTCATGAATGGCCCAGGGCATCCGCCAGCTATCCGTAAAGGGAATCAGGGCTTTGGCAAACAGGAGCATCTTGCGCTCCCCAACACCCTGAAACAAGGCCGATACATCGAAGCCTTTCCAGGTGGCGCTGAAATTGGCTCCGAAAATATAGCGGGGACTCGTGTTGCCCAGATTGATCAGATCACCATGATCGTCGGCCCGACCTAAACCGGCATTGACTTTCCCATCGCCATTAACATCCTGGAGTTTAATGTCGCCAACGCCCGTTTTGGTATTCTGAAACGCGTGCGATTGTAGATCTTCATTACTGGTAAAATAACCCTGGTCTTTGTAGCCATAAATGGTGTTAAGTGGTAAGCCTGGTAGGTAGGGATTTAGGCCTTCCAGATAGGCGAAGGGCCCGTCGTAGCGTGTTACCTTGTTGGTATTGTCGCTGACGTTCAGGTTGATAGCATAGTTGCCATTTTTGAAGGTGTCCCGCCAGCCCAGCGATGCATCCCAGCCTTTCACCTGAAGCGCTGCCGCATTGGTCGAGCTTGGAGTTACGCCCAGTGTAGCGGGCAAATTCAGTCGGATAAATACGTTGTTGTTGTTACGGACGTAGTAATCGAAGCTACCAGTCAGGCGATTTTTGAATAGGCCGAAATCCAGACCAATGTCGGTGGTTTCGATGATCTCCCAGCCTTTACCGAGCGATGGTAAGGTTGACTGATAGAGGTAAGGCGTATTGGCATTGTTGAATGGATAATTATTTCCGCTTAGTAAAATAGCTTGATAATCATAGTTATACAGATTTGGGTTGGTGGATTGAGCGCCCCCTAATTGGCCCCAGGAACCCCGTAGTTTGAATTCGGTGAAAATGGGGAGGGAATTCGTAAACCATGACTCGGTACTCAAACGCCAGGCCGCCGATGCCGATGGGAACAACGCACTCTGGTAGCCGGGAGCCAGACGAGAACTGGCATCATTCCGCAGGTTGGCTTCCAGAAAATACTTACCGGCATAGTTATAGGTCAGCCGTCCGAAATACGAAACCCAGGTGTTGACTTGGATATTATCGCTTACATTAGCGGGCGATGCCGTAGCCAGCGTGGAATAGTTTAAGGTTGGTAAGTCATTGGATAGCAACGCGGTTTGCTTAGCCAATATATAGTTGTAATTATAGCTCTTGAATTCAAAACCACCGAGCAGATGGAAGTTGTGCTTATCGCCGATTTTCCAATCATAATCGCCCAATGCCTGTACATTTTGTGCAACAGTGGTAGCCCGAGTTTTTTGCAACGAGTTGGTTGTATTGATACTGCCACCCGACACTGGATCTGGTGAGGTCAGGACATAACGGGGCACTGTTCGAAGAAAAAGATCCGAGTTTAACTGCTGAACACGAGGACTATACACTAAGCGCAGGCCAAGCCCTTTGGCCAGATTATCGGCTCGTAGTGTAAAAACACCTTCAATGGTATGCTGCATTGATTTATTATAACCCCCATCTTTCAGGACAGGATAAGCAGCAGAAGTTGTTCCTACGTACGCATATTTGGTATCGTCGCTACCGGGTAGAAAAATAGGGTTTCTGGAGGCACGGACCTGGTACAGATTGTACATCAGTCCACCATCGCCAGCAGCATTAATGGAAGGGGCCTGAACCCTGGCCTGCGTATAGGCAACCCGCGAATCAATACTTAATTTATTACTCAGTTTGGTATTCAGATTTAAACGGGCATTGTAGCGTTGGGCAGCATCGGGGCCAACGTTAAAAACACCTTTCTGATCAAAATAACCCAGCGAAAACAGGTATTGCGTTTTATCGTTTCCCCCGCTTATGCTGACGTTATGGTTCTGAACCGGGCTTACTTTACGAGTCAGAATGTCGAGCTGGTTGGTGTCGAAATAATAGTCGTAACCCCCCGACGAATTCTTGACAACGTTGGTGTCCGGGTCCATTAGCCAGCGAATCTGCTGGTCCGAATAGGCGTAGCTGCCGTTCGTGTTGAACTGGGCCACGTTATTCAACTGAGCCTGCTCCCAGGAGTGCAACAGTTTTGGCTGATTATAAGGCTTATTGAACGTAAACAGACCTGTATAGTCGATCCGCATTTTCTGGGCTGATCCTTTTTTAGTCGTGACCAGAATAACACCACCGCCCGCTTTAGCGCCGTAAATAGCAGCCGCAGCGGCATCTTTCAAAACCGATATATTGGCAATATCATTAGGGTTGATTAATGAAAGATCGCCCTCTACACCATCCACAATTACCAGCGGACTGTTACCCGCATCACCATTGATGGAGGTAGCCCCGCGTATTTGAGCTGCCCAACCTTCCTGACCGGGTTGACCGCTGGTACGAGTAATAATCAGACCGGGAGCGGTTCCCTGTAAGGCTGAAACGGCGTTGGTAACAGGCCGATTTTCAAGGACTTTGGCTTCGATAGTCGATACCGCTCCCGTAATATTTTCTCGTTTTTGAGTGCCGTAACCAACTACCACCACTTCGTTGATGGAGTTGGCTGTGGGTTGTAACTGAAGGCTGATGGCTGTCTGGTTACCAAGCGTTACTTCCTGGGTTTCGTAGCCGATAAACGAGAAAACCAGCGTGCCTTTGGCCTGAGCGTCGGGTACATTCAGTTTATACATCCCATTGCCGTCAGTTGCTGTACCAATGGTAGTCCCTTTTACAACAACGCTTACACCGGGAAGCCCATCGCCGGTTTCGCTCGTGATGCGTCCTGTAATCGGGCGTAGGGCGGGCATGGTTGTGGATACAGGTACCACAGAACGGATCTGGGTAATATCATTGACTGGCTGTAAAGCTACCGATTCGGCAGAGGGGCTGCTGGGTAAGCTCGTGTTTTCTGAACGCGCATTATCCAGGTTTTTGACAGGCGTAATCAGATACGATTTGCCCCGTTTGCGGTACGTTAACCGAAAGGGTCTTAACAGATTATCAAGCCGTTGCTCCAGTTTCCCATTTTGGCGAACGGCATCCATTGATACCGTTAGTCCTTCAATCGTCGATTCTTCATAGAGGATATTGACGCCGAAGGCAAGCCCCCATTCGTTCAGGACGTCTTTAAGAACACGAACTGCCGTAGCCGGACGCGTGGGTTGCTGGTTTAGTGAACGGGCCGATGCCAGGTACTGGGCCTGGATTGGTAAGCCACCGCTGGTCAATAGGAGTACCAGTACAACTACGGGGAAGTAGCTGAGTAATGGTCGCATCATGTGAGTAAGAGGGTTTAGGAATTACAATTAGTTAGTTATCGGATTGATTGGTATAGGGCTGAATGGCAAGGCCTTCTGGAGTTTGGGTAACTTTTAGGTGTAAGAAATCGGCGAGGTCTTCGATCAGTTCATTTGGCTTTTCAGCCGCAAACACGCCGGAGATTTGGCGCTGAGCCAGGGTAGAATCGGTAATATGAACAGTTAAACCAAAGTTGTCGTAAAGAAGCTGGCTAATTTCAGATAAGCTTGTTTGGTCGAAGGTAAAACTGTGTTGTTTCCAACTGGAAAACGTAGCGGGTTGCTCCGTTTTTTTGCGTTGTAGCTGACCCGATTCGCCGAGAGATACCCAGTCTCCGGGCTTCATAAGTACCTGTTTTCCTGCCTGATAGGTCACTTTTACCTTCCCTTGACTAAGAACCACTTTTCGGCGCTGGTCGCGGGCGTAAAGGACAAATTCAGTGCCCAGTACTTCTACCGCAAAGTCGCTGCTGGTTCTGACAACAAACCGCTGATGATTGGCCAGGTGCGTTACCTTAAACTCGGCCTCACCATCGAGTTTCACCTCCCGGCCACGCTGACCAAAACCCCAGCGTGGTACCCGCAGCGTAGAATTGGCATTGAGGGCCACGCGAGTTCCATCACTCAATTGGAACGATTTCGTTTCGCCATAAGCGGTGCGATAGGTTTCGTATCGAATCAAATTCCGGCTCAAATACCCGCCAATCGACAGGGCTAACAGGATCGAGGCTGCCCAGAACCAGACCGTCCGGCTGTTCCAGGATTCACCGCTTGATACAGCAACAAATGGGCTCGGTTCTGGTGCGGTCTCAATTTGCTGCATAGCGGCCCGAAATCGATCTAAGGCAGGCTGCACATCGACATGGTATTGTGGATGCTGACTTTCCCACTCATTGAGGTACTGGTAATACAGTGCCCTGTTGTCGGACTCCTTTAGCCAGTCGGCAATCCACTGCTTTTGTGGGGCTGTACTTTTTCCGGCAAAGAAGTCAAAAAGAAGTTGTTTGGGTGGTGATTCTGGCATGGCTTTCAACGGTCATTTTCAGTACGACAGATTCGAACAGGTTGACCCCATATCGGGATTAAAGAAAAGAAATGAGGCTGAGTAGAATGAGCCATTCGCTAGTTAGGTGAGTACGCAGGCGGGTCAGTGCCCGGCTGATAAGATGTTCAACCGCTTTCTGGCTAATATGCAGCTCGGTAGCTATATCGATATAGCGTTTCCCTTCGTATCGATTGAGCATAAATGCCCGACGGCATTGGGGTGGAAGTGCCTGAATTTCAGCATCGAGTCGATGGGTCAATTCCTGAAAATGAATGATAGCTTCGGGCGTATCGCTATCGATCAGGTCTTCGTCGGTGTCCGGATCGAATGTTTGGGTACGATTCAATTCCTGACGGAGGTAGTTGTAGGATTTATTACGTACCGCCCGGTAGAAGTAAGCACTGTAGCAAACCGTAATTTGCTGGTAGGTAGCGTTTTTCCAAAAGGTTAAAAATACGTCGGACACGAGGTCTTCCGCTACCTCTTTCGATAGCACAAATCGAACGGCATAGCTACACAAATTCTGATAGTAGCGATGATAGAGCAATTCGCAGCCCAGTTTCGGGTCTTGCTCAAAACCACGCCGAATAAGCAGTTCCGGGTCGTCTGTCGATAGCGGCACGGAGTTCGCTTCTTCTGGCATAGCAAACGGAAACGCTTTGGGAGCGTCAGAAAACGGGGATAAGTTTTCCATCAGCTACAAGGTCTGTGTTATAGTACAACCTTATGACAAAATTGGACTGGCATACCCCATGCGACCAAGAAATTATTTTTATAATTCTGTTAGTGCGGACTACTATCCCTTATTTATAGGCGTATGTGAATAGGGAATTGCGCATTAGGGCAAAAAAAAAACATGCCTTGGGAGCATGTTTTTTACAGTGTATATATTGATATATCTTTCGATTAAGCAATTTCTACGTTTACGGCGTTTAAGCCTTTCTTTCCACTCTCGACATTGAATTTCACTTTGTCGTTCTCCCGGATTTGATCAGTCAGACCTGAAGCATGGACAAAGATGTCTTCACCGCCGTCATCGGGGTTAATGAACCCAAATCCTTTGGTCTCATTAAAAAATTTTACAGTTCCTGTTTGCATTTTATTTGAATTTAGGATAAAGGTCGGCAGAATAAACTATAATTCCTACTGTAATAATAGATTTTTTAAGTTATACTGGCATGGTACTGGATCAAAGCCCAGAGTTGACTGGATAAGGTAAATAAATTGCCTTGTGCACAAACCTTCCTTAATGTGCATGCTTGATGAGATACAGTATACGACTGGATAGGAAACAGGCTATAAATCTAAGTTCAATTGTTCGCGCGGCTCGGCGTTACCAGGCGGTGTATTAAACTTATTCCCCTTTTTTAAAACTGACCGCCGAACCCATCTATATTCGACCCGGATTTTAATGTTAATTGTTGTACCGTCCCAAGTGCTTTTAATTGGGGCGTTTTATAGGGTCGTTTCGTTTTTTTTACTGATGCTTGTGAGTTTTCCATAAGTTACTAAGGAAATAGTTTTATGAATGATGGTAGTTAACGTAAAATGGTAGTTGTTTGATAAGAGGCCTACTCTATCTCTACCGCTAAATGATTGAAGTGCTGATAGTGTATAGGCCTTAAAGTGTTTGAAGCAGGAATAGTAAATATAATCTGATAAGTACCTTAACGGATTATTTGGGTGACGAAATGGTAGTTTGGTACACGTAGAGCTTTTTAGCTATTGAAAAGGATTTCGATAAGCCAGTTGCCACAAGGGTTTACTACAAATTGGTAGCCCCTATCTGATTGGTGAGGGGCTGAGATATGCCATATCTTGGAGATATGTATAGGAAGGGTAAGGAAACTACGGGAAACTATAGATCTAGACTCAACTGTCCATTGGGCACGCTAGCTATCGTTTGTAAGCTTGATAACGAGACACCTAGTAGCCGAACGCCTTTAGTCACCGGAAATAGAGAAGCCAGTAAGTCGATACTGATTTTGGTGAATGTTGCCTGATCGGCGATACTACTAAAGGCGGTCCGACTGCGGGTAATCTGCTGGAAATCGGCATACTTCACCTTTAGGGTAACTGTTCGACCTAACACGCCGGTTCGTTCGCAATACTTCCAGACGCTGGCAATCAATGGCGTTAATTCGGCCTCCAGTTCGGCGTTCTCAGTTAGGTCCTGTTCGAAGGTAGTTTCTGATCCAACCGATTTTCGTTCCCGGTCCGGCGTTACTGGGCGGTTGTCGATAGCTTGGGCAATGTTGTAATAGTGGTGCCCCACTTTGCCAAAGTGTTCCAGTAGAAACGCTTCCGATTTCTGGCGCAAATCCAGACCCGTGAAGATGCCCAACTGGTTCATTTTCTCGGCTGTTACACGCCCAATTCCATGAAATTGTCCTACCCTCAATTTCTCTACAAAGGCTAATCCCTGATGTGGTTTAATGACAAATAAACCATCGGGTTTTCGATAATCGGAGGCCAGTTTTGCCAGAAATTTATTGTACGAAACGCCCGCTGACGCTGTCAGGCCGGTTTCCTCTTTGATCTGTTCTTTTATGGTTTTGGCCACTTGTGTGGCTGTCGTTGAGTTGGTTAGACTATCGGTCACATCCAGATAGGCTTCATCCAACGAAAGCGGCTCAATGAGGTGTGTAAATCGGGCAAAAATGCCACGTATCTGGCTGGAAACCGATTTGTACACATCGAAGCGGGGTTTTACAAAAATCAGCTCCGGGCATTTGCGAATGGCGATTGAGGAAGCCATCGCCGAACGAACGCCAAACTGACGGGCTTCGTAACTGGCAGCCGCAACCACGCCCCTTTGTCGGGAACCACCCACAGCCAGGGGCTTGCCCCGAAGATCGGGGTTATCACGCTGTTCAACCGACGCGTAGAAAGCGTCCATGTCAACGTGAATAATTTTTCGGATAGTAGGCTGTTCCATCAATGCAAGCTACGGTAGAGCCAACCGGAGAAACCAGGCGTTTGTTGGCGAGACTAACTATTTCTGTATAAATCTGCCAGTGCGCCAACTGTTTCCCACGAAAAAGGCAGCCAACGATCCCGAATGCTATCGAAGACCTCGGTGGCTGGTTCGCAGGCAAATAATTTGTAATCGAACTTGGGGTAATTGCTGACCAGATAACCGGGGTAATAATAGGCTTTTTGGTGCAATTGGGCGTGCTTCATTTTCTGGAGTATAAGAAATTTTCCCAGACTGTGTTTGCGATAATCCGGATGGTAAAAATTCATAATGCCCGCAATGCTGTGGATGCCATTGTCGAAAACCCCGGCTGCGATCAACTTGGTGCCGTCTCGCACTTCAATGACATAGGTATCAAACACGCTATCGATTACTCCGTTTAGCAGGCAGGATTCAACCGATTCGGGAGCGTCGAAATTGATAGAAGCCCTATACAATGCATACAGATCTTCCAGTTCATCCGAAAGGACAAACGGCTTAACGGCAACGGAGAATTTCTCATTACTGCGTAAAAGCCGGAGTTGTTTAGTTCCATAGGTAACGTCGGCCAGTACAATGCGTAGCCAGTGTACCGCGCAAAGCGAATCATCGAACAACACAAATCGGCAGGTAAAAATGTCCTGCTGCATTCGGAAATACCCTTTGCTCAGGCACAAATCCAGCTTATATCCTTTCATGATTAGGTGGGTGTGATAGCGCGAACGTCTATGGCCTGTTACGTTCGTGCTGATTATTGTCGTAATGTCGGTTACTTACCCGTCGTTATCTCATCATAGGCGGCTTGTAGACTTCTGATGATGCCGTCGCCCTGCCATTCGGTTACGCCCGGAATAACGGTTGCTTTCAGAATTTCCTCTTTGGGTTTGCCTGATTTCACTTCGCTGCCTACAAATACCAGTAGCTTTTCGAGATAGTCTTTGAACGCCTTAATGTCTTCTTTGTTCCCCGTAATTTTTTCGGGATCGAAGGCGTGGCCAAATACGAAGATGGTCTGATTATCGAAAGTCGTCAAGGTTTTGTCGAGGATGGTAATCCAGTTTTTGATGCTGGCCCCGGCACTTTTATCAATAAACGGATACCGACGATTCGACATCAGATCGCCCATGTGCAGGACGTTGGCATTTTCGAAGTGAATTAGCCCATCGCCATCTGTATGGCCCGGCCCGAAATAATACGCCCGAATGCGCTCGCTGCCCACTTTGGTTTTCCAGCCATCTTTGAACGTGGTATCGGGATAGAGCTGCTTATCTTCCGTTTTTGCTTTTTCGGCAACAGCTTTCTGATTTTTCAATGAATTCTCGTGAGCAACCACATGACCAACCATGTCTTTAAAGGCAATATTTCCGGACGTATGATCGCCGTGATGGTGCGTATTGATCAGTAACGGGAATGCTTTATCGTCCGTTTTTTTGAGGGCGTCAATCAAATGTTGCGCCTGTTCAGGAAATTCTGAATCGACAACTACCCAGCCTTCTTTGGTTCGGAGGTAGGCAATCGTGCCGCCTTTTTCGGTGAAGACGCCCACATTGTCACGAACCATCTTCATTTTGAACGGATCATCGGCTAATCGATTGGCAAACAAGGCCTGATGAAACAACGATACACTGCCTAAGGTCAGCGCAGTGTGTTGAACGAAACGTCGACGATTCATGGGATTTTTAATGCTGGTTTAGCGGTTTTCGGGGCAATACTGAACTGATGTGAAAGATACTCAAAAAGCCAATACGAGGAAGCAGTTGCGATGTGGTGTCGGTTACTTCTAACCGACAGTGATAGGTTTCTCAAAACCTATTTGCGCTACGAGTAGGTTTTAAGAAACCTCTCGTGTCAGCTATAAGTAGCTGACACCACATCTCTACAATCGCACCAATGCATACAGTTATCCTCTAACTTAGCTACTGGGAAATCAAATTTCCATACTCCTCTCACTACTTTATGCTCGATCAAATCATTGACGCACGTCAGGCGTCCCTGGGCAATGGATTTGCTGTTCGGCGCATCTTGCCGTACCGACTTCGGCGTATGCTTGGGCCATTCATTTTTATGGATCATGCAGGCCCAGTCAGTTTTACCGCCGACCAGGTACCTAACATGGATGTGTTGCCTCATCCACACATTGGTTTGTCTACGGTCAGTTATCTGTTCGATGGGCAGGTGACACATCGGGATAGTCTGGGTGTGCAGCAGATCATAAAACCGGGTGAAGTTAACTGGATGACCGCCGGGAAAGGCATCGCCCACTCCGAGCGATTTGAGGACCCGGCTACCTTGGTCGGTGGTTCACTGGAAATGATTCAGACCTGGGTAGCCTTACCGGAAGCCGATGAAGAACAGGCGCCAACTTTCGAGAATTACGCATCGGCCGAACTCCCCATTTTTACCGACACAGGAGTCTGGTTACGGTTAATTGCCGGAGATGTGTTTGGTCTTCGGAATAATGTAAAAGTGCATTCGCCTTTGTTTTATGCACACGTAGTTCTGCAGTCTGGCGCTCGGTTTGGGTTGCCACAGGGCTATAGCGAACGGGGTGTTTATGTGGCTAAAGGAAGCGTAGAGGTAGGTGGACGCACGTATGGAGTCGGGCAACTATTGGCATTTACACCGGGTAATGATCCGGTATTGATTGCCCGCGAAACCTGTACACTCATGCTACTCGGTGGCGAACCTTTGGGGCAGCGTTTTATCTGGTGGAACTTTGTTTCGTCGCGCCCTGAGCGGATTGAGCAGGCTAAAGCCGACTGGCTGGCGGGTCGTATTACCCTGCCTCCAAATGACAATGCCGAATTTGTTCCTTTACCCAACGACAAATCAAAGCCAGCCGGAACCCCACCACCCCAGCCACTTTCCTGAAAAGAAACGTACTCAGGCCTTTCGCAGAAAGCCGTGCCACGGTTATTTCTTAACACCAGATAAACCGTGGCAAGGCTTTCTGCGAAAGGCTTGATACTTTTTGCGATTGGTTTGGGTATAAATAAGGCAAAAACATCACTATTCAGTAGAGTAATCCCAGCATGGATCTTTTCGGTTGGTAAATACCTCATTTCCTAAAACCAGACGGCCCTAACGGTCGCATAACTCAACAAAAGAATGGCTAAATCTCGGTGGTACCGACTCTTGCCGATTGCCTTTATTACCTACAGTTTGGCCTATTTAGACCGGGCTAATTTTGGATTTGGAGCCGCTAGCGGCATGGCTGCCGATCTGCACATTACGCCTTCCATGTCGTCGTTGTTAGGCTCCCTGTTCTTTCTGGGTTACTTTTTCTTCCAGGTTCCGGGGGCGGTTTACGCCGAAAATAGGAGCGCCAAAAAGTTGATTTTCTGGTCGTTGATTCTGTGGGGTGGGCTGGCTATGGCAACGGGTATCATCAGCAATTTGAATGCGTTGATTGCCATTCGCTTTATGCTGGGTGTAGTAGAGAGTGCGGTGATGCCCTCCATGCTGCTTTTCCTGAGTCGCTGGTTCACCAAAGCCGAACGGTCGCAGGCCAATACGTTTTTAATTCTGGGTAATCCGGCCACTATTCTCTGGATGTCGGTGCTGTCCGGTTATTTAATTCAATCGGTTGGCTGGCGGTGGATGTTTATTCTGGAAGGGCTTCCGGCCATTATCTGGGCTTTTTTCTGGTGGAGACTCGTTAACGATAAGCCGCAGGATGCCAACTGGCTAACTGAACCCGAAAAGCAAGAACTGGCTGCTCAGTTACAACTAGAACAACAGGGCATTAAACCCGTAAAAAACTATGCCGAAGCCTTCAAATCGAAGGTGGTTATTTTGCTGAGTTTGCAGTATGCCTTGTGGAGTATTGGCGTATACGGGTTTGTGATGTGGCTGCCGTCTATCCTGAATGCGGCCCCTAACATGACGATTGTTAAAACGGGTTGGCTGTCTTCGGTGCCCTATGTACTGGCTATTATAGGTATGTTGAGTGCCTCCTATTTTTCGGATAAAACCCAGAATCGAAAAGCGTTTGTCTGGCCTTTCCTATTAATTGGTGCCCTGGCTTTCTACGGGTCATACCTGCTGGGAGCCGACCATTTCTGGCTGTCATTTACATTGCTTATCGTTGCTGGCGGGGCTATGTATGCACCCTATGGCCCGTTCTTCGCCATCATTCCAGAAATACTTCCCAAAAACGTAGCGGGTGGGGCTATGGCGCTCATTAACAGCCTAGGAGCGCTGGGTTCATTTATTGGCTCCTACATTGTTGGCTATTTGAATGGGGCAACTGGCGGCTTCGGCGCTTCGTACATTTTCATGGCTGGCTCACTGTTGCTGTCGGCACTGATAACATTGGTGGCGGTGAAAAAGCCAGTTTCAAACGGGTAGTGTACCGCAACATGGTAGATAGAGAGATAGCTACTGAACAAGTTCAGCCATATATAGTGCTAGTTGGAAAGTTATTTATGGTCTTTTAGGTGGGATATTAAAGCGCTGTTCTTTTTAAGGTCGGCGTTTTTTTTGTTACCAATACTGAAAATGGTAACTTAGGGCAATAAGGCTTATATAAACATTATCAATCAACCTGAATGGATTTCTTTATGAAGAAAGCTGGTCTACTTATCATCTTAGGCGGTTTACTGGTTTCCTGCGCCCAAGATGTTGGACCAGATGTAACGGATTTAGTTGTAGGGGCTTATCAACTGGTTGACTATCAGTCACCAACGGTCGTTGACCTGATTCCAAATGGCACGTTAAATGCTAGTCAGCAGGATAATCAACACGTACTTATTACGATTAATGGTACGGTAGGTAAAACGAAAATTGCTTATTCCCTTGCTAATGTTCTGGTGGTCAGCGTTGATCGAACGACCACTAATCTGACGATAAAAGGTAAACCCCTGGGGCAGGTAGTCGACAATGGAGTTAGTCGCTATATCTCCTTGACACCCGCTGCTAAAGTGACACTAGGGGCTATGATGTTTTAGATAACTACCTCGTAAGACTAGTTTGACCCTACTAAATGAAAAATGCCGTTTCTGCAGTAGAAACGGCATTTTCGTAGCCTCGACGGGAATCGAACCCGTATCAAGCGTTTAGGAAACGCTTATTCTATCCGTTGAACTACAAGGCCAAAAATTAAACCTATAAAGTCATAGAGACCTTATAGGTTTGTTACGTGCAAAGTTGTCAAAAATCTATCAGCCTGCCAAACCATCGCCATATTCGGCTGATTCAGTGAGGGGTACGTGGAGCCAGTTTGGATAAATCTGGTAATGCCGTTCCTTCACCAGATCGTAAAGCAATTCGCGGAGCTCGCCTACATTCTCGCCAGTTTCTGCCGAAATGAAAGCAACGTAGTCGGCTTTCTGCGTCAGATAGGTTTTCTTAAGGTACTCTAAGGCCGTTTTCCGACGGACGCTAACCGGAATAATAACTTCCTCATGGGAGTCGCTAAATTCATCGTCATCGGTATTTAACGATTCTGTCCATTCGTCTTTGGGAACAAAACGGTCCATTTTGTTAAAAACGAGCACCATCGGTTTATCGGCCGCTTTGATCTCCGCCAATGTAGTGTTAACGACTTCAATCTGCTCCTCAAAATTCGGGTGCGATACATCCACTACATGGACCAGAATATCGGCTTCTCGTACTTCGTCGAGCGTCGATTTAAACGACTCGATGAGCATCGTTGGCAGTTTCCGGATAAACCCGACCGTGTCGGTCAACAGGAACGGAATATTGCCAAGGGTCACCTTTCGCACAGTCGAATCTACGGTTGCGAATAGCTTGTTTTCGGCGAATACGTCAGTTTTGGCCATCGTCCGCATCAGCGTCGATTTGCCCACGTTGGTGTAACCTACTAAAGCTACTCGCACTAATCGGTCGCGCTCTTTCCGGCGTGTCTGGCTCTGTTTGTCAATCTTAGCGAGTTTCTCTTTGAGAAACGAAATTCGGTCTTTCACGATCCGACGGTCGGTCTCAAGCTCTTTCTCCCCCGGTCCACGCATACCAACGCCCCCTTTCTGACTCGTTAAGTGGCTCCACATACGGGTCAGTCGAGGATACATATACTGGTATTGCGCCAGCTCAACCTGTACCCGCGATTGGGCGGTTTGTGCGCGCATGGAGAAAATATTCAGGATGAGCAAGCTGCGGTCAAGCACCTTAATATCCTTAAATTCAGCTTCCAGATTTCGAACCTGTGATGGCGTCAGATCGTCGTCGAAAATGACAGAATCGACTGGGTTATCGAGAATAAACGTTTTAATTTCTTCCAGTTTCCCTTTACCAACAAAGGTGCGATTGTCTGGGTGTTCGAGTTTCTGCGTGAACGATTTAATCGTGGTTACACCCGACGTTTCGGCCAGAAACGCTAATTCATCAAGATATTCTTTGGTTTGGTCGGCAGTTTGCTTTTGCGTAATCAGCGCGACCAACACAGCGGTTTCGGGTGGTTTTGTGTTGTCGATCATGTAAGATTTCTAGTGGTAATTAGGTTGTTATAGCATATGACGAAGTACTAAAACTACGTGTAATAAGCTATAAGCCTGTAAATTATAACGGGTCCTATACGGTAAAAGTTTCGGCAGTGAATAAGCTGAAACGGATACAAGACAGGTTTATTTTTCGACAGGATTTACAGGATGAACAGGATTTCATCTCCGGGCTAAAAAATCCTGTTCGTCCTATAAATCCTGTCAAAAAAAACTATACCTGAACGGTTTTCCAGCGCCCTCGCCGGAAGATCCAGATAGCAATTCCGGCCAGTAGCGTTTCGCTGATTGCCACCGACCAGAATACGCCCGGAGGTCCCCAGTTGAGTAGATGAGCCAGCGTATACGCCAGTGGTATCTCAACTACCCAAAAACAGACAATGTTAATGAGCGTCGGCGTTTTGGTATCGCCTGCTCCATTGAGTGCCTGACTAAGCACCATTCCATAGGCCATAAACAGATAGCCCAGGCAAAAAATACGAAGACATTCGACCGCAATTTCGACGACACGGGCTTTATCATCGAACAACGAGACGATTGGCGCGGCTCCCAGAAAGAAACCTATACCAACGGCGGCTAAAAAGAGCATGTTGCAGAAAGCCGCTCGCCAGGCAGACGTTTCGGCCCGTTCGGGTTGACCGGCCCCTAAATTCTGCCCAACCAAGGTGGCGGCTGCATTGGCCATACCCCACGAAGGCAGAATGGTGAACACAATTATGCGGATGGCAATGGTATAACCCGCTACAACATCGCTGCCAAAGGTGGACAGAATCCGTGTCAGGAAGATCCAACTGGCCGAACCGACCAGAAACTGGCTGGTGCCGCCAATGGCTAAACTGAGCAGATTGCGAATAATTCCCGCATCAGGCGACACGTCAGACCGAAGTACTTGTATGACGCCTTTTACTCGTGTCAGCGCATAAAGCTGGTATAACACGCCCATCGACCGGCCAATGGTTGTGGCTACTGCCGACCCCATCACACCCAGCGCCGGAATAGGGCCAAATCCGAAAATAAATACCGGACACAAGATGATATTAACCCCATTAGCCAGCCACAACGAGCGCATCGCAACGGATGCATCGCCTGAGCCACGTAAACTGCCGCTTAGTGTGTACAGCAACATGATGGCCGGGGAACTGGCAAAAATCATTCGCGTGAAACCAGCCCCATTCGCGATCAGTTTTTCATCGCCACCCATCGCACGAAGAATATCTTCGGCAAAGACAAAACCAGCTACGCCCATCAACAGGCCCAATCCCACAGATACCAGGATTACCTGTCCGACGGCATTGGCTGCACCACGGTGATTATCTTCACCAACCCGACGCGATACCAGGGCCGTAGCGGCTGTGCTCAACCCAATGGCAATGGAATACACAATGGTTAATACCGACTCGGTGAGCCCGACGGTAGCAATAGCTTCGGTGCCGATCTTGGCCACGAAAAATACGTCGACAACCGCGAACAGCGATTCCATCACCATCTCCAGAATCATCGGAACCGACAGCAGAAAAATAGCCCGGTTAATACTACCAGAAGTAAAATTGGTTTCTGTACCACGCAATGCGGCCAGGAATAACCGAAAAAATTTGGTCATTGGAACAAAGAAATATGCCGGAGCCTATTGGCTACTGTCAGCGTATGAATGATCTGTAAATGAGAATGGCCACTTAGACAAAAGCGGTGGCGGTAATCGGAAGAAGAATAAAAAACCGCGTAGGTTTTTAAGCGAGGAACTTCATGGGCGTTGACAAACCGACGTTTCGGTTGCAGTTAAGGCTGCAAATGTACAATTTTCTTCTTCGAAAAACCAAATTTGATTGATTGTGTGATTATTCTTTGTGTTTTGGAATGTGATGTCAGGTTCTAAACCTGACAAATGAGGTTTCTCAAAACCTACTTTTTTGTACCGCTAGGTTTTGAGAAACCTCGCTATGTCGGTTATTAGTAACCGACACCACAATAACGGGTGTACCGGAGAAATAGCAATTGTTAAAATCCCCAAAACTATACAGTGTGCACACAGTTAAAGAAGTATGCACACGGCACCATTCTCTCTCAACGATCTGGCTGATTTTCTGCATACCGAATTAGCTGCTGAACGCTATGCCGATGCCGAGCGGGGTGGTATTTATTACCCGTCTAACCGGCTAATCAAACGAATTGGCCTGGCTTTAGATCCTTTTCCTAAGCTGGCAGACTGGGTCAGCGAAAAGCAAATCGATACCTTATGGCTGCATCGTCCCTGGCAGATCAATCTGGAGAATTTGCCCGCTGATATCGGGATTATGACGCACCATTTGCCATTTGATGAAACCCTGACGATGGGCTATAATCCTCAGTTGGCAAAGGCGTTGGGAGCCATTGGTGAATTGGAGCCGCTTGGCTATAAACAGGATATGCGTGAACCCGGTAAGCCTTTGCCACAACGACCAATCGGAATGCTCATGGAGATCGCTCCGCAAGAGTTTGACCAGTTTCTGGCAAGCATCAAAACTATATTCGGGGGCTATGATCGCGCTGAAGCTGGTCACGGGCCGGGGGCCTGGCAGTCCACGAGTTATCGAATTGCGGTAGTAGGCGCTATGACCGACGCGCTCGTGCGGGAAGCCGCCAGCAAAGGGGCTAATCTCTACATAACCGGAACGTATCGCAAACCGGGCCAACAGGCTATCGATGCAACAGGGAGTGCTTTCATTGCTGTAGGGCATCGCCGGAGCGAGGTCTGGGGTCTACAGGCGCTAGCCGATTTATTGCACGAACGGTATGGTGTTGACTGTATCGTTCACGAGCCGACGATAGTCAGTAAGTTATAAGCAAGTCATTAAGCTATTAAACAATTTCTCTCGGATCGTCGGCGATGCGTGTATTGTCGTAAAACGTATCCATCAAAGCCATGTCCTCATCTGAAATAACGAAATTCCAAACATCGAAATTCTCCTGAATCCGGTTGCGCTTTACTGATTTGGGAATGGTAACGACATTATGTTGCAACGACCATCGGATTAATAATTGATAAGTGCTCTTGCCATATTTTTCAGCCAGGGCAAGCAGTTTAGGATCGTTACTTTTCTCACCACGGACTAAAGGAGCGTAGCCTTCGACTTGAATATTCTTCTCCCGGCAGTAATTCAATACGTCGGGCAAGTAGCTATAGGGGCTTAGCTCAAATTGATTTACAGCCGGTATAATGCGAGCTTCGGTCAGGAGTTCGTCCAGATGAGCAGGGTAATGATTTGAGACGCCAATGGCACGGGCGCGACCGTCGGAATAGATTTTTTCGAGGGCTCGCCAGGTTTCGTGTCGATATTGTTTTATAGGCCAGTGGATCAGGTATAAATCAACCACATCGAGCCCGAGCCGTTCCAGGCTTCGGTTAAACGCTCGTAATGTTTTTGTATAACCCTGGTCTTCGTTCCAGACTTTGGTCGTAATGAAAATATCACTTCGAGGAATTCCACTAGCCCGGATGGCATTGGCTACTTCGCGCTCGTTTCCATAGGCAGATGCGGTATCGATTAGGCGGCAACCTGCTTCCAGTGCCCATTCAATAGCCTGCTGTACTTCATTAGCCTGACTTGGCGCATAAACACCAAGTCCTAGTAAAGGCATTTCGATACCATTATTAAGTGTGGTAGAGGGTATAGTCATTCGGTAAAGACAAGTTTCATATAGTAAATCAAAATCGGAGCAAGATGTTTTAAAATACTAACAACAAAGTGCGTGAGGCTGGGTTGGTTGTTCTGCTGTATGTTTACGGGCAGATAGGTTTCTTACTGGGTTTATCGAATGATGCGACTACTTTACCTGATTACGAATCTGATTTTATTGACTATTCTGGCAGGACGCGCTCAATCGGTTCCTACCCCTGGCGCGATTCGCTATTCGATGGAATTAGGCGGAATGGCAACATCGGACACACAAAATCCATTCTGGTTGCGGGCTAATCAGTATAACACGGTTCCGCTGCGAGGGTCGTTCGGAACGGCTCGGTTGGGCATACAACGCGATTACAAACCACGACCCGATTCAACGGTAAAGCGTAAGTCTCGTTTCGACTGGGGCTTTGGTATATATGCCGTTGCCAATATCGGCCCTACGCCAACGACCGATAATCCGGCTGTTCTATTGCCTGATGCGTATGTGAAAATCCGCTTTGGGGTACTGGAGCTTTACGGGGGCAACCGACGCGAAGTCGCTGGGTTAGGGGATACGTTGTTGACCTCTGGTTTTGTTGCCTGGTCGGGTAATGCGATGCCGTTCCCGAAAATTCAATTACACACCCCCGATTTTGTACCGCTCGGCTTTACGAAAAAACTGCTGTCATTTCGAGGTGGATATGCGCACGGGTGGTTTGTCGACTCATATATTCAGGGAAGTTATCTGCATCAGAAATACCTATATGGCAGGATTGGTAAGCCAAACTGGCGCTTCCAATTTTATGGCGGCCTGAACCATCAGGTGCAATGGGGAGGGCATGCAGATTATCTGATTGGAACTCCATTAGCCGTAGATGGGCACTTGTCAACATCGTTTCAGGATTATTTGTCATTAGTGATTGGGCGCTACCCCGATGCGCTGGAAAATGACCGATTTACGGGCTTTGATGGTACAAATCGGTTAGGTAATCATGTCGGTAGTTACGATGTAGCTTTTGAATGGAAAGGAGACAGGGCTAACTGGCTGCTCTACCACCAGCACATGTACGACGATGCATCGGGGCTTGCTTTACAAAATGTGCCAGATGGGTTAACGGGCTTACGTTTCCTGAATCATTCGCAACAAAATACACGCTTTCGATTTCAACGAATTGTGCTCGAGTGGTTAACGACGACCGATCAAAGTGGCCCAACCTTCGATCCGACTGCTCGCTATCAGGGGGCTGACAACTACTTTAATCATAGTCAGTACATTCAGGGATGGTCGTACCGGGGGCGCACTCTGGGCACTCCGTTTATTATGCCCAGAGGAGACTTAGCGCCATCGGTCGGCAATGAGTATGGCGGCAATGGCTTTTATCCAAATAATCGGGTAGTGGCGTGGTATCTGGGAACCATAAGTACGTTTCGGCGTGGGCCAACTCTAACCACACGTATATCGTATAGTCGAAATTTTGGGTCGTATAAACAGCCTTATCCACAAGCATTTCATCAGTTATCCACATTAGCAACGGCTCAGTGGCCTATCCGTAAATGGTCGGGTCTGATGCTAACAACCACACTTTCACTCGATCAGGGCGAGTTGATGCCCAATTCGTTTGGGAGTTATTTGAGTTTGAAAAAGAGCTGGTAGTTAAGTGATTAATGAAATTTTCATTGGCCATTAAAAAATATTTTAATCTCTTTTTAATATCTATAAATCCGTTTGGTGCGTATTGCCGTATAGTCAAGTGTTGTTACTTTTCTGATTTACTCTGAACGACTTTTCTATGACTATGCTTTACGCGAAATCCTTCAGCCGTGCTGTTGGCATGCTGGCAATCGGTTCTTTATTGACTTTAGCTGCCTGCCAGGATCACCGGCTGCCACCCAGTCCAAATACTCTGCCTGATGCTACTATTTATGCGTTAAATGACGCCAATCAACTGTTGCGGTTGAATGTCCAGAATTCAAGCGCACCACTGTCGACATTGGTGATTACCGGCGTGAATTTTGCCGGTGGGGAACGCATCATGTCGATTGATTTTCGGCCGGCTACCGGACAGCTCTACGGAGTTAGTAATCAAAGTCGTGTGTTTGTCATTAATCCAACAACGGCCGTGGCTCGTCCGTTGACAACTGCTCCATTTAGTCCCGCTGTTTCTGGCTCTGTAGTTGGAATCGATTTTAACCCAACCGTCGACCGAATTCGACTGGTTACCAACACCGGTCAGGATTTACGTCTGCATCCCGAAACAGGCCTTGTGGTTGCTACCGATGGGGCAATTAATGGCGTAATGGGAGCTATGATTTCGGAAGTGGCTTACACGAATAACAACGCAGGGGTAACGACGACGACGCTATATGATATTGATCCCGCTACAGATCGGCTCTATATTCAAAATCCACCCAACAACGGAACATTGACGGACGTTGGACCACTTGGTTTAGACATATCAGGGTCTGCGGGTTTCGACATTTCGCCGAACGATAATACCCAAGGCCTGGTTGCTGTTCAATTTAATGGATCGTCGGAGTTGGACCAAATTAACCTGGCGACGGGACGTTTGCAGAAATTAGGTGGCCTCCCCGGTACGATCATTGGTCTGGCTATCCCAACGAACCCGGTTGCGTATGCTGTCGATGGTTCTAATAATCTGCTCATTTTCAACCCAACGAACCTAACAACGACGACTATTAAAACGATTGTAGGCTTACAATCCGGCGAATCAATTCTGGGTATCGATACTCGTCCAGTAAATGGTCAATTATTTGCCTTGGGTAGTTCAAGCCGCTTGTATTCGATTGCGGTTACGAACACCGCTAGCTGGAGTGCAGTGCAGGTGGGAAGCGCAGGTGCCTTTACCTTGTCGGGCACGGATTTTGGGTTCGACTTTAACCCAACCGTCGACCGAATTCGGGTTGTCAGTAACACGGGTCAAAACTTACGCCTAAATCCCGATAATGGAGCCTTAGCTGCTACTGATCTGGCACTGACTTTCGCACCCTCGCCAGGAACACCGAGCGTATCAGCGGCTGCTTACACGAACAACTTCGCGGGAGCAACTACTACTACGTTGTATGATATCGATGTTCGTCCGGGAAGTGCTGTTTTATTTACACAGAACCCACCTAATAACGGCGTGTTAGTTTCTGTTGGCTCATTGGGTGTTGAGGTCGAAAGCGCCAATGGTTTCGATATTGGTGGTGCAACGGGTACAGCCTACGCCTTATTACGGGCTAGTGGTACCACAAAACTATACACCATTAATCTGACAACTGGTGCCGCCACGGCTGGGGCTACGCTACCCGGAAATCCAACCGTTCGCGGGTTTACCGTTGGTTTAGGATTTTAGTTTACTTGTTTTTAAAGCATAACGGCCTGCCTTGTTCATGAACAGGGCAGGCCGTTATGCTTTAAGCTATGTATCGGTCAGAAAACATACGTGGACTAATAATTTCGGTATTTCCAACTCGCTTCAAGATTTGAAGATGTTTCGCGTCGCCTGTTATTAGAAAATGGGCTTCAATAAATAAGGCTGCCCGAAGCACATTGTTGTCATTGGGGTCGCTAGAGTTGACTGGCATGTCATTGGTGGGCGTTATGACAATGTGCCTTTCACGAACAGTTTCAATGATTCGTTTTCTTCGTTCTGGGGAGTAGCCAAATTTTCGCTCCATTTTTTCGTCAAACTCACTCAATATCCACTCGGATGTATAAAGTTCAAAGTGCAGGGCACAGTGGTCATAAACGTCTTCGGCAAAGCCTGAAAATACTAGTGCCGAAATAAGAACATTCGTATCAAAGACTATTCGAATAGAGGGTGTGAGATTGTCAGTCATATACTCCTGAATCAGATAATGTACAAAACTACATGTCTGACGCTTGTGACCAACTTTTTGGAAAAAGTATAAAAGTGAAGATCGACGCTAGGAGATTTCCCTATAGATATCTTCTTCCGAAAAGAATCCAGCCGCTTCTGCCGTTCCTTTTAGTTCCCGACGAATCTTATTCATTTTCTCAATGTGCAAGTAGTTTTTCACGATTCGACTAATCATCTGGCCTGAAGGCAGATTAACTGTTTCAGATGCTTCTTCTAAATCCCGAAGTACTTTATCTTCTAACTCAACAGCTACAATTGTCATAGCTTTATTGCTTTTAGGTACAACGTAAATATCTGTTTTATAAACGCAAATCGCAACAAAACAGTTGTGCCACCTCTAGATAGGGGTGGCACAACAAACAATGAAAGCAATATTCCGTAACTACCGGCTGAGATACAGATTTCGTTCCGAATAAACCTTCTGGAAGTAATCGTCCGTGAGGTCATCGATGAAATAGATTCCCTCTCCGGTAGATTTCATTTCGGGGCCGAGCTCCTTGTTCACGTTCGGGAATTTGCTGAACGAGAACACCGGAATTTTGATGGCGTACCCTTTTTTAACCGGCTTGAAGTCGAAATCTTTCACCTTTTTGTCGCCCAGCATCACCTTAGTGGCGTAGTTAACATAAGGTTCCTGGTAGGCTTTACAAATGAAAGGCACCGTGCGGCTGGCGCGAGGGTTGGCTTCAATAATATACACCACCTCATCCTTAATGGCGAACTGAATATTGATCAGGCCAACGGTCTTAAGGGCCACCGCGATTTTCTTCGTGTGTTCCTCAATTTGCCGAAGCACGTTCTCGCTTAAATCGAACGTGGGAAGCACAGCATACGAATCGCCTGAGTGAATACCAGCTGGTTCGATGTGTTCCATGATCCCAATGATATACACATCTTCGCCATCGCAAATAGCATCCGCTTCGGCTTCAATCGCATGTTCGAGGAAGTGATCCAACAGGATGTTATTGTCTGGAATGTCCTGCATAATTTTCATGACATGCTGCTCCAGTTCACTTTCGTTGATAACGATTTTCATGCTTTGACCGCCTAGTACATAACTTGGTCGTACCAGAAGCGGGAAGCCCAAACTACGCGATAATTCCAGTGCAGCTTCTGATTCCCGTACCGTTCCGAATTTTGGATATGGAATATCCAGCTTTTGGAGCATCTCTGAGAAGTGGCCACGATCTTCAGCCAGGTCAAGTGCCTCCCAGCTCGTACCGATGATTTTGATACCGTAACGGGTCAGTTTTTCGGCCATTTTCAGCGCCGTTTGCCCACCCAGCTGCACAATGACACCTTCGGGCTGTTCGTGCATAATGATAGCGTGGACGTGCTCCCAGAAAACAGGCTCGAAATAGAGTTTGTCAGCAATATCCGGATCAGTCGAAACGGTTTCAGGGTTACAGTTGATCATGATCGTTTCGTAACCCGCTTCTTTAGCGGCCAACACACCGTGTACGCAGGAATAATCGAATTCGATGCCCTGACCAATCCGGTTTGGTCCTGAACCCAGTACCACTATTTTCTTCCGGTTGCTTCGAATCGACTCGTTACCCGGCAGGTCCGAAACAGGCTCTGGTCGGTCGGTAGTGATAGGCAACTGGTTATTAAATGTTGAGTAATAGTAAGGCGTTTTAGCCTCAAACTCAGCCGCGCAGGTGTCAACACACTTAAATACCCGGCGGATATTATGGGTCTGACGGTAATCGTAAATCTTACTTTCCCGAACCTGCAATAGATGCGCTAACTGACGGTCGGCGTACCCTTTTTGTTTTGCTGTACGGAGCAATTCAGGTGGCAGATCGTCCAGATCGTATTGTTGAATTTCACGCTCCAGTTCAATTAGTTCTTCAATCTGATGCAGGAACCAGGGATCAATTTTCGTCAATTGCTGAATCGTACGGAACGACATCCCAGCTTTAAAGGCATCGTAAATATGGAACAGTCGATTCCAGCTTGGGTGTTGCAAGCTCTCCGTCAAGGCTGCACGATCGGTGAGTTCGCGACCATCGGCGCCAAGCCCGTTTCGACGAATTTCGAGCGATTGACAGGCTTTTTGCAAGGCTTCCTGGAAGTTCCGTCCAATACCCATCGCTTCGCCCACCGATTTCATTTGCAGACCTAACGAGCGGTCGGCGCCTGGGAATTTGTCGAAATTCCAGCGAGGTACTTTTACGATAACGTAATCGATGGCTGGTTCGAAAAAGGCCGAGGTCGTGCCCGTGATAGGGTTGATCAACTCATCGAGGTTATAGCCAACAGCCATTTTAGCCGCAATCTTGGCAATCGGGTAGCCCGTTGCTTTTGACGCCAGCGCAGACGACCGGCTTACCCGAGGGTTAACTTCAATAACAATGATGTCGTCGGTTTGTGGGTTAACCGAAAACTGGATATTACACCCTCCGGCAAACTGCCCGATGCCACTCATTACCCGGATGGATAGATCGCGCATTTTTTGGTAGAGTGTATCGGGTAGGGTCATGGCCGGGGCAACCGTGATGCTGTCGCCGGTATGAATACCCATCGGGTCAAAGTTTTCGATGGAGCAGATAATGATGAAGTTACCGTTGTTATCTCGCAGCAGCTCCAATTCATACTCTTTCCAACCCATTACGCTTTGTTCAACCAACACCTCATGAACAGGTGATGCGTGCAAGCCAGCGGTGAGCGCCTTGTCGAAATCTTCGGGTTTATTAACGAAACCACCGCCCGTACCACCGAGCGTAAAGGAGGGTCGAATAACCAGCGGAAAGCCAATTTCCTGGGCAATTTCTTTGCCTTCCAGAAACGAGCGGGCTGTACGCCCTTTGCAGACTCCCGCGCCAAGTTGGAGCATGAGCAACCGGAATTTCTCCCGATCTTCGGTTGTCTCGATAGCTTTAATATCGACCCCGATAATTTTAACGTCATATTTCTGCCAGATGCCTGCTTTATCACAGTCAATAGCCAGATTTAAGGCAGTTTGCCCGCCCATTGTTGGCAGGACAGCGTCGATAGGACGTCCCATTTCCTGATGCTTTTTCAGGATTTCGACGATCGACTTTTTCTCTAACGGCAAAAGATAGACATGATCGGCGTTGATTGGGTCGGTCATGATCGTGGCCGGATTGGAATTAATCAACGACACTTCTATCCCTTCATCCCGAATAGAACGAGCGGCCTGTGAGCCAGCATAATCGAACTCACATGCCTGGCCAATAACGATGGGGCCTGAGCCAATAATAAGAACCGAGCGAATGTTGGAATTTTTTGGCATTTTCAGCAGGACAATGACCGCATGAACGGACCTGAATTGATTTAGTAAGTTGAGCTAGATGCCTGACGATTACCAGGCGATTCAGGGTCTGGTCAAAAATCCTGCAAAATTAGGGCTTTAAAGGGGAATGGAAAAGGAGAATTTTAGAATATACTATAATAGTGACTTTTAGGCTCCTGACAGGCCACTTTTTTACGATAGACTTATCGAATAATTCGTGTTTTGGCGAAAATTAGTGCCATTTTTAAGTTTATTTTCTAATCTAACTTTAAGTAAGACCGGTCGGTAACAGAAGCAATCTTTAATAGATGTTACCGGATGTATACTATTTTTGGTTAATTTGATATATTAATACTCTACGTTTATGGTTCGTCCTTATCTACTGCTTATCTGTGTTCTGCTGAGTAGTTTGGCTGTCACCTGCGTTCGTGATTATCCATCTGCAGATCCTAACAAAGCGCCCGTTGTACAGAACCCACCATCGGGCGGATTACCGGGTCAAACACAAACGTCTCCTCAAAAACGGCTATATCTGGATAACGATAAGATCCGGTTAGGTATTGACCTTAATGCGGGAGGGGCCATTACGTATTTATCGGAAGCTGGTAGTAGCGTTAACATGGTCAACAATAATGACCTGGGTCGGCAGATACAGACGTCAATGTATGCTGGACCTTATCCGTATAGCGTAAATGGAAAAGACCCGGTTTATCAATGGCGAAATCTTGGTTGGAATCCTGTGCAGACGGGTGATTATTATAACAATCCCGCTCAGGTAGTTAGCTATCAACAAGGGCAAAATACGCTGTATGTCAAGACAATCCCGCTGATATGGCCCTTGCTAAATGAACCAGCCGATTGTTATTACGAACACTGGATTGAACTTAAAGACAATACAATTCATGTGCGGTGCCGGCTTGTTGTTAATCGGGCCGATACCACTCAGTACGAAGCCCGAACCCAGGAAGCGCCTTGCGTATACCTCAACGGGCCTTACTACCGAATGATTACCTATGGTGGGATGAAGCCTTTTACAAATGATGCTGTCTCTGAATTTACGACTCAGGAGATGACGAATCGATTTGGTAGCGAAAACTGGATTGCGCTGTTGAACGCCGAAGGGCGGGGCGTTGGTATATACAAGTACAACGATGTACGCTTTGCGTCGGCTGGCTTTGGTGTAACTAGAGTGGGCGGAGAATATGATGTACCTGCTGGTTATATAAACAGCCAGCCCCATTTGGTTATTGATCATAATGGGCAATATGAATTTGAGTACACCTTGGTGGTTGGTAACTTAGATGATATCCGGCAGTTTGCATATGCCCAGCCTCGACCACCTGGGGGGCCTACCTATAAATTTGTGAATGACCGGCAAGGCTGGTACTTTAAGCGCACTCGCGACAAGGGCTACCCAATTCAGAATGAATTGAACGTTCGATGGTACCGGGATGATCCGGCCGTCCCCAGCTTTCGGGTTATGAGTCCAATGTCATTCTGGCAAGCGGCAAATGTTCCGAAACTTTATATACAAGCAGCTTTTCAGACCAAAGCAACGAGAGCCCGACTTGTGTGGCGAAAGCCCGACGAAAATGATTTTATGGATATGCCTGGCCGATATGCTGATTTCCCAATTATTGGTGATGGTCAGTTTCGTACCTATGAAATTAATACGAGCCAGTTGTCGGGTTGGGATGGCGCTATCACCCAGATAGGCCTGACAAGCCCCCCAGATCAGCTCCAATTTGAAACTGGGTCGAATTTGCGATTACGTAGTGTTACATCGACCAATTAGTACTTGGTTAAATAGATTTTCTGGATTCTATAGTTTCTTTTGATTTTATTGTACCTATAGAGTCAACAAGAACATTTAGAATCTATAGAAACTAAAATAGGTAGGTGCCTTTACCTCATCGAACCCCATAGTTTTACTTATTTGTGAACAATAGCGCGCACACTCGGTTGTAATTTGAGTTTACAACTCATATAATTCAACTGTTATGATTACGAATAAGGAAATTGTTGACGATCTCAACGAGCTGGTTAAAATCAACAACGATCGCATTCAAGGGTATGAAAAGGCGATTGAAGACAATGAAGACGCCCAACTGGACGATTTGTTTCGGCATTATGTTATTCAGAGCCAAAACTTCCGTAGCCAACTAGCTGATCATATTGTACGGATTGATGGATCGGCTGTATCGGATGCAACCTCAACCGATGTAACCAGCAAAATTCACCGCGCGTGGATTGATATTAAAACCGCATTGACAGGTAAAGATCGCGAAAGCGTGTTGAGCTCGGTTGAGTTTGGCGAAAATGCGGCCATTGAAGCGTATCAGGACGCGATCGACAAAGATCATATCCCAGCCTATATTAAAGAAGACCTGCAAAAGCAGCTAAGCGAACTGCAGATCGCGCATGATAAAATTAGTTCACTGGAAAAAGTGTCCTAGTTAGTTAGTAGCGGTGCAACAAAAAAGGGATGATCTCAGATCATCCCTTTTTTGTTGAGATTACGATTTATGGATTACAGCATCCTAGAACCATAAACTGAATACCGTAAACCTTAGTTAGGTAATGGCATATCCTGCAAATCTTCGTCGGTAAGTTTGATGGTAGCCGCCTGTATGTTTTCTTCCAAGTGCTTAACAGAAGATGTTCCGGCAATCGGAAGCATGGCAGGCGAAGCGGCTAATAACCAGGCTAGGGCAATCTGATAATCGGTTGCACCGTGGCGAGCGGCTACTTTCTTGATGGCGTTGTCGGCGGCTACGTTCCCTGCGTTGAGGGGAAACCACGGAATAAAGGCGATATTGTTCTGTTCGCTGTATTTCAGCACATCATTCCAGCGTTGTTCGCCAAAGTTGTACATGTTTTGTACCGATACGACTTCGAAGTATTTTTTCGCTTCTTCAATCTGGTCGATACTCACTTCCGATAAACCAATGTGTTTGATCTTACCTTGTTCCTGGGCTTCCTGCAAAAAACTCAAAAACTCGTCGGAGGGTACTTTGGAATCGAAGCGGTGCAATTGATACAAATCGATTCGATCGACTTTTAGACGTTTTAAGCTTCCTTCCAGGGCTTCCTGAAGGTGTTTTCGGCTTCCGTCTACTGGCCATTGATTGGGGCCTGTACGCAGTAATCCCCCTTTGGTGGCAATCACTAAGCCGTCGGGGTAGGGGTGGAGCGCTTCGGCAATAAGTTCTTCCGAAACATAAGGCCCGTAGCTATCAGCCGTATCGATAAAATTAATGCCTAGATCCAGGCACCGTTTTAAAACGCGAATGGCTTCGTCATGATCTTTGGGTGGCCCCCAAATTCCATTTCCCGTAATACGCATGGCTCCGTAAGCCATACGGTTAACTGTTAAATCGTTCCCGATGGTAATTGTACCAGCCTGTGCGGCCACGTTTGACCCGGCTGATTGTTCACTTGCTTGCATAGGTATTTACTTGATTCAGGTTCCGGGACGTACCAGTTCGTGGTGTCCTGTAGGCTATAAACCAATAGAAATCCGTTTTGTGTCGGCAAGTGTAAAAAGTTTTAGAGTTTACCGCTTCTCAATTCCGTCTAGTACCCGTCGGATAACGTTGGCCCGCTGCATGAAGTCTTATTCGGCATCAAAAAAACGTTCCGATAGATTACGTGAGCTATGCTGAATTGTAATAATGTCAATCTGATTTGGACTGACAATTTTATAAACGATCCGATAGGATTTATGAATCAATTCACGCAGGTAAGGAAGATCAAATTCAGGGACTTTACGCCCCATTTCTGGCTGCTGGCGAAGTAGTCCTGTTTTGTCGATGATCGCATCCTGCAAATGACTGGCATAGCCAGGCGAATAATGAGCATGGTATTCGCCAATGGCATCAAGATCAGCAACTGCTCGATTCGTAAAGGTTATGTTGACCATTTTCTCAAACGTTGACGTACTTCGTCAAGAGGTACAGTTTCCCCACGTTCAGATTGTAGCAACCCTTCCTGTACGTTTTGAACGAATAACAGACGTTCGATCAATTCTTCTACCGGAAATTCGTCCGGCATTTTCTCTAATGACTCCTGAACAATTGTCTTTGTCATGGTATTTTTTTTACCAAATATACTCATTTACCGTTTCTCAATTCCGTCTAGTACCCGTCGGATGACGTTGGCCCGCTGCATGAAGTCCAGTGACGTTTGAAGGTCCTGGGTGTCGATTACGGTCTTAAACTGCTGTAAAAAATCGATGTAAGCGGCTAGTGCATCCGATACGTTCGTGCGATTCTGGTCGAAGATGGGGGCCCACATCTGTGGTGAACTTTTCGCTAAACGAACTGTCGAGCTGAAACCCGTACTGGCCATGTCGAAAATGGCTTGTTCGTCTTTCTCTTTTTCCAGCACAGTTAGGCCAAGTGCAAAGGCGCTGATATGGCTTAGGTGTGAGACATAAGCCAGGTGCAGATCGTGCTCCTTTGGCGTCATATAAAACAATTTCATGCCTATATCCCGGAATAGACTCTCAACAAGCGTCAGGCTGTCGGCGTTACTTTTCTCCCGGTCGCAGATGATAAGGTTTTTGCCGGGGAGCAGTTCCTTGAACGCAGCGCCTGGTCCTGAGTTTTCGGTACCGGCCATAGGGTGTACGGCCACAAACTGTGCTCGTTTTTCGTGGGCGTCGGCTATGGTACAAATTAACTCTTTGGTAGAACCTAAGTCGATGATGGTAGCACCCGTTGGCAGATGATCGAGCACTGTCGGCAACAGATCGATGATCGTGTTAACGGGCGTGGCCATCACAACGAGTGTGCTTTGGGCTACCGCTTCGGCCAGCGGCAGAACTTCGTCGACAATACCTTTTGCCAACGCCAACTGACCATTTACGGGCGACGCGTCGACGCCAATAAAATGCATTTTTGGGTATTTCTCACGTATCGCCAGGGCGAATGAGCCACCTAATAAACCTATGCCAATAATGGAAACAGTCATCTGAACCGGGATTTTTATGATTTAACTGACTGACTTTGATTCGTTAATTATACTGATGGCTAGTGATTTGCAATTATTATCTTGCCAAGTGACTACCATCAGAAGTATGATTAAAGCAGAATACAAATACTCAGAGTTGACGAGTAAAGTAATTGGGTGTGCATTTGAAGTACATAAGATACTGGGGAGCGGATTTCAAGAAGTTATTTATCAACGAGCATTAGCAATAGAATTAGAGGAATGTAGTATTGGTTTCGCTCGTGAATACGATATGCCGATTTTCTTCAAAGGAAGGCATATCGGCTCTCGTAGGGTTGATTTTCTGATTGAAAACGTGGTCTCTGTTGAATTAAAAGCAATTACTACTCTCAATGACGATCATTTGGCTCAGGCTATTAACTATTTGGAAGCTTATAATCTTGAGGTAGGTATGCTCATTAATTTTGGCTGTTCAAGTCTACAGTTTAAACGACTTTTAAATAAAAAATTCAGGCCTTGATACTAACCTTTTATGGTCTCTGCTGAAAATCATAGCCAATCAGTTCAATCAAAAAAATTCCGGTTCAAAATCCGTTCAGTTGCGGTTCGGATACGGTCTTCGGGCACGCATAACGATACTCGCACGTATCGATTTCCTTTAGGCCCAAAAATGAAGCCGGGCGCAATGAAAACGTGCTTTTTTGTCAGCAGATCGTTGACTAGGGTTTCGGCTGATTCAACCGAATCGGGTAGTTTGGCCCAGATAAATAGACCTTCCTGATCGGTAGAATAGCTACAATCAAGCGCATCCAGAAGGGCATGAACGGCATCCAGGCGACCCTGATAGACAGCGTTACGCTCCCAGTGCCAGTCGTCAGAGTTGCCCAATGCTTCGGTCGCAGCGTCCATGAGCGGCTTAAACTGGCCCGAGTCAACATTACTTTTTATCGTTAACACAGCATCGACATACGCTTTGGCTCCCGCCATCCAGCCAATACGCCAGCCTGCCATGTTGTGCGATTTGCTCAATGAGTTCAACTCCACAGCCACCTCTTTCGCTCCATCGACCGACAATAGGCTAATCGGTGGTTTTTTATTCAGAATCAGGCTATAGGGGTTGTCGTGGCATAACAATACTCGGTTGTCATGCGCAAACCGTACCGCACGCTCAAACAACGCGTGAGTAGCGGGAGCACCCGTGGGCATGTGCGGGTAATTGAGCCAAATGATTTTAGTTTTTTCGGAAGCAGGCAATGCGGCTAATAAATCGGTCATGGCTTCCCAATCGGGTTGCCAGCCAGCATGTTCCAGCAGTGGATATTCATGAACCTTGGCCCCAACCATCTGACTGACGGCCCGATAGGCCGGATAACCCAGCTCTGGAACCAGTACGCCATCGCCTTCATTCAGGTAGGTGAGGGAAATATGTGTGATGCCTTCTTTAGAACCGATTAACGGTAAAATTTCCGTTTCGGGGTCAAGGGCAACACCGTATGTATGACTATAGAATTGGGCAATAGCCTGTCGTAGGGCGGGCGTACCTTTATAGTTTTGATAGCCGTGCGAAGTAGGCTGTTGTGCCGACTGAATAAGCGCATCGATTGTATTGGCCGAAGGCATCATATCAGGATTGCCAATGCCAAGGTTAATCACATCATGACCAGTCGCCTGTATCCGACGGACTTCGGCCAACTTCACTGAAAAATAATACTCCTGCGTTTGATCAGCGCGGAGAGCAAGAGGGATAATCACTTTTCTGAACCGGGATTTTTATGATTGATTTGACTGACTATGATTGTGTAAAAGCTACCAAGTTGATAGTACAATCAATCAGCAAAGATACTTATCGTTGGAGTAATCCTATAAAATCATAGTCAGTCAGTTAAATCAAACAAATCCCGGTTCAGATATTTCAGCAACGGGGCCAAATGCAGGGCCTGCATCATCTCGCCGTTATTGATAATCTCCATCGCCCGTTCCCGCGAAACAACGTGCACCGTAATCTCTTCGGTGTTTTCGAGGTGTTGTGCCTGCTTTATCTCAACGTCTATTGCCAGAAACGCATGAGTCAAGTTGGCATGAGTACCAGGGTTAGCAGAGAGCGTCATCAAGTGGTGCCATTGACCACCACCAAACCCGGTTTCTTCGAGTAACTCGCGCTGAGCGGCTACAATTGGCTCTTCGCCGGGATCAATAACGCCCGCACAAAGCTCGTAGTGAACACCCGCAATGCCGTGTCTATATTGCCGAATGAGTACGAGTTGCTTGTCTTTTGTAACAGCAACTACATTGATCCAATCCGGATATTCGAAAACGAAATAGTTGGGAATTGAACCACCATTTTTCATCCGAATGGCGTCTTTACGAACCGTAAACCACGGCAACTGATGAATGTATTCTGAGGTTTCGACCTGCCAGGGCTGGGGATCTTTGTCTGGATTCATAGCGGCAAAGGTAGGCACAGCCTGTGGACTAATTGAAGGCTTTTTCGGATGAATCATATTAACCGGCCCTTCCGATTCGTTGTAGATGGGATTTTGTCTCCGCAATTTCCGTTCGTCCAACTCACGACCTGATGAAAAATGCCATTGCCCTTTTTGTTACTGCGTTATGCCTTTTTCTTTCATCCTGCCATCGCCCCGTTGCGTATTTTCAGCGCTCCTCGCATCCGGCAGCAGCCCGATTAGCCGTTGATAAGTTTAAAGAGCGAACGAGCGAACGTGTGGAAGAGCGTTATACCGTAGAGCCAGCTCTGGATTCAGTGGCAGAAGGCAACCTGCCGATTACAGCTTTGCCGCTGATAGCTGACCCTGTTGTGGCCAATCGAAGTCATCAACCTGTTCAGACAACCAACAATCGTATTGAGCATCGTATGCATCGGGTTCAATCGATGCTGGCTACGTCAACTGAATCGACCGATAAACAACCCGATCCCCGACCCAAGAAAAAACTCAAACTAGGGAATCAAATCCGGCAGAGTCTGGGCATGCGATTACGTCCCGAACTGAACTGGTGGCAGCGAATTAGCTGGAAGTTGAAAGCATCCGTTTTGATTATTCTGGTGGCCGTTGTGTTCGCCATTCTGCACATCACGATACTAGCCATCATTTTCGGCATCCTGGGCGCTTTCCTAATGATTAGTGGCCTGAAACGATCGTTTAAAGTTAGGCGGCCGTGGTTTTAAATATGGCACGCTGATGACGCTGATCTTACAGATTTAAATAGATTTTTATCATTCTTGCCGTGATGTCGGTTACTAATAACCGACATTTTAGGTTTCTCAAAACCTACTGTTTGCACGGATAGGTTTTGAGAAACCTCCCTGTGTCAGATATAAGTATCTGACACCACTTACAGATCAGAAAAATCAGCGTCATCCGCCGGTGCGGTTCTATAACCTTAAGGCAGTTTTTGAACGGCTTTGTAAATCAAGTTGATGTATTTCTCCCGATCAATGTCATACACAAACTCGGTATTCGGGGTGTGTTTCAACACATTGAAGAAGTCGACGACAGTAGTGCCCAGCGTCAGTTTACCCGTAACTTCAACATCCACATAACAGGATTTTGACGTAAACATCGTTGGGTCAATAAGCCAGGCGATGGCGCAGGGATCATGCAGGGCCGCTCCTCCTTCCAGCTCCGGGCGTTCGCTTCGATAATAGATGGAGAAGAAATCCATCAGTTCGGCAACCACTTTACCCGATTGATTGCCGATCGAACGGAATCGTTCAATGTCTTCCTGAAAAACGAGTGCTTTGTGGGTAACATCCAGACCACACATCGTAATCGGAACGCCCGAGTTAAACACGACCGAAGCTGCTTCGGGGTCAACGTAAATATTGAATTCGGCGGTGGGCGTCATATTACCCCGAAAACCACCACCACCCATCAGCGAGATTCGGGCAATCTTCGATTTTAGGTGTGGGTATGCCAGCAGAAAAGTAGCGATGTTGGTTAGTGGCCCGGTTGGAACGAGGGTTATGGGTTCGTCACTATTAGTCAGAATAGCTGCTATGGCCTCTACAGCTGGTATAGACTCCGGTTTTAGCGTCGGTTCAGGCAGAATTGGCCCATCCATACCTAATTCACCATGTACGTGGTCGGCAATGATAAGATTGCGAAAAAGCGGTTTATCGCAACCTTTGTAGATAGGTATGTCAACGCCAAGCAATTCCTTGAGCTTTAGCGCATTGGTTAGTGTTTTTTGTTGTGTCTGATTGCCCGCCGAAGTTGTAATTGCTTTAATATCAAATAAGCCGCTACCGATGGCCAGCATGAGCATAACGGCATCGTCGTGGCCGGGGTCGCAGTCGATAAGTATGGGTAATTTCTTCATTGTCTGTTGATCGTCTTAGTTGCCCAACTACCTGTAAAAATCATAGCCGATTCGTGGTCTAATTGGGGCGCCCAATATACGACCAATTATGCAAGTGTATAGAGATAGGACCTAAAGTTGCGTAATGGTCAATTTGTTCTCCTGAAACTGTGATCTATATTAGCTAATCGTTTCTGCTTTACTCTTCTTCGATGAGACACTTTACAACAACTATTGCCTTTAGTTTATTGATCTCCCTGTCTGGTGTAAATCGGGTAGTAGCCCAATCCAATGCCATTCCAGCCGACGCTCAACAAGTTACAAAAACCGTTCGCCCCGACGCTATTCGAAGACATATGAGCGTCCTGGCCAACGATTCATTAAAAGGCCGAAAACCGGGTACAAGAGGGTTTGCTATGGCGGCCGATTATGTGGTTGGGCAATTCAAGGCATTGGGGCTGCAACCAGCCGGGGAGAACAACACGTTTCGGCAGAATGTACCCCTGCGTCGGTGGCAGGTAAACGAAAAAAACAGCTTACTAGCCTTACTGCCGAATGGCAAGGAAGTACCCCTCGTTTATGGAAAACAGTTTATTCTGAACCCGAGTCCCGATAATCCCATTGGCGATATAACTGCTCCGGTGGTCTTTGTTGGCTATGGCGTGACTGCGCCTGAACTCGGTTACGATGACTACACAGGCATTGATGTAAAGGGAAAGATTGTGGCGTTTCTGAATGGAGCACCCGCTACATTCCCGTCAAATCAACGAGCCTATAACTCATCGTCCAAGGCCGAAAATGCCGTAGCACATGGGGCCATCGGGACAATCGCTTTCAGCTTACCTGCCGATTTACGCAGTCGTATCGAAACCGCAGCACCCCGCGCTCGCCAGGGAATAACGCGCTGGGTGGGTAAAGATGGAAAACCTAAAAATACGTTTCCGGCGTTGAAAGGTGCTGCCTCCGTTAGCGATTCGCTGGCCCGGCTATTGTTTGCCAATGCGCCAACGTCCTTTAGCGAAGCAATGGGACAGGCTATGAAAAACAAACCACAGGCATTCCCGCTCAATATGTCGGTGCACATAAAAACGCAGACCGACGTTGTCGAAGATATTGCCGGATTTAACGTGGTTGCTGTATTGCCCGGTTCAGACCCCGCACTGAAAAATGAATACATTGTACAAGTGGCTCACCTCGATCACCTGGGTGTTGGCAAACCTGTAAAGGGTGATTCGATCTTCAACGGTGCCCACGATAATGCCTCGGGTGTAGCCATTATGCTCGAAACCGCGCGATTGTATGCGTCCTTACCCAAAGCGCCCCGACGGTCGATTTTGTTTGTGGGTGTAACGGGCGAAGAAATGGGACTGTTAGGGTCTGATTATTTTGCCAATAACCCGACTGTACCGAAAGACAAAATTGTGGCGAATTTGACGTTAGACATGCCGTTCTTTTTTCATCCACTACTCGATATTGTGCCGTATGGCGCTGAGCATTCGAGTTTGACTAAAGAGGTCAAACAGGCCGCTGACTTTCTAGGCGTCGCGATTAGTCCTGACCCAATTCCTGAACAGACGGTGTTTATGCGAAGTGATCATTTCAGTTTTGTGCGGCAGGGGATTCCGGCCTTGTTCATCAAAAGTGGTTCGCAGACGGGCAATCCCAATCTGGATGGTACTAAACTGAATCTCGAGTGGCGGGCAACCATTTACCACACGCCACAGGACGACATGAATCAGCCTTTTGATTTCAATTCTGCAGCTAAACACGCCCAATTGCAATTCCTGGTCGGTTACCTGACCGCACAGGATAACCAACGCCCAACCTGGAATAAAGGCGACTTTTTCGGAACGAAGTTTGGGAAGGGGAATATTGGACAATGAATTTAGACTATTAATTACTGGCGGATAATCATCGTTACACAAAAATGTCGCTCCGAAATTCGGAGCGACATTTTTGTGTAACGATATCGCCTTTGTGGGATTCTTGCTTAATACTTATTAACAATCGAATCAGGCAGCATTTTTACGTCAATACCAAAGGCTTTAAGCAGATTAGCCCGGTTGTTCTGTCCGTCTACATACGCTGGGTTTACTACCATCGACCGGTTGTAGTAATAGGAGGCCAGCTCCAGCTTCTGCCGGTTGTTTTGCGTCTGACCTTCGCCTTGATAAATCACCCCAAGATTGTTATAAGCCGGAGCATAGGCATTGGCCGCCCGGATCGTTTGCTTGTAGTAATACTTGGCTGAATCGACGTTAGGCGTAATTTTCTGAAACACGTAGGCCATCGAGAAGTAAGCTTCACCGAAATTAGGATAAATTCGGGTTGACTCCTGCAAGTGATCCAGCGCCCATCGGCCGTGTTTGTTGGCATGGGCAATATTCGTGTCGATCAATATCTGTGCTTTCTTAACCTGCTCGAGAGACGGCTTGGGCTTAATCGCGTTTGTAGCGTTCGCAATCGAATCAGCTTTAGCCCGATCTTTCAGACCTTTCTCAATCCACTCATTTGCCACGTGCCGTTGTACCTGACAGCTATTGGGCGCATAGGGTAAGGCCGAGTTAAAGAGGATGAAATTATTCTCCCAATCGCGGTTGCGCTCAACCGTTTTGAAGGAGTATAAGCCCGCTACAACCGCCATTAAACCAAGCAAAGGAGCGTATCGAACCAGTACGGGTTTGGGTGAGTCTTCCGATTGACGAACCAATAATTTCTGCAAGGCCCAGATTAATACAAAGCCAAAGCCCATCACAGCGGCATATGAAAAACGTTCGGCGAAAATACCACCCCGAAGCCAGATGAAGCCCAGACCTGGAGCCATCGTTACGAAGAACCAGAATATGCCAAATCCCCAGAGGGTACGCTTCATGAATCCTTTCCAGGCTAACCAGATCAAACCCAGGAACGTAAAGAAACCAGCCCATGTCAGGATATCGCCTTTACCGCCCGATGGAATGACATTGTATGAGTAATCATACACCAGCGGATGAGGTAAAAAGATTAGTCGCAGGTAATACTCCAGAAACTTAAACATAGTCGACTTTTGGGTCTTCTCAATCGCGTACGGATAGTTAGCCCAGTCGACCGGAGGAGTACCACTAAGTGTACCAATCATTTTCTGTTTTTGGTAGAAAAACAGCGCCGTAACAATCAGGAATGGCCACAAACTAATGAGCGATTGCCAGACATTACGACGGGCGAACCAATATTGCATAGCCGGAATGAGAGCCAGACTTACAATAGAAGACTCTTTCGACAGAAAGGCAAAATAGAGTGATGCGCAGGCAAGACCCATCCAACTTCCTGATAAGGCTCCCATAATCAAGACACCCAATACACCTCCAGCCGTACTGCCGAGTGTGTTGACCATTAAGCTGCTTCCAATAACCCAGCCACCAACAATCGAGAAGAGGCCTAGTATACCGCCCAATGGCCAGTCGGAAACTGGCCCCTTGAACCAATAAGGTGAGTCAGCCTCTAAATGCTTCCAATACGAAAGCAGCATGAGTGCAATAAAGAGGAAACTCAGAATTTCATCACGACCTTTTATGTTAGCAACAATCTCGGTATGAAGCGGATGGGCGATAAAGACTAAGCCAATCAAAAAGGCGGTAATGGTTTGCTTAGACAGCCATTTTTGTAATAACACGCCAACAACCAAACCGGTTACTCCGTAGAGACCAGCGTTAATCATGTGGCTGATGTTTGGATTATCTTTAAAATACTCCTGTTCCATCGCAAACGTAATGAGCGATAGCGGACGATAGTAGCCTAATGAAATATTACTGAAATGCCAGAATTCGGTACGGAGTAAGTCGGGAATACCGGCAAGCCCCTTTTTCACGAATAGATTCTGCCCAACAGCGGCAATATCGTCGAGCGCATACTGGTGCCCAAATGTGTTGATGTACAGTGCAAACCCTAGTAGCGCTAATACAACCGGTGGCCACCATTCAATAGGTCGTCGTTCGATAGGTAAATCATCCGTAACAACTGGTTTTGCCGGGGTTGATCGAACAGGCGGGCGTTGTGCGGTTTCAACGGGTCGGGTTGCATTGGTACGCGCAGCACCCTGGGTCGGAGTTGGTGTAGGTTTAGGCGCTACGGAGCGAGGATTCTCGTAGCCAGAAGGTTGCTTTTTTTTAGCCATAACAGCAGATGCTCGTCTATTTTAGGTCACTTAAATTCTCTCGTTAGATTTACTAAAGGGCTACGTCGAGAATCACTACATTTATGGATTGATCGTAAAGTTCCGTAAGAATGTCAGCAAAATCAATTCAACTTCATCATCCGTTCAAAACTATTATTTTGGCGGTCAGTCTGAGCGTCCTTCTGAACGGGTGCGCTACTGTACGACCGACTGCTCCAGCAACAACATTTCCTTCACAGAGTCTTAATCGCGCTGATAATCTTGCGCTCGGCAACCCGAGTGGCGCATCGATCAGTGATCCGGATAATTACCCCATTACGCGTCCTCAGTATACACTGTCTTACAATCGTAGCCGAGGCATTGCCAACTGGGTGAGCTGGCACCTAAGTCCTTCCTGGAAAGGCGATGCCAAACGAACAACCGAGTTCAAGCCTGATCAAACGTTACCAACGGGCTGGTATGCTGCTCGACCAAACGATTATACGAATACGGGCTTTGACCGAGGGCACCTCTGTCCATCCGACGATCGGGATTCAAGCCCCGAAGATAATGCCGCCACATTCATCCTATCCAACATCGTGCCACAAGCGCCACGACACAATCGGGAGGTCTGGAAAAGTTTAGAAGATTACGAACGCCAACTGATGAGCAACGGTAATGATGTCTATATTATTGCTGGTGTAAGTGGTACCGGAGGGACTGGGCAAAACGGCTACGCAACCACAATTGCTAATGGTAAACTGACCGTTCCAGCTACGCTCTGGAAAATACTCGTTGTTGTGCCTAGTGGTAGTGATAATGGATTTCAGCTTACTTCCAATACGCGCATTATTGCCGTCAATATACCTAATAATCAGACCGCTGCCGACAAGCCCTGGCGAGCTTACCTAACCAGTGTCGATGAGCTGGAAAAACTAACGGGCTACGACTTCTTATCGAATGTACCTGCCGACGTTCAGCAGGTTATTGAAAAGCAAATCGATGGCGGCAATAGTTAGAGTTAATACAGAAGCACAAAGGGCGCAGAGTATTTATTGACTACTCTGCGCCCTTTGTGCTTCTGTGGTTATATCATTGATTTATGCAGCCACCGCCGACACCTGAGGCATGTCTGTGACTACAGTCTTCAACGGAATTCGCTTTGTGCGTCGTCGTAACAGTGCGATGGCTTCCTCATCATCAGCAAAAGCCCCGTTAATATTGACCATGTTTCGGGCCAGCACATCATAGCGCTTAAACATGAGCAGGAAAAATACTTGTCCGAAATCAATTCCATCGAAAACAACAGCCTGATTCTGTGCGTATTTGTCAATGGTTTTCATGAAAAATGTGGGATGCTCAGTCCAGTGCATGGCTGGCCGAACGTGGTGGCTAATGTGATAACCGTCATTCCAGCATTTTTTGTTATAGCGCACATTGATGCAGGTTATACTGTTTTTGTAAGCATTACCTGGATCATCAAAATCAACAAAACAATGTTGAGTCCAGTTACCTAACATCGCAATAAATCGATAGATAACAAGTGGCAGCAAAAATACCAGGACCGTAGCACGCCAGTTTACAAAGCATAGCCCAATACAAACAACTGCAAACACGATTTCACCTGTTAACGCACGCGTCGCTAGTTTAGGGCGATTTTTCTGCCGGAGGTAGTCCAGCAAATTACGTACACCAACCACAAAAAAACGCCCGAAATAAGCCAGGAAGCTTCGGAAGCTATCGCGTTGGAAGGTCATGGTACTACTATCATCCTCTTCGAGATTATTCTCAGGATGGTGCATGCCAATATGATGGCTATAATAAGTTTCGGGGGTATGACCAAAGAAAGGCGCCAGTATCCAGGGCAGAAATTTATTCATCCAGTCATACTCGGTCTTAAAAAACTGACGGTGGCTTGTACAGTGAAGCATCAAACCAAAGGGACCTTTGACGCCCAGATTGCTAAAAAATAAATGAAGAACAGCGACCGTCCACCAGGCCCAACCTGTCACAAAGGGCATAAACAGCAAAACGCTTAAGGGAACCAGCGTCAGACAAATGCGAAGAGTAAGATAAATAAAGGGTAGGTCTCGTTCGTCTTTAATAAACTGGAGGAAAAAACGATCCAGCCTATTGTAATTGCCACCTTTGAACGTAGGGTCGTGGATAGTGCTCAATAATTTCATGCAACAGGTACGGCGGTTTAAGGGATAATAGGATACAAAAATTCGGGTCGTTTCAATTATCGTTCATAGCGAAATTGAAACGACCCGAACCTTTGTGTAATACTAACGAAAAAAAACAGAACTTTATTTAACTATTTATCGTTGGGACCTTTTTATTTTTTCTCGACGGCGTGGCCGCCGAACTCATTTCGCAAAGCTGCTACTACTTTCCCGGTGAAGGTATCATCCTGTAAGGAGCGATAACGGGTTAGTAAGGACATCGCGATTACGGGTGTTGGAACCCCCAGATCAAGGGCCGCGTCGAGCGTCCAGCGACCTTCGCCTGATGAGAACATCTTCCCTTTAATCGCATCCAGTTTAGGATCTTTCCGGAACGCGTCTTCCGTCAGTTCCATGAGCCAGCCACGAATCACTGAGCCATGACTCCACATTTTGGCAACGGCTTCAAAATCGAACGGGAATTGGCTTTTCTCTAATACTTCAAAGCCCTCGGCAATGGACTGCATCATGCCATACTCAATGCCGTTATGGACCATTTTGGTGAAGTGGCCACTTCCTGCAGGGCCTGTGTATAGATAGCCGTCTTCAACGGAAATGTCCTTAAAAACACCATGAAGTGGTTCAATTACGTCAGGATCGCCCCCTACCATAGTACAAGCGCCATTCAGGGCACCGCTAATACCGCCACTAGTTCCGCAATCGAGGAAACCAATGCCTTTCTCTTTCAAGTATTCATGCCGCCGGAGCGAATCCTTATAGTGCGAGTTTCCCCCGTCGATAACGACGTCGCCCGATTGCATAACCGCCAGCAATTGCTCAATTACCTTATCAACCAGATCCCCTGCCGGAATCATCAGCCACAAAACGCGTTTCTCGGGCAGCGCATTATAAAGGTCGGCTAACGTGTTAGCACCCTGGGCGCCTACCTTCTTAATCCCTTCAACCAACTCTGGGTTAATATCGAAGCCGACAACAGTGTGTTCATGCCTTACCAAGTTAGTAACGAGGTTGAACCCCATCTTGCCTAATCCTATGAATCCAATATGCATAACAGTTGATGATTTAAGCGGTCAAGTTGGTGATTTTTCCCTTACTCTTCTTTTTCCGCTCCGTTAGAATTCAATTAATCCTATTTTAAATTTCCCCCGGCGTATTATTTCCTATCAACTGGCTATTGCTGAAGGCACTCAATAAATATAAGCAGAAGAGATGCGTTATGATTTTATCCGGCTACGACCCCTGTTTTTTGGACAGCCCAGGCTAAGCCTATCCCAAGAAGGACACCCAATCCATCAGCGGCAAAGTCAATCCAGTCGGCACTACGATTAATCGGTAATATGTATTGTAGAACTTCAATGAGCCCTCCGAGCAGAATGCCCGCGATCAACGTATGACTCATGCGAACCCCAGCCAATATCCACAAGATGGAGAATGGAGCAAAAATGGCTGCATGTAGCATTTTATCGTTAAGCTCCACTAATTCACCAGGCAATTCCTCATGGGGAGTGAGGCACCCGATCAACATAACAATGGTCCAGGCAATGGCTAACCAACGAAATACGGTCGGATTAATTTTCATAGAGTTGATTTCAAGCGATTGGTTGTCAAAAGCAGGAAGAGGATAAGTAAGCTAAGCAGATAAATTACATTTCGGCTATCAATTACACCCCGGCCCAGCGCTCGGTATTGCTCATCCAGCGCCAATGAAGATAGGTAATACGATAAGCCACCCAACGCTGATAAGCCAGCCAGCGCGCTAAGACCCACATAGAGTAAAAAACAAAAAAAAGCACCCAGTACGAAGGCAACCACCTGATTGTCATTAAATGACGACGCCCACAAACCAATAGCCACAAACACACCGGCTAATAAGATCAGGCCAAGGTAAGAACCAAATACCCCCGCCGAATCGATATTCCCAACCGGCGAACCGAGTTTGTAAAGTGTAAAATAATAGATCAATGTGGGCAGCAGGGTTATAATAACCAGTAGCCAACTGGCCAGGAATTTCCCACTGATAATGCCCCATTTACTAACAGGCTTAGTCAGTAGCCATTCGAGGGTACCCGAACGTACTTCATCGGCCAGCGAACGCATGGTAATGGCCGGCACCAGAAATAACAATAAATAGGGCGTTAGATTAAAAAAGGTGCCCATATCGGCGTAGCCATTTTCGAGTAGGCTCGTGTCTGGAAATACCCAGAGCAGCAAGCCCATTGCCGTCAGGAATACGCCCATGATAATATAGGCGATGGGCGAGGAGAAGAATTGATTGATTTCTTTACGGAAAATAGCCAGCACGATGAAGGGGTTTGTAGTTTATAGTTTGAAGTTTATAGTTCCCCTGGTAGCTAACTACAGACGTCGAACCGCCGGGCATCTCCCGCACAAACTATAAACTCGTTATTCAAACGGATTGTCTTTGTTCCTGCGTATGAAAGCGGCTATAATCAGCGAGAAAATGACACCAATGAGTATGGTCATAAAGATACCCACGGCGAATGTTATTCCCGGACTCTGAAATTTCTGCATCATTTCGATACCCTGATCGATCTGTTCATCAGACATAGTCCCCTGATCTTCCATCTGCGTGCGCACCTGCTCGGTGATACGCTCCTGAAAACCTGGATCAATGATCTGGGTATAGAAAACCGTAAACAGCGACGACAGAAAGCCCGCAATAGCTGATACCAAAGTTCCTGTACTCATGCCCTCACCGTAACTCATGTAACCCTCGTTGGCAGTACGGTAGTCACGCATACTTAACACTAAACCCACAATCAGAATCAGGTAAATAACGAGGCTAAGCGAACGATTCGTCGTTTGATCGAGTGTGTACAGAATGATTGAATAGACCACTAAGGTTATGCCAGTTATCAGTCCCCATTTCAGGGCAACACGGGCGGTGGAGGTCTGATTATTCATAATCTTGGGCTAATAATTAGATCGGATTATCGCAAAACACTATAGTCCTGCTTTCGGAAAATAAGCGAAATAATGAGTACGGGCAGTACTGCTAACGCTGTTTTTTTCGTCAACTCATCGGGAAGCAGCACCGAAGGCTGCATATTGACAACTTTACTCCACTGTTCGGCAAAGGTTTCCGGGCCAAACTGATCGGTGAGTTGCTTTTTGCCATCTAATAAGAGCTTTTTAGAATTAACTACATATTCAGCAAACACGCCCGGATCAATTTGAGTAATAAACAGATAAATCAGCCAGCCGGTCACTAAGGCCGCAACTGTGTTCAAGACGTAACCAATGGTTAACCCTTCCCACAAATGCAGCCGACCATGGCCAATATATTTTCGGTAATACCAGACTGTAGCGGCCATCACAATAATATGAATGCCGAAATCCAGCACTCGAATGTTTCCTAACGGGGGAACACCAATGGCATACAGCGCCAGGAAATACAGGAAACACAAAACACCCGTTAGCAATCCAGCCAGAAGCGGGATTTTTAGCAACGGGTGATTAAAGTAATTCAGAATACTTTTCATTTAGCTGGCTTAAATTGGCCGTGATGTACAATACCGACTACGCGTCCGGTGAACGACTGACCTAGAAATGGAGAATTTTTCGACTTGGAGAACGTGCGTTCATAGTGCCACGTGCTAGTCGGATCAAAAAGCGTTAAACAGGACGACTGTCCTTCGGCAATGCTCAACGCAGGAAGTCGCAGAATTTGACGAGGGCGTGTGGTGAGTTTTTCAATGAGTTGTGCCCAGGACAATCTCCCCTGATTATGACTGGCCAAAATGGGGAAAACTGTTTCCAGACCAATTATGCCAAATTCCGCCTGATCGAACTCCAGGTTTTTACTTTCAGCATCCTGAGGAGCGTGATCTGATACAATGGCGTCAATCGTGCCATCGGCCAGACCCGCCCAGAGAGCAGCCACATCCGTTTCTGAACGGAATGGTGGATTCACTTTCAGATTTGTATCAAAACCCGATAAGGCTGTATCATTGAAAACAAGTTGATGAACTGCGACATCGCAACTAACAGGTAATCCCTGCGCCTTCGCCTGCCGAATCAACTCCACCGAACGGGCGGTCGAAATCGTTGAAAAGTGGAGGACTGTTTGTTGTTGACTCGATACAGCATCAGTCCTTTGCCTTTTCCCCTCTGCCCCTTGCTCTAAAACATAATCCAGCAACCGCAAATCGCGCTCTACGATGAGTTCTTCGGCGAGGGCTGGCATGCCTTTCAGACCGAGTAAGGTGCTTTGAATGCCCTCATGCATTTGACCGAACTGAGTCAGCAATTGCTCTTCTGGCCGATTCATGAGTAGTCCATTAACCGGTTGCAGATATTGTAACGTTTTGAGCAATAGATCAGGGTTCTGAAGCGGATGGGTACCATCAGAAAACGCAACAGCGCCTGCATGATGCAGGTCAAGCATTTCCGTAAAATCAACGCCAGCTGCTTTTTTCGTTATAGCAGCAATAACGTGGACATTTACGGGCTGCCCTTCGGCCATGCGTCGGACATAACCAAGCGTTCCTTTGTCGTCGATAACCGGCTGTGTGTTTGGTAGCACCGCAATGTCGGTAAAACCACCAACAGCGGCAGCCTTACAAACACTGTTCAGATCTTCCTTGTGCTCGTAGCCAGGGTCCTGCGCTAAGACCCGCATATCGACCCAGCCGGGTGACACATGCAAATTATCCGACTCGATGACCATGCTGCTGGCATCGGCAGACAAATTTTCGCCAACTTGACGAATCAGGCCGTTGTCAACCAAGATATCAACTACCTGCCCATTCAACGATGAAGCAGCATCAACAACACGGGCAGAACGGATTAGAAATTGCATAGAAAATTCCCCTCTCCCGTTTTTAGAAGAGGGCTGCATATGAAGTAATTATCGAAAAAAAGGCCCCTTTCGGAGCCTCCAATTAATCTATTCAGCGAATTAGGCACCTATCAACTCCCGGTAGGCATCGGCAGATAGTAAACCATCTTTTGCTCCGGCATCGACAGGTTTCAGGCGAATAATCCACCCTTCACCATATGGATCACTATTCAACAGTTCGGGGCTTTTTTCAATGGCAGGATTCAGTTCGAGAACTTCGCCTTCGACTGGTAAAAATAGGTCCGATACCGTTTTTACAGCTTCAACAGCACCAAAAACATCCCCTTTTCCGAGTGATTGACCGACCGTATTAACGTCAATGAAAATAATATCGCCCAATTCATTTTGTGCGAATTCAGTAATGCCAATTACGGCGGTACCATCATCTTCGATTCGAATCCACTCGTGATCCTCCGTATAACTTAGCTCTGCGGGAAAATTCATTGTAAAGGAGTCTTAATTTATACCCGCAAAATACGGCAGATGATGCCGTATTTGCAAACGGTAATACGGTTGGGAAGCCGCACTTTAGTTATAAACGGCTTCCCGACTGCATTACTTTGCCACTGTCGATTGATTGGGTGAGAAATTATAAGCCCCAAGCCGATCACTACTCTGTCGTTGAATCATCCATTGTGGATAGGGCTTCGTGGTTGAACTGACCTGATCGAGCTGCTCAAGTTGCTCGCTGGTCAGGCTTACTTCTACTGCTTTAATATTATCGGCAAGCTGGTCGGTGTTTTTGGCGCCAATAATAACGCTTGTCACACCAGGTTTGGCCAATACCCAAGCCAACGCAATCCGGGCGACCGAAACGCCGTGTGCTTCAGCAATGGTTTGCATTACCTCAATAATGTCGTAAGCACGCTCCTGATTGACAGGGGGAAAGTCGAACGCCAATCGACGCGAATCGCCTTCGGGTTTGTTTTCACGGGTATATTTTCCAGATAAGAAACCACCCGCCAATGGACTCCAGGGTAAAATAGCCATCTGCTGATCCTGTACCATTGGCACGATTTCATTTTCGAGATCACGACCAGCGATGGAATAATAATTCTGGGTCGACACAAACTTTGTCCAACCGTTTTTCTCCGCAATGCCATTGGCTTTCATCACTTGCCAGGCGGCCAGATTTGAGCAGCCAATGTAGCGCACTTTACCACTTCTGACCACATCTTCCAGTCCCCGCATGGTTTCTTCAAGCGGTGTTATTGGGTCAAATCCGTGAATCTGATACAGGTCGACATGATCAACCTGAAGGCGTTTCAGACTACCTTCAATCTGCTGCATGATTTGCAGACGACCTAGGCCAACTTGGTTCTTGCCTTCGCCCATACGTCCACGAACTTTCGTGGCAATCACCAGTTCATCGCGCGACACCCCAAGCGTTTTCAACGACTGCCCCAGCAATCGTTCCGATTCGCCGAAGGAGTAAACGTTGGCGGTATCAATGAAATTAATGCCACTATCCAGTGCGGCTTTTACAATATCGTTGACGGCATTCTGCTGAAGCTCGCCCATTGCTTTCCAATAGCCATTCCCTCCGAAGGTCATGGTACCCAGGCAGATTTCGGAAACTAATACGCCGGTATTTCCGAGATGGTTGTATTTCATACGTTCGTTTATTGGGGTTTGTTAAGTCAACCGGGATACTAGGCCGATTGTTGATCGAGACGCCCGGTATCAAGGTTACTAAATTGTGATGCAACGAATAGATAAGGCAGTAGCCTGTACGGCTTTACTCATTAAAAAACCGATCATCAACGGCTTTCCTGAATACTTCGTCGCCCACTTGTAAGCGTTGCGCATATAATGCTTTGGCATCTGCACCAGCCACGTACCGCAATTGATTTTTGCCATCCGTAGCCGCTTCATACACAACTTCAGCTATTTTTTCGGCAGTTGAGTAATTGGCACGGCGAGCCGGATCACTAAAGGCGGCAACTACTTTATTTAGTTGATCCGTGTAAGCCTCGTGCGATGTTCGCACAATGGAACGACCTGAAAAATCAGTTGTGATACCGCCCGGAGAAACTGTTTTGATACCAATACCAAACTTGGATAGCTCGAACGACATGCTTTCACTCCATCCTTCCAAGGCCCATTTGGTAGCATGATATACCGAGTTGAATGGGAAGGCCACTAAACCGCCAATTGACGTAGTGCTAATAAACAAACCGGCTTGTTTTGCTCTGAAATGTGGGATAAATGCCTGCGTAACCCGAATGACACCCAGCAGATTTGTTTCCAGCTGTTTCACAATCTGCACGTCGGTTGTGCCTTCTAAAGGGCCAACCAAACCGTAGCCAGCATTGTTGAATACTACATCTACCTCACTTGAGTCAATCACTTGCTGCACAGTAGATTGTATCTGTTCGAGGTTTGTGACGTCGAGCGGCAGGAGCTTAATGGCAGAGATTTGGGTAAGTTCCGTTTCATTTTCGGGATTGCGCATCGTGGCAATCACGTTCCAGCCCTTGTTCGCAAACAGAATCGCAGCAGCTTTGCCAAGACCACTGGACGCACCAGTGATGAAAATTGTTTTTGTCATTGTTGAGAATGGTTTCATATTCGTATAGCGAACAAATTGGAGTTAACTCCAGAATTCCCACAACGCTCATTTTTTTACGAAATGCACATCGGTGAACTAGCCAATCGAACAGGGGTAACGCCCGACACCATCCGATTTTACGAGAAGTTGAATTTACTACAAGGCAATCGCCATAGCCGACGGGGACATCGCCAATACGACGAATCGCACGTAGCGGGATTGCTGCAAATTAAGTTTATTAAAGCAATGGGCTTCACACTCAAGGATATACAGGAAAAGTTCGTCGACTGGCGAGCGGGCAAACTGACGAACTTAGAAAAACGAGCCATTCTGGAAGCCCAACTCCAGAAAATAGACGAAGCCGCTGCAGAAATTGAACAGGTCAGAGCGTATTTACGCAAAAAGATTGGCCTGTTTCCTGATTGATTGATTGTCAGAAAAGGAATTATTTCTCGCCGTTTGCTAAGTCCTCAAAAGCGGCAATGATAGCGTGACGGAAGGGGTTGTCGTATCGAAAAAATATTGACGCAAAGTATTGCTCAGGCCCACTAATTACTGACGGAAGGTCATATTTCTCAAACGGATGATTCCTGCTTCGGTTAAACCAGTTATCAAATTTACGCTTGCGAGCTAATTCGCGAGAGTCAGAGTCATCGCAGATATACAGAATAACCCGTTCGTGAACGGTGAAAAAATCAGAAATGATGGGCTACAATCGTTGGAAAAATGGCACGATCTGCAGGAATATGAGTAGGGTCAGGAGCAGATGCAACTTCAACAACTAGCTCATAAAAGTTATCCCGCCAGTATTCTCCGGGTAATACATAGTCCGCTCCAGGTTTAAATCGAACGCTATAAGAAATCTCATTAACGGTTTTAAAATTGTATCGGTTATCAAATCCTCCGGCAAAATCAAAATCATATGAACGGTGTTCCTCGTTCTGCATTTCTTTCTTTTAATCGTTTCATCGATTCTTTGTATTCTTCCGTCTTTGCATACTCGCGCATTTCGGCTTGTGTTTCGCGTTTGCGCTGCATTGCCTTCCGATAAAAAGCCAGCCATTTTTCCCGTTGTTCGGGCGTTAAATCCTCCGCTCGGATAGCTTTAACTTCTTTCTGCTTTTCCATGGTTTTTACTATTTAGTATACAAACGTAGCGATTCTCAGAAGTATAAACAATTAACGAACTGACTTGAGTTCTGTAAACCCTCGTTCTGACGAGCCTTCTACTCTGCCAGATTAAATTTCACCTGTACACCACCAGCGGTAGTCGCTCGCTTGAACGAGTTCGAAACGAGTGGGTCGTTGAACGTGCGGTCGAAGTAGAGGTTGAAATTCAGACGCTTGCTAACAATATAGCTAATCTGCGGACGCAACTGGAAGTTGACATTACCAGCGGTCACAATCTGCTCAGCATCTAATTTTCGCTGAATAGTTCGGGTATCCCGGAATGTCAACGCACAGGAGAACGTTAGGTCGTTTTTGAGTTTCTTATACGCTCCATTGATCCGGAATGGAATCCGGAAGTTCTGTCGCGTAAAGCCCATAGAGGCCGTTATGTCCTTATTGCTTAGCTCAGCAACCTGGGCATTCGACAAACTTAGCGCCACATCCCGACTCTGATTGAAGGCCAATTGTCCACTAATACGATTCTTCGTCTGGAACTGGACACCAATTAAAGGCGCAAATTTCTCCGACATCGTAATGGTACTCATCGCCACAATAGGCACAAATTGCCCTAACTGATTCGTCACCTGATCTACCCTTGGACCAAAGTCCTGTACCGCCAGGTTTACGTAAGCGGCTGTATAATCCAGATTCGAAATGAAGTTACCGACGCTGTAAGTCGATGAATAACTATGATTTAACGTAAATGAGGAGAATTTCTTTCGAATAAATCCTAGCCCCGACATACCGTTATAAGCGATCTGCCAGTTCGGTAATGGGAAATTATAGAACGGCGAGAACTTCGCTTTCTCTTTTTTCTGCCCACTATACGCGGCAAAGAATGAAGGAATCAGTACGTCTTGCGAATTGACATCATAGGTTCCCGCCCGATTTGCCTCGCCTGCTTTTTTATTCAATACGCCAGCAAAATAGGATCGATATTGCTCAAGACTATCAAATAAAACCGAACTATTGTCGGAGCGCAACCCTTTAAACGCCGTTCGGAACGACCAGAAAGACATGCTAAACTGGCCACTTCGCACGGGCGTCTGGGTTTCAAATGGGCCACCCTGCGAGCCGGGTCGATAGTATTCCTGATAAGCGTCGGTTCGATCGAGTCGCCAGTTGATCTGCATTCGGAAGTCTTTAAATGGCTCCAGCGTTGTACTAGCCGTAAACTTCTTGGTAATATTTTGCTGGAAGGCTGTATTCTGAACCGTACTGGGCGATAACCAGCCTTTCTGGGCAGCTTTATAGGCAATGCTATGGTCCTGGCTTCCCAACACGAAGCCCAAACCTGGTGCGTTTTCGGCACTTAGGCCAAAAAATTTCGGAGTTGGCAGGAAGCCGGGCAAAATCGTAGATTCCTGCAAGTTGTAGGAAAAGTTAATCCCGCGCACGGTCAATAAGGCGCGTGTAAAGTTTTTCAGGATTTTACTTTCTCCGCGCACAATATCTTCAATATCACCAGGGTTACGGGCAAAGTTTTTCCGTATTGGCGCGGGTGTATTGGCGAAGCGCAGGTAGCGAATTTTATTGTACAATCGAATTAAATCGACCCGGCCTGTAATACCCCGTTCGCGGTTGTTACGTAGGATGTTACCAAACGGTACCCCAAGCGAATCGACAATACCGAAGGAGTTGGCCTGGAACTGATAGCCTACTGCATAGCTGGCATCAGCGGCAATCCAGTCGAGTAGCGGAATCTTGTCTAGCGGCAGTCGATAGGTGGCCTTAATGTCCTGAACGAAGTTTTTCATCCGACCCAAATGCTTGATGCTGTTGATAATCGAGTCGCGTTTGGCTTGCGTATTGATATCACCTGCCGGTTCGTCGATAATTGCATTGGCCTGGGCGTGATAGGTCAAAATCAGGCTGCGCGTCAGATTCCAGGTCAGATCATAATAGCGATTGAACAGGAAATATTTCTCGAATTGCGGCAGAATCCCGTTCGTGGTCAGGTCAGATGATCGGAGTTGGGTTTTAATGAAACTCCGGTCCATATCGGTTCGAATCGAGACCAGCGACGGCAACAGCGTCAGGTTAAAATCTTTGAGCCAGCGCAGATACGGAGCCTCAAACGAAGCCACATTCCGGAACGGTTCAAACGGTTTGGGCTGTGCGCTATACGTATAGGAAATACCGCCCCGATTCTGCCGTTGTAGGTATTCCTGCGTCAGAATGTTCGTGCGCTTCATATCATTGAAGGCATAGGTAAACGCAAAGTTTTCGAAATCCCAGAAGTGAGATTTTGAATTTGGGGCGGTTTTTACCTTCCTCACATTCGAGAAATTGTAGCCTCGGCGTGTCGTATTATCCTGGACCAACTGACGATAACTGTCGCGCTCGGACTCCGGTTTGGTCGACAACGAGGTTTGGAGTGGCGTATCGGGGTCGAGCGGGTCGAAATGAGGGTCAACATTCCGATGGTCGTAATTGACGTAAAGCGGAATTTTCATGCCCCAACTGGCTGGCAAAAATTTATCGATTGCGAGTGCCGACGAGACGCCAAACTCAGTCGTTGTTTCGAGGGCTCGTTCGCCAATACGCGTCTGCACGCCACCGAACCCAAAGGTCGTAATTCGGCCTGATGCCGTAAGTGTACCCAGATCGGCGAGTTTCATGTTCAATGCACCAACGGCAGCCACCCCTGCATGTTGGTCATAACCGCTTGCCCGCAACTCATCGACCCAGATGGTAAAGGTCTTAGGCTGTTCTCCATCACCAAGCATTTTAGGGTTTCGCATCCCAATCATGATCGACTGCACTGAGCTCAAATCTGGGTTACCCACCACCGTAAGCAGGTAGTGTTTATCAGCCGATGGCTGTGTAAACGGCAGCGACGTTTTGCGGCCAAATTCCCGGTTCCGGTTCGCCTTGAGAGTAATCAGTTCGTTAAGCGCTATATCCAACGCATTGCCGTCGGGCCAGACTACCTCTGGCGCCTGATTACCAGCTGGCGTGGCGATCAGGCCAGGAATTTCAATTTCGTAATAGTTGTCTGTATAATCGGTACCAAGCCGAACAAAAGCAGACACTTTACCACTTTCCGTTTCATTGTTGTGCATGTGCACAAACATTTTGAGCCGCTCCCGGAACAACAGATTGTAATTCGTATTCTTAAATGCCCCCCGCGAATCACCATCTCGTAAACCCGTTACGCTCAACCGCATCGACTGCTCGTTTAGTTCAACGATGTTGGGTTGGGTATAGTCGCGGTCCCGAACATAGCCCGGCGGCACTGTATACTGATATTTGTCTCCTCCCGCCGTGGTGGTTTGGGTGCTGCTGTTTTCTTCAATGTTAACCGTCGATACCGTAAAGTTTGCATCGTAAGGTTCAGGCACTTCCTGCAAGCCATGCTGCGTCAGATCGCCCGTGTATTTACGATACTGGTTGGCCTCCATTTGCAACTCGGCAAACCGAAGCACAACAGGATCTGCAAAACCAGTTAGGTACATCCGCATAAACCGGATCGACTTATACCCGTTGATGTCGCCTACTTTTCGTAGAGGTTCCCGCACCGGAATCCGGAATTGATACCAGTTTACCGGCCCTCCTGGTGTACTGACGGTTACTTTATCGACAATATATTTCGTCTGACCAACTTCCAGTTTATCAGGCTGCAAGTCCATTTCGTACTCGTAATACGCTTCGTTATCGTTGATGGTATTGTCGATATTTAAATCTTCAATATCGGGCAAGGTTGTCGATGCAGGTGTCAGATACTGATTCGCGCTGGTATTTTCGGGCGAGTTATTCTCCATGCCCATGTATTTCTTATACCGGGCAATAATGTACTTCTGCTGATCGGCATCATCGCCCAGATAGAATTTAAAGTCATCGCCCGAAGGGTCCCCTTCAATCTCGTTATATGCATCGGCACTAATTTTCGGGCGGATGGCATTTAGGTAATTCTTGAAGAAATCCTTTTCAGCAGTAACGCCACTCGGAATGTTTGGCTGGCTACTTAAACCATCAAGACCAATATCCTGTTGCGCCCGTGAACCACTCTGGAAAGCATTCGTCACGAATTGCCGGGTTGGAGCCTTTCCCCAGGCTGTTGTTTCGGTACCAGGATTCCGCGTGCTTATGGCAGAATCGAGTGGGAAACCATTTTCGAATTCGTAACGACTATCCTTCACTACATCTTCCGAAACGTCGCCCAGGTTAAATACTAATTTCCCCCCACTTTTGCGAGTGCCTCCTTTTAAAACCTGATTGGCACCGGGTCCATACCGAATATCCCCGGCATCTCCTTTCACAAATGGGTCCATCAGCCAGAATGTGATGTTCTCCACGTTGGCATTGTCGAAATCAATGTCTGAGGCAATAGCCCGAGTTACCGCACCAAAGTTCTGAGTAGGGTTTGGCAGGAGCCCATTTGCATCCAGATTTGGGTTGTAGTTATACATGCCCCGTTCTGACGGGAAATACGCTACGTCCAGAATGTTTTCGGGCAACTGCACTGGCCTTGCCGACCGCCCTGGAAATAATTCCTGTGGTAAGAAAGGTCGTTCATACATGTGCTTGTTTGCATCCTCAACATCAATGTTCGACGATACACCCAGCAAACCCGTTGAACCAAAAATACTGGGATCGACCGTATAGACCGAAACCCGGGCACGGTTATAAGCAAACGGTAGCGGATCGGCAAACGACCCTTGTGGAAACTGTTGTGGTGTAGAGCCAAGCCGCCAGCGTGTGGGTTGACGCGTCAGGTCAAAAATTGTTCGAGCCGCTTCAAAATCATCCAGGTAACTTTCGTTTCTGGCCTTCTGGTTTGTACCTGGAAAGAGTTGCGCGACTTCACCATTGAACTGAACCGTCGACATTTCTTTGGTTTGTACGCCTGGCAAGGCGTCTAGTAACCGCGTAAGACCAGGCGCATCTTTGCGAATATTGGCGTTGATACCCAGAATCGTGTTATTGACAGGTTCGTTACCCAGCGCTACACGAGTCAGGAAACCGGCGGGGGTCTCTTTCATGTGCATGGCGGTTAAGCCAATGCTAACGTCCTTATTAACAACATAATCCAGGTGTGTACCAATAAGTGTTCGAATCTGGTTCTGGAACAGATCGGGTTGTTCGTAGCTAATCCGAATCTCACGGCCCGAATTGGTTACACTTTCGTTGATGATGCGCAGCTTACCAATCTGGGCCTCTAGTACGTAATCCGAGCCAGCTACCAGTGGCACACCACCCGCTGTTACCGTAACCGACTGTTCATTAACGCCGTATGGCAGTTGCACCTCGGCCCCGTTGCCCGATTGGAACGAGCCTTTCAGGTAAAATTTATCTTTGGCAGCAATCTGTTTTGCATCAGCCTGGGTTCCCCGGTATAGCTCACCAAAGACATATTTCGCCTTTAAATTGTCTTCGTCAGCATCGAATTGTTTCTCCAGATACGCCCCGAAAGGCTCCAGAACCGGGAATATGATTTTTCCATACCGGCTATCGATGGTGTAACTCTCAACGTAATCGAAATTACCATCGGGCTGGGCGTCTAGCTGCTGATTAAGCCGGTCCATGCCAAACAATTGCACCAGTGGGCGGTTCTGTGTCCGGCGTCCCTCCTGCAGGTTAGGGTTATCCATACCCGTCAGGTCATCTTTATAAATGACCCGTAGTTGGAAGCCCTGCCGGGTGATCTGCGATGAGTTCAGTCCGTAGATGTTCTTCATCATCAGGTTCCACATCGGTAACTGAAGGTTGTTGCGTATCGTGGACGATTTCAACAACTTCAGCACAATCACCTCGTCTCCTTTACGAGCCTGGTAATCTTCGGTCAATTCGCCCACTTTGTAGCGACGACCCTGATAGGTGTACTCGTAGGCAACGGCCAGAATTTCGTCGTTCCGCAGGGGAGTTACGAGCGAAATATAACCCAGATCGGCCTGAAGCCGGTACTCCCGATCGGTCAGGCGTTTGGCACCCCGAAGCAAGTCAAAATCACTCCCCTTCGTCAATTGAAAAGAGGTCGTCAACTGATCATTCGTCTGATCTACCTGCCGAAATCCACTTGTTGGATTCGCGGTTAGTTTGCTAAAAAGACCGTTAGAGGCATTGGCTGTAGGCGTCAGATTATTTTTTGTATTAGGCGACAAGTTCGGATTCGCCAGATTATAGGGGTTTCCTTCGCCCAAATCCTGAAAACCGGCAATATTCCGAAGCGATTCGGTGGTATTGGTTCGGTTCGTCACGTACACCTCAATCCGCGTTATGTTCACGCCCGACGTTACCTGTGGCATTGTTTTCAGCGAGGCTTCGTAGTTAGCCCGGAAAAATTGCGACAGGAAAAAGTGCTGGTTTTCGTCGTAACTATCTGCCCGGATCTCAAACGGTCGGTTCGATGTACCACCACGAAGTACAATTTCACTCTTGCGGGATCGCTGCTGAGAAGCCACCAAGGTAGCGTTCAACCGTCCGAAACGCAGCTGTGTTTTAATCCCAAATAGATTCTGTACACCCGGAATCAACTGGCTGTTGACCGCCCAACTAATATTACCGACTTCGAGTCCCTGCAAAATACTCTCGTTCTGAGGAGTGAATGCCGGTGCTCCGGGTGCGCTCATACCCGGTAGCGTAGGCGCTCCTGGTAACGTGGGGGCTTTCGGTAAGCCGGGTAACCCCTGGCCTGTACCAAAAGCAGGTAATCCGCCACCTGGCTTGTAGTTAAGTTTCAGCGCATTCTCAAAATTAAAACTGGCTTTGGTATCGAAGTTGGCGAGTACGCCTAGTTTCTCCCCAATTTTACCATTGAAGTTAATACTGATCTGCTCGTTGAAGAGAAAGTTCCCGCTACGACGCTGCCGAATCGGATAAGCCGGGTTGTCATTAAACTGATAGAGATACCCAAAATCGAGCGTTACAAATCCATTAGGCTTAAAATCGACCTGACTACCCCCAAAAAGTCGGTCAATAACGGGGGGTAATTCGAGTTTTGGAACCAAACCACGACCACTTAGTGCACTCTGCCCATCGCGTTTAGCCCCATATTCGCGCCAAACGCTTTGTTCTACACGCTGATTCTGAAGCTGATTATAGGTCGAATACGGAATTGTTTCGGCTGGTCGGTAGGGCAAGCCAAATTGTGAGGGAGGCAATATCGGGCTCGTAGCCGCGGGGGCACTTGTGCCCGCTGTAGGCGCACTCGTTTGGCCCTGCACTGAGTTGGGCGTAGGAGCGCCTGATAAGGAAACGCCTGTTCGAACGCGTTCGGTAACGCCAATACGCCCCTCGGGGTCCAGCCGGAAATCGGTCGAAACGCCTTTGGGATCGCGAAGAATAAAGGGCGACTTTGACGGTCGTTCCGAGAAACGCGTAGCTCGTCGGTCAGGCCAGTTTACGGTTGGTCGCCGATTTGCACTTCGTAACGCTCGAATACTATCGTTTCGATCTTGAATGGCCTGTTTAGCCGAGTCGGCTCGCATAATAGCTCGCCGACGTGCGTTGGCTCGTGCAGAATCGGCAGCAGCTTGTTGACGTCGTCCGGCAGCACCTTTCTTGGCGGGTGCTGGCTGGTTCTGGCCGAAGCTGATACCCAGCCCTAATAGCAGCCAACATCCCACTATGAGCCACCCGTTCGGAATGAACAAAAGTCTGCTAACGGGAATAATAACGTGACTGGCAACAGAACTGTGAACAAAGTAGTGGTTCACCATCGGGGGTACTTTCGGGTTCAGAATTAAGGAGCGAGGATACTTTCTTCTATCAAACGGCCAAAATTAGGCCATTCGTCTAATACAGCAATAGATTTTTTATAAGGCTCTTTTCTTTCATTTTAGTATAAGTAGGGGATAAAAATACACATTAAATCATCTTCATACGAATAAATAATAGTTCATTTCCTTATAGATAGGACGCCAAGCGACCTTACTGGAAGCCGTTCTACAATTACCGGGCCATATTTTCAGCGAATTAGATAATACGAGTCGCCACTAAATAAGAAGTCATACTTTATTTTATGGGTAACGATTCAAGTAAAATGTTTTATACTTGGCTATGGAAATTTCGTTTATCGGTGCCGGAAATCTCGCCTGGCACTTAGCGCCAGCGCTGGAGAATGCAGGGCACCACATTAATGAAGTGTACAGTCGTCAGCTTCAACACTCCCGCCAATTAGTCAGTAATTTGTACGATGCTCGTACGCATTCTGAATTAAATTTTGCCGACAGTCCTTCCCGACTGTTTGTTCTGGCAGTGTCCGATCAGGCACTTGAAGAGGTCTGTTCACGTCTGGTGCTTCCCGAAAATGCGATAGTTGTCCATACGTCTGGCGGGCAGTCGCTTCATTCATTAGCACATTGGCTGAGCATTTATAGCGATGTGCCCGTTCAAACAGGTGTTTTCTATGCGTTGCAAACTTTCACCAAGGGTCAGCCCTTTTTAGCCTTTGACGAAATTCCGCTGTGTATAGAAGCTTCTGATCCGACAACGGAAGAAATATTGGTTCAGCTAGGGCAGGAGATTAGTGATATCGTCTATTTAATAACCTCCGAAGAACGGCGAACCCTACATATTGGCGCTGTGCTAGCGTGTAATTTCACCAATCACCTGATAGCACTAGCCCATGACCTGACAACGCAGGAGGGGTTAGAATTCGATTTACTCCGGCCAATTATTGCCGAAACATTCCGAAAAGGATTGGCGGCCCGAAATCCAGCCGATGTGCAAACCGGCCCGGCCCGACGGAATGATCTGACAACGATTGACGCCCATTTAGCCTATCTTAGCAATCAGCCGCGTGTATCTGAGGTATATCAGGTCCTAACGGAAAGTATTCAGCGGTATTATAAAAAGTAATAAACCGTACCGCTGCATAAAGTCAAACTTCATCATCCTGATTAACAAAGAGCTAAATCTATGAATCGATTAGTCTGCCTGTTCATACTAACTATATTAACCTCCCGTAGCGGTTTTGCTCAGTGGCGACTTCAAAACGTCGGTACCGATGCCAGTTTCCGGGCGGTGAGCGTTGCCAGTCCTGATGTTGCCTGGATTGGCGGTACCAAAGGCACATTTGTGCGAACGGCCGATGGGGGGAAAACCTGGCAAACAGGCACTGTACCCGACGCTCAGGCTTGTGATTTCCGCGATGTGCATGCTGTGAACGCGCAAACCGCCTATCTGATGAGCGCCGGACCAGCCGAAAAAGGGCAAGCCAGGATTTATAAAACGAACGATGCTGGCCAAACCTGGACGCTACTCTATCAAACGCAACAACAAGGCGTATTTTTCGATGGAATCGATTTTTGGGATGACCAACATGGAATCGTATTCAGTGATCCTATTGACAATAAGTGGGTTATCCTGACTACCGACGATGGCGGAAAAACCTGGCAACCGATTCCTCCGGCTGCGTTACCTCTTATGGAACCGAACGAAGCCGCGTTTGCTGCCAGTGGTACTAGTCTGGTTGTGCATGGAAAGCGAAACGTTTGGATTGCGTCTGGAGGTGGACGATATGGTCGTGTATTCCGTTCCAGCGATCGTGGGAAGACCTGGAATGTAACGAACACACCCTTACCAGCGGGAGAAGCAACCGGCCTGTTTGGTATGCATTTTTTCAGCGATAAAAATGGGATGGTTGTCGGTGGTAATTACAAACAGGAACAACAGGCTGGACCGAATGCGGCTATTACGCGAGATGGTGGGCAAAGCTGGCAGCTTGTGACCCAAACCAATCCTCCCGGCCTGAAAGAAGCTGTTGCCCTGCTTCCTGGTGATCGCCTGCTTACCGTCGGTCCATCGGGTACAAGCTTATCAGCCGATCAGGGACAAACCTGGCAGCAACTCGATACGGAGGGCTTTCACTCAATGGGTTGTGTCAAAGGCACCTGTTATGCTGTTGGGGCCAAAGGAAGGGTAGCGGTGCAGCAGTTTAAATAAAGCGGAAAAACTTTACGATAGACCAAAATAGCAACTTAATTCTGTTCGTTATTCAGCCGTGTTGAACGATTAACCCGATTCGGTTATGCCTGTGAGAGCGGCTTTATCCTCATGTATTCTTTCTTTATCTGCAGCCATTGTTAGCCCACTATTGGCCCAGATCCCCAGTAGTCCCGGCACGTTTATTTGTAGTTACACAGGTGGTAATGTTGCCCCTGATGTTATTTGTGCACAAACAACCGCATCCAATGGTCATGCGGAAAAGGTTGTCGATCGGATTCTAAAGCCGATCGGCCTGCAGCGCAATTTTAAGGTTATTGAGTGTTCCAACACAGATAACTGTTTTGCAACTGTTCTGAAAGGTCAGCGTTTTATTGTTTATGATGGTGCGTTCATGACGCAAATTGAAGAAGATACTGAAACCGACTGGTCGGCTATCAGTATCATGGCGCACGAGATTGGGCATCATCTGCAGGGACACACCATTGACGGACGTGGTGGGCAACCGATCAAAGAGATTGAAGCCGATAAGTTTTCGGGCTTTGTATTGCACCAGTTAGGGGCATCACTGGAAGAAGCGACTGTTGCAGTAAAAGCACTTGGTAATGAGCATGCCACATCGACTCACCCAGCTAAACCTGCTCGTATCGAGGCCATTCGAAAGGGTTGGTTAGAAGCCGAAGCTATGTATCCCAAAAGTCGGACGGCGGTAAAAACGCCAACGGCTATGGCGCCGAAACCCATGGCAACCAATACTAACCTGGCCACTACATCTGCCCGCCCCGTTGTTGCCCCCAAAGCACCCGCTCAACGCTCCAGCGTTCGAGCAACTATAGGTTGTGTTTCAGGTGATTGCCAGGATGGAACGGGTGTATTTGTTTACCCAACGCTTGAACGCTATGCCGGCGAATTTGAAGAAGGTGATAAACACGGCGAAGGCACTGAGTATTACCCTGATGGTAAAGTAAAATATAAGGGCAATTTCCGGGATAACCTCCGCTCCGACTACGGCGTATATTATTATCGTAATGGGGATAGATATGCGGGCTGGTTCAAGAACAATGTTCCCAACGGAAAAGGAACGTACTATTTCGCAGATGGCGATAAAATAGCGGCCACGTTCAGGAATGGGCAGCCAGTGCAGTAATCATAACGGGCTGAATGGGAAAACCATTCAGCCCGTTTGTTTTTTTGACAAGAGTTTATCTCCATCGATCCTGAATAAGCGTAACGAGTTGGTCGAATCGTTGATTCATTTCTAATCGTAGGTTATCAACCTTGCCATCAACACTAGTAATCTCTCGGCGAAGAGAATTTTCAACCTTAGATATTTCTTGGCGTAGGCTACCTTCAACACCATCTATTTTAGTATTCACGCCACTAATCTCTTGACGAAGGTTAGACTCAATGCTATCAATTTTTGCGTTAACGCCAGCAATCTCTTGACGAAGATTAGATTCAACGTTATCGATTTTAGTGGTCACCTCATCTACTTTAGCGTTAACGCCAGTAATCTCCTGACGGAGGCTAGATTCGACGCTATCGATTTTAGTGTGCACGCCACTGATGTCTTTACGAACGCTGGCGAACCCTTCTTGGGTATCAACAGTTAACTCAGCCAAGCCATTAGCAATTACGTCGACTTTTTTCTCCAGACCAGGTATTTTAGATACCTCGTTAATAATCTTGCCGTTGCCTTCAATTAAGCGGTCAACCTTCTGAAGTACATCGGCTACTACTGGCTCTAATTGGTTAAGGCGTCTATCTGGTGTCATGAAGACAAATGTAATTATATTTTTCTTAAAGTATACAAATGTCTCGTGCGTTTCAAATCAATCGTTGACTATTCTAAAACTCCAGGATTGTTTTCTCAATAATATCGCAGGCCTCGTGCATTTGTTCCTCTGTAATGACAAGCGGAGGAGCAAAGCGGATTTTATCACCGTGGGTTGGTTTGGTTAGCAAACCGTTGTCTTTTAGTTTTAGGCAGATTTCCCAGGCGGTTTCTTCCCCTAAATCAGAGCGTTCTGTTATGACAATAGCGTTAAGCAATCCTCTACCTCGTACCGATTTTACGAGTTCTGTTTTCTGACTCAAAGCGGTCATTCGGGCTCGGAAAATCTCACCCATTGCCGCTGCGTTCTCGGTTAGCTTCTCATCGTCAACCACTTGAAGCGCTTCCATCGTAACAACGCAGGCGAGCGGGTTGCCACCGTAGGTTGACCCGTGTTCACCGGGTTTAATGGTCAGCATTACTTCGTCGGAAGTGAGAACGGCCGAGACTGGCATGGTGCCCCCCGAAAGGGCTTTTCCTAGTATAAGCAGATCAGGCTTAACGCCTTCATGATCACAGGCTACGCGCTTGCCTGTGCGTCCAATGCCCGTTTGTACCTCATCGGCAATGAACAGTACATTGTATTTAGTACATAAGTCTCGAACACCGCTTAGATAGCCTTCGTGGGGCACTACTACACCCGCTTCGCCCTGAATCGGCTCAACCATAAACCCGGCAATGTTCGGATCGCTTTTGAACGTATCTTCCAAGGCGCCGAGGTCGTCGTAAGGAATGACAATATAGCCGGGTAATAGCGGCCCAAAATCGTTCGTGCTACTGGGGTCTGTTGAGGATGAAATAGCGGCCAATGTTCGACCCCAGAAATTTCCGGCAGCAAATACTACTTTAGCCTGATTCTGCGGGATGCCTTTAACTTTATAAGCCCACTTTCGTGTCAGCTTGAGTGCGGTTTCGCCCCCTTCGGCCCCTGAATTCATGATTAGGGCCTTATCGAAGCCGAAGTATTCGCAAAGGAATTTCTCGCAAAGGCCCGTTTTGTCGTTATAAAATGCGCGTGAGGTCAACGTTAGCCGTTGGGCCTGCTGAATCATCGCGTTAATAATTCGCGGATGGCAATGGCCCTGACTTACAGCACTGTAAGCCGATAGAAAATCAAAATACCGTTTATTATCTACGTCCCAAACGAAGACACCTTCGCCCCGGGTTAGTACCGCCGGAATGGGATGATAATTGTGAGCACCGTAATGCCATTCCAATTCCATTGCCTTATCGGCAGCAGAGAGGGATTTTGTTGGTTCGATTATCATAGTAAAAAGCGGTTTAAATCTGCAACCAATCAGCCAGGCCGACCGTTTGTTTCCAAAAATACAGTTTCTTAGACAGACGCCCAAAAGCATGCAATCGCAACCGTCAGGAAAAAAAATAGCCGGATTAGCGGATGATGATTACTACTACACACCTGAAGGCTATGTAGTTTTTACGGCCAACTATCACCTCAAACGGGGGTATTGTTGCCAGAATGGATGCCGTCATTGCCCCTATGGATTCAAAAAAAAGAAGGAATGACTTGCAGATTATGAATTATTTAGCGAATTTTGCGCCCTCATACGGAAAACGAGTACGGTAATGGCCAGAGTTTGTCAAATCACAGGAAAACGCACACGCACGGGAAACAACGTTTCTCACGCTAATAATAAAACAAAACGTAAATTCTTCCCGAACCTGCAAAAGAAGCGGTTCTTTGTTGAATCAACCGGCGAATGGATTACGTTGAAAGTGGCTACATCGGCCATTAAAACCATCAACAAAAACGGTCTGGAAGCTACGCTTCAGAAGGCTTACGAGCGCGGTACACTGTCGCTCTAGTCTTTCCTAAGATAGTTCATCGAGCCTCTTCCGGTAAGGAGGAGGCTTTTTGTGTTTAATTTATAGTTTGAGGTTTGAAGTTCGTGGTTTGAAGTTCCCTCCTATATCTATGAATCACTACGAACTTCAAACCTCAAACTATAAACTGTGAAACTAACTTTTGAAGACCTCATTGTTTTCGAGAATGAGGATTATATACTGATCAACAAGCCACCTCACGTAGCCTCGCTTGATGAGCGGACAGCTGACCGAGGGGGACAGAGTATTGTTCGGATGGCCAAAGCCTATCATCCTGATGCTCAGCTTGGTCACCGACTGGATAAAGAAACGTCAGGTATTTTAGCCATTGCCAAAAATCCGGAGGCTTACCGACATTTAGCCATGCAGTTTGAACACCGTGAAGTTGCCAAGCGGTATCATGCTGTCACGAATGGCGTGCATAATTTCGAAGGTATTTCAGTCTATTTGCCAATTTCACCAATTAAGGACGGAACAGCGGTTCGCATTGATCGCGAAAAAGGGAAAGTTGCTGAAACGATTTTCAATACGCTGGCAGCTTACCGGACAACGACGCTGGTGGAGTGCATGCCTATTACGGGGAGAATGCACCAGATTCGTGTCCATTTGATGTGTTTAAAAGCACCTATCGTCAATGATGCAACCTATGGCGGAAAACCCGTCTATCTGTCGGAAGTGAAGCGTAAATTCAACTTAAAAGAAGGTACGGAAGAACTCCCGCTGATTCAACGGGTTGCGCTTCATGCCTACTCATTGACGTTTACATTACTGGATGGTGAAGAACAAACATTTGTAGCTCCCTACCCTAAGGATTTCGGTGTATTGGTAAAGCAACTGGAGAAGTTTGCCTGAAGTTTAATGTAAAATGAATAATGGTTAATGTATAATGAAAAGCCTGGCCTGCATTATATATTAACCATTATTCATTTTACATTATTCACTAAATCTCCGTTCCTTCCTCAATTGGCTCGGGTATGTGGTGACCAGTCGAATCCAATGGGGTTGGGCGTGGGCGACGTCGATTGACGATGTAAAATAAGGGTGGAATAATCAGCGGAGCAAAAAATAGCGTTGTGGTCAAACCACCGATGATAACCGTAGCCAATGGGCGCTGAACGTCGGAACCAATACCGCTCGAGATAGCGGCTGGCACAAGGCCAATAATCGCAACGACCATAATGGCCATAATGGCCCGAAATTGCTCCTGAGCTGTTCCAATGGTAATCTCCAGCAACGATTTTGGATTATTGACCAGATTTCGGTTCAATGCTGATACCAGCAAGACACCCGCCATTACCGAAATCCCAAAGATCGATACGAAGCCTACCCCGGCCGATACGTTGAAGTTGTATCCTCGCAGTAGTAAAGCACCAATTCCTCCCGCCAGAGCGAATAACAAGCAGGTCAGCGTGAGCAGCGTATCCCGAACGTTGCCATAAAGCATAAACAGGAACAGGAATACGACCACAATAGTCAATGGAATTGAGACGGCTAATTGGCCGCCAGCCCGTTCAAGATTCTCGTACTGCCCTCCGTAGATAACACTATACCCTTCTGGGATTTTTATGTGCTGACGCACTTTCTCGCTGATTTCTTTCACGAAACCGCCCTGATCGCGCCCGCGAATATTTGTTCGGACCGTCACCATGCGCTTGCCATTGATACGATAGATGTTCGTCTGTCCCTGCACGTAGCGAATGTCGGCCAGCTCATTCATTGGAATCAGGGCTCCCGTTGCCGAAGGCACCTGTAATAAGCGAATGGCATCGATACTACCCCGGCTTTCGGGTGTGAAGCGAACAACAATGTCATAGCGTTTTGCTTCGTCATAAATAGAGCCAATAGCTTTACCACCAATGGCTGCTTCAATCATGTTCTCGATCTCAGCGACATTGATGCCGTAACGGGCAGCTGCTGGGCGATTGATTTTTATAGCTAACTGATCCTGAGGACCTTCCTGCTCAATATTAACGGAGACCGCGCCGTTCATCGCTCGCACGAGTGTTGCAATGCTATCGGCTTTGGAGCGCATCAGCGTTAGATCGTTACCCACTACAGAAATGGCTAAATCGGCGGCACTTCCCGTCACGATTTCCATTACCTGGTCAATAATGGGTTGACCCGACGAGAAGAAAGCGCCCGGAAACGCTTCCTGCAACTCAGCCTGCATCGATCGAACAATCTCTTTTTTCGAAATCGTATCTGACCAGGTGCTGTAATCTTTCAATCCGATCAGGATTTCGGTACGATCGGTTGGGAATGGATCGGTTCCATCGTCGTTACGACCCGTCTGGGTAATCACGAAACTGACCGGTTTGTATTCGCTAATGATGTCCCGAATTTTGGGCGAAATCTTCGCGTTTTCCTGAATCGTAATCCCCGATGGCATAAACGCCCGCATAAAAATAGAGCCTTCATCCAGCTCGGGCAGGAACTCGGTACCTAGTTTTATTCCGAAGCCAATCATAACCAGCACAACCGCCATCCCGACGCCCACCACCATGCCAGGCACCTTCATTAAAGTAGATTTGAGGAGCCATTGATAGCCGCTCTCCAATGGAGACAGTAGAAAGTTTTTATGTTCTTTCAGCGGCTTACCATCGGGAGCCAGCACTTTACGGAAGGCAAACGAAATCAATACCGGAATAACAGTTAAGGCGCAGATCAATGAGCCAATAACGGCAAAGGATAGCGTGAGCGCCATTGGACTAAATAACTTGCCTTCAACACGTTGCATTAACAGAATGGGCATGTAAGCCAGAATGATGATGGTAACGGAGAAGAAAATCTCGCGCGCCACTTCACCTGCCGAACGAGCCGTAACATTCACAATGCCCTGATTTCGATCGGCAGGGCCAGATGATCGATACCGCCTTATAAGGTGTTCGGCCATAACACTGGCTCCATCCACGATAATCCCGAAGTCAATAGCGCCTAGCGAGAGCAGGTTAGCCGGAATGCCGACGAGCTTCATCAGAATGAAGGCGAACAGCAGGGAAAACGGAATTGTAACCGTAACGACCAAAGCCGCCCGCAAACTGCCCAGAAACAGCACGAGTAAGATGGCCACAATAGAAATGCCTTCAATAAGCGTATGGGCAACCGTTTCGAGCGAGTGATCAATCAGAAAGCCCCTGTCGTAAAGTATCCGTAAATGCACGCCTTTGGGTAACTCACGCGCTTCAAGATCCGCAATTTTCTCTTTCAGCAATTCGAGCACTTCGCTGGGGTTTTCGCCCCGACGCAACAGGACGATTCCTTCCGTTGCGCCAATCACATCCAGATTTTCATCGGGGATTCGATAGCCCAAAATACCCGATGGCGATGGTGGGTTGATTTCAACACTGGCAACATCACGCAGCAATACAGGCACGCCTTCGTTCGCTTTCAGAACGATATGCTGCACATCGTCGGGCGTTTTAAGTGCTCCTAACCCTCGAACAGCAAAACCTTGGCCGCCCCGCGCAATGACGTTACCTCCCGTATTCTGGTTGTTCTTCTGAACAGCCTCAATTACATCCTGCAACGTGAGATCGTATTTACGAAGCTTAGCCGGATCGGGGATTACTTGAAATTGCTTGATTGGCCCACCAAAGGTTGTCACATCGGCCAGGCCGGGTACCTGCAACAATTGAGGAATAATAACCCAGTCCTGCAAATCGCGCAGTTGCATGGGTGTCATGCTCGCAGGAGCTTCAATTACATAGCGGTAAATCTCGCCCACAGCCGTAGTAAGCGGGGCTAGTTCGGGTGAAACGCCGTCGGGTAGTTGTGCCCCTGTAAGCCGCTCGATTACCTGCTGACGGGCGAAGTAATCGGTAACGGTCTCATCGAAGTTCAGTTGCACAACCGACAGACCGAAAATGGTCCTCGAACGTCGGTCTGTTACGTGGGGAACGCTATTGAGTACTCGCTCAAGGGGTATTGTAACCTGCTGTTCAACTTCTTCGGCAGCCCGTCCATCATATTTAGCAATGACAATAACGTTGGTATCGGCAATGTCTGGATAAGCTTCAATCTTCAACAGTTTGAAGCACCAAAGCCCTAAGCCCATCACCGCCACTGCCAATCCGACGATGATCCAGCGATTTTTGAGCGAAAATGTTATTAGTTTCTGAATCATAATTTTAAAGGAGGAAGGGGAAGAAAGGGAGTAAAGGGAAGAGAGGAAGAAGGAAGATGAGAAGGATTAGCAGTGCCAACTTTCCCCCTTTTTTCCCTATCATCCCTTTCCTCCCTCTCATCCCCTTTCTCCCTCCCTTATTAATACCCAAAACTTAACCCCTTTAATTGCAGCACATTAGCTGTTACAACCCGGTCGTTTACCTTCAAACCACTTTGTACAACGACCTGGTCTTCCCGTTGTTGACCAAGTTGAACTGCCCGACGTTCAATGGTTTGGGGGGCAGTTTGCACAAATACATAATCGCGGCCTTGTACCGTTACGACAGCATCGCGTGAGGTTGTCATGAAATTCCCTTCTGTAACACCAAACGCCACGGTCGCAAACATTCCCGCTTTGAGTCGTCCATCGGGGTTAGCTACCGAAATACGGAGTTTAATCTGGCGCGTGGTATTATCCACATAATCATTCACGTTGTCGATCCGGCCAGAAAACTGTTCGTTCGGGAAGGCGGTAAAATTGAGGGTACAGCTTAACCCTTGCCGAATACTACCAAACTGATTTTCAGGGATTTCGCAAACAACCAGAATTGTATTCGGAAGAGCCGTTCGCAAAGCCTTTGGATCAAATCCGGCCAGTTTAAGCGTGGCTTCATCTGAGATAATAGCCGCTTCCTCGTTGGCCAGCTGAGTCTGTGCTTCAATGACTTCCTTACCCGATGCAGCCCCATGCGCCTGCAAATCTTTCACACGCTCCAGATTCCCTTTCTGAGTTTGGATATTGATTCGGTGCTGCAAAATGGCCGTGTAGTTATCCGATAAACCAGGATCATCGAACAGAACCAGTCGTTCAGATGGTGTTTCTACTGAACGAAGAACCATAGCCGCTACGTGGCCCGGAGCCGAAAAATCAGTACGAACAGCCCCAACCCGAGCGAGTTGCGTTGTAAATGGTCGCATCATTACCGAATCAGGAAAGGTAATCTGGCTACCATCGGTGCTTATGGTTGGACGTGGTATTGATTTGACCACCGTTTTTGGTTTTTCATGACAAGCCAGTGCCAGAAATACCAGCGGAAGTATCGCGTAAAATTTCATGTCTTCTTTTGTAATGAATACTGGACAATCGATAATGTCATAAATCAGGCAAGTCTTACTGCATCACCCATTATTCATTGTCCCTTATTCATTAATATGAGTTAATCTGCCCGGTTGCATATAACAACCGAACATAGTTTTGACGGTAGGTATAAAGAGTTTGGTAATAAGCAGTTTGGGTATCGAACCAGGAGCTTTCGGCCTGAAGCAGATCAATCAGCGTAGTGGCTCCCCGCAGATAGGCATAACGCACCGACGCTAATACGCGGTCGGCATCCTGCCGAATTGCGGCATAGCGATCGATATTCTGCCGGCTGGTCATAAACGAGCGGTAAGCTGTTTCCACTTCTGATCGAATCCGGGCCTGAACCAAGGCAGCCGCTTGCCCAGCCTGATCTTCAAGTACCTTCGATTTCTGGATTTCACCCTGATTACGGCTATAGAAGGGTAACTCGATGGTCAGAAATATACCGGCATAGGGAACCGCGTTTTGGGGGTTCCAGATAAATCCAGCCTCGTTTCGTGGTTTAGCCAATACCTGCTGCAAGTCGATGTTCCGGCGGGCCGATTCAATATTGGCTTCAGCTACCTTTACATCTGTTCGGCTAGTCGATGCTAGGTGAAGTAAACTATCTTCCGACGCATTCAACGTTATGTAAAAGCGGGATGGCAACGTGAAATTCGGCTGAATAATCGAATCATTCATAGCGACGGTAATACTATCGCTCGTTCCGATTACCAGACGCAATTCATTCAACCGATTACTCAAATCTTGTTGGGCCGTACGGGTTTGAATGTCATATTGGTCTGAAATCAGCTGGGTTCGGGTAAGATCAGTGCTGGTAATAACCAGATTCTTAAGCCGTACCTGATTCAATTTCACCAACGTGTCGACATTTGCCTTGGCGCGTTGCAGAAGTGCTAATTGAATACGGGCATACCAGGCATCGATAAACCGATTGGCGGCTTCAAAAAGTAAACCACGTTCGGTTTCGGCCACGCTCCGAACCGCCAGATTGGTATTAGCTTCGGCGAATCGATTACGATAGGTACGCTTGTTATAAATATCAAACTCTTTGGTTGCCTGTATCCAGAATTGCCGCCGTTGCCGATTCATTAATCCAATGGCTTCAGCTCCAGGCGTGGGGGTTAGCTGAAGCAGCGTCTGATTATTAATAACGGGATTTGGTCTCAAATTCGCAGTAGTCTGATCCGCCTGTGCTGCGTTGATATTTAACCGTTCAACTCGGAGAGCTGGGCTATTCGTACGAACTTGTTGAAGAGTCTGCCGTAAGGTTAATGGCGCCTGTGCCAACGCAGGCAAACGGAACAAACTAAAGAACAATAGAGAATATGAGGCAATTTTTAATGTCATCCGCTTGTAAAAACGCAACAAAGTAACAATTCTTCCGCTCCAATACCGAAAAAGCACAATTAAAAGATAGTTAAATATACTTAACGCAATCTGCAAAAATGTTCAAAATTGAGCGAACACCCCAACTATGTGAAAAGATAATTAGTGAATAATACTTACTGTTCTATTAGATAACACTGAGCAATTTCGACACAATTTTATCATTTATTTTATTGAAATTCTTCTACCTAATTAAATAAATACTTGTACTTACCACCTATGAAATGTCTTCTTTCTTCCCTATCGCTGGTTATTCTGCTACTGTCCAAATCGTATGCTCAACCAGCCTTCCGATTCGTTGATAAGCCTATTATTTTCGATGAAGAACGTAAGCAACTCTCCCTTGAATACCTGGCCAAACGACACGGTATTCAGCAACAGGAACCTTACATTAAACCCCTAATGATTGTATTGCATTGGACAGCCGTGCCAACGCTTGAGGCCACGTTCGATATTTTCAACCCGTCTGTCTTACCGGGTCGACCTGATCTTCAGAAGGCCAGCCGATTAAATACCTCGGTTCCATTTCTGGTTGATCGAGATGGTACCATTTTTCGGCTGCTACCCGATACGGCCTTTGCCCGGCATTGCATTGGGCTAAATTATTGTGCTATTGGGATCGAAAATATCGGTAACAACGACCTGACGAAAGCGCAGATGAAAGCCAATGTGCAACTAGTCCGCTACCTGAAACGGCAGTATAAAAGCATCGAATACTTGATTGGGCATTACGAGTACAAAGATTTTATTGGCACCCCAATCTGGAAAGAAACTGATCCTACGTACCTAACGGGCAAAATCGATCCGGGCAAATCGTTCATGCGGAAAGTCAGAAATCGAGTAAAAGATTTGCACTTAAAGGGCAGCCCAGGTGTGAGTAGTGAATCGATTTAGGGCAATAAAGGCAATAGAAGTCCGTGCTGTTTTCGTTTTCTAATTGTTAGCAGACTATCTGTAAATTAGTTGCGTGGATGAAATCGGTCTTGGGCATTTTCCTTATCACGCTATTACTGGCTAGTTCGGCTATCCGGGGCCAGTCTGTTCCTGTAATCAAATTTGAGCAGTTGAAGCAGCTGATTAGTCGTCCGAATGATACGCTTTACGTGGTGAATTTCTGGGCTACCTGGTGTGCACCTTGCGTGAAAGAGCTGCCTCAGTTTGAAGCCATTCGGCAAACCTATGCCAAGAAGCCAGTTCATGTTCTGCTAGTCAATATGGATAATGGGAAAACCCTGAACACGAAAGTTACCCCCTTCGTTAAAAATAGGAAAATTAAATCACGAGTAGTTTTACTTAATGAACCCGATCTGAACACCTGGATTGATAAACTAGCCCCTGAATGGTCTGGTGCTTTGCCAATGACACTGATTATCAATTCAAAACGAAACATTCGTCAGTTTATCGACAGGCCTGTAAAAGAAGGAGAACTTGAGTCAATGATTAACCAATATAAACTATAACCAACTATGAAAAAGGCTGCTTTGCTCGCCACGATCGCTCTCGTGATTACCGTGGTATTGATGAACGCGCGCAGTGCCTCAACCGGGTATAAAGTAGGCGATGTGGTACAGGATTTTAAACTGAAAAATGTTGATGGGAAAATGGTTTCGCTGGCTGATAAGCCGGATGTGAAAGGCTACATCATTGCCTTTACCTGCAATACGTGCCCAGTTGCGAAAGCATACGAAGGGCGGATTATGGCCTTGAACGAGCAATTTGCAGCAAAAGGGTATCCGGTTGTCGCTATTCAGGCCAACGACGCTGAGCGGTCGCCGGGAGATTCATACACTGCGATGCAACAGAGAGCTAAGGCCAAAAATTACGCATTCCCCTATTTATACGATGAAAGCCAGGCTGTAGCCCGTACATTTGGTGCCACAAACACACCGCATATGTTTGTTGTAAAACGGGATGGTGCCCAATTTAAGGTGGCCTACATTGGGGCTATTGACAACAATCACTATGATGTGGCAACCGCCGACAAAAAATACGTTGAAAGTGCTGTTAATGAATTACTGGAAGGTAAGGCCGTAACAACCCCTTCGGCAAGAGCGGTTGGTTGTGGGATTAAATGGAAAGACGCTTGATACAAACTTAAAAAGCCTATAGAAACTTAGTAACTAAGCTATCGTTTGTACTGCCGTATTGCCCAGCGGACCATGGCTCCCCCAAAAAACAAACTGGTGGATAACACAATTATTTGCCAAATAATGAGCCCCCAATCAGGCGATAGTAAATTCATTTAGTGTCTTAATTAGTAAGTCTACTCTTCTATTAATTCCGCTAAAATTTTCTGAGCGGCTACCGAAATCACCGTGCCCGGTCCGAAAACACCTTTGACACCAGCGTCGTACAGAAACTGGTAATCCTGCGCTGGAATCACCCCTCCGGCAATAACTAAAATATCGCCACGTCCGATTTTCTTTAATTCCTCAATCAGTTGTGGCACAAGTGTTTTGTGACCCGCTGCCAGACTCGATACACCCACGACATGAACATCGTTTTCTGCCGCCTGTCGGGCTACTTCGGCGGGTGTCTGGAAGAGTGGCCCCATATCGACATCGAAGCCCAAGTCAGCAAAGCTCGTTGCAATTACTTTGGCACCCCGGTCGTGTCCGTCTTGCCCCATTTTGGCAACCAGAATCCGTGGGCGACGACCGTCCAGTTCGGCAAAACGGTCACTCATTTCGCGGGCTAACCGGAAGTTTTCATCGTCGGATACTTCGGCAGAGTAAATACCCGACACCGCCCGAATCGTGGCTTTATGTCGGCCAAAGGCTTTTTCCATAGCGTCAGAAATTTCACCAAGTGTAGCCCGATGGCGAGCCGCTTCAACAGCAAGCGCGAGGAGGTTTTTAGCAGGGTTTCCCCCCTCTCCTTGTTTAAGGGGAGGGGCCGGGGGGTGGGGTAAACTGGGTTAAAGCCGCTTCCGTCAATGCAGCCAGCGCTAAATCCACACTCTCCTGATTTCGACTTTTCTTTACCTCGTTCAAGCGTTTTAACTGGCTTTCCCGGACGGCCTGATTGTCAATATCGAGCAGTTCAATCTGGGTTTCAGTTTCAGGTTTATAGCGATTGACGCCGACGATAACATCTTTTCCGGCATCAATACGGGCCTGCTTGCGGGCAGCCGCTTCTTCAATTCGAAGTTTGGGTAGTCCTGTTTCAATGGCTTTGGTCATGCCGCCTAGTTGCTCCACTTCTTCTATCAGCGCCCACGCTTTTTCAACCAATTCTTTCGTTAAATACTCAACGTAATAAGAGCCACCCCAGGGATCAACAGCGCGAGTAATATCGGTTTCGTGCTGTAAATACAACTGCGTATTGCGGGCGATGCGGGCCGAAAAATCAGTAGGCAAAGCTATGGCTTCATCCAATGAGTTTGTGTGCAGACTTTGTGTGCCACCTAACACAGCCGCAAGCGCTTCGATAACCGTCCGGGCGACATTGTTAAACGGGTCCTGCTCCGTTAAACTATAACCAGACGTCTGACAGTGGGTTCGTAAAGCCAGCGACTTCGGATTTTTCGGATCAAACTGCTTCACAATTTTCGACCAAAGCAATCGACCTGCCCGCAGTTTGGCAATCTCCATGAAGTGATTCATGCCAATGCCCCAGAAGAACGATAAACGAGGAGCGAATTCGTCGATACCCATACCGGCCCGCAAGCCTGTACGAATGTATTCAAGTCCATCGGCCAGCGTATAGGCTAGTTCGAGCTGGGCAGGGGCACCTGCTTCGTGCATGTGGTAGCCGCTGATGCTAATGGAATTGAATTTGGGCATATGCTGACTAGTGTAGGCGAAAATATCGCCAACGATGCGCATAGAGGGTTCGGGCGGATAGATGTAGGTATTCCGCACCATGAATTCCTTCAGAATGTCATTCTGAATCGTTCCTGAAAGCTTTTCGGGTGGGACGCCCTGCTCTTCGGCGGCTACAATGAAAAAAGCCATAATCGGCAACACGGCTCCGTTCATGGTCATCGATACCGACATCTGATCAAGCGGAATCTGATCGAAGAGAATTTTCATGTCTTCGACCGAGTCAATTGCTACACCAGCCTTACCAACATCGCCAACTACGCGCGGATGGTCGGAATCGTAACCCCGGTGGGTAGCTAAATCAAAGGCAACAGATAAACCTTTTTGCCCGGCAGCGAGATTACGTCGGTAGAAAGCATTCGACTCTTCAGCCGTCGAAAAGCCCGCGTACTGCCGGATAGTCCACGGCTGTCGGACGTACATACTGGCGTAGGGGCCCCGCAAAAAAGGTGGAATACCAGCCGCATAGTCCAAATGATCAGCATTAGCCACATCGGCGACTGTAAAATGCGGCTTTACGTTGATGCCCTCAGCGGTGGTATAGGCTGTTTGGCGCTGGGCGCTGGGCGTTGTGTTTGCCAATGCCTGGCTGCTTTCCGACAATGAATCTGGTATCGTGTTGAAATCGGGTCTCATGGCTTGTCGGGATTATTCAAACGCTTGGGCCAGGCGCCGGTCGGGTAATGAACCTGTACTTGAGTTGGCAGTGACGCTTTCTAAAGTTGTAGTGGCTTGGGTACCTGGCTCATCAAACCGGAACTTTGTAACGCCAACCAGCACCTTTCCACCACGAACCGCATCGACTTTTGCCTGATACGATTGATCGATTTCGCTGGCAATAAACCCAGCCGCAAATGCCTTCGCAAAGCCGCCCTGTTTTTCGACGTCTAGAAACAGGGTCCAGGCTGCTTCAGCTAATTGATGGGTCATCGTTTCGATGTAATACGATCCAGCTGATGGATCGGCAACCTTTGCCAAGTAACTCTCGTCTTTTAGTAGCAGCGACACGTTGCGGGCAATTCGCTCGGTAAACTCCTGGTTATCCGATTGCGCTAAAACGGTATTGTAGGGATGCACTGTCAATGCATCGCAACCGCCCATAACAGCGGCCATTGCTTCGGTAGTACCTCGCAGTAAATTGGTATAAGGGGTGGCTGTCGAATTGAAGAAGGTGGATGTTTGGGCGTGGATGAATAATTGATAATGACTAATGGATAATGAATAATGACTGACAAAGCGACTGTAAAGTACTCGTAGTGCACGGAGTTTGGCGATTTCCTGGAAATAGCTCGTGCCGACAGAAACGGAGAGGATTGTTTTAGGGACAAGTTGATCGATCGTCAACCCAGCATCTGTCAGTCGATCATAACTGTCAGCCAGCGAAGCCAGTGTAAAGGCTAACTCCTGAGTAGCAGTAGCGCCAGCATTGTGAAAGGCATGGCTACTGGCACAGATTGTTCGAAATTGGGGTGAGTCGGCGGTCAGGCGAGTTACCTCGGCCGTGGCATCGTTAGTGTCTATCAGTAAACCTCCTTTTAGTTGATAAGGAGCGATCATTTTCAAGGCATTTACTAGCTCAATGGTATTAAGATCTATTGTAGTGGCATTAAGACGGAAAAAGACGGGCGTTTCGCTTAGTTTTATTCCCTTGAGAAGTTGGGCAAAATCTGGTTTTTTAGACAGCGCAAGAACGAGCGAGTCTGCTCCACGATTAAGGTCGTCGCAGAGAACTGTATTATCAGCTTTTTCATTCGAAATCAATCGTTCGGGTGCATTGAGCCAGCCCGGAACCTGCTTCTGCGTTTCCTGAATCGAGGCTAATGGCAGATGGGTAAGTGCGTCACTAGTGTAGTAAGGTTCCTGGATAAACCCTTCGGCTGTGTGCCAGCGAAGACTCTCATAAGCCCCCTCATCTTTCAGCTCTTTCTGAACTTGTTTCAGCCAGGCAGATTGATCGGCAGGAGGAAATAACGATGAAAAAAGAGAGTCCATCAGATGCGTTGCGATGATTGAGAGTAAAAGTACATTTTTTATCTTTTCCAGGGAAAATTGTGCCCACTACCGCTTAATAAGTGTCTTCATTGCATTATTCAAAGGGATTTAAATCGCGCCTTGACGTTCCAACTGAATCGCGTAATTTTAGCTTAACATTGGGAGGGAAGACAGCGGTGCTCAAAAAAACCTGACATGGTCTGTATGGCCGGGTCAGATATTTTCCTGATATTTGTCTCCCTTTTTTGCGACCCCAACCGTAATACGAAATGTCTTCCCGTGAATATAACTACTCAGACCGGCATGCAGCGTGAAATAACGACGGTGTGGAATCGCTGTCTGGCTGTTATTCGGGATATTGTACCCGAGCAAAGCTTCAATACTTGGTTTGAACCCATTGTGCCTCTGCGGCTTAATGGGCATGTATTGACGATACAGGTACCCAGCGAGTTTTTTTACGAATGGCTTGAGGAGAACTTTGTGCACGCCCTGCGTAAAGCGCTTGACACGGCCATTGGACCTAACGGGCAGCTAGAATATTCGATTATCGTCGATAAGGGCAACGAACAAAACCGCCCGCTTACGGTAAACATACCAACAACGAAGTCGACACAAACGTCAAAACCTGATAATGTTAATCCTGATCTGATCAAAAGTCCGTTTGTTTTTAAAGATCTTGATTCATTAACGCTCGACTCCTACCTGAATCCGACCTATACGTTCGATAATTATGTGGAAGGCGATTGCAATCGGCTGGCGCGTTCGGCCGGTTATGCAGTTGCGGAACGACCAGGGGTTACTTCCTTCAATCCACTGATGATCTATGGGGGTGTTGGTTTGGGCAAAACGCACCTGGTGCAGGCAATTGGTAACTACATCAAGAATAACAACCAGAATAAGTTTGTTCTGTATGTTACTTCCGAGAAATTTACCAACCAGTTTCTGAATGCCGTTCGGAGTGACGGTATTCGGGATTTTACCTCGTTTTACATGCAGGTAGATGTGCTGGTGATCGACGATGTACAGTTTTTACAGAAAAAGGAAAAAACGCAGGAGATTTTCTTCCATATTTTTAACCACCTCCATCAGTCGGGCAAGCAAATCATTATGACTTCCGACCGCGCCCCGCGGGCACTGGACGGATTGGAAGACCGCTTACTGTCCCGTTTCAAATGGGGGCTTTCGGCCGATTTACAAACGCCCGATCTGGAAACGCGGATTGCCATTATTCAGAAGAAACTCCAGGCCGAAGGCATTTATATCGAGAACACGGTAATTGAGTACCTCGCTCATAGCGTCAACACAAACGTGCGCGAGCTGGAAGGCGTTATTGTCTCGCTGATGGCACAGGCGTCGCTGAACCGGCGCGACATCGACCTTGAATTGGCTAAACAAACCCTCCGCAATATCGTGGTCGACTCGGACCGGGAGGTTACCATCGATTCGGTACAGGAAGCCGTTGCCGATTATTTCAACGTGACCATTGCCGATCTGAAAGCCAAAAGCCGGAAGCGCGAACTGGTACACCCGCGGCAAATTGCGATGTATCTGGCCAAAGAGAAAACCGATCTATCGCTCAAATCCATTGGCTATCATTTTGGCGGCCGTGACCATAGCACGGTTATTCATGCGGTGCAAACCATCAGCGATCTTGTGGCCAAGCACGCCGAAACGCGCCACGCAATTGAAAAACTGAAAGCTCAGTTTAAATAGGGTTTTTGTCATGCTGACGCAGGAAGCATCTTAATGTATCCCAATTGATTCTTCAGAAAGTTTAAGATGCTTCCTGCGTCAGCATGACAAAAACGCTGAAAATCATTCCCCGCCACCAACTTAACGCTACGGCCTGGGATGCCTGTGTGGCCGCTTCTCCCCAGCGAATTTTATATGGCTATTCCTGGTATCTGGATGCCGTGTTACTATCTCCCGACTGGAAATGGGTTGGCCTTGTTTCGATAGATGAAGCTGGGCGTTACCGGGCCGTTATGCCTGTTCCATTGCGCCGGAAGCGTGTAGCCGGAATTGTTTCCCAATGGGTCGTCCATCAGCCATTCTTCTGCCAGTTTCTGGACGTTTTCAGTCTTGATGAATCCGTTGACTCAACCCCGTTTTTTCAATTGATGATTGAGACGTTTCGGTATGGCTCCGTTTACTGTACGCGCCAGCAATTCGATAAGCAACCCAATTCTACTTCTATTCGGAAGCTCACTACCCATACGCTCAACCTATCTTCTGGTTACTCGGCAATCTATCAAAACTACTCGCCCAACCGAAAAGCAAACCACCGTCGGGCGCAGCGTGAGTTTAGGGATAATCCAAACTGGGAAATGCTGGATTCGATAGACCCAGAACCACTCATAACCTTATTTCGAGAAAATCACGCGGGTACCATCGACGGAAGCGTGGCCGACTGGGCTTATGACATGTTTAGTATGCTCCTACGTGAATTGACTAAGCGCGGTTTAGCTACTTTACGTTATGCCCTGCATAATGGGCAGATTGAAGCTGGAGCCTTGTTTGTGCAGGAGGGCAATCGAATTATATACCTGTTCAATGCGGCTTCTGAGATTGGACGAAAAGCAAACGTCCGCACATTGTTGATCGATCAATTGATTCAGGAAAAAGCTGGTGAAACCTTCGTACTGGACTTTGAAAGCCCTACTAAATCATCAATTCGGGATTTCTATCAGAGTTTTGGTGCCATTGAAGAACCGTTCTGGACAATGCGCTGGAACCGGCTGACAGCTCTTGAGCGGGGACTTCTGAGGCTCAAAAAACGATTTTGATTACATTTTAGAAGCTAAAAGCCCCTAGTTTGTCATTCCGAGCGTAGAGAGGAATTTCAAGCTTGATTAACGTAAATTATTGCCGATTTACAAATAGCATAATACTAGTTTTTTGTCATCCCTCCTGGTGTCGGGATGACAAAAAACAATACTATAAATAGCTAACTATTAGTTAATAAACCCAGATTTTATCCATAATTCACGTTGAACCTGTTTAAACTTTTTACTTAACAGCGTTTTTGTCATCCCGACGCAGGAGGGATCTTTGGGTAAGCCTGTGAAATGACCCTCACCCGAAGATCCCTCCTGCGTCGGGATGACAAAAAACTCCAATTATGACTCGGCTACAGAAAGTTTAAACAGGTTCGTTAAATAATATGAAACTTGAGATTCCTCTCTGCGTTCGGAATGACAAAAAATAAAAAGGCGTGCCATGGTTTAAAACCGTGGCACGCCTTTTTTAGAAATAAAAGCTTAAAAAAACTTCAGCGGCTGTTTCAGGCCCGAGTTCTGTTTTAAATCCATAGCCATCGAGCCGATCCATAAATCGACTTCAACCTTAATTGGAATTTTATTCGCATCATCCGAAACGAAAATCCGGATCGATTCTTCTTCCTTAAACATGGCATTGCCCGGTGGTAACACGGGGTTCAGCTTGATCACGTTGATCTTACCACCTTTTGCCTTAATAACATCCTTACCCCGATACCGAACCTTCATATTATAGATGGTATCGTCGTAGAAGGCAGGCACTTCGATTATTTGGCCGCTACTAAGTTTGTTAAAATCGATCGTTCGTAGGAAGTAATAGCCGCTGATAAGATCATGAACGTTATCGGGCACTTTAAACACATCTTTCTCCGTGCGTTCTTCGGCTTTAACCGTATTCGCTTCGTGATTGAACGTGATGTTTTCTTCCTTCCGATATTTATTTTCCTGAAGGTTCGTATAAAACTTTTGGGGAAGAATGGCCGATGTGTCGATGTATGAGCGCCAGGTGTCGCGAACGCGAGTTACGAGATCAAAGGCCCCCACGGTACGGCCATCCACATTGACTCGATAGCAAGGGCGGTCGTTTACTTTATATAACGTTGGACTAACATCTACGACTGCTTCGGCCGCATTTATAAAGCCATAGTGAACCCGATATTCAATGTGTTCACCTGGTCCGAAACTGTTGTTAACCACGCGTCGATAGGTGTTCATAGCCATAAAACCCGTGCTAAGAACAGATAAAATACCGATGCCAATCAATAACTTCTTCATACTTCCAACTACCCGTTGACCGGGTTTTGTTTACAACGATGGATAGGTCTGTTTAAGGTATGTTAGATATTTTTTGAAATCTCCGCCAAACTGTTTCTCAAACTCCTGCCGAAAACGATTCTGTTGTTTCCGGTAAGTCAGGTACCCAATAAAATACGCATTATTGGGTAGGTTCAGTTTTGCAGGTTGCCGTTTTTTTACTGAACGTGTACTTGCTTTGCTTCGCTGATCGGTTAATGTATCTGATGAATCAACAATTTGACGAATAGTTTTCCACTTCAATGAATCTTTGACTACGACAGGCGTTGCCGGTTTAAACGACTTATACAAACTATCGAGCATTCGGGTTCCGCGCAAAATGTGTTCATCATAACGTTCATAAAACGCTTTAGTAGCCAGATAGTTCTGATACTGAACCGATGTCTTGCCATACTTCTGCGCCAGGAAGCGCAAAGCGCCGTATTCGCCGACAAAGTCGGCCAGATTTTCGTTATACTCCAGGCTGTTTTTCACAAACAACGTGCCATGCGTGAGTTCATGAATAATCAACTCGGCCAGACTACCTTCCGGCCTGTCCAGAAAGCTGGACAGAATCGGGTCATCTAAAAATCCTAATGTCGACCAGGCCGATACTTCACCAGTACGCGTATCCAATCCTTCCCGTTTCAAGTCTGCTACTGTCGAATCGGCTCGGTCTTTTTCAAAAAATCCTTTGTACGAAAACGTACCGAGAATTGGAAAGTGCCATTGTCTGGCAATGAGTTGGTACGGTTGAGCTGCCGTTACCACCCATAAAATAGGCTTTCCCTGCTGATCGTAAAACGATTCGTAACTTCCTGATTGATCCAAACCAAGCGAGTCTAAGGCAAAACGCTTGATTTCACGGATAAGTTCTATTTTCTTTTTCAACGAATCTGGGTACGCTGGGTTGGCCAATACATCGGCAACGGGTTGGGTATTCCATAGAATATGCAACTGGCCCTTTGCCTGCATCCAGCCGTAACTAACTAGCTCCCACTGCCAGACAATCAAAATAACCAAAACCCCTACAATGACAAGACCAATTTTTTTGAGCATAGGTTGGAAGCATTCACTAGAAATATTCGCAGCAAAAATAACGAACGATCTGCCTCGAATAAAGATAAAGTGCTATTGGCCGATACACTGTGAGGTAAAACGGAGCGTGGTTGGTTAGGTTGGCTTTGTTCTTACCAAATTACCGTCCAGATAGAGCGGGCTTATTGGTGTTTTCTTTGGCTGTTTTCTTGAGAAGAAGATCGACCACAATCAGCAAGACTTCTAAGGCGATATCCATGGCTTTTAGTATAGATTGAAAAGTTAACTAGATGAACGGGTCTATGTTTGTCAACCAAAGCTTCAACTTAAAATAGCCTACTTAACTAAGATGGTTCTAATATCAGAGGTTGTTTGGGAATTATCAATGCAAATAGATTTTGCGTTGACCGAAATCTAAGTAGCATACCATAGAGTCGTGCTTGCCATAACACGATCCTTAAGTTCTACTAGTTGCATTGTACTTAGCACCCTAACAGACCGAGGCACGATACTGTTATATGCTTGACTATAAGACATTTTAACAATAGAGCCTCTTTTTTACATGAATTAATTGAGGCTTTAGTTAATATTGCCGTCAGAATCGAATACAAATCAATCCTATGTCTGCCCGTAAAACCGTTTGCCTTTTAGCCCTACTACTTTCTATTCCCTTTTTAGCTTTGGCGCAAAAAGTAGCCAACTCAGAATTGGCCACCAAAGTAATCGACCTTTCTAATAAGACATTTCTTATTGGGGAGGAAGGTGATACCAGTAACGCCGGAAATGACTTACACCTTTTATTTCTTTTTTATAAAGACGGTGCTGCTACATTCCGAACAAAAAGAGGAGATAGAATCATTAAAGACAGCCCAATTAATTGGCGATTTATAGGAGACTCACTCTGTTTGCTACCTAGCTCAATTTCACTTCAAGCGGAAGGAAAAACGCAACTGATTGACCGTGAGTCAATGAAATATTCTATTGTAAAAACACCAAGCGGTTATATACTAAAAGGTAAAGACGATCAGATGTTTTTGGTAGAACAGAAATAAAGTTGTTTGATTAATCTGTTAAGTAGAGTTGCTTGTCAACCGATGCCCGAAAATTTACTGAATAGCCTAAGCTCGTTCGGTAACAAACGGGCTTAGGCTATTCAGTAAATCAGGTCTTGAGTTGCCTCTACGCTGAATACCCCCGCGTTTCGACTTCCTGAACGGCCTCACCCGTCAAATCATCCAAGAATTGACTGTGGGTCATTGGTTTCGAAAACATGGGGAAGTTTTTGGCGCAGGCAAATGCCTGTTCTTCTTCGCTCAAAGTGGCTGTGCAGTCGGTTAGGGTAATTACCTCGAAGCCTTTTTCGTAGCCGGAGCGCATGGTCGATTCCACACAGCAATTGGTCAGAAACCCACCCAGGGCAATGGTTTCGATCCCTTTGCTTCGTAAAATAAAGTCGAGGTTAGTGCTGGCGAAGGCGTCTAAACCACGCTTGCCTTCCAAAACAATATCACCAGACTGAGGGGCCAATGAGTCGATAATATCAACACCCCACGAGCCCTTTCGGAACGACTTGCTATCCACAACACCTTTCAGAATGCCGTACGGATGTTTCGTAATCTCAAAATACCCTTCCTGAAAACTAATGGGCGAGTGAATGATAATGGCACCCGCTTCGCGTGCTTTGGCAACAAGATCAAGCGTGTTGGCCAGCATGTTCGTTGAGTCCATAACACCTTTAACGGCATCGTGGAGGCTACCTCCTGGCGACGTAAAATCGTTCTGATATTCGATCAGGACAAGGGCGGTTTTTTGCGGATTCATAACAGTTCGTTTTTAGTGACAGACTGATAACGAAAGGAGCAGAAATCCCGTGTTTACTCCAACGCCTGATAGACCGCAATTCGGAATTTCTTTACAAAATCGCCGTAGTAGGCGTAAGGGTGCACATTGGTGAAAATCAGTAAAATAAGTTCTTCTTTCGGGTCGATGGTGAATTCGGAGCAATACATGCCTCCCCAATTATAGGACCCTGGCGAAGCTTGATCACCATATCGGGAGTTTTCGGTTATCAGCATAAAGCCAAGTCCGAACTTATCTTTTCGATCCCAGACTTCGGCGGCTCCAATCTGATTCCGAAGCATCATCTCGATCGTTTTACGGCCCAAAATTCGCTTATTGTTGAAGCTGCCGCCATTGAGCAGCATTTGGCACAATTTGGCATAATCTTCTACAGAACTAACCAAACCGGCTCCACCCGAGAAGAAGGTTTTCGCGCCCGACACGGCAAAGTTTCGATAAGCCTCGTTGCTATGTAGTGTCAAGGGCTTGTCCATACTCGACTTGCTGTATAACTCAACCAACCGATTGGCTTTGCTATCGGGTAAATAGAAGTAGGTGTCGGTCATACCGAGTGGGTCGAGCACTCGTTCGCGCATGGCTACATCAAAGGGTTTGCCTGACAGGATTTCAACCAATCGCCCGAGAATATCGACGTTAAGCCCATAGGTAAAACCCGCACCCGTTGAATCCGTACCGGGATCACGGAGAAGTGGACGGGTAGCCAGTTTGTTGATAACGTCTTCGAGTTTGTCGGGTGCAGTGGAGTTGAAAAACGGAACCTTGAACTCGGGCCGTTGATCGAGTGGGTGTTCGTAGGGCAGACCGGCGTTATGACTCAATAATTGCCGAATCGTGATTTCACTTTTTGCCGGACGCGTTTCGTACTTCCCACCAACGGGGTCTTTTTTGTCGTAACTGACCAGCACTTTCGGATTCTTAAAAGCCGGAATGTACTTCGAGATGGGATCATCCAACAGAAACTTCTCTTCTTCGTACAGCGTCATCAACGTTACGGTCGTGATGGCTTTCGACTGCGAAGCAATGCGGTATAAATCATCCCGTTTTAGGGGCGTTTTCTTGGCCAGATTACTGTACCCGAATGCTTTGTAATGAACAATCTTGCCGCGATGGGCCACGAATGTTACGGCATTAGGGGCAATATCTTTGTCGATTAGGTCTTGCAGCCAGGTGTCCAGCCGTTTCAATCGGTCGGCAGAAAAGCCAGCGTCGGCGGGTGATTTGGCGGGTGTAAACGTTTGGGGAAGAGGCTGCGCGAAGAGCGAAGTAGAGACAAGGAGGAAAAGTAAGAGTAGGCGCATGTGGCTTCAAGTTTAGGCTGGGCCAAGCTCTGGCTTGGCCCGTTTTACTATTCACTTTCTTCGGCCAAGCCAGAGCTTGGCCCAGACAGTCACTTCTGAAAATCCCAGGATACGACTACCCAGGTTTCGCCAATGGTGGGGTCGAAAAACTCGTGGAGTGATTCGAATCCAACCCGATTGTGCGCCCGTAATGAGCGGGTGTTGTTCGCCGAAATATCAGTGATCAATAATTGATAGCGATCGCCATAAACTTCCCGATGGTGTTGAAACATGCGATCGAAAATGCGCTGACCCCGATAGCCATCTGCCACACAAACCTGCCCCATTACATACCAGGGATAATCCTGTATGGGTTTTTCGTTGTAAGTCAGCGTATTGACAAGCGCAAAAAGTGGCAATAACTCTGGCACATCGGTGCCAAATTCAGGGAGCATGGTGAGAGCATAACCGACAACGGTATCACCATCTTTGGCAATGATACTCGGAGCAGCCTGATTCATTCGGGTGAGTACCTGCGGATCATGCTCAACCGTTACAAACCCCTGATCGACTTGCACATCAAGGGGTACGTTTTTGCGCAAATTGGCTTGTTGAAGGGATAAAATTCCCTGCACATCGGCAACTGACTGAACGGTGGTAATCGAAATCATGAAAAATCAATTGATAATGAATAATGGATAATGGGTGTCGAAAGACATTATCCATTCTACCGCACGGGCGGCCCCGATTATTCATTGTACATTAATCACACTACATTTCTTGAGAAAAGCGGAATCTACTTCGGCACCAATGCCGGGTGTTTCGGGGAGTTCAATCTGGTAGCCGTTATAGGTGATTCCCCCGTATACAGGGTCTTCTGCATGTTCAAAACAGGCATCCAGATCGTAGAAACGCACATTTTGTCGAGCTGACGCAAAATGAGCATTGGCCGTTAAGGCTAACCGCGACTCCGACATACAGCCAATCATACAGGGAATCTCGGCGGCTTCGCCAATAGCGTTAATTTTAAGGGCTTCAAAAATCCCTCCGCTTTTTGAGAGTTTGATGTTGAAATAATCAACTGCTTCCTCTCGCACAAGCCGTATGGCATCGGGGGCGTCGAACAGACTTTCATCGGCCATGATAGGGACGGTTGTTTTCTGCCGAATTTGACGTAAGCCCGCAATGTTGTGCTTTTTAATGGGCTGCTCGCAATACTGGACATTCCAATCACCGATGGCGCGCAACACACCCGTAGCTGTTACAACGTCCCACCCCTGGTTGGCATCGGTACGAATGGGAGTGGCATCACCAATCGCTTTCCGAATGGCTTCTACACGAGCAATATCGTCGCGTAAGTTGGTGCCAAGTTTTACCTTAATGGCTTCGGCACCTTTCACCTGAATCCGTAAGGCATCCTCAACCATACGCTCGGGCGTATTGATGTAAATGGTTTCGTCGGTTACGAGCGTCCGTTTTTCACCACCAAGAAATTGGTAAAGTGGCATTCGGGCTGCTTTGGCCGCAATGTCATACAAGGCCATGTCGAAGGCCGAGCGGGTAGTAGGGTGGGCGGGTAGGTAGCGCGTTAAGCTATTGAGACACCCCTCAATATTGAGCGGATCAGCGCCAACCAGCAAACGGGCCATATCATTCGCAGCCGCTAGTCCTGATGCCTGCGTTTCACCCGCAATCATCCACAAATGCGATCCTTCGCCCCAACCCGTAATGCTTTCATCAGTCTGAATCTCGACCAATATGTTGCGGGCATTGTCAATCGTACCGAGCGAAATGGCAATAGGTGCTTTGAGCGGAATGTCGTAGCGATAGAGGTTGATTTGAGTAATTTTCATTGGGATTTAAACACAGAGGAAACGGAGTTTTCACGGAGTTAACGGAGGATCTCTGTATTCTCCATGAGATCTCCGTTAACTCCGTGTTTAAGAACGCTAATTTGGGAATTGGCTCTTATCCAGGCCGGGAATAATGCGGAGGGCGTTTTTATAATACACCTTCTTCAGCACTTCATCGGGTAAGCCCATGCCATACATCCGCCAGAACGCGTGATACTTTTTGTGGTACGGAAAATACTCGTCATCGGTTTCAAGGACGCGGAAATAGGTGGCATATTCCGATGGAACCCAGCTATCTTTTCCAAATAGAATTCGATCCTGATACTTCTCAAAAAACTTCCGGCTGGCGCGTGGCTGACGGCCCAATTCGGCAATTACTGCCCCAATCTCAACATTCATGTTCGGAAACACTTTCATCAAACTGTCGAGCTTGGTCAGATCATTCGGATACCAACCCATGTGGGCAGCAATGAATACTGTTTTTGGGTGCTTGCGGAATACATTGTGTTGCTCGGCGATGAGTTGCTCCCAGGGGACAGGATCATTTGGTGAGCGTTTGCGACCCGCATGAAGTTTTAGCTCTAGCCAGCGTTCGTTGTAGCGATCCATTGGGTCCCAGAACGATTTTGGATCGGCCGTGTGAATCAGAACGGGAATGCCCAATTCGCCACACTTCGCCCAGACGGGATCAAGGCGCGGATCATCGACCCGGACGCGATTGCCTTTATCATCTTTGACATTAAGCCCCAGGTTTTTATAAATCTTCAGGCCTTTGGCACCCTTCTTTACGTCTTCTTCGAGCATTTTCACCGCCTGCGCTGTCCAGCCTTTATCATTCACATCCGAAAAATTAAGGTTTGTAAACAGGGCTATTCGCTTGGGATAGTTTTTCTGGACGTTCGCCAAAGCACTTGTGAAAAACTTAGTGCTTTCAGTTTCGCTACTACTGAAGCCACGTCCGCTGAGGTTAATCATCATCCCCATGTTCAGGACGTCCATTTGAGCAACGAGCTTGCTTAAATCCTCATTATCCATCTGATACTGATGATTGTGCACATCGATAAATGGATATTTTGAACGCGTCAGTTTGTGCTCTGGCACCTTTAGGGTCGAAACTGGATCATATTCCTCAAAACCCAACGGTTCGGCGGGTTGATTCGGCTTGGCGGGCTGGCCACAGGCAACGACTCCTAGTAAAAGGAAGGCTGGAAGGTAAAGCAGGTTTTTCATAAAGAGGCTGTATTAAACAATGGAACGCAGATTGTTATGATGCCAATGATTGATTAAGATTTTTGAAATTGAAAATGATCAAAATTGACTATTTCTTGGCAGTGATAGCACCTATTCATTAGTGAGCTAGCATTAAATCATAACCTAACCCTATGGATCATAAAAATCTACGGTCTAATCCTTAAATATAAGCGCTACGCAGTGAGCGGCAATACCTTCGCCCCGGCCAACAAAGCCAATGTGCTCCGATGTGGTGGCTTTTATCGAAATATCGTCTTCTGGAATGGCCATTACCTCCGCCAGACAGGTCTTCATAGCCGGAATGTGCGGGTTCAGTTTGGGTTCCTGTAAGACTACCGTTACGTCTACATTGGAGATTTCATAGCCCGCGCCCCGCACCATTCGGAGTACTTCCGCCAGCAAAAGCTTACTGTCTACACCTTTCCAGCGTGGGTCCTTGTCCGAAAAATGATAGCCGATATTGCGCATGTTTGCGGCCCCCAACAGAGCGTCGCACAAAACATGGCAAACTACATCGGCATCGGAGTGGCCTACTGGCCCGAACGTACTTGGAATCTGAATGCCACCCAACCAGAACGGCCGGCCTTCCTCAAGCCGGTGAACATCGTACCCTTGTCCTACGCGAATTTTCATGCCGTTCGATAATACAAAGTCGAACAATTATCCTTCCGAAGTACCTGCTGGGCCACCGCCTGAATGTCATCCGATGTGACAGCCTGAATTTGGGCGGCTTCCTGGTTGACTAAGTCTGGGTTGCCAGAATTAGCGGCATAAGCCAGATTCATAGCCCGGTTTAGAAGTTCAACTTCCGAGAAAGCGTGCGTAGCTTCTCCCTGATTTTTTACTTTGGTTAGTTCCTCGTCGAGTACCGGCTGACTGATGAACTCCTCTACAACAGCTTCTACAGCAGCATCCGCTTCTTCGAGCGAAACGCCTTTGTTAAGATTCCCCTGTACAATTAGCAAACCGGGATCAATGGAAGCGGTTACGTAGGCATTTACACTGCTAAACAAGGGGTTCCCTCGTAAGAGCTGCTGGTACAGTCGCGACGATTTACTCCGGCCCAGTATGTCGCTCATTAGGTCGACCGTGTGAAAGCCAGCATCAAAACGTCCGGGCATATGGTAGGCTTTGTATAACCCGTTAAGCGGTACTTTCGCTGAAGTTTCCTCCTTGCGGGCTTCCGTTTGCCTGGGCTCTACAGGGAGTTGACGGATGTAAGGAGCACCAGCCGGAATAGGGGCGAACCACTTGGCACACAGCTGTTTTACCTGCTCCACTGTGACGTTGCCAGCCACGACCAGAATAGCATTGTTGGGCAGGTAATATTTAAAGAAAAACGATTTTACATCGTCCAGCGTCGCGTCTTCAATATGGCTGATGTCTTTTCCAATCGTTGCCCAACGATAGGGGTGTTGTTTATAAGCCAACGGACGAAGCTTGAGCCATACATCGCCATAAGGCTGATTCAGGTATCGCTGCTTAAACTCTTCAATCACCACTTTCTGCTGCACATCCAACACCGTTGGGTCGAAGGAAAGGCTGAGCATCCGGTCTGATTCGAGCCAGAAGGCAGTCTCCAGATTGGCGGCAGGCAAGGTGATATAATAGTTGGTAATATCGGGGCTGGTAAAGGCGTTATTCTCGCCACCAACTTTCTGCAAGGGTTCGTCGTAGCTGGGAATATTGCGCGAGCCACCGAACATCAAATGCTCAAATAAGTGGGCAAAGCCTGTTTTGTTGGGGTCTTCATCGCGTGAACCAACATTATACAGAATATTAACGGCGGCCATTGGCGTAGATGCGTCTTCGTGAACGAATACCCGCAGGCCATTATCTAAAACAAACTGTTCGTAATGAATCATTAGTAGAAGTAAGAATCTTTTGCGTAAAGCCCTTGTTAGATAATACGCATCAAACAAAAGTACAGTTCCGGCTGTATAGAATCAAACAACGTTCTTGCGTCTACCACTTTGTCCATTCTGAAAAATATCTTCCTGAGTTTAATCTTGCTCTGTTTACCAATATTGGCCTCGGCGCAGGTTATCAATGATCCCGTTGTCCAGCAAGCCATTGTGAAAACGCTCGATCACATCTATAATCTTGAGTTTGCGGATGCCGATGCGCTGATTCGGCAACTTCAGTCTAAGTATCCCCAACACCCGATTGCTCTGATTTTACGAGCTACGCAACTGGATATTCAAAACTTGCCTTTAGCTGAAAATAAAGTGGCTACCGCTCAGTTTGAGCAATCGGTTGATCAGGCATTACGGTTGTCGAAAAAGATGCTTGCCAAAAATGAAGAAGACCCTGAGGCCGTCTTTTTTATGCTGACCTGTCATAGTTATCTGGCAGCGCTCTATCATAATCAGGGGGAATCGCTAAAGGCCGTTGGGGAATCGAAAAAGGCGTATAATTATTTGCGGGATGGGATGAAATTGATGGATAAAAACCCAGATTTCTACTTCACAACCGGGCTTTACAATTACTACGTTGAGCGTTATCCGATTGACCATCCAATCGTTAAGCCGTTCATGTTTTTCTTTGCTGATGGCGACATTGCCCTGGGAATCAAGCAAATGGATATATCGACTCGTAAAGCTGTATTTATGCGTCCGGTATCCAATTACTATCTGGCTCACCTGTTGATGAAGCACGAAACGAAGCCAGCACAGGCCGCGATTTACGGGAAATATCTGGTCGAGAAATACCCCAACAATCCACTGTTTGCCATGACCTATGCTGAATCGCTGTTGCTGTCAGGTCGTTACGTTGAAGCTCGACCTTATGTGCAACGACTGAAGCAGATGCCCAACAAATTAGTCCCGCTGGCCTTTCACACCTTTAGTGGGATGCTGGCCGAACTGGCGGATAAAGACGATAAAGAGGCCGCTGAATCGTATGAGACGGCCCTTAAATATCCAGCGAATGAGGCTTATACGAAGGAGTATCGCGCGTTTGCCTATGCTGGTTTAGCGCGTATCGCTGCTCGCGCCAATAATCATAATCAGGCCCGCGCCTACTATAAAAAAGCGCTTTCCGAAGGAGAATATAAATCGTTGATTAAAGAAGCGAAGGCGTATAAATGATAAATGATGTAGGGTGTATGATATAGGATGTATGATGTATTTCGCGTTAGTCATACATCATACATCCTATATCATACATCAATAATCCACTTCCAGATTCAACACTTTTCTCAACTCGTGCAGGGCTGGGTTTTTCTCGGCGAGGTAGTTGTATTTGTCCTGTGAGCTGTAGATCATTTTCTTCACTTCCTGGATAACTACCTCATGTTCAATCTTAATCTGACTGTTCTGGAGTTCACTACGGAGGTAGCCCAATAGTTCAGGTTTCAATTCGGTTAGGAAATCGACCTGTAGCGTATTGTCGAGTTTGAGGTGGATGGTTGTGCCGTCGAGAACCAGATCACGATTCAATACAACCTGCTCGGTCGTAATATCACTTTTCTCACGCCGAATTCTGGCAAATGCGATCCAGGCTTCTTGCAACTCTTCAAATTCAAACTTCTTATCGGGGCGATTCTGCGTTTGGACAACTGGTCCTTCGTCCACATCAGCCACTGGCTGAACAGGCCCCGACGTCAGGGCAACTGTTGTGCGTAGGCGACTGCTAGCTGGCCGTGTTGGTAGAATTGGCTTCGGTTTGGGCGCGGGTTCCGATTGCCCAATTGTACTTACGGGTGCCATTGCCGTTGCTACGCCGTTTGTGCCTGTTGCCTGCCCAGTTGATTTGACAGTTCCGTTCGTTGCTGCTCCGTTGGTAGGGGCCGTAGTTTGATAGCCATTCACGGGTTCGCTCGTGATGGGATGGCTTTCGGTTAGCTGGTTGTTTTCAGGCGGTGACTGGGGACTGGCGTTTTTTTTTTCAGCGATCAGTTGACCGACTGTACTCGTTTCTCCACTGTGTGTGCCATTGAGCGATAACTCAGGAAGCGCTTCCCAGTTAAGCAGGTTCCGCAGATTAGCCAGCTTCATCAACCACAGTTCTGTGTGTAGCCGCTGATCTTTCGCCTGCTTATAATTCATATCGCACTGACCACCAAGGCTCAAGGCCGACAATAAAAACGACATCGGCGCACGAGACGACTGGTCGAGGTATTGCCGACGGACGTTTTCGGTTACCTGTAGCAACTGAACTGTAGCGGCATCTTTGCACACCAACAAATCGCGGAAGTGTCGGCATAAGCCAACCACAAACTGATGGCCGTCGAAACCCTTTCTCAGAATTTCATCGACGGTCAGCAAGCTCTGAGGGAGATTGCCTGCGAGTAATAGATCGGTTAGTTTGAAATAATAGTCGTAGTCGAGAATGTGCAGGTTGTCCAGCACTTCCTTATACCGAATGATCCGGTCGGCGGCAAAGGTTACGTTCAGGTCGAACATCGACAAGGCATCGCGTAAACCACCGTCGGCTTTTTGGGCAATCAGGTCGAGCGCTTCCGTTTCGGCAGTGATTCCTTCTTTCTCCGCAATCTTCGCGAGGTGATTGGCAATGTGCCCCGGCTGAATCCGGTTGAAGTCAAAGATCTGACAGCGCGACAGAATCGTTGGCAGAATTTTATGCTTCTCCGTGGTAGCCAGAATAAAAATGGCATAGGAGGGAGGCTCTTCCAGCGTTTTCAGGAATGCGTTGAAAGCCGCCGACGAGAGCATGTGCACCTCGTCAATAATATAGATCTTGTATTTACCCGATTGGGGTGGGTAGCGAACCTGATCGATCAGATTACGGATATCTTCAACCGAGTTATTCGATGCCGCATCCAGCTCATGGATGTTAAATGAAGCATTCTGACTGAAGCTCACACACGATTCGCACTGGTCGCAGGCTTCGCCTTCGGCCGTCAGGTTTTGACAGTTGATTGTCTTGGCCAGAATCCGGGCACAAGTTGTTTTACCAACCCCCCGCGGTCCGCAAAACAGGAATGCCGACGCTAAGTGGTTGGTTTTGATTGCATTCTTAAGTGTGGTAGTAATGTGCTCCTGACCCACGACGGTATCGAAGGTAGCGGGACGGTACTTGCGGGCCGAGACCACGAAATTTTCCATATCCAAAGTTAGCACGACTAGGGCGGAAAGGCAAAAGGTATTTAGTGAAGTGGGTGGAGTAAGTGGAGTAGATCTAATGGGTGGAGTAGGTGAAATAAGTTATTTGCTTACTCTTCTCTTATACTTCATGGAACGTGAAAATAGCAGCGGTTTTTGAAGAATTGATTGTCTGGCAGGAAGCCCGAAAATTTAGACAGACTATTGATTTACTCGTAAAATCATTCCCTGCTGATGAACGCTACCGTTTGGTAGATCAACTTATTCGAGCTATCACTGACTCCACCAACACCTACTCCACTAAATCTCTTTCCCGCAATGTGGACATACTTTCCGCCTAGGAGTTTTGTGCTCGCGGATGTGCTCATTGAAGCCGGATACCAGAATACCCGTTGGCAAGGCAAACAGACCAATGCCTACAATCGCGGTGACGCCACCCAGTAGTTTTCCTAAAGGCGTGATTGGGTGAATGTCGCCGTAACCAACGGTTGTCATGGCCGTGACGCCCCACCACATGGTTGCCGGAATACTCGAAAACTTATCAGGCTGGGCCGGATGCTCGACGTAATACATCACACTCGACACAATAATGAGCATGAAAATAACCAGCATCGTGCTGAGTACCAGTTCTTCCTTCTTTTCCTGAACTACATTCTGAATCAGGCGGAACGCATGCGAGTAACGTGAAATTCGGAACAGCCGGAAAATTCGGAACAAACGTAAAATCCGAACGATGGCCAGATCGGTTGCGAACAGCGAGAAGTAGAACGGAAAAATGGCCAGCATATCAATCAGGGCGCTGGTCGAAAAGATATAGCGTAACCGTCCCCAGAACCAATGATGGTATTTTTCATTCTCAACACTTACCCAGACGCGCAGCAGGTATTCAATGGTAAAGAAACCTACGGAGAACAATTCGAAGTCGGTGAATAATTTGGCAAACCGCTGGTTATATTCAGGTACTGTATGAAGAACGATGGCAATAGCATTCAACGTAATAATGGTAATCAAAATCAGGTTAAATGCCAGACTTAGACCCCGGCGTTTACCTGCCGAAGTTTCGAGGATACGGTAGAGCGATTTACGGAAGTGTAGCATGTTTAAGTACGGTCGGTAGGAGTGCAAGCTACTCGCTAAAATCGGAACTTGCCATTAAGACGTTAATAAAGCCGATTAGGTAATTATGGATGCCTCCGTTATCGTGACTGCCTGATTTTTAGCGATGTAACGATATTGCATTTAACGATTAATAAATATGTTTTGACCACTGACGAACTATCCTGAAAAAAATCCGTTATTTTATTGCAAGACCCGGATAATCTCTCTAACATTGTCCGCGTTTTCGCACAAACCAATGGCAAAGCTCGTCTACATACCGACCTTCTTCCATACTACGCCATTTCGGTTTAGGTCCGAAAGGACTATATCTATTTGTTTGCCTATGCGGTAAACTTTTTCCGTCTTTTTTCTCGTTTTATTTACTCACAACAAACCAGCTCGGATTACGCTGTCTCCGTTTTCGCGGCTTCACAACCGCCAATAAACGACAATGATCACCCCAGAAATAGTTAACGATCAATACATTATTCAGGTGGCTAACGAAGACCACCTGCGGTTAGCAGAAACCATCTGCCGCGAAATGGAAGAGAGTGCGAAAGCCCGGGGAACCGGTATCGCTAAGCGTTCGCCCATTTATGTGATGGAGAAAATGCTCGAAGGCAAAGCTATTATTGCAATGACTTTGTCGGGCGAATGGGTAGGGTTCTGCTACATCGAAACGTGGGAACACGGAAAGTTTGTGGCAAACTCAGGCCTAATTGTCCATCCCAGTTATCGTAAAAGCGGCATTGCTACGCATATTAAAGCCAAGGCATTTGAGTTGTCTCGGACGATGTTCCCAACGGCCAAAATTATTGGAATCACTACCAGTCTGGCGGTGATGAAAATTAACTCCGATCTGGGCTATCAACCTGTTACCCTTAGCGAACTGCCAGGTGATGAGTCATTCTGGAAAGGATGCCAGACCTGTGCTAACTTCGATATCCTGACGCGTACCAACCGGAAGCATTGCCTCTGCACGGGTATGCTATACGATCCCGAAGAGCATAAAAAGGAAGAGAAAGACGAGAAGTGGAATTTCCTGAAAGAATCAAAACTCTACGAGCGTTGGATGCGGATTAAAAAGCGTATTCTGCTCCGCATTCAGCCATCCGATCGGTCCCGTTCTCGCAAAGGTGATCGGGAATTAGAGATTGCTTGATTAGTCCTATAGAACTAAAACAAGAAAAGTCCGGAAATAGCTTCCGGACTTTTCTTGTTTTAATGCATCTCTAATATTTCGGCACATGAGGCTATGAATGGCAATAAGAAACTTATACACTGAATATGAATCTAGCTTCGATATGAGATTCAGGCTATTATAGCTGAAGATTTTTTGATAAGGGTATTTTATTGATATTTACGTTTACAATTGATAACTGCTTAAAGTAGCCATCATCACGTAATTTGCATTACTTTTAATTTAGTGTCGATTGTTGTAATAGGTTCATAATAATCGATATATCACTTAAAATGCTGAATACCACAACAGATTACATATTGGAAAATGAACGCGTTTGCTTACGTCCATTACGAGCAACTGACTTTACGAACTTACTTCCCTTCTCATTAAACGAGCCCCAAATCTGGACTTACTCTCTTATTTCAGCGGCCTCCGCCGAAAAGCTACGCTTTTACATTGATTTGGCAATTCAACAACGAACAGCTCAGACGCAATATCCCTTCATTGTTTTTGATAAACTAGCGAACGAGTATGCGGGCTGTACCCGCTTTTATGACATTAATAATAGCGCCAAAACCGCTCTGTTAGGTTATACCTGGTATGGAACGGCTTATCAGGGAACGGGGTTAAATCAGGCTTGTAAGGCCCTTCTGCTGGAATTTGGCTTTGAGCAATGTGAATTTGAGCGCATTGAATTTCGGGCAGATGCACAAAATGAGCGAAGTGTACGCGCCTTACAAAAGATTGGGTGTCAAATAGAAGGCACCCTTCGAAATCATTTGCCTAGCCCGCTAGGCGGTAGGCGAGATACTATTGTTTTGTCGATCCTAAAACATGAATGGTTTAATGGCATTAAACAACTCAATTGGCCGATAAAGTGAAAGTCTAGTGGAAAAATAAAGTAACGAGTTCTCGTAGAACTTTGGGAAGTCCGAACTACGAGAGTCCTATAGAACTAAAACAAGAAAAGTCCGGAAGCTATTTCCGGACTTTTCTTGTTTTATACCCTCTTGTTGTAGGTGATTTTTGAGAAATCATTATTTAAAGCCTCTCCATTTTGCTTTCACAGACTACCGAAAACTAAAAATTACTAGTTTGTTAACATTTGGTTAATATTGGAGTGGGCAAATAATATTCTGATTATTGATTTTCTACTATTAAATGATAATATACTTTTATCGAAAAAATCTATAAAGACGAAATATAATTATTTATTTACTAGAATTGATGAAAAACTTTGATTGTGAAGTGATTAAGTAGAACTAAAAAATGATAACACAAATTTAATATTGACATAATATTTGCTTAATATTAGTTATTGAATGCTCCCGGGTAATTTGAGTCGAGAGCGCGTTGTTCTATCACTTAACTCATTTTGAAGTCATGAAAAAGAATTTTGCTCTTCTCATGCTGGTAGGCTTCCTGGCAACGCAAGCCTACGCTGCGCCGATCACTACGCACAGACCTAAAGCCGCTAAAGCGACTTTAGAACAACAACTGTCGAAGTATATCTCTTACCCGGATGCACTCAAGGCGACTCAACAGGCGGGTATTGTTGTCGTTCAATTCCGGATAAATTCGGCGAATGAACTTTGTCATGTTGAAGTATTTAGCCAGAATGAACAACTTAATAATGAATTGCTGCGTCAGCTAACCGGCGTTAAGTTGAAAGGTTATCAGAACGATTTGAGCGAATTTACCCAACAGGTACATACTGTTCGGCTTCGGTTTAAACCTTAGCCATATACGTTTTAGACAGATCGTCAGCGATTGCCAGAGAACTTTTATAATCTGGCAATCGCTGACTTTTTTTGTGCCTTAACTTTTTCCCTCCACAGCTGGTTAGCCGATAAACAAACTTCTCTAAACCTATGTCTGAACCACTTTCGTTGGTTTGGCTCCGGCGCGACTTGCGTCTGCACGACAACGCTGCGGTATACCATGCACTCAAAAGTGGTCGGCCAGTTATACCGGTGTTTATTTTTGACCGTACAATTCTGGATGACCTGGATGATCGACAGGATCGTCGGGTTGAATTTCTGCTTCAGGAGGTCAATCGATTGCAGGATGAACTAGCCAAAATGGGATCGACGTTGCTCGTCCGATATGGTAAGCCCATTGATGTATGGAAAGAGCTGATTTCGCAATACAGCATAGCCGATGTATTTACCAATCATGACTATGAAGTGTATGCCAAAGAGCGTGATAAGACCATTGGTAAGCTGCTGGCCGAGCAGGACATTGGGTTCCATACGAGTAAAGACCAGGTGATTTTTGAGCGAGATGAGGTACTGACTGGAAAAAAAACACCCTACACAGTCTTCACTCCGTATAGTCGTAACTGGAAAGAGAAACTGACCAGTTTTTATTTGAAGTCATACCCAACTGAAAACTATTTCAATCACTTCTGGAAAACCAGCCCTGAAAAAGCCCTGACATTGCAGTCAATGGATTTTAAGCCAGTAGGGGAGTCGTTCCCAGCTAGAACGGCGTCTGATACATTACTTGATCATTACAACCAAACCCGTGATTTTCCTGCCTTACCACATGGCACCAGCCAATTGGGGATGCATCTCCGATTCGGTACAATTAGCATTCGTGATTTAGCGCGTCAGGCGAAAGCTGCCGAGGATACGACGTTCTTAAACGAACTCTGCTGGCGTGATTTTTATTTTCAGGTGCTCGATCATTTTCCGCACGTGGAAAAGCATTCCTTTCGGCGCGAATATGATGAAATTAACTGGCGCAACAACGAAGATGAGTTCGGGAAGTGGTGCGAGGGTAAAACTGGCTATCCAATTGTGGATGCTGGAATGCGTCAACTGAACACCATTGGCTGGATGCACAATCGTGTTCGGATGATTACGGCGAGTTTTCTGTGTAAACACCTGCTCATTGACTGGCGCTGGGGTGAAGCCTATTTCGCGAAGAAACTTCGGGATTACGACCTGTCGGCCAATAATGGCGGCTGGCAATGGGCAGCAGGCTCTGGGACTGATGCAGCCCCTTATTTCAGAGTGTTCAATCCAGCCCTACAGGCAAAGAAGTTCGATCCGAAAGGAGAGTATATTCGCCAGTGGGTTCCTGAAGTTGATCGTCCTAATTATCCGAAACCCATTGTTGAACATACAACGGCCAGACAACGCGCCATCGATACCTACCGCAAAGCACTTAGGAAGGGAAAGTAGGGTAGTTCTGTGAGAAATTTAAATAAACAGGATTAGGAAAACGCCATTTACTTAGCAACCACCTTTGCGAGGGGCACGTTTGTAAATTAGTTTACTATCACGTTCTACATAGTCACCCGATACTATTGGATATGAATACTTGGGCGCGTGCGATACGTTATGGCTTCTTATAATTAGTTTGTCGTTAACCTTCAGGCCATGCAATTGCTGAAATTCCTTATTGTCCGACCCAAAACTAAGGATATAATCGTCACCATTAATCCTGACCATCACTCCGAAACCTAATCGTGAGCCTGGCGGAAGAGAAAGAGAGGTTACAACAGCTTCCATATTGGTAAAAGCACTTATATGCTTCCTTATTTTAGCTTCACCGGCATACACTTTTTTACCTTCGGGAGACGCTTCCCATTTTTTGTACTTTATACCATCGGGGGTAGCCTCCCACTTTTTCAATGCAGCTTTCCTTTCAACAGCAGAGATTGGCTTTAAGGTTGACTTTTTAGAAGCTTCATTTTTGATTTCACGATTAGCAAACACTAGTCCGCTTATTACAACCAGCGGTAAGATTAGTGTATAAATAATTTTTTTCATGTTTTTGAAGGTTTAATCGAAGTAAGTCTATATCCTGCTAAATCAGATCCGTTTAAGGCATTCGTTCATTTTCAAGGATTTGAACAAAGCTAAAAGTTTCTATTCTGTCGTCTGTTAATGACCTGTAAAAGAATGTTAACGAAACGTAAAAGCTGCTTATACAAGCAGTTATAAGTTTTGGCCTCTAAGTAGTTAGATATACTTTACAAGGATGTTGCCTATACAACTGTCTTATAAAAACGCTCTTTTTCAGAATTACTTTCCACTAACTCAATAACTTTCCCTATTAGTGGTAAATGCGGCTATACTCACTTCTTGAATCTACATTTCATCGATAAATAACCAACATGATGAAGCGCACTAGTTTCCTCAAAGTCTGTTTAACCATGGCCACTTCCCTGGTTTCACCTTTCTTGTGGGCTGCCCAAACCATCCGAAAAGTCCGAATAGAGAAAGGCTTCAAGGTGGAAGCTGGTAAAGACAGGTTTAATCAACCTATTTCCCTGTTTGATGGTGATACATTCATGACAAAAGTATCTACCAAAGATACTAACGGAGATTTATACGTTTATGAATCCCGACGGGTTAAGGAAGGGGGGCCTGCTCTGCATGTTCATTTCGATCAAGATGAACTATGGTATGTGTTGGAAGGGGAATTTCTGATTAAGGTTGGGGAGGTCATCCACCAAGTGAAAGCTGGTGATACCGTATTCGGTCCTCGGAATGTGCCGCATTGCTTTGCCAAAGTAGGATCAGGCGAAGGCCGTTTGTTAATGACCTTTCAGCCAGCGGGCAAAATGGAAGAATGCTTCCAAAAGATCAGTGCTGGGGCGCTAAAAAACCTGAGTGAAGCCGATCAAGATAAGTTTCGGGAAGCGCATGGGTTCAAGCGAGTGGGCCCGCCTATTAATCAACTCAAACAGTAAGGTTCAACGGTCAATAGGCTCATCTCAAGACCTAATCGATAAATAACACTATACTCCTGCTTGAGACACTCTCATTTTCTGCTCCATAAATGGGCGTTATAAAAAGACGGGCCAAACACACCCGTATAGTTCCCTGCGCTGAAATTTTGTTACGGTAGGTAAAGCCCCAATCCTTCATGCGTAGGTGATAGGGTTAAGTGTCAGCATAGGCTTCTGCTGTAGACGAACTCTTAATGGGGTAATTCCCGACTGTGGTTCGCTTGATGAGTCAGGTGGAGCATGCCCCATTTTTTTTAAAGCCAGAAAAAAATGAGACAGGTTCTCAACACCTGTTTCGTAATAAACAGCTACTGGTTTCCCCTTTTTTGACTAGCAATCTTGGGGGAGTTTGCTCCATTGGTAATCCGTCACTTTGGGGATTGTAGCTACTTCATATTTCAAATTCCATTCTTTTATGTGCTCTAAAATTGGCAAAAAAGCTAAGCCTTTTTCTGACAATTTATAGTCTACCCTGGGCGGTAGTTCTTTATAGGCCAATCGTTCCAATAAGCCATCTTCCTCCAACTCTTTTAACTGTTCGGTCAGTACTTTCCTTGAAATGTGGGGTACGATGGCATCTAACTGACCAAAACGCATGGTTCGGGTGCCAATTACATTGATAATGATCGGCTTCCATTTATTCCCAATCGTGCCAATAGCTCTCGTAAATGGACAATTCGAATTACAAAATCGGTCATCTCTCATAGTCAAAATTTGTAGTTACCCACCGGTAACCAGAATATACCATCAACAGTTCCTAAAATAAACTATTGATAGTTCCTTTGCGAAACAAATATAGAAGTAACTGAAAATGAGTAAGCTAATAAGCAAAGTTGCCGTGATTACAGGTGGTAATAGTGGCATTGGACTGGGCATTGCCCAAGAATTTAAAAATGAAGGAGCTGTCGGCGCTATTGTCGGCAGAAATCAGGAAACGTTAGCGAGTGCTTCGGCTCAGCTTGGCGATACGTTTATAGCCATAAATGCCGATGTCACCAACCTGACCGACCTGGAAAGGGTGTTTAAAGAAACAGCTGAAAAGTTTGGTAAAATAGATGTGATTGTCGCCAATGCGGGTGGTGGAGCTATTGGAACGGTGGCCGATACCACCGAAGCCGACTATGATAAGGCAATGGATCTGAACCTGAAGAGTGTCTACTTCACGGTTCAAAAAGCACTACCCTATATGAATGACGGTGGCTCAATTATTCTGATCGGATCAAATGCCGCCCATCGGGCCTATTCCTCATTTTCGCTGTATGGGGCGGCCAAAGCGGCTGTAATCTATTTAGCGAAAGGATTTTCAGGCGACCTGTTAGCGAGAAAGATCAGGGCCAATGTCATTACACCCGGTACAACCGATACTCCTGCATTTGACAAGTTTGTTCCTGCAGAACAAATCGAAGCGGTAAAAAAACACTACGCAGGCGTCATGCCAATAGGCAGGATTGGGCAACCCTCGGATATTGGTAAAACAGCTGTTTTCCTGGCCTCAGATGATTCTTCGTTTATGCTGGGCGCTGAACTTTTGGTTGATGGTGGTATGACCTATTTGGCTAAATAATTAAAAAATTCTCAAAATGAGTCAATCAGAAAACAACGTAGCTCACTACGCAATTATCGGCTTTGGTAAGATCGGTCAGGCCCTGGCCAAGGCGTTTGCCCGCAAAGGCATCGAAGTAGCCGTTGCTACCACACGAGATCCGGAAAGCTTTGCATCTGCCGCGGCCACGATCGGACCCGAGATCATTCCCACCACACTTATGGAAGCCGTTAAGGCAGACATCATCTTTCTGGCGGTGCGTTTTGAAGCGCACCCGGATGTGGCCAAGGCGCTGCCCAACTGGCAGGGGAAGACCATCGTCGATGTGACCAATGCCTACGGTATTTCCCCTAAGCAGCTGGGCGGACAGCCTTCCGGCAGGGTCGTCGCGCAGGCCTTCACGGATGGAAAAGTGGTTAAGGGTTTCAACCATTTGGGCGCTGCCATCCTTGCACAAGATCCGGCCGTACAAGGTGGCAGACGAGTCGTGTTCCTGGCAAGCGACGATGACGACGCAGCAACGCAGGTTAGTGCGCTGGCAGACAATCTCGGTTTTGCGGCCATCAAACTTGGCGGGCTGTCGGAAGGTGGGCTGCTGGTGCAGGCGCACGGAAATACCTGGGGTCAGTTGATCTTTAAGGACTTAGTTAAATTCTAGGGATGAATCTTGATCGCCAATATCAGGGCGATTCTGCCTCGTGGACAAAGGAGCCACAGTATCAAATCTTTAAAGAAATGAGTAACTTAAACAACAAAGTAGCGATAGTGACAGGTGCATCAAAAGGAATTGGTGCAGGAATTGCAAAGGCATTTGCCAAAGAAGGGGCAAAAGTTATAGTCAATTATGCGTCAAGTAAAGACGCAGCGGATAAAGTAGTGAAATCTATAACCGATGATGGAGGTACAGCCATTGCAATACAGGGCGATATATCAAAAGAAGCCGATGTAATCAGGCTGTTTGACGAAACAGAGAAAACGTTCGGCACGTTGGATATTTTAGTCAACAACGCTGTCTTTCAGCAATTTTTACCTGTTGAACAGGCATCTGTAGAAGCTTTTCATCAGCATTTCAACGTCAATGTTTTGGGTCCTGTACTTACCATCCAGGCAGCTTTAAAACTGTTTGGCTCTACCGGTGGCAATATCATTAATATCAGTTCGGGTGCCAGCAAATCGCCGATGGCGGGAGTGTCGTTATATTCCGCTACGAAAGCGGCCTTGGATGCCCTAACGATTTCTTTATCGAAAGAGCTGGGAGCAAAAAACGTTCGTATCAATTCTATTTTGCCGGGCGCAACGGAAACTGAAGGGGCCACTAGTGCGGGCGTTACTAGTGGCAGTGAGTATGAGCAACTATTTATTGCAAATACGCCACTTGGTCGAAGAGGTCAGCCTGAAGATATTGCGAAAGCTGCCGTATTTCTGGCTTCCGATGATGCCGCCTGGATTACAGGCGAGCAACTTTCGGTTTCGGGTGGTATGTACGGATTTTAACTCCATCCATTAAAAAAAAGAAAGCCAATTAGTCGACACTATTGATTGTTAGTAGTTATACCGACTGCGCACTGAACGAAGTCATCAATTCCACTACTAAGCCTAAAAAGCCACAGATAGACAAGATATCCGCGGCTTTTTTGCTTTTCGGACCTCATGTTTAACCGACAATCAAAACGGATGACTAAAGCCCGTGTTGGTACCAGCAGTTTTGGGTTAGTGCGACTGAAGCGCAAACTAAAAACTGAACGGCGGTAGCGACGGTCAGCCACTTGACAATTATTGAAAATAATCGGTTCATAAATCGCTCCCTCGTAACACGAAAAAGCCGCACAACTATCCTAAGTCCTGAAGAACCGTGATATTGCTACTGGAAATTGTCTTGTTAAAAATTAGTTAATTGATTCTGGGGTAAATAAGCGGCAATGGTAACCTTTTGTAGCTTAGGGTTCTTTTCTTAGATTATTCCATTGCTCAACCTTATGAAGTTGCGGTTTACTCTGTTCTACTGTCTGTTTGCGTTTTCTTCAGCTGTACTAGCCCAGCAGCGGCTTCGCTTGAGCGTTATTGTGCGCGATGGTCTTACGAAAAAGCCAATTCCGGGAGCTAGCCTGCTCGTTGCCGAAACAAAAGCAGGGGCGCGAGCAGACAGCGCTGGTGTCATCACGCTTACTCACCCACCAGGTGCCCTGACTCTTTATGTGTCGGCGGTGGGCTATTTCCGAGGTCGCGAAACAGTCGTGCTGGATTTCAATAAACGAGTTGAGTATTTTCTTCAGCCTCGATCCACCGATCTGGAAGAAGTAGACGTGCGAGCTACCCGTAAGGATAAGAATATTAAGGACGTACAGATGGGGCAGATTCTGATTAGTATGCCCGAACTGAAGCGGATGCCGGTTGTGTTGGGCGAACCCGATATTCTGAAAGCGCTTACACTTCAATCGGGCGTGACAACGGCTGGCGAAGGCGCTGGTGGGTTCAACGTTCGCGGTGGCCGTGCGGATCAGAATCTAGTGCTGATGGATGGGGCGCCTTTGTTTAACACATCGCACTTACTCGGTTTCTATACGAACATCAATCCTGATATGGTGCAGGACGTGAGCCTGAATAAAGGGGCTTTTTCAGCACAATACGGCGGGCGGGTGTCGTCTTTGTTGTTGATGAGTACCCGAAATGGGAACAAAGATGGCTGGCGTGTTTCGGGGGGCGTAAGTCCGGTAAGTGCGCGGGTCGTGGTCGATGGACCCATTTCTAAAAAACTAACCCTGCTGGCGGGGGGGCGTGTTGCTTTTCCGAGTTATTTACTGCAATTGTTTCCGTCGGCCAGTGTCAAAAATAGCCGGGCGTTCTTTTATGACGGAAATATTAAACTGACCTACACACCCGACGAACGAAACACCATTTCGCTGTCGGCCTATCGAAGCCAGGATAATTTCCGGTTTCCGGGCGATACGCTCTACGGGTGGCATTCGAATGTAGTAACCGGGCGTTGGAGTTACCTTATTCGGCCGGGTCTGCAATTCAATCTGTCAGGGCTTTATAGTGGTTATTTCCTGAATGTGGATGGTGTCGCGCCCACGTTAAACTTCCGGTTTAGGTCGCACATTGAGCAAAAAGAAGGGAAAGCCGATGTGTTTTATACGCTGAACAAATCCTTCAAAGTTCAGGTTGGCGTCAATGCAATTCTGTATGGTGTTCAAACGGGCGCTATTCAGCCAACGGGCGATAACTCCAGTATTAATGCCCGGCAAGTTAATCCAGAACGAGGTCGGGAAATTGGGTCGTACATCAATACCGAATGGGAATTGACACCCAATATTACCCTGATGGCCGGTTTACGGTATTCGGCCTTTGCGCTGCTGGGGCCTCAAACGGTTTATAACTATGCGGAGAATTTGCCGATCTCTCCCGAAACCGTCACGGATTCGGTAACATATGGAAGCGGAAAGGTGGCACAAACGTATGGTGGATTTGAACCCCGGTTGGCCTTGCGGGTGCAGGTTGCCAAAAATACAGCAGTCAAAGCAAGTGCAGGGCGAACGCGTCAGTATCTAAACCTGATCTCGAATACAACGGCCATTACACCGCTCGATTTCTGGAAATTGAGTGATCGTTATTTACCTCCTCAAATCGCCGATCAGGTGTCTTTGGGTGTATTTCAGAATTTGCAGGACAATGCCTATGAAATAAGTGTAGAGGGTTATTACAAACGACTTCAGAATCAAATTGACTATCGCTACGGGGCCAATCTGATTCTAAACCCAAAACTTGAAACCGCGCTTCTGCATGCCGCCGGACGAGCTTATGGGGTTGAGTTTGGGATAAGCAAGAATACCGGGCGACTCACCGGGCAATTTAATTACACCTATGCCCGCTCACTAATTGCAATACAAACGCCTTTCGATCAGCTTCGGATTAACGGCGGAGAGTATTACCCCTCTTATATCGACAGGCCTCACACGCTGAACATGCAGGCTCGCTGGGGAATGTCGCACAACTGGACATTCTCGACAAACTTCGTGTATTACACGGGCGTACCTGCCACGTACCCAGATGGACAATACACGTATAACGGCGATGTGGTACAGGACTATTCGCGCCGAAACGCCGACCGTATTCCGGACTATCATCGTCTGGACGTAGCTTTTTCGAAGGATACGCGATTTGTTAAATCGCAAAAGCGGTATGGGATCTGGACACTGGGTATTTACAATGTGTACGCCCACAAAAATCCATACTCGATTTATTTCACCCGTTATAATCAGCGAACAGAAGCGTACCGGCTGTCGGTATTTGGCACCATGATTCCATCTATCGCTTACAATTTCTATTTCTAGTTATGTACCGGCTCTTCGTTATAATTCTTATCAGTGTTTTAGTAGCCGCCTGTATCGACCAGGTAAGCTTACCTATTCGTACCGAAGCTCCCCGTTTGGTGGTAGAGGGCCAGATTACGAACGAGGCCCCTCCGTATACTGTCCGGCTTACCTATACGGGTAATTATGGCGGAAGTGGACAGAATGTAAGTGACCAATACGTAAAAGAAGCTCAGGTTACCATGGCCGATGATCAGGGCCGCTCAACGCGTTTGATATCTACAGGATTGGGCTTATATCAAACCGCCGATTCAACGTTTAGAGGGCAGGTGGGCCGAGCTTACAGCCTGAGTGTAGTACTGACCGATGGTAAACGCTATGTTACAAAAGCGGAACGAATGCCTGCTGTGCCTGTAATTGACAGTATTTCATCATCCTTAGTTAAAACAATTGGTCTAGCACCCTATGCGATAGCGTATGCGGTCAATACGACCGACCCTGCCAGTGAACAAAACTATTATCGTTGGACTGCTTACGGGTATACCAATCGTATGTCATTAGGCGTACCCTGTAGCTTGGGTAGCCCTAATAAATGTTTCACTCGTTGCTGGACACCCGTATCGAACGATGTTGTCAATGTGTATAGCGATGAGGCTATTAATGGAAACCCGCTTCGAGGTAAATTCGTCTTACAATTGCCTATTTATGCGGTCGGGCCGCAATTGATTGAAGTACAACAATATTCGATTACCCAGTCTAATTATCAGTTCTGGAAACTTTACCAACAGCAAAATGCCCGAACCGGTAGTATTTTTGATCCGCTCCCCGCACCTGTAACGGGAAATCTGGTCAATGCCAGTGATCCGACTGATTTAGCCAGAGGCTATTTCGCCGTAACATCTGTTACGAGAAAACGCTACCGGCAGCAGAGCTTTCCCAGCGCTGTTTTTTACCCAGCGGTGCTCAGCTTTATCAGTAGCCAGATTTTACCCGATGGCGATTGCCGGGCTACCTACGGTAATGTACCCACTCTGGAGCCAGATGGTTGGTAAACCGGGATTTTTGTGATTTTACTGACCGACTATGATTTGAATGATATGATACGGCTTCCAAAGAAAGCGAAGCAAAGAAATCATAGTCAGTCAATAAAATCATAAAAATCCTGGTTCTGATTTTACAGCTTCCACTGCACAACCCAGCCTGGCTTTACCACTTTGGGGCGAGGTACTCCTGCCAAGCCTGTTGCCGGGTTCATGGCCAGTAAGGTGAGTGGAATACTGGTATTTTCCTGGGTCGAAATAGCTTTAGTTGCTCGTAAGAATAGATTGCCTCGCGAATCTATATCGTCTACAATGGCATAGAGCATGTCTCCAGCTTTCAAGGCATCATCACCAATCTGAACGTCTTCTGTTAGTGTAAATGCCCAACTTTGGCCTACTCTGGGGAGCCCTGCCCGCACCAGCCGCGTAGCGACATCACCAACAAAAACAGGATTAGAGGCTGGCTTGCTCTTGAGCAATTCCGTGAGCAAACTGTCCATAATCATTGCCTCATTTTTTGTCGGTCTGCCAGCATCCAGGAATGATTCAATGGGGACACCTTCTGGCTCAGGTTCATCGTCCTTAAGCCAACCCATCCGCCGGGCCTGTTCGCGTTCCTTTTCATACAAATTGCCCGAGTAAGCCAGCATGGTACCGGCCGAACCAACGCCGTAAAATGGGTTTGTAAATAGCTCCTTCATGGCCAGAATCCGGTAGAGGTAATAGCCTGTTTCAGGATTCATGGTCATCGAATAATAGTCACGGTGGCCTGATTTCGTGATTTTACGCTGTACCATACCCACGCCCCCATTGTAAGCAGCCGCTACAAGCGTCCAGGACCCCAGTTTTTTGTACAGGAATTTCAAATACTTGCAGGCGGCTTCTGTCGATTTGAGCAAATCCGTTCGTTCGTCGTTACCAGCTGCGATGGAAAGACCCATGTCCTGAGCTGTGTCATCCATGAATTGCCAATACCCAATGGCACCCGCCGACGATACGGCATTCGACTGCCAGGCACTCTCGATAAGCGGCAGGTATTTGAAGTCGTTGGGAACGTTATATTTCTGCAGAACGGGTTCGATAATCGCAAAAAATGGTGCCGAACGAGCCTTCAACCCGTTCACATGCCGGATATAACCCGAACTGCCTGCGAGTGCTAACGCTAACTTCGCTGATACGTCTCCCTGTTCGGTTGGAACTACTTCGCCACAGAAATGTAGCCGTTGTGGCTCCAGTGGGCGAATAGCTTTTTTATTTCCTTTGGCTTTCGCTAAAGTTGTTTTCTTCTGCGCTACGGCAATTTGCTCAAGCGATAAAATGCTCAGGAGCAATAGAATAACATATCTAGTACCTACTGTCAAAATAAAGTGCTGTTGGTCAGATCAATAGACAACGAATTGGGCGTAAGGTTTAGTTCGGAGGAATTATAGCAACTTGAAGCTCAGTTGCTCATCTTATGACGTTACAATGTCTTCCAGGTCAGAATCCAGCCCGCCTTTATCTGATCAACGTCTGGTAGTTTAATGCCAATACGGCCTGTCGATGCGTCAATGGCGGATAAGTTCATCATGTAGGTGTGTTTTTCATTTGCCGAATAAAGTCGGTCGGCCCGCAGGTAAATCTTGTCTGTTTTGGGGTCAACATCTTCGACAATAGCATATAAAACATCTCCTTCTTCAACTTGTTTACCATCGGCCATGCCATCACGAGTCAAGTGAAATACCCACACCTGCCCACGCGCCACACCGGCTGATTCCACTAGTTTGGCCTTGATGCCTCCCCGAAAAACATCGGCTGCGTTCGGAAGCGGTATATCGGCTGTTTGTCCTGCCAGTGGTTTTGCTGTTTCCTGAACAGGCGTGTCAATGGCCACTTGGGTAGCTTCATTCACAATTACTTCTGGCAGCAACACTTCATCTTCATCCGGCTCAGAATCAGGCGTGAGTGGCTCGCTAAGGTAAGCCATCATTCGTTCTGGAATAAGGTGATCGTACGATTTGTAATTGGAAAACAGCTCTTTAAACGCTAAAATCCGATATAGGTATTTACCCGTTTCGGCATTCAAACGCAGGTAATAGTAATCTCGTTGCTGCTGTCGGCGAATATTGCTCAATAAGGCCCCAATACCATTATTATAAGCTGCAGCTGCCAGCGTCCAGGAACCTAATCGAGTGTACAGATACCGCAGATACCGACAGGCGGCATTGGTTGATTTGACCAAATTCGTTCGTTCATCGTAGCCAGCATGAACGGCTAACCCCAACTCACGAGCTGTAGCGGGCATAAACTGCCAATAACCCACCGCTCCTTTAGGCGATACGGCCATTCCGGTCAAGGCACTTTCAACTAAAGGCAAATATTTGAAATCCAGCGGAATTCCGTGTCGGGATAGGATAGGTTCAATAATCGGGAAAAACACAGAGGCCCGCTTGCGAATGCGATAAATTGCCTGATTTTGGTTCGTATTTCGTGCCAGGGCAGATACTAATCGACGCGCAACAGCTTCTTCGTGTAGAGGCACTGATTCTCCACAGAAATAAACGGGGGGGAGCATCCTCGTTAGACCTGGATCAATAGCTGGTGTGAATGTGAGGGAATGTGCTGATGGTCTGTCTACTGGCGCATTTAGCAAACGAGTAGGAGCAAAAACACTTGTCACAACCAAACCAGTCGCTAGCGAAAGATAGGCTAACAAGTTCATTTTAAGGCAAGTTCAAGTTTTATGGGTTATTGCCTTTTTGACTCTATTATTAGTCTATAGTTACACTATAGTTTTTGCTTATTTATTAAAAGGTAGGCTTATAAATAAAGCCGCCTGGTATCAGGCGGCTTTATTTATAACGTTAGTTTCCGTTCAATGAACAGCTTATAACCAGTCCCAGAAGTGCAGTGGGCGTATTCCTTCTCCTTTTTTCGAGGGTAAAATTCGTGGCCGACGGAACCGAAGAACCATGAGTCCCATCATAAGCTTTTTGATGGGCAAATGCTGCCCTTGTTTCTCCAAATCGGCATCCGGAGCATTGGGTATAGTTGCGGCAGAAGTCGCACTGGCAATAAATTGATCTGTATCCGATGGCGCTTTGGTTAGTGCCGTATTGGGGCGTGGTCCCCAGGTAGGATCGGTAAAATCTTCGTCAACCAGTTCAATGGTAGGCGCATCCTTAATTTTCTTTGGAAGCGCCAGCGGCTTATGCCAGCTAGGCAGTGGCTTGGTTAGCTCGGCCATGGTTGAGCCACTTAGTAACAAGGCGTACTGGCGTGGGTTGGTAAGAAGTTCTTTGAACGCCAGAATTCGGAACAGATAGTGACTCGTTTCGCGATGCAACCGAAGCCGGTAATAACTTGTCTGGCTTTGCTGGTGCATTTTATTCATCACGTGGGTGATTCCTCCGTTGTAGGCAGCTGCTACCAATGTCCAGGAACCTAGTTCCCCATAAAGCTGGTGCAAATGGCGACAAACAGCAATGGTTGCCTTTTCCAGGTTCAGGCGTTCATCCACTTTCCCATTGACTTTCAGACCCAGTTCGCGAGCGGTACCTGGCATGATTTGCCAGTACCCGGCGGCTCCCCGATAGGATACGCTCCGGTTATCCAGCGCACTTTCGGCCAACGGCATGAAGCGGAAGTCGCGGGGAATTTTGTATTTCCGAAGGATCGGGTCAATGATTGGGAAAAATTCCGATGCCCGTGAACGGAGATCGAAAAGAAATTCTTCCTGTGCACCATAGGTGCGTAAGGTTTGTGCCCAACGGCGCGATACACGAGGTTCGTTGACCGGTACTTCTTCGCCACAGAAGTAAATTGGGAACAGGCGTTTGGTCGAATCGACGACTAATAATTCAGGATTGTTGAGACCGTTTGAGGGAAGAATTCGGCTCGTGTCGGTGGTGAAAATGGAGATCGGGTGGGTCGTTTTAACGACACCCGGCCCCGTTTTTACGGCGGCCATGAGCAGTGAAAAACTTACTTCTTTTATCAAAATTACATTAGTTGTTGTGATACATATAGACAACAAAACCCGTCCTTTGGTAACGGGTTCATTTTCTACCTAAAAACGAATTTAACTGATTGTCTGGTATATAGCAAATATTCTGCCTAAGAATTATCCAACGGGACAGCAGAAAAAAGGATTTTATCTTTATAGAAGACCCATAACAAGCGTCAGTTTGCCATAGTCATAACGACCGCCTAAATAGTCGTAAACAGGCTTTAAACGGCCTTCTTCAATGCCAACGGCAGCAATGGCTTTTTCAATTTCGCGCCGGTCAATAGGGTCAATCAATGAGACTAAATCAATATCGTAGCCTGACTTGGAAAGCTGCACTAAATGGCTCGCTACTGAGCCAGTTGTAAGTTGTCGTTCGGCAGCAATCTCGTCAATTGTGTAACCATTATTATACAAATCGAGCGTTACTAATTGGGTCGATCCTTTAGGTTTTTCACCCGCCTGCACCCGACTTCGTACATAGTCGAGGATCTCGCCCAGAAATTGTTTGCCGAACAATTGAAGTTTACGCTCGCCAACCCCGCTCACATTCCGTAGCGCATCGGGCGTGGTTGGCCGCTGACGGGCCATGTCTTCGAGAGTGGTATCCGTAAAAATAACGTAGGCAGGAACGTTCTGCTCGTCGGCGAGTTGCTTGCGCAATACCCGTAGTCGTTCGAACAGATCGTCGCGTTGGGTTTCTGATTTGGTCTTCGTTTTTTCGACCACTGGTTTTGGCGCATCATCGGGACGTACCAGATCGATCTTTCGGCCACCATACAATACCTGATCGGCCAGGATACCCCGGCGCAGCGCGTAGTGTTGATCGTAGGCGATTTCGATGACACCGACGTTTATGAGATGATGAATGTAATTACGCCAGTCTTCAAAACGGAGGTCCTTTCCGGCACCGTAGGTTTTTACCTGATCGTAGCCACCCTGGATTATTTGCTGGCTCCGCGACCCGCGTAAAATGTCAATTAACAAATTCATCGGAACCCGCTCTCCTGTACGAATCATGGCCGAGAGTGCTTTCTGAGCCAGAATCGTACCATCAAAGGTCACGCGTGGATCTCGACAAACATCACAGTTTCCGCAGGGTTCGGGAAAGTCTTCCGAAAAGTAAGAAAGCAAAATCTGCCGACGACAGGTGTGTGCATCGGCGTATTGTTGCATCCGCTCCAGTTTGGCCAACTGAAGGCCAAGGTTAGCCGGGTTGTTTTCGGCCAGCATCTCTTTGTAGGTGGCTACATCGGCGAAACTATAAAACAAAACCGTCTGGGCCGCAGCACCGTCGCGCCCTGCCCGTCCGATTTCCTGATAAAAGCTCTCGATGTTTTTGGGCATGTTATAATGAATTACCCAGCGCACATTCGATTTGTCGATCCCCATACCAAAGGCAATCGTGGCGCACATAATGCGGACATCGTCGCGGAGAAAAGCTTCCTGAGTTTTGGCCCGATCATCGGGGTCCATTTTGGCATGATAGAAAGCCGCGTTAAACCCTTTCTCCTGTAGTTTAGCCGCCAGCGATTCGGTCGATTTCCGGCTCAGGCAATAAATAATACCCGATGTATTGGGTTTCTGCTGTAACAGGCGAACAATTTGCTGAATGCGATTCTGACCAGGCAACACCTGCAAACTCAGGTTCTTCCGGTTGAATGAATCAACAAATATGGCGGGGTCGTTCATGCCAAGCCGGGTAGCAATATCCTGTCGGGTCAACTTATCGGCCGTGGCCGTGAGCGCAATCGTTGGGACTGCCGGAAATTGCTCTTTCAGAACATGCAATTGCGTGTATTCTGGCCGGAAATCGTGCCCCCAGGACGAAATACAGTGGGCTTCATCAATGGCGAATAACGAAAGATTGACGAGTTGCAGGAAATTGAAAAACGATTCGGTGAGCAGTTTCTCGGGCGAAACGTAAAGTAGCTTGAGTTTTCCACTAATGCAGTCGTTTTCAATCTCGCGCTGTTCCCGGCTGGTCTGGGTGCTGTTGTAATAAGCAGCCTGAATACCGTTCATGTGTAAAGCCCCTACCTGATCTTTCATGAGGGCAATCAGGGGAGAAACAACGATCGTCAGGCCCGGAAGCATAAGTGCCGGAATCTGAAAGCAAACCGATTTGCCTCCCCCTGTTGGCATCAAAACTACGGTATCTCGCCCACTCAAAATGGATTGGATAATGGCTTCCTGCATAGGCCGGAATTTATCATATCCATAATAGCGCTTAAGATAATCGGTTGGGGTCGACGTAAGGGGAGGGTTTGTACTAAGCATTTTGTGTTTCCGAGTAGGTTGTGTACCGGACAAATGGGCATAGCTGGGAAGAGCTAAATGACCATCGTTGCTCGGTTAGAAACTACTATCTTTCTATCAAATTTAAGAAAAAATTAAGTCATTTTTAGTGACAGATTCGTGATTTTATACCCATCTTTCCGTCCTAAGTGCTGAAGTTTTAAGTTTATCATAAACCCCAATCCAATTGCCATGAAAAAGATTATTTCAATACTATGCCTGTCGCTTGGTTTACTGGTTGCCTTTGATGGTGTATCTCAGGATGATAAAGCCTCCAAAAGTAAAGCGAAAAAAGAAATGAGTGATGCCGACAAATCGGCGAAGGATGCTGCTAAGGCAGAGAAAAAAGCAGCCAAAGAAGCCGCGAAAGCTGGCATGAGCGACGCTGATAAAGCCGCGAAAGATCAGGCAAAAGCCGATAAAAAGGCAGCTAAAGATGCTGCCAAAGCAGCCAAAGCCGATGCGAAGGGAACTGCCGACGCAACAACCGATGCCGCCAAACAGGCTGCCATGAACGAAAAAATGGCAAAAGTGAGAGCGGCTAAAGACGCGAAGAAGGATGCCGCAGCAACTGCTGATAAAGGAGCCGCTAAGGCCGATAAAGCCGCTGATAACGCAGGGCTGAAAGACGACAAGATGAGCAAAACCGCCAAAGCCTCAACACCTGCCGTGAAAGAGGAAAAAGCAACGCCTGCCGACTACAAAGCGCCTGTTGATGCGTCTAAAAAAGGCCCCAACGGAGAGAAAGTAATGACCGGTCCTCGTGGTGGTAAATATTACATCAACAAGAACGGTAACAAGACTTACTTGAGTAGCATAAAAGGGTAATAACTTATCTTTCTAAACAGAACGAGGGGCCAGGCTTGCAAGCTTGGCCCCTCGTTCTGTTTAGGAATAATCGGTGTTGCTAATAATTTGATTGATAGGACCTCTGAGTGGACATTGAACCTTCAATAATGCCGTCTTTTATAAGTTGGGAAACGATATTGTGGGGAGGCACTTCGTTGCTGCCGCCTGTCGTGATAATAGCTTTCCAGAAAGGTTTGCCCGTTGCCAGATTTATCATCTCCAGATAAAGCTCATTGTAGGATGTGATATACCTGCCCGAACCGGCTGTGTAGTTTCGATTGAAGTCAATACTTAACATAACTTCGCTTTGACAGGCTTGTCGTTGTTTATCAATTGCTTCTTCGGGGCTGTCGAACGAAATAGGGCTATTTGATACTGTACAAACCTGATACCCCGCCGGGAAGGCTGTTTGAAAGGTAGGCAAATACGTTGGCCGGGTTTGAGAGAGTCTTGATACGATCAGAATGCGCCGAAACTCAGGTTTTGCATCCGCTTTTACATTCGACTGGATGTTCGCGGTCATGCAGCTTGTCAGGTTTATCAGAAGACTAAGGGTTATTAGTTGGCGGAATATTTTCATAACAGTTTTATATTATTTTATCAAAGAAACATCATGTTTCTAATAATTAACCAATTCCAGGCAACGGATTCTTGATCGAAACTTTGTTCACATTACACCATTCACAGCCTCATTTAGGGTTTAGGCGTTTAAAAAGGCTGTTACGAAAGTGAAAAATTCGTATGTTCAGGGATAGAATCTGATCCTATGCGCCAGCTACTTCGGTTGTTTATAGCTTTTCTGCCATTCAGTTGCAATTCTCAAACGATACAAACGACGGGCCTGCAACAACCCGTCGAAATCATTCGCGATCGGTGGGGTGTGAACCACATTTATGCCAAAAACGAACATGATCTTTTTTTTGCACAGGGATATGCTGCCGCTCAGGATCGCCTGTTTCAACTGGAAATCTGGCGTCGTCAGGCTACGGGTACAATTGCCGAATTGTTGGGGCCTCAGGAAACCAAACGCGATATAGGAACGCGGCTCTTTAAGTTTCGGGGAGATATTAATAAAGAGCTGCTGCATTACCATCCACATGGTCCGCAAATCGTTGGGGCATTTGTCGATGGTATTAACGCCTATATCACCGAAATCCTGAAAACGCCCGAAAAGCTGCCTTTCGAATTTCGAGTACTGAAGACAAAACCCGCATTATGGACGTCCGAAGTCGTGATTAGTCGGCATCAGGGATTGCTGGGCAATGTTCGCGACGAACTCAATTATGGACGATTGGTGAAACTCATTGGCCCCGACAAACTTCGTGAACTACAGTGGTTTCATCCGGCCTCCAAACCCAGCGATCCTGACCTGACGCTACACGTCAATGGCGAGGAGTTGTTTCAACCAATCCTGGAACTGTATGAAGCGTTTCGCCTACCACTAAAATTCAGCGACCGATTAGCGAAAGCTGACGAAGATGAAGCCAGTCGATCCGATAAATCAGTCGATGAGTGGTTCGAGACAGAGAAGCAGTTTGTGGGGTCGAATAACTGGATTATTTCGGGTAATAAGTCGGCTAGTGGGTATCCGATGCTGGCCAATGACCCACACCGGTCACAATCGACGCCCTCGCTACGGTATTGGGTACACCTGAACGCGCCCGGCGTGGATTCGCCCGGCTGGAATGTGATCGGAGCAGGAGAGCCAACCTTGCCCGGAATTTCAATTGGGCATAATGACTACGGTGCCTGGGGGCTCACGATTTTCGAGACCGACAATGAAGATATATACGTCTACGAAACCAATCCCGCAAATCCCAATCAATATCGCTATAAAGGCAAAGGGGCGACCTATACGTGGGAAAACATGAAAATACTGACCGAAACTATTCCGATGAAAGATGGCCAATCGGTACGGGTTGAGCTAAAATATACGCGTCATGGTCCGGTGGTATTTGAAGATAAAGAACACCACAAAGCCTATGCAATTCGGGCAGGCTGGCTCGAAACGGGTTGCGCTCCCTATCTGGCGAGTTTACGGATGAACCAGTCGAAGAACTGGACCGAGTTTCGGCAGGCGTGCACCTATAGCCGCGTGCCGGGAGAGAATATGATCTGGGCCGATAGAACCGGAACGATTGGCTGGCAGGCCGTGGGTCTATCGCCCATACGGCAATCCAGCCCGGGAAAAAACTTCACCGGGCTGGTTCCTGTGCCAGGTGATGGGCGGTTTGAGTGGAGTGGCTATCTGCCCATTCTGCAACTGCCCAATAAACTTAACCCATCTGAAGGGTTCGTGGCTACGGCCAATAATAATTTGACGCCTGTGGATTTTCCGCACCGCGATGCCGTTGGCTGGACCTGGGCAGCACCTAGTCGGGCTCATCGCATTGAGGAAGTATTGGGCGATGGGAAGCGCAAGAATCTGGTCGACTTTATGGCGTTGCAGGCCGATTATCTATCCATTCCTGCGCGGACGTTGGTACCATTGCTCCAAAATCTGGCGTCGCAGTCGGACCGAACGACACAGGCGTTGGAATACCTGCGTCGATGGGATTATAAGCTTGATCCGAATTCGGTGGCTGCTGCTATTTATGTCGCCTGGGAGGGGCAGTTAAAACTGGCTGTTTACCAACAGAAGGTGCCGAAGATTGCGCAACCTTACCTAACCAGTCTTCCATCAAAACGGGTAATAGACGCTCTTCTTCCGCCAACGGCTTCTCGGGATAGTTTGTTGCTGTTGTGTATGGATCGCGCCGTAACAGAACTCACCGGGCGATTAGGCAACGACATGACCAAGTGGGTGTATGGCCAGGCCAAGAATAAGCACATTACCCTTACCCATCCGCTCAGCAACATGGTCGATAAAGCGATGCGGAAGAAAATTAACCTTGGCCCCGCCATTCGGGGAGGTTATGCCGAAACGGTGAATGCAACCAGCGCCAATCTGAACCAAACGCACGGCGCATCGTTCCGAATTCTGGTCGATACCGAAGATTGGGATAAAACGCTTGGTATCAATACACCCGGCCAATCAGGAAATCCCGATAGCCCACACTACGGCGATTTATTTCCGATCTGGGCCGACAACAAATACTTCCCCGTCTATTTCTCGAAGGAAAAAGTGAAGTCTGTCGCCGAAGAAACAACGGTGCTGAAGCCATGAGTAGCGCGGACATCTTGTCCGCATAACCGAAGACGCAGTTGTCGCTCAAAAATGATTAACCTGCGGCTACGCGGACAAGATGTCCACGCTACATAACATTTCGTACTTTTGTGGGAAATGGATATTCAATCAATAGTAGCAGCCGATATTGCACGGTCAATCGCCGAACTTTATTCCGGCAATGCGTGCGACGTACAACTTTCGCCGACGAAAAAAGAGTTTGAAGGTCAATATACCTTTGTCACGTTTCCACTCACGAAAGCCCTCCGCCAGGCGCCTGCGCAGATAGGTCAAACGATTGGCGCGTGGTTGCTGGAAAATAGTTCAGTTGTCAGTGCATTCAACGTGGTACAGGGGTTCCTGAATATTAGTATTGCCGATGCCGCCTGGGTTGGTTTGTTAAATGATATTGCGGCTAATCCATCATTCGGTACATTGCCTTCGAAAGAGCAGTCGGTGATGGTTGAATTTTCGTCACCAAATACCAACAAGCCGCTTCACCTCGGGCACTTACGGAATAATTTCCTGGGAGACTCGGTCAGTAAAATTCTGGCCGCAAACGGCTATGATGTCGTAAAAACCTGCATTGTCAACGACCGGGGCGTTCACATCTGTAAGTCGATGCTGGCTTATCGGATGTTTGGCAATGGTGAGACACCAGAGTCGGCGAGCATGAAAGGCGATCACCTGATCGGGAAATACTATGTTCGATTTGATCGAGAGCTAAAAGAGCAGTTAAAGCCAATACTCGACTCTATTTATACTAAAAGAGACCTATCACTATTTAGCGAAACTCAGCAAACTCAGCTTAAAATCCATCTTCAGAATTTAGAGGGATTAGAAGTTCGTCTAAGTCAGGAAGTACAACAACTTGCTTTTGATGAGATAGCTGCATTAGGATTTAATACAGAAATAAGTCTAGAATCTGCTATTGATGGAAAAATTAAATGGAAAGATGTTCTGAAATCTATTGATGATGCAGATGTCAAAATAAAAGAGCGGAAGCAGAAAGAATTACAGAAAATACTAAAATCTGTTCTAGCTATTGAAGAGGAAATTGATGGAGAGAAGGACGAAGTAAAAGATATAGCGCAAACAAAAGCACCCCTCATGCTTGAAGTTCAGCAGATGCTGCGTTTGTGGGAGCAAGGTGACCCTGAAACAGTAGCGCTCTGGAGCCAGCTCAACGCCTGGGTGTATACGGGTTTCGATGCTACCTACAAACGGATTGGCGTTAGTTTCGACAAAACCTATTACGAATCGAATACATATCTGCTAGGAAAAGAAATTGTTGAAGAAGGAATCCAGAAAGGCGTTTTCTTTCGGAAAGACGACAGTTCCGTTTGGATTGATCTGACTGCCGAAGGACTGGATCAAAAGCTGGTGATGCGTTCTGACGGTACGTCGGTATATATGACGCAGGATTTGGGTACGACCGATCTGAAGTTTCAGGATTTTCAGAATGATCGTCAGATCTGGGTAGTTGGGAATGAACAGGACTACCATTTCAACGTGCTGTTCGCCATTCTGCGCAAGCTAGGCCGGACGTATGCCGATGGTCTGTACCACCTCTCATACGGCATGGTCGATCTGCCAACGGGTAAAATGAAATCGCGCGAAGGCACCGTTGTCGATGCTGACGATCTGATTAAGGAAACCATTGATGCGGCCTCGACAGCTGCTGATGAAGCGGCTAAGGGCAAACTGGAGGATTTCAGTCAGGAAGAGAAAGATGCACTTTTTCAGACGCTTGGTTTGGGTGCGTTGAAATACTACTTGCTGAAGGTTGATCCCCAAAAACGAATGCAGTTCAATCCGGCCGAATCGGTGGATTTGCATGGTAATACCGGGCCTTATATTCAGTACGTTCACGCCCGGATTCGCTCTATTCTGCGTAAGGCTGCTGAGCTTACCATGACGCTGGAAGGGCCCGTGTCGGCAACGCAATTGGATGAGCTTGAGCAGCAATTAGTGTTCCTATTGAGCCAGTATACGCAACGGGTAGCTGAGGCAGGAACAGACTATGCGCCTTCGTATATTGCCCAGTATGCGTATGAGCTGGCCAAGACGTTCAATCAGTTTTACGATAAGCTGTCAATCCTAAAAGAAACGGACCCGATTAAATTGCATACCCGACTTGTGTTATCAAAGACCGTTAGTGAAACTATTCGGAAGTCAATGGGTTTATTGGGGATAGAAGTGCCTGAAAAAATGTAGTTTAAGTTATTCAGGTTCAGTACAAGAACGTTCCTTTGCCAAACTGTCTACAAAATTGTCAAACTGACCATGAAAAAGAGTATCATCGTTTCCCTGATCGCGGTTGCGGTCGTTTTTTCACTCACTAGTTTTATGTCGTTACCCCAGCTGGTAAAAGCCATTTTTGGCGGAAACAAGGCTATCTCGGCTCCCACCGATGCGGCAGCTCCTACCAAAAGCCTGTATGATTTTACGGTAAATTCGCTTGATGGCAAACCCGTAGCGCTGAAAGCCTACAAAGGCAAAAAAGTTGTCATTCTGAACGTTGCGTCGAAATGTGGCTTCACTCCTCAGTATGCCGATTGGGAAAAATTCTACAAAGAGCACGGCGACAAAGTGGTTGTTCTGGGTTTCCCAGCTAACAATTTTAAAAGCCAGGAGCCAGGCAGCAGCGAAGAAATTGCTGAGTTCTGTAAGAAAAACTACGGTGTGACTTTCCCAATGTTCGAGAAGGTATCGGTATTGGGCGATGATCAGGCTCCGTTATACAAATGGTTGACAACGAAGTCATTGAACGGCTGGAACGAACAGGCACCAACCTGGAATTTCTGCAAATATGTTATTAACGAGAAAGGTGAACTGATCAACTTCTTCGGCTCGAAAGTGAAGCCAGAGGATGAAGAGTTTAAGAAGGCTATTGGCATTTAATGCAAAATGAGTAATGAATAATGGATAATGATAGGATCGGTTTATTTCCGGTCAAATCATTATCCATTATTCATTTTACATTATCAATTATGAAAAGTTGGATTGCGGCTGCCCGGCCGCGTACATTACCGCTGTCGTTAGCCAGCATTATTCTCGGGAGTTTTCTGGCTTCGGCCGACCATCATTTTAGCTGGCCGATTGCTCTGTTAGCCGCCCTGACGACGATCTTCCTCCAAATCCTGTCCAACTTCGCCAATGACTATGGCGATGCGGTATCGGGTAAAGATACGGAGCTTCGGGTTGGCCCACGCCGGGCAGTGGCTACGGGCGATATTACCAAAGAAGCTATGATGCGCGGCATTATCATTATGTCGGTGCTATCGCTGATTTCCGGGATTGGCTTACTGGCGCTGGCCTTTTATGACGCAGGTGCTAAGCTTTTCTGGTTTTTTCTGGTGCTGGGCTTGCTGAGTATTGCCGCTGCTATTGGCTACACAAATGGCAAACGACCCTATGGGTATGCAGGCTTCGGGGATATTGCCGTCCTGATTTTCTTTGGTTGGGTGGGCGTGCTAGGAACATATTTTCTGCACACACTTTCGTTCAATCCTATTCTGTTATTACCTGCCACAAGCGTTGGGCTATTTGCCACGGGTGTGCTGAATGTCAATAACATTCGTGATATCGAAACCGATACCATGACCGGCAAGCGCTCTATTCCTGCGCGTCTTGGATTACCATTAGCTATTCGCTACCACTGGGGATTACTGCTGACGGGCATGTTCTGCGCCGTTGCTTACTCGTTCCTGACAGGCGCGAACTGGTTCAGCTACGTATATTTACTGGCGTTCCCGCTGTTTATTGTAAATGGTCGAGCGGTAGCGACTCACAAACAGCCCGCCGAACTCAACGCTCGTCTGGGACAACTTGCCCTCTCGACGTTGTTATTTGTGATTTTGTTCGGAATCGGCCAGGTGTTGTAAAATAGTCACGGGGCTGTCAGGTATGGTCAAGCGTAGTCAGGAGTTGCCGTGGTAAATACAATAACTGACCACACCTGACCATCTTTGACAATACCTGACAACCTTATTGCCGAACTACCTTTCGGGTCACTTTATTCTGACCAGCCTGAATCGTGAGCAGATACGTTCCGTTGGTATGCGGCATGGAAATCGTTTCGTTTACAGATGAAACTGTACCGAACTGCTTCTGAAATACGGTCCGGCCATTGACATCCTGAAGGCTCATCGTTACCTCCTTTTTCTGTGTCGTTGTCAACTCGACATACATCACTTCGTGCGTTGGATTGGGGTAAACACGAAGCTTTCCATCCGAAAACTCCTCTTCGGCGGTTGGTAATAAGACCGTTATCGACGCCTGACCTGAGAAAGTGCCTTTGCCACAACTATTTTCAACACTCGCTATCGAATAAACAATAGATTTAGTCGGCATGAGCGTCAGTAGGGTTGGGGTAACGCTACTGGAAAAAGCTGTGCCGTCAGATAATGTTCCTTTCCAGGGAGCATCGCCTGTGAAATTGATGGAAAGATCGATGGATTGCCCTTGCGATATGCTTGTTGAGCCTGACAACGTTGCTGTTGGTAAAGGTTTAACGGAAAACCCGTCGCTGGCAATAAGTTGCGCATAGGGAATGCCGCGCGGTCTTACCTGCAATCGATAGCCGGCACCGGGTGCTAAGTTGGTTGGAATCGTGGCATTTAACGCGTTCAGCGATCCAGAGCCGACAATTTTCTCGGTAGTGAAATTTCCTGAGGCATCCGACAAAAGCACGTCGTATTGCCAACCAGCAGCTTTAGTGGTATTTTCGGGTGTTGCTGAAACCGCAAAAGTAGCGCCCGGACAAACCGATGTGCTCACTGATGCTTTAGCCGTTAGCTTGGGCGGTTGTTGAACGGTTATGGTAAACTGATCGGTTAGGCATTGCTGATTATCAGTGACTGTGACCGGGAATGTTCCGGCCTTATCGGCTGTATAGCGGATATTGCGCCCTGTTTGACCATTTGCCCATCGGTAATTGCCTACCCAGGAAGCTGAAAAGGAAAGTGTATCGGCAAATTCGGTTGTGAGTGACGTAGACTTATTCACGTTTTTCATGATCGTAAACTTGTCCTGTACGGAGCCATCAGACATAACCAGTTGCGCATCCAGGCGGTTGTCATTGACATCTAGTAGCATAGATCCTCCGACAGTCACGTTGTTATACACCGTAGCTGGATGCGGAAAGTCCGGAGATTGTCCGCCCAATTGTCCACCTGAACCATTAATAACATAAACAGTACCTTGTCCTTTGGTGAGAATAGGGCAGGAATTAGGCGATCCATCGTACCGTGCCGTAGTCCCTTCAACAAGGTTCTGATTGCTATCGTATGTAGTGGCCAAGCCGCGTAGGCCTTTAATTCGATACGTTCGCTCGTAACCGTGACTATGACCGTTAAGGACTAAATCAACTCCGTAGCGTTCCAGAATGGGCGTTAGATTTTCACGAATAAGCCGCATGGACTCCTCTGTATCGGAGTTATGACCGCCTTTGCTATAAGGTGGGTGATGGAAAATGACAATCGTCCACGGAAGTTTGTTAGCCGCCAGGTCGCTCTTAAGCCATTGTACCTGCGTAGAGGTTGTATCATATAGCCGATATTGCCCGTCTGGGCGACCCTGGGAATCCAGCGAAATTAAATGGACATTGCCATAATTAGCTGAATAATAAGACTTAGAGTTTGAGGGTACTCCTCCCGCTTCGCCCTGCTGCGGGAACGAAAACAGGTTGTAATAGGCCGTGTTGAAGTTTGTTTGGCTATCGGCATAATCATGATTGCCGGGGGTAATAAAGATCGGTGTGTTCCGAAGAGTAGCTGCGTAAACCGGAAATACCAGCCGCTGATACTCTTCCTCAAAACCAAACGAATACGCGTTGTCGCCAAGCCAAAGCCATAAATCGGCGGGATAGTTGGCCGTAGCGTTTTTATAGGCCTGATAAACGTCGGCCTGATTGGCATTGCCACTTCCAAAATCGCCTAGAACCCACATCCGAAACGGGCGCTTATCGCCAGCAGGAAGGGCTGTTTTAACGTAATAATCTGGACCAGAGGCTAATTGTGTATCGTCGTAGCCGATAGCGTAGGCGTAGCGGGTTGTCGGTCGTAAGCCTGTAATTGTCAGAACGTGCTCGAGCGTGGGTTGCGTTTCACGAACATCTTTAGTCAATTGATTGGTAGTCGAACCAAACCATACCCGGCCGGTTGTGGGCTGATCGGTGCGCCAGCGAACAACTACCGAGGTAGTTGTCAGTACCTGTAAGTAGGGGCCACGTACAATAGTAGGTGCTTGTGCAATCGCTTCCTGTACGAAAAAGGAAAGAAAAACGAGGGTAAGTAGACATGTATTCTTCATCAGGTGAACTATGGGTCCACCGTAAAGTTACACCCACTGACCGATAATTCCGCCAGTGGGTGTAATTTGGTAACAATCAGTTAATTAGATTTTATGCATTATATAATGCCTGATGCATCTTTAGTAGATTCCGAACAGGCCAGTCGCTTTGGTTATAGGATTCCAGTTGCGCTACTTTGACAAGTAATTTACGCTCCGTCCGTCTACGTTCTTCGGGACTTATCTCTTTTAGTTTAGCCGGTAGTTCCTGAAGGGCTAAGGTTAACTGAGTGCAGGCCGTGATCGGCAGTGCAAAATGAGCAGCTAATCGCTCAACATCCGATAGTTTCCAGAGGTCCGGTTTATTCCGTCGATTACGGATGGCATTTCCACTCAAACCTACAGCTATTCCCAATTGCTCATCATTGAGCGAACACTCACGTAGCCGCCACATAATGGCCTGATAATTATTGACAAATGAGTGTAATGTAGTTCGTAAATAGTCTATCAATGGCGTAAGGTTTTTGATGAATGCAGCTAATTAATTACAGCTAATGTTCATTGAATGGGCTAGTGGCGTAAGTATGGCTGGGGCCCGCTCCAACGAATGGCCGCAAGGAAATTAAAACAACAATCAACTACTTACTTAGGCTTATATGAGCAACATTCGTGCCGTTGTGTATTTATTTTTCCGGATTAAGTAAAATTCGTATTCAAGCGTAATTCTTTCTGAGAAACAAAAAGCACCCTCTGTGGAAGGTGCTTTTTGTTTCTCAGAAAGAATTATAAAATCGCTATACGCGCTCTACGTTGAGCCGCAATTGGAACTCGTCCATCTCGATTTCTGCCGTTGCCGACCCATTCAGGTTACTCACTAAATCGAGTGAAATGGCCTGAACTTCCTGGCGGATATACTCGCGGTTGGCTTCGATAGCGGTAGCCAGTACTTCGTCGTTTCGTTCGAGTTCAATGCGAATCTTGTCGGTCACCGAGAAGTCACGGTCTTTGCGCAGGTTCTGGATCCGGTTCACAAAATCGCGGGCAATACCTTCACCACGTAGTTCGTCGGTTAGAGTTACGTCTAACGCAACTGTAAGACGACCAGAAGTTGCAGATAGCCAGCCAGGTATATCTTCAGTGACAATCTCAACATCTTCTGGCTTGACATAAATCATTGGCTTACCTGTCTCGAACGCTTCAAGCGCGTTTAAGATATAGTCACCGGCGTATATACCAGATATCGTAAATGCATCTGCTGTTAACTCGCTAATCTTTTTAGCTATAATAGGAGTTTCCTTGCCATACTTCGCTCCTAGAGACTTATAGTTAGGTTTTAACTTCCTCTTTACGAATTCGCCGTTTCCTTCGTCCATATAAGGAACTACTTCTTTAACATTCGTTTCATTTTTTATAATATCAGTTACTCTTGCAAGTCTACTAGCAGTACCCATATTAATAATTGGTACAAGTACCCGGCTGAGCGGTTGCCGAACTTTCAGTTTATGGCCTTTCCGTAACGAGTGAACCAGCGAGGATACCTGTTGTCCCAACTCCATTGATGCTTCCAATTCAGTGTCGATCAAGCTTTGATCGGCAACAGGGAAATTGGTTAAATGTACTGAGGCATTATTGGCATTTCCATCCGTTAAGTTACGGTACAGCCAATCGGCGTAGAAAGGTGCGATAGGCGATATCAGCTGCGATACGGTTGTCAGACACTCGTGCAGCGTTTCGTAGGCGGCTCGTTTGTCGGTTGTTAGTTTCCCGTCGAGCGCGACCCCGGACCAGAAACGCCGACGTGATAACCGTACGTACCAGTTCGACAATTGGTCGTTCACGAAATCCTGAACAGCCCGCCCGGCTTTGGTTGGATTGTAGCTATCAAACTGGGCCTCAACTTCCATCACCAGCGATTGCAGTTTGGATAAAATCCAGCGATCCAATTCAGGACGCTCGGCCACAGGTACCGTACGCCCATCAAACGAAAACGAATCCAGATTGGCGTAGAGCGCGAAGAAGTTGTAGGTGTTCGACAATGTGCCAAACAACTTCCGTTGCACTTCGCCGATACCGTCCGTGTTGAATTTGAGGTTATCCCAGGGCTCAGCATTGGTAATCATATACCAGCGTGTGGCATCGGGGCCATATTTCGCCAGGGTTGCAAATGGGTCAACGGCATTGCCCAGCCGCTTCGACATTTTGTTGCCGTTTTTATCAAGCACCAACCCGGTCGAAACCACGTTTTTAAACGCGACAGAATCGAACAACATTCCGGCAATGGCATGCAACGTGAAGAACCAGCCACGGGTTTGGTCAACACCTTCGGAGATAAAATCGGCCGGGAACGCTTTTTTGAAAACGTCCTGATTCTCGAACGGATAATGCCATTGAGCATACGGCATCGCACCCGAATCGAACCAAACGTCGATCAGATCCGATTCACGCTGCATTACTTGACCACTTTCCGATACGAAATACACTTCGTCGACATAAGGACGGTGCAGATCGAAGGTTGATTGATTGAATGATTGAATGAATGACTGGTTAGCGTCGAGATAAGATTGGTATTCGGTTTCACCTTCCCGAACCCATTCGCTCATTCGCTCATTCGCTAATTCGCAATTTTTTATCAGCTCATCGACCGAACCAATGCAGACTTCTTCACCGGTTTCGCTACGCCAGATCGGCAAGGGAGTTCCCCAGAAGCGGCTACGACTCAGGTTCCAATCCACAAGGTTTTCGAGCCAGTTGCCGAAGCGACCAGTCCCCGTGCTTTCAGGTTGCCAGTTGATGGTTTTATTCAGTTCGACCAACCGGTCCTTCTTTGCCGTTGTGCGGATAAACCAGCTATCGAGCGGATAGTACAAAATCGGCTTGTCCGTCCGCCAGCAGTGCGGGTAGGGGTGTTCGTATTTCTCAACCCGGAACGCTTTGTTTTCCTCTTTCAGCTTGATGGCAATTAGCACATCGGTTGGCTTGAAATCAGGATCTTCCCGCTCTTCGTCAGAGTAGTATTCTTCTTTTACGTACCGACCAGCGAAATCTGTGATTTCATCCACAAACAGGCCGTGTTTATCCACAATTGGCACCTCTTTTCCTGTCTCATCCTTCACCATGATTGGTGGAATGCCCGCGGCCTGCGCTACCCGGAAGTCGTCGGCACCAAAGGTTGGCGACGTATGGACGATACCCGTACCATCTTCTGTCGTAACGAAATCACCGAGAATAACCCGGAAAGCAGGTTTATCTGGCTGAACATACGGCATTAACTGCTCATACTCGATACCCTCGAGGTGCTGGCCTTTAAACTCCGAGACAATCGCCCAGGGAATTACTTTGTCCGTAGGCAGATAGGTATCAAAGGCAGGATTTGCTATCGAATCAACTTTCCCTTTTTCGCTCAACCAGCGACTCACCAGATTTTTCGCCATCACCACGTGTACCAGCACATGGGTATACGGGTTGAAGGTTTTCACCAGCACGTAATCTATATTGGCACCGACGGTTAGCGCTGAGTTTGCGGGCAAGGTCCAGGGGGTGGTGGTCCAGGCCAGGATATAGATATCCTCATCGGCAGAATCGAAAAATAGAAAGCCCGATTTGCCGCTGGGTTTCACCTTGAACTGAGCCACAATGGTCGTGTCGCGCACATCCTTGTAAGTGCCCGGCATGTTCAACTCGTGTGAACTCAGACCTGTACCTGCCTTAGGTGAATACGGTTGGATGGTATAGCCTTTGTACAGCAAATTCTTATCGTACAACTGCTTGAGTAAATACCAAACCGATTCGATGTATTCGTTTTTGTAGGTAACGTACGGATTATCCAGATCAACCCAATAGCCCATTTTCTGGGTTAGGTCGTTCCATTGGTTGGTGAACCGCATAACGGTTTCGCGGCATTTGCGGTTGTATTCTTCCACACTGATGCCACCTTCCGATTCGGGTTTGCCAATATGATCTTTCGTAATACCAAGTTCCTTTTCGACCTGTAGTTCGATGGGCAGACCATGCGTATCCCAGCCACCTTTTCGCTCAACCTGAAATCCCTGAAGCGTTTTATAGCGGCAGAAAATGTCTTTAATCGTCCGGGCCATTACGTGGTGAATTCCCGGCGCGCCATTGGCTGATGGTGGTCCTTCGTAGAACGTAAATGTGGGTTGTCCATCACGGATCGCCACTGATTGTTCAAATACCTGATTCTGATTCCAGTAAGTTAGCACCTCAGCTGCGATCTGTGCGTAGTCGAGGGACTCATATTGTTGGTACTTCACGCCTGGCATAATCGAAAGGCACAATTTGTCTCCTGGTAAAGCCGGAGCTTGTCGTGCGGTTAAAAAATAATTGGCAAAGATACGGAAATTTAAGGCATAGGGTGGACTAGTGTCGTCGTACTCCGTTAACAGGCAACAAAAAAGCGAACCGGAGTGGTTCGCTTTAGGACATGGATAAACCAGTGCAAACCTTATGTAGTTCGAGTACGATTAATTTCATCTATAATAGCATTTACCTCAGCCAGGGGAAGTTCTACCGCCGAGGCAATGGTATCGGCCGTGAGATTCAAATTCAGCATTGCCTTGATAAATTTGATCTTGTTCCGATGCCCCTCTTCACGCTCTTTCTGTATCAGCTCTTCGGCGGCTGACATCGCTTTTTGGCGCCCTTCCTGCAATAGTTCTTCGATAGCTGACATTGCTTGTCGGCGCCCTTGTTCGCGTCCTTCCTGTAATAGTTCTTCGGCGACTGTCATGGTAGACGATTCGGTTTTTGACGAAATACGGCTAAAGATACCGAATAGTTCAACTTTGGTCAAATTGGTGGTGTACGATAAGTAGAGAAAACCTGTGCCTACAAAACGTTGTCCATTAGGTGTTTCAATTAATCGTCGGACAACATCGGCAAAGATGTCCAGCAAACGGGCCAGTTCGCGCTTCCGGCGACTATTCTGCAATAAAATCGCGGTAAGCCGAGCATAATCTGACCGTAACGTAGGGATTCGTTCATCAGAGAGTGTCGAAAGGTCAATCAGTAAGTAATCGAACGCTGGTAGATAGGGGATTAGCGTCTCATGCAAGGCCGGGAAGTAATCGGCTACACTGCGCTTTTTCCAACGTCGGTTACCATGATAAACCAGAACAGGTAAAACGGGTGTTAATCGTTGTTTCTGTTTGATCTGACTCTCCCAGAGGTTGAGCAAGTACCGATTGATCTGGAAGTGTGGATAGTCCTCGGTATAGCTTTTGTGCTCCAGTAAGAGGACAAGTCGAATTGATTGACCACTATACTGTACCGAAAAAACAAGATCAGCAAAGTGTTCGGCCAGTTGCTCATCGGTAAACGTATCGACTTCACGGGTCAATGTGGTGTAATCGATACACTCCCGAATGGCTTCCGGGGCAAACACATTTAAAAAATCAATCAGAATTTCAGGCTGGGAGAATGTCTCTTTAAAAAACCTGTCGTGTGGGTTGTCGGGCTGGGTTGCCATCAAATTGTTAGAATTACAAACTCCACTCGCCGGTTCACTTTCCGTTCTTCGTCGGTCCCTTTGGTCAGAATAGGTCGAGTGTCGCCATAGCCGATGGTCTGAATGCGGTCAATATCGATTCCTTTCTGAACCAGATAGCGTTGGCAGGCGATAACGCGGTCGCGGGAGAGTTGTAGATTTTTATCGTGATCCCCAATAATATCTGTGTGTCCTTCGAGCCGGATACTCATGTTAGGGTTGTCCTGCATCATGGACACTAGCTTGTCTAACTCCGCAAACGAAGCCGATAATAGGTCCGATTTCGACATTTCGAAATAGATATTCTTCAAGGTGACCTTATCGCCGACCGCTAATGGCGTCAGCGAAATATCACGCGTAAGTTTTTGTCCGCCAGCTGTTTTACTTAAATCCAATACACCGCTGGTCGACTGATAACCGCGTGCCGATGCGATATAGGTATACACCTGTCCTTTCTGCAAACTCATCCTATAAGCTCCGGTTGAAGCAAAACTCTGCACGGAGTCGATGGACTGCTTGCTCGACGAAAGCTGATAATCGATTGTAGCTGTAACGGGGCGTTTGTTTTTCGCATCGCTTACAATACCCGATACATTCACGATGGTGAGTACAGGTGCTGGCGCAGGAGCGGGCTTCGTTTTAGGAGTTTCCATTTCGCCACCCGATTCACCTGAGGGAGCCGGTGGTAGGTTCGTTTTCTTTCTGGGTAAGTTGGGTGCAGGCTTAGGTGTTGAAGCTGGTGGGGTTGGCGGATTATAAACGATTGGATCAGCCGGGTTATTGACGTATAGGTTGTAGATATTCCAGCATGTGTATGCGTCAGAATGGCATTCGAACAGGTCAAAATTTTCCAGTCCCTTGTCTAATCGCTGAAAGTACAGCGTGAAATTGACTTTTTCTCCAGAATACGTATCCCTCCCTACCAACACCGTTTTGCGGAGACGTTGATCATACCTTTCCTGTTTTATGGGGATACCATCAGCCCTAACAAAAGCAAATGTTCGAGCACCATTGGCGGCTACTAAATAGCTGTTCGGATCAATGCCAATTGTGTTTCCCGAAGGTAAGGGACGTCGATTTTGGTCATACTTTGGCTGACTATTGTCTGTAAATGTCAAATTAAGAATTGTGTAGTCTGGAGTCAGACGAATGCTATTCACAGTTACATCGGGGTCGGCAGTACGACCAGTGCCGGGTTGATTGCCCGAGTTGGGATAATTACCTGATTGATTGCCCGAGTTGGGATAAGTATCGTCCGGCGATTGTTGACCACTAGACGGATACTGCTGACCACCCCCAGACGGATAACCCGATGGATACGAACCAAACATACAGGACGAAGTAAGTCCGGTCAGAAAGAGGAAAATTAACGAGCGTTGCCGCATAAACAGGAGAAACAAATAGTTATTAATGAGAGCGTAAAGGACGGTAAAACTATTAGAAACAAAATCCCTAGTTACCATTACGTTAGCTATCGGTATAAGACGGGAGGAGGGGATACTAGTTACAGGTAAGGCGGAATAATCTTCCTGACTATACACAGAAAAAGAATAGTAAAAATCACTAAACCGAATCTTCTATAGGCAACGAATTGTCCCTGAACCTTGCCGATTATGTCAACTGAAAACAAATCAACTGTCTCCCGAAGGAAATTTCTTGATCTGGCAGCCAAAGGTACACTAGCATCGTCTGCAATTATCAGCGGTTTCCCGACTATCGTGCCTGCTTCGGTGTTTGGCAAAAATGCCCCCAGTAATCGAATCAATGTGGCTGCTATTGGTACTGGGCGTATTTCGCGTGGGCACGATATGCCGGGCGTTTGGCAATACGACAATGCCCTCATTATGGCCGTCTGCGATCTGGATAGTAATCGGGCCGAAGATGCCAAAAAACTTGTTAATGGGGTTTACGCCAAGAAAACGGGTAAGGATAATTACGATGGCGTAAAGGTTTATACCGACTATCGTGAATTACTCCTGAACAAAGATATTGACGCGGTTATCGTGAGTACGCCCGATCACTGGCATGCGCCTATTGTGATTGACGCTGTGCGGGCGAAGAAAGACGTATACATGCAGAAGCCTGCGTCGCTCACTATTGCCGAAGGGCGTATGATGGCCGATGAAGTGAAGAAATCAGGGCGAATTGTGCAGGTGGGGAGCCAGCAACGCTCATCGGAACAGTTCAGATATGCTGCCGAGTTGGTACGCAATGGCCGAATTGGCGAATTAAAAACAGTGTACGTTGGCCTTCCTGGTGACCCGTCGGGCGATGAAGAACCGCAGATGCCTGTTCCGAAAAACCTGAACTACGACATGTGGCTCGGTACAACTCCCGACGTATATTACACCGAAAAACGCGTCCATCCGCAGGTTGGTTACGACCGACCAGGCTGGTTGCGCTGCGAACAATTTGGGGCGGGCATGATTACAGGTTGGGGTGCTCACCACGTCGACTGTGCGCACTGGGCTATGGATACGGAGCACACCGGACCTATTGAAATATGGGGCCATGCCGATTTCCCGAAAAGTGGCCTTTGGGATGTGCACGGCATTTTTAAAACCGAAGCCAAGTATGCCAATGGCGTTCACATGGTTGTGACCAATGAAATCGCCAACGGCATTCGATTCGAAGGAACAAAAGGCTGGATTTTCGTCTCGCGAGGTGATGCAGCTGTGACGGCCAGTGATCCGATCGCGAAGCAAAATGCCGCTAAAAAACTTGATGCCAGCGATCCTTCAATTCTGACATCGGTTATTGGCCCCAACGAAACGCATCTAACGGTCAGCAAGGAGCATCATGGTAACTGGCTGGAGAGCATCGTCAGCCGGAAAGAGCCGATAGCTCCCGCCGAAGTAGGTCACCGTTCGTGCTCGGCTTGTTTGTTGCACCACGCAGCCATGAAGCTGAATCGTAAACTCTATTGGGACCCTAAAAAGGAACAATTCAAGAACGACCCCGAAGCCAACAAACTTCTGTCGCGCCCACAACGCGCTCCCTACGCCATCAAAATAGTAGCTTCGGCTAAATAGTAGGTTTACAGTATTCGGTTTGTGGTTTACGGTTGGTTAACGCGAGAGCAACAGATGCGTCAGCCAGCCATAAACCACAAACCGAATACTGTAAACCATAACTAATACCCCAAAATCGATAAGTTAATAATGAAGTTCTCCCCCCTTGTTGGTAGCCTGCTCATGGCCGCGTTGATGACCGCTTGCCAAACGTCGAAAAATGAAGCGGATAAAGCCGCTATTCGTCTGATTACCTTAGATCCTGGCCATTTTCATGCTGCCTTAGTACAGAAATCCATGTACGACGGTGTCGATTCTGTCGTGCATGTGTATGCCCCTGATGGCCGTAACGACGGACCGCCCGATCTTCAATTACATCTCGATAAAATTGAGGGGTATAACACCCGCGCTGAAAACCCGACGCATTGGAAAGAAGAGGTTTACAAAGGTCCCGACTTTTTCGATAAAATGATTGCCGATAAAGCGGGTAACGTAGTCGTGATGGCGGGCAACAATCGCCTGAAAACGGATTACATCCAGAAAACCGTTGGCGCGGGTTTCAATGTATTGGCCGACAAACCGATGGTGATCAGCGCGTCGAACTTCGACCAATTGAAAGAATCGTTTGCGACAGCCGAGAAAAATAAAGTACTGCTTTATGACATCATGACGGAGCGGTATGAAATTACAACGCAGCTGCAACGGGCGTTTTCGCAACAAGCAGCCTTATTTGGTACCCTGGAAAAAGGCACGCCCGAGAATCCAGCGGTGACCAAAGAAAGCGTTCACCATTTTTACAAGAATGTATCGGGCAGTATCCTAACGCGTCCGGCCTGGTTTATGGATGTGGCTCAGCAAGGCGAAGGCATTGTCGACGTAACGACACACCTGGTCGATCTGGTGCAATGGGAATGTTTTCCTGAACAAACGATTGATTATCAGAAAGACATTAGCCTGACGTCGGCCCGTCGTTGGACGACTGACATGAGTCTGAGCCAATTCAAAGCGATTACCAAGCAGGAAACTTTCCCTGATTACCTTAAAAAAGACGTCGTGAAAGACAGCATTTTGCAGGTGTATAGCAATGGCGAGATCAACTATCAACTGAAAGGCGTACACGCCAAAGTATCCGTGACCTGGGCCTATAAAGCCCCTGAAGGGGCGGGAGACACACACTATTCGATTATGCGGGGCACCAAGGCGAATCTGGTTATTCGTCAGGGAGCCGATCAGAAATACAAGCCAACATTATACATTGAAGCGGTTGCTGGCAATAAGGATGTAGAGGCTGCTCTGAAAACGGTTCTACCCGCCATTCAGAAAGAGTTTCCGGGTGCAGAAGCGAAGAAAATAGCCACTGGCTGGGAGGTAATTATCCCCGAAAAATACAAGGAAGGCCACGAAGCGCACTTTGGTCGGGTGGCGCAGAAGTATCTGGAATACCTAAAAGCAGGCAGCCTGCCAGCCTGGGAAGTCCCTAACATGATTGCTAAATACTACACAACCACACAGGCGTTGGAGTTAGCGAAGAAAAAATAAATTTCAAAGATAGAATGACCGGGCCGCTGGTGCGGTGAATGATAGAATAATTGACGACGCAGTTTTTCTATTTATTCATTCTATCATTCACTCATTCAAAATTGAACATGAACTCACCACAATCTGCCAATCGGCGTAACTTTATTAAGGAAACCATCAGCACGGCGGCTGGCTTGGTTGTATTGCCTTCTTTATCAAACGAATTGATTGGAGCACCCGCTCTAGTACGTGCAGAATCGCTGGGGAGTGATTCGGTGCAGACGGGTGCCTCCCGAATTCGTTTTGCCGTGATTGGCATGAACCACGGGCACATTAACAGTCAGGTAGGCGCCGTTACGCGGGGTGGGGGCGAGTTTGTTTCCTATTACGCCAAAGAACCAGAGTTAATGGCCGACTTTGCCAAGCGTTACCCACAGGCAAAACAGGCAAAGAGTGAAGCTGAAATTCTTGAAGACAAGACCATTCAACTCGTACTTAGTGCAGGAATTCCCGTCGACCGTGCTCCACTTGGAATACGGGTCATGAAGGCCGGGAAGGATTATATGTCGGATAAACCGGGCATTACTACACTTGAGCAGCTCGCTGAGGTGCGTAAGGTTCAGAAAGAAACCAAACGGATTTACTCGATCATGTACAGCGAGCGGTTTGAGAACAGAGCCACTGTAAAAGCGGGTGAATTAGTTCAGGCTGGCGCTATTGGCAATGTGATTCAAACGATTGGGTTAGGTCCGCACCGTATGACACCGGCTTCACGCCCACCCTGGTTCTTCGAAAAGAAGTCATTTGGCGGCATTATCTGTGATATCGGTTCACACCAGTTCGACCAGTTTTTATTCTTTACAGGATCGAAAAAAGCCGATGTCGTAGCCTCTCAGATTGGCAACGTTCACTTCCCGCAATACCCAAATTTTGAGGATTTTGGCGATGTCATGTTACGTGGCGATGGTGGCATGGGCTACATTCGGGTTGACTGGTTTACGCCGGATGGTCTGAAAAGCTGGGGCGATGGCCGATTGACCATTCTGGGTACCGAAGGCTTTATTGAGTTGCGTAAAAACATCGATCCGGCCGGGCATGAGGGCGGTAATCACCTGTTTATCACCGATAAGAAAGAGACTCGCTATATCGATTGCAACAAAGAACCACTCCCTTACGGTGAACAACTGGTGAACGATGTGCTGAATCGGACCGAGACTGCTATGACACAGGAACACTGCTTCCTGGCGACCGAACTGGCACTGAAAGCACAGAAACAAGCACAAATCGTTCATCTTAAGAAATGATGAGCTAGATTTGGGTTCCGGACTGGCGCGAGTATTTGCTCGTGCCTTTATAATATAGCCAGCATTCGCTGGCACCTAGGATCCGGTTAATACGCCAGTAAATACTGGCTATATTGAAAGGCACGAGTAAATACTCGCGCCAGATTCCCAAATGGCAGCTACTATCTTAATTATCGACGATGAATCGCGGTTGCGGCAACTTCTGGCTCGCATTCTGCAACTGGAAGGTTATACCGTACTGGAAGCCGAAAATGCTCGCGCAGGGCTGAAAACCCTCGAACGCGATGATATCCATCTTGTGATCAGTGATGTGAAGCTGCCCGATAAAAATGGAATCGAACTGTCGGCTCAGATTAAGCAACTCTATCCGGCCACCGAAATTATCGTTCTGACTGCGTACGGCACTATTTCGGATGGGGTGACAGCCATTAAAAACGGTGCGTTCGACTATATCGTCAAAGGCGATGATAACGATCGGATCATTCCACTGGTTAGTCGGGCGGTTGAGAAGGCAACGCTGCAATTCAGGATTAAACAGTTGGAGCAGCAGGTTGGCCAGCGTTATGGATTCGACCGTATTGTTGGCCATTCAAAATCGATTCAGCAGGCGATTGAATTAGCCCGAAAAGTAGCCGTTACTGACACAACGGTACTACTCACGGGCGAAACCGGAACGGGTAAAGAAGTCTTCGCGCAGGCAATTCACCAGGCTAGCCCCCGCCGAACAGGGCCATTTGTGGCGATCAACTGCGGAGCCTTAGGAAAAGATATTCTCGAAAGCGAACTCTTTGGCCACCGCGCCGGAGCCTTTACCGGTGCCAACCGCGACCAGAAAGGCCTGTTTTCCGAAGCTGACAAAGGCACTATTTTTCTGGATGAGATTGGCGAAATGCCACTCGATCTACAAGCCAAATTGCTACGTGTTCTCGAAACGCACGAGTTTCTTCGCGTGGGTGATACCAAGCCTACCAAAACAGATGTGCGGGTTGTTGCCGCTACGAATCGGGGACTAGAGCAAGAGGCTTCGGAAGGTCGTTTTCGACTGGATTTATATTATCGGTTGTCCGTTTTTAGTATTGAGTTGCCTCCTCTGCGTGATCGGCGTGACGATATACCGGTATTGGCCAGTCAATTTGCCCAACAGGAAGCCGTCAAAGTCGGAAAACGCGCGATTCAATTGAGTCCAGCTTTTGTTCAGAAACTCCAGCAGCATTCCTGGAAAGGCAATATCCGCGAGCTGAAGAACGTCATGGAGCGAGCGGTTATCCTGGCCGATACTCGTGAAGATGGGCAAACCGAATTAACCCCCAGCTTATTACCCTACGACATGCAGGATGGCCCTCTTCCAGCTAATTCAACGGCAATGGATTTGGCTACTATTGAGCAACAGCATATTCGGCGCGTATTGCGCCATACCAACGGCAACAAGGCTGAGGCCGCTCGGCTGTTAGATATTGGCCTGACAACGCTCTACCGGAAGTTGGGAGAACAGTAAGCTCGCCCGATTTTACAGAAGTTTGGTTTTCTGCGTGTGAAATAATGCCCAAAAAAATCAAAACAACGCAAGAGTGCTGTAGTTTTGAGGGTAACTAATTCTGCACGATTGGCTTCATGTCTACATCTCATTTATCAATAAATAAAGTATCGGCCCAAGGGCTACTGGTTGCCATCGGCATTGTGTTCGGTGATATTGGGACATCGCCCCTGTACACCCTGGCGGCAGTTATGCGCGGCAAAGACCTGACCGAAACGCTGGTGCTTGGGACATTGTCGTGCGTAATCTGGACGCTCACTCTACAAACGACAATCAAGTACGTAATCATTACCCTGGAGGCCGATAACAAAGGGGAAGGCGGTATCTTCTCACTCTACACCCTTGTCCGGCGATTTACGGGAAAATGGTTGTTATACCCCGCCGTTATTGGGGGTTCCTTTCTGCTCGCCGATGGGCTCATTACGCCACCAATTTCGGTTTCGTCGGCTATTGAAGGCTTGCTTATTTTTTACCCGCATCTCGATACAGTTCCTATTGTTATTGGAATTCTGGTTGCTCTTTTTGTGAGCCAGCAATTTGGTACTCAGCAATTAGGCAAGCTATTCGGACCAATCATGCTGGTTTGGTTTTCGTTTATTGGGGTGATCGGTTTTCTGGCCTTACTTCACCAGCCATCTGTATTGAAGGCATTGAATCCGGTTTGGGCGTTTCGCCTGATAGCGGAGTATCCGGGCGGATTCTGGCTGCTGGGTGGGGTCTTTCTCTGTACAACTGGTGCCGAAGCGTTGTACTCCGACATGGGGCACTGCGGACGAGGGAACATTCGGGCAAGTTGGGCCTATGTGAAGATAACCTTGCTGTTGTCATATGCCGGGCAGTCGGCTTGGTTGATGCAACATCTTGGCAATCGTATCAGCGAAACAAGTCCGTTTTACTCCATTGTACCAACCCCGCTGGTTGTATTCAGTATCGGACTGGCTACGCTGGCCACCATTATTGCTTCACAAGCGCTGATTAGCGGGTCGTTCACGCTAGTAGGGGAGGCCATGCGCCTGAATCTGTGGCCTCGTCAGCGGGTCGTTTATCCCTCCGATTTTCGCGGACAATTGTATGTACCGTTCGTGAACTGGGGGCTCATGACGGGTTGTATTCTGATGGTGCTCCACTTCCGGGAATCTAAAAATATGGAAGCCGCTTTTGGCTTGGCCGTTACGCTGACTATGCTGATGAGTACGGTGCTGATGAGTACTTATCTGCGGGTAAAACGTGTAAATCCCATCCTGATCGTTTTAATTACCGGCGTGTTCCTCGCCGTTGAAACGACGTTCCTGAGTGCCAATCTGGTGAAGTTCGAAGAAGGGGGCTGGATCTCGGTTACGATGGGCCTGTTGCTCATGGCCATGATGCTGTTCTGGCATCGGGGCGAAACTATTAAAGCCCAACTCATTCGCTACGATTCGCTGCCGGATAATCTTCCGCTATTGAAAAAACTGAGCAATGACTTTGAGATTCCCAAATTTGCCACTCATTTAGTGTATATGACCACAGCTGAAGACGCCCGTAAAATTGAGGCCGAAACGCTGTATTCAATCCTGAATCGAGCTCCAAAACGAGCGGATATTTACTGGTTTTTGCACGTATGTGTTGAAGATGAGCCGTATGTGATGCGTTATAAAGTAGATACGCTTGCGCATGAAGACGTGTATTTCATAACGTTTTACCTGGGATTCCGGGTGCAGCCGCGTATCAATCTTTTGTTCAGAATGGTAGTAGAAGATATGGTGAAAAACAAAGAGGTAACCATTGATAGTCGGTATCAATCGCTGAATATTCATCGGGTTCCAGGCGATTTTCGATTTGTGTTGTTCCGGTCATTTCTGTCATATGAGAACGATCTTCCCATAGGCTCCCAATTAATTATGACGGGCTATTTCTTCTTAAAATCGATCGCCTTGCCTCCCCAGGCAGCGTATGGTCTGGATACAAGCAATGTTGTCATTGAAGATGTACCGCTAGTGCTAACTCCGCCCAATAACATCCGACTCGTACGCGTGAAGCCCAAACACGAAGCACCTACAGAGTAGTTTAGCAGCTAGCCTCCTTATAAATTTTCAGGACTAGAAACTGACCTGATTATACGCTCATAGCCATGTCGATTAAAAGTAAAATAGGGGCTGCCCTGGGCTTCATGTTTGCCGTCATTCTGGCAATTGGCGGGTTGGGTGTTTACTATTTAAATGAGTTATCGAACGATACGCAGGCCATTTTAAAAGACAACTACATCTCGCTCGAATATACCAGTAGTATGCAAAAGGCATTGGCGATGCTCACCGAGTTACCGAAACCCGATCCTGACGCAATCACCGATTTCGAACGCAATCTGAAAAAACAGGAGACCAATCTGACTGAAGTTGGTGAGCAGGAACTAACCAGCAACCTGAAGCGAGAATTCAAACGGCTGAGATCGGGCCTTGTTGATTCGGCAACGCTGTTTCGCCTTCGCCAGAATCTGTTTGCCCTGGACGACATAAACCGGCAGGCCATTATCCGTAAGAATGAACAGGCTAAACAAACGGCGAAAGATGCGCTGTTATGGCTGTCGGTTGTGGGTACAGCCTGTTTTCTCATTCTATTCTCGTTTGTCCTGAATATTCCGGGTTATATCGCAAACCCATTGCGCGAACTCACACAAGGGCTTCGACAGGTGACCAAGCGGAACTTTGAAGAACGGCTGCACATCGATTCCAGCGATGAGTTTGGCGAACTGGCCCGAACATTCAACTCAATGGCACAAAAGCTGGATGAATATGAACATTCCAATCTGGCCAGTGTATTGTTCGAAAAACGGCGGATCGACACGCTCATTCGAATTATGAGCGAGGGCATTGTAGGCATGGATGAAAACAAACGGATTCTGTTTGCCAATCCAGTAGCCTGTCGATTGCTGGGTATCGACGAAGCGAATTTGCTTGGCCAATATGCCCCGGATATTGCAGCGTCAAATGATTTGATGCGGACGCTCATTCAGGATATTATGGTCGAAAAGTCCACGACCTCTGAAAAGAATGGATACCTTAAGATCTATGATCCTGGACTGGAGGGTTTTGGCCTGGAGGGGTCAGGTAAGGAGAGTTATTTCAATCGGCGAACGCATTTTGTGGAAGTGGTGCCTACCGGCGAAAGCCAGCCCCAGTTGGCGGGTTACGTGATGGTACTCGAAAATATCACCCCCTACAAAGAACTGGATTTGGCGAAGACCAACTTCATTGCCACTATTTCGCACGAATTGAAAACGCCATTGTCGAGTAGTAAGATGAGTCTTAAGTTGCTGGAAGATACTCGTATAGGTGAGTTGAATGACGAGCAGAAACAACTCGTTGGTAACGTTAGGGCCGACATTAACCGACTCCTGAACCTAACCGGCGAGTTACTCAATATGGCACAGGTAGAATCGGGGCAAATTCAACTGAATATACAAGCTGTTGCCCCTACTGATATTGTTAAATACGCCACGAACGCGCTTCGGGTACAAGCTGAAAACAAACGAATTACGCTTAAGCTAGACGTAGGTGCAGGGCTTCCGCCCGTATCGGCCGACCCCGATAAGGCTTCATGGGTATTAGTTAATTTTCTTTCCAACGCCATCCGGCATAGCCGGGAAGATAGCATCATTGACGTATCGGCGCAGTTAATCGACAGTACCGTGGAGTTTCGGGTTCGCGATTATGGTCCAGGCATTCGGCCGGAGCATCGGGATCGGGTGTTTGACCGCTATTTTAAAGCGCATACAATGAGTGATTACCAGTTGAACGGAAAAACTGGTGGAACGTCTTCCGGCGAAGCGTTAACTGGCGAGCCATCGTCAAGTGGTACTGGGCTTGGGCTGGCCATTTCGAGCGAGTTCATCCAGAGTATGAAGGGGCAGATTGGGTTAGACAAAACCGTAACGAATGGGGCTGCTTTCTACTTTCGATTACCGTTTTTTCGACAGGATTTACAGGATTGACAGGATTTTATTACTGGCAATAATCTTGTTAAGCCTGTCGAAAAACACCTTTCCAGTCAGTCAAGCGTAGATAACCTAGTAGAGTTGCTTTCCTGTGTAAATCGTTAAACAGCTTATGAATCGATTTACCGCTATTGGATTGTCTACTTTGTGTTTACTTCTGTTCGTCGTGAGCGTTGGCTGGAGTCAGGATGTAAACTGGAAAAAAGTGAAGGTGCTGGTGTACACCAAGAACGGTAAGGGATACGTTCACGACAATATTGCCAACGCCGTGCTGTGTATCCAGAAACTTGGTCAGCAAAACGGATTTAGCGTTGATTCGTCCAGTCAGGCCACCGTTTTCACCGAGGCCAATCTAAAGCAATACACGCTCCTGATTTTCCCCAGTACAAACAACGATGTATTTGATACCGACACACAACGGCTGGCGTTTCGGCGGTACATCGAAGCGGGCGGGGGCTTTGTGGGTATTCACTCCGTAATGGGTACCGAGCGCAACTGGACCTGGTTTAAGCGAATGCTGGGCGGCACGTTTGCCTGGCATCCTAAATTCCAGAAATTCAAAGCCGAGATAATCGATACAAAACACCCATTGAATGCAGGGGCTGCCCAAAATCTGGGAAAAAGAGGACGAGTTTTATTTTACCAAAAACATGTCGCCCGGCCCAACGGTGATTATGGCTAATGACCTCACATCACTCAATCAGGACGAGCCCGAAAAAGTAAAGATGTTTGGCGGGAGCTATACCGAATTATATCCCTCGGCCTGGTACTATAATTTCGATGGTGGCTATACATGGTGTACAACGCTGGGCCACGCCAAAACGGATTACATGAGCGATACGACCTTTATCCAGCACATCTTTCAGGGTATTCGCTACGTAGCTGGGCAGGTTAAAAAGATTGATTTCAGCAAAGCCTACGCCGATTCGAGAGATACGCCGATTCGGTAAGTTGTGTTTATCAGGAGCCGAAAGGTTAGTTTTTAGTTTGTATAAGCTTACTGGATATAGCAAACGATTTATCAGTTTTACCTATGAATGATTATTGCAAAGCGGGATTGGTGCTGACCGTCATACTAACTATCTCCAGCAGTTTACAGGCTCAACAAAATGCTGGAAAAGGCCTTGATTCGATCAGCGTGGTGGCGCAGGGAGCTACGCTTCGCAAGGTGTCGGATCAGTTTACGTTTACGGAAGGCCCCGCCGTGAATAAGAAAGGGGATATCTATTTCACCGACCAGCCGAATGACAAAATATGGCTATATGACACCGACGGTAAACTCTCGTTGTACATGGATAAAGCGGGTCGCTCCAATGGGTTGTATTTCGATAAAAAAGGCAATCTGATTTCCTGTGCCGATGAAAAAGACGAACTATGGTCAATTAGTCCCGACAAGAAAATTACCGTTTTGCTGACTAATTTACAGGGTCAGCGTATGAATGGGCCGAATGATTTGTGGATTGATCCTAAAGGTGGGATTTACTTCACCGATCCCTATTATCAACGTGACTACTGGGAGCGGAAAAAGCCCGACATCGACGGCCAGAAAGTTTACTATTTACCCAAAGGAAAACAGGAAGCGGTACTTGTCGATGGCGATTTGAAACAACCCAATGGCATTGTTGGTACGCCCGATGGCAAATTCTTGTACGTGGCTGATATTCGGGATAGCAAGACCTATAAATACCAAATCAATGCCGATGGGACTTTGTCTAATCGACAGCTTTTTATTCCACAGGGCTCCGATGGTATGACGCTCGATAGTAAAGGCAATCTGTATATCTCGGGCCGGGGTGTTACGGTGTATTCGCCAGCCGGGGTTAAACTGGGCAACATACCGATTCCTTCACGTTGGGTTGGCAATGTTTGTTTCGGTGGCAAAGACAGGAAAACGTTGTTTATCACAGCTTCTGAGTCTGTTTATACGTTGCCTATGCAGGTGAAAGGCGTGGAGTAAAAGGCATCCAGTAGTTCTTCATAAAAAAGGGCCAGTCTCTACGACTGGCCCTTTTTTATGAAGCAAAGCCAGATTAACTGGATAGACAGCCAAAAGAGTTTCTTAGTTATCCCCAGGATGGTACGTTTTTTCGACGTGCTTCTGAATATCTTCAGCGTAAAACAACACATCTTTAAACTTGCCTTCGCAGTACATGGGTGCCTGATCGGTGAAGTGCTTATCACCGGGTTTGCTGCTCTGGCCACCCGTCACCACCGAGCGGGCTTTTACTTTTGGGCCAAACTCGACTACCGCGACAAAGCTGTTTCCTACACTGCCGTACCGTTTCTTGGTACCGGGATAGGTTTTAGCTGCAAAAGCTGCCAGTGAGCCCCAGGCTGAAGAGGTAAAGCCAACAGCGACGCTTGGCTGCCGATCGTCGTAGGTTTCCTGGATTTTGCCGGTTAAACGCTGAAATCGGTTGATGTCGCCCCAGGGTGTTTTCCAGGTGCCAAAGTCGCGGGTGAGGTCAGTTAGTACCTCGGCCAGCGCTTTTACCTTTTCCTGTGGTGTGGTGTTGCTGATGGTGTAGGCCGTGAGCGACAGGTTATCAAATCGCTGGTCGCCAGCCGCCCGACTCCGGGCTAATTTCTGGATTTTCTCGCCCCAGAAAATGGCTAATGTTTGCCCAATAGATGTGACTCCATACGATTTATCCCAGGCTTTCAGGATACCGATGGCTTCTGATAAATCCTTCGATTGGGTTGCGGCATCGACGGTCTGGTAGGCCGAAAGTAAGGCTGGAAGCAACTCATCGAATGCGGCCAGATGCGGATCGTCAGCAGCGGCAATCAGTGTATCGAGCGTAAAAATGGACTTCTGACTTAGCACACGCGCAGCATTGATACCCCGGTAATTTTGGGCGTCGGGAGCCATGTAAGCAGGATATTTGCTCTTGTCGGGGCTACTACTACCCGATACCGTAAAGGGCGTTGCATTGCAATTCTGAATCCAGCCACTGGCCGGATTGCGCACCTGAACAATTTCATCAACAGGGTGTAACCCTTTCCAGTCGGTTTCGGGATTACTGCCGTCAACCGGCTGATCCCAATCGAATTTCGGGTCTCGTTTGGGCATGAAGTTGCCGTGCCAGTAAGCGATAGTCCCATTTTTATCGGCAAAAATCGTGTTGTTCGAGGCATTCCCGTTGAGCTTCATCACCTCTTTAAAACTATCGTATCCGGTGGCTTTGGTTCGCAAATACGATTGCGACAGCGCGTTCAGAGGTGTATTCATCATGTCGATGGCAATCCATTTGCCATCTTTCTCGCCAGCAATAGGACCATGCTGAGTGAAATACATCGTAAAATCCTTATACTGCATCCCGGATACCGTTTTGTACGGAATTCGTACCTGTTGCGTGCGAACGGGTTTCAGGTCATTGCCATGCTTGTAAAATAGCGCATTGCCTTTCTTTTCGATGGTTTCCAGATACTCATCCATCGAATCGGCATAGCTGGTGGTGTGCATCCAGCCACAATTTTCATTGAAGCCCTGATAGATAAAAAACTGCCCCCAGGTCACAGCTCCGTAAGTATTCAACCCCGCCTGACTAATCATATGCACCTCCGACCGGAAATAAAACGACGTATGCGGATTGATAAGTAGCAGTGCATTTTTGGTCGCACTTTTGGCGGGGGCAATGGCAAAGCCGTTGGAACCAATGGATTCACGTTCGTAATGATCGCCGTTGTTGATCCAGGAGGTTGATTTACGCTGTTCATAAAAGGCTTTTAGTCGTTCGGTAGATACGACGCTGATGTTTCCACCAATGCTGCCTTCACTGAACATGAGCGGCATCCAGGGCTGAAATCGGGTTAACAATCTAGGCTTTACGGCTGGATGTGTATAGAGGTAATAGTTCGTTCCATCGGCAAAGGCATCCAGCAATTGTTTCATCCAGAGCGGGCTCTTTTTATAAATGGCGATAGCCTGAGTCGTATCCAGAAAGAGTCGCGCCCGCAGGTCGTGGTAGATCGCTGATTCGCCTTCTACTTCGGCCAGACGCCCGGTCGATGTGATGTAGTTTTCTTCCACCCGCGCAAAATCATCTTCGCACTGCGTATACAGAAGCCCAAAAACGACGTTGGCGTCCGTTTTTCCATAAATGTGCGGAACTCCCCAGGTATCACGCGTAATGGTCACCTGCCTGGCCTGTTGCTGCCAGCGGGCTATGTCGGCTTTGGTAAAGGGTTGAGCTTGTAATTCAGACGAAAGTAGGGCTGTCAGAAAAACAAGAACAAAACGGAGGAATGGCGATTGAGCGTAATTCATTGATGAAAGCTAAAATAGATGGATTGTATGGCAAAAATAGCCTTTCCTGATAGCATAAACTGCATAACCGGGAATATACGTTCTATTTGCGCTGTTTATGAATGAATTCAAAAAAAAACGTGGAATAGCCTGTTTCTGTCATTTCGACGTCAGGAGAAAGCTCAAGCTCGCTTAGTTAGGAAGTTTAAGATTTCTCCTGACGTCGAAATGACAAAAACAGGCAAAACGAAAAATTTAAATAAGTTTGACCCTAACCTAACGTTTTAAAGTAGTCTTGTAAACTGACGGGTTCACGGCCCAACAACTTAGCGAGCGTTGGCGATGGCGTGTCAAAATCCCCTTTCTTAATCCCCTCAGCCATTCCGGCGTAAATCTTGACCGCAACGGGAGGCAGATGTTTTGCCAATTCGGCCTCGTAATCGCTACTTGGAATATCGATGTAGTCAACGGTTGTTCCAGCAAGGCTAATGCTATTGGCCAGATCACTAAACGACCAGGCGGTCGTTGCGCCAATATCGTATATCTGATTGTCGTGACCTTCGCTGGTCAATGCGTTAGCCAGTGCTTCTGCCATATCTCGGCGTAGAGCAAAACTAGTTTTGCCATCTCCGGCAGGGAAATAGAGCTTACCAGTTTTTGCGGCATCACCCACAACCATCGGCAAGACGTCCAGATAAAGGTTATTGCGGAAAATGGTATACGTCAGACCAGACTCCTTAATTAGGGCTTCGGTACGAAAATGGTCAACAGCGGGAGTGAAGCTCGATTCCAGTGATGGGTTTGGAGCGCTGGTATAGAAAATATGCTTTACACCAGCCTCTTTCGCAGCATTGATTACATTGCTGTGTTGAGTAACACGCTCATCGCCTAACGCTGCGCTGGAAATCAGCAAAAGCGTATCGACGCCAGCCAGACTTGTTACGAACGATGCTTTATCAGCGTAATCGCTCTGCCGAATGGAGATGCCCTTATCGGCAAAGTCGGCAAGTTTTTGGGGATCGCGCACAAGGGCAACAATCGATTCGGGAGTGGTTTTTCTGAGCAGGAATTCGAGCGTGGCTTTTCCTAAATGGCCAGAGGCTCCGGTAATTGCGATCATGATTGTTATTTTTAGTTTCTTAGTTACTTTTGGTAACTCAAAGGTATTTAGTCATTAGAAGTGCCACAAGAAGGCACTTTATTCTGCGTCAGGCACATGGAAAGAACTATTGTTGATTCTCAGGAAGATAGTGTACAGGAAAAGTTGCAAAAAATTTTAGAGGATGTCGAAGATGATGGCGGTATTTGTCCAATTCGGCACATTATGGCGCGATTTAGCGATAAATGGTCGACGTTATCCATTATTAATTTGGGTGAGGCTGGTACGCTCCGGTTCAATGAATTGAAGAAACGAGTCGATGGAATTTCACAACGGATGCTCACCGTAACGCTTCGAACGTTAGAGCGGGATGGTATCGTCACACGTCGGGTTTATCCCGAAATTCCCCCTCGCGTCGAATATCAATTGACTGATTTAGGGCAAAGTCTATTGGTGCAGATGCTGGCGCTGGGTGAATGGGCGAATACGCACAGTAATCAGATTCTGGAAGCCAGAGCACGGTTCGACGCTCGTGAGGGAAAGGTTATTGATTCAGTGTCGCTTAATTAACTGCTCACTAATGCGACGATGATAGCGCGAACGTCTACGTTCGTGCTGACTATTCTCCGGCCTCTGGCCGGGTTTGGTTTATTATTTTTCGTCCGGCCAGAGGCCGGAGAATAGTCGGTACGAACGTGGACGTTCGCACCATCTACACCATCTTGGCGTCTGTTTATAAAAACAGACGCTTTTTTTTGAACATCAGGCAACCCTTTGGCTGAACCTGGCATTTCTGTTAGTGAAACTAGCCAAACGTATGTCGAAGCAACTTGTTGAACAGTGCCAGCGAGGTAATGCCTTTGCCCAGAAACGGCTGTTCGATCAGTATGCTAATCGATTGTTTCGGGTGAGTTTACGGTACGTTCGGAATGAGCCAGAGGCTGAAGAAGTGCTGATGAATGCGTTTCTGAAAGCATTTCGTGGGATTGATAAATTCTCGTACCGAGACGATACTAGTCTGGATGCCTGGCTCCGACGCATCGTGGTTAATGAGGCTTTGCAGCACCTGCGAGCCAATCGGCACTTACCGCTTTTTCAGGCAGAAGAAGAAGCCGAAGAGCAACCTGCCGCAGAGCCGCTGCCTGATTCGGGGCTGGATGCCGAACGGATTTATGCACTGATACGAGAATTGCCGACTGGCTACCGAACGGTGTTTAATCTCTGCGCTATTGAAGGCTATACACATCGTGAGATTGCCGAGCAGTTAAGGATCTCTGAAAATACATCGAAATCACAGTTAAGTAAGGCGCGTGCGCTGTTGCAAACCTGGTTAACACAACATGGCTATGAAGCAGAAACCCGACGAATTTCCTGATCAATGGGTGCGGCAGACACTTAGCCAACTCCCCGATACACCACCGCCCGGCTCAGCCTTCAACTCGGAGCGTTTATGGGGCCAATTGCGACCCGAACTAGAGCAAACACCAGCTCGTCGGTTGACGGGTTGGGTATGGTGGGCGGCTGCCGCCTGCTTGCTGGCACTAGCTCTAGGCTACTTCTGGTTATATACATCGACTAGCAAACATAGTATTGTGGCTACTGGAAACCATAAACCTAAGAGGCTGTTAACTAACCAATACCAACCGAATTCTAGTGCTGATGTAGCCCGATCAAAGCCCGTAGTGGATGGAAAAGAAAAACCTGTTTTAGCCTTACAAAAGCACCGCGATCAGAAAGAAACACGAAAGGCCAAAACCACCCCATTCGTAACAGAACCCATAGAAGCGGTTGCCCAAACGACGGAAGTGCCCAGAAGTATAGAAGTGTCGCTTCTGGTAGAGTCGGAACCGGAAGCACAAAAGCCCAGTGTTGCGATGTCGGCACCGAAGCACCGATTTAAGGTTGTTCACGAAAACGAATTGCGGTCCGAAGAGGAAACGCGCCCTAAACTTTACCCCGCCGAAAATTTTGTCCGAATAGGTACTGGTGGTCGTGCCGAATCTGTCTCCGACGGAAGCCGCCCTGCCTTTACACTCCCATTAACACATAAACCAAACCAATAATCATGCGTCTATTTTGTTTAATTACTATGCTCCTGTTGAGCATAGTCAGGATTGCTATATCTCAATCGACAAGCTCACATCTATCCGAACCGAAAAGTCCGCTGCTAACCGAAACGGGCGCCAAACGAAAGTTTATTGGCCTTAACCAGATTGAAGTCGAGTTAGGTCAACGAAATACGCTCCTTATTGGATTTGACCGATACACGCAGCTGCTGGCCCGAAAAAATGTTGACTCTGTATTACGCTTGGTTATTGCCGACTATCATAAAGTAGAAGATACCACCCAAAGCCCAACTCAGGCGACTCACGCACTGGTTCGGCTTGGCGAAACAGATCGATCTATTGCCTTGCGTTATACTCCTCAGTCGACCGCGTCGTTTCGGTTTCGAGATGGAGATGAGCCTTTACAAATGAAGATCCAGCAGGACACACTCCAGATTGTCTGGGTATCATCCACGTCACAAGCCATTCCAGATGATTTTAGTATTTACCTATTCGTCAATAACCTCCGCGATATTGAGCGCCTGCTTAAAGAAGAAGGAGGTATTAATCAACGATTGCAACAGGCGATTGATGCAACACGAGCGTACAAAAACCACGACCTGACCAATCCTAGAATATCGTTTGCCTTAATTCAGGGTATCGATAACAAAACCAACGTGCAACGAGTTGGCCCGCCAGCTAGCCCATTTCTGAGTTTACAACCAGGAGTGGGCGTAGGATTGATTCGTAAACAATGGGTGCCGTCGCTCAATTTTGACGTTCAGCTGATTCCGAGTCAGTTTAAGCGTATTGGCTATCAGGTAGGCTATACGTCAAACTTCTTCTTTCAACAGGCAGCTGATGGTGGATTTCAAACGTTTCGAAACGATTTTCTGAGCGTTGGTATTGCTTTTTACCGGGCAAACAAGGGCAGCCGATTCACGAATTTTAGTCGTCAAATTGCTTCGTTTTACGTAGGACTACCTGTTTATCGAAGAGGCTCGTATTTTGATTCTAACACGATCCGATTTGGTGGTACAGTCTATCAGAATAAGGTATTTAAAGTCCAGTCAGACTTCTATATGAATGGCTTTTTTAAGAACGTAATTCCTGGATTGAGGCTAGTTGTAGGGCTCTAATTATCTTTGTGTTATCCCTTTGTAATCAGCGGTTTGTTGTGTATATTTACCTCCCCGATTTTACAACAAACAACTATATTAATGAGCTGGGTGTTGGTATCCTAAAATCAACAGTCTGGCTACTCAAGCCGCATGAAAAAAGGACGTTCGAATCCAGGTCAGCTCCAGATCGATTTTCTGGCCGCTTTCCGCCAAATACTGATTAGTCTGGGCAACTCCGATAACTTACCTGTTAACGAGAGTCTGTTTATGCGTATGACCGATCAGTGGGAAAATACGCGTGCCATGCCTGCTACGCTTTTATTTCACAAAAGCCCCGTTGAAGCCGTTGTGTTTCGGCTACAGAAAACCGATGAGCGACTACGTTTTCCGGATGAATTTATTGCCGGTGAAATTAGGGGCGAACAGGGGCTGACGGGCTTTTCGGGTAAATTTCGTGAGCAGGGGTGGGTTATTTTGCCAGCCGAATTGTCGGCTATGTATAAAAACCTCTTTCTGAATATTTTAACAGCCTCCGTTGGTCTTGAGTATCTGTTTCCGGTACGAAAAGAATTACTGGCCGAAGCTGAACGTGTGGCGCTGGCAGCTATGCTTCCCGAAACAGAAGTGCGTAAATTCTTCGGTCTGCGATTAACCCGGTTTCCGGATAGTTTCCGAAGCGAAGTGGCTAATTATTTTAATATGCCATTCGATTATGTGCTGAAACGTGCTAATCATCTAGGAATGGTATCGGAGCAAGTAATTGAAGAAGCGCTTACCAGTGCGGGCCCGTTGCGCTCAACCATTTTACGTCGCCCACAAAGTAGTCGGGCTGCTTAATCAACTAGAGATTATTTAGTGCGTAAGTAGTTGATTTTAAACTTTTTTAGGAACAGTCGGTTAGATGCGCGTGTGCATTTAACCGACTTTTTTATGCGTAACTATTGGCGACTCCCGGTGGGCTTGCTACTACTCGTTAGTCTGGTAGTACTGATCATGCACATTCGGGCAAAAACTGGTCGACAGAGTGAGGAAGAAAATCTTGCCACACTCAAAAAAAATATAACGCTTTCGAGTCGTTCCTTTCCACCAAACGGAGATATACCCGAGGATTGCAGTTGTCGGGGAAAGGGCATATCGCCTGCTTTGATGTGGGAAACAGATCAACCTGCGGTTGAATCCTATGTGATTCTGGCAACTGACTATGATGTTCCCACGCCTGCTTTTCCCGTGTTTAACTTGTCGCACTGGACTATATATAATTTGCCCGGCTCGGTGCATAGTATACCCGAAGCCGTTAGCGATGAGCAGATGCATATGCTGGGCGGTAAGGTTGGTAAAAACTCAATAGGTAATCAGGCATTTATGGCTGCCTGCCCGCCCGCAGGTCGACATGCGTATGTGTTTCGAATCTACGCACTTGATCAACTACTTTCCTTTTCAGCTGTTCCGGATAAACATGCGCTTCTCGATGCGATGAGTGGTCATATAGTAGGCTATGGCGAACTGACGGGCTATTTTCAGTAGCGAATTTAGAGCAGAAAAGACCATCCAGTTTACTCTAATTGGTCTCTGTATATTGACTATACTATCCGTATTGCTGGATAAAACCAATACTAAAGCCATCACAGTGTATAGATGAAGGCTTTTTATTGGCTTATTTTTAGTTTAACTATTTTTTAATCAAGAAAATCGATCGACCCAGGTGAATTTACTTCCTTTTATTTGGAAGTGACAGGAAGATACTGCTGTTTTGTATAACCTATTAATTCAATAGACTATAAGTACTAATAGTCTATCTACAACCGGGAGAATAGGGAGAATGTAGAAATATACATGCTCAGAACCACCAACAGCAATTAGTAATAAACCAGTATGAGACAAATTTTAACGTCAGTTTTTTTAATTGGGGCCATTCTTATCCCCTTATTTTCATTCGCACAAAATGCACCAGTTATAAATTCAACAGTGACTGGACGGGTGATTGATTCACGCACCAACGAAAATTTGATTGGGGCAACCGTAGTCATTAAAGGAACAACAAATGGCGGGGTTACAGATCAAAATGGAGAATTTAAGTTGTTGACCGCTCAAAAACTTCCGTTCACAGTCGTTGTCTCTTTTATAGGATATCAAACCAAAGACGTGATTGTAAATGAAGGTAATAACGAGATTAAACTTGATGAAGGGAGTAATCAATTAGCCGATATCGTAATCACCTCTCGTCGTCGTCAGGAATCGGCCCAGGAAGTTCCCATTCCGATTTCCGTTGTTAGTGGCAACCGTGCCGAAGATGCTGGCGCTTTCAACGTAAACCGATTAAAAGAGTTGGTGCCTACCGTTCAGTTGTATGCTTCCAATGCCCGAAATACAACGCTTAATATTCGTGGCCTAGGCTCTACGTATGGGTTGACAAACGACGGGATTGACCCTGGTGTTGGGTTTTATGTCGATGGTGTTTATTACGCTCGCCCGGCAGCTACAGCACTCGATTTTATCGATATTGAACAGGTTGAAGTGTTGCGAGGGCCTCAGGGAACGTTGTTTGGCAAGAATACGACGGCGGGGGCATTTAATATTACAACGCGTGCTGCTGGCTTTACCCCGAGCGGAAGTTTTGAATTGAGTTATGGTAATTACGGGTACATCCAGGCTAAAGGTTCACTGACGGGGCCACTGAGTAAAAAACTTGCTGCGCGGGTATCGTTTACGGGTACACAACGAGACGGGACGTTTTACAATGTACACACCCAGCTTCCCATTAACGACATCAACAATATTGGTGTGCGGACACAACTCCTGTACACGCCAAGCGATAATGTTAAAATCACGATAATCGGGGATATTTCGTCACAAAAACCGAATGGGTACGGTTGGCCGGTAGCCGGTGTTGTTCCGACCAAACGGGCTGCCTATCGTCAATTCAATGCTATCATTGCCGATTTAAATTATAAACTTCCGTATTCTAGCGCTTTCGAACGGATCGTTGATTTGGATACGCCGTCAAAAGCAGATAACAAGCTGGGTGGCGTATCTGTAAATGCAGATATTAAAATCGGAAACGGTACATTAACATCTACCACAGCGTGGCGTCACTGGCAGTGGACTCCGCTGAATGACCGTGACTATATCGGCTTACCTGTCTTTACGATTTCGTCCGGTAACTCGGTTCATGATCAGTGGTCGCAGGAAATACGCTATGCGGGTAAAATTACACCCCAATTGAGTGGTGTTGTTGGTTTGTTTGGTCTTTGGCAGGATCTGAAATCGGACCCCGTACAGACCGAAGAAGCGGGCTCGGCTCAATGGCGTTTTGCGCAAAGCTCAACGAGCGCACTCTGGAAAACACCAGGTCTGTTCGATAACTTTGGTATCCGGACAACCAACCGCATTCAGAGCACAGGACTAGCTGCCTTTGGTCAACTTGACTGGGCCTTGTCAGACAAATTCCACATTTTACCCGGTGTCCGGTATAACTACGACAAGAAAGTAGCCAACTATAAACGCGAAACCTACGGAGGTCTGCAAACAACAGATCCAGCTTTGCTAGCGTTAAAAAACGCAGTTTATACGAATCAGGCGTTCGATACAGACGTATCGGAGGGTAATTTCTCTGGCCAGGTCACTCTGCAATATAAAGTTGGGAGAGCCATCAATGCCTTTGGAACCTATGCGATCAGCTACAAACCTGTCGGCATTAATATTGGTGGATTGCCAACGGCCAATGGCCAAACATTGCTTGACCTGGCCAGAGTGAAGCCAGAGCACGTAAATCACTTCGAAGTTGGTCTGAAAACACGACCAACACCGAACTCTATCCTGAATCTGGTATTTTATAACACAGAAATCAAAGACTTTCAGACACAGGTACAAACGCCTGAACCGGGTGTAAACAGAGGCTATCTGGCCAATGCGGAGAAAGTGCGTGTGACGGGTGTTGAAGTCGATGGAAATGTGCGAATTGCCAATCGGTTAACGCTTAACGCAGCTGTTGCCTATACAGATGGTAAATACGTATCGTTTACGAATGCGCCGGTACCGCTCGAAGAAACAGGCGGTGATCAAGCTTTCAAAGACATTTCGGGTGGTGTGTTGCCCGGTATTTCAAAATGGTCGGGTTCAGTAGGTGGCGAAGTAACCGCTCCTGGACTGCTCATCGGTTTAAAAGGAAATTACTTCTTTGGCGTAGACGCTTTCTATCGGTCGTCGTTTTCGTCGAGTCCGTCGCCCTCTCAATATTTGAATATCGATGGCTACTCGCTGGTAAACAGTCGCCTTGGCTTTAGAGCTTCCAGTGGAATTTCGATTTTTATCTGGGCTAGAAACCTGTTCAACACAAACTATTATGAGCAGTTATTGGCAGCTCCAGGTAGTGCCGGGCATTATGCCGGTATTGTTGGCGATCCGAGAACATACGGAACTACATTACGCTACACGTTCTAGTTGAACTATCTTTCTCTTAAAATCAAACGGGTTGCTAAAGTTTAGCGACCCGTTTGATTTTAAAGAAAAGAAGATAAGTAGGTCGACTAAAATACAGTAGATTATTTTTTGTCCTGCTGACGAAGGAAGCATCTTTGGTAGCCGGATAAATAGCCTCACCCGAAGATGCTTCCTTCGTCAGCAGGACAAAAACGCCTTTTCAAAATAACCTAAGCTATTTATGCTTGAGTACTTAGAATATCAGGTATATATGAAAAATGGTGTGGATAGACAGATTCGGCCAATCAAAAATCAGGAATTGATAGGATGATTTTTGCCACAATTAGTCGATAAACGGGTGGCCAAATCATAAGTTTTTTCAATTAGCGGGAGCTGTTTACGTTATCAGAGGTAACGTAAACAGCTTTTCTGTTTTCTGTTAATTTTGTTTACCTTTCTTACAGTATTGCTTACTCAACACGTCCTATATGAGGCAACTCTTTCTTCTATCGACTTTTATGCTTCTGGGCGGGGTAACGGCTCAGGCGCAAATTAATATGGCTGGTATCGTAACCGATGATAAAGATCAACCTTTGTCGGGGGCTACCATACTAATCCGTGGAACGAACATTGGCACTACTACACAGAATAATGGACAGTTTGAACTAGAAACCAATGTCGAGCTGCCTTTAACCATAAGTGTCTCCTTTATAGGTTATCAGCGGAAGGATGTACTGGTACGCGGAAACAATTTCCGGAGCCTCACGGTGAAACTTTCCGAAGAAGTTGTTACCGTTATAACAGGCGAACTTGTTTTGGCGCCTAGCCGTGTTCCAGAAGACATCCAGAAAGCGGCTGTAACGGTCGAAAAACTAGGCGCAAAACAGTTTCAGCAGTCGCCTGCTGCTACGCCCTTCGATGCGCTTCAGAACGTAAAAGGCGTTGATTTCCTGACACAAAGCCTGGCATTTAAAACCGTAAATCTTCGTGGATTTGGTTCGAATAATAATAGCCGCTTTCTGCAACTGACCGATGGTATGGATAACCGTTCACCGGGTTTAGGGTTCGGTTTTGGGAACGTAGCGGGTATATCGGATTTAGATATCGATAATATTGAGCTGATTCCGGGGGCATCGTCGGCACTGTATGGACCCGATGCGATGCAGGGGCTCATGTTCACGTCGAGTAAAAATCCATTTACGTATCAGGGTCTAAGTGTTCAGTTAAAGGTTGGCGCTAATAATTTCGGGAAAGATGATTTTGGACCAAAAGGCTACGGCGACGTCGCCATTCGTTATGCGAAAGAAGTCAGCCCCCGGTTTGCGTTTAAAGTGAATTTTCAGCGGTTTAGCGGCACCGATTTCATTGCCGACGATTATAGCGATCGCCAGACTCGTTCGCGGGCTAACTTTTTAGCGACCGATCCGAATCGGGTAGGTATCGCAACGGGGATTGGCTATTTACAGAACAGCAACGCCAATACAAATTTTCAGTACGATGGCCTGAACATATATGGCGACGAAATAACCGCTAATGGCAGTGCATATACCTTCCCAAAAGACTATGCCAATGTATTGTTGCAGAATAAGTTAGTGACTCGTACAGGGTACACAGAATTAGAGCTGCTGGGAAATAATGGGAAGGTATTTAACAACCGGGCCAATGTATCGCTGCATTACAAGCTGCCCGGAAACATTGAAGCATCGGTAGGGTGGTATTACGGAAACGGCAATTTTATTCGTACTGCCAACTTCCGTGAATACTTCCCCGACTATCAGCGGCATCAGATTAAGGCTGAATTGCGGGGCGAAAACTTCTTTCTGCGAGCCTATACGACCCAACAAAAAGCTGAAGCCTGGAACATTGGTCAAATGGCTACTGCGATCAATAACAGTTGGAAATCGCTTGGGCAGTGGGCTGCGGAGTTTGGTCAGGTTTATATCGATAACAAATTTATTGTTGGCGACTCCCGCGCCACTGCCGATCGGGGGCGCTACTTACCTGGCTCAGACCGCTTCAATGCGGTGCGCGATGCGTTTGCCAAGACATACAATACCGATTCAGTTCCGGGGTATAGAGGGGCAAAAGGCCTCGGTTTTCGCGATAATTCGGCCTTATGGCATTATGAGGGCATGTACAATCTCTCCAAATTCCTGGAGGTTGCAGAGGTGATTGTAGGAGGGAGTATTCGACATTACGCGCTCAATACGGGTGGTACAGTCGTTGCGCTGAAACCAGACGGTTCAGAATATACCATCGATGAGTATGGCGCTTACATACAGGCTTCGAAAGAAGTGAAGTTAAGCATGGTAACCGTGAAGCCAACTGTAGCGGTTCGGTACGATAAAAACCAGTATTTAGACGGTGGTTTCAGCCCGAGGGCATCGGCGGTGGTCAGTATTGGCCCGCATAATTTTCGGGGATCATGGCAGTCAGCGTTTCGAAATCCCTCGCCAAATCAGTTGTTTTCTGTTCCCGGTACTGGTAAAGCGGGAGAAGTGGGTGGTTTACAGTCGGTGGCAGAGTCGGCCGGGTTGGTGTCAAATCCCGCTTACCTGGACAGCGACGTGAATGATTATTTAAACGGTCGTATCACCGAAGACCAACTTCGGGGTCGTGCTTATAGTCCCACTACTTTCAAGACGGAGAAGATCAAGACATGGGAAGTTGGCTATAAAACTTTGCTTAAGGATAAGCTATACATCGATGCAACGTATTTCCAGAGTAAATACTCCGATTTTATTGTTGCTCAGAGCTTTTATCAACCGACTACTGGTCAAATCTCCGATTTGACGACAAACGCTTATCGGGTGCTCCAAATCAATTATAACAACACCAACGAGGTTTTTGTAAACGGTTGGGCAGTAGGAGCGGAGTATGGTTTGGGCAAGGGGTTCAGCCTGAGTGGAAACTACGCCCATCAGGTTGGAACAGTAACGCTTCGGGATGCGCAGGGTAACGTAATTAATGATAATGCGGGTGCGCCCATTATTAAGCGGAAGATGAGCAACCCGGAAGTTGTTCAGAAAGGACGTAATTACTTCAACTCGCCCGAAAATCGCTACAACATCAGTCTGAACAATCCGCAACTAATAGATCGATTGGGCGCTACCGTCTCGTTTCGCTGGACGGAACGAATGTGGTTTGAACAGGGCATCACAGCAGGCGATGTGTGGTTGCCTGCCTGGACGAGTTTAGATGCTCAGGTATCCTACAAAGTCCCGGTCTGGAAATCGATTGTCAAATTGGGTGGTACAAACATCCTGAACAAATATTACTCTCAGGGCTATGGTCTGGCACGAATCGGTGGCTTGTACTACCTGAGCATTACGTTTGATGAATTGATGCGGTAGGCATCTGCCTGATTTAACGGAAGCAGGTGCCTTTCCTGAGGAGTGTATCAACTGGCGGCAGTACCTGTTCGTTGCGATCGGGCCAGTAACGCAAACAGACCTAGTCCTCCTCCAAGTGTACAGGCACAAAGCAACAGTTGGGGTAGCGAAGGTTTAATAACCACCATTGCACCAATAAACTGGACGAAAAGGATCACATACAACAGACGGGCAATCGACTCGCGTGGGAGTTTCGTAATGACAAACGCACCCAACGGAGCAAAGAAAACAACAATTGGGACGCATGCCAACCATAACTCGAACGATTCCTGACTAAAATCGTGCAGAACCTGAGCATGCAGAAAAAAGCCTAGTAACGTCTCTATCGTCATTATAATAACTGATGAGGGAGTTGCGACTTTTTCGTTCAACCGGTAGTAAATCGTGACGAGGCAAAACGTAAAAATGTTGATGCCCGTACCGAAAATTGATGAAATAACACCGCCCACAATACCAAATAAAGCCAATCTCCGCTTGTCAACGGGTAAAAAGGGTGTAATTGAATCGTGTACTTCGCGCTGTGGTCGGCGGTTTTCGCGCCAGAGCGTAATGCCGAAACTCAGCCAGAGTGATACAAAAAAGAGTTTCGCCATCACGGGCGACACCAGGGGCACTACATAATACGTTCCGAAAATCAATCCGAACACTCCGCCGAGTGTGACATAACGAATGTAATTCCAGTCTACCCGAACCCGAAGCCCCAGAATTAAGAGTGAGGCCGAGGTCATGCCAATACTCTGAATGGCAAACGAAAAATTGCGGGCTACAGGTGGTGGAATCTTTAATAGTAGCGTAAAAATCGGATATGAAATAGCCGCGCTTCCTTCCGGACTTGAACCTGCGATAAACGATCCAAATACCATTGTCAATGAAGCAGCCCATCGACGCGCCAGGAAGCTAATGTCGGGTAGTGATGAGATATAGTAAATCCAGCCGCTTAAGACACTGATGAGAAAAAGAATGTACAGGATCGGAATACGTCGGGCAGGCCGCGCAGATGTAGTCATGGTGGGGTACTGAAACTGTGAGTATTGGCAACGTAAATGATAATAACTAATAACCGGAACTGGTCGTGCATTTACCATGCCAGTCCCGGTTAAACTGTAATCCATAACTGTATTGATTGGCCGGATTGTACCCACGGGCTTCAGCCCGTGGGTACAATCCGACATAACTTCTAGAAGTTACAACTTACTTTTTCAGCAGACTTAAGATTGTCTCCTGATTGGCTAAAATAGCATCCAGCGTTTGCTGATTTTTGAGGATAGACTGCTGATTACCTAAAATGCTATCCTGATTACTGATAATCGTTTGTTGATTATCGAGAATCGAATCCAGTGTTTGCTGGTTTTTAAGGATAGCCTCCTGGTTTTTGAGAATACTTTCTTGGTTGGATAAAATTGATTCCTGATTTTTCAGCACTTGTTCGTTTGGAGTTTCCATACTTTGTTTGGGTGAAATAGAATGAATTAATTGGTAAAGCTCGTGGGCAAAAATGCCAGCGTATAATTATGATAACACGTATTGTTGAGGTGAAACGCGACTGGTTTCAGACTGAATTTTAGTTGATTGATCAATCAGCAATTGCTCTGACTGACTGAATTGACCAGGCGTTGAGTGCGGATTTTGTTGCAGCCAGTGCTGGAATCGTTTGGTTAAAAACGGTAATGCTAAAAATACCATATAGGGTACTAGCAGACAGGTTAAACAAAATGTTCGGGCGACTAAGGGCCAGTGTGCGACAAAAGACACCTGCGACAAACCATAACTTACTGCAGTGCTGAAAGGAAACATAGCCGACCAAACCAGCAGCAACATCTTCCATTTATTTGTTTTCATAGGGTAAAGGCGTTAGAAATCGTTTAACGTAATTTTTTTCAATATGCCCCCGGCTACAGCGCAGCCGGGGTATATGTCAACCTAATCTAGTTTAAAACTTTTAAAGCCGTTATTGTGGAGTTAAGCTGGTTGTGGCTCATTGAAATGCACATAGCCTTTTGTGGCCAGGGCTTCGCCCATATCGGCATAGACGGCCGGATCTTGAGGTGCCCAGGTAGCCAGCCCATCTACATAGCGATTGTACATGCAGAAAGCAGCCGCAATCAGTACCGTATCGTGAATATCTTTGTCAGTTGCGCCTTCGGCACGTGCCAATTCGACCTGCTCTGGCGTTACTTGTTTACCGCCTTGTTGTACACTGGCCGCAATGGTTAATAGCGCTTTTAATTTGGGTGAAATAGGTGCCGTCTGGTAATTATCCCACGTTTGCTGAACAACATTCGCTTCCCGGCCATGCAGGTAATCGGCCGCTGCACCGTGACTCGTTGAACAGAAAAAACAATCATTCCGGCGCGAAGTAAAGGCGGCAATGGTTTCCCGTTCGGCTGGGCTTAAGGTATCGTTTGTGCGGAGTAGAACTTCAGCCAGTTCGTTTAATGGTTTGGTTGTTTGCGGGCTGAACGCCATAGGGCCTAAGATGCCGGGTAATCCTTCGGGTAATTGAATATGTGCCATTTTAGTAGTCTTTTCGAAGTTATCCTGTGTATTTCGTTTGATGAGTTTAAGCGTCAATTAGTAATCGACTTTCTTTAAGCGGTGATTGCTTGTTCGGCTAATTTGGTGCCCTCCAGTCGGGCGCGGATTTTTGCAAAGGCAATTTCTCGAGCCGTAGATGTATCGTCGCCAAAGGGTGAAAAGCCGCAATCGTCGGTAGTGCCGAGTTGTTGAATAGGAATAACGTCGGCAGCTTCCAGAATCAAATCCCGGATTTCTTCAGGAGTTTCTACGCGAGGATCAAGAACATTCGTAACGCCCAAAAACACGCGCTGATTTGGTCGTATGGATTGTTTTATAGCATTGAGAACGGCCTTCTTGTCTGTCTCAGCTGCGTATTCCAGATAGAAATTGCCTGCTTCCAATGAAAAGAGTAAAGGCAATAATTCGCTATAAGGGATATCAGCACTGTGCGTAGAATCATGATCACCACCGGGGCAAGAGTGAATACCGATCTTCTGTTTTTCTTCGGGAGAGAATCGATTCAGTACCTGGTTGTTCAGGTCGATGAAAGCCGCAAGTAACTGCTTGCTTGGGTCTAGTTTGATGGCCAATCGGGCTTCGGTAAAATCAATCTGTACTTTATAAGCACCACTGTTCAAACAGGTCCGAATATCGGCTTCAGCGTCATTGACTAAATCCGCTAAAAATTGATCCCGTGAGTAACCATCAATGCCTTCCTGCGGATACAACAAGCTTATTGCTGAGCACGAAATGACGGCTTGCTTTATGGGCAGTGACGAAAACTCCTGCGCTTTATGAAGATAGGAGTTGGCAAAGGTTGTATAATGAAAAGGGCCAGCCGTTAGCTTAGGTAACTGACGAGTATGACTATCGGCAAATGGAATGACTACCCCATCAGAGGCCAGGGTCTGAAGACCTTGTAGCGGATAAGTAACGAAACTGGGCTTCGACTGCTCTCCGTCAGACAAGATAGGCGAACCTAATTTTTCCAATTCCTGGATCGTCTCCTTAGTTGCCTTATCGGCTAACTTACCCAATTCCTGAGCATTGAGCTGTCCTGACGAAAAAGCAGTCATGGCTTGCTGCAGGTATACTGGACGTGGAATACTACCGATTAATTCTGTTGAGATTTTCATATTTTTTTAATGAGTATGCCAGTTTTCATGGCCAAAAGCCTGGTTGAGTGATGAATGGATTTGTCAGTCGGTCTCGGGGATAAACGTCCGCGCCATCATAGAGACCGACTGACGTAGTTAGTTAGACTTGCGATTGACGGTTGCAGCCGCTGATGCTACAGGCGTACGGCAAATAGGGGCAACTTCCTTGCTGAAATTCAAGGTTTTGAGTGCCACTCGATTCAATGTGTTGCTGCCTTCGGTAATGCTTAGGAACTGATTTGGCTTAACATTCCGAAATACCTGAACCGTTTTAGAGCCATGCCAGCGAATCTCGATTTCATCAATGATCGTCGCACGGCCAATGCCAATTTCCCGACGTAGGGGGGAGGCTCCGAAACTACCGCCAGAGTTTACGTCCCGATATATAGTCCGTTTAATACCGTTTTCCCGAAAAGTTAGCTTCACCTGCGACCCAATAGCCAGTCGATTTGCCTTCGTTCCCGTCAGGTTAAAGCAAATCCAGTTGTTCGTATTCTGGCCAGGATTAAGATAGAAGGCGTTCTGGTAGCCATCGCCAACGTAGGCTCCACCCATTTCGATGTAGATATCCTGATCACCGTCATTATCCATATCGGCAAACGATACCCCGTGACCTTTTTGCAGATGTCCCACGCGTCCAGGCGCCGTTACATCAGCAAATGATTTTCCACCCTGGCTAAGGTACAGTTTATTGGGAACCAGCGATTTGTAATTTGGATTGCCCGACCCGAGGTACATATCCAGGAAGCCGTCATTGTTAATATCGCCAAAGTTACCTCCCATAGAGAAGGTCGTTTTTTGGAGATCCGCTTCAGCCGAAACATTGGTGAACGTACCATTCTGATTGTTATGATACAGATAAATGGTACCAGCCTGTCCTATTGGCTTATGCAGAGCTTCAGAGGCTTCGTAAAACGCCAGCGATCCCTGAAAGGTGTAATCGCAAACGAAAATATCCAGCCAGCCGTCGTTGTCATAATCCCAGAACCAGGTTGTAAAGGAATTTCCTGTCTCTTTACGCAGACCGGCTTCCAGCGATACATCCTCGAAATGGACCATCTTATCACGTAATCCCTTGTTCTTCAGTAGATACCGATTGCCATCTACCGTCGATAAAAACAAGTCTTTCCAGCCATCATGATCATAATCGCCCGATGTGACTCCCTTGACGTACCCAACAATGTTGCAGTTAGCCAGATTAGCAACTTCCTTAAACGTACCATCGCCATTATTCAGATACAATTCGCAGGGATGCATTTTCCCAGCACCTGTCTGAAATGAATTGGACGTTTCGTTACCAATAAATACATCTACCCAACCATCGTTGTTGAAATCATTCCAGGTAGCAGTTTGGGTTGGATGAAATGAAAGAAGCCCGGCTGGAATCGTTACATCCGTGAACGTACCATCGCCATTATTCCTGAGTAACGAATTGGGCTGCTCACCAAAAGCCCCTTGCCAGGCTCCTCTCAAAACAAAGATGTCGGCAAAGCCATCATTATTGTAATCGGTTTGCATCATGTTCAAACCGCCCGTAATCTGATGTAAACCAGAAGCTTCCGAAAGATCGCTGAAGGTGCCATTCGCGTTATTCTTGAAATAATGCATAGGCTCATCAAGTCCCCAGGCTGAGAGGGCTACGTCCAAATAACCATCATGGTCAAAATCTTCGACCACAACTCCTCCGGCCATATTGTTCACATCCAGCTTCAAGCTTTTAGCCACATCCTGAAACGGATTGATTTGATGCGTTGTGTCCACCATGTTGGGGATTAACCACGCTTTAGGAACCTGCTTTGGATATTGGCCCAGAGTCATGTAAGCCAAATTGAGTAGCCAGCGAGATTCCACATCATCCGGGTATTCATTCAGGAGGGATTCATATAGCGCAATTGCTTTTTTTGAGCCTGTCTGATTGCTATGGATGCCTGACCCCTGGATCGGTAAAATACAGGACTCTGCAGAATGTTTGGCAACACAGTTCGTTTGTTCTCCCAAGCGTAGGTAAGCCATCGCTAACTCACCCAGGACTAATCGCCGTGCCGTCGCGTTATCTTTCTTGATAATTTTTTCCAGACTTTCAAGAACAACGATTGCCTTTTCCTCTTCGCCTAATTTCATCAGCGTATTGGCTTTTGTAAACATCGCCCCTTCAATCGGTCCCGATTGCTCCGTTGTGGAGTCCATATGAGCTAGCTGTGACTCAGGACTAAAATCATTGCGGTAATCCTTAAATTTATAATTTACCTGGTCAAGCAAGTGGACCATCTGCTCTTGTGATGTTGGCTTTTTGGAGTAGTACCCTGCTACAATAATTAGCAGAGTTGCCAGACCTATCAGGCCATATAAAAGTTTTTTCATGTGAGGAAATATGCAGCTGCCCCATCAAGATGACTCAATGGACAGATTTAGGCAGTAAAATCACCGCTAGTGATCAGGCTTTTAAGCCTGACTAGCTTAGTACCAGCAGATTGATCCTGATAGCCAAACCTGACGGTATGACAGTAGGGACGAATCTATCTTGTAGAAAAATGAGCATGGATGGCTAGCGATATAGCCATAAAACCCAGCTGATTGATCTACCGGAAAAGACAGAAAAGAAAATGAGCTACCTGAAGAACGGACGTTCCTGCATGCGCGAGCACCTTGTCCAATAAACCCCAGTGACTTCTACACGCTCTCTGCTGTTTCTGATAATTGACAGAAGAGAGCGTATAGAGCGAAGGGAGTATAAATTGGATAAGCGCTTGCTTATTCGAGAAAGCATAAAGCTTCTCGTAATAAATCATTGCAATGCAATAACCTCGATAAGTTTCAGGTAGTCGATATGGCCTTATTAGGCCCTTGGAGGGGGAGACTGAACCGGCACGGCGCGGTCGGTCAGGAGTGCTAGAACTGAAGGGATTTTCACCGCTTCACGCCAGTGACTGGGCATTGTATAAATTGCCGGTTTATCAAACGGGCAATATTCTTTTAATAAATTTTTCAACAAATGACCAGCTTTCTTTTGCGACCGGCCTGATTCGCCGATAAACTGGTGTTCGATGAAACTAAGTAAATCCTGTTGCCAGATTGAGCGGGTTTTGGTCGCAAATCCGAGTATGTGCAGGGTGTCATTCTGCATTTCTAACCGCACCACTTCGTAGAAACTACCCTTATATGCAAATCCTTCAGATGATTGCTTCTTGAGAACCGTTTCATCTGCCTTTTCGTGTAAAGGAACGTAAAACTCTACTATGCTATCGACCGTTCGATATACTGTCAGACGATTTGTTAAATCACGCTCTTCTTCCCCGTTTATACTCACCAATACCAGCATATAAGCCAGTATGTGGCAGAGCAATAAGCTAAGCAGGCCAACGGAGACAATACGTTTCAAGGTGCAGCGATCTTTTGTTGGTAAAAGTAAACTTATGGATCAAATAATCCAAGTCAAATTCTGCTAATTCTTGTAATTTAATAGAGTATAATTTACCGTGATTTTGGGCTTTGAAAGGGTCTCTAATGCCCTCATAGCCTAATATATACAGCCCAAAATCACGCTTGTCTTTTAGAAAATCATCGATGTAGTCAATATGGCTGTAAAAATGTGTTAATCATAAGGCAGAGGATTAAAGGCTATAGATGACATAAACAAAAATGCCCCAGTCAGAAATGGCTGGGGCATTTTTGTTGTATAACTAGATCGACGTTTTAAACCGTCGCCCGTTTCTTGCTGCGGGCAAATTGTTCGCGCGATTCGGTAACTGTTTCCAGTTCTTCTTTCGACCCTACAATAGTGCCTTGGTAACGACGGAGACCTGTACCGGCTGGGATTAAGTGACCTACGATAACGTTCTCTTTCAGACCGTCAAGTACGTCACGTTTGCCACGGATAGAGGCTTCACTCAATACCTTCGTCGTTTCCTGGAAGGAAGCCGCCGAGATAAAGCTGTCTGTACCTAACGATGATTGAGTAATACCCATCAGCGTTGGTTGCGAAACAGCGGCCATCGCATCGCGAACAACAGCAAGCGCCATGTCACGACGTTTCAGGCTTGAGTTTTCGTCACGAAGCTGACGGCTTGTTACGATCATACCTGGTTTGAAGTTAACAGAGTCACCAGCATCCGTAACCACTTTAGCGTCCAGGATCTTGTCGTTTTCTTCGCGGAAAGCCCACTTATCAACAACTTGTCCTTCGAGGAAGTTAGTATCGCCTGAGTCGATGATTTCAACTTTCTGCATCATCTGACGCACGATGGCCTCGATGTGTTTATCGTTGATTTTCACCCCTTGCAGACGGTAAACTTCCTGAATTTCATTTACCAGATACTCCTGAACAGCGGTCGGACCTTTAATGGCCAGAATATCACTTGGTGTAATGGCACCGTCAGACAACGGAGCACCAGCACGAACGAAGTCATTGTCCTGTACAAGGATGAACTTCGACAGAGGCACCAGATACTTCTTCTTCGTACCGTCTTTCGACTCGATGAAGATTTCACGGTTACCCCGTTTGATCGTACCGTATGTTACAACGCCATCAATTTCGCTTACAACAGCTGGGTTCGACGGGTTACGTGCTTCGAACAATTCCGTTACCCGTGGCAGACCACCCGTGATATCGCGGGTTTTACCAACGTTACGTGGAATTTTCGCCAGCGGCTGACCAGCTTTAATTTTCTGACCTTCCTTCACAACCAGACGCGAACCAACAGGTAAGTTGTAGCTCTTCTGCAACGGACCTCCATCGTTATCGGGCAGGTGCAACGAAAGTGTTGTTGTGCCTTGAACAACGATGGCTGGGTTTTTCGCTTTATCGCGAGTCTCGATGATTACCTTCTCCTGGAAGCCGGTCTGTTCATCGAATTCTTCACGATACGTGATACCATCTTCAATAGCGTCGAAGTTCAACGTACCGGTCAATTCAGACAGGATAACGGCGTTATAAGGGTCCCAGGCGCAAATGTCGTCGCCTTTCTTCACTATATCACCTTCTTTCACCCGCAGGAACGCACCGTATGGAACGTTGTTGCTGATCAGCACCTGGTTACGATCGTCAGGATTCACAATCCGAACTTCGCCCGAACGACCCATTACGACCGTTTGTGGGTTTCCTTCGGCATCTTCCGACTCAACCGTACGCATTTCTTCCAGTTCGATCAGACCATCGAATTTCGCTTTGATCGAGGCATCGACAGCGATGTTCGACGCCGTACCACCCACGTGGAAGGTACGCAGGGTTAGCTGAGTACCTGGCTCACCGATTGACTGAGAAGCGATAACACCCACAGCCTCACCGATGTCGACCATACGACCCGATGCCAGGTTACGTCCGTAACACTTAGCACAAACACCCTGACGTGACTCACAAGTCAATACCGAACGGATTTCAACCGTTTCGATGCTCGTTTCGTCAATCTGAGCGGCAACTTCTTCGGTAACTAATTCGCCAGAAGCGATGATCAGTTCTTTCGAAAGCGGATCGTAGATGTCGTGGACCGTAGTACGACCCAAAATCCGTTCAGACAGTGGCTCAACGATATCTTCGTTATCTTTCAGAGCTGATACTTGCAGACCACGTAAGGTACCACAATCATCTTCGCTGATAATAACATCCTGGGCTACATCATGCAGACGGCGGGTTAGGTAACCAGCATCAGCCGTTTTCAGAGCTGTATCGGCCAGACCTTTACGAGCACCGTGGGTAGAGATAAAGTACTCCAATACGTCAAGACCTTCTTTGAAGTTCGACAGAATTGGGTTTTCGATGATCTCACCAACTGAACCCTGCAGGTTTTTCTGTGGCTTAGCCATCAGACCCCGCATACCACCTAACTGACGAATCTGCTCGCGAGAACCACGGGCTCCCGAGTGCATCATCATGTAGATTGAGTTGAAACCACCCTGATCGGCTTCGAGTTGCTTCATCAGCGTCTCGGTCAAACGGGAGTTTACGCGCGTCCAGATATCGATAACCTGGTTGTAACGTTCGTTCTCCGTAATCAGACCCATTAGGTAGTTGTCCCAAACACCCTGAACTTCAGCTTTGGCTTCTTCAACCAATGGCTGTTTTGCTTCAGGAATCATGATGTCGCTCAAACCGATTGACAGACCGCCTTTGAAAGCCATCTGGAAACCAAGTTCTTTGATTTCATCAAGGAACTGAGCCGTCCGTGCACCACCCGAAATTTTGAAGATCAACGCAATGATTTGTTGCAGTTTCTTCTTCGTCAAAAGTTCGTTGATATAACCAACTTCTTCAGGAACGGCCTGGTTGAACAACAGACGACCAGCTACAGTATCGATAACTTTCCAGACAAGGTCACCATTTTCGTCCCGGACTTTCACCCGGCACTTAATGTTGGCGTGCTTGGAAACTTTACCTTCATTGATACCAATAATTACTTCTTCGGTACCGTAGAACGTCATACCTTCACCCACAATTGGGTACTCAGGAATGCTCTTGCGACCTTTAGTCACATAGTACAGACCCAATACCATGTCTTGCGATGGTACCGTAATCGGCGCACCATTGGCAGGGTTTAGAATATTGTGCGACGCCAGCATCAGCAGCGACGCTTCAAGGACAGCTTCCTGGCCCAGTGGCACGTGAACGGCCATCTGGTCACCGTCAAAGTCAGCGTTGAAGGCGGTACAAACGAGTGGGTGCAACTGAATAGCTTTACCTTCGATGAGTTTCGGCTGGAATGCCTGAATACCCAACCGGTGAAGCGTTGGAGCCCGGTTCAGCAGAACAGGGTGACCTTTCAGTACGTTTTCCAGAATGTCCCAGATAACAGGGTCTTTCCGGTCAACAATTTTCTTGGCCGATTTTACCGTTTTCACGATGCCCCGCTCAATCAGTTTGCGAATAACAAACGGCTTGAACAATTCGGCAGCCATGTCTTTCGGCAGACCGCACTCGTGCAGTTTCAATTCGGGACCAACCACGATAACCGAACGACCTGAATAGTCGACACGCTTACCAAGCAGGTTCTGACGGAAACGACCTTGCTTCCCTTTCAGCATGTCAGACAACGACTTCAGCGCGCGGTTACCCTCCGAACGAACGGCGTTTACCTTACGTGAGTTATCGAACAGCGAATCGACAGCTTCCTGCAACATCCGTTTTTCGTTACGGAGAATTACTTCGGGAGCTTTGATTTCGATAAGACGCTTCAGACGGTTGTTCCGGATGATTACCCGACGATACAGGTCATTCAAATCGGAAGTGGCGAACCGACCACCATCCAAGGGGACGAGTGGGCGCAATTCGGGTGGAATAACCGGAACCATCTTGATCACCATCCATTCTGGACGGTTTTCAATACGGCCATTGGCTTCCCGGAATGCTTCAACGACTTTCAATCGTTTCAGCGCTTCCGCCTTTCGTTGTTGTGATGTATCGGTAGCAGCAGCGTGGCGCAATGAGTACGATAACTCATCAAGCTCTACTCGCGACAACAACATTTCCAACGCTTCAGCGCCCATTTTGGCGATGAATTTATTGGGGTCTTTGTCGTCGAGGTGCTGGTTGCTGCTCGGCAATTTATCGATGATGTCCAGATACTCGTCTTCCGTCAGGAAGTCAAGTTGGTTGATGCCATCTTCGGCTTTAACACCGGGTTGCACAACTACGTAGCGTTCGTAGTAAATAACCTGGTCGAGTTTTTTGGTCGAAAGGCCCAGCAGATACCCAATTTTGTTCGGCAAGCTGCGGAAATACCAGATATGCGCAACAGGCACCACCAGTTCGATGTGGCCCATACGCTCCCGGCGAACCTTTTTCTCGGTTACTTCTACGCCACAACGATCGCAGATAATGCCTTTATAGCGAATCCGCTTGTACTTACCGCAGTGACATTCCCAGTCCTTTACAGGCCCGAAAATGCGCTCGCAGAATAAGCCGCCCATTTCGGGTTTGTAGGTCCGGTAGTTGATGGTCTCCGGCTGTGTCACTTCGCCGTAGGAACTCTCCAAAATAGACTCCGGCGATGCCAGACTGATCGTCACACTGGCAAAGTCGCTGTTGAGTTTCTTGTTCTTTTTGAACGACATTGGTTGGAGGTTTAATTTAAGGAGAAAAGGGAGGAGGGAGGAGAGGGAAGAAGGAAAAGGGGAATTTTACCCTTTCTTCCTTCCTCCCTTTCCTCCCTTCTCCTTACTCTAATGTAATTTCAAGTGCAAGACCGCGTAACTCATGAACGAGTACGTTGAACGACTCAGGAATATTTGGCTTCGGTAGGTTTTCACCTTTTACGATAGCTTCGTATGCCTTCGCACGACCAACTACGTCATCGGATTTTACGGTCAGGATTTCCTGCAGGATGTTCGAGGCTCCGAAAGCTTCCAACGCCCACACTTCCATCTCACCGAACCGCTGACCACCGAACTGCGCCTTACCACCCAGCGGTTGCTGCGTAATGAGCGAGTAGGGTCCAATTGAACGGGCGTGCATCTTGTCGTCCACTAAGTGGCCAAGTTTGAGCATGTAAATGATACCGACTGTAACTGGCTGATCGAAACGCTCACCCGTCAGACCATTGTAGAGGTACGTCCGGCCGAACGAAGGCAAACCTGCTTCGTTCAACTCATCAGCTACCTGCTGCTCCGTAGCCCCATCGAAAATCGGTGTTGCATACTTACGATCTAATTTCTGACCGGCCCAGGCCAATACAGTTTCATAGATCTGACCGATGTTCATCCGGGAAGGTACACCAAGTGGGTTCAGAACGATGTCCACTTTTGTTCCATCTTCGAGGAACGGCATGTCTTCGTCACGCACGATCCGGGCAACAACCCCTTTGTTACCGTGACGACCAGCCATTTTATCACCCACTTTCAGCTTACGCTTCTTAGCGATATAAACTTTAGCCAGTTTCACAATACCTGCTGGGAGTTCGTCACCAACTTCAAGCGTGAACCGTTCGCGTTTGAAACGACCCGTAATCTCACTCCGACGATTGTTATAGTTTTTCACTAACGAAACAATCATCTCGTTCAATTTCGGATCTTCCGTCCAGTCGTTCAAATTCATGTCCGACAGGAGGTTAGCTTCTTCCGCTACGGCGTAGCTGCTTTCATCACGATAAGCGTTCTTATCAGGGAACAGGTTATCCGTAATATTCTTACGGTTGAACTTCACTCCTTTACTAACGATCTCATCGCCAAACTTATGCTTCACACCCGCACTGGTTTTGCCATCCAAAAGCGGCACAATTTTTTCAATCATGCGTGCCCGGAAGTCATTCAGTTCGCGGCTGTACTTCTTCATCAGAGCTTTCACTTCGTCTTTGTGCTTGCCACGGTCTTCTTTAGCCGGACGCGCAAATAACTTAGTGTCGATAACAACGCCCTTCAAGGATGGCGGTGCTTTCTTCGAAGCATCTTTCACGTCACCGGCTTTATCGCCGAAGATGGCACGAAGCAGTTTTTCTTCAGGCGTTGGATCACTTTCACCTTTTGGTGTAATCTTACCAATCAGAATATCGCCTTCTTTAACTTCTGTACCTACGCGAACGATACCGTTTTCGTCCAGATTCCGAACCGTTTCTTCACTTACGTTTGGAATTTCAGAGGTTAATTCCTCTTCACCCCGTTTCGTATCACGAACTTCCAGTTCAAACTCTTCAATGTGAATCGAGGTGAAGATATCCTCCCGAACAACACGTTCCGAGATTACGATAGCATCCTCGAAGTTGTAACCCTGCCAAGGCATGAAAGCAACTTTCATGTTCCGGCCCAGTGCCAACTCACCTGCCTGAGTTGCGTAACCTTCGCACAGTACATCACCTTTTTTCACCTTCTGACCTTTCAGTACAGTTGGCCTAATGTTGATGCAAGTATCCTGGTTCGTCCGACGGAACTTGATTAGGTTGTACGTTTTCTGATCTTCATCGAACGTAACAGCCAGTTGATCATCATCCAGATTGTATTTAACAACAATTTTGGTTGAATCAACAAAGTCAATGACACCATCCGCTTCAGCAATTACTAATGTCCGTGAGTCAACAGCAACACGACCTTCCAAACCTGTACCCACAATTGGAGCTTCTGGACGGAGCAGCGGTACTGCCTGACGTTGCATGTTCGAACCCATCAGGGCACGGTTAGCATCGTCGTGCTCAAGGAACGGAATCATGGAAGCCGCCACCGATACAATCTGGTTCGGAGCAATATCCATGAACGTAACGTTCGCTGGTTCAGCCATCGGGAAGTCACCTTCAAAACGGGCTTTCAGGCGATCTACCTGGAAGTTTCCTTTTTTGTCGATGTCGGCGTTAGCCTGCGCGATATAGTGTGTATCTTCTTCTTCAGCCGTCAGGTACATCACTGGCTTATCCATCGATACCTTCCCGTTTTCGATAATCCGATAGGGGGTTTCGATGAAGCCCATGCTATTGATTTTAGCATAAACACACAGCGACGAAATCAGACCGATGTTCGGACCTTCAGGTGTTTCGATAGTACACAGACGACCGTAGTGCGTGTAGTGTACGTCACGAACCTCGAAACCAGCCCGTTCACGCGACAGACCACCAGGTCCCAGTGCCGACATACGACGCTTGTGCGTCACCTCAGCCAATGGGTTCGTTTGGTCCATAAACTGCGACAGCTGGTTCGTACCAAAGAACGAATTGATCACCGACGACAATGTACGGGCGTTAATCAGGTCAACAGGTTTGAAATCCTCGTTATCCCGAACGTTCATCCGTTCTTTAATCGTCCGCGCCATACGTGCCAGACCAACACCAAACTGGGCATATAACTGCTCACCTACAGTCCGAACACGTCGGTTACTTAAGTGGTCAATATCATCGACGACAGCTTTCGAGTTAATCAGACCAATCAGGTACTTCACAATAGACACGATGTCTTCTGTGGTTAATACCTTCATTTCCGATGAAATGTCAAGCTGGAGCTTTTTGTTAATCCGGTAACGGCCTACATCGCCAAGGTCATAGCGTTTGTCCGAGAAGAACAGACTCTGAATGATTTCACGAGCTGTTTGTTCATCGGGCGCGTCGGCGTTCCGAAGCTGCCGATAGATTTGCTCTACAGCCTCTTTTTCAGAGTTAGAGCTATCTTTCTGCAGGGTGTTATAAATAATATTGTAATCGGCCATGTTCATGTCTTCCTTATGCAGAATGACCGATTTCTGACCTGATTCAGTGATTACATCAATGTCATCTGCCGAGATAGCCGAGTCACGCTCCAGGAGCACCTCGTTCCGGCTGATGGAAACTACTTCGCCCGTATCCTCATCCACAAAATCTTCCGTCCACGTGCGCAGTACCCGAGCTGCTAACCGACGACCAATGGCCTTCTTTAGGTTAGCGGGGGTTGCAGGAACTTCTTCCGACAGACCGAACAAGTCCAGAATGTCTTTATCCGAACCGAAACCGATGGCACGCAGCAGCGTCGTTACCGGGAATTTCTTTTTCCGGTCGATATAAGCATACATGACATTGTTAACATCCGTCGAGAACTCAATCCATGAGCCTTTGAACGGGATGATCCGTGCCGAATAAAGTTTGGTGCCGTTCGTGTGCTTGCTCATCGAGAAGAACACACCTGGTGAACGGTGTAATTGAGAAACAATAACCCGCTCAGCGCCGTTAATCACGAACGAGCCTTTCTCGGTCATGTACGGAATGTTACCCAGGAATACCTCTTGCTCGATCGTTTCAAAATCCTCGTTGTCGGGATCATTATTCGAAAGGCGCAGTTTGGCTTTCAAGGGCACCGAGTAGGTCAGTCCCCGGTCGATAGACTCGTCGACCGAATACTTCGGCGGATCGACAGAGTAATCGATGAACTCCAGTTTGAAATTCTCACGGGAGTCAGATATTGGGAAATTTTCCTGAAAAACTTTGAACAAACCTTCTTCCGACCGTTGGTTGGAGGGCGTGTCAAGCTGGAAAAAATCTTTGAAGGATTTTACTTGGATGTCCAGAAAGTCTGGATATCCAATCACTGGCTGAATCGTCGCAAAATTTTTGCGCGTACTGATTTTCGCGTTTGTCGCCAAGATTGTGCTTCGTTTAGTGCGTAACCGATTCTCAATGAGTGCGTTGCGAAGATTTGCCACGGCACTCGAACTAAGCGGTATTCAGGCTCCAGGTGTCACCCAACCCAAGGAGCGTAAATAATTAACATACAGCAATAGAAATAAGTTTGTCTTTTGCAATAGCTAAGACAAAAAGTCTCCAAACAGGAAAAGACCAGACGTTGGTCTGGCCTCCCCTGCCTGGAGCGATATGCGAGAAAGCTTTGTGCTTATTTAACTTCTACTTCAGCACCAGCTTCTTCAAGTTGTTTCCGCAGTGCTTCAGCTTCGTCTTTAGCAACGCCTTCTTTCACTGGTTTTGGAGCTGTGTCAACCAATTCTTTGGCTTCTTTCAGACCCAGACCGGTAAGGTCTTTCACTAATTTCACGACAGCTAATTTAGCAGCACCAGCCGACTTCAGAATAACGTCGAACGATGTCTTCTCAGCTACAGCTGGAGCAGCATCACCTGCACCTGCACCACCGGCTACCATTACTGGAGCAGCAGCAGCTGGTTCGATGCCATACTCATCCTTCAGGATAGTAGCTAGCTCGTTAACTTCTTTAACTGTCAGGCTTACAAGCTGCTCCGCGAACGCTTTCAAATCTGCCATTGTAGTATTTTCTTAATTTGATTGTGATACAATATGTAAGTAACGCGGACATCTTGTCCGCATGTAATTTATCGGAAAAAGTGCGGACAAGATGTCCGCGTTACAGCTAAGCTGCTTCCTCGCGCTCCGACAGCGTTTTGAGGATACCGGCCAATTTGTTGCCACCACTTTGCAACGCCGAGATGACGTTTTTCGCTGGTGATTGCAGCAGACCGATGATTTCGCCGATAAGCTCTTCTTTGCTCTTCAGTGCGATGAGCGTGTCGAGTTGATCAGCACCAATAAATAGGCTATAATCAATTGAAGCAGCCTTCAGTTGCAGTTTGTCGTTCGTTTTACGGAACTCCTTGATAAGCTGCGCCGGTGCTTTGCCATTTTCGGGGTGAAACATCACCGCCGATTGACCATGCAGCACCGTATCGTTGAACGGCGTATAATCCGTATCGAGAGGCTCGAGTGCTTTTTTGATGAACGAATTTTTCACCACTTTGTACTCGATACCCCGCTCAAAACACATCCGACGGAGATTGTTGGTTTCAGCAACCGTCATGCCATTGGCTTCCGTGATGTAGAAGAAGGGAATCGACTGGAACTTACCAGCTAATTCCTCAATAATTGCTCCTTTGTCCTCGCGCTTCATGGCTTAAATACCGGCTACTGTGCCTTTATCAATCGTTACTCCCGGACTCATCGTGCTCGACAGGTTGATCGTTTTCACATACGTACCTTTAGCCGATGAAGGCTTCAGAACGAAGTAGTGTCGAAATGATTTCCTGCGCGTTTTCAGCCAGTTTTTCTGGCGTAAACGATACTTTACCAATACTGGTGTGAATAGCGCCCTGCTTATCAACTTTAAAGTCGATTTTACCGGCTTTCACCTCGCGAACTGCTTTCGCTACGTCGGGGGTTACTGTACCCGACTTAGGGTTTGGCATCAAACCACGTGGCCCCAGAACTTTACCCAGACGACCAACTTTAGCCATAACGCTCGGCATCGTGATAATCACGTCGATGTCGGTCCAGCCTTGTTCGATTTTCTGAATATAGTCGTCCAGACCCACGAAATCAGCGCCTGCTTCTTTCGCTTCGTTCTCCTTGTCCGGGGTGCAAAGCACCAGAACGCGAACCGTTTTACCTGTACCATGAGGTAACGTAGCAACGCCACGAACCATTTGGTCAGCTTTACGCGGATCAACGCCTAACCGAACGTCAATATCGACGGAAGCATCGAATTTCGTATACGAGATCGTCTTCAGAATCTCAGCAGCCTGTTGGAGCGAGTATTCTTTAGCCGCATCGTATTTCGATTGAGCTTCCTTTTGTTTTTTCGTTAACTTAGCCATTTGTGTGTTTGCTTCGGCAAGTCTGTTTAGTTCTCGAATGGCGCTGTGCCCGTCACCGTGATTCCCATGCTGCGGGCCGTACCGGCCACCTGCTTCATTGCCGACTCGATCGTGAATGCGTTCAGGTCTGGCATCTTCGTTTCCGCGATTGTCCGAACTTGATCCCATGTCACTGAGCCGACTTTTTTGCGGTTTGGTTGAGCAGAGCCGCCTTTCAGCTTAGCTGCTTCCATCAGCAGAATCGGTGCGGGCGGAGTTTTGATGACGAAATCAAAGGATTTATCCTTATAATACGTAATCAAAACTGGCAATACCGTACCCATCTTGTCCTGCGTCCGGCCATTGAACTGCTTGCAGAATTCCATGATATTTAAACCCTTGGAACCTAGCGCCGGACCGATTGGAGGTGAGGGGTTGGCTTGCCCGCCTTTGACTTGCAGCTTAACGTAGCCACCTACTTCTTTTGCCATTGTGGTAATTGAGTTACGACCGCACGGGCGGCCCCGCTTCTGCTCTGGTTTCTTATTGGTTCGTCACATAACCAATCCGCACACCATTTGCAGTTAATCAACTTGTTTTGGCTGGCTATCCTCTGAGGGAAGCATAGGACACCGAACCACGGAGAACTAACCTTACGATTAGCTTTCCTTTTCTACTTGTGCGTAACTGAGTTCTACCGGAGTATTCCGGCCAAATATTTTTACAACGACGTTCAATTTCTTCCGGTCGTCAAAAACTTCTTCTACTGTGCCAATAAAGTTGGCAAATGGACCATCCACAACTTTTACGTTTTCACCTTTCAGGTAGCCAACAGTTGGGGCTGCTACTTCCTGTGCTTCTTCATCAACCTTACCTAAAATACGGTTAACTTCAGCTTGACGTAAAGGAACAGGAACTTTCGATGTTGTACCCACCTGTGAATTACCCAGGAAACCCAACACACCCGGCATATTCAAAATCATGTCGAGAGCCCGGTTATTACCCAGATCAGCCGAAATAAGAATGTAACCTGGGAAGAATGACTTTTCCCGAACACGCTTCTTACCGTTGCGCATTTCGTACACCTTTTCCGCGGGAATTAATACCTGCGGAATAACTTCGTCCAACTTCTGCCGGATAATTTCATTGTCGAGATAGGATTTGATTTTCTTCTCCTGACCCGACACCGCCCGAATGACGTACCATTGTATGCCGCTCATGTTTCCTAAGCCAGTTTAGAATGACTGATAAAATGCGTTCAGTCCGTTCTCGAACACTAAATCAATTAACCCGACCAATAGCGCAAAAATCAGCGAAGCTACCAGTACCAGTGTTGAACTGGATTGTAGATCGCTGAATTTAGGCCAAGTCACGTTATGCTGAACTTCCTCCCAGGAGGCTTTCAGAAACGATATAAACTTGTCCATTCGATGTAAAGGATTTGCACGGGTGGAGAGATTCGAACTCCCATCAACGGTTTTGGAGACCGCTATTCTACCCTTGAACTACACCCGTTTAAAATAAACCGTATCAGCGTGCTTCTGAAACGGACTGCAAAAGTACGAATTAATATTAAAAAAACAAGTGCATCTCTGGTAAGAAATGCACTTGTTTTAAAATACTTCGAATTAGTCGAGGATTTCTGTTACCTGACCAGCACCTACGGTACGGCCACCTTCGCGAATAGCGAAACGAAGACCTTTTTCCATAGCGATTTTGTTGATCAGCGTTACGTCAATCGTGATGTTATCACCTGGCATTACCATCTCAACGTTAGCTGGCAAAGTGATTTCGCCCGTTACGTCGGTGGTACGGAAGTAGAACTGTGGACGATACTTGTTAAAGAATGGAGTGTGACGACCACCTTCTTCTTTCGACAGTACGTAAACCTCAGCTTTGAACTTCGCGTGTGGTTTTACTGAACCTGGCTTACAAATAACCATACCACGACGGATATCGGTTTTTTCAATACCACGGAGCAGAAGACCTACGTTGTCACCGGCTTCACCACGGTCCAGAATTTTCCGGAACATTTCAACACCCGTTACAACTGATTTCAAGTTTTCAGCACCCATACCCAGGATTTCAACTGGCTCACCCGAGTTGATTACACCCCGTTCGATACGACCTGTAGCAACTGTACCACGACCTGTGATCGAGAATACGTCCTCTACTGGCATCAGGAATGGAAGCTCTGTTTGACGAGGAGGCAGAGGAATGAAGTCATCTACGTTCTGCATCAGGTCTTCGATGGTAGCAACCCATTTCGCATCGCCGTTCAGGCCACCAAGAGCTGAACCTTGAATAACTGGGATGTTATCGCCGTCGAAGTTATAGAAGCTCAATAGCTCGCGGATTTCCATCTCAACGAGTTCGAGCAGCTCAGGATCGTCAACCATATCCACTTTGTTCATGAATACAACGAGCTGAGGCACGCCTACCTGACGAGCAAGCAGGATGTGCTCACGAGTCTGAGGCATTGGTCCGTCAGTAGCAGCTACCACGAGGATAGCGCCATCCATTTGAGCAGCACCAGTCACCATGTTTTTCACATAGTCAGCGTGGCCTGGGCAGTCAACGTGGGCATAGTGACGGTTCGCCGTTGCATACTCAACGTGCGATGTATTGATGGTGATACCACGCTCTTTTTCTTCGGGAGCGTTGTCGATCGAGGAAAAGTCCCGTACTGCTGCTAGACCCTTTTCGGCCAGCACTTTCGTAATGGCAGCCGTAAGCGTCGTTTTACCGTGGTCAACGTGACCAATCGTACCGATGTTAACGTGCGGTTTCGAGCGGTCAAAATTCTCTTTTGCCATGTTTTTAAAACGCTATTGTGAACTGTTTTTTTGTTATTGAATGAATTCGCTGAACATAAATTAAACCCAGCGAAATCATCCCGTTTTGAGGGCTGATACCAATTGGGCTTAACACCGATGGGCGTCGGACGACCGAAGCCGTACCGTCAAAAAAGACTTCGTTTTAGAAGTCTTGAGCCGTTACGGGGACTTGAACCCCGGACCTCTTCCTTACCAAGGAAGTGCTCTACCGCTGAGCTATAACGGCTTACTGCTGGAGTTATAAAGTTTTACCGTTAACGCGTTGTAAAGTTTGTGTTGGCAAGCCATTCTAACTATACAACTTTATGACAATATGACTTTAAAACTTAACCATTGAGCGGAAGACGGGTCTCGAACCCGCAACCTATAGCTTGGAAGGCTATCGCTCTACCAATTGAGCTACTTCCGCAAAAAAAGAAGTTATACAGTTGTAAGGTTTTACAGCTATGCAGTTGTTTGCGAATGCAATTGCCAACTTTATAACTCTTTAACTATAGAACTTTATAACTTCTTTTTGGTGGGGAGTGGAGGATTCGAACCTCCGAAGGCGTACGCCAGCAGATTTACAGTCTGATCCATTTGGCCACTCTGGAAACTCCCCGAAGAACACTTTTAAAGAACAATTCCGACCCCGCTTCCGGTTTTGGAGTTGCAAAATTACACGTTTTTGTGGTGTTGTCAACAGATGCTCCAAAAATAATTTTGAGAGCCCTAAAATCTTACTGGAATAAGCTCGTCAATTGCTTGCCATCTGGATACGAAATTTCCTGTATACGCCACCGACCAGCCACTTGCTGCATGTCAATTTTAAGCTCTTCGGGCTTGGCTTTATTTTCGAACGTAACGTACACAATAGCGTGCGTTCCCCCGATAACGGCGGGCAGAACCCACGTCTTTTTAATCGCTGCATCGGGTGCGTTAAAGAGTAAATTAACGTTGGTTCGGTTTACTTTAGGGGTTGATTTCTGGGCATCATTCCAGATTAGATCGCCAGTTGATTTTGTAAAAAACTGATCGATGAGCGAACGGTCTTTCTTCTTACGAAAGGGGTTTTCTTTGACGTTATGCTCGAAGTAAAGTGCTCTAATTAAGCGGTCTGCAGCAGATCGGGGTGTATCAGGACCAGGACGTTTTGTCAATGCAGTTGCGCTGTCTTCGGTTGCTGTAGTCGCTGTTGATGCCGTTGATTCCTGCTTTGGCTTAGTCTGACAGGATAGAATAATACTTGCCGAAAGAACGAAAAGATAGGCCGTTTTCATGATAAGGGTAAAGGTGGTTTATAGGGTTTAGCGAGCTGTCAATTATCTAGCTGTATCTACAGCCTGAAACGCGTCGAAAGTTAAGGAAACTATGCATCCATTCTTACACGCAAAAGCCGCACATAATGATTTAGGTGCGGCTTTCTACTCCCCGAAGAATTTTTTTACCAGACTCGTATCCGTTGGTCTTTGGGCTTAAATAATTTGTCGCCGGCTTGAATATTGAAGGCCTGATACCAGGCATCAATATTTGACAATGGGCCATTGACCCGATAAATATCCGGGGCATGTGGATCCGTCAGGATGCGCTGGGCCGTCGATTCTGGAAGCTGATTGCTACGCCACACTTGCGCCCAGGATAGAAAAAAACGCTGATCGGGAGTGAATCCGTCAATCAGGCTTTTCTTGCCACTCGATTTGCCTTGTGGCGTTTTTTTGAAGGCATCGTACGCAATAGCCAAGCCACCCAGATCAGCGAGATTTTCGCCGAGGGTCAGTTGCCCATTGACTTTGATTGAGTCGAGTACTTTAAAACCAAAAAACTGATCGCGGACTTTATCGGCTCGTTCTTTGAACTTAGTAGCATCGTCTTTAGTCCACCAATCACGCAATGTGCCATCGGCATCATATTGTCGGCCCGAATCATCGAAGCCGTGCGTCATTTCGTGCCCAATTACGGCCCCAATGCCGCCATAATTTACGGCATCATCGGCATTAAAATCGAAGAAAGGGAACTGCAGAATGGCCGCTGGGAACGAAATGTCATTATTGACCGGGCTGTATTGTGCGTTTACGGTTGGTGGTGTCATACCCCATTCCGTGCGATCTACTGGTTTACCTAAGCGGCTAATCATCTGATTGTACGACCACTTGCTTGCAGATTTCACGTTTCCGTAGAAATCATTCCGATCAATTGTTACACCCTCGTAGCTTTTCCATTTATCGGGATAGCCGATTTTTCGTTTGAAAGCCAATAGTTTCGCGAGCGCTTTTTTCTTGGTGCCTTCACTCATCCAGTCAAGGTTTTTGATATGCTCCTGAAAAGATGCTTCGAGGTTGTTAACCAAAGCCAACATTCGTTGCTTGGCTTCTGGCTTGAAATACTTTTCTACATAGAGTTGTCCTAATAAATCGCTTAGTGTGCCGTCAATCAGCATACTGACTCGCTGCCAGCGAGGTGTTTGTTCTTTTTGGCCAGACAGGACTTTTGAGAAGGCGAAATTCTGTTTAACGAAAGCATCGCTCAGATAGGGAGCAGCGCCTTTGATGATGTTCCAGCGCATGTAGGTTCGCCAATCTTCAATAGGAGTGATGGACACAAGGCTATCCAACGAGCGAAAAAAAGCTGGGCTTTGCACCAAAACAGTATCTTGTCCTTTTGCCCCATATTTTGTTAGCTGATCGCTCCAGTTAATACCCGGTGTTTGCTGCCTGAAGCTGGCAACGGTCATTTTGTTATAGGTTTTATAGGGGTCGCGCATGTCAACACGCGGCATTTGGGCCTTTGCCAGCGCTGTTTCAACGCGCATAATTATTTCGGCGTCCTGCGATGCCTGCGTTGGTTCCTCGCCAATCAGGGTAAATAGTTGAGTCAGATTGTCGAGATAGGCGTTCCGAATTTTCTGACTACGCGCATCATTTTTTAGGTAATAATCGCGATCCGGAAGGGTAGTGCCTCCCTGACTGAACTGAGGGAGGTATTTATTGACGTTTTTTCGATCGGTTACTACGCCGAATCCGAACAACATCCCGTTACTTTGGGTACGCTGATAAGCAAGTTCATCGAAGAAAGTGGCCTTATTATTGACTTTGTCAACCCGAGCCAGATCGGCTTTAATCGGGTCGAATCCACGTTTTTCAATGGTAATACTATCCATACCACTCATATAGTAATCGCCTACCATTTGATAAAGACGGCCTTTTGTAGCGGTTTTGGTAGCATCTTCGAGCAATGACTTCATGGCATCAAGACTCTTTTCACGTAGTTCATTGAAGCTTCCCCAGGAAGTTTTTGACGCTGGAACTGCATTTTTGCGGAGCCAATTCCCGTTGGCATATTGGTAAAAATTGTCGCCTGGTTTCACGGATAAATCCATGTTCTGGGGGTCGATGAATTTAGGAGGGCTGGCTGCCAGAAAACCGATAGCTATAGCCACTGCAAAAAGAAAAACCACGCGTTTTGTCATGTAAGCGCCAATTTGAAGTTAAGAAAGGCTACAAAAATAAGTAACGCGGGTGGAAACCCGTGCTTGTAAAGTACTACAAGCACGGGCTTCCACCCGCGTTACAAAAGTCAACTATTTACTAGCTGTCAGAGCACCTTGAAATTCTTTATAAGTGCCCGTCTTATACTGGTCAAACGGTTCTTTCTGATGGTAGTTTTTGCCGAAATAGGTAATAATCTGGTGGAAGGTACGTGGCTCCAGATAACCCGCTATGGGCTGAATCAGATTAAATTTCTCATCTAAAAACACCGTTGTCGGATAGCTCATCTGGTTTTTCAGCATGGCAGCCGCTAACTCATGAACCCCCCGACTTCCTCCGCTTATGTATTTGAAGGTCTGCTTGCCCAACGTTACATCAGCGGTTTGCTCGGCATTGAATCGAACGGGGTAAAAATTCTCGTTGACGTAATCGACAATGCCTGGTTTCGAGAAGGTTTCGCGATCCATTACTTTACACCAACCACACCAGTCTGTATATACATCGACTACAAATTTTTTAGGCTTCTTTTGGGTTAAAGCGTAGGCTTGCTCAATAGTTAGCCATTTGATGTGCTTACCTTCATCGGTAGGTTTGCTGATGAGTCGCTCGGTGGGTAGCGTTGTTCGAAAAGCGCTGATCGTCAGCAAAACGAAGCCAGCAAAGAAGAGAATCAGACGGTTCATACAAGTGATGTGTTGTTTGGATTAATAACGTTCAGGAAGTTATAAAATTCGTAAAAGCCTGTTTTTTTAACCGCAAAGTCAGTTCAATTCAGTTTTACCGCTCTTAAAATATCACGTTTGTGGGGTGGACCTGGGTGTTTTTCAACGATCAGGCCAGCTTCTCTCATATTTCGTTGTACGTAACTCTTTGAACAATACGTGGTCAACATACCATTGGGCAGCAATAAATGAGCCAGTTGTACAAAGATTTCGGGCTCCCATAGCTCAGGCTGAGCGCTGGGCGCAAAAGCATCGTAATAAATCACATGAAAGCGCTCTGTTGTCTGCCAATCCTGCAGGCGATTTTCGATCTTGGTTAGCGTAAAATAAGGGCTGATGTCAACGGATTCATTCCAGGGTGATTCGTGCAGTCTGGTCAGATAATCAGTAGCTAAGAGGGCATCGAAGTTCAATTGGTGTGCATCTTCCGTCGACATTGGATAAGCCTCAATAGCCGTGTAGTGCACACGTCTTTGATGAATATTGGCCTCACGGGCAGTCAGCAAGGCGTTTAGGCCCGTTCCGAATCCCATTTCAAAAATGTGTAATTCTTCACTAGGGAATTTGTCGAAGGCTTCTAGTAACCCCAGTTTAATATAAACCCGTTGTGACTCCTGGTAAGCGCCATGAATCGAATGATATGTTTTGTCGAGGGCTTGGTTTATGGCTGTATGCGAACCATCTGCCGTTACGATCAGACGAACGTCTGCCTTCATAAGCTATCAGTTTTTGGGCTATTTTTGCACATAGTTTAATGTATAATGGATAATGTACAATGGTTAATGTACGAACTCATTATACATTAACCATTATTCATTATCCATTACAAACAATGATTCAACGCATTCAAACAGTGTTTCTGTTTCTTATTACTGTTGCCATGGGCATTGCCCTCACTAACCCGATCTGGGAAAAAGCCGGGCTGAAATCACCGGAGATGGCGCATCTATCTGCCCTCCAATATAGCCACCAGGAAGGAATTACAACGTATGCCGATACGATCTGGTATTTGGCGTTATTAATTGCTTTGGTCGGATTGGTTTCGCTGTATGCGATCTTTCAATACCGTAACCGACTGACTCAAACGGCCTTGTGTGCTGTGAATGCACTCATGCTCACGGCCATCATGGGTATTATTCTTTATCGGACGCTCTACGCTGGAAAATCCTATGGCAATCCTGCCGATCAGGGAACGTTTCTGTTTGGCTTTTATGCCATCATTGCGGCCCTCGTTTTCAACGCATTAGCAAACCGATTCATCCGTCGGGATGAAAAACTGGTGCGTGGTTCTGATCGAATTCGATAATTGTTCTACTGGTTGTAGAACAATTATTTTTTGACAGGATTACAGGATTTAACAGGATTTCTGCTCACAAAAAATCCTGTAATCCTGTCAAAAAAAGGAGGCACAATCTGTGTCGACTAAACTTGTCCTGCCCTCGTTTTATTTGAGTAAGCGTTTTTGCCGTAACTTGAGCAGCAACTACAACCTCTGCTCAAAAAATGCGAAAACGCTTATTTACACTTCTTTACTTACTAACAGCTACACGCTTACTGGTTGCCCAAGCCCCCACTGGCGCCAGTTCATCTGCCAGCATTGCTACGTTTACAGCTGGTATGGAGCGAAATTCCGGTTTTCTTACCTATTACTGGGATGCTAAAAAAGGCAAAATCTGGCTCGAAATTGACAAATTCGATACTGAACTTTTGTTCTACCCGACGCTGGCCCAAGGCGTTGGTTCTAATGATATTGGACTTGACCGGGGTCGTTTAGGTCAGGAGCACATTGTGAAATTCCAACGTAGTGGGAATAAGGTTCTGATGATTGAACCCAACTACAGCTACCGGGCTATCAGTAATGACCCGCTCGAACGTAGGGCCGTTGAAGAATCATTTGCCAAATCTGTTCATGCTGGCTTCGATGTTGTTGCGGAGGAAGGGGACGGTCCGACGGGTCGGAAAGTTCTGGTTGATCTCACTCCATTTCTGATGCAGGATTTGGTTGGGGCAGTGCAAGCTATTACCCGAACCCGACAGGGAGCGTTCAAATTTGATCCAGCACGTAGTGCCATGTATTTGCCTCGAACAAAGGCTTTTCCACAAAATACCGAGTTCGAGACGATTATTACGTTGACGGGCGATAATCCGGGCGCTTATTTACGTGAAGTTGTGCCAACTCCTACGGCTGTTACGATTCACCAGCATTATTCATTCGTACAATTGCCCGATGCGGGTTACAAACCTCGTGTATTCGATCCGCGTATTGGTTACGGTGGCATTGAGTATTTTGACTACGCAACACCGGTTAGTCAGCCCATCATGAAACGCTATATTTCGCGGCACCGACTGGAGAAAAAAGATCCGTCGGCGGCTGTGAGTGAAGCCGTTAAACCCATCATTTATTACATAGATCCCGGCACGCCAGAACCAATTCGGTCGGCGCTGATGGATGGTACGGCCTGGTGGAATCAGGCATTTGAAGCGGCTGGTTATAAAGATGCGTTTCAGGTTAAACTGCTTCCGGCTGATGCCGACCCAATGGACATTCGTTATAATCTGGTGCAATGGGTTCACCGATCTACACGTGGCTGGTCGTATGGCGGGAGCATCAGTGATCCACGTACGGGCGAGATTATTAAAGGGAAGGTTACGCTTGGCTCCCTTCGGGTTCGGCAGGATTACTTGATTGCGCAGGGCTTGGTGGGTGATTATTCAGGTGCAACGGCTCCTGCTTCTGATCCGATGATGCAAATGTCGATTGAACGGTTGCGACAACTGGCGGCTCATGAAGTTGGCCATACGCTTGGTTTGCCGCACAACTACATCGCCAGTGCACAAGGCGGAGGTATGTTTGGACGGGCGTCTGTTATGGATTATCCGACTATGGTGGCCAAAATAAAAGGTGCCAGCATTGATCTATCAGATGCCTATGCGAAAAACATCGGTGAGTACGACAAATGGAGTATTCGCTATGGATATGAGCAGTTTCCGGCCGGTACAGACGAAAAACAGGCGTTGAACAAGATTGTGAACGATATGCATAAGACGGGGCTGACGTTTTTGACCGATAAAGACGCCCGTCCTGAAGGTTCCGTTCACCCAGCTACGCACTTGTGGGATAATGGCTCAAATGCCGTTGATGAGTTAAAACGGGTATCGGATGTTCGGCGGATGGCGCTAAGTAATTTCTCTGAGAAGAAAATTCCGGTTGGTACGCCAATGGCAACGCTTGAAGAAGTGCTGGTACCTATGTATATGTTCCATCGCTATCAGGTAGAAGCAGCGTCGAAAGTAGTGGGCGGACAACTCTATACCAATGCACTTAGAGGTGATGGCCAACCTGTTGTATCGACAGTGCCAGTTCAAGAGCAAAAACGGGCTTTAGATGCCTTGCTGGCTACAATCGATCCGGCTTTCCTGGCGGTTCCCAAATCGATACTGGCTCTCATTCCGCCACATCCATTCCGTTATGATCCTAATCCGCGGGAGGTGTTCAAACGGCGGACAGGCTTATCGTTCGATCCAATGGCAGCGCCCGAAGCTGCGGCTGGCATGACACTTCAGATGCTGATGAATAGCGAACGGGTTAGTCGGTTGGTTGCACAATCGGCTGTCGATCCTGCTCAACTGAGCCTTGAATCGATGTTTGATCAACTGTTGGGAGCTACCTGGTATAAAGCCGAGCCAACGGATAGTTATCAGGCTGAGGTAAAGCGGTTGACCGACAAGTTAGTGCTGCAAAAACTGATTGATCTGGCTAATAACCAGGAGGGTACCCCGCAGGTTCGGGCAGTGGCCTTGCTAAAAATTAGCCAACTGAAAACGAAACTTACTGCCCCAGTAACAAACCCGAAAGGAGCTGCTCACCGTTTATTCGCGCTTGATCAGATTCGGCGGGCTGATGGTAACGTTGCCGACGTCAAGCCAACAAACCCCCAAACACCACCCGATGGAATGCCAATTGACACGGGTCAGGATTGGTTAGCTCCGGCCTGCGACTGGGAGTTTTAAGTGTCTTGGATGAGCGTGAGGTCAGGTTCTTAAACCTGACCCGCGAGGTTTCTCAAAACCTCATGCAGTTCATAAACGAGGTTTTGAGAAACCTCTCCGTGTCGGTTTGAAGAAACCGACACCACTGGTGCTACTAGAGTGAATTGATAATAAATAGTATTTTATTGAGAAAGGCCATTGCACCTTCGGGATGTAATGGCCTTTTATCGTTTAAAATCAACCGTTTATACAATTTTTGATAAAAATCGAATTTGACGAAACAAATAAAATCTATCTTTGTTAGATAATTTGCAAGTTGTTAGATAATGAGTGTTATAGATCGTAGAACTCGGCAAAAGGCAGAAATCCGACAGCGTATTTTAGACGCAGCCCGGCAGATTGCCCGTGAGAAAGACTGGAATGCCGTGACCATTCGGAGTATAGCCGAGGCCATCGACTACACGCCCCCGATTGTATATGAACACTTCCAGAATAAAGAGGATGTACTCCTAAACATTGTAAAGGAGGGACATACTGAAAATAGACGGGTGTTTGATGAGATTCTGGCTATGGAGTTAAGTGCCGAAGAAAAGATCGTCAGGCTGTCGATGGTGCAGTGGACATTCGCCAATGAAAAACCCGAAATATTTCGCCTAATGCATAACCCGGAACGAATGGAGCAGCAACGGGATATGATGCGTGAGGGAATGGAGGATGCCAAACAGAAAATTGAAGGCTTATTCCGGGAGGTTAGTCCAGATACAGAAAATATGGGCGAACTGATTTTTAACTGGTTTTGCCTGATGCAGGGTTATATCAATCTCATTACAAACATTCGACCAGAGCAAGGGGCCAAAATGCTTGAAAACGTACAGGACCCTAAAATGATCGCTCTATTTAAAGATCCCACCAACTTATTCGAGCGGGCTATTCGCCGATTCATAAAAAGCCTATAAATCCATTTTGACTTCACTTAGATTTTATAAACAATGAAAAGCATGAAGCACACTACGCTAATGCTACTGATGCTGAGCCTGCTAACCAGTTGGGCCAGTGCACAAAATGCGCCATTGGGAGGCTACACCCTGGCGCAATGCGTTGAGTACGCACGGGTCAATAATCCGAACATAAAAATTGCCCGTGTAAATGAGCAAATATCAGTTGCCCAAACGCAGCAGGTTATTGGTAAAAATCTTCCACAGGTGTCGGTATCGGGCTCGTTGCTGGACAACGTTAAGATTCCAGTTCAGTTGTTACCTGGTGAGTTTTTTGGCCAGCCTGGTACCTTTCTTCCCGTTCAATTTGGTACACAGTACAGCTCTACGTTAACGGGTCGGGTGGATCAAAAAATCTTTGATCCTTCATTTGGGTTAGCGCTGAAAGCCGCTAAAATCTCGACTCAGGTGAAGGCGCAGGCTACACTTCAGGCCGAACAGACGCAGGCGTATAATATTGCACGAGCCTATTACCAGACATTGGTTATTGATTTACAAAAACGATTGACCATTCGGGACCTGAATTCGTCGGATACGCTGTTGCGGCAGGAGCAGGTTCGTCTGAAAAACGGAACTACACGCGAGATCGATTTTGGGCGTATTCAACTGAATCGAAACAACCTACAATCGCAACTGGAGCAGGCTAACCGAAATTACGAACAGGCCATTAACCAACTGAAATATCAGATGGGGATGCCGCTTGCCGAAACGCTGACGCTTCAGCCGCTGGAGGTTGAGAAAGAATTGCAGGTAAATGAATTGCCAATGGCAGACGGGCGCTTCGTTGAAAATCGCCCTGATTTTAAGCAGTTAGTCTTAAACACGGAATTGCAGGATTTGAATCGTCAGTCGAATAACCGGGGCTATTATCCATCGCTGGGTTTTTATGGAACGTACGCTACCAATGCTCAACGACAAACGTTTAGCTTTTTCGATGGTAGTCAATCGTGGTTCAAAAGCTCGACAATCGGCCTGACTCTCTCCTGGACGCCCTTCGATGGTAATCAACGGAAATACCGAGATCGCGAAAATCGATTGAATCTGGAATCACTTCGATTGCAACAAATTCTGGCGCGCGAGTCGGCACAACTGAACCTGAGTAACGCCCAAGTCAGCTATCAGAATCTGGTGATCGACATTCAGCGCGAACGGGATAACATAACGCTTGCCCGCAAAATTCTGACGGTTACCGAGCTGGAATACAAGGAAGGAATTGCGACGTCGGTAACACTGATTGACTCCAAAGACGCGCTGACTACGGCGCAAAACAACTTAGCCAATAAATTAATTAGTCTGTATCAGTCCCGGCTAGACTACGAAAATTCACAGGGAACCATACTTCAATACGTCACTCAAAAATAAACAGTTACCATGAAACGAATACTTATAATTGGAGCGGTAGCTGGCCTGATCGCGCTGATTGCCTTCCGATTGATAAACAACAAAAAAGATATTGATGCCGCCAAGACGTCGTCAGTACAGTTCCAGACAACGCCCGTTGTGGATGTGCAGCCCGTTGCGTACGAACGCATCGATCAGAATCTGTCGCTGCTGGGAACGATAGCCGCCCAGAACGAAGGTGACATCATCGCCGAAACACGGGGAAAGCTTCAAAACTTTAAACTGGTGCTCGGTACGTTCGTGAAAAAAGGGCAGCAGGTTGGCTACGTTCAGGACCCTGTTCAGGGCGTTGTTGTTGAAAACAATGAAACGAATGTGGCTAATGCCAAGCGTGAAATGGAGCGTTACGAGCGATTGCTGCAAGGTGGAGCTGTAACTCAGGAAGCCTATCAGAAGTACAAAGACCAGTATGCTACGGCTCTGTTGAACACAAAACAACAGCAGCGCGTATTGGGTAACGGGGCCGTTATTGCACCGATCAGCGGGTATGTGTACGACAAAAAAGTGGAAAACGGTGAATATGTAGCCATTGGTGCTGTCCTCGCGTCGGTCATTAATTTACAGGATTTGAAACTGGTTGTCAACGTGCCGGAGCAGGCGGTTTATCAACTTCAATTGGGCGATAAAGCAACCATTACGGCACAGGCATTTCCGGGCGTAACGTTCTCGGGTCTGGTGCATTATATCAGTCCCAAGGGTGACGATTTACACAATTATCCCGTTGAAATTTACCTGAGCAACAACAGTAAGAATCAACTGAAAGCAGGTACGCTGGCGAATGCAAACTTTACCTTTAAACAGGGAATCAATGGGTTGTTTATACCGCGTCGAGCTTTGGTCGGCGGGGCCGATAGTGCCAGTGTATATGTTGTGCAAAACAACGTAGCCCGCATCCGTAAAATCCGGCTTGGTTACGACAGCGGTGATCAGTATCAGGTGCTTGAGGGCCTGAAACAAGGAGAAGCAATCGTTGTAAACGGTCAGCTGAATCTGACTAACGGGGCTAAAGTGACTGTCAATCAGGGTAGCGCAGCTCAAAGCAAAGTGGATACATCGGTAGCGGTCAATCCTTAAAAGATGGTTTACAGTATTCGGTTTTAGGGTTATGGCTGCGCAAAGCGGTCTTACCGTATCGGTACTGGTCGACTAAAAAAGGCCATAAACCGTAAACCGAATACCTTAAACCCAAAACCATAAATAAGACCATGTCAGTAACTGAAGTCGCCATTAAACGCCCGACGCTGGTTGTAGTGGCTTTCACGATCCTGGGTATTTTGGGCTTTATCTCGTATAAAAGCCTGAACTATACCCTGTTGCCGAAGTTCGATGCGCCTGTTGTGACCGTTATCACAACTTATCCGGGTGCCGCTGCAGGCGAGGTTGAAAACTCCGTAACGCGAAAGCTGGAAGATGCGGTGTCATCGCTCGAAAATCTGAAAAATATAAGTTCGACCAGTCAGGAAGGGCTTTCGATTATTCAGATTGAATTGTCGGCCAGTGCCAATGCAAACCAGGCGTTGCAGGATGCCCAGCGAAAAGTAAACGCAGTACTTTCGCAATTGCCAGATGAGGTAGAATCGCCAACGCTGCAAAAATTCTCGACCGACGATGTGCCCGTTATTCGGATGGGTGTTCGGGGAAATCTGGAAGCAACTAAACTCTACGATTTGGTCGACGATCAGATTCGTACTCAGCTGACGAAAGTGGATGGGGTAGGACAGGTAACCTTAACGGGTGGCCGCCAGCGCGAAATCAAAATTGGTGTTGATCCGAACAAACTCAAGCTGTATAACCTGTCATTGGCGCAGGTAACGCAGGCCGTAAATTCAGCCAACCTCGATTACCCGACGGGACGAATTGAAACCGATCAGGCACAATACGCCATTCGGCTAGCCGGTAAGTTTACCGATATCAATCAGATTCGGAATGCTCCGCTTGTGACATCGGCCAATGGAACGAACGTTATACTGAGCGATGTGGCAACGGTAACGGATGGCGTTGCCGATGCCACGACCATCAACCGGATCAACGGTCGTGAATCTATCGGTATCTCGATTCAGAAACAGACCGATGCCAATGCGGTGGAAATCAGCCAGCAGGTGAAGGCTATTCTGGGTGGTATCGAAAAGCAATACGCCAACATTGGCCTGAAATTCGAAATCACCAGTGACTCATCGACGTACACACTGGCCTCTGCCGAAGGGGTTATTTTCGACCTTGAGTTTGCCGTTGTGCTGGTGGCCCTTGTGATGTTGTTGTTCCTGCACAGTATCCGAAATGCCTTTATCGTCATGGTATCGGTACCGGCTTCCATTATCTCGGTATTCGTGCCGATGTACCTGTTGGGCTTTACGCTTAACCTGATGACGTTGATGGCCTTATCGCTGGTCGTTGGTATTCTGGTCGATGACTCGATTGTGGTATTAGAGAACATTTACCGCCACCTCGAAATGGGTAAAGATCGGCGAACGGCTTCGCTCGACGGTCGGAATGAAATTGGGTTTACTGCGCTGGCTATTACAATGGTCGACGTGGTGGTGTTCCTGCCGCTGGTTTTTGTACAGGGCCTCATTGCGAACATCATTCGAGAGTTCTCGCTGGTGGTTGTGTTCTCGACCCTCATGTCGCTGGCGGTGTCGTTTACCATCACACCGTTATTGGCTTCTCGTTTTGCCAAAGAGACCGATCTCAACGGTCGTGGCCTTGGCAAACGCTTCCTGAAATGGTTTGAAGGACAATTCGATTCGCTTAAACACGCGTACGCTCGCTTACTGACCTGGGGGCTGCATCACAAACGTTGGGTGTTCATTACCGCAATTGCCCTTCTGATTGCCTCATTTGGCCTGGTGGGTGGTGGTTTCATCGGAACAACCTTCTTCCCGCAAAGTGATCAGGGAGAATTTATTGTTCAGATCGAAGGTGAGCCTTTCAACAGTCTGGCCGAAACCAATCGGATTTGTCAGAAGATCGAAAAGCAATTGATGAGTAACCCATTGGTTACGAAAGTGAACAGCAACGTTGGGTATTCGAGTGCTGCCTCGGGCGGTGGACTGGGTTCTACACCTTACCACAAAGCTGAAATTACGGTGACTATTTTGCCGAAACAGCAACGGACTATTTCAATCGAAAAGTTTGCCGCTCAGACAAAGGCCGAGATTATGAAAACGCCTGGCCTGAACGTCAAATCGGCACCGCTGGCCATTACAGGTGGCGCGAATGCCGCTCCGATTCAGATTTTGTTGCAGGGTAATTCGCAGCAGGACTTAGAGAAAGCAGCGGCTGTTGTGAAGCAGATTGTGAAATCGGTAAGTGGAACAACCGACGTTGAGTTAGGCGTAGATGATCCTAAACCAGAACTCAAAGTAAACCTCGATCGTCGTCAAATGGCCCAATACGGGGTTTCGGTCGCGAATGTAGGGGCAACCTTGCAGACCGCTTTTTCGGGAAATACGGATAGTAAATACCGGATTGGTAGTCGTGATTACGACATTCGGGTTGAACTCAACAAGTTTAATCGCCAGAGTAAAGATGACGTAGGAAACTTGACCGTTCCCGATGGTAAAGGTAAATTGATTGAGGTTCGACAGATTGCCGATCTGAGTCTGGGGACTGGTGCAACGCAGTTAACTCGCTACAACCGGGTAGGGTCTTTATTCGTCAACGCCAACGTAGTCGGTCGTCCAACGGGTACGGTCGGAACGGAGATTGACAATATTTTGAAAACGAAGCAATTACCGGGTGGCGTCACCTACAAACTGAAGGGCGATCTGGAACGTCAGTCGGATGCGTTTAGTAGTCTGGGTATTGCGCTGGGACTGGCTATCACATTTGTGTATCTGCTGATGGTGGCACTATATAACTCGTACTTTCGGCCATTTGTCGTCCTGTTCTCTATTCCGATGGCCATTATCGGGGCATTCCTAGCGCTGGCATTGGCCGAGCAATCAATCTCTTTCTTCGTTATGTTAGGGATGATTATGCTGATTGGTCTGGTAGCCAAGAACGCCATTCTGTTGGTTGACTTTGCCAATCAGCAGAAAGAGGAAGGAAAAAATACGATTGATGCCCTCGTTGAAGCAGGTCGCGAACGGATTCGCCCTATTCTGATGACGACCATTGCAATGGCGATTGGCCTGTTACCCATGGCGTTAGCTACGGGCGACGGATCGGAATCGAAGAATGGGCTGGCCTGGGTAATTATTGGCGGTCTAATTAGTTCGCTCCTGCTTACGCTCGTGCTGGTACCGACGGTTTATCTGACATTCGAAAACATATTTAATGCTGCTCGCCGTTTGTCGGCTCGCTTGAGCGGAAAGAAAGAAAAACCCGTGCCAACTAATCCGGCGAAAGTATAATCGAGATAAAATCAATTTGTGAAAAGCCGCCTATTGTTATGAGGGCGGCTTTTTTGCTATAATTCGAGTTGCGTGATTGTCTGTATGTCGCATAGCGACAAAATGTTTGTAGCCTAAACAAACGTGAATAATGGATAGATTCTAAAATTATCAGCTGATTGTCAGTTATTTACAATGCTATTTTTTGTCATCCCGACGTCAGGAGGGATCTTCGGCAACTGGTTATTTACCGAAGATCCCTCCTGACGTCGGGATGACAAAAAACTAGTATCATGCTATTCGTAAATCATCCATTATTCACTTTAATTACCAACCTTAGTAATCATCGTGCCGGTGGGGACGAAATAGTTACGTACCTGACGGCACGCTAAAAAGGCGAATGAGTTGCATTTCTATAAACATCCTGTCGCTACGCGACTATATCGAAGCGTGGATTAATCTATTTTTGAGGTTTCTCAAAACCTCGTGAGTACATATAGGTTTTGAGAAACCTCATTGTGTCGGTTATAAGTAACCGACGCCACTTAAGCATTTCTGTTCATAGTTTTGTGGCGATACCAAAACAGCAGCCACATGAATATAGCGCTAACAACTGGCTGGGTAGGTGCCTTGTTGATTACCAGTCAGCTAACATTTGCTCAACAATCCGTTACCCTTCCCACTGATACAACTAAGTCATCAACTCCAGCGATAAACATATCGGGATCAGCTAAGGCGGAGAAGAAGGAATTGAAATACAACCTCAACGAATCGGGAACCCACTTTTTTAAAGCTACTTTTCTGAATCAGGCCTGGTTACAGTTCAATCAGAGTAATCCTGGATCAACGGTTGTTGGGGTGCCTAAAGACAATACCTTTTCTATTGGGTTACGCCGGACCCGTATGCAGCTGTTTGGCCAAATCAGCGACCATTTGTTTTTATACTTCCAGTTCGGGATGAATAATTTCAATTACCTGAATGGTGGATTTAATCAAACCGCTTCGTCGCAACGAAAAATACAGGCGTTCTTCCACGATGCGCTTGCTGAGTATCTGGTGTTTAAGAATAAAAATTACCTGAATATTGGCGCTGGCCTGACCATTGTGAATGGCCTGTCGAGATTCAGTGCGCCTAGCGTGGGAACGATTATGAGTATGGACGTACCTGTTTTTGCCCAGGCAACCACCGACCAAACCGACGAGTTTACCCGCAAATTAAGTGTATATGCACGCGGTCAGGTTGGCCACCTCGATTATCGTGTAGCGGTCAGCGATCCATTCCCGATTCAAACTAATGGAGCTGCGTTACCAACCTATGGGCCTAATTCTATTTTTGCGTTGAAAGGCCACGAGAAGCAATTTCAGGGCTTCTTCATGTGGCAATTTTTCGATAAAGAAGCGCATCAGGCACCCGGTTACAACACGGGTACGTATCTGGGCGCTAAGAAAATTTTTAATCTGGAAGCTGGATTTATCACACAGAAAAACGCGATGGTACGCGTACCTGTAGCGGGCGATACCGTTTATCAGGCATTGAATCTGTGGTCAATTGCATCGTTTCTGGACATACCGTTAAATAAGGAAAAAGGAACTGCCATCAACGCTTACCTTGGCTATTTCCACACGGATTACGGCGACAATTATCTGCGTTTCAACGGTGCCATGAATCCGGCCAGCGACATTCCCGCGTCCCAACGTCCTGGTGGGCTAGGAGGTACTCAGGGCAACTCTTTCCCAATGTTCGGTACGGGGAGTGTTGTCTATGGTCAGTTTGGCTATCTACTGAAACGGGATCTATTTGGTGAGGGCAACGGTACGCTCATGCCCTATGTGCAGGCTCAACTAGCGAACTATCAACGCGTAGCCAATACACTTGGAGTCTACAATATTGGTTTGAACTACCTGATAAAAGGCCACAACGGGAAGCTGACACTCGATTACCAGAACCGACCTTATTATGCTCCATCGTCCAACACGTCCCAACTTTCTGCAGCCGGTCGGCGGGGGCAATTAATCCTGCAATACCAGATTTTTATTTAGAAGGAGTTGATGAAATGGCGGGTTAGGTTTGCCGCTGTTTAACCTTTTTCTTTTATCGTACTTTAGGGTACTTTTTTGTCATTCCGACGCAAGGAGGAATCTCAAAGTCGCTTATTAGTCAAGCTTGAGATTCCTCCTTGCGTCGGAATGACAAAAAAGTAGGCAATTTTTTTGCCTGATTCAGCCAATTATTTCTCCGCTGTTTCCTGACAAGCATCTACTGTCATGTCTTTCATATCGCGTTTGGCGGTGTTCTCTGTTACTTCCGAGAGTTCCAGACGAGTGCGAGTAATGCTTGATTTCTGATCACCTTTTACATAATAGCTTTTGCCGGCTTCAACCTGGATGTCAAGACCGGTTTCTTTCTTAAATACCTCTATACCACCGCGGTGTGCTGTTAATGACAACTGGTCAGGTTTAGCCTTGTATTCGATGTAACGGTTATTGCTAAGCTTACATATTTTTTCGCCATTGGCGAAAATTGCATAATTAAGCGCTGACCCAAAAAACTGACCGCCCCGATAAATATAGACAGTTGCAAAGTCGGCACGGGAGTCTGTATTGATGGAATCGCTCCGGAAAGCAGTAGTAAGAAGGCCTAGGCAAACGAATGCCAATAGGTGTACCTTTTTCATGATAGAGTTATAGTAAGTGACTGATGATAAGGAGCCAAAAATAGGCTGTTTGCTCGACTGTTTAATATCACCGCTTACCTATCATTTATTTACTGGTCTGGTTGACGCCCAACCGTTTTACCAACATGGGTAAACTCAGTCCTTGTGCGACCAGTGTAATCAACACCGTCATCACCGAAATGAAAATGATTACGTCTCGTTTTGGAAATGCGTGACCGTCTGTTAAGGTAACGGGTAAGGCAATGGCAGTGGCCAACGAAACAATACCTCTCATGCCCGACCAACTGATAATCAGGCAGTTTTTCCAGTCAAGCTGAGCTTCTTCAAACTTGCTGTCCTGCGTTTTCTGGAAGGCTCGATCTATGTTAATCTTTTGCAGAAATACCCTGGCCATTCGGATAATCAGCGCAACAATGCAGATGATGAAGCTATAACCAATCAGCGGTAAAAGCTCCTGACGATCAATATTTTCGAGTACATAAGGAAATTCCAGCCCGATAAGTACAAAGACTAACCCATTCAGGATAAACACAATAATTTCCCAGATGGCTTTAGACTGGGCTTTGGTGCCATCTGGAAAGAGTTTTTTAGCAAACTGAGAGACGGTTAACCCCAATGTCACAACGGCAATAACGCCCGACACATGAAATTCT